>NZ_JACCAS010000002.1:1200000-2400000 GCF_013409255.1 Paraburkholderia bryophila
TCGTCCACTATGAGCACGCGGGGTTTCCGCTGCACGTCAATTTGCACGTGGGCACGGTGATGTCGCTGCCGGCTACCTCGACGGGACGCGTGTTTTGCACTTACCTACCGCGCGAAGTGCTCGACGCGATGTGGGCGAACCAGTCGGGCGCGGCGAATGGTGCAATTGGCGCGTTGAGCGCGATGACGCCGCCCGACGAAAGCGCCGCGTTCGAAGCCGCGTTGAACGAGATTCGCGCGCGCGGTCTCGCACGCAGCGTGGATGCGCCGAGTCCGGGCATCAGCAGTTTGAGCGCGCCGGTGCTCGATGGCGACGGCGGTTTGTCGCTGGCGCTGACAGTGATCGGCTCGACCGGCGCGATCGATGTCGCCGCCGACGGTCCTATCGCCCGCGCGCTGCTCGCCGCGGCTCATGACATTGGCGCCGAACTCGCCGCTGCACCTTCCCTGTTAGCTTCTTCCGCCACGTGACCGATTCTCTCGCCCCCTCTCTCGCCGCTTCCGCCGATGCAAAACCGCAGCGCGGCATCCAGTCGCTCGACAGCACCGGCGAGTTGCTGGCGGCGCTGGTCTCGGCGGCGCGTCCGCTGAATTTGCGCGATCTTGCGGCGGCCGCCGGCATGCCGCCCGCCAAAGCGTTTCCGCATCTGGTGAGTCTGCTGAAAATCGGCTTGCTCAAGCGCGACGCGTCGGGCTGTTTCGAAGCCGGGCCGCTCGCGCTGGAACTCGGGTTGATCGGCTTGCAACGCCTGTCGCCGGCGCGCGAGGCGGAGCCCGAGGTGGTCGAGCTGGCGGCGTCGACGGCGATGAGCGTCGCGATGGCGGTGCTCGGACCGCTTGGGCCGACTGTCGTGCGTCTGGAGGAATCGGCGCGGCCGCTGCATGTGAGCTTGCGCGTCGGCACGGTGATGTCGCTGGTGAATACGGCGATTGGCCGCGTGTTCGCCGCTTATGTCGCCGACGACGTGCGCGTCGGTCTGCTGACGCAGGATCATCTGCGGTTGGCGGGGGCGGACGCGGCGGATATTTTCGCGGCGAAAGCGCGCGGAGTTGGAGCGGGTGTGTCGAAGACGGTCGATGCAGACGCCGGCGCGACCTCTGCGCTAACGCCTTTGACTCAAGCCTACGCGCAACGCCTCGCGCAAATCCGCGCGGACGGTATCGACACTGCGTTGAGCCGCCCTGTGCCGGGCATCAATACGTTGGCCGCGCCGGTGCTGGATCACACGGGCAGCATCTGTCTCGTACTGGCGCTGATGGGACCGAGCGGCAGCTTCGATAGCGATCTGACGGGCGGCCCGGCGCAGACTTTGCGCGCCGCGACGCTGAGATTGTCGCGGCGATTTGGGTGGATGGCGGCGACGAGCGGGGCGTGACGCTCGACGCCTCATTGCGGGTCAGTCTTTTGGCATTGCGTTAATGCGTAGGCCGGTCGCTGCCGCTCGCCCGCCGCCGATACCACCACCAGCCAGCGCCCATCACACCGGCGAGCACCAGCACCCCAATCAACGCAGCACGCTTCTTATGGCGCCCGACATCACGCTGCATGTCACGCCACGCCTGCGTATAGGTGAACGTCGTCGCCGCCTTGAAATCGGGCTCCGGGCACAGCGAGCCGAACGACCCGCCGAAGTCCACGTACGCCCCCTCCTTCACATAGCGCTTATAAAAACCCTGCGCGCGCGCGGGATCGTAGTTGTGCATCCAGTCCGTCCCGCGACACAACACGGCGGCAAACGCCTGCGAACGCGTGGGCAATGCGTCGGCCGCTTTTGCGATGTACCCGGCGGCAATCTCGCGGTAGTGAAAACGCGTCAACGGCTGGCTTTCGCTTGCCGCGTAGCGGCGCTTTTCGTCGGCGGTGACGAACGGTCCGGCCAGATCGTCCTCCGCGCGCGTCGCGGGCGTATCCGGCTGTTTCGCTGACGCGGCGGCTGCGTCGCTGGCCGCGTTCGCGTCCGAACCCCGCGCCACATGCGCGCCGATCACACCCGAGCGCCCCGAGCCGCCCTCGAAATCGCCGTCGATGTCGTGATAATCCGGCCCCTGCTCGTAGCCCATCAATTCCATCCCGAACTGTTTCGCGAGCGTCGCCGCGGCGAACCAGCCGCGCGCGCGATTCGTGCGGGTCCACGCGTGCTGCGCCTGGTCGAGCGCGGCGCCATAGTCGTGCGCGAGCTCGCGCAGATGAAGTTGCGTGCGCACCGTTTGGCCGTTTTTCCAGTCGTATGCGCTGTAACGCGGATCGTCGTCGGCGGGGAAATACGGCAGCGCTTCGTCGATACGGCCATCTCTCATGAGACGACGTGCCAACAGATAGCGCAACGAGTCGCCGGCGGACGGCCGCGCTGCGTAGTACGCGTTCGGATCGGTCGGTAGCGGCGGCGCGGCGGACCATGTCGGCACGCGCGTATCGACAAAGTGCTTCAACTCGTCCGTGGTGAGCACGCGCTCCGCGATGTACGCCATATCGCTGTCGTAAGCGATTTCGGTGACCGAGTCTTCGTTCGCGCTCACATCGTTGCGGCGCGACGCGGCGTCGAACAGATAACCGAGCGCCTCGACATACTGTCCACGCGACAAGGTCAGCACGGCCTGCTCGCCTTTGATCAGCCGCACGCCCGCCGGCTCCACGCTCGAATCGGCGGCCGGAAAACCCTTCGAGGCCTGCGCATACGCCTGCACGGCCGCGGCCGTATCGCCCCGGCGCAACGCGAGTTTCGCGCTCACCCAGCTAGCCAGCGCGCTGTGCTCACGCGCTGCCAGCATGCCGGCGAAGTCGTAGCGGCCGACTCGATAAGCCAGCGCGGCGAGACGATCGGCGCCCGCTACATGATCGATGCCGCGTTGCCGGATCGCCTCCACCAACGAGGCCAACGCCGGATTCGGTTTGATGCCATGGTCGCCGCGCGCGGCATCGGCATAGCCGGTCGGCCCGAAGCTGTTGTCGTAGCCGCCGTAGTACTCGTACGCGCTCGCCGGCTGATCGTTGACGATATCGCCTTCGCGCGCGAGCGCATACGCCACCAGCAGACGTTGCGCGACGGGATCGTCGATCAGCGACGCGACCCGCGTCTTGCCTGCCTTGCCGGCCAGCGCCCAGGCCGCGATGAATTGCAGGGACTCCACGCCGCTCACGCCGCCGCGCGCCGCCTGTTGCGCATAGAGGCCGATGGCCCGCTTCAGGTTCGCGGGCGCGATCGCCGCCGCACAGGGCGTGTCGTTCAGGAAGCTGCGGTAATCGCACTGCATGTCCGATTTCGGATTGATCAGATAGGTCAGCGCTTCATCGCCGAGACTTGCGACCGCGAGGCCTTGCGGGTCGGGAGCGCCGTTCGCGGCGAGGGCGCGCGGGCGCGCGTAGGCCGCCGGCAACGCGGCGGTAAGGGTCTTGCATGTGTCGGCATCGGTGCAGGTGTCGGCACGCGCCTGGGCAATCGCCGCGAGTTCGGTTGCTGCGGCGACCGAGCGCGGCGCGCCGGATGAGCCGGGTAACGCAAGGACCGCTTCGAGGCGGGTCGTGGCGCGGGTCAGGAGGGATTCTTTGCTGGCGCAGGCGGATGGCTCGGCGGCGGTGCTCGACGATGCATCGCTTGAGTCGGGCGCGGTTTGACTCGGTGCCGTGCGGCTCGAAGCCGCCGCGCTTGCCGCCGCCGCATCGGCAGTTGGCGCCGACGAGCCGGAGGCCGCCGACGACGCCGACGCAACCGCCGTACTCGCGCAACCCGTCAGCGCGTGCGTATAGTCCACGTCGGCCGCGGCATAGAGACGTTGCGCGTCAGGCACACCTGTTCCTAATGCATACGCCGCATCGCCGTCGGCAGCTTTGGCCATCGCGGCAAGCGTTGCGATCTGCGCAGGCGTCAAGCCGGCCAACACTGCCTTCGCCGGATCCACCGCTTGCGCACCCGCCGCAACCCGCACCGCTTCGGGCGCCAGCAAATGATCGCTCGGCGTCACAAGCCGCGCCACCTCATAAGCGAACGAATTGTTCGGCGTGCCCGACAACGTGCCCGCGCGATTGTCGAGCAATTGCAGCGGAAAAAACGGTCCGCATGCGTGGACGATCACAGCGCCGGCCAGCAGCGCGAAGGTACCGCCGAATGCGACATATTTACGGTTCAACATGAACGGAGACCTTGTGGTGATCGGTTTCGCCGCAGCGAAGCCAGCCGATGTCGCGGCGCATGCCCGCGCGCAACAAGCCGGGTTGTACGCGACGCAGCAGCATGCCGCGCGCGTCGTAATCGAGTGCATAACCGTTGATGCCGTCCGCGGCCTGGCAAGCGGCGTCGGTGCGCACGACCGCCGGCAGCGTCGCATCGGCGTTGCCGCTGCTCACTAGCGACACGTCGAACAATCCCCCTCGCTGTGCGTTCGGATGGACGTCGACGCTCATCGCTGAAGTCAACGGCGCGCGGCTCAAGACAGCGCGCCAGGTTGTCAGGCTCCACGCGCGCTCGTCGGCGTCGGTGGGCAAGCGGAACCAGACGATGCCCGCCAGACCGCGCAATTCGTCGCGTTGAATCTGCGCGACGAACGCCGCCATCTGCCCGGGCTGCGCGACCAGTTCATGCGACAGGCCTTGCGCGAAACCGTTCGCGAGCAGCATCGGACGTTCGCTTTCAATGCCGGCCACGCGACCATCGTCACCCCAGGTCACGCGCGAGCCGTAAGTGGGCAACGCGACGCGCCATGGCCGCTGGGTGCGTCGCGCGAACGCGTGCAACCACGTGCGCGCTTGCGTCGGATCGAACAGGCCCTGCGCCGGGTTCATGACCGCGTGGACCTGGAGGATGGAGGCGTCGGCTTGCGTCAGGAGCGCGTCGAGCGCGGGGCTGTCGAGCCAGGTGGGTAGCGCGGTGATCGTCAGCTTGATGGCGGGATCGAGTCGCGCGCGCAGTGCGGCGAGAAACCGCGTGTAGGCCGCGAGCTTTGAGGTCGCGCAGTCATGGTCGATTTCGATGGCCGCGAGTGGCGCGCCGTGTTGCTTCCAGTCGTCGGCGAGTTGAGTGATGCGCGCGACCGGCAAGCTATCCAGATCGTCGAGTTGGCCGTCGATTCGCACCACGGCCGTGATCGGCGCACCCGCTGCCGCGAGCGTCGCCCAGTCCGGCGACACGACGGTCCAGTCGTTCCGGCTGTCTTTCTCGGCGGCGAGCACATGCCACGATTGCACCAGGCCACGGCTCTGCTGGATCGCCGCGTTGACTGACGGCGTCCATTTGCGCTGCCAGACATAGGCGTCGTTTGGCAACTGCGTCACCGAACGGCCGCACGCAGCGATCAGCACGACAAGCGTCAACGCGACAAAAACGGCGAACGTGCGCCGCTTTTGTCGCGATGCGCCGCCGTCACTCATAGTGCAGGGCTTTCGGCACACTGTACGCCGTGCCGTTGTAGTTCAGCGTGGTGGTCGAGCGTTTCGGCTTGCTTTCCTTCGACACGCAATCGCTGCTCGTCTGCTTGCTCACGCGATCTTTCGATGTTTCGCCGACGCGCAACGTGGCATAGCCGGAGTCGTTGGCCGGACCGACGGCGAGCGAACGCGCGATCGACGAAAACGTTCCCGCGCAATTGCCATCCCATTCGCCGGAGTCGTTCGCGACGAGCATGTCGTCGAGCACGCGACGCAGCGTGTGGCCGTCCTGTACATACAGGCTCAGCGCCTGCGCTTCGTAGGGATTGACGCGCGACGAACCCTCGTACGTCACGCGCACGCCGAACGCGCGTAGTTGCGGCGTCAACTGATAGCGCGCCGTGTCGAGATCGATCGAACTGAAGCGAATCGCGTCCGACGTAATCGCCGACGGTTCATAGAAATGCGCAACGATCGCGCCGGACTTACTATCCGCGACCAGTACTTCGACGTCGTACACGGCTTCATCGTCAGTGGCGCCGGCCTGGGGCATCGGCTGCACGGCCAGCGTCAGCGACGGATCTGCCGGCCAGACCTTGCACGCCGCGTGCTCGCTATCGAGTTGGCGGCCGGGGTGCAGCGTTTTCATCCATTTGCTCAGACTGGCCTGGCAAGCCGCCTTCGCATCGGTATCGGCGTCGGCATGGGCGAACAAGGGCAGGCACAGCACGGCTAAGGCGATGAGTTTTTTCATTGTTCTCCCGGATTGCTTTATTTGACGTTCTGCAGCGTGCTCGCAGATCGAGCTATTGCCGCGGATTTTAGGGCGAGCGCTGTCCGTTGTAAAACGGTGGTGAGGCGGGAGTGTGAATATTTGGCGTTTCAGAGCGGCATTGCCGATAGCCAGGAGATGGGATTAATGCGGAACGCAACAAGCGGGGCGAACGTCGCCAGGTTCCAATACGGCTACGTGACGATCAATCCCCGGTCGCCTCCGGTTCATGCGACGCCAACCGCGCCTTCGCATGGCGCATCTTCTCAAGCGTCTTCGGACCGGCTTTAAGCGCGACGCCGATCGCGAGCGCGTCCATGATGCACAGATGCACGAGCCGCGACACGCCCGGCGTATTCGGATCGATCGGGCTCGGCACGCGCAGCAGCAGCGGAATATCGACCAGCCACGCCAACCGCGAACCGACGTTGGTCAGCGCAATGGTGGTCGCGCCGCGCTCCTTCGCGATCTGTATGCTTTCATTCACTTCGACGCTGCGGCCCGAATGCGAAATCGCGAATGCCACATCGCCCGGCTCCATCAGCCCCGCGTAAAGACGCTGCAAATGACCGTCCGTAAAGGCGGTCGACGCAATGTCGAGCCGCAAAAAGCGCAACGCCGCGTCTTGCGCCACGAGGCCCGAACCCGAACCAACGCCGAAGAAGAACACGCGCCCCGCGCTCGACAGCGCCGCGATCGCGCTCTCCACGACTGCGGGGTCCAGCGCGCCGCGAGCGTGCGTGATGCCGTCGATGGCCGCTTCGCCCACCTTGTCCATCAAGGTCTGTACATCGTCGTCGCGCGCGACCGCGGTCGACGCGTACGGCATGCCGCCTGCCACGCTCTGCGCCAGTTGCATCTTGAAGTCGCGCAGACCGTGGGCCCCGATCGCGCGGCAAAAACGCGTGACGGAAGGCTCGGACACGTCGGCGCGCTGAGCGAGTTCGGTGATGCTCGCGCGCATGGCGAAGTCGACGTCGCTCAGCACCATATCGGCGACCTTGCGTTCGGCAGGCCGCAAATTCGCCAACGCGCTGCGGATGTGGGGAATCAAGTTCGGTGCGGACACCCGGTGTTCCTTAAAAGCGCCCTCGGACTTGTCGCTTCGCGCCGGCCGCCGAAGGGGACTTCCTTCGGGGCGGTGGACGTCCTGCGGAGCGGAAAACGTGGGACATCCTAGCGTTTTCTTACGGGTTAAATGAATCCGCGTCGCAGTCGCAATCGCAATCGGACGGCAACACGCGGCTTAGACCAGCCTGCGTCCACTCTCCGTATCGAACAGATGAATATGTTCCGCCGGCAAACGCAGCGCGACACGTTGGCCAGGCTCGACTTTCGAGCGCTGGCGAGTCGTCACGCACCACGTGCTGCCGCCTATTTTCCCGTACAAGTGGGTCTCCGCGCCAGTCGGCTCGACCACTTCGACTTCCATCGTGGCGTCCGGCGTCTGCGCCATGGTTTCGATGTGTTCGGGGCGCACGCCGAGCGTGACCTTCGCACCGACCGCCGCCGAAGCCGACGCGCCTTCCAGCACGATCTCGCCGCCGCCGGTCAGTTTCAGCGTGAGGCCCTGGCCTTGCGCGCCGCTCGCCACCACGCCTTCGGCAAAATTCATCGACGGCGAGCCGAGAAAGCTCGCGACGAACAGATTCGCCGGACGATCGTACAACTCCAGCGGACGACCCATCTGCTCGATCCGCCCCGCGTTCATCACGACGATGCGGTCGGCCATTGTCATCGCTTCAATCTGATCGTGTGTGACGTAGATCACCGTATTCTTCAGGCGCTGATGCAGCGCCTTGATTTCCGTGCGCATCTGCACGCGCAGCTTGGCGTCGAGATTGGACAGCGGTTCGTCGAACAGAAACAGCGACGGCTCGCGCACCACCGCGCGGCCCATCGCCACGCGTTGCCGTTGGCCACCCGAGAGCGCGCGCGGCAAGCGGTCCAGATAGCCGCCGAGATTCAGCATCTTCGCGGCGGCTTCGATCCGCGGCTTGAAACTCGCCGACGATTCCTTGCGAATGCGCGGCCCGAATGCGATGTTTTCGTAGACCGACAAGTGCGGATAGAGCGCGTAGCTCTGGAACACCATCGAAATATTGCGCTGCTGCGGTGCGAGCGTGTTCGCCCGCGTGCCGCCGATCATCAGATCGCCGCCGCTGATCTCCTCGAGACCGGCCACCATGCGCATCAGCGTGCTCTTGCCGCAGCCCGACGGACCGACCAGCACGACGAACTCGCCGTCGTCGATGTCGAGATCGATGCCGTGCACGACTTGCGTGTCGCCATAGCGTTTGAAGATGCCGCTCAGTTGCACTGCTGCCATGCTGTCCTCATCGTCTTGCTTCGTTGACTCGACCGGGGTTGCGGGTTTTTTGTCCGGGTGTCGCTATGCCGTTGTGTCGTCGTGCCGTTGTGTTCAGATCTGTTCGAGCGTCAGTTCTTCCGCCATCAAACGATTACCGGCCATCAGACCACCGTCCACCGGCAACGCGACGCCGGTAATCACGCGCGCCATCGGTGACGCGAGAAACTGCACGGCGTCGGCAATGTCGTCGGGCGTCGCGAAGTCGCGCAACGGGTACCACTTCTTCAGGTCCTCGAACACCTGCGGGTTCTTGTCGACGCGCGCCTGCCATGCCTGCGTCTTCACCGTGCCCGGACACACGATGTTGGCGCGAATGCCGTAGCGGCCGAGTTCCATGGCCAGCGCTTTCGTGTAGCTGATCAAGCCTGCCTTCGCCGCGCTATACGCCGGGTGCCCGAGCGCGGCCATGCCGTTCACCGAGCCGATCAGCACCAACACGCCGCGCCGGCGTTCGATCATCGACGCCCGCACCGCTTCCACCGTGTGATACGTGCCGTTCAGATTCAGATGAATGTCGCGTTGCCAACTCGCGGCGTCGGTGCTGGCGAGCGTCAGTCCTTGCGCAGCACCGGCATTGGCGACCAGCACATCCACCGGACCGCGCGTCTTGACCGCGGCCGCCACCGCTTGCTGCACCGCGGCGGCATCGCCGAGGTCGACCGCGATCGGCGTGACGTGCGCGTCGCCGAGTTCCGCAGTCAAGGCCTGAAGCGCGGCCGCGTCGATGTCGAGCGCCAGCACGGTATCGCCCTGCTCCACGAAACGCCTGCACAACACGCCGCCGATACCGCCGCAAGCGCCCGTTACCAAAACCACACGATTCATGTCCGCCTCGCTCATCAACTGGTCATGCGCACCGGATTAGCATGTAAATTTCCTACAAACTCGATGCCGGCCAGTTGTCTAGCCATCCCGAAGATTGGGTATCCGTGACTTCGTGTTACGCAGAATACCCCTGCTTTACAGCATCTTATGCACAAAACCGGCTGCAAAAAAATATGGCAGACCCTACGTGACAAGCTATTTTGCGTCATGTAGGATTTTTTCAAACAATTTAACCCAAAGCGGCCGGCGACGGCAGTAGACCACCCCACCATCATCGGATGGGACCGGAGCCAGCGCTCAAGCGCCAACTCCGATCGACAACAGGAGAGAGAGAATGTCGTTGCATGCCCGTGCTTCCCTCGCGCTAGGCAAAGTTGCCGTGGCGCTCGCGTTTGCAGGTATCGCCGTCGCGGCTCACGCCGACACGGTCCGCGTCACGGTCGCGCACTACAGCGACGCGACCGCGCCGTACTTCGAGAAAATGGCCCGCAACTTCGAGAAGGCCAATCCCGGCACGACCATCAAGATCGAAGACGTGAACTGGGACACGCTGCAACAGAAACTCCAGACGGACATTTCGGGCGGCGCCAATGCCGACCTCGCGATTGTCGGCACACGCTGGCTGCTCGACTTCGTGAAGGACGACGTGGCTGAGCCGCTTGACGGTTACATGGATGCGAGCTTCAAGAGCCGCTTCATCGGTCCGTTCCTCGCACCGGGCGAAATCAACGGCAAGGTGTACGGTCTGCCGATCGCGGCTTCCGCGCGCGCTTTGTACTACAACAAGGATCTGCTGGCGAAGGTCGGATATCCCGACGGTCCTAAAACGTGGAACGACGTGATCGACGCGTCGAAGAAACTGAAGGCGCAGGGCATTGCCGGCTTCGGTCTGCAAGGCAAGGAAATCGAAACGGACGTCTACTATTACTACGCGCTGTGGACCAATGGCGGCGACGTCGTCGGCAAGGACGGCAAGGCGGCGTTCAATTCGCCGGCCGGCATCAAGGCGGCCACGCTGTACAAGTCGATGATCGACCAGGGTCTTACGCAACCCGGCGTGACCGGCTATAGCCGCGAAGACGTGCAGAACCTGTTCAAACAGGGCCGCGTCGCGATGGTGATCTCCGCACCGTTCCTGTCGAAGCAGATCAAGAAAGACGCGCCGAACCTGAAGTACGGCATCGATCCGATTCCGATGGGCACGACGCACGCCACTTACGCCGTCACCGATTCGATCGTGATGTTCAAGAACTCGAAGGTGAAGAAGTCGGCGTGGAAGTTCCTCGACTATCTGTTCACGAAGGAACCGCGCGTCGAGTTCTCGACGACCGAAGGTTTCCTGCCGACCACCAAGGCTGAAGCGACCGATCCGGCATTCAACGATCCGGATACGAAAGCGTTCGTCGCGTTGCTGCCGACGGCTCGCTTCGCACCGACCGTGACCGGCTGGGAAGACACCGCGAAAGCCGTGACCGATGCAATGCAGTCGATCTACCTCGGCAAGGCGAAACCGGCCGACGCGCTGAATGCGGCAGCCACGCAGGCGAACAAGTCGCTCGGTCATTGATCGTGTTTTGATCGCTCGTTCTGATCGTTCGTTTTTGATCGCTGAGTGATCTCGAGGTGATTTGCTGAACACGGAACGCGCGCCGCCGTTGTGAAGGCGGTGCGCGTTTCGGTCGTAATGCACTATCCGGCCCATCCCGGCGCGCGCGCGAATGAGCGCAAACGCGTCTTACGATCGAGCACCCATGAGCCGCTCCGCTTCTTCGCGCCTGCAGGCGCCCTGGTTGCTGATTGCGCCGAGTCTGGTACTCGCGCTCTTTATCATCAGCTATCCGATTTTCAACATCGTGTGGCAATCGCTGCACGAGGTCTCGCGTTTCGGTGCGATTCGCGATTTCACTGGCCTACAGAACTTTTATACGATTTTCGGCGACCCCGCGTTTCTCGCGGCCGCGCGACGAACCGTTGTGTGGACCGTGTGCGTGGTGGGCGGCACCGTGCTGATTTCAGTGCCGGTCGCGTTGATCCTGAACCAGGACTTCTACGGCCGCGGCATAGCGCGCACCATCGTGATGCTGCCGTGGTCCGTCTCACTGACCATGACCGCCGTGGTCTGGCGCTGGGCCTTCAACGACGATTACGGTATGGTCAACGTCACGCTGCAAAGGCTGGGGTTGATCAGCGGCCCGATCCATTGGCTCGCGACACCGGAGCTCGCGTTTCCGGTGGAGATCGCCGTCGGCATTCTTGTTTCGGTACCCTTTACGGTGACGATTCTGCTCGGCGGGTTGTCCTCCGTGCCCGGTGATATCTACGAGGCGGCACGAATGGACGGAGCGAGTGCGTGGCAGCAGTTTCGCAAGCTGACCATGCCGCTGCTGCGGCCGTTCATCAACATGACGATCCTGCTGAATGTGATCTACGTGTTCAACTCGTTTCCGATCATCTGGGTCATGACGCAAGGCGGCCCCGACAACAGTACACATATTCTCGTCACGTATCTGTATGAGTTAGGTTTCCGGTTGGGACGTCCTGGTGAAGCGGCGGCAGTCTCGCTGATCATGCTCGTCATGCTGTTCGTTTTCTCGATCGCCTATCTGCGCCTGCAGCCCGCGAAAGAAGGAGATCCGTCATGAGTCTCAGCATCAAGATGAAGCGCTCGCTGTGGTGCTGGCTCGCGCTATCGCCGCTGGTTGTGGTGGTGCTGTTTCCGTTTGCCGTGATGTTGTTCACGGCATTGAAACCGGCCACTGAGATTTTCGTTTATCCGGCGCGCTGGCTGCCCGTGCATTGGCAATGGAGCAATTTCGTCGACATGTGGCAAGCGGCGAATTTCGGCGTGGCGCTACGCAATAGCACGGTGATCAGCTTGCTGTCGACCGCGCTCGCCTTGGCCGTGAGCTTGCCCGCCGCGTACGCGCTGGCCAGATTCCCGTTTCGCGGACGCGGTTTGTATCGACAGTTCCTGCTCGTCACGCAGATGTTGTCGCCCATTCTGCTCGTAGTGGGTTTGTTCCGCCTCGCCGCGATGATCCCTTATGGCGATGGCAATCTGGTCGACTCGAAGATCGGCGTGATCGTCTCTTACGCGGCGTTCAATATCGCATTCGCCGTATGGATGTTGTCCTCGTACTTTCAGACGGTGCCGCGAGACCTGGAAGAGTCCGCGTGGCTCGAAGGATGCGGACGCACCAAGGCCGTTTTCAAGGTCTTCCTGCCGCTCGCCGTACCCGCGATCGTGGTGACCGCCATCTTCACGTTCATCAATGCGTGGAATGAGTTTGCCGTTGTCTATACGCTCATCCGCTCGCCGGAGAACAAGACACTCACCGTGCAGGTAACCGATATGGTGGCGGGCAAGTACGTCGTCGAATGGCATCTCGTGATGGCCGCGACCTTGTGCGCGACGCTGCCGGTTTCGATCGTGTTTGCGTGGTTGCAGCGATTCCTGGTGAAGGGGTTAGCACTGGGAGCAGTGAAGTGAATTGGAGGCGCGTTGGCCATGGTGAACGCGCCCGCCCGGCTACACTTGAACGTCGATGCGCCCTGAATTTTTTTAATTAAATTAGGGTGCGAATTCAATAAAATATTTAATAAAAAAGCGACACAACGCGAATTATCTGTTCGCACCCCATCTGACTTTGACTCATTCAAATAGCGCACTTATATTTATATTAATAATATTAAACATCGCGCTTTCGTATGAATTGTCAAACGCAACCAATCTGCTGACAAATCAAAGATTTATCTTTTCCCGCCGATCATGAGGCAGAGATTTTCCTCTATGGTGCGTTTGGTTAGTCATAAGACACCTCATGCGGCGGATTCTCGGCATTATCACTTATCGCCTCGAATTCACGCCACGTTGCACCGATGAAACGTTTATAATTCCTCTGCCGAAAGCATCTGTAAGTAATACCAGATGCACGAGAAAGCACACCGGTGTCGGCAATAATTGCATCGGTGCAGGTCGCACGAGGTTGAGCGTCACGTCTGATCTTTGGGCGCGCCTCAATTGCCGTCGCACCGCCGCGTTCGTATCGGCGCCAGGCCGTCAGTTGCGAAAGAATGGGACTTAGCTAGACCATCAGCTTTCCTGATTTCTCTCGCTGCGCGGCCTACCAGAAATTTGTTTTCACATTCAAGGCACGCCGCTGCATCAACGCGATGCCTCGCCAAAGTTTTACGAGTCACGTCATCGGCATGTCATCAGTGATTGTGCCGTTTATCCGATCGCGCGTTCGCGAGTCGGAGGACGCCGGCTGGGAAGTCGACTGAGCTTTCACGCAACGAATGGGTACGCTGAAGCGCTGCTACATGCCGCGCTCGATGGGTGACGTTGCCTATTCAAAGGTGTGATCGTCAAGATCGCTCTATCGAATGAGTTTTTCGTAGTTAATAGTAAGTATTCCGTAATATAAACGTCGACTGACACTTGGTTGATTGTTAAGCATTCAATCGCCTGACAGGTCGTCGCACGAACGGCTGTCTAACGGCTCTCGTTCTCATAACAACGGCGCGCTCGAGCGCTGGCTTCATCAGCAATGAACGCGGTTTCAGCGCGTTCTCTGGTTGACCTCTCTCTGTAGTCATAACGCCAACGCGGACGACTTTGATCGATCTTGCTGATTCCTCGGGGAAAACCTGCTTTTAGCGATACACGGACAATGATGAGATATTGGAAACTTCTAGGCGTTGCCTCGGCAACGGTGTTGGCATCGTTTGGTGCGCAAAGCGCCCAGGCTGCTCAAAGCGGCACCATCACTGTGTCGGGCCAGCAGTACAAGCTGTGCGGACAGGAGAACGGCAACTGCTCGTTCCTCGGTACGGGCTCGGTGGTGTTCGGCGCGGTCCCGCCCAATTCGCCATCGGTCATGCTGACGGCGCCGCAGACCTTTAGTAATGGCGTCGGCTGCTATGTCGGCGCGGTTTCGCAGACAGATCCCGCCTATGGTTACGGCAAGTCATGCTGGGTGAGGGCAGTCGCCGCTACACCGACGCCTACCCCGACGCCGGCACCTACCCCGGCTCCGACTCCCACGCCTACGCCGACTCCCACGCCGGCACCGGCTCCTGCGCCCGCACCGGCTCCAGCCCCTGCTCCGACGCCTACGCCTACGCCTACGCCTACGCCTACGCCTACCCCGACACCAACGCCCACCCCGTCGCCCACCCCAGGCAGCGCCACGCTTTCCTGCAGCACGCCGACGCAAACCGCGGGCGGCACCGCCAACGGCGTGATCAGCGCCGACACGCCGACCACCGACGGCATGCGCATTTTCCAGAACAACGCAGCATTCAAGCTCGCGATCACGACGAACGTCCCGAGCGCGGACACGGTCGTCTGGTCCGTCGCAGACTCGAACGGCGCGATCAAATCGCAAGGCAGCTTCGCGGTTAAAACCGGCGTGCAAACCAGCACGATTCCGTGTACGTCGACGTGGTCAGGCTACGGCGCGCTCACCGCGACGCTGCGCTCGAACGGCGGCACGTTACCGAGCAGCGGTACGCGTCCCACGGGCATCGCAACGTTCGGCGTGTTGCCGAACCTGAGCTCGGCACTGGGCACCGTTACATACGCTCATCAGGATCAGCATCGCTTCGGCATGCAGGGATTCAACGACAACATCGCCGCGTTGCATGATCTGGGCATTACGTGGACGATCGACGATCGCGAGCAATCGGCCATGGAACCCAATGGTCCGAACACGTACACGCCGAGCGTGAGCGACCTCGATCCGTTCTACAAGGCGAATCCGGATCAGATGCGCATCGTGCGTCTCGACGGTATCCCTGCATGGGACTCGAAGACCGGCCAGTTCAACGACAGCTACTACGCGCCGTCGAACATGACCGAGTTCCAGGGCTTCATGGCCAAGGTCGGCACCGACACGAGCCAGATCCGCGCGGCGAACTATCCGAACCAGCAGAGCAACTACTATCAGGTGACGTGGGAACCGAGCCTCGGCTGGGCGGATAGCGACGCAAATTTCGTCGCCATGTACAAAGCGGCGTATCAAGGCATTCACTCGACGGATCCGAATGCTGTCGTGATGGGCACCGCGAACCCGTTCGCGTCGAACTGCGACACGTGTACCACCGGCTATCTGCAGAAGTACGGCGCGCTGGGTCTGTGGAATTACATCGATGCAGTTGCCACGCACGGCTACTGGAATGCGGGCACCTATCCGGCGCATCCGCCCGAGTTGCAGGACTCGGACCCGAGCACGGCGAATCAGGCCAACGCGCTCGACAATCAGATGACGCAACTGCGCGCAGTGATGCAGGCGGGCAAGCCGAACATGAAGCTCTTCTTCACCGAAGCCGGCGTGAGCTACGATCCGGGTCTCAACTATGGTCCTACCGTACCGTCGCAGAACCAGTTGTTTGCGCAAGCAGCAGTGGGCGTGCGGGCACACATCATCGTGCTGGGTGGCGGCGCGCAACTGACGACGCTGTTCTACGGTCCCGACTATCCGGGTGAAGTGGGTTACGGTACGTTCTTCGACCTGAACGACGCGCAAGGTGCGTTCGGTGCGACGAACCTGTCGCCGAAGCCGGAAGCCATGGTGTTCGCAACGATGACGCGCGCACTCGACGGTACGAATACGTTGGGTCGTGTGAACGGCACGCCGCAAGGCACCTACGCTTACTCGTTCCAGCAACTCGGCAATGGCAAGGTCGTGACCGCGGCGTGGGCGCACAGCAATGCACAATGGCCGACGAGCGCCGGCGTATATAGCCAGAGCTACTCGACCAGCTACAAGCTGACGGTGGACAACGCCGGTACCTCGGGCAATGTGACGGACATCGACGGTTACGGCAACATGACCACGCTGCCCTACACCAACGGCCAGGTCACGCTGACGCTCACCGAAGTACCACAGTACATCGTGTCGGGCAACGCAACGGTCGCCAAGGCCAATTCGACTGTTCCGGTCGGATACACCGGTCAATAAGCTGGCCAACAACCAGGTCGACAGTCATTGAAGACCTCGGACGCGCCGCCGCTCACAGCGGCGGCGCATCGATAGAGCGAGTCAGGCGTCTCCCGCCTGCTCGCTCATTCGTTCTATATTCGCATTCACCCTCTCCAGCAGTTCGACCAGTTGCGTGACTTCGTCATCACTGAGTCCCGACAACGCGTCTTCACTTCCCGCAAACAGAATCGCCCGCGCTTTCGGCAAGCGTTTTTCCGCATCGGCCGTCAGTGAAATCAACCGGCTACGTTTGTCCGCAGGATCGGCAACCCGATCGACGATCTCGTCGCGCTCCATGCGGCTCAGCAACTGGGCCATCGTGGGCTGCTCCACTCTCGCAAGCCTCGCCAGTTCAGACTGAGGCAACGCCTTGCCCCCTTTCAACGCATTCAGCACGGGAATCTGCCCAACGGCGAAACCGAGCTGGCGCAACTGTGCGTCGAAGATGCGCGTGAAGCCGCGGTTGATCAAGCCGATAAGCGGCATGGGATTGGGGAGCTGTTTTCTGACCGGCATTGCATTCCTCTTGACTAAACATAGGTGCCTATGTTTAAACTACATAGGCACCTATTATATATCTGGAGCCGGCTTATGAATGCATTCCCTCGTATCGCGATTGTCGGCGGTGGCCCCGGCGGCTTGACGTTAGCGCGCATTCTGCATTGCTATGGCATTGCGTCGACCGTGTTCGAGCGTGAGGCCGGCCCGGATGTTCGCCCTCAAGGTGGAACGCTCGATCTGCATGACGAGTCGGGACAACTGGCACTACAGCGCGCCGGACTCGACGCGGAGTTTCAGCGAATCGCGCGGTACGACGATCAAGGGTCGCGCCTGCTCGACAAAACGGGCAAGCTGCTGTTCGAAAGCGCCAACACGACGAGCGGAAATCGTCCCGAAGTCGATCGCAGCGAACTGCGTCGTATCTTGCTCGATTCCCTGCCGCCCAACCGCGTGCGTTGGAATAGCGAATTGCGCGAGTTGCGTCAGTTCGACGGAGGCATGTGGCAGTTGAGCTTTTCCGACGGTCACGACGTTTGCGCCGATCTGGTCGTGGGTGCGGACGGTACGTGGTCGCGCGTGAGACCACTACTGTCCCACTACATGCCGCAGTACAGCGGACTGATGTTCATCGAATTCGGTATCGACGACGTCGACGCCAGTCATCCCAATGTCGCGAAGCTGGTAGGCCGCGGCAAGATGGAGGCGCTCGGCGATGCCCGTACGCTGATCGCGCAGCGCAACGGCAACGCACACATCCGCGTCTATGCGATTTTTCGCGTCCCGCAAGAGTGGGTAGCCGAAACAATCGATTTCTCATCGCCCGCAGCAATACGACGCGACTTGCTTACCCAGTTCGACGGATTCGCCGATGAAATTCTCGCGTTGATTCACGCCAGCAACAACCACTTCGCAGCTCGGCCGATTTACGCATTGCCGGTCGGACACCGCTGGATGAATCGTTGTGGTCTGACGCTGATCGGCGACGCGGCGCATGTGATGTCGCCCTTTGGCGGCGAAGGCGTAAACGCCGCGATGCTGGATGCGGCCGAACTCGCCCGCACTCTTGGCGAAGGCGTCGATTGGAAAGCCGCCGTGTCGGCGTACGAGGCACAAATGTTCGAACGCGTCGTTGAACCCGCAACGTTTTCGGCTGAGGCCGCCGCAGTGCAGTTGTCCCACGACGGTCTCGCGCACGCGCTAACGCATCTGCGAATGCACGAAATCGAAGCGCGCGATGAAGCGGATCAAGCCGCCACCGCGCATGAACCGACCAACAATCACACCCACCAATAGATCGATTTGCGCTTTCCATATACGCAGACTACGCAATGCATGGTATGAACCAACGTTGTCCTACGCAAACCGTCGCTACGACATCGGCCTCGTACTTTCGAGCATGAGAATCACACGTTTTCCATCGATCGATAGCAGATTTAATTGATTGATCCAGGGCGCATCCCTGCCATAGATTCGACCTGTGCATCGCCAACCGTGGCGATGGTCGACCGGAGTCTGCTCCGGTTTTCGAACGAACAGGGAATCGACATGAGCGAGCGTCAGGAAGAGTTGAAATTTGCGTACTGGGTGCCGAACGTCAGCGGTGGTCTGGTTGTCAGCACGATTGAACAGCGCACCGACTGGAGTGTCGAGTACAACCAGAAGCTCGCGCAAACCGCTGAGCGCGCCGGCTTCGACTACGCGTTGAGCCAGATCCGTTTTACAGCCGGCTACGGCGCCGACAACCAGCACGAATCCGTGTCGTTCAGCCAGGCCTTGCTGCACGCAACGACCAAGCTGAAAGTACTCGCCGCGATCCTGCCGGGTCCGTGGAGTCCGGCAGTGGTCGCGAAGCAGATTGCTACGATCGATCATATTTCCAGCGGGCGTATCGGCATCAACGTGGTCAGCGGCTGGTTCAAAGGGGAGTTCACTGCGATCGGCGAACCGTGGCTGGAACATGACGAACGCTATCGTCGCTCACGCGAATTCATCGAGGCGCTCAAAGGTATCTGGACGCAGGATAACTTCACCTATCGGGGTGACTTTTATCGCTTCAACAACTATACGTTGAGTCCGAAGCCGGTCCAGAAACCGTATCCGGAGATCTTCCAGGGCGGCAGTTCGCGCGCAGCCCGCGATAACGCGGCGAGCGTCTCCGACTGGTACTTCACGAACGGCAATACGCCTGAAAATCTCAAACTGCAGATCGACGACATTCAGGTGAAGGCGGCGAATAACGACCACAAGGTGCGCATTGGTGTGAACGCATTCGTGATTGCGCGCGATACCGAGGAAGAAGCGCGCGCCGTGCTTGACGACATCATCGCGCACGCGCACGTGGAAGCCGTTCACGCTTTCGGCGACGCGGCCAGACAGGCGGGCAGCGCGTCTCCTGAAGGCGAAGGAAACTGGGCGAAGTCGACCTTCGAGGATCTGGTGCAGTACAACGACGGCTTTCGCACCAATCTGATCGGCACGCCGCGTCAGATTGCAGAGCGGATCGTCGAACTGAAGGCCGTGGGCGTTGACCTCATATTGGCCGGGTTCCTGCATTTCATCGAGGAGGTCGAGTACTTTGGGCAGAAAGTACTGCCACTCGTACGCGAACTGGAAGAAACCGCGCTTCGTCGCAAGGCAGCTTGATGTGGTATTGGCCGCGCCACCGGCTACATTTCAGAACATCACGCGGGCTTCACGCCCGCGTGGCACATCTCGTGGGCGGCGTAATTCGCTGCAACGAACACAGCGTGAATGCAGCGTATTCCTCTGTGCGTAGTGAACCAGACGGCCGGGTCTCGCGTATGATGGAGCGACGTCTCAAGCGCTCGTGCCTGCGATCACTCACACTCAGGCGCGAACCCTTCCATTGCGCCTTGCGCAGTCGTTACTGCGATCGAGGTGCGGCTTCTGCCCGACTATGACAGCCAGCCCGTCCCCTTACAATTCCCAGTTCATTTCATGCATCATCTGCGCGTATAACGAAGCGCCACGGATTGCAAAGGTACTCGCCGTGGCCGCGGTGCATCCTGCGTTGGGCGAAGTCATTGTCGTCGACGACGGTTCCGACGATGACACGGCGGATATCGTCAAACAGTTTCCCTCTGTGCGCCTGATCATGCGCGGCGTGAATGGCGGCAAGAGTGCGGCAATGGTGGACGGTATTGCCGCGGCGCAAGGCGACTTGCTCATGCTGCTCGACGCCGATCTGAAAGGGCTCGCCGCCGAACATATCAGCGCGCTGGCAGCGCCCGTACTCAAGGGGCGTGCGGATGTCAGCATCAGCCTGCGGCAAAACAGCCTCACGCTGTTTCGCGCTATCGGGCTCGATTTCGTTTCAGGGGAACGTGTCGTTAAGAAGGCGCTGCTGCATGCGGCCCTTGAACAGATTCAGGCGTTGCCGCGTTTCGGGATCGAGGTGTTCATGAATCGCCTGATCATAGAACGGCGTCTGCGAATCGCGGTGACGCATTGGCCTCATGTGACCCAGGCCCGCAAAACCGAAAAGCTCGGCTACTGGCGTGGTGTCCGCGCCGAATGGCGAATGATCGCGGATCTGCTGAAAGCGGTTTATCCGCTTGCATTGATCACGCAAACGGTTCGATTGCTACAATTGCGGATCCGCCATGGACGAGCTTCTTTCGCGACACGCATGAAAGGAACCCCTGACAGTTCGCAATAGACTGCGGCGTGCAGTTTCTTCGAAACGACGCGTGACGTTCAACTCCGTCTATTAACACGTGCCAGCGCCAGGGCAAGCATGCCGATGGCGCCCAGCACGAGAGGACAGAACAGCGTCGCGAAACGCCACAGTATGAGTGCCGCCCCGACTGCGGCATGCGGCACCCAGGCGCCGAATGCGGCGGCGAGACCGAGGTCGCCACCACCGCCGCCGGCCGGAATACCGGTCCACAGCGCAGCGTGCAAAACCAGCGCCTGAACGGCTACGACAAAACCGGGCGGCAACGAATAGCCCTGTTCGAGCAGAATGAACCACAACGCGCCGTAACGCAGCAGCCATTGCGTCGTTGTCAAAAGAAGCAACGCACCGAGCCGCCAGTGCGACCCCGATAGCAGATGCCGCCACTCGGCGCGCACATTGGCGACGAAAGCCGTCCATCGTGCAGGCGGCTGGGTCGGCATACCAACGCGCCTGATCGCGCCGCTCGCACTCTCCGCGAGTTTTCGTCGGCACGTCCAGATTACGCACGCTACGGCGATAGCACCGATCGATGCGCCCGCCACGATATGCAAGGACTTCGGCGTAATCAACCCGGCAATCAGGCCGATGCACGACACGAACGAAACGGGCACGGCAACAGTGAAGAACGCGAGGTCGAGCGCCTGATCGCCACTCACCACGGTAGTGGCCTGCGTCCACGAAGCGCCCGCGCGTTGCAACAGGCCCAGATTTACGCCATAGCCTGCCGCACCGAACGGAGAGCTGAGGAACGCCGCGTCGGTAATGAAGGTAATGGCGAGCGTGCGCCGGAATCGTATGCGAAGACCCAGGGCCGTTTGCATCAACTGCTGTTTGCCGGCCTTGGCGGCGGCACTCACGAATGCGCTCGCCGCCAGCATAACGATCAGACGGGGCGACGCCGCCTGCAGCCCGGCCAACGTCGCATGAACACCCAGCAGGAACGGCGCGCCAATCGCAAAGACGACGCCCACTATGGCAAGAAGTACGGTCACACCGAATGCAAGCGGCTTCGTCAAGAGAGCGTCCGTGGCAACGCCATTGGGTGAACAGCGCTGATTACGCGAGCGATCCGGCACGGCCGGCTACGAGCACCCATGCTTCAGCGCTTCAGCATCGCGCGGGCCGCTTTTGCGGCGCCCGGTCGGCCCATATCTACCGCGACGAAATGCGCGATCTTGCGCTCGCCGAGGTCGACCGCAACGTAGTCGTTCGGCGCTTTCGCGGTAAGGCCGTCCGACGCCGAATGGTATTCAATGCGCAGTTGCGAAGCGGTAACGACGAGTCGCAGATAACCGTAGTTGGTGTCGTCGTAGTTCTCGAGTACCACCAGGTCACTTTTCGCCGACGCCGCCTGCAAAACCTGCGGCGCGCGAATCGGTGCAGTGCCGCTCGGCACCAGTTTGATCAGACCATGGCCCCCGTTACCACACACAATGTAGGGAATCTGCGTGCCGTCCGTGCGACGGGTGCGTGTGAAGCGTTGATAGTTATGCGCATGTCCGGAAAGAAACGCATGCGGCCAAACGCCATTGGCTTCACAGATCTCGTCGATCTGTTGCAGCATCGCGGTACTCGAACCGTGACCGCCCGCGCAATAGGGCGGATGATGATCGGCGATCAACAACGCACCCGTGAATTTTTCCGCTTTCACGCGTTTGAGCGCGGCGTCGAGGTAGTCGAGCTGACTGCGCCCAATGTGAGGATCCGAAATCACACCCGGGTCTTCGAGTGTATTGCTGTAGATCACCAGCACGCGCACGAACGGTGCCTCGAACGTAAAGAACACGCCGGGCTGAATCTGCGCGGTACGCGACAAACCACCCGCCTCCGGTGTCACGACAAAATCTTGCGCGCAAAAATTGCGCAAAAATGCCGCGAGACTTTTTGCATGCGCCTCGGGCGAGACCATGCCGTCGTGATTGCCCGCGCAGGCAAGGATCGGCGCGGGATAGCTGCGATAGGGCTCGTAAAACTGATCGTAATAGTACTTGCTCTCGCCAAAGCTGTAGACCACGTCGCCGAGTAACAGCGCGAACTGAGGGATCTCCGCAGCGTTCGGTTCGGCAAAGTCTGCCGTCATCTTGTCGGCGACTTCATTCTGCGTGGCGGGTCCCGTTGTATTGCCGCAATCACCCAGCGCGTGAAAGACGAGCTGTCCCGACGCCGTTACCGTATCGACCGCGCCGGTATTGCCGCCAAACACTTCGGCGAGCGACAGTTGCGGTTCGACGCCACCGCGCGGCACAGGAAAGGGCAACGGAAAGAGCTTGTGCTCGGCGTTGAGTTTATCGATCTCTTTGTACGCCGCGTCATCCGATGGATGAGAAACGCGAAACACAGTCGGGTCGGCGGTCGGTTGCGGCTGCGCGAACACGGGATGCGTCAGCGCGCGCTCGCGCAGCGCGACGGGTGCATCGGCACTGCCCGACTGAGGCACGGGCATAGGCGCGGCCGTAGCGGCCGACGCTTCGCGACGAGCCGCCGCCTTGCCTTCATACGGCTCCTTTCGCTTCGCTTTCTTGCCGCTGTCTTTCGGTTCGCTTTTCTTCGACTCGTGTTTTGCCGGCATGTGCGCCTCTTTCAAACTGATCGGTCGGGAATCTGGCAGGCAACGGTGTTCGTTGCAAACGTAGAACGTTACGACACACGCGTGTCGGAAAAGTGTCCGATAGAAGGCAAAACGGAGAGCACACAATTCAACGCCGGCAGCGTTGAGCGCGAAACGCGTTAGCAGGAATGCGCGCTCATCGCACCGGCCATGTACTGACTTGAAGTTGTCATAAACGGCCGCTATTTTTAACGCGCGATTTACGACGTCGTCGCGCCCAGCAGAACCATGCTGTGTATGCCGGCTAAAGCCTGCTGCCACGCGTCGCTATTGCGTTCCGCCTGTCCGTTTTCGAATAGCGGCTTCAACAGCGCCAGCAGATCTTTCGAATGCGACGAACTCGAAGGCGTGGTTACATCCGAAACCAGCGCACCTCGCACGTATTCGGATTGACGCGTCGATTGACTCGACGACTGGCTCAATGACGCACTCAGCAACTTGCCTTTTTCAGTGGCGATCTGGGTGGTGCTGTCGGCGTCGTCGTTGATCTGCATGTAGTAGTAGTTCTGCGAGGTCTTCGACGTGTTGAGCACCGGCGCACCGGTTCCCGTGAGCGCCTGGTGATAGCTCGCGCTCAGATGCGATTGCTGAGTTTGCGAGATCGTGCCCCTCAGAAAATTGCCTTCGCTGCGGGTGCTTTGCGATAGCTGATATGCGAACGCATCGACCTCGCCCAAACGGAACGGATTCGACGACACCGGCGTTTCGGTCACGGATGCGCTGAAATCAGCGAGGCCCGTCAGCATCGCGTGATCCGACTGGGCCAGCCAAGGCGCGTAGGCCGTGCCGGCAAGTTGTTGCGACGGTGTGCCGTAACTGCTGTTCATCTGCGAGAACGCATCTTTGAATATGCTCATCAACGCCGCGTTACCGTGACCGCGCGCGGTGGCGTTGTCGATCTGCTTCAGATAGCTTGCAATGGCCTGGCTGCGCTGCGCGTCCGAACCCCACAGCGCGGAATTGCTGGTGTCGACGTCGACGTTCATCTTGCCCGCCGCGCCCGAGATGCTCAGGGTTCTGGCGGCGCTGCTCGTAGAAAAATCGACTGCCAGATTGTTTGACCCGTCATTGGTGACGTTGAACTGCAACTTCACCGACGACAACACCGACGGGTCCGTGTCCATCAAACCACTGAGGTCGACGGTGGGCGGTACTGCGCTAAGGCCGTCGATAGCGTGCTGAAAACCGTCGGCCATTTTGGCCAATGCGTTGCGCTCGGCATCGCTGAGCTTGCCGCTGCTGTGCATGCTGACCGCGAGTGTGCCGCCGCCGCTATCCAGTGCGATATCCACTTCGACGCCGCTTGCGGTCTTAACCGTCAGTTTGATATCGCCTTGCGGACCCTGTGCCGATGGCTCTAAGCCGCTGACTCCGCCGGTCGATGCGACATTGACCGATTGGGAGAAATCGCTGCCCGTCGTCTTGAAGCGATCCAGCAGCGCACTGCCCAGGCCGTAGAACTGACCGGAAATGGACTGCGACATGTAATCGCCCGCCATCGCCAAAGTCACGGCATCCGTGCTGTTTTGGGCCCACGTGACAGTTGGCGCAACGTTCGCGAGTTTGCCTTCTGGCGTGTAGACCACGGGTGCATCGACGCCAATCATCGACGGGATCGTCACGATGGTCGATGCGGATGTCGTGACCGACTCCTGCGAAGCAGTCGCGCTCACGGAAGCGACGCTAGCGGTCGCATTCGATAGCGGCTTCACTGCCAGTGCTGGGAGGGCGTTCAACGGCGACAACGTGGTCATATCGAGCGTGCCTTATTTCTTGGTATGGAGTAGAGGACGTCCGGCCGACATCCGCTTTATCAGTCGCTATATCGGCACTCGATACAGGATCTTTATATGTCTGATGAATGTTATGCGAGATAACTTGAATTAAAGCTTTGAAACTACGTAATAGCGTAGCGAATGACACACTGTGGGATCCTGCTTACCCAGGCTGCTTACCCAGGCTTTGTAGCAGGATCCTGTGCACGCACTATTCAGCTACCGAAGTACAGATTGCAGTAGCTGACCGGCCCGACACAACCGGCGTTCATCGTTGTATGTACCGGACGGCCTGACGACGAGCTGCCGTTCTGAGCTACACCGCCATACGACGATTGCGTCGCTTGCTGCGTGTCTTGCGCGGCAACCTTCGCTTCGGCTGCCTGAATGTCGGCGGGGTAGGTGGCGTCGTCGCTCGTTGACGGGTTGTAGCCAGCCTGTTCGACACGTACCAGATCAGCGCGCACTTCAGCGCGCGTCACCGGCGTATTGGATTGAGCGAAGCTGAGAACAGGAGTAGCCAATGCGCCAGCGGCGAGAGCGAAACAAACGAGAGCGTTTTTCATGATTCAGTTTCCTTTAAGACGTGGTGAATTACCGGGCAACGATTGCCCCATTGAAGTTGACACGTTAGCTACCGAAGTACGGCGTGCAGTAACCTGCGGGGCCGACACACTGCTGTGTTTTCGTGTGAGCGACTTCCTTCGCGGACGCTTGCGTCATGACGCCGGCCGAAGCAGCGAAGATCAGCGCGAGTACGATAAAAAATTTTGCTTTCATCTGGATGCCTAACTAGTTGGAGATTGAAGAGTCCTATCTGCGTGATTGAAAATCCCTCCTCGCTCGCTTACCGCTGCGTACTGCTCGCGAGGCGAAGGCACCACCTCTACCCTTGTGCCCTCGTTCGCGGCGCTTGTGTTTGCCGCCGTCCATGCAAGGGCAAACACATCGAATCGCCGCTTATTCCAATTATTTTCTTGCCGACGAAATGACCCGAACCTTACATTCCCCTGAACAGGTGGGCGTACAGGCGACTAACGACCAGCCGGCTCGGATTGCCGCGCAGGGTCAGCGTCAATTTCCCCGCCTCGTCCCGCTGGGCGGTCTCGATGGCCTCGCAGCGCACCACGGCGCCACGGTGGATCTGCCAGAACCGCTGCGGATCGAGTTGCGGCAACAGTTCCCGCAACGACAAGCGGATCAGATGCTCGCGTTCAGCGGTCACGACGCGAATGTATTTGTCGGCAGCTTCGAAGAAGAGAATGTCGTCGATGGGGACCATCGTGATCGTGTTCCCGGCACTCGCCTGAATCACGCGCAGCGGCGCCGCAGCAGGCGTTCTGCGCGACGGTTCCGGTTGACCGGCGGCCAGCAGTTCGCGCATCTGATCGACAACCGTATTCAGCGAAGCGGCCGCCGCTTGTGGCGGTTTGCGGTCTTGCAGGCGCTCTTGCAGACGTGCGCAGGTTTTCGCGAGGCGCTCGGTCTGCACCGGCTTCAGCACATAGTCGAAGGCGGAGCGTTCGAATGCCTGCAGCGCATATTGGTCGTAGGCGGTCACGAACACGATCAGCGGAAAGCGCTTGCCGTCTTCGGGCCAATCTTCGGTTAGCGCCTCGGCGCACTCCAAACCCGTCATGCCCGGCATGCGGATATCGAGGAACAGAATATCCGGCTGCAAACTCAGCGCCTGTTCCGTCGCCGTTTCGCCGTCGCCGACACTGGCGACGATCTCCAGATCAGGCCACAGCCTGAGCAATTCGGCTTGCAGGTTGGCGGCCAGCAACGCCTCGTCTTCCGCAATTAAAGCTGTCGTCTTCATGATGGTTTTACCGTTGATACGGAAGCGTGACGGTCGCGAGAGCGCCCCCTTCCTTGTCCGTTGCGGGAATCAGTTCGATGTGGCCGGCGTGGCCGTAGAGTGCTTCGAGGCGCTCGCGGACCTGTTGCAAGCCGAAGCGTGCGCCGTGCTCCGGCAGCGCGTCGAGTCCAACGCCTGTGTCGCGTACGGTGAGGATCAGCGACCCACCTTCAAGCATGGCCGTTACTTCGACACGGCCGCCTTTCACCTTCGGCTCCAAGCCGTGCTTGATCGCATTTTCGACCAACGGTTGCAGGAGCAAAGGCGGCAATGGCAGCGTAGCGAGTTCCGCCGGCAATTCAAGCCGGATTTGCAGCCGTGAGCCCATCCGGATCTGCATCAACGCAAGGTAGTCGCAGATGCGCTCGAATTCCGTTGAAAGCGGATGCAGTCCGGTACGCGACGCCTCGAGCGTAGCCCGCAAATAAGCGATCAAATGATCGAGCATGCCTTGCGCACGCGGTGCGTCGTGGCCGATCAGCACACGCAGATTAGCCAGCGTGTTGAACAACATATGCGGCTCGAGCTGCGACTCCAGCAACTTCAGGCGATTTTCCGCCGCTGTGCGCAGTGCCGCTTGTGTACGGGTTTCCATGGCAGCCATGCGAGCACGTGCGTAGAGAAAATAGTTAATGCCGATGGCCGGGACCAGTGCCACGACAATGCTGAGAAGAACCATTCGCGTGTCCGCCGCGATAATCAGAGGCTCGCGATGCGTGCCCGTGAGCAGATCGCCGAGAGCGACGCCCGCAAAGTACCCCACGATCAGCGAGCCGACGATCCACGGCGCCATCAAACCCCAGCCCGGCCAGTTGCGCTTCGCGTCGAGGTTCTCGGGAAAGCGCTTACGCAGCCAGTAGGACAGCCCGTGACGTCCCGCGACGATCAGCGCCTGAGTGAACGACACGACGAGAAAGGCGTACATCAGATCTTTCATGAACGACTCCTCGTAGATCGTGCTGTACAGCCACGCGCTGCCGACGGTGGTCGGAATCGTCACCCGAAGCGTTCGCAGCAGCCATCGAGGTGGGGTCGTAAGTAGGTTCATTGCGCAGTATCGAATCCGGGGGTTGGTCATAACTCAGATAACAGGTCAATGCTTATCACATTTCCCGCCATACCGACGAATCTTGTTCGTCGCGTGGTCAATGGAAAGCTCGTCGATGGCATGTTGGCGTCCCGCTATCTGTGGTGTGAACCTGCTGTGACGCCATCTTCGCGGGCATGCCGATGCCGCGCCATCGCGTTGCGACGAACGGCGCCTGCATGTCGCGAAATGAAGCTACTCGGCGCGAAGTGCAGGTCTCACACATGGCGACGCGCAACAGATCGGCCATAACGACAGCCGGATAGCGGCCAAACTCAGCGCGGATATCCTGTCGTCGCGTACTATCTGGACTATCGAATTCGCCTGGCCGCTTCTCCGCCAGGCCGTCCTTCGGCGTTGCACGTCATCCCGTCAAGGTGAGACCCATGTCCCAGCGTTTCCTGAAGCCGTCCCTGGCAATCGCCATGCTGTCTGTGCTGGCAGCGTGCGCGACACCGTCGTCCGCGCCCGTCAGTTCTTCCTCCAACTCTTCCATTACGCCGCCGCAAGGTACGCGAGCGATGACATTGGCCGCGTCCGGCGTGCAAAACTATTCGTGCGAGTTCGACGCGCAGCATCGTCTGGGATGGGTGTTCAAGAGTCCGCAAGCGATACTGTTCGATACGAGTGGTCATGCTGCGGTTCGTCACGGCGCAGGCCCGTCTTGGGAAGCGGAAGACGGTAGCAAAATCGTAGGTCATGTGCTTGCACAGCAACCGAGCGAAACACCGGCAAGCATTCCCCAACTGCTGCTTGAAACGCATGGCACCGGCGCTAACGGCACACTTGCGGATGTCCGCTACGTGCAGCGTCTGCACACTGTCGGCGGATTGGCGCCCCAGGCGCCGTGCTCGACTGAGCATCAGATCGGAAGTTCGCCCTATCTTGCCGACTACGTGTTCTACCGGTAACCGCCCAATTCAACGCCCAAGGAGAGTGTTTTGCCAGAAGGTCTTCTTCATCTTTACACCGACGCGCAATTTATTAGCCCCTACGCCATGTCGGTCTTCGTAACGCTTCACGAGAAGCGTTTGCCGTTCGAGCTTTCCACGATCGATCTCGCCAAAAACGCGAATCATGAAGCGGGCTATGCAGCCCAATCATTGACGCATCGCGTTCCCACATTGATACATGGCGACTTTGCTCTGTCGGAGTCGTCGGCGATCACTGAATATCTCGACGAGTCGTTTCCCGAAACGCCCATCTATCCGCAAGCGCGATTTCACAAAGCGCGAGCGCGCCAGGTACAGGCGTGGCTTCGCAGCGATCTGATGCCGATCCGGCAAGAGCGCTCCACGGAGGTCGTGTTCTATCGCGCACCGGCCGCGCGGCTGTCCGCTTCCGCCAACGCCGCTGCTCAAAAGTTGTACTCATTGGCCGAGACGTTGCTTTCCAGCGATTCAGCGAATCTGTTCGGCGAATGGTGCATTGCCGATCTGGATCTCGCGTTGATGCTGAATCGTCTCGTGCTAAACGGCGACGCAGTGCCAGAGAAATTGGCCGACTACGCTACGCGTCAGTGGCAACGTCCGTCAGTGCAGCGCTGGCTCGAACTGGAGCGTCCTCCGCTTTGAAAGCGACGACCGGGCGCGGCGCAGTGAGCTTGGAGAAATTAAAGGCTGGCGCCCGCACGGCTCGCCGTACGTGAGCGGCGGCCGTAAGCGCTCATCATCACGAAGCTGATCACAAAGCTCACACCACCGACAAGAAGCAGCCCGGTCTCTCCAAACAACGGCAGCAGATTCGTCAACAAGCCGGTGACCACCCACGCCACCGCCATGACTGATCCGGCAATACCGAGCGCCCAGCCTTGCCGTTGTTCGCTGACGGCGTCGGAGTAAGCGGTGTACATTGTTGTGTACGCCACCATGTCGAAACAGCCGACTAGCGTGGCGAGACACCACAACACGATCTCCTGCGGAAATAGCGCGGACAGGATCTGACACACGCCGGCGATTAATAAGCCGGTCTTTGCAATGTCGACCACGCCCCAGACCCGGAGCATGAGCCGCACGACGAACAGCAGACCCAGCACGAAGCACACACCGATCAAGCCGCTGAACAAGCCGAGTTGCAAGCTCGAATAGTGGAATTTCGTTTGTAGTAATAGCATGATGGTCTGCAAATACAGCCCATACCCCACCTGCATCAGAAAGAAGACGACCGACAGAAACGCTACCTCTTTATGCATTGCCGCCTGATAGACGATACGCAGCGGCAACAACAGATCGATGCGGGTCGCGCCCACCGCCTGCGCCGTATCGCGATACGAGCATGCGGTCCAGATCGCGCACGCGGCCGATAGTCCGCCGACCAGCAGGAAGGGCGTCCCATAGTTGAATATCGGCGCGACGGTTCGATCCGACGTGACGCCGCCCAGCACCGGGCCAACGATCACACCGGCGCTAAACGCAAGCGACATGATGCTCATGTTGTAAGCCTTGTTGTCGGGCGTACTCACGTCGGTGATTGCCGCTTGCGCAATGCCCTGGCAACCCGCCATCAGCCCGCTCAAACCGCGCCCAAAGAGCAGCAGCCAGACACTGCCCTGAAACACGCCGAGCGCCATGAGAAAGTAGCTGGCCGATAGACCGGCAATGCACAGCAACAGGATCTTCCGTCGACCGTACCCATCCGACAGATTGCCCATCAGCGACGAGCCGAAGAACATAAAGAACGGATAGATGCCGTAACCCAGCCCGAGGTAAAAGTTGCGGAGTTGCGGCGTAGCATCGGTCGCCAGAATACCGGCCTGCGGATCGTTGAATATCGCCGACATCATCGGATAGACGAGGCCGAATCCCATTGCATCGATCGCGATGGCGAGCAGACACGGGCCGAGAAGCTTGAGGTTGAGTTTCGATCTGGATAGGGACATTCTCGCTCCGTAGGCAATGACTCGATACCCGCAACGGTAACGTTCACACTAACCCTGCCGGTAGGCCTCCGCAGCCGATAACAGCTATCGGTGGAACTGATACGATACGGCGCATGGACCTATTGGCGGCAATGCGAATCTATGTGCGGGTAGTGGAACGCGGCAATATGTCGAGGGCCGCGCGCGACCTCGCCATTGGCCAGCCTGCTGTTAGCGAGCGTATTGAACGGCTGGAACAACATCTCGGCGTCAAACTGCTTCGCCGTAGCACGCGCGTCGTCTCGTGCACGGATGAGGGCAAGCTCTTTTACGAACGCTGCAAGCAGGTTATCGACGCAGCAGATGAAGCCTGCGCCGCCGTGTCGCAACAGGATCCCGCACTGCGCGGCGTGTTGCGTATCGCGGCGCCGCAAGGTCTCGGCGAAATCGTATTGCCGCGCATTCTGCTGGGTATTCGTGAGCAGCATCCGCAACTCAACATCGATCTGATACTGAACGACCAGATGGTCGACCCCGTCACCGAGGGCGTGGATATCTCGTTGCGGCTGGGACAACTGGGGGAAGGCAGTTTTATCGCTCGTCCGCTGGGACATGTTCGGCGGGTACTGGTAGCGGCCCCTGCTTATCTTGAGCAATACGGCTTGCCGGATCATCCCGATGAACTGATCGCGCATCCGTTCATCCGCGTGATGGGTCTGTTCGGCGACGACATGCTGAGGCTGTTCGATGAACAGAAAGCGCCGATCTCCGCACCGGTATCGCCGGCTCTCAGCGTGAGCCATTGGCGGCCGGTTTACGAGTTGTTGTTGGCGGGCGCGGGTATCGGTGTGCTTCAGGAACCCGTCTGCGCCGAGGCGATTGGGAGCGCTCGTTTGATTCGGCTGCTACCTCGATACACCGTGCCGGGTTTTGAATTGAATGCGCTGTGCGCGCGTCCTATTCCGTCGAGAACGCGCGTGATCATGACCGTGCTGGAAAGAGAAATCCCCGCAGTACTCGATAACTTTACCGCCGACTACACCGCACCGAGTGCGGCACGCAAAACGCGACCCATTAAGCCGACGCCGCCTGTCGCGGGCGATCCCAACGTTTGACGAGACTCGCAACCATCCCAATCGTCACGACCGCGATACCGGCCAGCGTGAGCGAATGAGGTTGCTCTTTCAACAGCAACGCGGCCTCAATCGTGGCGAGGAGCGGCACCAGCGCGGCAAACGTCGCGCCAATAGCCGGTCCCAGGATCGAAACGGCCTTGCTGAAGAAGTAAAGCCCCAGTATCGACACCAGTACACCTTGATAGACCGCCTGAATAGCAATGGCGGCAATCGGCGCATGCAAGAGCGGCGATAAACCTCGGCTCAGAACATAGAACGGACAATAGAAAAGCGCCGAGCCGACCGATACGATTGCTGTCGCGCGAATTGCGCTGACGGCGTATCGCTTCGTGGTGACGTTATAGATCGCCCACAGCAGTCCACCCAAGACAAACAGCGTGATGGAAAACGCGCCGCCCGTGTTGGACAGGACATCGAACGCGGCCATGCTCATGCCGAACAATACCGTCAGAATGCCGATTTTCTGCGCCGTGGAAAGCGTGTCCTTGATCACGAACCTGCCGAGAATGGCCGTGAATGCAATCATGCTGCCGGGCGTCAGCGCGAAATAGCCGACCGGCGCGCGGCTCAACGCAGTAGCGACTAGCAGGATATAAGGCGCACCCACGCCGACGACCATCACCAAAGCGGGCACAAGACCCAATCCGTTAAGCTTGCCTCGAAGCAATACCGGTAATAGAAGAATGCCGGAAACGATGAAACGGACGAAAACGATGTCATAGGAATCCAGCGTCGAATGCGTGACGCCGAGACGCGTCACGACCGGAAACCCTCCCCAGATCACAGCCGCAATTAATCCATAGCCAATGCCGGCCAGTCTCTCGTTTGTCATTGTTTTCCTTCGTCATGTTCCGTACCGCAAGCCCACGGTTTCGAACTCATGCCGGAAGGATGCAGCGGCGCGATGCGTGCGTCCAATACATTGTTGGCGTGCGATTAGGTCGGGAAAGCTCTTAGTGTTCCAGCGCCGGCGCTCCCACCCTCCCCTCTGCCGACTGCGCATTCACCCGAAATCTCCCCGGACTCACCCCGGTGTACCGCTTGAACGCGATACTAAAAGCCGTATCCGACTGGTAGCCAATTCGTGAAGCGATCCCCGTCAACGATTCGTCGGAATGCTTGAGTGCGGAACGCGCGATCGTCATACGCCACTGCGCGAGATATTCGACCGGCGCACTCCCCACCTGACTCCGAAACCGCTGCGCAAATGCCGTACGCGACATCCCGACCGCCGACGCCAGACTCTCCACCGTCCAGCGCTCGCCGGGCTGCGCATGCATCATCGACAACGCGCCGCCTATCTTCGGATCGGCCAACGCGCCGAGCCAGCCTTCGGGCTGTCGCGCCGACGCCAGATAAGCGCGCAACACGTGAACCAGCACGAGCGCCGCCAGACCGCTGCGCGCCACGTCCGCACCGACATGCAAGTCATCCGTCTCCCAGTTGAGCAGATCGAGCACACGCGATAACGCATGCGTGCCGACATCCGACGCGCGCAGATGAATCAACGGCGGCAAGTGCCGCAGCAACAGATCGCTGACGTCGTTCTCGAACGTGAAGCGGCCGCTCGCGAGACTAACGCTTTCGTTATCGCCCTCGCCCTGAAAACGCACCACGCCATTGCTGCTGCGAATCGGCTGAAACGCGGCGGGACCGTCGAGCGCGGGCCGGTTCGGGTCGCTGGCGGAATAGAACGGCTGACCGTCGGTGAGCATGTAGAAGTCGCCGCGTTCAAGCACTACCGGCTCCGCGCTCCCTTCGATCCACAGAAAGGAGCGCCCTTCGAGCATGCCGCCGAATTTGATGTGCTGATACGAAGGGAACCGGAAGCTCCATGCGCCTCGTCCCTCGAATCGCGATGTCAGGATACTGCTCACGCGCAGCATCGAGAGTACGTCGGATAGAGCATCCATAAATGTACGATCGAATAAGAATCAGACCGTTTTGATTATAGCCAGCAACGAAGGCCAGCGCGATTATGAGCTCACTTTCACGGCGCCATCCGCGTCGTTACCTGAACCTCATCAAGGAGTACTCGCATGAAAGCCTGGCAACTCGAACGTCTCGGTGGAACACTCAGCCTGATCGACCTGCCCATTCCCGAACCGCGCGCCGGTGGCGTCGTGGTGCGCGTCGAAACGTCGTCATTGCTGTCGTATATGAAAGACTACGTGGACGGCAAGCTGTCGATCTATCACACGCCGGATCGTCCGTTCATTCCCGGCGGCAACGGTATCGGTATCGTTCACGCAGTGGGCCCCGGCGTCTGGCATCTGAAGCCCGGTCAGCGCGTGGTGTTGTCGTCCCATTTCGTCGCGCAGGAGAACGTCGCGACGCCTGCGGAGATGCTGCTCGGCATCACGGCCATCAGCCCCGACTCGGGCCCGATGCAGTCGGACTGGCCGGATGGCACGCTGGCCGAATACGCGTCGTTTCCAGCCAGCGCCGTGACACCCGCGGACGACCTGGCGCCATTGAGCGCTATCCAGCTCGCCATGACGACGCGCTGCATCGTGCCATTCGGTGGACTGTTGCGCGGCAGGCTCGCAGCAGGCGAGACGGCGGTCGTGTCGGGCGCGACGGGCGCCTACGGCACAGCGGCGATCATGGTTGCCCTCGCGATGGGCGCGGCACGCGTCGTGGCGCTCGGGCGCAATGCGCGTGCGCTCGAAGCCGTAGCGCAACTCGGCCCTGCGGGGCGCGTCACGACAGTCGCGGCAACCGGCGACGTCGACGCGGACCGCGACGCGATTCGCCGCGTCTGCGGCGGCGGTGCGCAACTCGCGTTCGACATGGTCGGCAACGCGGGCGATCCGAACATGACGCTCGCCGCGCTGCGCAGTCTGTCGAGAGGCGGCCGCCTTGTGGTGATGGGCAGCATGACCGTGCCGCTGCCGGTGCCGTACACGGAAGTGATGTTGAACGGCTGGGAGATCCTCGGCCAGTTCATGTATCCGCGCGATGCCTACCGGCGTCTGCTGGACCTGATTCGCAGCGGACTACTCGACATCGCACCGCTACGCCCGCTCGTCTATCCGTTGAATGCGTTGCCTGAGGCGATGGCAGCCGCGGCCAACGCCGGCAATCTCGAGTGCGTCGTCATGAACCATCGCGATGAATGAGCCTTGGCGGCGCTGACTGTCAAGCCTCACGACAGCGCACGCGCCAACGCGATCACCCCTGACGCAATATCGTCGACACCGACCGACGCAAATCCCAGCACCAGCCCCGCCGGCGCCGGTCGGTCGACCGCGTAGCGCGACAGCGCTCGCGTTTCGATGCCTTCGAGCGCCGCGCGACGCACTACTTCGTTGTCGTCGGTGCCGCGCGGCAAGAAGGCCGGCGCGTCGAGTCCGGCAATGATCGGCGGCACCTCCAGCAAGCCGGCAAGATGCCGCGTCACGTGAGCCGTCAACGCCTCAGCTCGCTCGCCGTAAAGCACACGCATGCGCCGGATATGCCGGCCAAAATGGCCGTCGGCGATGAATTCGTGCAGCACCGATTGCTGATCCAGCGGCACATGTCGCGCCGTCAACGACAACGCGGCCACGAACGGCTCGACCAGGCGGTCGGGCACGATCGCATAGGCGGTCCGCAGCGCGGGAAACAGCAGCTTGCTGAACGTGCCGCAGTAGATCACGTGGCCGTCGTCGTCGAGGCTCTTCAACGCGGCGAGCGGATTGCCCGCGAAACGGTATTCGCTGTCGTAGTCGTCTTCGATGATGACCGCGCCGCGCTCATGCGCCCATTCGAGCAGCGACAGCCGGCGTTCGAGCGCGAGCGGTGGCCCCAGCGGCGCTTGCCGCCCGGCCGTCACGAATGCGAGACGCGCGTCGGGCGCATGCCGGCGCGCCCATTCCACATCGAGGCCGCCCGGGTCGACCGGCACACCGATCACGCGTGCGCCCGCAGCCTCGAGCACGAAGCGCGCGCCAACGTAGCCGGGATCTTCGATCCACGCGGCGTCGCCGGGATCGAGCAGCAGACGCGCAGCCAGATCGATCGCCTGCTGGACGCTGCCGAGCATCACGACGTGATCCGCCGAACACGCGATGCCGCGCGACATGCCCACGTAACCGGCGATCGCTTCGCGTAGTGGCCGGTAGCCCTGTGCTTCGCCATCGCCCAGCAGATCGCGCCGGGTGCGGCGCGCGCGTTTGGCCGCAATGCGCGCCCATAGTTCGAATGGAAACGCGTCGAGGTCCGGTTGGCTCGCGCGGAAAGCGCGCGCCGGGATCGAGCGACCGCTCAGTTGAAATGCGCTGCGGGCGAGCAGGCGTCCGCGATTGGAAAGCACCACGGCGGGTCGCTGCGCGCCGCTGTCGTCGTCTTTGCTTTTGTTTTTGCTTTTGCTTTCACGTACTGAAGAGCGTCCGTCGCGTTTCTTGATCGACGTTGGCTCGCCTCGATCACCCCTGTCGATGCGCCGATCCGGCAATTCAGCCGCGACGAAACTACCGCGCCCTACCGCGCCCGCCAGATACCCTTCCGCGTCGAGTTGCGCGAACGCGCCCAGCACGGTTCCGCGCGACAGTTCGAAGCGCGCCGCGAGATCGCGCGTGGAAGGCAGCCGTGCGCCCGGCGGTAAGCGGCCGCTCAAGATCGCTGCGCGCAGTTCGTCATAGAGCCAACGCTGCAGCGACACGCCGTCCGGTCTTGGCGCCAATGCAAGTTCAATCTGTTCTGCCCGTCGCACTCGCTTCCTCGTCAAATTGGCTCAATCTGTTTCTCGATAATGGACCTTTTCGGCGACCATTAACAACCCTATTCTGCTCTTCGTCGGAAGCACGGCTTGCCGTCGCGGACGTTCGCTATCGCTTATGGGAGAGAAGAGGAATGGCACACAAGGTATTTGTTGCAGGCGCAACCGGCGCGATTGGCGCAGCGCTCACGCCGCTGCTGATCGAGGCGGGCTACAAGGTCTTCGGCAGCACGCGGCGTGCGGAGCGCGCGAAACAACTCGAAGCGGCAGGCGTCGTGCCGGTCGTCGTCGATGTATTCGACGCGAATGCGCTGCGGGACGCACTGTGTTTCATCGCGCCACTTAGCGTGATTCATCAACTCACGGATCTGCCTGCCGGGCTCGATCCCGCCCGGATGGCCGAGGCCGTGCGGAACAACGCGCGGATACGCGACGAGGGCACGCGCAACCTGATTGCCGCCGCCATCGCGGCCGGCAGCAACCGGCTGATCGCGCAAAGTATTGCGTGGGCGTATAGGCTAGGCGCTACGCCGTATGACGAAACGTCGCCGCTCGATGTCGATGCGGAAGGCGCGCGCGGTATCAGCGTGCGTGGCGTCGCGGCGTTGGAGCGGCAGGTGCTGGAAGCCGCGTCGTTGAATGGCACGGTGCTGCGATATGGACAGATCTATGGTCCAGGCACTGGAGCCGATACGCCGAAAGGCTCTAGTCCGCTGCATGTCGAGGCTGCGGCGTACGCGGCATTGCTTGCGCTTCAGCAAGGCGCTGCGGGTGTGTACAACATCGCGCAAGACGACGCGGAAGTCACCAGCGCGAAGGCAAAACGTGAGTTGCGCTGGCGAGCGAGCCTGCGTCGGGTGGCACGTGTATGAACGCGCGCATGCTGTCGTGTCTGTCGTGTTTGTCGTACCGACCGAATCTGACGGCCGGTACGCCTGCGCTATTTGCAGCGCTCGCCGTGGCCGTGCTGTCGCTCGGTCCAGCGGCGCCTCGCTCGGCGTTCGACTGGTTCGCCACGCTTTGCGGCGGTACCCAGGGCAGCGGTCCGCTGCTGTCCAGCGGATCGCTGAATACAAATGCGAACGCCAATGCAGCGAGCCGGCCGGCGTCGATTATCAAGGTGTTGTCATGCGAGGCGCTGCCCAATGCGCCAGGCAAATCGATCACGACGATTACCGTCGAGTATCCGCCGCTCGCGTTCACGCCGGCGCATCGTCATCCGGGCTCGGTGACGGCCGTCGTGCTGCAAGGAACGGTGCGTTCGCAACTAGGCGGCGGAGCGGCAATCAATTACGCCGTGGGCCAGACCTGGTTCGAACCGCCGGGCACGCTTCACGTGTTCGCCGAGAATTCCGATCCGGTTCATCCGGCGAAACTGCTGGCGACGTTTGTCGCGGATACGGGGTGTGGGGCGTTGGTATTGCCGCCGGATTGACGGCTAGAACGTGGGCTGTTCCGGCGGTATGCCATCGCGCGCCCAGGTCGACACCAGGAGACCCACGCCAATCGCAGCAGCACTGATCAGCCAGGGAATGACGTCGCTCCAATCCCAGTTGATCAACATTTTGGGGTACAGGGCATGGCTCATCCAATCGCTCGCGCTAAACATATAAGTCGAAAAGCCGGACCAGACGACGAGCACGATTCCTGTCTCCCTCGGCAGACCTGGCGTACGAGGCGCCAGCGAATGCGATAGCAGGAGCAGTGCGGCGAAGACCAGCATCAGCGGCCTGGGTCCGCCAAGCCAACCGGTTGACGTGTGCGGTAACTGTCGCGAGAAGACTTCCATGATGACGACATACGCACCGAACGACGCGACGATATGCAGAAGAACAGGCGGGGTCTTCCAGGCTGCAAAGGGCGCCTCGATCATGCCCGGCGACTCGAGGTAGCGGGCACCGGGACCCACGAACAGGGTCGTCATCAACGCTACACTGAAAGCACAAGTCGCGACAATGAACTCGAACTTCAGCGTCGAACCAAACGCGAACATCAATCCGGCGCTGAGGACCGAAAGCCCGACATACCAAAGTCGTGCGCGCCGATCTCCGGCGAAGAGCGCACGCGCGATACGATAATTGCCATACGTCATGGCTGCCTGTACACACCACTGCAACGGTATCGACAGCGATGTCCCCGGGTAAAGCGCCACCTTGCCGAAATATCCGCCGGCCAAAGCCTGAAAACCTGTCGCCACGACGCTGAGCACCTGGAACAGGATCCAATAGCCGACGAATGAAATGACAACGGGTCGCGGTGTGGTTTTGTTATTCGATACGTCAGCCATGGTGTTTAAAAGGTGGGTTCCGTGATAGCGAACAAAAGACGCCCACCTATTATCGGCCGCCCACAGCAAACCTTAATAGCTTGCCGCGTGCAATACCCCCACATCTATGCGACTCGCATTTATACCCGTGAATCGCTATACAGGATCTTTGCGATCCCATTCAAATCGTCGCTGCCTTCGCGAAGCCTCGCGATCGTCGCGCCACGTTCCATCGCCTGCGCGACACCGTCCGCACGACCTCGCGCAATCACGTCATGAATCGCTTGCGGCAATGCCGCGATCTGATCGACCATCCGAAAATCGCCCAGCCCACCGAGCATCGGATTGTCAGAGCCGCCGAGCATGGAGCGCGCGTCGGCCTTGAAAAGCACCAGCGGCTTGCCCGCGTGCCATGCGAGCGACGCTTCGACGACCGTGCCCTCATCGGCGACACGGCCATTCAGATTAGCGACGACGACATCGCAGCGCTGCAGCAGTTGATAGGTATCCAGACTGAAGATCGCACGATCGAGAATCCGCGCGGCTTCTTCAACCGACGCGCCGAGTTTTTCGAGTTCCGGTTTGAGTCGCGCGAATTCCAGACCATCGCGATGCGGCAGAAACGTCGCGAAACCCGCGGCTTCCAACGTGTGGGCAATCGAATCCATTTCCGCGCGTTCGGCTGCGTTGAACAGCGGACCCGCGCAATAAACGCGTAGCATTTTTTTCCGTCTCCAGAAGGGTGGCCTTGAATCGCGAGACGTCTTCGCGGCATTCGCCGCGTGAATCGTCCCACTGCCAGGAGCTTAACGCGCCGACGAACAACACGCTAAATCAGGCCACCTGTCGCTCGGATTGGCCACTCAGGCGAGGACGCTGAGTGACCCTCGCCGCGTCCCCTTTACCGCATCAATCGTAGTGACGATGCCGATGATGCCGCTTGCCCGACCGATAGCCGCGCGAATAGTCGTCCGAGTACGAATTGGAGCGCGACATGTTGCCGCCGAGCGCCGACCCCGCGCCGCCGCCCAACGCCGCACCGACGAGGCCGCCGCTCCGGCCGCCCATCGCATTGCCGGCCGCGGTGCCCGCGCCGCCACCCAGCGCGCCGCCGATAATCGCGCCCGTGCGCTCACGACGGTTCGATGTCACCGCACCGCCCGCGCCGCCGCCGACCGCGCCACCGAGAATAGCGCCGGTACTGCCGCCGACCGCACCGCCCAGGGCAGCGCCGGCCACACCGCCGAGCGCGCCGCCAAGGGCGTTGTTCATATCACTGGCCGTTGCCGGCAAAGAGGCCGCAGCGCTGAGCACTGCGATAGCGAGCATCTGAACGAGTTTCTTCGGCATAAAAAAGCTCTTTTGTGTTTAGGACGGCGCCGAGTATAACCGGCAACTTGAAAGCGTTTTGTAACCGCCCAAACAAACGTCCGTAAGACGTGTAACAAAAGATCTACGCCGTTTTGCCGGCCTTATCCGCGCCGTTTCTTCTTCAACTCGATCGTCTCGAACAGCTCATAGTTCTGCGTCGGCGTCTGGTCCGCGCCGGGCGCGTGATAGTAGTTCATCGTGATCGTGGTCTCGCCGCCGCGCTCGCCCGGATCGTGATCGAACACCGCGATGCCGTAGCCAGTGCCGGTATCGCGCTGCGCGGACCAGATCGCGTCTTCAACCGCATCCGCGCCAGCGCGTACGAATGTGCCCGCCGTCGTGCCCGCAACCGGACGGTTCGGCCGCGTGAACAGGCGCGCTTGCGGCATGCCCGTGCCGGCGTCCACGCCGTACACGTCCAGCGGCGCGCTCGTGCCGCCGCCGCCGAGAATCAGGTGAATCGTGCCGTGGCTCGTATCGAACGTCGACGCGCCCGACGAGACCGCCGACATTACCGGCTTCGGCTGCAACGTATCGACCGGACGACCCGTCGCGATGTCGGTGCCTTTGTTGTGATTGCAACCACGCACGGGGTAGCTGCGCTCGTAGTCGTGATCGTGACCACACAACACGAGATCCACACCGTAGCGATCGAACAATGGCAGCCATGCTTCGCGCAGGCCCTTGTCCGAGCCGTTGCCGGTCTTCGACGAACTCAGCGCGTCCTGATGCATCTGCACGACGATCCAGTCGACTTCGTTGTCCTCGGCGGCATGGCGAAGGACTCGCTCCAGCCAGCGGGTTTGCTCGCCGTCGCTATAGCCGCGTACGTACAGCGAAGTGCCGGGTTGAATCGGCGGATTGCCGGTGCTGGCGACCGGCACTAGCGGGGCCGGACCGGCGACGAAAGCGGCGGCGTCCTGATAGACGATATCGTCCGCATCGAGCGAGATGAACAGCACCGAACTCACGCGGAAGCTGTACCAGCGGCCCTGAAAACGCGTGTGATTGTCCGGCAGCGTATAGCGCGCGAGGTACGACGCGAGGCCCTGTTCGCCGTTGTGAAATTCGAGTTCGTGATTGCCGGGACACGGCATCCACGGACGGTTGGCCGCCGACGTCTGGCAGTTGTTGCCGAAGTCGCGCCACACATCCGGCTGATGCATCGGGTTCAGATTGGCGTAGCAGAGGTCGCCGTTAAGCAGATGGAATAGCGGCTCGAAACGCTCGACCGCTTGCACCGCGAAACGGCTTTGCGGCGACGACAAGACCCAGCCGGTATTCGGCGTCGCGAGATCGCCGTAGCTGGTCCAGCGAAACGCAGCACGACCGCGCGGCGCGGTGCGGAAATTTGCCGTGAAAGGCTGCGCCGCGTTGCTGTCGTTCTCGGCGGTGACTTCGTATTCGTAGCTCGTGTCGGACTTCAGGTCACGCAAACGCGCGTGATACGCGAACACCACCTCGCCGTTGATGCCGTCGGTGTACGTGCTTTGCACAGCATGCACCGTGTGCTTCGTGCCACCTGCGGCGCCGAAACGCACTTGCGGCTTCACCGCTTGCGCCAGCGTCGCCCACGACACGGTGGCCTCGCTCGACGGATCGTTGCCCCACGTCAGGTGGATCTGCTCGGGCGTGCCGTCGGGCGTGCTACCCGCCGCGCGCGCCGTCGACGCGAACGTACTCGCCGCAGTGGCGAGGCTGGAGGCGCCGGCAAACTTCAAAAACCCACGACGCGAAACGATGGAAGCGCCCTGTTCGGGAGGCACGGCATTGGCGATTTTCTTGTTCGACATGTCTGGTATTTTTCTATCGGGGTGGAAGGATGCCGGCGAATACGCGGAGAGACCATGCGGCTGCGTAGGCGGCAAGGGTGCTGCTGAATGTGCACCACGAAGGTGACCCGCGATCCTAGCCGTGAAGCTATGACAGCCAGATGAAAACAGTCGTACGAAAAATGCCGCGAATCAGCGTGCGATTGAGAATGGCGAACCAGAACAGGCCGCTTTGATGTCAGGCGAACAATGCTTACAGATGACCGACATTGATAGCGCCGTGGTCACAGTAATGAAAGGGAAATTGATGCGCGCGCAGGGCGGGGGGAAGTGATACGAAGTGCTGCATTGATCGCGAGGCCGCCGGGGCATGAATCCGTCATACGGATCATGTTTCCGGCGGCCTGCGTTCGTTCACGCTTGGGGAGCCGTGTCGTCGGTGGCTTGCGTGTCGGCTGCGGCGTCTTGCGTCGGTTCGTCTTTCTTTTCGACCATTTCTTCCAGCTTACCGGCGCCTTCGAAACCGGCTACAGCCGCAACGCCTTTCGTCAGAAAGCCTGCGCCCGGATCCACTTTTTCTGCTGCTTCAACGGCGGCAAATGCCCCTGCAATCTTTCCTGCTTCGTCCAAGAGTCCCATGGCGCTCTCCTCGAAAAAAAGTGAATTAGCATCCTCTCACGAACTCGGCGGCTTGTCGTCAAATGTAAATTGAACATGACGATTGGCGGATAAGTCGGCGGCGATGTGCTATCGCTTCGGCGGCTGAGGATTGTTCGCAGGATTCGTATCGAACCGGGAGACGCTACTGATTCCGTCGTCACTAACAAGCTTCAACAGATCAACCTCTATCTCATCCGCAATCAGCTTGCCGTAGATCTCGTCGCCGTTCACGTAGACCGTGAACGATTGAAGGTACTTCGCCTTCTTCTGCGGATGTTCAATCGTCTCGCGAGTCCACTGATAGAGCGGATAGTTTTCCGTGCCGAGTTTCTCCGCCTCGCTGACGTAATCCGCGAACGCATCGAACTGACACTTCAGCGTGGCGTCGTGTTTGTGCAGAACATCACGCAACGCAGCGTGCGACGCGTACGTCGGGTCGGCGCGCAAAGTATCGGCCAGTCCGGGCGCAACCGTTATTCTGAGTTGAAATTGCAGCGTGGATTCCATGTTTGCCTGAGTGTCGGAGTAAGCGCGTGCGAAAGTCGCCGTGTTCAACCTATGAAGGATACCTCGCACGCTCTGCGTCGACCGTCCGGGCGTGGCCTGTAAAATGAATGCGTATCCGCGATCGTCGCTCTGCCTGAACTCTGCCCGAGCGATCGATCGGCCTAAGCCTCGGCCGCCGCGCGAGCGTACCCTTCGTCGCTCGCGCAAGGCCGCCCCAACGCTCTAAAGACTTTATGGACAACCCAACTCGTTCCGAACGCTCCCGCCGCGCAGCGCTTCAAGCGGCGCTGACCATCATCGCGCGCGACGGCCCGGGTCAGCTCACGTTCGACGCGATCTCACGCGAAAGCGGCATCAGCAAGGGCGGGTTGATGCATCAGTTCCGCACGAAAACCGAAGTCCTGAAAGCGCTGCTCGAGCACGACATCGAGCACTTCGAAAATTTCTCCCGGCAATATCTCGCGAAGGTCGTCGACACAACGCCCGAGGCGAACCTCGCGACCGAGATCGCGACCATGCGCGAAGCGGCGGAGAACCCGCAGGCGGGAGGTTTTGCCATTCTCGCGGCTTTGGTCGAGGACCCTACGCTGCTTTCCTCCACTAACGAAAAGAGCGCGCAGAAGGTCAAAAGCATCAAAGCCGAAGCGGCCGATCCGGACCTGGCGCTCCTGCGTTGGGCCGCCGCACGAGGTCTCGTGTTTACGAGCCTGCTGGGACTTAGCCCATTTTCCGACAAGGAGCGCGGGCGTTTGTTCGATCGTTTGCTCGACGATAGTCAGTGGTCCGCCGCGGCCGTGAAACCCGCGGCGAAAGCGAAACCACGCAGCGCACGCGCACCACGCGCCACCAAAAAAATCGCTAAAGAAGTTTGAAAAGAGCGCGTCGGCCACGCGCCGACATCGCTTCGCGTCCTACAATCTGCGTCACAAACAAACCGTCTGGTCGGTTTACATCCTGGAATTGCAATGTTAGGCTTGAGCCCGCCATGAACTGTCGTGCCTGGATCGGCCAGGAAGGACAGGCTCGAACCCGCAAACGGAGATAGGCATGGAAAAATTAGTAAAGGTGCGTCATGTGTTGATGGCGGCCGCTTGCGTCGCGCTGATCGGCTGTTCAAGCGTGACGCCAGTCGCTTATTCGGGGATCGCTTCGGCGCCTTATTTAAGGCCCAATCCGCAAGACGACTCGGGTCGCGTGCCGTATCGCTTCTCGTCGCAAACCGACTGGCAGCAGTACACGAAAGTGATCATCGATCCAGTCGTCGTTTATCGCGGTGCCGACAATCAGTTCGGCGATATGCGTGACGAAGATAAAGCAGCGCTCGCGAGCTACATGCAGACCCGCTTCGCGGAAAAACTGCGCGGCCGCTTCGAGATCGCTACCGCTCCCGGTCCGAACACATTGCGCCTGAAACTCACGCTGACCGGCGCGAAGACCAGCACGCCGGTAATCAGCACGCTGTCGCGCTTCGACATTGCGGGTGGAATTTATAACGGCGTCCAAACGGTGCGCGGCCGCGAAGGTGCGTTCACCGGTTCGGTGATCTACGCTGTCGAAATCTACGATGCGGCGAGCAACCGCCTCATCAACGCGTATGTCAGCAAGCAGTATCCGAGTCCGATGAATATCGGCGCGAGCTTCGGTTCGCTCGCCGCGTCGAAGACCGGCATCGAGAAGGGCGCCGATGCGCTGGTCGCGCAACTCAAGTGACGCGGCCAGCGCAGCATCGAGCGGGCGGCTTCCATCGCTCGTTTGGCTGATTCCGCTCGCCGCCGCGCTTATCTGTGCCGCGCTGGCTTATCAGTCGGTGAGCCGGCGCGGCCCCGCCATCACCATCCGCTTCCTCAATGCGGAAGGCCTCGAAGCCGGCAAGGCAGCGGTCAAATACCGTGACGTGGAGATCGGCACTGTCGAGGCCATCACGCTCGCATCGGACCGCTCACACGTCGTGGCTGAAGTACGGCTGACGGAGGACGCGCGTCGCTTCGCGGTAAAAGGCACACGTTTCTGGGTGGTCCGCCCTCGTGTCGACGCCGGCGGCATTTCCGGTCTGGGCACGGTGCTGTCGGGCGCTTATATCGGTGTCGATGCGGGGCACTCACGAGAGACCGAAACCCACTTCACGGGACTGGAAACGCCCTCTGCCGTGCGCAGAGACGACGACGGCGCGCGCTATGTCCTGCATGGTGATTCGCTCGGCTCGGTCGACATCGGCTCGCCGGTCTACTACCGGCGCGTCCAGGTAGGGCGGGTGAGCGGCGTCATGCTGGACAAGAACGGCACCGGCGTTTCGCTCGATGTCTTCGTCGACCAGCAATATCAGCAATACGTCGGCACGAATACACGTTGGTGGCAAGCAAGCGGTCTCGACTTACGGCTCGACGCGAACGGTCTCACGCTCAATACGCAATCGCTTGCCGCGGTAATGCTCGGCGGCATTGCATTCCAGACCCCGCCGGGCGAATCGATCGGCACGGCCGCGCCAGATGGCGCCGCCTTCCCGCTTGCCCAGGATGAGGCCGCCGCCATGCGTCATGCCGACGGTCCCGCGGCCCCTGTCGTGATGAAATTCACGCAGTCCCTTCGTGGCTTGACGGTCGGAGCGCCAGTCGACTTCCGCGGCATTCAGCTCGGCGAGGTAACGCGCATCGGCGTCGAATTCGATCCAAAGACGCGTGAATTCACGTTGCCCGTCGCACTCAACCTCTATCCCGAACGGCTCGGACGGCGCTATCTGGAATCGGTCCAGCACAGTGATACGAATGCCGGCAAAGCCCTACTGCTGAAGCTGGTAGCGAGCGGCCTGCGCGGACAATTGCGCACGGGCAATCTGCTGACCAACCAGTTGTATATCGCGCTCGACATGTTTCCGAAAGCGCCGCCAGCGCGTGTCGACTTGAACGTGCAGCCGATTGAGTTACCCACCGTGCCGAATACGCTCGAAGAACTCCAGGTTCAGATCGCCGACATCGCGAAGAAACTTGATCAGGTTCCGTTCGAACAACTCGGCCACAACCTCAACGAGGCGTTGCAGAATGCCGACCGTCTGCTCCGGCAACTCGACACGCAACTGACACCGCAGGCGCGCGACACGCTGGCCTCCGCCGAGAAAACTTTCAGCGCCGCTAACGCGGTCTTGCAACAGGACTCACCGATGCAAGCGGATATGCACGAGGCGCTCACGCAACTGACGCAGACACTTCGATCGTTAAACGCATTGGCCGACTATCTGGAGCAGCATCCTGAATCGCTGGTGTGGGGCAAGGCGAAAAGCGGGCAGTAAGGCGGCGCGAAACATCCGTTGCCACTCATTCCTTATCCGCTGAATGAGCGATAACCGGTTCGTCGATTTGCGCAATCTCGCTGCCTCGCACGGGTTTGCCGAGCAGAAAGCCCTGAGCGTGCGTGCAACCGCATACCCGCACGAAGTCCAACTGTTCCTGCGTTTCGATCCCTTCCGCCGTGGTCGGAATGCCGATTTCGCGTGCCAGTGCAACGATCCCGCGAACCACCGCGGCGGATTCGCGACGATGCACCGACTCCTTGACGAAGGAACTGTCGATCTTCAGCTTGTCGAACGAGAAGCGCACGAGCGTCGACATGGTCGAGAAGCCCGTGCCGAAATCGTCGAGCGCGAGTCCGATACCCAATGCGCGCAGCCTCGCGACGTTGCGCCGGGTGACGACGTCGTCATTCAGCAGTACGGTTTCCGTGACCTCGATATTCAGTCGTACGGGCGGGAGCTTCGTTTTACGAAGAATCGCCGCCACACTCGAAGCAAACGATTCCTCCCGCAATTGCACCGGCGACACATTCACGGCGACCGTGACCTTATCTTGCCAGGTCGCGGCTTCCTTGCAGGACTGCAGCAACGCCCATTCGCCCAAGGCCAGAATCAGGCCGGTACGCTCGGCAGTGGGAATGAACGCGGAAGGCGGCAGCTCGCCGCGACTGGGATGCGTCCAGCGAATCAACGCTTCTCGGCCGGACACCGCGCCGCTACTGAGATCGACAATCGGCTGATACTCCATGCGCAAGCCGCTATATGACTGCAATGCGCCTTCCAGGTCACTGCGCAGCAAGCTCAGACTCTCGTCCGACGCATGCTTGCCGGCATCGAACAGCGCGAACGCGCTTTTGCCGCTGCGTTTGACCGAATACAACGCACGGTCGGCGCAGATCAGCAATTGCGGCCCCGTCTGCGCGTGTTCCGGATAGAGCGAGACGCCCACGCTCGCGCCGATATGCACCAGCGCCTCACGCAAAGCGAACGGCCGTGCCAATGTTTTGACGATGCGATCCGCCAGGATACGCACGTCGCGCGCTTGCCCCGTTGCGTCTGAAATGGCGACGAACTCGTCGCCCGCCAGGCGTCCGACGAGATCGCCGCTCGGCAGTACTTCGCGCAAGCGGATTGCGGCTTCCTGAAGGATCTGATCGCCCGCCGCGTGACCCAGGCTGTCGTTGATCGCCTTGAAACCGTCCAGATCGATCAGCAGCACCGCGAATTGTTGATCCTCACGCAACGCGCCCAATTCGGTGCGCTCCAGCAGCAGTTCGCTGAGCCGTGCGCGATTCGGCAAGCCCGTGAGACTGTCCTGACGGGCAAGACGATGACTATTTTCACGCGCCAGCAGCAAGGCGACCGTGTCGCGATTGCTGCGCAGCGCCACGGTGAAAAATCCGGCTGCACAGAATGGCGCCTGGAACAGCAACACGAGTTTGCCGGAGCCGGGCGACAGCGCCGCGCCAAGACCCAGCAGCCCGAGAATGAACGTAATCTGCAGCAACACGAGCCGCGGGGTGCCTGCATTGCGTCCCGCCAGGCCACCGATCACGCCGACAGCGCAAACGTTTCCGAGCAGGAATAGTGTCGCGTCGCCGCTCGTATTGCACAGCAGCGTACCGAATCCGAATAGCGCACTCCAGAGCAGGCTGGCGAATAGAAACGCGGATGTAGGAGTCGGCTGGCCGCGAGCGCTACGGGTGCAGTTCAACCAGATTAGTGCGAGGCGGGCAATCAGCAGCGCGACGACAGCCACGCCCCAGCCGGCGTAGAGCGCATTGGGATAAAGATAGAACGCCGTCGCGCAAACGCTGATTTCACAGATCGACGCGAATACGATCGACGCGGTGCGTGTGAACAGATTGGCAAGCAGTACCTGCCGATTGTCCGCGCTCAGGTTCTGAGCGGAAGAGACGATCCACTTAAAAAACGGAGACCTTGGTTCGCTGAAAGCCATGACCTGCACATTTTTGTTGGTAAGTGGATCGGTATGCTGCGCGATTATTACGTAAACACAATGAATCGGGTTGATTCAGGCGTGGGGAACCGCGCATTGGGACGACGAGAGAGTGAGTGGCCGAGTGGCCATTCTGGAAGGCAAAGATGTCAAGCTCAACTGCCTATTCGATCTACTGGAATAGATTCATCCTGGCGCACAGAGGGTATCCGCAAATAGAAACAGCCGGCTGGGCGCCGGCTGTGCGTTCTCCAAGATTCCGAACGAATTGGTTGCTCGTGCACGGTTTCGGCCATACACAGTTTAGATGGCGCGAACCTGGCGCTGCGATGGCCGTATTGACCAGGTGCGTCTATCAGATAGGTGTATTGACAGCGAATCGACAGGAAAATCGATTGCGTGACGCCAACTACGATGCTCTGGCCAGTTTGATCGCGCGTTCGGGGCAGGCCGTCACGCAGAGTCCGCACGAACGGCAAGCGTCGGCGTTCGGCGTGTAGGCCACTTTCATTCCATGCACCCGCAGCTTGAAGCGATTCATTGCGCCGAGCTTCGCGTAGTCGGCGTCGTCGATACGGCGGATCTCGAACACGTTCTCGGGGCACACTTCCAGACAGTCCCCCTTGCCTTCACAGCGGCGCAGGTCGACCACAGGCACGATCACACCCGCCTCCTGCTTGCACTCGGCGGTCGCTTTCTGGCGCATGTTCATTCTCCTTCGCGTCGGCCGAAACGGGTTTGCCATGTCGCCTGGAATTGCTCGCGTTCTTCGGGCGTCATGGCCTGCCATTTGCGCCAATGCCGCCGCTCGCGCCAGCCGCCGCCGTGTCCGCGGAAACCGCCGAACAGAATGCGGCTCAATATCAGCAAACCCAATGCGTGCCAGAAATCGATCAGGCGGGCACCGACGAACAGCGCCGGAACCACCCAATTCCACAACGTCATCACTGCCCATCCGAGCACGGCGACGCCGACCACCACGAGCGGCACTAATGCAATACATTTGATTCGAGATTTCATCCGTCGACTCCTTTAAAGATCCAGTTCGTCATAAACCACTTGCAGGCGGGCGCGCAGATGCAACACCGCATAGCGTTTGCGCGCAAGCAGGGTGTTGATCGCGACACCCGTTTCCGCTGCCAACGCCTTGAACGGGCGCCCCTCCAACTCGTGCGCGATGAACACGTCGCGCTGATTGGGCGGCAAATCGTCGAGTGCATCCTGCAAGGTTTCGAGCAATGCGGCGCGCGCATACAGCGCTTCAGGACCTGCGTCATGTGCGGGCAACGCGAGATCGAGTCGATACTCGTAATCGGCTTCCTCTCCGTCGTCGGTGAGTTCCGATAGCGGTTGCTCTTTCTTCTTGCGAAAACGGTCGATGATGCGATTACGCGCAGCGCGAAATAGCCACGCGCTCGCCTGTTCGATGGGAGCGGGAAGCCGGTACGCCTGCACGAACTCGTAGAAGACGTCCTGCAAGATGTCCTCGGCCTCGCCGGGATCGCGCACACGGCGCCGGATAAAATTCCCGAGCTTCATGCGCTCACGCACCACAGTCGCGGTGATATCGCTATCTCGGTCTTTCATCGTGTCCGGGGTGGGCTGCGGTTCCATGCGTCTGAAGACGTTTCAGGATCGCGGATATTGTGGGCCGTTTGAAGAATCTTTGTGGCCCGCCGAACGGCGGCCGGGAATGTCGTGGCGCAAAGCGGCGTGCGAGCCGCCGCGCCACGTCGTCAGACGGCGTAGTAGCCGGGTTGATCGATATCGGTGAGTAGATCCGGACCTGTCGGCGACCAGCCGAGCAGCGAGCGCGTGCGCGCGCTGACGCCGGCCATGTCCGCGCCGACGAAACCCGCGAACCAGCCGAAGTGTTCACGGCCGCGCGATTCGACCGGCAGGCCGAGCCGGCGTCCAATCACCTCGGCGAGATCCTTGAACAACACGCCCTCATCCGCGACCGCATGGTAGACGGACTCGGTCACGCCCTGCTCGACCGCTAGCCGGTAGACCCGCGCGGCATCCAGCCGATGCACGCCGCCCCAGCGGTTCAGGCCTTCGCCGAGATAGGCGGACACGCCCGTCTCGCGCGCCATGCGGATCAGCATCGGGACGAAACCATGGTCGCCCGTACCGTGAACCGACGGTGCGAGCCGGACCGTCGCGGCGCGCACGCCGCGCTCCACCAGCGCTCGTGCAGCGGCTTCCGACTTGCGGGGAAAAGAGGGGTCGGGCACGTCCGCTTCGGTCGCGGCACGGCCTGATGCGATATGCGCGAGCCCCGAGGTCACGAGAAGCGGACGGTCCGAGCCTTGCAACGCACTTCCGAATGCCTCGATCGCGCGCCGTTCCTGCTCGGCGTTCTCGACGAATCGGGAGAAGTCGTGGTTGAAAGCGGTGTGAATCACCGCATCCGCCGCCGACGCGGCACTGTGCAACGCGTCGAGGTCTTCGAGCGTGCCACGGATAACCCGCGCGCCGGTCGCAGCCAGCGCAGCCGCCTTGTCGTCGGAACGGACAAGGCCCGTCACCTGGTGGCCGGCGTCGAGCAACTCACGGACCACGGCGGACCCGACCCATCCGGTGGCTCCGGTTACGAATACTTGCATAGGCTAAAGCTCCTGCATGTCCGCGCGGCCATTTAGGTTTGGCGGAAATGCGATTGAAGATGTCAAAGGTCGAAGGTGCCGCGATACGCTTCGTCGGCATCGGACCGGGTATTGATTTCGACGAGTACGCCGCCGGGCACTTCGCAGAAAAACCGCGAGCCGCGTTCGTGTTTGAACACGCCGGTTTTCATCACGACGCCGGCCGTGGCCATGCGGTCGTGAAGCGCGCGAACGTCGTCGAGGGTTCCCAGTTCGAAGCCGATGTGAAAGTTGTGCGGCCACGCAACCGGATGGTCGGCGGCGTTGTCGATCACGATGTCGAATCCGGGGCGTTTCAGAAACCAGCTACCGCCGCGGCCGGCTACCGTGCAGCCGAGATGTTGTTCGAAGAAGGTCGCCGTGGCGCTAACGTCGGACGAGGGGAAGCTCATGTGATTGAGCTTCATGGTGGTGATATCGGTCATGTCGATCTCCGTTGATGCGGATCGCTCGTTGCGTTCCGTACGGAGAATGTTACGAGTAAAAGCTCGCGTTCAATACTCGCGTCGCCCGACGCTGCACCGATGACCGCTCAGGCCCGTGCTACGGGCGTTTCCGGGCGCGCGGGGAGGTTTTGCGCGGGGCTTGCTCGCGTTTATCCTGAGATTGCGGCGATCCTTCCGCGCGCGGAGCCGAAGAATCGCGCGCCGAGGCGGCGTCCGTGGCCGACATCATCGTGAGATAGCCGAACACGGCGGCCGTCACGCGGCGAATGAGTCCGGCCATGTCCGTCTCTTCCCGTTCGCCCGCCGCGTCGACGAGGCCGCGAATCATCGCCAACAGATCGCGCGCGGCGACCAACGTGTCCTCTTGCGGCGGTAGACCGTCACGCGCAAGGATTTCCGTCAGCAAGGCGCGTATCGAGCCCTTCGTGGAGAGCGCCGCGCGCATGTCCGGCCGGCTCTCTTCGACGTCGAGCAGCCGCGCGAGCGTGGGGCGCGCGAACTGCTGCCGCACCGATACGCCAATCAGATGATCGAGCGCGACCGGTCCGCTGGCATGGTCGAGCGCCGCCAGCGCCTCCTGATAGAAGCCTTCGCTTTCACGCTGCATCAGCCCGAACGTGAGCGCGTCTTTGCTGGGGAAGTACTGGTACAGCGAGCCTATGCTGACACCGGCGCGCTCCGCCACCGCGTTCGTATTGAAACCTTCGAGCCCCTTGTTTTCGAGGACCTGGGCGGCTGCTTCGAGCAACGTGGCGACCATGCGTTCGGAGCGGGGCTGGCTGGGCGCTCTGCGCGGTTTAACCGGCGACGAATTGGACTGTCGAGGCATACGGCGAGTGGATTGGAAAAGTGATTGGCGTTAAAGACGCAGTCTAAGCAATATCGGGCGGCGCGTTAATAGCGATTGAACAACGATATACCGCACAGGTATCGCACGGTCGTAGCGTATCAAAGCCCGTGGCCGACCAGGCGGCGGCCGCCCACGAGTAGCAACGGCTCCCCAACGCCCGAACATAAGGCTTGCATAAGGTTCCTCGTTGCATAGTCGGTGCACTGGTTGAGCGTGATCGCGCGAATCACCGCGTCGAACCGAGCGCTTATCAACGGGAGAATCACCTTGCTAGAGACCGCGAATTATCGTGTGGCTACGATGAGCAACAAAGTGCCTGAGGCGACACTCGTCTTCTGGGCGATCAAGATCATGGCCACCACCGTCGGCGAAACCGGCGCGGATTATCTGGCCGTGCATGTCGGCCTCGGCACCGCGGTGACGGGCGGCATGATGCTCGTGTTGTTGCTGGCCGCGCTCGCGGGGCAGCTTCGCACGCGCAAGTACGTGCCTTGGATCTACTGGCTGACCGTGGTGCTGGTCAGCGTAGTCGGCACGCAGATCACCGACGCGTTGACCGACAAGCTCGGCGTGAGTCTGTACGCGAGCACGATTGCGTTCGCGCTGGCGCTAGCCGTGGTGTTCGGACTTTGGTATCGCAGCGAGCGCACCCTTTCGATTCACACCATCAACACGACGCGTAGAGAGCTTTTCTATTGGGCGGCCGTGTTGTTCACTTTCGCTTTAGGCACGGCAGCAGGCGATCTCGCCACCGAAGCGCTGGGCTTGGGGTTCGTCATCGGCGTCGTCGTATTCGGTGCACTCATCGCTCTCGTCAGCACGCTCTATTACGTCGGCAGCAATCCGGTACTGACGTTCTGGCTCGCCTACATTCTGACGCGGCCATTGGGGGCTTCGTTCGGCGATCTGCTTTCCCAGTCGCAGGCGTATGGCGGCGTCGGACTCGGCACCATCAACACCAGCCTGCTCTTTCTCACCGCGATCGCCGTACTGGTCATCTTCGCGAGCGCTACCGCTACCGCGAATGCGACTGCGGCGCGAACCGTAAGCACGCCTGCCTCGAAACGAGCTTCCAAATAGTCCGCCGCTAATCCTAGCCAAATCAAACAGAAGAGAACCATCATGAATCAAGCCACGCTCAATAAAGCGGTCATCGCTTCGTTTATCGCCCTTTCCGCTATCAGCTTCGGCCATCTCGACGCGCGAGGGCTCAGCCTTTTATCCGCCAACGCCGCTGAGTCGGTCAAAGCCTCAAAGCTCGGCGATTTGACGCCATTCCGCAAGATTGCCACCGACGCCAAGGCGCTTGTCGACAAGGGCGATCTCGCGGGCGGCAAAGCGCGAATCAAAGATCTCGAACTCACCTGGGACGATGCCGAGCCGTCGCTGAAGCCACGCGCCGCCGCGGACTGGCACACCGTCGACAAAGCCATTGACCGCGCGCTGAGCGCATTGCGCGCCGGCACACCGGACGCGGCCGAATGCAAGCAGTCCCTCGCTGATCTTTTGACGATCATGGACAGGATGAGCGGTAAGGCTTGATGCCCTGTTCAATACGCGCGGCCTGAAGACCGGCTGAAGTTGCGGATTCAACCGATCCGCGCCGATCGATACAGATTACCGGCCAACGCGCCGCGCGACTTTCTATCGCGCGGCTTTTCGCCGTTCGAAACGCTCGCTTAAGGTTCCCTTAAGGAGCGGGCACGCATAGTTCGGCCACTGGCGGTTCGCCCTCTGCCCACAGAGCGAAGGTATTCCCCCGATTTCCTCGATTCGACGACGCCCCTGAATGCGTCGCCTAGCCTCGCCGCCCTCCGCCCCGCCGTCCTCGTTTCCACCAAGTCCATGAACACTCACAGAATTCTTGAGCGAGCCGGTTTGCGACCCACGTTTCCTCGCGTCCTGGTGCTGGAATTTTTTCAGGCGCACGCTCATGAACATCTCGCGGCCGAGGCGGTTTACGTGCGTCTCAACGAAGACTCCCGCAACATGAGTCTGGCAACGGTTTACCGGGTTCTGGCTCAACTCGTGGACGGGCGGTTGCTGTCCAACGTAGCGTTCGGTGACGGCCGCACGGTCTATGAGCTGAATGACGGCAATCCGCACGACCACATCGTTTGCAATGCGTGTGGCGGCGTTCATGAATTCTTCGATGCTGAAATCGAGGCGCGTCAGCAAGCCGTCGCGGAGCAATTCGAGTTCGCGGTGTCGGGGCGACGATTGGTGTTGTTCGGTTTGTGCGTCAATTGCAGAAAGAGCAGCGCATCGGTCAGGCGGGCGATCCGGAAATAGCGGTTCGCTTCGCCGTTACGTGGCTGCCCTCTTCGCGACAGAATTAACCGCAACCGTATTCCGATTACGGCTTGCCTCTAAGCGTGAACGGAGCCAGCAGCGCCTGGACATCCACCTGCTGCCCCTGAAGCAGAAGCAGCCGTGCGTGAAGCACCGTGTTTTCCAGCACCAGCTTGGCGGTGCTCAACAGGTAAAGCGCGTGAATGTCGGACACAGCCATGCTGCCGGCTTCGACCTGGTGGTGACGCTCAACCAGAGAACTCATCACGAGCTGCCTGAGTTCCTGCTCTCCGAATGGCAGGTCGGCGTAATCGATCGGGTCGTCGGCTTCGACCTCTCGCAGCATCTCAACGAGCGTTTCCGTGCTTACTTGCATGTTTCGGCTCCACGTTGTCGGTTAGGGCCAGCATCACCAAGCTATGTCGTCCAGCACGTCTAGCCTACTGCGTCGATTTGACCGCGTCCAGCGAAGCGTTATTTCCCGCATTCGTCGAATGCAGCACGGAAGCAATAAAGCTCTGGAACCCCGGCTCCCAGATAGGAATCGCACTGTCCACGGCGAACATGCCGTGACCATCGCGGCCAAAGGGCTGCTCGATCACCAGTTGTCCCTGACCGCCCGCGGCCTGAAACGCGCTGAACCAGGTCCGGACGACATCGGGCGAGAAATACATGTCGTTTTGGACGTAGTGCCAAAGAACCGGAACATGGATGGTCGACGCATAGTGCCCAATGGCCTCGGCCATTCTGTCAGGCCCACACGGGTCGCCCGGATTGGTGGCGGGGCGCCCGCCGCGGCCACCGGAGAAATTGACGACGGCGATAAGGCCCGGGGGAGCGTAGCTGGCCGCGGCGAGTGACGCGAACCCACCCGCCGATTGCCCCACCAGGATCACCCGGGCTTTGTCGACTTGCGGTAGCGTGTCGGCGAAGGCGATCGTGGCCAGCAAATCCTGGGCAGCCGCGTCGCCGGCCGCCACGAAGTCAGGCCGTTTGCATGAGCCGCCGTCTTCGGCGAACGTACCGCCTGTTGCGCCATAGCCGCGACGTATCGGCACGATGACCGCAAAGCCCATCCGTACGAACTCGCGAATCTGCGTGATCTTGCGATAACGGCCTACCTTCACGCGGTCACGGGCATTCGGCGGATTGCCGTGACTGAGAACGATCAGCGGGAACGGACCGGCGCCGTCGGGCATGTAGGTCGTCGCGACGAGTTCGCGCTGGCGGGTGCCGAAGAATCCTTTGTCTGTCATCGGCACCGACACGACGGTTTCATGCAGGTCCGTCGCCGTGGGCTCGAATTCCGTCGCCATGGCGGAACATCGCCACAGCGCGAGCGTTATCGCACAAGCAAACAATCCGACGCGGAGCAATTTCTTATTGTTCATATCGCCTTTGAAAGACCGTCTCTTAAGCCAACCTGAAAAGAGCTGGCACCGCCATTCGTGACCACCGACGCTACCTTACCGCTTTTTCGTCAGGCAACGTCGGTACGAACAGCACGGTATTCAATCCGCATGAGAGAGTCGGCGAGCCGTGTCACGGCAGCGCAATCGGCACCGGACGCGTCAGCAGATCGACATAGAGACTGAAGAACCGGTTGTTGTCGAACTGCGTGACGTACGTGATCTTGTTCGGCGAAGCACCGGACGCAGGCTGGTCCGGATAAACCGTCACATGCCCTTGATTTTCGCTGCTCGTAGTGTCGATATCGAGGTAAGCGCTCCTGGTCTGCGTGGCATACGTCGGATCGAGAAAGTACGCGATCGTCAACGTGTCGAACAGATCGGTGTTATCGGCGAACGCGCCTGCATTCGCAATGCCATACGCCTTCGTCACCGCGGTCTGCTTGTTCGGGTTGTTGACGATCTGGTCGTACACGCTTTGCGAGAGCGGCACCGTGTTCGTGACGTCGAGTGGAATGACGGCCTGCGGAATCGTTGTCTGCAATACCGTGCGCACGGCAAGCGGATCGAACCACCAGTTCAGCTCGGCCACGGCGTTCGCGTTGCCCGGCACCGCCATCGCGCCGCCCATGTAGACGATCTGTTTGATCAGCGGCACGATCTCCGGCGCCTTCATGATGGCCGTGGCGAGATTGGTCGGCGGACCGACTTCTAGAATCGTCACCTGATTCGGATAGCGCTTGATAGTCTGGATCATGAAGTCCGCGGCGCTTTGCGTCTGCAGTTTCGTCGATACCGCGAAGCCGTCCGGCGGCGCGACAAGCTGCGACTGTTGAGTCGGCTCAGGCCGGCTCCAGGCGCCGAAATAGCCTTGGGGATTGACCGCCTGCTGCGCGCGAATACCCGCTACGTCGTATTGCAGCGGATAGTCCGCACCGCCGTAGACGCCCACCACGTTCTGCACGCCCATGCGTTCCACGGCCTTCAACGCATCCGATTCTTCCTGCAGCAACCAGTCATTGCCGGTGACCACCGTGAGCCCGAGCAGATTGACCTTGCCTTGCCCCATCAACTGCGTGGTCATGGCGAAGAGCTGACCGTCGTCGCCCATTGTGTTGAAGTCCGAGTCGATGATGATTTTCGGCGCGGTGGCCAGCGGATCGGTAGCCGTTACGCTACCTCCGCAGCCGGCTAGCACCGCCGATACCATCAGGATACCTAGACATTGTGATTTCATGTTTTTCGTCCAGTTTAGAGCGTGATTAACGAAGCAACGCCCTCGCGGGAGGGTGTCGATAAATCAACGTCGAGCCACCCGGGGAGGGTGGCGGTACGGACAGCCTCACATCACACAACAGGCGCCCGTGTCAGGCTGCGCTATCCACTTCAGCGCGATTCGGAATGGACGGCTGCGCACCGGCGCGCGTCACGGAGATCGATGCCGCGCGTTGCGCGAGGCTGATGGCGCCTTCGAGAGGCTGGCGTGCAGCGAGCTGCGCGGCAAACACGCCGATAAAGGTATCGCCGGCTGCGGTTGTGTCGACGGCCTGGACTTGCGGTGCGGGAAAATGCTTGCCTTCGCCGCCGTCCACCAGCAGATAGGCGCCCTGCGCGCCCAGCGTGACGATCACATTGCGCGCGCCGCCGCGTTGCAATTCGGTGGCCGCCCGTCGTGCGCCGCTTTCCGACTCGACCGGCAGGCCGGCCAGGATAGCGGCCTCGACCTCGTTCGGCACGAGATAGTCGACGAGCGGCAGCCATTCCGCCGGCAGCGGACCGGTGGCCGGCGCCGGGTTCAGCACGGTGACCTTGCCGAGCCGACGAGCGAGCGCGAGGGTCGCGTGAACCGCATCCGGCGGCGTTTCCAACTGGCACACCACGATGTCGCAAGCCTTGATCGCGGCTTCGTGGCGAGCGACGCCTTCAGGCGTGAGTTCGCCGTTGCTGCCCGCCACCACGACGATCGTATTCTGCCCGTCGTCCGACACCGTCACCATCGCGACGCCGGTGGGCTGGGTCGGATGCACCTCGATCCCGCTGCAGTCGATACCCTCGGCTTCCAGATCCTTGACCCGCTGGGCCCCATTCGCGTCTTTGCCGACGCAGCCGACCATGGCCACCTGCGCGCCCATCCGCGCGGCCGCAACGGCCTGATTGCCGCCTTTGCCGCCGGCGACCTGCGAGAACTCATGTCCGCCGATGGTCTCTCCCGGACGCGGCAGATGCGGCGCGCGCGCGACCAGATCGGTATTGATGCTGCCCACCACCAGGACGCGGCCCTGTTTCGTCTCTTTTGACACGTTCATTCTCCTGCTCACCATTCAGCGAATGGTCGAATTATGCGGCGCGACGCCGGCTTCGATAAGTATCCAGCACGACGGCCACCACGATGACGGCCCCCGTGATGATGCGTTTGGTCGGCTCGGTCGCGCCGATCTGGGCGAGGCCCGCGGCCAGAACCGAAATGATCAACACGCCGAAAAAGGTGCTCGTCACCGAACCGCGCCCGCCCATCAAACTCGTCCCGCCGATCACCACCGCCGCGATCACCTGCAGCTCGATGCCTTGCCCGGCGTTCGGGTCCGCGGCTTCGAGCCGGGAAATCTGGAACAGCGCGGCGAGACCGGCCAGCAGGCCCATCATGGCGAACACGGCAATCTTGTAGGGCCGCGGATCGACGCCCGCGAGACGCACCGCTTCTTCATTGGTACCGATGCCGACCAGGTAGCGGCCAAACACCGTACGCGTCAGCAGAAACTGGGCGGCCACCATCACGGCGATCGCGATCAGGAACGCCGGCGAAATGCCGAACGCGATCGGGTTCGACAGAAAATCGAAGGCGTCGCCGATATAAGCGGTGCGCGAATTCGTGAGCTGATACGCGACGCCGCGCGCCGCTTCGAGCACACCGAGCGACACGATGAACGACGGAATCCGCCACGCCACGGTGATCGCGCCGGTCACGCAACCGGTCAGCGTTGCGCCGGCCATGCCGAGCAGCGCCGACGGTAGCGCCGGCCAATGCCACTGCAAGGCCGCGACGCTGGTCAGGGCCGCGCCGAGCGCCAGCACGGAGCCGACCGACAGATCGATGCCCGCGATAATCAGCACGAAGGTCATGCCGACCGACATCACGACGAGATCGGGAATCTGGTTCGCAATCGTGCTGAACGTGTCGTAGCTCAGGAAGTGCGAACTCAGCAGCGAGAACAGCACGATCATGCCAAGGAGTGCGCCGAGCAGTCCGAGGTAGTTCGACAAGCCGAGGCGCGTGCCGATCGACTTCGCTTTCTTCGGGGGTTCGCTCTGCAGCGTGGGCAGGCTGGTTGGTGCGGTCATGCTCAATACTCCACTAATTTTCTTTCGTCGGGCGCTTTCGCGTCGGGTTCGATGGGCGCGTGCAGCATGTCGTCGCGCTTCGCGTAGCCGGCAAACGCCGCGGCCAGCAGCGCGTCCTGGGTCCAGGCACCGCGCTCGAACAGACCCGTCATCCGGCCGGCCGACATCACGCCGATCCGGTCGCAAATCGACATCAATTCGCGCAGATCGCTCGATACCACCACCAGGGCGCGGCCTTCTCTCGCCAACGCGCCCATCAACGCATAGATGTCGAACTTCGCGCCGACGTCGATACCGCGCGTCGGTTCGTCGAACAGCAGCACCGAACAATCGCGCGCCAGCCAGCGGCCGATCACCACCTTCTGCTGATTGCCGCCGGACAACTCCGACACGGGCTGCGCCGGTCCCGCGCTACGAATGCGCATGGCGTCGATCTGCCGCGTGGCGAGCGCCGCCTCGCGACGGCCGTCCACCACGCCCTTGCTCGACACCGAGCGCAAATGGCCCAGCGAAATGTTGGCCGCGATCGGCTGGCTCAGTAACAGCCCCTCGCCTTTGCGGTCTTCCGTGATCAATGCGATGCCATGCTTCACGGCATCCGCGGGAGACGTGATCGTCACGGGCAAGGGTGCGCCACCTTGGCGCCCGATCGACACCGTGCCGGCGTCCGCGCGATCCGCGCCGTAGACGAGCCGCAGCAATTCCGTGCGACCCGCGCCGATCAATCCGCTGATGCCGAAAATTTCGCCGGCCTTGACCTCGAACGTCACATCGCGCACTGCCGGTTCGCGGGTCATGCCGCTGACCTTGAACGCCACGTCGCCGATACGCCGCTCGCCGAGGTCGATCCGCTCGCCGATATCACGCCCAACCATCAGCGTGACGAGGCGGTCGGTCGTGAGATTTGCCATCTCGTCGACATGCACGAGCCGGCCGTCGCGCAACACCGCGGCACGCCGCGCGATCCGCTTCAATTCTTCGAGCCGGTGGGAGATATACACCAGCGCCACGCCCTTCGCCTTGAGTCGCTCGACCTGCTCGAACAGGAGATCCACTTCGCGGGCGGTCAGCATCGCGGTCGGTTCGTCGAGAATCAGCACGCGGCAATCGCCGATCAAATTGCGCGCGATCTCGACCATCTGCTGATGCCCGATGCCCAGGGTACTCACCAGCGTGTCGGGGTCGATCGCGTCGAGCCCGACTTGCGCCATTGCATGGCGCGCGTCCTCGCGCAATTTGGCGCGGTCGATCCAGCCGAACGGGCCGCGCCGCGGCAAACGATTCAGAAAAAGATTCTCGGCCACCGAGAGCGTCGGCAGAAGATTCAGCTCCTGCATGACCATGCGCACGCCGAGCGCCTCGGCTTCCTTGCGGCTGGCCGGCGCGTACGCCGCGCCCGCCAGCGACATCGAGCCGGCGGTCGGCGTAACGAGGCCACCGACGATTTTGGACAGCGTGCTCTTGCCCGCGCCGTTTTCGCCGGTCAGCGCGAGCACTTCGCCCGCGTGCAGATCGAGCGAGACATCGGCCAGCACGGGTTCGGCATAGGTCTTACCGACGCCATGCACCCGTAACACGGGCGCGGCATCGGCGACGGAGGGGATCGGAGTAGACATCAGATTGATAAAACCGACAGATACCAGCCGGCGTGGCCGCTCGACGGAGCCGCCACGCGCAACGCTGGTCTTATTTGGTAACCAGATCGACCGGCGTTTCGACGACGCCCGACAACTCGGATTGCTTCTTGTGTTCGGCGATCGCCTTCAAAGCGGTGTCGATACCGAACACAGCCTGCTTCGCAGCGTACTGATTGGCGGTCGCGAGCACGCGGCCGTCGGCCAGCATCGGCTTGATCGCGTTGATGTCGTCATAGCCCACCACCTGCACCTTGCCCGCCTTGCCGGCTGCGCGCACTGCGGACACAGCACCGATCGCCATGTTGTCGTTGCCGCACAGCAGCGCCTTGACGTCCGGATTCGCGTTGAGGATCTGGCTCGCCACCGCGTTGCCCTTGTCGATCTCCCACTCGCCCGATTGCAGCGACACGACCTTCATGCCGCCCGTTGCCATGGCCTGCTTGAAACCGGCGCTACGTTGCTGCGCGTTGGTCGTGGTCGACACGCCTTCGATAATGGCGACGTTGTCGCCCGACTTCAGGTGCTTCGCGAGGTAGTCGCCGACTTTCTGCGCACCCTTCGCGTTGTCCGGACCGACGAACGGGATGTTCAGGTCTTTCGACTTGAGCACGTCCGTGTCCAGCTTGTTATCGATATTGACGACGATGATGCCGGCGTCCACGGCCTTCTTCAGGACCGGCACCAGCGCCTTCGAATCGGCCGGCGCGATCACCAGCGCGTCGACCTTCGAGACGATCATCTGTTCGACGATGCGAATCTGGTTAGCCGTGTCCGTCTCGTCCTTGATACCGTTCGTGACGAGGTCGAATTTCGTGGGATTCTGCTTCTGGTAATCCTTCGCGCCGGTTTCCATGGTCAGGAAGAATTCGTTGGCGAGAGACTTCATGACCAGTGCGACCTTCGGCTTGTGGGCGGCCTGAGCGAATGCCGTCTGCATCGGCAGGATCGACACTGCGAGGAACGCTGCGCTGGCTACGATGGCGCGACGGCGCGCCGGTTGGAATTGGCGAATCATTAGTGTCTCCGTGTCGCTCATTCGCTCTACTGCGAGCCCTTGAGTCGTGTGATGTGCAGGAACGCCGCACTTGCCGCCGCCTGCAAAAGCCTTCATGGCTTTCCGCGTGATATCCGACAAGCATGGCAAAACTAATCCTATCCTCGGGAAGTGGGTTATGCTATGCCAAATTTCAAAACCTTGCGTTTCAAAAATGGAACACGTCGATTGGGATGACCTGCGGATTCTGGTGGCAATCGCCCGTGGAGGAACCATGCGGGCGGCGGCCACCGCCTGCGATCTGAGCGCGCCGACCCTGTCGCGCCGGCTCACCGAACTCGAACGAAAGCTGGGCGAGCCACTGGTCGACCGGGTGCCGTCAGGGTGCACCATGACGGCGTTCGGCGCCCGCGTGCTGGCCTGGGCAGAGCAGATGGAGGACCTCGCCCACCGGATCGAGCGCGCCGCGGACGTGAATGGCGGCGCGGCCGCTCACGGCACGGTGCGGATCAATGCGGTCGAATGGCCGTCGTACATCCTGCTGAAACTGCTGGGTTCGTTTCAGGACCGGCTGCCCGGACTCGCCATCGAAGTGCTGACTTCGCGCCGCCCATATAGCCTGGCGCGGCGCGAAGCGGACATTGCGCTGTGGTCGGAATGCCCTGAAGAGGGCGATCTCTACGTTCGGCGGATCGGCCGGATCCGTTTTGGGCTGTTCGGCTCGCGCGATTACTACCTGCGCCACAAGGCGGCGATCGTGAAGAAGGAGTGGGACAAGCTGTCGTTCGTCGGCTACGACGACCGGCAGCCCGATCATCCCGCCACGCAATGGCTGAAAGCGCTGCCCGGCGCGCCGGCGCCGTCGCTGCGCAGCAGCTATGGCATGGGCGTGTTCGATGGCGTGCTGGGCGGTTCGGGGTTGGGCGTGCTCGCGCAACTGGCCGGCGATACGACGAGCGACCTTGTTTGCGTGGAGAAGCACATCAAGGCGCTCGATCAGGACGTGTGGATGGTGTTGCATCCGGCGCTGCGCGATAGCGAGCGGATCAGGACCGTGGCGAATCTGATTGCCGAGATTTTTCGCTAGAGGTGGGCTACAGCGTCGCCGTCACGCCGCCATCCACGTAAAGAATATGGCCGTTCACGAAGTTCGACGCGTCACTCGACAGAAACACCACCGCACCCACCAGGTCTTCCACATCGCCCCAGCGCTTTGACGGCGTGCGTCCAATCAGCCAGTTGCTGAAGGTCTCGTCTTTAACCAGCGCCTCGGTCAATTCGGTCTTGAAGTAGCCCGGTCCCAGGCCATTGACCTGGATCCCGTGTTGCCCCCAGTCGATCGCCATGCCTTTGGTCAGCATCTTCACCGCGCCTTTGCTCGCCGTATAAGCCGCAATGTTCGGCCGGCCCAGTTCACTTTGCACGGAGCAGATGTTGACGATCTTGCCGCGCTGGCGAGCAATCATGTGCCGCGCGACCGCCTGCCCGACCAGAAACACACTGTCGACGTTGGTCTTCATCAGCTCTTCCCATTGCGTATGGGAAAACTGTTCAAGCGGCGCTCGACGCTGCATGCCGGCGTTGTTCACGAGAATATCGATCGCGCCTATTTCACCTTCGATGCGGGCAATCGCCTTTTCAACCTCATCGGCGGAGGTCACGTCGAAACTCGCCGCATGAACGGTAGCGCCATCGTCGCGCAACCGGTTGACCGCTTCCGCCAGACGTGATTCGCTGCGCCCGTTCAGAATGACTTCGGCCCCCGCGCCGGCCAGGCCTTTTGCCAACGCGAACCCAATACCGGTACTCGAACCGGTGACCAGCGCGCGACGCCCCGACAGATCGAACATCTTCAGATTAGCGTTCAACTCAACTCCTTGTCGACGTTACGTCGTGAAGACACTCGCGGCCTTCACATGAACCTACCCATCGTATCGCGCCCGCCGATATCACGCATGCTCGATCGCAGCGCCGGCTCGTTGCAGCAGGCCGGCGCACCGCTCGGAGAGGTTGTCGAACCTGAGTGATTTGCCGGATTTCCCGTAGCGCTCGGCAAGGGTCTCGAGCGCATCGATCGCGGAATGATCCGCGACACGGAGATGCTTGCAATCGATCGTCACGTCGGCCGGATCGTGCTGCGGCGTGAACAACGCCGCGAAGTTCGCCGTCGACGCAAAGAAAAGCGTGCCGTGCGGTCTGTACGTCTTCTTGCCGCTGTGCGTCTCATCGACGTCCGTGCGGATCTCGCGCGCGTGTTGCCACGCAAAGTTGAGCGCGGCGATCACGATGCCGCACAAGACGGCAATCGCCAGATCCGTGAAAACGGTGATCACGGTGACGGCCACCACGACCAGCGCGTCATTGCGAGGAACTTTGCTCAAGCTGCGCAGCGAGCCCCACGCGAACGTCTGTTGCGCGACGACGAACATCACGCCCACTAGCGCGGCGAGCGGAATACGTTCGATCAGCGGCGACAGAAACAGGATAAACAGCAGAATCATCACGCCGCTCGTCGCACCCGAGAGCCGCGACCGTCCGCCCGAACTCAGATTGATCATGGTCTGGCCGATCATCGCGCAGCCCCCTAATCCACCGAGAACGCCGGACACGATGTTCGCCACGCCGAGCGCCACGCATTCGCGATTGGGTTGCCCAACGGTTTCCGTGATGTCGTCGGTCAGATTGAACGTGAGCAATGTTTCGAGCAGCCCAACGATCGACATCAACACCGCGTAAGGCAACACGATGCGCAGCGTCTCGAGGTTCCACGGAACGGCCGGCAGATGAAACACGGGCAGACTGCCCGCAATGTGCGCCATATCGCCGAGATTGCGCGTCGGCAAATGCATCAACTGGCTCAGTACGCCCACGCCGACAATAGCGACGAGCGCGGGCGGCACGGCCTTGGTGATGCGCGGCAGCAGATAGACGATCAGCATCGTCAGCACGACCAGCGCGCACATCACGGCCAGCGGCGTGCCGTGCAGCCACTGCACGCCGGACGGCGTCGCAGTCTTGAAATGCTCCAGTTGAGCCATCGCAATGATGATGGCCAGCCCATTGACGAAGCCGAGCATGACCGGGTGAGGCACCATGCGAATCAGTTTGCCGAGCCGTAGCGCGCCGAATAGCACCATCAGCAGGCCACCGAGCACCACCGTGGCGAGTAAATACGGCACACCGTGCTGCACGACCAGCGCGACGATCACCACGGCCATCGACCCGGCGGCGCCCGAGATCATGCCGGGCCGGCCGCCAAAAATCGCCGTCAGCGCGCAAATAATGAAGGCCCCGTAAAGGCCCATTAAAGGGTTGACCTGAGCGACCAGTGCAAACGCAATGCACTCGGGAACCAGTGCGAATGAGGACGTCAGGCCGGCGAGTACGTTCTGCCTGATATGGGAGAACCACTGCTCGTGGAAAGTTTCAATCTTCATCTATGGGAATCGAAGCCAGAAAATGCGGGGCGCGGCGAAGCATGGCCGATCGTTGCGGGGGCATCGACTCAAAAACGCAAACGCACGATCCGGAAACCGTGCGTGAGCGCCTCAGCAAATCGCCTCAGCAAATTTATGCGGACGCTGAGTTTACAACATTCGCCAACTAAGCTCCCGCCAGCCAACGCCGATCACTTCGCCGCGGTGGCGCGATTGGCGTATGACGACTCCCAACCCCCGCCGAGCGCTTTACACAGCGTGATCAGATTCGCATCTGCCGTTGCCCGGCTTTGTTCCATGTTGCTTTGCGCGTCGAGCAACTGTTTCTGCACGTTCAACACGTCGAGATAATCGAGCGCGCCGGCCTTGTAGCGTTGCTGCGCGACCGCGAGCGCGCGCTGGTTCAGCGTCACCACCTCCGCGAGCTTGTCGCGGCGCTGTTGCTCCGCGTCGTAGACAACCAGTGCATCGTCCACCTCGCGCCAGGCTTCGAGCACGGTGCGCTTGTAGACGATCGCGGCCTCCTGCTGTTGCGCTTCGCGCAGATTCAAGGTGCCCTTGAGGCGTCCGCCCTCGAAGATCGGCATGGTGATCGAGGGTCCGACAACGAACTGCCCCGATGCCCAACTGGCGAGACTCGACAACTGAAGACTCTGGAGACCCGCGCTGCCGTTGAGCGAGATACGCGGATAAAAGTCGGCCTTTGCCATCCCGATCGATGCCGTCGCCGCATGCAATTCCGCCTCCGCTTTTCTGATATCGGGCCTGCGTTGCACCAGCTCCGACGGAAAACCGATCGGCACCTGGCCAGGCAAGTCGGGCACGTCGCGCGCTTCACCGAGCGTTGGCTGCAATGCGCCCGGCTCCTCGGCGAGCAACACGCCGATTGCGTTGATCGTGGTCGCGCAGCGCGATTCGAGCGTCGGGATCAGACTTTCGATCGACGCCGCCTGCGCCGACGCGTTGGCCACGTCGAGATCGGTCGTCACGCCTTCCCGGGCGCGGACCTGCGTGAGCTTTGCCGTGTTGCGGGCGATCTCCAGGTTTTGCTTTGCGATGCGCAACAGCGCCTGGGTGTCGCGCAACTCGATATAGTCTCGCGCGAGTTCGGCACGGGCGGACAACAACACGGCGTTTCGATCTTCGTAAGACGCATCCGTCAACGCGGACGCCGCTTCCACGCCGCGCCGCACACGCCCCCAGATGTCGAGTTCCCACGACGCGTCGAAGCCCGCTTGATACAAGTTGTAAGCCGGCGAGCCCTTGGAGCCCGGCAACGGCGCGACGCCGAGCGGCGTCGCACCCGAAGCCGATTGCGATGGCGTGCCGGTGGGGCTAACGCCGAGCAAGCCCAGAATGCCGTTCGGGCTTCCGCGTTCACGGTCGTACGAGGCGGCGCCATCCAGCGTGGGATATTCCGCCGCCCCCGCCACGCGCCGCTCGGCACGGCTTTGGCGAAGCCGCGCGGACGCCGCGGCCACATCGAGGTTCGCATCGGCCAGTTGCTGTTCGAGCGCGTTCAACGTGGGATCGTTGAACAGCGTCCACCAATCCTGATTGAAACCCGCCTCGACGGCCTTGCTCGGCGCCTGCGCGGATTCGGTGCGCTCGAAGACTTGCGGCGGCGTGGCCGACGTGGGGGGATCGAAATTCGGCCCGACGGTGCAGCCCGTTATCACGAGGCACGCGAGAATCTCCAGCAGCAACGCGCGGAGAGAAAGATCGCTCGTCTTCATTTTGTTTCTCCCGCTTCAGCCAATGTATCTACATGCCCGCCAACGGCCACTTCCGCTTCCACGGAAAGCCCCACGCTCAGCGCCGATGCCGCTTCCTGCCCGCGGTCGATCGCGATCTTGACCGGTACGCGCTGCACGACCTTCGTGAAGTTGCCTGTCGCGTTGTCGGGTGCGATCGGCGCAAAGCTCACGCCGGTCGCAGGTGCAAGACTATCCACGCGGCCGTGAATCACCACGCCGGGAAAGCTGTCCACCTTGATCCGCACGCTCTCGCCGGGCCGCATGTGCGTGATCTGGTTTTCCTGGAAATTGGCCACGACGTAGGCGTCCGACAGCGGCACGATCGCCAGCACCGGCGCACCGGGCGTCACGAACGCGCCCACCCGTGCGGAACGGCGTCCCACCTTGCCATCAACCGGTGCGTGAATCTCCGTGTAGGAGAGGTTGAGCGTGGCCTGCTCCAGCGCCGCCTCGGCACGCGCGAGCGCGCCGGCCGCTTTGTCGCGCTGCGTGCGTAATACCGCCAGGTTCTGCTCGGTCGACGCCAACGCGGCCTGGTCGTGCGCCTGTTGCGCGAGTTGCCCGGCGAGCGTGCTCGACGCGTGCTGCTGCTCCTGCGCCGTGCCTGCGCCCGCATCCGACAGGTTCTGGTATCGCGCGGCGTTGGCTCGGGCAAACTGGATCGACGCGTCGTCGGCCTTGAGCGTGGCGCGCGACTGGTCGACGAGCGACGGTTGCCGCGCGATCTCGGCGTCGAAGTTTGCGACGGAGGCGTTCGCGGCCGTCACGTCGGCTTGCGCACTCATCAACGCGGCCCGGAAGTCGCGGTCGTCGATCCGCACCAGCAATTGCCCGGCTTTGACCGACTGGTTGTCGTCGACGAATACCTCGGCAATCTGCCCGGCGACGCGCGGCGCCACCAGCGTGAAATCGGCCTCGACATAGGCGTCGTTGGTGGATTCGCTATTCGAGCCATGGACTAAGCCCGTGCAGGCCCATGTACCGATGCCGACCGCAACGGCCAGCGCGGCAATACGAATGATCTTGAGAGGAGAGCGAGCAATGGTCGACATGATTTTCATCCCTTGGTGGGAGCAGAAGGCGTGCTGCACCACGGCGGATAAATACGCACAGGTAACACGGGCACGAGGAAAAGAAGAGCGACGGCGATACCTGCCATGACGCGATAAAGATCCGCCGAGGTCAGCACCAGCGCCTGCACGTGGATCCGGTGGGCGAGTTCGCCGAGACCGTGCGCCGCGTCGATGCTCTGACTCGTCACCAGCGCGTGATTGCCGAGGTGGTCCACGAGCATGTTGGAATGCAGACGTTCGCGACGCGTCCCCAACCCTTCGATCAGCCCCGTTGCCACGGCCGCGGAAAACGTCTTGATCGAGTTGAACATGGCCGAAGCAAACGGACCTTCCGTGGGCGGCAAGCCGGTCGTGACGCCCATCAGGATCGCCAGAATCACCATGGGTTGCGCGACGACCTGGATCGATTGCAGCCAGTAGAAGTTGTCGCGAATCCAGTCCGACGTCATGAAACTTCCCAGCACGCACGTGGTGGTCATGAGACACAAACCGATCGCCATCACCCAGCGGTGATCGGCCCGCCGCAGGTTCAGAACGGCCGCCGTCAGCGGCAGCACGATCAATAGCGGAATCGCGACCAGCAACGACAAAGGCGCGGTCTGCAGCGGCCGGTAGCCATGAACTTTGGCAAGATATTGGCCGGGTATCGCCGCCACACCGACCAGCAGGATCACCGCACCGGCGAGCGTCGTCAGTCCATGCGTGAAGTTTCTACGCGACAGCAATTGCAGCTTGAAAAAAGGCAGCGGATGAAACCACTCGTTGACGAGGAACGTCACGAGCAACAGCCCGCCGCCGATGACCATGACGCGAATGAATTCCGAATTGAATCCGTCGAGGCGATCGCATTGCAACAGGCCGGTCACGAGCATCGCGACGGCGGGAAAACCCGTCAGAAAACCGGTCCAGTTGAAGGCGCCGAGCCGTTCAAGTTTGAGCGGATCGGACGGCAGTCCCCACTGGATCGCCACGCAACTGACAATGCCGAGCGGCACGATTTGCCAGAACGCCATTTGCCAGCCCGCGTACTCGGTCCACAGCGCGGCAAGCGGTGTGCCGAGCGCCGGCCCGAAGGTTGCCGTCAGCGCGTAGCCGGCGAGCCCGTACAGCTTCACTTTGGGCGGCAGGTAACGCAGCGCCACGATGATCAGCATGGGCGGCAGACAGCCGCCAGCGATTCCCTGCATCACACGCAACGCGTACAGCGTCAGCAGGTTCGGCGCAAACGGGCAAAGGATCCCGAAGAGCATCGTCGCGATCACCGCGCCGATCGTGAATCGCTTGAGCGTGAACGTGATCCCGAACCACGGCGCGAACACCATCGCCGTAACGTTAGCCGCCTCGAACAGCGTGGTCAGCCAGGTGCCGTCGTCATGGCCGATCGAGAGCGCACCCTGAATGTCCGCCAGCGACTGCGCGGTGACCTGCTCGTTGAGAATGGCCAGCAAAGACGCGAGCAGCATGCCGACCAGTCCGGACGCCAGACGAGGCGTCAGCGCGAGCTGTTTCGGGGTCGACGGTGCGAGCGCCTCGGTCTGCACCACGACAGCGGGAACCGTGACCACCGACTGTGCGGCGGCCCGCGCCTGCGTTCCCGTTGTCAAAAGCTTGCCGGTAGTCATGGGGAGTCCTGTTGCTGCTCGTGTTTCGTTAGGATCGAGTCTCGATAGCGAGACGCGCCGCTCAAGCCTTGGGTTGCACTTCCGCGAAATACTGCGGCGCTTCCCGGCGATCGAACATGCCGTATTCCCGAACGATGCGTACGCTGCGCAGACGCGAATCGTTCGTCATCGCACCGGTCTGTTCGAACGCTTCGAATGCGGCCTGGTCACGCCACGTCACGACCGCGATCACATCGCCGGGCGCCATCAGCGCATCGAACACGTCCCATGAAACGAGACCCGGCGCGTTGACATCGACACCAAGCGATTTCGCCACCTGCTCCGCGCCGGCGTCCTTGAGCCATGCCGGCGAGCATTTCGCGTCGAGCAGCATCACCGCCGTGCCTTGGCCCGTCTCCGTCACGTCGAGGCGCTGTTCGAGCAGGACCTGGCCCGCGGGAATGTGCGTATCGCTGACCACCTGGCCAATGCGCAGGCGATAGTCGGCAAACACCCGGTCACGCGCGGCCTGCTGAATCTTGTGATGCGTCGTCGTGGTCCGCCAACGCACCAGCGATTTCTCGTCACGCCAGCTCGACAGCGAAAGCAGCCATCCGGCACGGGTCAAACTGGCGTAGCGGGTGTTGTCGATAAAGCCGTCGATCTTCTCGAGTTCAGGGCGCAGCATTCTGGCCATGCCGAGATAAGCGTCGAACTGTTCGGGGATCGGATTGACTTCGAGCATTGCGGAAAACATGGGACACCTCTTTCGTTGGGTTGGCTGAACGACGTCACGTTGAAGTCGTTTCGTCTGAACCGTGGACCGATTCGTCGCTGCATCACCGACACCTTGCGACTGGGTTAATTGTGTTGGATTGATCGAACTTGCAGGCGTCCAAGCGGGTCGGTATTGGGCCAATGAATGAAGGATTTTTGCCAAGCGGTTTATCGTTGTGTCGATAACCTTCACCGGCTGAAAGAGTCTTTTCCGAACGGGTAAAGTCGGCGTAGGGACGCGAGATTCATGAGCGCCGACCGCAGCGCATAAAATCAGCGCGTGCGACTACGTTTTGAAGAAGGTGGAGAAGCGAAATGGACAAATTGCGTGAGATGGAAGTTTTCGTCGCTATCGTCGACCAGGGCAGCTTTACCGGCGCGTGCGACAAACTCGGCCTGTCGGCGCCAGCGGTCTCGCGGGCGGTCAATTCGCTGGAGGCGCGGCTCGGCACGCCCCTGCTGGCGCGGACCACGCGCTCGGTTCGTCCGACGGACGCCGGCCTGACCTACCTCGAAGCCTGTAGAAAAGTGCTGGACGTCATCACGGATGCGGAAGCCACCGTTGCAGCCGACTCAGCCAACCCCGTGGGCACGCTGACCCTCTCCGCGCCGGTGCTGTTCGGGCAGCGGTATGTCGCGCCGCTGGTCAACGCGTTTCTGCTGCGCTATCCGGATGTCAGCGTCAATGCGGTGTACAACGATCGAACCACGCGGCTTCTGGAGGAAGGGGTGGATATCGCGATCCGCATCGGGCATCTCGGCGACTCGTCGACATTCGCCATGCCGTTGGGTTTCGTGCGGCGTCGGACGTACGCGGCGCCCGCTTATCTGGCCGCGCATGGCGAACCGCTTCACCCCAAGGATCTCGTCCAGCACCACTGCGTCTCTTTCACCGGCGTCTCGGCGCCGCTCGAATGGGTCTTCAACGAAAACGGCACGAGGCTGCCGGTCCGACTTCAGCCGCGGATGATCGTGGATCTCGGGCCCGCCGCCATTCTCGCGGCCGTGGACGGCGTGGGGATTATCCAGTTGCTGTCGTATCAGGCGGCGCCTGAAGTGGAGAATGGCAAGCTTCAGCCGATCCTCACCGCATTCGAACCCGAGTCGACGCCGGTGAATCTGCTGCATGTGGAGCGGCGAAGCACCAGCGGCAAGATCCGCGCGTTCGTGGAATTCGCGACCGAGACGTTGCGCAACAACGCGCATCTTCAGGGCGTGGACGCTACCGCAATCCGCGCTTCGCGATAAGCGGCGACCAGCGCATCGAGGCTGAAGCCTCGGTTCAGTCCACTGGGATTGGGCAAGACCCAGGCGTGCGCGCCGCCGAATGGCGTGGCTTGCCGTCCCCACTCAAGATTCGACGCGCCTGAGATGGCCGAGAACGCCATCTTCCCAAGGAAAGCGACGTAGCGTGGCGCGTACTGTTCGATCTTCCGCTGAAAAGCCTCACCTGCCAGTTCGATCTCCGAGCGCGACAACTCGGCGGCACGCGCGGTCGCCCTCGGGACCACGGTGGTGAGACCGTATCTGTAGCGGAGCAACGTGTGGTCGTCTTCGGGACGAATCTGTTCGGGCGTGAAGCCGGCCAGATGCAGCACGCGCCAGAACCGGTTGCTCCTACCCTCGAAGTGATGACCGGTCGACGCCGCACGCATGCCCGGGTTGATTCCGCAAAATATCAGCGACAGGCCCGGTTCGAGCAGATCGGGAAGGACGGGAAGAAGGGCTACGTCGCTCACAGCGCGGAGAGCCCCTGAAAAGCGACATGCTTGCCGGCTGCGCTATGTGTTCGTGCTTGCGTGCCTGTGTCGCCGCGAAATCGCTGCCGGTATTGTTTCGGCGTGACGTCCAACCGTCGGGCAAAGGTTGTGCGCATATGCGTGGCACTGCGGAAACCACAGTTAAACGCCACGGTCTTCAGCGGCGCGTCGGAGTCTTCGAGCAACTTTCTCGCGCTGTCCACACGAACCTGCTCGACGAATGCGGACGGCGTCACCCTGGCATATTTCGCGAACACACGCGAGAAAGTCCGCCGGCTCACGGCCACCGCGCCCGCGAGCTGTTCGATCGACAGGGCGTCGGTGAGATGCTCCGTCACGTAGCGATAGACCTTGCCGATAATCGGATCTTCGTCCCTGCCCGCGCCGACATACGGGCTGTATTGCGACTGACCGCCTTCCCGCTGGATATAAACCACCAGACGTTTGGCGACACGCACCGCCACCTCGTGCCCCCAGTCTTCGGCGACCAATGACAAACACAGATCGATGCCGGCCGTCACGCCCGCCGACGTAAACAAGCGCCCGTCACGAACGAAAATCTTGTCGGGCTGCACAGAGGCTCGCGGGAATTCGTGAGCCAAGCGTCCCGCGTCCGCCCAATGCGTCGTCACCTCCTTGCCGTCGAGCAGTCCCGCGTGGGCCAACACGAAGGCGCCGTTGCACACCGAGCCGAAGCGAGTCGCGCTGCGCGCCTGATGTTGCAGCCACGTCAGAAACTCGGCGGACGGTTGAGCGTCGGGCAATTGCGGGCCGCCCGCGACCAGCAGCAGATCCCATTGCGTGTCGGTGTCCGCATAGCCGAGCGGCACGGCAAGCTGCATGCCGTTCGAACAGGTCAGCGTGCCGGCGCGCGGCCCCACCAGGGACACCTCATACCGCTGTTCTTTGGACAGGATCGTGTTCGCTTCCGCGAACACATCCAGAGGGCCCGCAACGTCGAGAGCCTGCGCACCGTCGAATATAACAATGGCGACTTTCATGCCGTGACCTTCGTGGAGTGAGTTAGCCCGTTTCGGACAGCGGCGTGTCCAATTGACCGCTCCCGAGCGACGGGAGAGGCCCGGCTGGCCGGTATTGTCGAGCGACAGACGAGCTTACCCCAATCGCCCGAAAACGGGCATGCACTAGCCGGCAAGAGTCTCTTTCATTCCGGTAAGAGCCGATGGGTCGCGGTGCCGGTGGCCCAAATCTCGTGCTGATTGGCCCGGCAGGGTCGCATCCACGGGTTTCCTCTCTCACACCTGCTGTTTAGACTTGGCTTCATGTCCAAGATCGACGAAAACCTGATTCACAAAGCGCTCGCCAATCCGTTCCGACGCGAGGTGTTGCGTTGGTTGAAAACGCCAGACCAACATTTCTCGCGAGGCTGCATCGACCTGGGTCACGGTGTGCCGGTCAATGCGATCCAGGCGCGCAGCGGACTGTCGCAATCGAACGTATCGGTCCACGTCGCGGCATTGGTCGACGCGGAGCTGCTGGTCGCAACCCGCGTCGGTCAGTGGGTGTTTTTGACGCGCAACGAAGCCGTGATTCACGCCTTCGCGGCACAGATCAGTTTGCATCTGTAGGCGCCGCTCGCGATCAGTGCCCACCCGCACCGGCCGCCGCCGCTGAGGCGTCTTTCGAGGGTTTCGTCACCCAGATCAACGGCACGATCGCAATGAAGATCACGCCGGAGAGCCAGAAGATATCGTTCAATCCGAGCATCGCGGCCTGGGCGTTCAACGAGTGTTCGAAATACGCCATCGCCTGATCCGAACTGCCCCCCAGCGTAGCCTGCAACGCATCGAGCCCCTGCGTAAACACCGGGTTATTCACGCTGGTCTGCTCGGCGAGTTGCGCGTGATGCAGGATCGTCCGGTTATTCCAGCCCGTGCTCACGAGCGACGTACCCACCGCGCCGGCAAACACCCGCACGAAGTTCGACAGGCCGGCCGCAGCCGGTATCTTGTTCGGTGCGAGACCCGACAGAATGATCGCGGTGAGCGGCACGAAGAACAGCGCGGTGGGAATCCCCTGCAATAGCGTGGGCAAAACGAGCGTCCACGTATCCACGCCGGTCGTGTAGTGCGAGCGCATGAAGAACACCGCGGCAAAGCCAACAAATGCAAGCGTGGCCAGCACGCGGGCATCGGACTTCGGCATGATCTTCGCCATCACAGGCGCGAGCAGCACTGCGAAGATGCCGAGCGGCGCGGTGGCAAGACCCGCATCCACCGAGCGATAGTCGAGGAAGCCCTGCATCCACTGCGGCAGGATCACGAGGTTCGAGAAAAACACTGCATAGGCGATGGAAATCGCCACGGTACCGCCGAGGAAGTTGCGCCCCGCGAACAGGCGGATGTCGATGATCGGATTCTTTTCGGTGAATTCCCAGATGAGGAAGAACACGAAGCTGATCACCGCGAACACCGTCAGCGCGATGATTACCGGCGAATTGAACCAGTCGAGGTCCTTGCCTTTGTCGAGCATGATCTGCAACGAACCGACCCAGCCGATGAGCGACAGCAGACCGACCTTGTCGATCGGCAGACGCTTGGTCGGCGTTTCACGGGTGCGGTAGATGAACCACGTCACCCCCGCCGCGAAGATACCGACCGGAATGTTGATATAAAAAATCCACGACCAGGAGTAACTGTCGGTGATCCAGCCGCCGAGCGCCGGACCGGCAATCGGACCGACGGTTGCGGTCATCGCCCACAGCGCCAACGCGGTCGAGCTGCGTTCCTTCGGATACGAGCCGAGCAGAATGGCTTGCGACAGCGGAATCAGCGGACCGGCCACCGCGCCCTGCACGATCCGCGCGGCGAGCAGCGTGGGCAGATTCGGCGCGATGCCGCACAGCCACGACGACAGCACGAACAGCAGAATCGCCCACACGAACAGCCTGATCTGGCCAACCCGCTGCGTGAGCCAGCCCGTCAGCGGAATCGCGATCGCATTCGCCGCGGCAAACAAGGTGATGACCCACGTGCCCTCATCCACTGAGACGCCCATGTTGCCGGCGATCGTGGGCACCGCCACGTTCGCAATCGACGAGTCCAGCACGTTCATGAAAGTGGCCAGCGCCACGGCGATTGTTGCAAGGACCAGCTTGCCGCCGGTGAGCGGCGGAAGCGGTGCGGAATTCGTCGAAGCATTCATTGGGTCACCTTGACTGGCTTCTGGATGTTTAGCTGCTTATCGATCGTCTGACTTGTCAGATATCTGGATAAAAAAATAGACGAGATGAACTCAACCAGCGCTGCGTTTCGTCTTGCCGCCCGCAGCGGTGGTTGCCGCAACGGTGCGATTTACCGGCATGTTCTGCGCGATGATGCTGGCAATCTCCGCGTCGGCCTGCGCGCCGTACTGGGCGAAGACATCCGTGCGATACGACGTGTTGACGGCGGCGGCGAGTTGCGTGCCGGTTTCGTCGTGCGTGTCGACTTCCACGTCCATGGAGAGGCCGATCCGCAGCGGATGCGCGTTCAGTTCGCCCTGGTCCAACTGGATGCGCGCCGGCAGACGTTGCACGACCTTGATCCAGTTGCCGGTTGCGTTCTGCGCGGGCAGCACGGCGAATGCCGCGCCCGTGCCGGCCGAGAAGCCCACCACCCGGCCGTGGTATTTGACCTTCGAACCGTACGCGTCCGCCGTCAGTTCGACCGGCTGGCCGATGCGCATGTGCTTCAGTTGCACTTCCTTGAAGTTGGCGTCGACCCACACGCCGTTCAGCGGCACGATCGCCATCAGCGGCGTGCCGGGCCCCACGCGCTGGCCGACCTGCACCGAGCGGCGCGCGACGTAACCGGTGACGGGGGCCGGCAACGTATTGCGCGCGTAGTTCAGGTAAGCGTCGCGCACCTTCGACGCCGCGGCCTGCACATTCGGATGCTGTTCGATCGTGGTGCGGTCGGTGAGCGCGTGATTGGCTTCGGCCTGCTGGCGCGCGGCGTCGAGTGCGGCCTGCGCGGCGTTCACCGTTTCACGCGCATGGGCAATGTCTTCGCCCGACACCGCGCCGGTATCCGCGACGGCCTGACGGCGCTTGAGGTCGTCGTTGGCGCGTGACAGGTCGGCCTCGCGCTGCGCTACGGTCGCCGCGTAGAAATCGTTGTTCACGTAGAGGCCGCTCACCTGGCGCACCGTCTGGCCGAGTGTGGCTTCGGCGTTCGAGAGCGCGACTTTGGCGTCGGCGTTGTCGAGCATCACGACCGGGTCGCCCTGCTTCACGACCTGCGTGTCGTCGGCGTTGACCGCGATGACGGTGCCGCTCACTTGCGGCGTCAGTTGCACGAGGTTGCCGCTAACGTAGGCGTCGTCGGTGGATTGATAGAAGCGCGCCGACGTGTACCAGTACGCGCCGTAGCCCGCCGCCGAGATCACGACTGCCACGCCGAGCAGTGTGAGAAGGCGCTTACGTTTGCCGGGGTTTTGCGTGTCGTCGCCGTCGCGCTTGTCGGTTTGGGTGGCTTCCGCCGTCGTCCGGTCGGTGGTGATTTCGCTCATGATGGTTCTCCTCTACGCTTCAATGGGTAGCGACGGGGTTGGTTTGTGCAACGGATGTCGTGCCGTTCCGGCTGCTCTCGCTCGTATCGGTGTAACCGCCACCCAGCGCCACGGCGAGCGCGATCTGCTGATCGCGGCGGTTCATCTTCAGATTGGCGACGGCCTGATCGGCGGCTAGCGCGTTCACGTCCGCGCTGAGCACCGTCAGTTGATTCGTGAGACCAGCCTTGTATTGCGTGATCGCGAGCCGGTCGGCGCTGCGCGCGGCGTCTTGCGCGGCTTGGGCGTCGACGAGTTGCGCGTCGGTCGAGCGCACCTGCGCGAGTTGCGTGGCGACCTCGGAGAGCGCCGTGACCAGCGTTTGGTTGTAGACGCCGACGGCATAGTCGAAGTCGGCGTAGCGGCCCTTCAACTGCGCACGTAACGCGCCGCCGTCGAAGATCGGCAGATGGATCGCGGCGCCCGCCGACTCCGTGCGGCTCGCCGCCGTCAGCAGACGGCCGAAGCCGAACGCGTCGAGGCCGGTCGCGGCGCTCAGGTTGATGTCCGGATAAAACTCGGCCTTCGCGACTTTGACTTCGTGCGTGATCGCATCGACGCGCCACCGCGCGGCGGTCAGGTCCGGACGGCGGCTCACGAGATCGGCCGGCAAGTTGTCCGGCAGTTGCACTGCATCGCCGATGCCGAGCGTCGGACGCGCGATCGCGAGACCACGGTCCGGACCGGCGCCGAGTAGCGCCGCCAGTTGATAGCGCGTGGTGACGATGTTGCCGTCGATCGAGGACAACGCCGCACGACTCGTCGCCAGATTCGCCTGCGCGGTTTTGCGTTCCACCTCGGTATCGAGACCCGTCGCGATACGGCCGGCGGTGATGCGGTCGATCTGTTCGCGCTGGCCGACTTCGTCCGCCGCGATGTCGCGCAGCACATAAAGACGCGCCAACTGGTTGTACGAACGGGCGATCGACGCATCGAGCGTGAGCCTGACGACTTCGCCGTCGGCCTCGCTAGCCTGCAGTTGCGACATCGACGCCTTCAGCGCTTCGCGATTCTTGCCCCACAGATCGAGATCGTACGAAGCGCTCAGCAGCCCCTGGTTCTCCGACTGCCACGAACCGGCGTACGGCGGCGGAACGAGCGCCGTCGACGAATACTGCTGACGCGTGTACGAGTAGCTTGCGCCGACCTGCGGCAGCGTGTTCGCCTTCGCCGTCTCCGTGTAAGCCGAGGCGGCGGCAATCCGGGCGCGCGCCTGTTCGAGCGTCGGACTGCCCTTCAGCGCTTCGGCGAGCAACACCTTCAGTTGCGCATCGCCGAACTGGTCGGCCCAGCCGGCAGCGGGCCAGTGCCCGGCTTCGGCCGGCAGGCTTTGCTGCGTCGCGAAACTTTGTGGCTGGGCCATTTGCTGGTCGCTGTGAATGCCGGCGTAGTTCGCACACGCCGACAGCACCGCCGCAAAGATCGCCGTCAGGCCGAGCTTCGCCGCCGACATCACATTTTTCCTATTTAATTGCATGTACATTTTCTGACCTGTCAGATAATTGGGCAAAAAAAATGAGGTTCAATCCGCAACGAACTTGAACAGCAGGCGCTGCAGTTCCTTGAACTCGGCTTTCGTAAAGTGCTTCAAGCGATTGTTGAGCACGACCGGTGCAACCTCGGGAATGCGATTCGCCACTTCCTCGCCTTCGTCCGTGAGGCTCAGATTGACCACCCGACGATCCTCGACACTGCGCGAGCGCGCCAGCAGCCCTTTGCCTTCGAGCTTGTCGAGCATGCGCGTCATCAGGCCGGTGTCGATGGCCAGCAGCTTGGCCAGCTCGAACGGCGTGGTGGCCATGCCGCGGTGCATGGCAAGCACAACACCCATTTGCTGGCTGTTGATATCGAGGTCTTTCAACGCCGCGTCCATTTCTGCGATCAGAATGTTGCGCGCCTTGTTGATCGCGAAGCCGACGCTTTGGTCTGGTGAAAAGCTGTCCTTCGAGTAGTGTCCCATGGTGTCGATCCCTCGATGGCTACTGCGGAATCGCAGTGATTGACCGAACATTATCTGCACAATCAGATAATGTCAATAAGAAATAACAGGTAGGGATGCGCGATGGCGCATCCCTACCTGCTAGCAGACAACTCAGAAGCGATGGTCCTGATCCGTACCGGGCGTAAACGACACGCCGCGCAATACTTCTGCAAACCCCGCGCGGCGCAACGTCGCGAATTTCTCTCGTTGCGCGCCGCTTGCCGTGGCATTCCCGAGGATGTCGCGCACGACCACCAGTTGATTCGGATCCGCGCCAACGTCGCCATTGCCGCTAATCGTCGACGTAATGGCCCAGATCGTGACCGTGCCGTCTTCCTCGACGCGCCCCATGAGGTTACGCAACCCATCGGTCGCAGGCGCCCATGGCAGTCCGGTTGCCGCATTGGACCCGGTGGGATAGCCCTGCACCGTGTACTGCTGGCCCAGGTTCAACCCCGCTTGCAGCGTGTACGCAAGGGTCCACTTTTTCGCGCCGGCGTTGTACACCCATTTTTGAAGACCCGCACCGGTCTGGGCGGCGGCATGCGTGTACAGGTCGGCGCCGCCCGTATAACCATCTCCTTCGTCGGCGACATAGAGGGTATTGGCATTGGCGAACCAGAGGCCGAACGGATCGGACAGCGTGGTGGCCTTCTTGTTCGGCGTCGAGGGGAAGCCGGCGAGCACGCACAGATTGCCCGGCAATCCGGTGGTCTGCAGCGTGGCGGGGTCATACGCAAGCGGCGTGGTGGGTAACGCCGCATTGGCAGCCGGCACCCCCACACCCGAAGGACAGGCTTTGCCGGTGGTATCCACGAAGTAGACCGTGTTCACACCGTTGCTGCCGCTGCCCTTCGAAAAGTACAGCACGTTGTTGAACACCGTCATGCCACGAAAATTGTCGTCCTTACCGATCTTGTCGGCCGGCGCGCCGAGTTCAGTGACCGAAAAGCTGGCGACCGGCGTCGGCGTTCCCGGGTTTTGCTGTGCTTCGTGCTGCTTCGTCGCGTCGATCAGTTGAGCACCGGCACCGAGGATGACACCGTTGGGCTGCGGATTGGAACCGTTGCCCGCATTGCCGGCGGTGTAGAAAATGTCTTGCCCATTGCGATTGTTAAGAATCGCGGAGCGGCCATTGTTGCCGCTATACGCGTTCGTTTCGGTAAAGCGGAAGTGTCCGTCGCGATCGACGCGCGCTACAGCGCGATAAAAGCTCTGCCCCACCGGATTGGTCGGGTCCACGGCGCCAGGGGTATTCGAGTTCGAAACGTCCAAGGTATTGACCGGCGCGACATAGCCCATGAAGGTCAGGTACTTGCCGTCGGTCGAAAGATGCAGACCCAGTTCCGATTTGGAACTGAAGCTGGTGACAAGCTGATCAGCTCCGGACTGTTTGTCCAGGCTGTTCGGCACTTCGAGCGAACTCACGCGCTCGCCTGACGGCGTCATCTGGTCCAGAAAGATTCGCGACGTGATGCCGAAGCTGCCGTCGTAGGCATCGTTGTTCCACACATAAGGATAGGTGCCGTCGCTCGGCGCGCCGGTAGCCGGGGAACAGCCTCCCTGCGTATTGGCGCAATTCGGCGGCAAAACACTGCCCGCCTGCACATTGCTCGACAGATTGTCGTACACGCTGCGACTGACAACCAGCAAGCCCGGTTCGAAGCGACCTCCACCACGAAATTCGGATTGCTGCGCATGTGCGCTCAAGCTGACGGCGCAGACCGCCAGGGCGATTGTCGTCGCTCGCGGAATGGATGCTGCGCCGTGAATCATCTTGCGAACGGAAGTCGTTTTCATCATTAGTCTCCGGACCGATTGAGGGATTTATTCGCAGACGGAATAGCAGGTCAAGCGCGCACACCGTAGCAACGCTTGATGAAAAATTGATTGCAATGGCTTCAGTGCAAACCCGAATCATTCATCTGCGAATCGATTGTTCTTCCGCCATTTCAAGGTTCACACAATGCTTAAGGAAACCTGAAGAATTGCATTTTGTTACTCACTCTATTTATTCGATTTTCCAGGCGCCATTACGTTATTCAATCGAAAGAAGAGTTTCATCCGAGCGACTTAATTCCAATGCACATTCACCGCCTATTACGCAATATTTCTCGGCCATTACGAAAGGAGCGGACACGATGACGATCAGGAAATCGATGCGGGCACAGGGCGCGATTGGCGCCGCTGCGATCCTGCTTGCGGCACTGCACGCGCAGAGTGCTGTGGCGAGCGACGAACGCGACAGTCACCACGACCACGAGGCAGTGAAGCATGTGCTGCTGATAAGTTTCGACGGCCTGCACGAGCAGGACGTCGCTCGCTGCATCGGATCGAACACGTGCCCCAATCTCGCGCTACTGGCGAGTTCCGGAACGACGTACAGCAACGCCCATACACCGGGCCTATCGGATTCGTTTCCGGGTCTGGCCGCGCTGGTGACCGGTGGCTCGCCGAAGTCGGCGGGTCTGTTCTACGACGTGTCGTATGACCGCACGCTATACGCACCGTCCGATACGCATTGCACGGGCAAGCAAGGCTGGAATGTCGTATTCGACGAGACCACGGGCATCGACGCGGTGAACGGCGGCGCCTTGACGCATCTCAACGGCGGCGGCACATTCAATCCGCAGGCCATCCCGCACGCATTGGTCAACGGCGTTTGCCAACCGGTTTATCCGCACAACTACCTGAAGACCAACACGGTTTTCGAAGTGATCAAACAGAACGTGAAGGGCGGCCGCACCGCCTGGGCCGATAAGCATGCGTGGGGCTACGACTGGTTGAACGGGCCGTCGGGCACCGGCGTCGACGATCTCTCGCGCACGGAGATCAATTCGATCGATCCGGCGACCAACACGAACTACACCGACCTCTACACGCACACTGAGCAGTTCGACAATCTCCACGTGCAGTCGGTGATCGACGAGATCGACGGCAAGGACTCGACCGGCCAATCCAGCGTGGCCGTCCCTACTGTTTTCGGCACCAACTTCCAGACACTGAGCGTGGCGGAAAAGGCGACCGTTGCGACCGGCGGCGGCTATCTGGACGCGAGCTTTACGCCGGGTCCGCAGGTTGCGAATGCGATTACCTATCTGGACAGTTCGTTGGGCCGCATCGTGTCCGAACTCAAACAGCGCAATCTTTATTCATCGACCGCGATCATCGTGACGGCGAAGCACGGGCAGTCGCCGACGGATCATTCGAAGCTGGTGAAGAACGGCGACACGCTCACGAAGCTGCTCGAAGCGAATAATTATCTGGATCCCAACGGCAACTTCGGTCAAGCGAATACGAAGAGCGGCAACCTCAATGACGGAACGGGTCTTGTCGACACCGGCTTTGTGCAGACCGACGACGTCGGCTTGATCTGGTTGCGCGATCAGCGTCAGCTATCGGCGGTCGTGAGGACGCTCAAGGACAACCTGACCTGCAACGCGCCCGGCATCTGCGCGGACGGCCCGCAAGCCTATGTCCTGTACGGTCCGCAGTTGGCAGGCAGGTTCGGCGATCCGGCGCGCGGACGTACGCCTGACATCGTGATACAGCCGAATCCGGGCGTGATCTATACATCGAGTCAGGCCAAGGACGAGGAACACGGCGGCAACGCACCCGACGACAGCCATCTCGGTCTCGTGGTCTACATGCCGCACGCCCATCACGCCGGGCAAACCGTCAACGAGCCGGTACTGACGACGCAGGTCGCGCCCACGATCCTGCGGATGCTGGATCTGAATCCCGATCTGCTGCACTCGGTGGCGATCGAAGGAACGCGCCCGCTCCCCGGTTTCGGTCGCGAACACTTCTAGGCACACACGGTATTTCGCGGCACGTCTCTTGCCCGCGCGTAGTCGAATAGTTAAGACCGCCGCCTGTTTCAGCGCGGCGGTTTTTTTACTGACGTTGCCGGATACGGTCACGCAGTCCGTCTAAATAAGTACGTCTTCAGGTTCTCATAAGCTTATTGCCTTAAATTCACGTACCGACCGTGATGCCCCCCACACTGCCTGTCGACTATGTCGAACAGGTCCGGTCCGTTAGTCATTCGACTTATCCGCTTATGCAATCGACGATGGTCCCTCAACATGAATAGTCGTGTGTCGCAGCCTCAAGCCGATGTGTGGTCCGATTGGCTGCTGCATACTCGCTATGCCGACGATCCGGGCCAGGAGCAAGTCCTCCGCGCCAAACTCGAACAGTATGCAAGCCGCGTTCTGGATGGCGCGTGTCTGACTTCTGGCATGACACTCGCGGACATCGGTGCCGGTGACGGACTGATTGGCTTTAGCGCTATCGACCGTATAGGTCCGTCGCTGCGAGTGCTTCTGACCGATATCTCCGCTCCCCTGCTTCGTCACACGGAAGCCGTCGCGGAACAACGCAACGTTCGGGATCAGTGTGCCTTCATTCAATGCTCGGCTGAATTGCTCGATGGCATCGAAAACGGCTCCGTCGACGCAGCGACGACTCGCGCGGTTCTTGCCTATGTCTCCGACAAGCCGGCCGCCTTGCAGGAGTGTTATCGAATCCTGAAACCCGGTGGCCGTCTATCGATCGCCGAACCGATCATGCGCGACGATGCGATCGAGGCAAGCTCTCTACGGCAATGGGTCGAGGGACTGCCCGACACGGCGGGGGACAATTTCCTCCACCTGCTTCATCGCTGGAAATCCGCTCAGTTTCCCGACACCGAAGCAAAGATAGCGGCGAGTCCCATAGCAAACTACGGCGAACGCGATCTGGTCCGCTTCGTGTTGGACGCAGGGTTCGTGGACGTGCACATGGAGTTCCATATCGATGTGCGCCCTACTGCGGTGACCTCATGGGAAGTGCTGCTTGGCAGCTCGCCTCACCCGTGGGCTCCGCGGCTCGGCGATATTCTCGCGACTCAGTTCACGGCGGACGAACGACATTTCTTCGAACAGATTCTTCGTCCACAAATTGAAGGTCGTCAATTGGTGACTGCCGAGCGCACCGCTTACCTTACCGCGCTAAAACCGCCTGGCTGACGTGATCGGCTATTTCAACGCCTCGACCTGAGGCGGCATCTGGGCGGCGCATCAATTGTCTGACGAAACAAATTCTGCGACGCGCTAGCGCAAACGCGGTCCCGAACGCATGACGCTGTTGACCTCCGGAATACTCATCGATCTCGTTTGACGCCCCGAACTTGCGCCCTCTTTGGCATTGAGCGCCGATCAAATGCACATTATTTGATCAGCCGCTATCAAGTACCTGTTATGCATTGCCGATAACTGAAACGAAGGGGCGTTACGGCGTTGCGACAGCAATGCGTAGCCGAGCCGGTAGTGAGCGAACTTACCGGCCAGGGGGACCCTATAACAGATCGAGACGATGGTTGCCGTGCAACGACGGGCGCCTGCTTATCGTCCGGAAAAAAGCGGACATAAAGAGTCATGAAGCGACGCTTGATGCAATGCCTGTCGGGAATGGCATTGATGGCTGCAGCCGCCAGTGCCACGGCCGACGACGGCTTCACTATCACGCGTTTCGAGGTGGAGGGGAACAGTCTGCTGCCGGCTGACGAGGTGCAGCACCTGTTGCAACCCATGAGCGGACCTCACCGCGTCTACGGCGACATTCAGCACGCGCTCGAAGCGCTGGAAAGTGCCTATCGCAAAGCGGCCTACACGGCCGTGCAGGTCAGCGTGCCTGAGCAGGAGCTGACCAGCGGCATCGTCAGAATCCAGGTGACCGAAAACCGCATCGGCAAGATTACCGTGACGGGCAACCGGCATTTCAGCGACAAGAATGTTCTCGCCGGGCTGCCGCCGCTGCGCAGCGGCCAGTCGCCGAACCTGCGCGCCATCTCTGAAGCCGTGCAACTGAGCAACGACAACCCGGCCAAGCAGGTCGGCGTGACGCTAAGCAGCGGCAACGAACCCGGCACGGTCGACGCCGAAGTCAAAGTGACAGACGAAAATCCGCTGCACGTGTTCGCGACGGTCGACAATTCCGGCGCGGCCTCCACCGGCCGCTGGCGCACCGGCGTCGCCATTCAGGACGCCAATCTGTTCGATCTCGATCAGGTCGGCACGCTGGCGTACACGACATCGCCCGATAGCCCGAGCGGCGTGCGGGTCAACGTCTACTCCGTGGGCTATCGGATTCCGCTGTATCGCCTCGGCGACAGCCTTGAATTTCTCTACGGCAAGTCCAGCATCAACACACCGAGCTCGTCGCCGACGCTCGGCGGGCTGCTTGGCTTCACCGGCAAAGGCGACATCTACGGTTTCCGGTGGAACCACTTCTTCGCCCGCCGTGGCGAGACCACCAGCAAGCTGGTAGTCGGCCTCGACTACAAGAAAATCGATTCGACCTGCAACGTCAACGGAGTCGAGATCAGCACCGCCGGACCGACGCCGCCGGTCGCGTCGTGCGTGCCCTACACCACCGTGCCGCTCAGCCTGACGTATGTCAGTCAGACTCGCAGCATCGGACAAAGCATCGATTACGACCTCGGCATCTCGCGCAATCTGGCGACCGGCTCGCAATACACCAACACCGACGGCCGCACCGATCGCTATTCGTATCTGACGCCGGGCAGCCGCGATACCGTCGACGGCTTCATGATCCTGCACGGCGACGCGTCGATCACCCGGAGCTTCGCCAACGATTGGCAGTGGCGTCTGGCCAGCTCCGCGCAGGCCACCAGAAATCCATTGGTGTCGTCGGAGCAGTTCGGTCTGGTCGGCATGTACGCCGTGCGCGGCTTCACCGAGCGCGCGGTGACCGCCGACAGCGGCGTGTTCTTCAATGCCGAGCTCTACACGCCGCAACTCGTCAGCGCAGGCAATCTGCGTCTACTGGCTTTCGTCGACTACGGGCATGGTCATAACAGCCATGTCGGCAGCAGCGGGATTCCGGCCAACCTGAACGTGTCGAGCATGGGGGTTGGCGCGCGCTACGTCTTTGGCCGCAACGTCAGCCTGCGGCTGGACGTTGCGCGAGTCGACGCGGCCGGCCATTCACTCACCGAGAAGCGCGGCGACATTCATGCCGATGTCAGCGCGAGCCTGGGCTTTTGATATGACAAGTCGAACTCAATTGAACAGACCGGCTGCCGACGCCTCATCGGGTATTGAAGCACGCGTTCCCTCGCTGACAGCGCTAGCGCTCGCCGCCATTCTCGTGACGTGGAATATCCCATCGATGGCGGCAGCGCCCGCAGCCAATGCGTTGCCGACCGGCGGCACCGTGACCTACGGCACCGCCTCGATCACGCAAGCGGGCAACACGCTCAACATCAACCAGAGCAGCGGGTCGGCGATTGCGAGCTTCGGTACGTTCAGCATCGGCGCTAACGCAGTGGTCAACATCAACCAGCCAGGAGTGACCTCGTCGTTCCTCGCGAGAGTGACCGGTTCGGATCCTTCGCAGATCTACGGCCTGCTCAGGTCCAACGGCATGGTCGCGCTGATCAATCAGAACGGCATCCTGGTCGGCCCGTCCGGCGTGGTCGACGTATCTCGGTTCATTGCCAGCACGCTCAACATCAGCGATAGCAATTTTCTGGCGGGACGGCTGACGTTCAATGCCGGCAGCGTGGCGGGCGGTGTCGAGAATCAAGGCGTCATCAAGACGGCCAGCGGCGGCAGCGTCTATCTGGTCGGCGCCGACGTCAAGAACAGCGGCACGATCACCAGTTCGAACGGCGAGGTGCTGCTGGCCGCCGGACAGACCGTGCAACTGGTCGACACCGGTACGCCGGGTGTGACGGTCAACGTGACCGGCACCAGCGGCAACGTCACGAACCTCGGCAACATCGCGGCGGAAGCGGGGACGATCGGCGCGGCGGCCGGCCTGATCAACAATAGCGGCACCCTCAACGCCAGCAGCGTGGTGAGTCAGGGTGGCCGGATCTTCCTGCGCGCCTCGCAAAACCTGACCACGACGGCAAGCTCCAGCATTACCGCGGACAGCGCGACCCAGGGCGGCAACGTCACGCTGTATTCGGACAAGATTGCGTATCTCGATGGCATGATCTCCGCAGTCGGCCATGCGGGACAAGGGGGCTACGTCGAGACCTCGGGCAAGCAGTCGCTCGACGTCGTGAAGCTACCGACGGTCGGCACGGGTGGCGAGTGGTACATCGATCCGTTTTCTCTCGACGTGGTGGCGGGGAGCGACAACAATGTGACCACCACAGGTAGCGCGATCACCTCTGTGGGTTCGGGCTCCACCATCCAGGCGAGCACGGTGGCGAGCATGCTCAACAGCGGCGCCAACGTCGTCCTCGCCGCGGGCGCCGACGGCACAGCGGTCGGCGGCGACATCACGGTGAGCGCCGCCATCAACAAAACCAGCGGCTCTGCGGCGTCCCTGACGCTGAACGCCGACGGCAACATCAACATCAACGCCAATATCACCAGCACGTCGAACACGCTCGGCCTGAACCTCAACACCAACGTCAACGGCATTGAAAGCGGCACCCACACCGTGACGGTCAGCAATGCCACGTTGGGCCTCAACGGCGGGGCGCTGACCGTGAGCGACGGCAGCGGCAATGTCGGCAACGGCAATCTGGTGGTGGGCAGCGGCGGTACGTTATCGCTGAATAACGCCGCCCTGAGCGCCGGCTCGTTCGTCAACACCGGAACGGCCACGTTCGCCAACGTGACGGGATCGATCGGCAACGTCAACAATCAGGGCAGCCTGTCGATCACCTCGGGCAGTGCCCTGAACGGCGAGACACTCGTCAATACCGGCAATCTCGCGCTGAGCAGCGCAACCCTGGGTTTCGGCACGTTCACCAACGACACCGGCGGACAACTCTCCGGCAACGGCACGATTTCGGTGGCGTCCGGCACGGGCGTCCTGCTCAACAACGGCACCGTCTCGCCCGGCGGCGACGGCACGATCGGTTCGCTGTCTATTACCGGCGGCTATAGTCAGAGTTCGAGCGGCACGCTGCTGATCGACGTCGCCAGTGCCAGCAGCTACGACACGCTCAACTATTCCGCGACGTCCCTCTCGCTGGGCGGGACGCTGCAAACCAATCTGCTGGGTGGCTATGTCCCGACGTTGGGGACGACCTTTGCCGTTATTTCAGGTCCTGTGAGTAGTACCGCGCCCGGTGTATTTCGTCATGTCCTCGGTAACGTGATCGACAGCAGCGGCGCGCTGGAAATGATCAAACCGGTTTACAACAGCGCCGGGCCGGGTTTGTCGCTGGCGATGGCGGGATCGGAGACCATCACTTATACGGGCGCCGCCGAGAGTCTGTGGGGCAACACGTTTTTCTGGTCCACCGGTTACTTCCCGACCGCCATTGACAACGTCATCGTGGCGGCTGGCGGACGGCTGGCGCATGGCACCTACGACGGCGTCGATACCGTCAACAGCATCACATTCAACACCGGTTCGAATCTGTACCTGTCCGGCGGTACGCTGAACGTGACCAACATCCGCGGCAATGGCAGCGTGGCTGCCGGCGGCGGCGTGCTGGGTTATACCGGCATCGTGAATCTGGGTGCGCTGTCGTTGACCAACGGCGGGAGCGTCGTCGGCAGCGGCAGCGGTTCGCAACTCAACGTGACCGGCAGCTTTGCGCAAAACGGCGGCTCGATCTCGACCAGCGGCGATATGTCTGTGACGCAGAGTACCGGCGACCTGGTGGTCGGCGACATCACCGCGCGCAACCTGACATTGAACGCAGCAAGCGGCGTGGTAGCGCAACAAACCTCTCCGCTGCACGTCACGCAACAGTTGAGCACGTCGTCCGCCAACGGCACGACGCTGACGCTTGCAGGCAATCAGATCGCCGGTATTTCCGCCAGCAATACCGGTGCCGGCGATATCGCGATCGTCGATAACCTCAACACGTCGGACGCCAGCGCGGTGAACGTCAGCCGCGTCACGAATGCCGGGGGCAATGTCAGCGTCAACAACACGGGGGCGATGATCGTCGGCGTAGGCGGTGTCAATGCGACCGGCGGCATCGTTCTGTCCGTCGCCAACACCAACGCGCCGACCGACAATCTCACCCTCGACGGCGTGCTCACCTCCGCGGGGATGAACATCAATTCGTCCGCCGGCAACAACATCGCGGTCAATGCGAACGTGGCGACATCGGCGCCTGGGTTGGCCACCTTCACGGTCGTCAATGGCCGCGTGACGTATGCGCCTGGCGTCAGTATCTCGGACGCCAGTGGCACGGTCGTGCCGGTGGCGGTTGTGACTCCGCCCGTCGTAACGCCGCCGGTTGTGACGCCGCCTGTCGTGACGCCTGTCGCGCCCGTGAACCCAGCGTCGCCTGCCACGCCCCCCACTTCTGCGTCCTCGCAAACGGTGGCATCCGCCGTTACGCAAGCGGTCACGCCAACATCGAATGCTGTCGTTCAAGCTGTGACGTCGACACAGAACGTCGGCGCGACGGTCGTACCGACTACACAGCCGACTAGCGCCAGCAGTACGTCCGCCGCCGAAACCATGACGGTGGGTGGGGACCCGGGCACGTTCGGCGGGTCCGACACGACGACAGGTTCGAGCCAAAGCACCAGCAAAGCCGCCACCAAAATGTATTGCAACTGACATCCCGGCCATGAAACAGACCATCAAGCAAATCCATCGGCATGGCCCTACGATGTTCCGGCTCTCGCGGCAATGCCTGTTTCTGCTGGCTACGCTGGGCGGCAGCAGCGTGGCCTACGCGCAGGCGGTGGGGACAGTGACCCATCTGTCCGGCGTGCTGACAGTGAAACACGCCGACGGCAGCACCGCGCTGCTCGCGATCAAGTCGTCGATCGCGCAGGGCGACACACTGGTCACCGAGGCGAACACGTACACCCGGGTCAAGTTTGTCGATAACGGCGAGATGGCGTTGCGGCCGTCTTCGCAGGTGGCCGTCAAAAGTTATGTGTACGACGTGGATCGCCCGGAGAACGACCGTGTAGCGATCCAACTGATTAGCGGCGGACTGCGCTCGGTCACCGGGCTGATCGGCAAGCGCAACCATGATGCGGTGAGCTTCGACACACCGACGGGCGCTATCGCTGTACGCGGCACCAACTTCGGCGCCATGTTTTGTCAGAACGATTGCGGCGGCGTACCGACACCGAACGGGGCTACGCCGCAGAATGGTCTTTATGTCGACGTGTCGCAAGGCGCCGTGATGGTCGCCAATTCGGGCGGCCAGCAGGTCTTTCAGGTCGGCCAGTTCGGCTATGTGGCGAGCGCGACGACGCCGCCTGTGGTGCTGCCGCCGTCACAAGGCATACCGGTTACGATGCCGTTGTCGATCAGCAAGAATGCCCCGGCGGCGGGTAGTACGGCCGGCGGTGCGGCGGGTGGAGTGGATTGTGTGGTGCAGTGAGGCATGCCCGCAAAAGACAGCGAACCCTCGCGCCATCTAGCCTGACGCCCCATGTTCCGCCTGATCGAAAAGGTTGGAATTGAAATCGCACGTTTGCGCGGCCAATCTCGCCACGGCTGAGCTTAGCGACTGTACCTGGTCACCTCGATGCATCGCGATGTACTTGATGGGTGGCAGCGCGGGCCGCGTGCGCACCTCAACGAGTGCGCGTCGTTCAAGCATGCGCGACAGGCACGCCTTGGGCAAATAGCTGACGCCGAGCCCAGAAAGCGTCAGGCCAATCTGTGCGACCAGGCTATTGCTTGCCAGCACCTTCTGCAACGCGACGCCCTGCTCTTGCAGGAAGCGGCTGTAGACGTAGCCCGTGCCGGACAACCCGCCTTGCAGGATCAGCGGGAATTTTCCAATCTCCGAGAGCGGTATCGCGGTCTTCTTCGGCGCGAGACTCGCCGCGCACATCCATGCATTGTCGACCTGACCGACGGGTGTGGTCGCATACGGCTCCGCCTCATTCGTTTGCGGCACGATGATCACGTCGACCGTGGCCGCGCCGAGCCGTTCGCGCAAGGTTGCGTTCAGGTCGACCTCCGCTTCGACCTGAACCTTCGGATACTCGTGCTGAATCGCCGCGATCAGACGCGGAAGCCAGGTGAGCGCCGTGAGTTCCGTTACACCAATGCGGATCTGCCGCACCAGCGATTCTTTCGAACTCATACGATCGACGACCTGGTCACGACGCTCCAGCAACTCCTTCGCATGATCGAGCAACTCCGCGCCTTTCTCCGTGAGACGCGCGGAGCGATACGTGCGGTCGAAGATCGCCAGACCAAACGCACGTTCAAGTTCCTGAACGCGTTTGGAGACGGCAGACTGCGTCGTGTTAAGACGGACCGCAGCGGCTTCGAACGAGCCGAGTTGAACGATCCAGTAAAGCGCTTCCATCTGTTTGAAAGTCAGCATGTCGTGCTCGAACCATGAATTTAAGCGATAGTTTCTCATAGAAAAAAATCGCTTTTTTTGCTTCTTTTGACTACTTAAGGTGTGGTCATCGAGCTTCCAACCGCGCTCGATCGAGGCCGCGCTCGCTAGAAGGCGCCCCGTCCACATCGTCGGTTCGCTTCTGGAGGACGCATGGATTCCACTATTGAAACAGCTCCCGCCGAGCACACGGCACGCAAGCCGCGTGTTGGGCTTGCCTGGCAGATTCTGATTGGGCTCATCGTCGGCATTGTGGTGGGCGTTGTGTTGAATCATTTTCCGCAGCAACGCGAATCTGTCGTCACGGGTCTTTTGCAGCCCGCCGGAGACATCTTTATTCGTCTTATCAAAATGGTCGTCGTGCCGATCGTGTTCACGAGCATGGTCGTCGGGATCGCCGGCGTTGGCGACGGTCGTTCGCTCGGGCGGATCGGTCTCAAGACCTTGATCTATTTCGAAGTCGTCACGACGATTGCCATCGTGCTCGGCCTTGTGCTCGGCAATGTCTTGCAGCCCGGCACCGGCACCGATATGTCCCAGCTCGGTCATACCGACATCGCACGATTTCAGCAGACCTCGCAGCAAACGCAGGGACATCACGGCTTCATGGCGCTGCTGCTCAACATCATTCCCGACAACATCATTACGTCGATGGGACGCGGGGACCTGCTGCCCGTGATCTTCTTCTCCGTTCTGTTCGGCCTTGGTTTGCAGTCGGTGCCGGAGGAATATAGAAAACCCGTACTCGCCACCTTCAAAGGCATCGGCGACACGATGTTCAAGGTCACCGCCATGGTGATGCGTTATGCGCCGATCGGCGTGTGTGCGCTGATTGCGGTGACGGTCGCGAGCTTCGGCTTCGGCTCGCTGCTGCCGCTAATCAAACTGGTGGCCGTCACCTATCTCGCGATCATCCTGTTCGTGGTCTTCGTGCTGGGCGTCACGGCGCGCATCTTCGGCTTCAACCTCTTCACGCTGCTCAAGGTTATCAAGGACGAGTTGATTATCGCGTTCTCGACTTGCAGTTCGGCGACCGTACTGCCGCAGTTGATGCAGAAAATGGAAGACTTCGGCGTACCCAAAAGCATTACCACCTTCGTGGTGCCCACGGGATACACGTTCAATCTCGACGGTGCATCCATCTATCTGGGAATCGGTACGCTGTTCGTCGCTCAACTCTACGGTGTGCACCTGGGTTTGCAAGAGCAATTCGTGCTGGTTTTGACCATGGTAGTCACCTCGAAGGGGGCGGCGGGTGTCCCTGGCTTCATGTTCGTCATCCTCCTGACTACGCTCGCCAGCGCCGGCCTCCCCCTTGAAGGACTTGCGTTCATCGCCGGTGTGGATCGCATCATGGACATGGGACGTACCGCGTTGAACGTGGTCGGCAATGCGCTCGCGCCACTCGTCATCGCCAGGTGGGAAGGACAGTACGACGCGGAGAAAGGCAAAGCCTATCTGGCGTCGCTGGACGCTTGAGTTTCGAACAACACGCAAGGAGCAGGTCACATGAGCAGCAACCAAGGGCAGTTCTTTTCCTCATCCTTCATGGAAGAGATCAAAGCGCGTTTTCATTGGGTCAATCAGGACATGGACGGATGCGAGCGTCTTTTCTTCGACAACGCAGGCGGATCGTTTCGGCTCAAGGCCGCTTCCGAAGCGTTCACCAGCATCGATGCGCTGCCCGATTGCCCCGAGCGCATCCATGAACGCGCGCGGTACCTCCAGGACATTCAGACGCGTGGAGAATCGGATATTCGCCATATTCTCAACGCGCGAGGCGGTAGCGTTTATCTGTCGCTAACCGCGTCCGCCGCCATGTTCGAGATGGTGCGCGCAGTCATGGAAAACACGCCCGGTACGAACGCAGTCACAACGATTCTCGAACACCCATCCTCGTTCGATGCCATGAAGCTCTACTGCGAGCGCACAGGCAAGCAGTTGCGTGTTGCACCGAGCAATCCTGTAACCGGCGGTGTCGATGTCGATGCAATCGTTTCGCTGATCGACGCCGATACCGCGCTGCTGAGTGTGATGTATGCCTCGAACATCTCAGGTGCGAAATTCGACATTGCTTCGATCGTCGAAGGCGTTCGCGCGAAGAACCCCGACTTGTTCATCATCGTCGATGCCGTCCAGCATGCGCCGCACGCGGTGATCGACCTTCAGAAAACGCCGGTCGACGGCATCAACTTCGCACCGTACAAGTTCTTCGGTTGCAGAGGTTCAGGCATCGCGTGGTTGTCAAAGCGGATGGCAGAGTTGCCGCATCATCGGCTCGAAGCAAAAGAGAACGGCGTATGGGAACTCGGCAGTCCCGCCCCAGCGCAGTTTGCGGTAGTGAGCGCGATTGTCGACTACGTCGCGTGGATCGGCGAGCAGGTCAGCGACTCTAGCGATCGGCGAGAACTCTTCGTACAAGGCATGCAGCGCATCGAGAGCCACGAGCGTGCGTTGCTCTCGATGCTTCTCGATGGCGCGGAGGGGCAGCGCGGGCTCAGAGCAATCGACGGCGTGAAGGTGTTCTGGGACCACGCGGATCTGACGGAGCGCGATCTTATCGTGGGCATCGGCTTCGACGGTCTCGATCCCACGGCTGCCGTGCGCGAATACGAAAAACGCGGCGTGACTGTGTATGAGCGCATCGGGACCAGTCCCTATTCGGGACGTATGCTCAGGTCATTTAACCTGGAAGGAGCGGTGCGAATTTCGCCGTTGCATTGCCACGAGCCTCGCGACGTCGCTCGGTTCCTGGCGATCACGGAAGAGCTGGCAAGTGATCGAAAAAAATATACTCGGTCGAGACAGCCCTCGCTAAGTGCCTGTTTTTGCTAGAGCCTCCGAATTCAAATAATTGCTCGCATAACGGTCGGGCCCCTTGTGCGGCGCGCGGCTTCGTTCGTTCTAAAAGCGATAGTCGGTCGAGCCTAGGCCTGTCGGGCGATTCCGAGACTGAACCAAACATTCGTGCCAACGCTTTCACCGCCTCGGTGGATAATCGACGAGCAGGCAGATGCAATCGGCTTCGCGCCCCCCTTACGCCAAGTATGCTTTTCTGTCCGTATTCGATCTGCGCCACCCAATTGCGATGCCCGGCCCGATTGCGTAACGACCGCCAGACCGGCCGCACTTGTGTCGCGCCCGGAATCTGCCATCGTGGACACGTAACTGTGCAGCGCCAGCCCGGTCAAACAATTCGTTCGCACCGGATAGCTGCCCTTGGAGACCATTGACCGCGATGGCAGTTTCGGCGTAATTTAATTGCGGTAATTTCAATTAAAAACCGACTTTTGTCATTTAAACTACGCCCCTGAGGTAGCCTTGAGTGATCGAAAAATCCAGCGCCTGATAAAAAACGCACCGCGCGGACAACCACTTGACCCAGCGATGTTGCGGAGCTTTGAGATAAGCCCGGCCCAAACCACCTACCTTGTTAGCGCGGGGTGGCTCCAACGTTTGTCGAAAGGAGCTTATCTAGTCGCTGGTGATATTGCTTCTGTAGAAGGAATCATCACCTACCTGAGCAGGCGGATTCCCGGACTCCACATTGGAGGCAAAACGGCACTTGACTGGCAGGGAGCCCGGCACAACGTTGCCTTCAGACCCAAGATCACGCTGTGGGGATCGAAAGCCTATCGCTTTCCCGCCTGGATTGAGCAGCACATGCCCTACACATTTCAGACAACGCAGTTGTTTGACGATCAATATCCGGTGACTCAATGGCTACGACCGTTGCCATTCAAAAGCGCACGCGTGTTGGTTTCGGTCCCAGAACTTGCCCTGCTAGAACTTACGAGCGATATTGGGAAGAGGGGTAGAAAAGGACAATCACTGGACGAAGCGGTAAATCTGGCGGACACGTTGCGTAACCTGCGCATCGATGTTCTGATCCCGTTGTTGGAAAATTGCGTCCGCGTAAAAGTCGTAAAGCTGGTGCGCGATTTAGGCCGAAATAGCGGTTACGCTTGGGGAGAAGATCTTCAGAAATACGTAGATCGCCTGAGTCAGGGAAAACGCTGGTCAAGCAAGGGAAAGGACGGGAGGCGGCTTACCTTGAAGCCGTGACGGAGACTCAAAAAAATCCGCGACTCCGACACTTAACGCGATAGCAAGCTTCTCGATATTATCGAGCGAGGTGCTGCGGACACCACGTTCGACAGGGCCAAGAGCTATCGATCAAGACCCGCCTCCGCCGCCAGATACTCGTGCGACCATCTCCGATTGCCACACAAGCTGATAGCCAACGGTTCTCGCGCTCTCGGTGTGACATGTTTGAAAGCGAATCCGACGGTCGCGACGATAACCGGCGTTATCACGGGAACGACTGCGTCGAAACGCGTCGGGCGAAGGCGCCCTCGGTCTATCATTTGACGTAGCGTCGTACGAGACGCTTTTTTCAACCAAGTACCAGGCAGACCCGACACCCTTACGCTGTTTCCGGAAACGTGGCACCCTTCAACGGCTCTACTGTGAACGGCAGGTAGCGCCGCCATCCATTTGGCGAGCTCATCTTCTTGATTCGGATCACTTACGATTTTAATTTATATCAAATTGATGGCGCGGAGTCTCGGGCTAGGGTTTGGGTGGTCGTCCGATCCGCGGGGTGCTGCGTTATTGAGGTGCGCCGTAACACACGTAAAGCGAAAGGCTGTTGGGCTGAGCGTACGGCAGGTCGAGCGGTTGGTGATCCGTTATCGGGCATCGGGCGCCGCCGGATTGTGCTCGGGCCGACGCGACCGGCCGGGCAACCGGAAACTGGATGAAGTCGTCGCTGTGCGGGCCCTCACGATCATCCGTGGGCGGTACGCGGATTTCGGCCCGACGCTGGCCTGCGAGAAGCGGCACGAATGCCACGGCATCACGTTGTCGAAGGAAACGATGTGCCACCTGATGACGGAGGTGTTCGACGTTGAATCGTCTTATGATTGACCGCAATCCCGCGCTGGGCCATTTCGAGATGAGGCAGGCTCAGTGGATACGCTACGTACCTGCGCACGCAGAGCAGCATCACATCAATGCGGACAATGCAACCGGTGGAAAACTTTCGCTACCACCGGATTCTCGTTCTGGTTCGTCGACCACGTCGCGCATTCAAGGCCCGTCAGCATGACAAAGCCAATGGGTTTCGCAGAACCATGGCTGTTGCCTGCGCAACGCCAGTCAATGGTGGCTTATCGCCCGGGCGACCCCGCATCTGCAAACAGGCGGTGGCGCAAAGGGAAGACCCAATCAGAACCATGGCTCTTCACCAGTCGCAATACTGGGCTCGCTCCCCTTGCACCACCTTTCAACCGAAGCAGCGCGTTACCTCAAATGGCTTGTGCTCCCGAAGTATGTGAAAGCAGGCGCGCGCGAGTTTGTGCGCCAGCGCCTTGATCGCGACAATCCCGTTGCGTGCGCGTTTCTTGCGATCGTAAAACCGCCTGGCTTCCGGGCACGAACGAATGGCAAAGTTGGCCGCCTCGACAAACGCCCAGGCCAGATACTTGTTGCCGTTCTTCGTATTGTTGCCGCCGACGTCAAAATGAACCAGTTGCCGACGCATCGATGAGCCGGTCTGCAAGCGCACAAGGCGGTCCATTCGAAGATGAGATGGGAATCGCGCAGGTTCACATGAATCTCGGCGCCCGGATCAAAACGGAGTCGGTGACAACAGCCTGCCTGCTCGGAGCCCGTAACGATTGCGAGGCGGTCCAGTCGTGGCTGGCCCTGCATGAGTCCGCCGACACGCACCGCGCGTATCGCAAGGAAGCTGAGCGGCTGGCCCTGTGGGCCATCATCGAGCGGCACGCTGTCGTCGCTCACGACTGACGATGCAATCGCCTACCGTGCGTTCCTGCTGCGACCGGCGCCCCGCGGACGCTGGTGCGGACCGCCTCACTCCCGCCGGTCGGCCGGATGGCGCCCGTTTGCGCATGGGCTGTCCGCACGTTCGGTTGCGTACGCCCTGTCGGTCCTCCGCGCACTCTTCCCGCTGGCTCATCGAGCAGTGCTATGTGCTGGCCAATCCGTTCGTCGGAGTGAAGGTCCGCGGCGCCCCCCAAGCGACGCCATTCGATACCACCCGCTCACTGACGGAAGACGAGTGGCTGCTCATACGCGCCATTGCGAACGATCTCGAGCCGTCGCGCAGCTGGAGCGCACCTGCCGCGCAGCGGCTGCGCTTCCTGCTGGATTTCAGTTATGCGACCGGGCTGAGGGCACACGAACTGATGACCGCAACCCTCGGGGACATCACGTGCGCGCCCCGCGGCGAAGCGTGGCTCCGGGTAACGGGAAAGGGAGCGCAGGAAGGGAAAGTGGCCTTGCCTCCGGTCGCCACCGACGCGCTCGAACGGTCCCTGGTTGAGCGTGGGCTCCCCGTCACGCAAGCGCGATGGACGCCCCACACCCTGTTGATTCCCAATCTGGCCACGACAGGTGAGAGTCCGATTACCCCGACCCGACGGCGGCAAATCACGCATCGGCTTTTTCGGACGTCGCCAGCCTGCTCCAAACCGACAGGTCCGCGCTGGCCGCCAAAATTCGGCGTGCCAGCCCGCACTGGATGCGGCATACGCATGCGTCGCACGCGCTGGATCGGGGCGTAGACCTGGTCGTTGTGCGCGACAATTTGCGGCATGCCTCCATTTCCACGACGTCGACCTATCTTCATGGCGACGATGCGAAGCGGGCACGTCAGATCCATGACGCCTTCGATCGACTGCCCGGGGCGTTGCGGCACTGATCTGGCCTTGGCGAAATATCGTCACACCCTACCAGGTAGGACAACTCCACTATCCAGTAGACGTATGTTTTGAGGCGAACGATGTGTCAACGAATCACGTCAGTGCGGAACCGCTTCTAGCAAAGGCATCAAGCCGCCGGTCCGGTCAAGCCGCGACAGTTCATCAAACCCACCCACATGTGTTGTGCCGATGTAAATTTGAGGAACCGTTCTACGGCCAGTTCTCTCCATCATCTCGGCTTTTCGAGCAGGGTCTTTGTCCACAAAGATTTTTTCAACCTCATCAACACCTCGAAGTTTCAACAGGCGCTGCGCTTGCTGACAATATGGGCAAACCTGCGTGCAGTACATCGTAACTTTGGACATCTGTGACCTCCTACGAAGATTTCGGGGGAACCGTAACCTTTGTAAAACGGCGCTCCCGTTATTTCCGGTCCTCACAACAGCCCATGACCGGAGATGGCGACATTGCTCGCAATATGACTACGCATACTGCCAACATCCATGTAACGATTATACCCATGCTCCAGATTTCTGCACTGCAGGCAATCGCGAAAAATGCAGGCAGCCGCAGACGCGCTGGGAGTCAGAGTCTTCGCATGGATCACCGTGGCATCAAGCGTTTGGCCTCGTCCCTAGAGTCGGAAGGGTGAGTGACGGCGCAACAAGATCAAAAATAGCATCTTCGATTTAGAATAATGCTATTGATCAAATAGAAAGAAACATTCGTAGTGCCGGTTCGGTTGGGCCGCAAAACCGACGGCTGCGTAGTGAACGAATGCTGATCTTCTGAAAGAAGATGTCTGTTTGTTTGGCGAAGCAAAAGCGTAGAAAAGGAAGTAACAGTTGAGCAGCGCTAGAGCCATGCCTTTCATGATCCGGCTCCAGTCAACCGCCTTGATCGAAACCTGGAAACGGACTGGTCCAATATGTTCACGGCTCGAAGCCTCGCAACGCAGCCCGGATTGGAGCCCCGATACTTCGCTCGACTTTTGCAAGCTGAATGGGCGTTACTCATGGCTCTATGCTGCTCGCAGAACCCAGCTCGCCGGCTAGATCAACGTCGCTCGGGCTGCGCTGGGCAAATATCAGCCGAGCAGCCGACATACGGGGGATATCGGCTGCAATCCCGAACGCTCGCTAGCTTAGTTCAAATCCTTGTCCAGCCGCCCCATGGTCTCCGGAACGACAAGAGCCCCAATCAAAAACAAAACACTTACTGAGACTAGCGCTCCGGCGAGGATCAATGGAAGCTCCTGTGGTGTACGGGCCAGCACCGAAACCACTGTAGGCATAATTCCGCCAATTGCGAATCCGATATTCCATGAAAGCCCAGTACCAGATGCGCGTATCGCAGTCGGGAAGCGTTCATTCAGAAAAATAAGAATCGGAGCATAGCTTGCGCTCCCAATCGAGCTTAGCAAGACCGCATAGAGCCCAATCATCCAGATGTTATCCGTACCGGCCATGGCAAGGTAAAATACGGGAAAACAGACGAGCCGGCCTACCCCAAGCCAGATGAAACTGCGTTTTCGTCCGATCAAGGTGCTTAGGTGGCCGGCCGCCGTCGAGGCCAACACAACTGCCGCACTAGACACGAGGAGCACAAGCCCAGCGACGCTGTTAGGTGTGTGGTTGATCACTTTCAGGAAAGTGGGAAGATACCCGGAGGTCAGATAGTATCCGCTCCCTCCCCCGATAGTTAGCAGCAGGTTCACAAAAAGGATTGACCGGTATTTTCTTGAGAACAACACGCGTAGCGGTGATTCAACAGGCTTCTCGGCGACATCCTGAACTGACGCCAACTCCTTTCGCTTTTCCCTCGCAAGTGCAGCCCAGACCGGCGATTCCTCGAGACTATTAAAGACGAATACTCCGAGTACTGAACTTAAGATTCCGGCAAAGAACATGCAGCGCCATCCCCATACGTCGAACAGCGCCCCTGGAAATGCTGCCGAGGTCGCTAGATATACGAGGGATGCAAGCAACGCGCCCAAGCCTGCGCCTCCGCCGCCGACAAATCCAGAAACCGCGCCACGATACTTGAGGCTGACAGTTTCAGTGCCGATTGTGTGCGTCGAGGCGACAACACCACCCACAAATACGCCCTGCACCAGACGCAACAGAAGAAATAGGACGGGCGCGAGAAACCCTACCTGTACGACGGTTGGCAACAAGCCGAACGCCGCTGTCGAGACACCGACGCCAACAACTGACACAATCATCGCCTGCTTTCGACCGTGCTGGTCTGCAAACGAGCCGAAGATCGCCGATCCAAGCGGCCGCATCAACAGCGTCACTGCGAATGATGCATATACGGCCGCGAGCGAAAGCATGGAATTCGTAGATGGGAAAAATAGTCGTCCCACGACTGGAGCTACAAACAACACGACGAAGAGATCGAACAGGTCCAATGCCCAACCAAGACAGGACGCCATGACGGCGGCGAAGACCTGTTTCCCACCGACCGTGCCTGCTATTTGACCACTACGAAGAGCCTCTCCCATTTCTATCTCCATCCAATGTTATATATTTAGTAATACTATTTATAAGGTATATATTTAGAGCGTGAATTTCATGTGGGCGGCTACCGCTTGCTGACGTCCGACACAACCGCCTCGGTCGGGACGTAATCCCCCCCGGATAACTTGCGGCGCAGAATCTTTCCTACGGGAGATTTCGGGATCTCCTCCACGAAGACGTATTCGCGTGGACGTTTGAAATTCACCAGATCGGAATCGCGGCAAAAGGCATCGAGAGCGTCCCCGTCGATATGAGTGGATCGCTTGATAAATGCCACGACCTTTTGCCCCCAACGCTCATCCTTCAGTCCAACGACAGCCACCTCGTCCACCGCCGGATGCAGCGACAGGAGCGATTCGATATCCACCGGCGATATGTTCTCGCCTCCGCTGATGATCATGTCATCAACGCGGCCGGTGACAAAAAGATCCCCGTCGGGGTCGAGATAGCCGGTATCGCCCGTGAAGTACCAGCCGTTCCGCAACGACTTCGCGTTGGCATCGGGACGATTCCAGTAACCTTCAAAAGCTTCGTCGCTGGCCAGTTCGACGACGATCTCTCCTTCTTCTCCCGCTCGTGCGATGTCGTCCGGACCCATTGCATCGAGCCTCACGACGCGCAGTCGAGTGTTGAATCCTGCTCGCCCGGCGCTTCCAGGTTTTTTAGTAGCGTTCTGGTCCACGGCGACCGTGTACACCTCCGACGAACCATAGTGATTGACAAACAGCTTCGGCCTGAAGGCGGCCGAACACCGTTTGAGCAGTCCGTCGTTCATCGGGGCTCCCGCAAACCCTAGCTTGGTGACCGAACCGATATCGGTTTCCAGGAATTCAGGCGCCGCGAGGAGATCGTGATACAGCGTCGGGACGAGATAGAGGCAGGTAAGCCTGAAGCGGTCGATCGAGGCCGCCGCGTACGCTGCATTCCAGCGGCGAACGCAAACAAAAAGACCATCGACCATCGCCATCGCGATAAGCGATCGGACACCCATCGTGTGGTAGAGAGGCATGACCCCGAGCGTGCGCTCCCCCCGCTCATAGAGATTCTGGGCAACGTGAGCCAGTGCCGCAGCTCGTTCCTGCCGATGCCGGCGTGGGACGCCCTTTCCCATACCCGTGGTTCCAGACGTATAGAGCATCACCGAATGATCTTCAGGACTGGCCAGCGGGGTCAATGGTCCTTTACCGACCCTGTCATGGACATCCGCAAGAAGATCGTCGAGGCCGTACGACGCACCCTCGACTCCATCCAGGCCGATTCTGATTGTGCGTTGAGCCGCCTCACTTTTTGACACAGCGTCGCTAGCTATCGGCTCGTACACCATGACCTTTGCACCCGCATCGGTCACATAGTAATCAAGCTCTTCGGGCTTGGTTCGCCAGTTGATGGGGACCATTACGACACCAGCCATCTGACACGCCCAGTGTAGGGTCGCCATTTCCCATCGGTTCTGAAGAACGGCAATCAATCGATCGCCTCGATTGAGCTCGAGCCTACTCAGGATACTTATGAATTCTCTGATTCGCGTGTGCCACCCCGCATAAGTCAATTGGACATCGCCGTCGACGAGCGCCAGCGCATTCGGACTGCGCTCGACGGCCTGCAGGAATGTACGCCCCAAATCAAGCATGATTCACCTCTTCCACGACACGTTCATTGCGCCGCAAAGCAGCTACGTCAAGCACGGCCTGCACGATTGGGGTGTATCCCGTACATCGGCAAATGTGCCCTGATAGCATTTCGCGCACATCGTCTTCTGTCGGATTGGGTTCGCGCTGCAAATAGTCTTCACACGACATGAGAATGCCGGCCGTACAGAATCCGCATTGAAGCGCATGGCGCCGACGGAATGCCAGTTGCAGGTCGCTCAGCGTGTTGCCGTTCGCGAGACCCTCGACTGTGTCTATCCGACGCCCATCGGCCTGAACCGCGAGCATCAGGCAGGACCTTCCCGCAACGCCGTCGATATGGACCGTGCAGGCGCCGCAGACTCCGTGCTCACACCCTACGTGGGTACCCGTCGCGCCCAGCTCGTTCCGGAGAAAGTCTGACAGGAGTTCGCGCGGTTCACATTCAGCTCGACGCGTACGTCCGTTTAACGCGAGCGTAACGACGCGTGTCTCTCCTTGCGGATGCGCTGCCTGCAATGGATTACGGCTTTTTCCTCTAATCACGTCGCCTCCTGTATGGCCTTCCAACCAAGCTGTCGAACCAGATGCCTTCGATAAGCCGCACTGACATGAGCATCGTCCTGCGCACCGAGCTTCCACGCGAGGTCATTGAGTGCGCCACGCAGATCATCTCCGTCCAGTTTTGGCAATGTTTCTACTACTGGACGATCAGATACTCCGCCGACGCCAATTCTTATCGCCTCATCCGTCACCACCGCCGCACACGACACTAAGGCAAAGTCGCCGTGTCGTGCAGAGAGTTCAGTGAAACCAAAGCGCTGCCCCGGCCGCGCCAGGGGGAAACGTACGGCGGCAACAAGCTCATCGGGCTCGCGCGCAGTCATCAACATGCCCTGGAAAAAGGCCTCAGCGCTCAAGACGCGCTTGCGCTTTTTAGACCTCAGCATGACGTCCCCTCCAAGCGTCGCCAACGCCAGGGGCAATTCGGCACTAGGGTCTGCGTGCGCGACCGAGCCACAGACCGTTCCACGGTTACGAATCTGAAAGTGGGATATATGCGGAAAAATGAGCGTCAATAGCGGAACCTCGTCGGCGAGCGTCTTTCGCCACTCGACCTGCCCCTGCGTCGCCGCGGCGCCAACAACGAGATGACCACCCTGTGTATCAGCCTCCACGACGTTCAGGTCTTCGGTACGGGAGATGTCGACGAGCCAGCGAGGCTGTGCCAATCGCATGTTTAAGACCGCCATAAGCGACTGGCCGCCGGCCAGGACACGCGCATCCGCGCCGCCATGATGCAACGCCTCGAGCGCATGCTCCGTATCCATCGCGCGCAGGTAACTAAACTCGGGCGGCTTCATGAAGACCTCCTGAACCATCCCGCAATTTTTTTGAACCAGGAATTGCTGCCCTTGATCGGCATTCCGGACGCCTGCCGGCCCAAGGACTCGAACAACTGCGAAAGCACGACTTTTGCTGCACCCTCCAGCATTCGCCCTCCGACCGCGGCCACTTTCCCAGACACCTGCGCCTCGTAGTCGTACGACAGCAAGGTGCCTTTCGCGGTCGGCGTGAGTTCGACGAGGCCCTCGCCCTGAGCGCTTCCTAACGACGACAGTCCCGCGCCGGCCAGACGCAATCTCTTCGGCGCTTCGATATCCGACAGCCCTATCTTTGCTTCGAAACGGGCTTTGATCATGCCTACGCCAACGGTCACATCGGCCCGGTACTGGTTCTCGCCAATGGTCTCCAACGCATTGCAGCCCGGAACCACCTTCGCGAGCGCAGCAGGGTCCATCAGAACGGCGAACACGGCTTCCGGCGTGGCTTCGATCTCGACGCTGCCTTGCGCAGTCAGCGCCTTCCCCGCTCCCGCCTGCTTTTTCTTCGGTGTCGCCCCACGATATTCGGGTCGCGACGGTTCCGGTTCGTCGATGCCAATCATCTCCATTACCTTTGCTGGAGTGAGCGGCAGCCGAATATCCTGGACGCCCAGAGCGTCCGCCACCGCGTTAGCCACGCAAGGCGGCGTGCTCATGTTGTTGCCCTCGCCAAGCCCCTTCGCACCAAGCGGCGTGAAAGGCGAAGGGGTTTCCAGGTGGATGATGATCGGGTCGGGCACTTCGCAGGTAGTTGGCATCAGATAGTCAGCGAGCGTGCCCGACTGGAAGCTTCCGTCCGCGCCATATCTGAACTCTTCGTAGAGCGCCGCACCCAGTCCTTGTGCGAAAGCGCCACGAATCTGGCCATCGGCAAGGGCGGGATTCAATAACTTGCCCGCGTCATGGGTGGTCACGTACCGGTCAATGCGGATGCGCCCCGTCGCCGGGTCAACCTCGATTCCGCACATATCAAATGCGAACCCGTAACAGGCGGACGTATTGATCCTGTCCTCCGCATCGGGCGGTTCCATATTTGGCGGCGTCCAGAATACGGTCTCGCGAAGACCCGGCTCCTCCCCTTCGGGCAACAGTGAGGGAGCCCAGTGAGGTGCATTGCTAGCCACACGGTTGAACGGGAGTGCCTTCTCCGGCTGCTGCTTCGAGAAAATCCGCCCGTCTTCGAAAACGATATCCTCCGGCTCGCACCCGAATTGAGCAGATAAGATCCGGCTAAGTTTGTCCTTCACCCGCATTGCCGCGAGATGGACCGTTCCAGCTACGGCGCCCGCGAATCGACTCGAGTAGTTCCCGGACGCGACTGACCAGGCATCCTTGTGCGTATCGAACTCAACATTGACGACGATATCCGCCGGGTTCAAACCGAGCACGTCTGCGACAACCTGCGCGCAAACGGTCATATGGCCTTGCCCCGCCGGCGTGGAGGCCACAGTTACCACGACGCCCCCAAGCAAGTCGACGCTCACGGTCGCGCTGGCGATCGCACCGCTTTTTGGCCCAGCTTTGCGACGAGCCTCGACCGGCAACACGGTCGAGATATATCCCATGTTCGATACCGATGGTTCCACGATTGCGGCGAAACCTATTCCGTAGAGTCGCCCTTCGCTACGCGCAAGCTCACGGCGCTTAACGAGTTCCTCATAACCTCCCTCAGACAAGGAACGCCGAAGCGCTTCCTGATAATTCCCCGAGTCCAGAAGCGCACCCGCCGGCGTCCGATACGGAAACGCGCTGGACGCCACGAAATTGCGGCGATATACGTCGAGTACATCGAGCTGCAACTCAATGGCGATTCGTTGCACGAGTCGCTCGAGCGCGAAATACACCTGCGGTCCGCCGAAGCCTCGCACGAGCCCGGTCGGCGTTTTGGTTGTCAGGGCGACACGATTGCGCACGAGGAGATTGGGGATTGCATAGGCCCCGGTCAGGCATCCATGCATCCGGTAGAAGGTTGCGGGCTCCGGCGCACGCAGATAGCCCCCGCAATCCTCAATCTGGTCGTAGGACAGCGCGGTAATACGCCCATCGCTCTCAACGGCGGCATCGATGGTGCTCCAGCGTGCCGTCGCGGACGTGGCGGCGGTAAGATGTTCGAGCCGGTCCTCGACCCATTTGACAGGCGCGCCGGCCTTACGTGAGGCGAGGCACATCAACACGACGTACGGAAAGACGGCTTGCTTCACGCCAAAGCTGCCACCGGAATCACGCGGCGCTTTATGGCGCAAACGATTCGCCGGCACCTTGAGCGCCATCGACATCACCGCGTGGAGCGAGAACGGCCCCATGAAATTCGACGTCACCTCATAGCCTTCATCCCCTTGCAGATGCTCGGCAATGACAACCGCGCATTCAATCGGCGTACAAGTGTTGCGGGGATAATGCGCCTCGATCGATACGTGATAAGGCGCCTTCGCGAATGCCTCTTCCGGCTCCCCATATCGGAAATTCCGGTCGCTCACGATGTTCGTCCCAACCTTTGGATGCAGGATTGGCGCATCGTCGGCCATGGCCGCCTGAATCGAAGTCACGGGAGCGAGCGATGTGTAGTCGACCTTGATGCGCTCGATTCCGTCTTCGGCCATTGCACGTGACTCTGCAATCACTACCGCTACGGGTTCGCCGCTGTAACGGACACGGTCGATCGCAAGCGACCAGTGCTCCATGGGCGACTTCACGCCAACCACAAACGGCTGTGACCACTGTCGAATATCCTCGCCGGTCAAAACGGCGTGCACCCCTTTTTGTGTGAGCGCCGCGCTGACGTCAATGCCGTTAATCTCTGCGTGAGGATGAGGCGAGCGGAGCACTGCAGCGTGCAACGTGCCGGGCTTGACTGCGATGTCGTCCCCGTACCGACCTCTTCCCGTCAGAATGGCCGCATCCTCAAGCCGTTCCATGGATCGCCCCAGGTAAGGAGTGCGCTCCGGCGTGGCCTCGGGGGTGGCGGGGATGGACGTACGGTTTGCGTGCCGCTCAACCAGTAATTCGGTCACGGATTCGCTCATTTGTGTCTCCTGCATTTTTCGTCGCGCTGCCGCATCAAAATTTGCGACTCGTGTCGCTTGTGCGCGCGCACGGGCATATCTCGAACGACTGATCACCTGACAGTTAGGCGCAGCCACTTTCGACCCGCACGAGAAATGTAACGCGGAGGGGCCGGGATCGGCTTACCTCAACGTCGTCCCAATTACCCTGGAGTCTGATGCTTTGCAGTCGACGCGTTTCCGGCAAAGACGCTTTCGCCGCCCGCAAATCAGGTAGGCGTCGTCGTTTCGCCGGCGGGTTGCAGACGATAAAACCTGGGGGAAATTTGGACCGTCCCGTTCGCTCGCGTCAGATTTCGACCTGATCGAGATTGGGATCGTAGATATCCACGACCTTGCGGTATTCACTCGGCGTAATGCCGAGATGCTGACGGAAAAACCGCGTGAAATGCCCAGGCGCCGAAAATCCCAGATCGTACGAGATATCGGTCATCGAATTGCTGGTTGAGGACAGGTCTTTGATGGCTGCCTCCATACGCAATACGTTGAGGTAGACGTTGGGGGTGACGCCGGTGCAGCGATGAAACAGCGCGAAGAAGTGAGCACGTGACAAGCCGCAATGCTCCGCCAGTCCGTTCATGTCCGGATCGGCCCCGGTATTCTCGCGAAGCCAGGATATTGCCTTCCGGATGCGAGGGTCACTCGGGCGACGACTGGCGACTTCCATCTGTCTCGACAATTCACGCCAGCTCTTTCCGGGGTCTATGACCGCGATCATCAAGTCGCAAAGCAGCCCCTCCAGACGCCCCGCAGCGATACTATCGGACCACCACATCTCAAGTCCAAGCTCCTCCGATAGTTTTCGCGCCGAGGCAGACATGGGCACGCAGGGCTGCGGGAAAAACTCAGGGCGTCCAGCGTGTCCGAGCGGATGTTGCACTTGAGCCAACCAGTCAGGCTCGATATACATCGCAAGAATGATCGTGTGCTGTTCCGCGCTATTGTGTACGTAGGCGTGCGACTCCCAAGGATTTACAAGCACAGCCGTGTCGGCCGTCAGGGGCTGCAATTCATCACGCACAGCAAAGAATGTGTCAGGTCCGGCCGCTTTTATCAGCAAATGGCAATGGTGATGAGCGTGCTGAACCAGCGGTGCGTCCATATCCAACAACGCCACCCGACCGAACCTGCCCTGGTAAATTTTGATCGCACTGGACACTTGTCTGGTCCCTCATCGCAGACACATCGCATCGAGCCACGCATGCGATGTGGTTGTCTCCTTCTTACCCGTAGCGCCCCTCGACCGCTATCGAAAATCCAGGGGCGGCTATGAGCTTTCTTTCCTCGTATGCGACCCGCACTTCGCCTCGATTTGTCTGCCCGCCCAGATGGACCGGGCGAGCAGTCGATTCAACCTTCTTCTGCCGTCCGTCAGGGCAGAACACTCGTTGACGCGTCCAGGAAATGGGAACTAATCGCCGTCATTTCAATTCCCGGATGCGCCACGAGAGTATCGCCGGTCGTATCACTGAAGCGTTCAACGGATCACGTATCGTGCCACAAACGCGACATGCAACCGGTTGGTTGAATCGGGTCGCCTTAGCTACCGTTGAAAACAGCCTTGCGTTTCTCATGGAATGCCTCGACGCCTTCGCGGAAGTCGTTGGAGCTACGCAGACGGCTGTAGCTGTGGCCCTCGAGTTCAATTGCAATCGACAACGGAGCATCCTCCGTGTCGTTCAGCAGCTTCTTTGCGGTACGCTGCGCTAAAGGCGAGAACGCCAGCAGTTCACGGACAAGAGAATCTGTAGCACTTTCCAGCTCGGCGTCCGCCACCAGTTCGGTCGCAATGCCCCAGTTGTACGCCTGCTCTCCGGTAATGCGACGTGAGCGCATGACGATATCCTTCGTGCGCCCGATCCCAACCATTTTCTGCAGGCGCGCGGAGCCACCAGAGCCCGGAATCTGCCCAAGCTTTTGTTCTGGAAGCGCATACAGCGTCGTCTCTGTTGCGATTCTGAAGTCGCACGCAAGCGACAGTTCGAAACCGACGCCGAAGCAGTACCCCCGATTTTCAGCGATTACCGGCTTACTGCACCGCGCCGGCGCCGCGATGTTCCATGCCAACTTCGAAACATGTTCAGGCGAGGCTTCGATAAACCCTTTGATATCGCCACCGCTTGAAAAGTGCTCGCCAACAGCGCGAACCACAATCACGCGAACCTTCGGATCATCGTCCAAAGCCTCGAATACTGCACGCAGCTGATCGCGCTGCAACATGGACACTATATTGAATGGCGGCCGGTCAAATACGATGTCGGCACGGGAGTCCGCCTCTTTAAACTCCACCCGAAAGCCATCGGGTTCCGCAAGCAGTCGTTGAGCGGGATGAACGATTTTGGTCATAGAAGTTCCTCTGTTGGCGATGGTAAGGGTTACCCTCTCACTTGACCTGCCACTCGAAGGCATGACGAACGGCGGGATGTCGATCGAGCGTGCAGTCAAGTCTGATCATTGACAGCAATGAGGCCGGCAAAGCGTTGGACGCATTGGTCGCGCAAGTGGAAGATGTCTCGCAAATTATGTTGATCGTTCCTGCTTAGGGCTCAGTCGAACCTTCCGGCATCTGAGGCAGAAAATCGTTAATGCAGTATCGGACAACACTCAAGCGGCTGCTTACCAGCGAGTTCGGCGAGTTACCCTAGAGTCTGATTTTGTGACTCGGCGCGGGTTGACCGCGAAGCGAAAGGGCAATGTTTCGCGCGGCGTTGTTGGCGGAATGGCGAACCGGGTCGCCGTAGACAAGAGCACCATGCAAGCCCGGCGTCCGCATGCAAACACCGCGCACATCCGATGTCGCAAGTCACCTCAGCCGATAATTCGGAGCTTCCCTAGTGATTTGAACGTCATGCACATGTGACTCGCGAAGGCCTGCACCCGTGATCTGCACCATTTCCGCGCTGTCCTGAAACTCTTCGACGGTACCGCATCCGCAGTAGCCCATGCTCGCACGCAAGCCTCCAGCCATCTGAAAAATGATCGGCGCGATAGGTCCTTTGTACTCAACCCGTGCCTCGATACCTTCCGGAACGAGCTTGTCGAGATTCGCAGAATTATCCTGAAAGTATCTGTCCGCCGATCCGTCTTTCATCGCCCCGATTGAACCCATACCGCGATACGCCTTGAACTGGCGTCCTTCGTACAGAAAAACCTCACCGGGCGACTCTTCGGTACCGGCAAGCAAGCTGCCCATCATCACGGAGTCTGCGCCTGCAGCCAGGGCTTTACTCGCGTCACCGGAGTACCGAACGCCCCCGTCCGAGATAACTGGAACACCTGAACCGCGAATCGCATCAGCGACAGATGCCACGGCAGTAACCTGCGGAACGCCGATCCCCGCCACGATGCGGGTGGTGCATATCGACCCTGGCCCGATACCAACTTTAACCGCGTCCGCGCCTGCGTCGACGAGGGCCTTTGCCGCCGCTGATCCTCTATGCCTATGAGGCATTGGCTCGGGATTCGAGCGGGTGCATTCCCGCCGGACTGCTTCAATCGCATGCGTCGCAATCGCTGTATGCATTTGATTTTCGATGTCGAACGCTAGCACTTCAGGACGCGGTAGCGTTAGGCCTCAACTGCAATCTATCCCTGAATTTCATGCCGGGTGCAAGTTGTCACCCTCTGTACGGAATCGACGCACTTCGTTCAACGGGCATCGATCTAATGCAGGGATTCTTCTTTTCCAAACCGCGCATTGGAACTTGCCCCAGGTTCGACAGGAGCTGGTCGACGATATAGAAAGCGCCTCAACGTTCGCGTGAATCGTTCGGATAGTTCCATTCTTTCGCATCCGAACTTCGTCTTCATGGCCCGACACCTGTCAGGGCGTGACGAAATGTTTCCTGAATGCGCAACACCCGCCCGTTGATCTGTCAGGGCGTGCCCTTCGGAGAGTCATCTGCGCATGATCTCGGCACAATTTCGGCGAAACGTGCACCGGCGCGGGGCCCCTGGCGAGCGGATATCGCGACCTCTTTAAAGGCGGTCGCTGGCTGGATTTGACCAATCCGGCAATTCTGGCACTTTGGCACAGCGATTCAAGCCAAATGCTTCACGCGTCGGGCCAGTTAAGTCTTGTCGGCCCGAAAGTCGCTCTGTTTGCCTCATCTTCCGGCAGGTGTGCCGAAGAATATGAGGAGAGTGAAGATGCGGCTCAACAAAATTCCGACCACGGTGATCACCGGCTTTCTCGGCGCCGGCAAGACCACGCTGGTCAATCACCTTCTTGAACATGCGCGCCCTCTCCGCATCGGCATCATCGTCAACGAATTCGGCGAAGTCGGTGTCGATGGCGAACTGATCGTCGCCGACGAAAATGCGCTGGTGGAGATCAACAACGGCTGCGTATGCTGCACTGTCCGCAAGGACCTCGTTAAAAGCGTGTCCGAACTGCTCGAACGCCCGGGCGAGCCGCTAGCGCGTTTGATCGTGGAAACCTCCGGGCTGGCCGATCCCGCCCCGGTGTTACAGACCTTTCTTGCCGACCCGGATGTTCGCGAACGGGTGGAACTGGAGTCGGTGGTCGCCGTCGTGGACGCGCATCATTTTCACGAGCAACTCCACAATGAGATTGCACGCGAGCAAGTCGTGTTCGCGGACCACATCATCATCAACAAGACCGATCTGGTTGATGCGCAGGAGGTGACGAGCCTCATCGCACGTATCCGCACACTCAACCCTAGCGCAGTTATCGACATTGCTCGTCACGGCGCGATCGACGTGAAATCGGTTCTCGGCGCACGGCATTTCTCGCTGGATACGTTGCTCGCGGTCGAGCCGGATCTACTCGACGAAGGCGCACATGACCATGAACACGATAGCTCCATCACATCGTGTGCATTCGTTCTTCCAGGGCCACTGGACGCCACGCGCTTCAATCGCTGGGCCAACCAGCTCGTGCAGACCCACGGCCAACAACTCTTGCGCATGAAAGGGGTGCTGAACCTGCACGAAGAGCGTCGTCGCCTGCATTTCCATAGTGTCCACATGTTGCTCGACTCCAGCTTCGGAAAAGCGTGGGCGCGGGACGAACCGCGCGACAGCAAGTTCGTGATGATTGGCCGGGACCTCGACGTGCCGACCTTGCGCGATGGTTTGCGGGATTGCATGGCCTGAGTGCCTATTTTTTTACCCACGTTCACTTACGTCCGGAGTTCAAAGATGAAAAAGTCAGAAGCCTATACCTTCAGCATCGGCGTGCTCGCGGTGGCCGATACATGGCTCACCGCCACCGTCTTTCCAGTGCCCGTGTGGGTCACGTTCATCGCGTGGGCGTCGTTCTTCGTACTCGGCGCGGGACGTGCAGGTTTCGTCAAATCCGTGGCGTCGAATCTGGCCGGCGCGGTGATCAGTTCACTCACCCTGCTTGCCATCGCAACGACTAGCGGCAGCGCGCTGGCGGTCGCTATCCTGGTCGGTGTCGGCAGCGCTGCGATGGTCCAGGCATCGAAGATCAAGCTGCTCGATGTACTGCCGGCCATCGTCTGGGGCTTCGCCTCGACGGTGGGCACAACCGTCGCGACAGGCAAACCCATCACCACGATCGGTCTGAGCAACCCCGGCCTCGTCGCGGCCGCGGCGCTCATAACCGGCGCAGCATTCGGGTTCGCGTCGGAAGTGCTGGGCAACGCGCTTGCATTCAAACATGAGCACAAGCTCGGATAAGGCATATGCGCCTCGCTTCCCCTACTCGCTAACTTACTGGAGTCAACTGTGAAACTACAGCACCACCTCGGCGGCGTCGAGAATCTGGGCCCTGTCAATGTCGAAACGCGTGTCTTCGTGGAGCCCTGGGAGCGTCGCATTTTCGGCATTCACACTGCCATGATGGCTGAGAGCAATCACCTCGGCGATGCGTTGCCGGCTTACCCGATCAAGACACTGCCGACCGCGTTCAACAGCACATGGACATGGGCGTCGTTGCGCACCGGCGCGGAAGACATGCAACCATTCGAGTACTTCAAGTACCGTTACTACGAGAAATGGCTGATGGGTATCTCGCAGTTTTTTGTGGATCAGGGGTACATCACGGCTGCTGAACTCGCCGAACGCACTTCGCTCTATCGCGCCAATCCTCTGGCCCCTTTACCGGAAAAAACCAGCGATCCGATCAGAGCGCAGATCGACGCTTATCTGGAGAAAGGCGATTCCGGCTATCACGAGCCGCGTGCTCCGGCGCGCTTCTCGAATGGAGAAACCGTGCAGATCGCCGATCCCGAAGCGGTCGATCACACCCGTTTGCCCGGGTATTTGCGCTGCAAGACCGGCAAGGTCGTCGAGGTGTATCCCGGCACATTTTCGTATTTCGTTTCAACCGGTGTGGATGGAATCGGCGAGCCGATGGCGGTCTACCGGGTCGCCTTCGACGCCGCCGACATTTGGGGCGAGGGAAAAAGCGAGCCCCACACCACGATCTACGCGGACCTGTACGAAGCCTACCTCCAGGCAACCGTCTAACCAGCGCAAAAAAAAGGGAATTGTCATGACTCAACTGTTTCAGTATGACGGCGACCGTGAGGCTTCGAGCGCCGCCAAAGTGCGCGCGCTCGAAGCATTGCTGATCGAAAAAGGGGTAATCGGCAGCGACTCCGTCGACGCGGTGCTCGGCCACTTCGAAACCGCGGCGGGCCCGTTCAACGGCGCAAAGATCGTCGCCCGGGCGTGGGTCGACGAGGCGTTCAGGCAACGCCTCGTCGAGGATACGCCAAAGGCGATCGCGGAACTGGACCTGCCGGCCGGCATGTCCGGCGCGGAAGGGGAGCACATGGCGGCCGTGGCAAACGGCGACGGTGTGCACAACCTGATCATCTGCACGTTGTGCTCGTGCTATCCGTGGCCTGTGCTTGGCTTGCCGCCCTACTGGTACAAGGACCCGGTGTTTCGCGCTCGGGGCGTCCGCGAGCCACGAGCGGTATTGCGCGAATTTGGCGTCGACGTACCGGCGGAAACCGAGGTCAAGGTGTGGGACAGCAGTGCGCAGATTCGCTGGTTCGTCGTGCCGGAGCGTCCCGCGAACACTGAACACCTGAGCGAACCTGAGTTGGCCGCGCTCGTGACACCGGAATCGATGATGGGTGTCGCGCTGGTCGCTTCGCCCGCTGCCGCGTGAGGTCGATCATGTTTACGCGGTTCGAGGAATATGCAGCGGCGTCGATGCTCGGTGCAGACGACTCTCCGCCACGGCTGGACGGCAAACTGGTGTTCTCCAGTCGTTGGGAGCGGGATGTGTTCGGCCTAGCGCTGTCGCTTTCGAAAGCGGGCTACTTCGAGTGGGAAGAGTTTCGCCAGTGCCTGATCGCGGCGATCGCGCGCTGGGAGTCGGCGCCGTGCGAAGGTCAGCCACGCTGGGATTACTACGAGCGTTTTCTCGAAGCATTGCTGGAGGTGGTCGAGTCGAGCGGAGTTCTGTCGCGCGACGAGCTCACGCAGATACTGGTCGCCAGACGGCCGGCGATAGCAACGGCAACGCATGCGGCAACGAGTCCGGCACACTTAGAAAGTCATTGAGTTTGAGTCTTCCCCAACCAGGAGAAACACATGGAAATGCTTAACGCCGTGATGACACGCGCCAACTCGCCTGCGCGCCGGAAGGTCGTCGCTATGTATGCGGCGCTCGCCCTCATCAACATTGTCGCGTGGGGGTGGGCGTGGATCGTACTGCGAGCGTCGCCCGCACTGATCGGCACCGCGTTTATCGCCTACAGTTTCGGCTTGCGCCACGCGATGGACGCAGACCATATCGCCGCGATCGACAACGTGACGCGCAAACTGATGAACGACGGAAAACGTCCCGTGACGGTCGGCTTTTTCTTCGCGTTCGGCCATTCGCTGACCGTGGTATTCGGGGCGGTGGCCGTGGCGTTTACGACCAAAGCGCTGGCCCATCATTTCGATGCGTTTAAAGAAACCGGCGAGGCGGTTGGCGCCGTCGTATCCGCGTCGTTTCTGATCATGATCGGCGCGATGAATATCGTGGTGCTGCTGGGGCTATTCCGCGCGTTTGGACGCGTGCGCCGCGGTCAGCGTCACGACGGCGACCTTCGCCTGACGCAGTTCGACGGCAATCTGCTGGCGCGTCTGTTCAAGCCGCTGTTTCGTCTCGTCCGTTCGAGCTGGCTAATGCTGCCGCTCGGCATCCTGTTCGGGCTCGGCTTCGAAACGGCCACCGAAATGGCGCTGTTCGGCACTTCGGCCGCACAGGCATCGGCCGGCTTTTCGATCTGGACCATCCTGATGTTTCCGTGTCTGTTTGCGGCCGGCATGATCACCATCGACACGACCGACGGCATCCTGATGCTAGGCGCCTACGGCTGGGCCTTCGTCAAGCCCGTACGCAAGCTTTACTACAACCTGACGATCACGCTGATTTCCACGGTCGTCGCGCTGCTGATCGGCAGCATCGAGGCGCTCGGGCTGCTGGGCGACCAGTTGAGCCTGGCCGGTCCGTTCTGGCAAGCGATTGCTGGTCTCAACAATAATTTCGGCTTGCTAGGATATGGCATCGTCGCGGTGTTCGTGACCGGCTGGCTGGTGTCCGTTCTGCTTTACAAGTTGAAGGGATACGATCGCGAGACCGCCTCGGCCTGAGCGGGCGCCCACCATCCCCGACGATACCGTGGACGCTCCGTGACCTTGACGACCTGAACGCATGAACACAATGAAGCAGATCAAGATAGGCATGATTGTCTTTCCGGGCTTCCAGTTGCTGGATATCGCCGGGCCTAAGGACGCGTTCGCGGAAGTCAAGGTATTGAGCCAGGGTGAATGCCAATACGAAATGCTGACCGTGGGCACCACGCGCGGCAGCGTGCAATCGTCGAGCGGGCTGACGGTCGTGCCGGATCGTACGATCTTCGACCTGTGCCCGCACTTCGACACCGTGATCGTGCCCGGCGGCCTCGGCATATTCGACACCTTCGACGATCCGGCGCTCAGTGATTGGCTCAAGGAACAGTACAAACACGCCCGGCGCTTGTCCGCCATCTGCAACGGTCTGTTCGCGCTCGGCTCGGCCGGCCTGATCAACGACCGCGTGGTGACCACGCACTGGATGGATGTGCCGCGTCTGGCCGCGACGTTTCCGCGCGCCCGGATCGAGCCGGATCACGTGTATGTGAAAGACGGCAGCGTCTACACCACGGCAGGCGTGACCGCAGGGATCGATCTTTCGCTGGCGATGATCGAGGAAGACTTCGGCAGAAAAATGGCGCTGGACGTCGCCAAATATCTGATCGTGTATCTGCGAAGAGCAGGTGGCCAATCACAGTTCAGTCCGCTGCTCGAAACCCAGGCCGCGCCTGATTCGCAAATCGTGGTGATCCAGCAATACATGCTCGACAATCTTGCTGTCGAGCAGACGTTGGCGTCGCTCGCCGAGCGCGCTCATATGAGCGCGCGCAACTTGACCCGGTTGTTCATGAAGGAATGCGGCCTCAGTCCGGCATTGTTCCTGAACAACGCGCGTATCGACGCCGCAAGGCGCTATCTGGAGAGCACCGACCTTCCGTTGCGCGACATCGCCCGACGGTGTGGATTCGATGGTGCGGAGGGACTGCGACGCACTTTCCAAAGGCGGCTGCAGATCAATCCCGCTGACTATCGGAGTCGCTTCCGTTCAGCGGGTTCGCACGATCGAACAAAGAACGTTGCCGCCGAGGGGCGGTAGGCTTGGGTGGGCTACGCACTCCACCTGAGGCCGATGCCGATCGCCGCTTGAGTACGGCCCACTGCACGCAAACGCCGACAGGCGTCGAAACCGCGGCAGGTCAATGGCCGCTTCCTTGCCTGAAAGTCCCCCTGAACGTCCACACCGAATCTTCCCCGCGCCGCGGAGAGACGCAATCTGCACGATTGTGGAAACACCGCTCCCCGCCGCGTATAGCCAACTGGAACTGCACGCCACCGCTGATGCATTGACCGATGCTCTGCTCACTGCGGACGGATTGGTGCTGCGGCGTCACCGAAAGAGGCATAGTTTTCTGGCGGCACACTCTCAGCATCACCCGGGCACGCGCGCATTCGGCCGGCACTTTGGATTACAATAATAATCTTAAACAGTCCCGGCACAGATTGGCGTCGGGCTTCATCTGATGAAATATGGCGAGTTTCATCGCATCTGCACGCGAGGATTGAGGTTATGTTCGAACGTTTAAAGTCTGACGTTTCTCGTTTTCGCAGGTGCGGCCGAAGCTGTCTTGTCGACGGAATATTCAAGGAGCGACGTTGGAGGCAACATGGCAATCGCGTATGAACTGCTCGGCGCGCCGACGGGAAACTGCCAGCGTGTCGCCGTGGCGCTGGAAGAGGCGGAAATACCTTACAAGGCCACCTTCGTTGATTTGTGGTCCGGCAGGCACCGCACCCGGGAACATCTCCGTTTGAATCCGGCCGGCAAGGTTCCCGTGCTCATAGAGCGCGACGACGCGGGCAACACCCGCGTGATATCCCAGTCGAACGCCATCTTGCTGCACGTTGCGCGGAAGGGGGCTGTACCGTTGCTGCCCAATCCGAATGAGCATTCGCATGCGATCGCACTCGAACGCTTCATGTATTTTGTCACCGATGTGATTGGGCCGAACTATGCGGGGCATGTTTTGAATGCGTGGCAGCAACCGCGTCAGGCGTCGTTGTTTCAACAAATGAGTCTGGAAGCATTTGAATTGGCCGAGTTTTACCTGGCAGACTCCCCATATCTCGCCGGTGAGCACTATTCCCTGGCTGATATTTGCGCTGCCACCGTTATCGCTCCAAGCGCCGGTGAGGTCGACTGGGAAAGGCTGGGCAATTTGAAGACCTGGTTTGACAGGGTGACGGCCCGGCCTGGATTTGTCAGGGGCATGCAGGCGTTTAGACGGGGCGCGTAGGCCCCAACGCTCCGAATCCGGGAGCCGTTCGTCGAGATTGAATCCGCTCGATATTAATCATTTTCGTCAGCAATCGATTTCCAGCTGCGATACCCGGCCAACCAGAGCGCTTCCAACCTCCCCTCTTTTCTTTACATACAAACAAGATTACGATAATGCTTTAGATTTCACCGCCTTCTCAACCGAGCAAAGAACCATGGGACACTCTCAAGCAGACAAGCTTGCAACGCATGAGCGTATTGTCAACGTTGCAGCCCAACGTTTCAGAGAGCTGGGGCTTGAGGGCATCAGCGTAGCTGACCTGATGACGGAGGCCGGCCTAACCGTTGGCGGCTTCTACAAGCATTTCGGCTCGCGCGACGCATTGGTCGTCGAAGCTCTAGCAGCTGCCCTGGTTGATTGGGATATCTGGGAGTCGACGGTTAAGACGAGCTTGCGCAAAGCAATTCGTTCATATCTCTCGGATGCCCATCGCGATAACGTCGCGACAAGTTGCGCCTTTGCAGCACTTGTGAACGATGTTAGTAGAAGCAGCGATGCGGCGCGAGACACGTTCGCTGGGCACCTTCAACGCATTTTTGATGCAACGGAAAGGGCGTTGCCGTCGGCCACGTCGGAAAACCGACGGAACAAATCAATCCTGCTGTTCAGCGCTTGCGTGGGCGCGCTTGCCTTGTCACGCTCGGTAGCAGATCCCAAGTTTTCCCAACAGATACTGGACAGTGTCGCCGACGAACTCGTCACGCTGTTTGCCCCCAGAAAAAGCCGCTCCCAAGGGTAGTGGCCAAGCTGGCGCAACAACATAACCTGCAGCCAACTGGGGGCCGACAGCGCCGAGACCCGCAGCGACGTCTTCAACATCGGCGATGACCTCGTCATGCCTCGACAACTCGACGGCGCCGTTCAGTGATTCCGTGTTGGGCACAAGGCCGATTTGCACGAATGTGCCTGCAATTTCGAGTTGTTTCGTGTCGCCCGACTGCACGTCCTTGTATGTAATTCCGTTAACCTTCTTGCCGTCACCCACCACTTCCATAATCTGAGCTTGCGTGATCACCAGCACATTCGCCAGGCTATGCAGCTTGCGTTGCAGTACCGCGTCACCGGGTTGAGTCGCAATGTATTGAGCAGATCGCACTTTGTGCTGAACTCACTATGCGTTTGTGCTAAACGGTTTGATCTTTCTATTAATGATAGACGTTCGGATTTCTTTCGGGACAATCGATGCGTATCGGAGCCCCAAACTCTGCCTGTCTCGCCCTCGATCCAAACTTATCGTCAGGCTTCGAAAAAAGCCGGCCCTTCAGGTCCACCGTTCGCCTGTTACGTCGCTTAGTGCACTGTTCTCGACGTCGCTGCAGGCTCGAGAAAGTGCTCGGTCGCTGAACGTAAGATCGCCTCGCGCGCGTCGATCGATTTGAGGGTGTGAGCACGTGAACGAGACCGTTTTAAAGGGTACATCTCCTCCAGCTTATCGACATCGAAAAGAGTAATTCCCAATATGGCAGGAAAATACCCGTCGACAATTGTCAGGCAATCCACCTCTTTCCACAGGCTTTGAAGTAATAAATCGGACAGTACGTCGACATCGCTTCCTGACGCTTCGTGCGCAATATTGCCCATCGACTGCGTTAAAAAAAATCGTGCAGAATGCGGGGCAGTCAATACCGCACTCGCTGAGCGCAGCAGCGCTTCACCGAACACCCGATCCTCCGATTCGGCAAGGCGCTTTTCCAGCCACCCATGAACCAGGCGAGCATAGTCAGGATGCTTGCGTGCAATAGCAGTCATGCCCAAAACAGCGTCGAAAGAACTGAGCGGTGTCCTCGAAGTTTCCAGAATGTCCAGATACCGCTCCAAAACGGGCGGCCCAAATGCCGAAGCCGCAATAGCGCCCTGGATCGCCGGCACGAAAGACCGTTCGCGGCACAGTCTAAGCGAAGGCGTCCATGAATACCAAGGCAGATCAAACGCCATGTCCTGGAGCCAGGTTCTATCCTTGCTGCTACACACGAGCATCATCAAGGCGCCGATCGCGTCTATCGTTCGCACGTAAAATTGCACCGAATGTTCTTGCGCGATATCCCGCTGCCTCACGCTCTTCTTCAGGCCAGCTCGATCCGCTTCGAGGCGCATCGACGCCAGCGTGATCCACCGATATGCGAGCGGCGCATAAAAATCTATCCAACGTGAAAGCTGACTGAAGGTAGATCGACTTAGGCTGCCTGGCTCGCCCGTGACGTTGTGTATCCATTCTTGCGCAGTTTCGCGAGCACCTATCTCCCGGATTGCCTCGGCGATCGGGTCGATCTCACCTCTACTCAAGATTGATAGCGGTCGACACGGAGGCGCCAGTTCTTCCGGGTACAGGAGCGAGGTTTCTGCTACTCCCTTTTCATCAAGGAAGACGACCGGTCCCCGTGGATCGATCGCAATCACCCGAACCATCGCGCCATCCTCCCGGAGCACAAGCTCCGAGAACTGCATTGCCAAATCAGGTGACCTTTCCAACCCGATAGCCACTGACAGACGCTCCACCATCGAACCCACGATATCCTGCATTTCCCGCGAGTATTCCGCAATTCCTAATTTTGATCCTTCGATCATGCCTGGCGCCCCCCCCGGCGATCACCGGCAAGCACCCGGATGATGCCGCCTCTATTCTGGCTCACAATCATACTCCTCTTATCAAAGAGACGACGGATGCGTAGTGCACGTTTTTAACCTGCAACCGGTCCTCGTCGATCCCTGGCGCAGAAGACCTTTAGACGCAAATCGGGCGGGCGTACCGCTCGAGCCGTCCCTCTTCCGTGCGGCAATCGCCACGACCTGTGGTTTGGTCGACCGGGCCACAGGGCACAATCGAGATTCAGTTTTTCTGCGTTTCTAACTGCCTTATGCCGCCGGAACGAGATTGACATTTGCCGCGTCGGAACGCGGAGCAATGCGTCGTTTTTTAAAGCGCATCCTCTGATCAACGAAACGCACCCGAGAGCAAACGTGGATGTACCTTAGCTCTGGAAAAATTGGCGTCGTGGGTGACGAGCTTCCGAGAATTTCCTATAATCCTCAATTGAACTTGTCGGCTGCGAACTATTGCTGACGAACCGATCAGGTAATGCTTCGTAGCGCGAAATTCAAGGTGCTACGAGGTTGATGATGGTGAGAACCATGGACCGGCTACAAGCAATGCACGTATTCACACGCATCGTCGAGATGAACAGCTTTTCTCGCGCTGCCGACTCTCTAGACCTCCCTCCTGCGACCGTAAGCACGATTATCAAGAATCTGGAGTCGCATCTTCACGTTCGGCTCATGCAGCGGACAACAAGGCGGCTCAACCTGACGCCGGAGGGCGCCCAGTATTACGAGCGTTGCGTACGAATTCTCGCCGAGGTCGAGGAAACTGAGGGAGCACTGGCCAATACTGGAAACGGACCACGCGGGAAGCTAAGAGTCGAAATGCCGCCATCGATCGGGCATCTCATCGTGATGCCCGAGATTTCTTCCTTCAAGAAGATGTATCCGGATATTTACCTCACGGTTGGCTTCGGCGATCGCCGCGTAGATCTGATACAAGAGGGTGTTGACTGCGCCATCCGCGTCGGCCCCCTGGAAGATTCGACCCTGGTAGCCCGACGCCTTGGAAATCTTCAGACTGTCACGGCGGCTAGCCCCGAATACATCGCTGAATTCGGAGAGCCAAAGTGCATCGATGACCTGCAACACCACACCGCGGTGCACTACTTTTCCAGCAGAACCGGCCGAGTTCTGGATTTTTGCTTCGAATACAACGACAAAACGACCGACGTCAACGTGAACGGAAGCTTGGCGGTCAACGACGCGGAAGCCTATGTCAGTTGCGGTGTCGACGGAGTCGGATTGATTCAACCGCCCAGGTTTATGATTCAGAACCACCTGGATTCAGGAAGATTAATCGAGGTGTTACCAAATTCCAGACCGCGGACGATGCCTGTTTCTGCGGTCTATCCGCACAATCGTCATCTCGCTGCGAAAGTTCGGGTCTTCGTAGAATGGATTGCGACGTTGTTTGATACCAGCCACCTGATGTCGTTGGAGCCGAAAGAATCAGGAAATGCGTACAGGAGCAACGCTTCATCAAATCCCAGTCACGATCGCGCTCGCGCCGAAGCTCACGAAATCATCTTATGACAAAACAATGAGGAAGCATTCGACAAGATCTCACACAAATGCGTCGTCTCATCGCGCCAAGCCGCTGTTCGGCTCAGGCAACGCAGGATCACCCAGTCATTTCCATGTTTCCGCAACACATTTCATGCCGTGAAGGACTTCGGACAACGAGTCCGATTCATCGGGCCAGTCGCGGATTTATACGCGTCGGGGTTGTGTGATCCTCCAATCCTGTCAAATCCTTGACGCGGGCACGGCCTTAGGCCGTGCTTTTTTTGCAAATCATGCGGCACGGATCGCATCGGGCTTTCATAGCTCATGGCTCTTCACTGCACAGGCCTTCGCGACATGAAGTTCCAGTTTTTTCCAGGCGGTCAATGATGAATTCTCAATTTGAAGTGGGAACAGGTCGTCGACGAGCTAACGCCCAATCGACGAACCGCCATCTTTAGATCGAAAATCACCCCCGATCGCAGAGAGGGAAAAGTCGATTCCGGCCGTAACACAGAAGCCGCGGAAAATCGTCCGCCCTCCACGTGAATCCGGGCTAGTTCGGTACTTGCCCGTTTAGCAACAATCCCACGCCGAACCGCGAATCACGCTGCAAAAATTTCCCGGCCGGAACGACGGATCTTTATCCACGATAACGTCGGCTTTGACGTTCCCAAAAGTCGTCTCGGGCTTATGTTTGATTCCGTCGTAGAAAGCCTGGATGATGTCTTCCTTGAAATTTCCGCCACGCGGATGCTCACGCACTACCTGCTGCCGCTCGGCATCGCTGTACTGCGAATATGTCAATCCGAGCACGTCCATTTCCACACCGGCAGTCACGAGAGCAACGACCGGGTGCATGTGTTGAGGAATGCCCGGCGTGGTATGCAATGCAATCGCTGTCCATACAGTGTCGATGTCTTGCTGCGATATGCCATGTGTCTTCAGAAAATCGCGCGCGGCATTCGCCCCATCCACTTCGAATCGCTCGTCCCGGCTGCTGTGTTTGTGCGTCAGACCCATGTCATGGAACATGCAGCCGCAGTACAACAACTCCGGGTCGAACTTCAGGCCCCGCTGTTTTCCGGCCAATGCACCGAAGTAGTAGACGCGACTGGAATGGTGGAACAACAAAGGCGAAGCAGTGTCCCTTACCAGCTCGGTTATTTCGCGCGCTATCTTGCTGTCGGGAATTGAAATTCCGTCAACGTTGAAACTCATGGGTGATCTCCTGATAAGTGAACTGGCGTTGGTTGCGGCTGAAGCTCGAACCCCTGCGCCGTCCGCGCGTGGGTTCGAGCAAGCGGATAAGAGAGTGAACTCATCTCCCCACCGGCGTGGGAAGAAGCTTGAGATCCGACTATCAGCTATTCGGATCCGCTTAAAGCTCCGGCTCGGAACGGACGGCCGTTGTACCTGGTGCGTTGAGCGACTCCAGTGCCAGACGAACTCCCACCCCGTACGCAGCATCAGCTCGGGTGCAATGCTCGATATGCAACTCACGGATTGGCGTCGATACGCCGTGCATGGCCCGAGCCGTGTTCTCAAACAGAACCGTCTGTTGCTCGCGTGACATTAGACGGAACAGATCGCCCGGCTGCGAAAAGTAATCATCGTCGACCCTGTGATTCCAATGGTCGGCAGCACCCTCGATAGACAAAGGTGGCTCGCTAAAGTCAGGCTGGTCGAGCCATGCTCCCCGAGTGTTCGGGTTATACGAGGTGGTGCCGCCTTTGTTCCCGTCAACTCTCAAAACACCATCACGGTGGTAGCTGTTGTAGTGCGTCGCGGCACGCGGCGAGTTGACCGGGATCTGATGATGATTGACGGTGAGACGGTAGCGCTGCGCATCGCCATACGAGAACAGACGGCCTTGCAGCATCTTGTCGGGAGAGAAGCTGATGCCCGGGACAACGTTCGCCGGATTGAACGCCGCCTGCTCTACGTCTGCAAACCAGTTTTCAGCGTTCACGTTTAGCTCGAACTCTCCGACCTCTATCAACGGGTAGTCCTTCTTTGACCAGACCTTCGTCAGATCGAAAGGATTCACCTTGCAATTCGCTGCTTCGTGTTCGGGCATGATCTGGAAGTACATCTTCCAACGCGGAAATTCCTTGCGTTCGATCGCCTCATACAGATCGCGATGATGTGTTTCGCGGTCGGCGCCGACTACTTCGACCGCCTCTGCGTCCGTCATATTTTCCACCCCCTGCTGGGTACGCATATGAAACTTGACCCAGAAGCGCTCGTTACTGGAATTGATCAGGCTAAACGTGTGGCTACCGTAACCGTGCATATGACGATACGTACGCGGAATCCCACGATCGCTCATCACGATGGTGACCTGATGGAATGACTCTGGAAGCTGCGTCCAAAAGTCCCAATTCCCCTCGGCACTGCGCAGACCCGTTCGCGGATCACGCTTAACCGCGTGGTTGAGGTCCGGAAATTTGAGAGGATCACGCAGGAAGAACACCGGGGTGTTATTCCCTACCAGATCCCAGTTCCCTTCCTCGGTATAAAACTTGAGGGCGAAGCCACGAATATCACGCTCGGCATCAGCGGCGCCACGTTCGCCCGCAACCGTCGAGAACCGGGCGAACATCTCGGTGGTCTTCCCAACCTCGGAGAAGATCTTTGCACGCGTATATTTTGTAACGTCGTGAGTCACGGTAAATTTTCCGAACGCACCCGAACCTTTCGCATGCATACGCCGTTCAGGTATCACTTCACGATCGAAGTGTGCGAGTTTCTCGAGAAACCAGACATCCTGAAGCAGAGCCGGTCCACGAGGCCCCGCGGTCATCGTGTTTTGATTGTCTGGCACCGGTGCGCCGAACGCAGTCGTCAGCTTGCTCATCAACATTCTCCTAGGGTTCAAGTTGGCGTGAACTATCGTTTCTCTGTGGGGATACGCTCATGGAACTACTTGATATGAGGGACGGGAAAGGTGATCGCGGAACCACCGCCGTGCCTCAAAAAATCTCACGGGCACGCCGGAACACACATCGAACGGCCTTCAAACCGATCGCGAGGACCGAATGACTACGGCGCTATTGCATAGTCCAATCTTGCCGCAAATGGATGGCGGATGACATAGCAGGACGGCCCATGTTCCGGGACACCAAAAAATCCGTTCCGCGTAGAGATATTGGTCTTCGTGGGGAACGGATAACGTGATCACATCCGCTCGCGCGAGCTGCATGAGTATGAAAGATGGAGATCTGTCGGCACGGACAGCTCGGCGATCGGATGTCGGACCTCACAGTCGTGTGAAAGTAAAGACCACAGCGCTGCTCTCGAACTGACGACGTCAGCGCTCCGCCCTACGACGGATGGACACTGACATATGCACTTGTCGCTGTCGGGACGCTCTGAACGCGAGACTGTCGCGTTCGAGCATTGGCTATCGAACGATGGAACCTAAATGGATTGGATGTTATGAAACTTACTGAAAACACAATCTTCATTACCGGCGCAACGTCTGGAATCGGTCGCGCGCTCGCCGAAGCTTTGCATCGCAAGGGCAATAAAGTCATCATTAGCGGACGCCGAAAAGCCCTGCTGGATGAAGTTGCTGCGGCAAACCCCGGGATCGACACCGTTCAGATGGACGTCACAGACTCCGCTCAAATCGCCGACGTGGCGAAAGACCTGATCAAAAAGTTTCCGTCCCTCAACGTCGTTATCAACAACGCCGGGATCATGCCGCTGGACGATGTAACGGGACCGCTAAACGACGCCGAGTCGATTCACCTGATCAACACAAACCTGCTTGGACCGGCTCGCATAAGCGGCGCGTTTGTCGAACACCTGAAGAAGCAGCCCGAGGCTTACATCATCAACACCAGTTCGGCGTTGGCCTACATTCCGTTCTCCGTTGCGGCACTGTATTCAGCAACAAAGGCGGCGATTCATTCTTACTCGCTTTCCCAGCGTTTTGCATTGCGTGACACGTCGGTACGGGTACTTGAGATCGCACCACCATGGGTTGATACGGATCTGGTCTTCAAGAGCGGAGACCCACGTGCAATGCCGCTTGAGGTGTTCATCGAAGAAACGATGGCGCTGCTGGAAGATGCGACTACTGAGGTCACGGTAGGCACTGGCAAGCAACTCAGAGATGCCGCTGGTCCCAACGAACATGGCTTTGTGAATCATCTGAACCAGATGATTGCCGATAGTCCCTTGCCGACCGCCTGACGCACGCCGGAAGAAACATCGGCAGGCGAACAGCTGCAACAACCTGCTCTGTCGCCTGCTGCACTTGAAATGCGTCTGTCGCTTTTCGTGTTCCACGTTGTTTGCGCCGCACTTTGATTTCGCCTGCGCTCACGCTCAATGAGACCGGGGCCGCACGAACAGCATTCGTGCGGCCCCGGCATTTACGCTCCCGCCAGATCAGGCATGGCTGCCGTCCGGCAGCGCCGGCGGCGGTTCCTGCGGGTGCGGCTCGATCACATGCGTGCCCGTCGGCGGTTCATCCTTCGGCGGCTTCACCTTGAACCAGATCGCGTACAGAGCAGGCAGGAACACCAGTGTGAGCACCGTGCCGACCGCTGTCCCGCCGATCAGCGTATAGGCCATCGACCCCCAGAACACCGACGTGGTCAGCGGAATGAACGCCAACACCGCCGCCATCGCCGTCAGCAACACCGGCCGCGCACGCTGCACCGTCGCCTCCACCACTGCGTGGTATGGGTCCATCTTCTCGTCGTGCACGTTGTTGCGGATCTGCTCGATCAGGATCAGCGTGTTGCGCATCAGAATCCCCGCAAGACCAATCAGGCCCAAAATCGCGTTGAAGCCGAACGGCTGGTGGAACAGCAGCAGCGTCGCCACGGTCCCGATAATGCCCAGCGGACCGGTCAGGAACACCATCGCCATGGTCGGGAACGAGCGAGTCTGCACGATCAGCACCAGCAGGATCAACATCAGCATCACCGGGAAAATCGGCGCGAGCGCCGCGTTCGCCTTGCCCGCCTCCTCGATGTTGCCGCCCATCTCGATCTTGTAGCCCGGTGGCAGTGCCGCGATGATCGGACCGAGCTGCTTCTCCACTTCCATCGACACCTGCGGCGGCTGCATCGTCTCGTCAATGTCGCCACGCACGGTGATCGTCGACAGTCGATCACGGCGATGCAGGATCGGCTCCTCCGGACGCATCTCGATGTGCCCGATCTGGCTAATCGGCACCACCCGCCCATCGTGATTCACCAAGTTCATGCCCGACATCTTCGACGGGTCCAGACGCGTGTCGCCGCCGCTACGTGCAACAAGCTCCACCGTCCGGATGTCCTCGCGCACCTGCGTGATCGGAATACCGGTGAGCAGGAACTGGATCTGCTGCGAGGCATCCTCCGAACTCAGTCCAATCTGGTGCAGCCGGTCCTGGTCGAGCACGAAATGCAGCGTCGGCACCCGTTCCGCCCAGTCCTGATTCACCTGGCGCATGTGCTTGTTCGCCTGCATCACCGCGAACACCCGTTGTGCAATCGCCCGAACCTGCGTCTGGTCCGGGCCCATCACGCGGAACTCTACCGGGAAGCGCGTATAGGGGCCAAATACCAGTTGCGTCACCCGCACCCGGGCCTCCGGTGCCAAGCCATCGGCCACCGCCTGACGCATGCGCAGCTTCAGTTGCTCTCGCGTTTTGGCATCGGGCGTGAGCACGATGATCTTCGCGAACGACGGGTCCGGAAGCTCCGGGTTGTACGCGAGGAAGAAGCGTGGCGCGCCCTGGCCTATGTAGCTGGTGACGACTTTCGCCTCCGGCTGCTTCTTGAGCCACTGTTCAATCTCGACCGTTGCCTTGCGCGTCGCCTCGATGCTCGTACCTTCAGGCATCTGCACCTCGACCAGCACTTCGGGACGGTCCGACTCCGGGAAGAACTGCTGCTTCACCGCACCCATGCCAAGGATAGCCAGTACGAACAACACCACCACCGTACCCGCCACCCAGAACTTGTGGTCCACACCGGCGCGCACCAGACGCCGCATGCGCTCGTACATCGGCGTGTGGTAGATCGAGTCGTAACCGTGCGCGAGCGGCTTGATATCCGGCAGCAACTTCACCCCGAGATAGGGCGTGAAAGTTTGTGCCCCGAGCCACGACGTGAGCAGCGCGAATGCCACGATCCAGAAGATGTTGCCCGCGTACTCACCCGCGGTCGAGCGTGCAAAGCCCACCGGCGTGAAGCCAATCACAATGGTCAGGGTCCCGGCCAGCATTGCCGGCGCCACGTGGTTCCATGAATAGGTCGCCGCCCGTATCCGGTCGTAACCCTCCTCCATCTTCACCACCATCATTTCGATGGTGATGATGGCGTCGTCGACCAGCAACCCCAGCGCAATGATCAGTGCCCCGAGTGTGATGCGGTCGAAGATGCGCCCCGTCACACTCATGATCACGAACACCACCGCGAGCGTAAGCGGCACGGCTGCGGCCACCACGATCCCCACGCGCCAGCCCAGACTCACGATGCTCACCAGCATCACCACGCCCAGCGCCACGAAGAACTTCAGCATGAACTCGTCGACGGCGTCCGCAATGTTCACGGCCTGATCGGTGATCTTGCTGAACTTGTAACCGACCGGCAACGACGCCGAGATCTTCGTCTGCTCCTGCTGCAGCGACTTGCCCAGCTCAAGACCGTTCCAGCCATCCTGCATCACCACGCCCAGCGCGAGCGACGGTACGCCGTTGTGACGGATCAGGAACGTCGCCGGGTCCTCGTAGCCGCGCGAAACCTCCGCGATGTCCGAGAGCTTGAGCGTGCGCCCCTTCGCCACAATCGGCGTGTCGCGGATTTTCTGCAGGTCGTTCAGTGCACCATCAAGCCGCGCATACACCTGCGGGCCGTTCGTGTCGATCGAGCCGGCCGGCGTCACCGCGTTCTCCTTCTGCAGCGCCCCGAACACATCCGCAGGATTTACCCCGAGGTTGGCAAGGCGCGCATACGAGAAGTTCACGAAGATGCGCTCGGGGCGCTCGCCCAGAATCGTCACCTTCTTGACGCCCGGCACTTTCAGCATGTCCTGACGGATGCCTTCTGCTTCGCGCGTCAACAGTCGCGGCGGCAGGCCCGGCGCTTCGAGCGCGTACAGCGCGAAGGTCACGTCGGAATACTCGTCGTTGACGAACGGTCCAAGCACGCCCTGCGGCAGCTTCGCGCTTTCGTCAGAGAGTTTCTTGCGCGCCTGGTAGAACTGCTCGGGCACGTCCTTGGGCGGTGTGGTGTCCTTCAGTGTGAGCTGCATCAGCGCCAGACCCGGCCGCGTGATCGTTTCGACCCGGTCGTACCAGTCCAGCTCCTGCATGCGTTTCTCGAGCGGCTCGGCCACCAGGTCCTGCATCTCCTGCGCAGTCGCACCCGGCCACACTGCCGTCACCGTCAGCACCTTCACCGTGAACGCCGGGTCCTCGGCCCGTCCGAGCTTCAGGAACGTCAGCACCCCGGTCAGAACCAACGCAATGATCAGGAATAGCGTGACGGCCCGCTCCCGCACCGCTACCGCGGAGAGGTTAAAGCCGCTCATTTTGTGTCCCCTTGCGCGTCGGGACTGCCGCTTACGTCAGCACTTCCTTCCGTCCACTGTTGCGTAGCAACCCTGACCTGCTCGCCATCGGTCAACTGATGGGCGCCGAGAGCCACGACCTTCTGGCCAGCAGAAAGACCCGAAGCCACAGTGGCGGTCTCGGAACCGGCAGAGCGAACCTGGACGGGGCGATATGTCAAATGCCCATCGCCTCCGATCAACCATACGCCCGGGCCTTTTCCGCGGTCCAGAATTGCGCCTAGCGGGACAACCATTTCGTTCGCGTTGTCGGCTCGCTGCAGGCTAACCGTTACTGTCGCGCCAAAGGGCGCGTCCGCGGCAGCTCCGCTGAGCACATAGCGAGCGGCATAGGTTCGCGTGAGTGGGTCGGCCGCGTGAGACAACTCTCGCAGCTTCGCGGGGAAGCCCCCCTTGCCGTCGCCGCCGTACAGCGACGCCATCGCGCCAGAACCGAGCTCCGGACGGACCATTTCAGGCAACGTAACAAGCGCCTCGCGCGGACCGTCCTGAGCCAGTACGAGCACCGTCTGGCCTGCGTTCACGACCTGCCCTGCATCCGTGTTCCGGCTAAGCACGACGCCGTCGACGTCAGCCCTGAGGATCGCGTACTCGTCTGCATTACGAGCAAGCCCGGACTGCGCCTGCGCCGCCGCGAGTTGCGCCTTTGCGCTGCGCGCCGCTTCAACTGCCAGATCGTAGTCCTGCGCAGAGACCGCACCCTGCTGCACCAGACCTTGCAGTCGCGCGAGATCGGCGTCGGCCTTGGCTGAGCGTGCATGCGCCGCGTCGACTGCGCCCTGCTGGGCGGTAACTCCCAGTACGAGATCGTTCGGGTCGAGCCGCATCAATGGATCGCCTCGATGCACGTGCTGACCGACGTCGACATAACGACGGATGATCTTGCCACCGACCCGAAATCCAAGGTCGCTCTCCACCCTGGCGGCAATGACCCCGGTAAAGCTACGATCGGAAGTTCCCGCAGGCCTCACTGTAAAAGACTCCACGAGCGGCGGCCCGGTACGCGGATCGGCGGGGTGCGACTGGCTGCAGCCTGCAAGTACCCCGACAACGCCAAGTGTCGCAGCCCGGCGCAAAACGTACATGTGCATGATGGCGCTCCATCCAAGAATGAGATAAAGCGACATTTTGTTGTTGAGTTACGTATGTGTCAACTCGTAACTTGAAAACTTAAGGGGCAAGGCTGCGTAAAATGAGACTCGCCACGGCAGCCAGCGCGGTCTCCAGTTGCTCACGCGAGCGATACTGCAAGGCGACCGGGTGCGAAAACAGTCGAAGCCCCTCGGCAATACCTGCCGCCACCTCATCGAGCGGCGTCTTTCGCTCGAACTCTCCGGACTCTCGCCCCGCTTGCACCAACTCCCGCGCCATGGATTGAAGCGCGACTTCGTGAGCGGTCGCGGCACTCCAGGATTCTTCCATTGCGGAGATCACCAATTCGTGCAATCGCGTGCCGTCGAAAAAAATCGCAAGACTTCGCTCCAACGCAAGCTGCATGAACCGGCGCAGCCGGTGGGTCGCGGCGCCTGGCCCGTCGACGACCTGCCGCAACTCGGCGTCCATCTGACCGAGCACCGTCGCAGACACCGCTTCCCCAATGGCCTGCTTCGACCTGAAAAACCGATAGAGGTACGTGCTGGATACGCCGATAGCCTTGCCGAGATCCGCCACCGAGGTTTTGCGGTACCCGTACAGACGAAAATGCTCGTCCGCCGCCGCAATGATCTGGTGGCGCCGTTCATGGTCCGCGCTGCCGCGCTGCCCCGAGGTCGGCGACTCGGGCGGCCGGTTGGGTGATTTGTTCATGCACCGGATTATGACGTCAATCAGACGTTGACAGGAAGTTACTATTTGTTGAACATGTAACTTTCCTGTTCGGTGTTAACTTGTCATGCGTGCCACAATCAAAATGAGTGCCAGTTCAGTCAGTGCGCTGTTCGCTGCGGCCGTCCTGCTGGCAGGATGTGCGGTGGGCCCCGACTATCACAACCCGTCGGTGTCCTTGCCAGCGACCTTCGCTCACGCCCCCGAAGTCGCAAGCCGTGCCACGGCCCAGCCCGGCCCTTTGCTCTCCACCTGGTGGCAGGGCTTCGACGATCCCGAAATGAACCGCGTCATCGATATCGCGCTCGCCCAGAACCTCGATCTCGCCCAGGCCATGGCCCGCGTCAGCGAAGTCCGCGCCGGCCTCGAGAGCGCACGCTCCGCGCTACTGCCCTCCGCCGAGTTCGACGCCCAGGCCGCTCGCGCCCACCTCTCGCTCGAAGACCCCAACGTCGCCGCCCAGGCCGCCTCGCTGCCCGGTTACAACCGCAACTCCTACGACTACAGCGTCACCGCCGGCGCCACCTGGGAGATCGATCTCGCCGGCGGCCTGCGACGCAGCGCCGAAGCCGCACGTGCCGACTACGAGGGAAGCCAGGCGGCCATGGTCGCCGCCCGCCTCGAAGTCATCTCCTCCGCCGCCGATACCTACGTGCTCACGCGCACGCTGCAGGCGCGGCTGCAACTCGCCCAGCAGGAAACCGCCACCCAGCAGGACCGGGTCCGCCTCGTCGGGCTGCTCGCCGCGCGCGGTCTCGCGCCCGACTTCCAGCTACAACAGGCAAAAGGCGCACTCGCCGCCGTGTCGGCCTCCGTGCCCGCGCTGCAGGCCGGCCTCGTCTCCGCCCGCAATGCACTCGACGTCCTGATGGGCCGCAATCCCGGTACGCCCGACCCCGCGCTTGATTCGGCCGCACCGATTCCCGGCGCGCCCGCAATCAATACCGCCACAGGGCCGGCCGAACTGCTGCGCCGCCGCCCCGACATCGTCGTCGCGGAGCGTCGCCTCGCCGCATCCAACGCCCGTATTGGCGAAGCCCTGTCCGATTACTACCCGAAGTTTTCGCTGTCCGCTCTAGCCGGCTCGACCACCACCGTCGGCGGCCACCTGTTCGAGTCGCCCGCCAATGAGGCGCTCGGCGTGTTCGGCCTGCGCTGGCGCCTCTTTGACTTCGGTCGCGTGGACGCCGAGGTCAAGGCCGCGCGTGGGCGCAACGCGGAAGCGCTCGCCGCTTACCGCCAGAGCGTGCTGCAGGCCAGCGCCGACGTCGAGAACGCATTCTCCGCGCTCGCGAAGTACGACCAGCAGCAGCAGATCCTGAAAGACGGTGAGAACTCGCTCGCACAGGCACGTGCGTCGACCTCGGCTGGCTACCGGAACGGCAGGAACAGCCAGCTCGACCTCGTGGAAGCCGATGCGCAGCTTCAGCGCATTCAGGAAGCGCGCATCCTCGCCCAGTCCGCAACCGCCCGCTCGGCGATCGCCTCGTTCAAGGCCCTCGGCGGCGGCTGGGATGCCGACCCCGCCACAGCACCGCAAACCGTCGTAAGCAACTAAATGTGCGGGGCGTCCGCAAAGCTTCAACGGACGCAAGGAAAGAAAGCGCTCTCGAAAGCCGGCGACGCTTTCGTCGACCGCAGCGATCGAGAAGCAGCACGGCCCCCTCTGTTTCCCGCATATCGGCGTGATCAGAGGGACGTGCATTCGATGATCAACCTCGCACCACGTCCGAAGGTCGCCGATTCATGCATACCCACCTTTTTGAACGAACGGGAAGATCATGAACGATATGAAGACTGTCGTTTCGACCGAGCGGGTCCCTCCGGCATCTCGCCTGGATTTCTGGACGCGCCACGTGAGAAGTCATTTGACCGAACTGGAGTGCTCCACTCCTATCGACGGCGACTTCCTCGGTTCGATCGTGGCCTATCCCGCTGCCCCGGCGGGTTTAATCGAAATTGAAACTGCCACCCGATGGATTGCGCGGGCAAATCCAACTGCCACGTCAGCCAACAAAGAGCGGGCCTTCGTATGTATCCAGATCAAAGGGGTTGCCATTGTCGAGCAAGACAGCCGCCAAGGGATTCTGCGTGCTGGGGACGTCACCCTGCTCGATGCATCGAAACCCTTTGTCGCGGACTTTTCACTCGAAATGGCCCAACTCGTGCTCCAGGTGCCCCGGACTCTCATCCGCAAGCAACTGGGCACGCTGGAGCGCTTCGTAGCAACGGTCGTGCCCTTCGAAAGCCCATTGGGGAAAATGACGGGCGGATTCATTCGCGCATTAACTCAGAATTTCGAGCAGCTCGCCCCTGAGACCGCTCGACGCCTCAATGAACAGGCGCTCGATATGGTGGCCATGGCGTTCATGTCGGTATTTGATAGAAATCAGCCGGCAACGTCTTCTGTCAGCCGATCGATGCTTGCTTGTCGCGCACGGGCGTTTATCGAAACCAACCTCCGGGATTCCTCGCTCTCGCCGACGGACGTTGCTCAACATCTGGGCATTTCGACACGCTACCTAAGCAGCGTCTTTGCCGGCGACGGGCTATCTTTCGAGCGCTTCGTCCGGGAACGGAGACTGCACAAATGTGCAGGGGACCTGAAGGACCATGGCCAGGCGATGCGGCCGATCGGCGATATTGCGTACGCGTGGGGCTTTAATAATGTGACGCACTTCAGCCAATCTTTCAAAACAACCTTTGGAACGACACCCAGAGACTTTAGAAAACAGGCTGCGCCGCAACGTTCAGTCGATTCCTGACAACAAGGCCGGGGGCGAATTCGAATGACCCAACTCGCCCCGGTTTCGAAAACGGATAAGTGCAAAAATCATGGAGAGCGTAGTCGACCTGCTTTCATTCGGGTCGGCGCTGCCCGGCGTTGCCTGAGTCTGCAAATGACAACGCTGCCAGACTATTTATCACCCGTTGCGCGTCAGTGCCGACTTCGCGAGAGAGGTCATTCATCGTGCTCTCCCAGAGTTGCATTGCGACCTCAAGTAAATCCCGACCTTGCGGGGTAAGCTCGACGCGTCGGAAGCGGCGATCACGCTCCACATGCAATTCAAGCAGCGCGCGGCGCAGAAGAACGCCGATCTGAGCCGAGACGCGCGTCTGGTCGCAACCCAGGTTCTTAGCTAATTGCCCGACAGAAAGGTCAGTCGTGCCCCGCAACTGCTCCAACACCGAGAACTGCACGGGGGTTAACCGCATCGGCTCGAGAGCGAGCGACAGGCGATGGTGCAGCGTCCGAAAGCCGCGCTGGGCAAGCATAAATTTACTCGATATGTGCCCGGCATTGGCGAACTCCGCATTCTCTTCCGAGGGATCGTGTTCTTGCATGATAGATCTTCGAACTACATCGGTTTAAACAGTCGTATGGAGCGAGGGGGAGCGACTCTACGTCTATCTCGTCGATGATCCATACGTCGTTGCACTCATTCGGAGTTGAAATGAAAGTTCGGAGGCCGCGAGTCGGCAACCATGTCACGCCACGCAGCGACAGACAGCGGGCATGAAGACGTAGAAACATCAAAATTGCAGCAGCGTTGCTTTACGCCTCCCGAGTCGGGGTGCAAGCCACCTCTGGAAAAACTCCGCCACCTCCGCAAGTACGTGGAAGTTCGACGCCACCGGCTCGTGTGAGGCATTCGGGCAATGAAAAATTTCCGTCGGCACGCCTGCGGCACTCAATTGGCTGGCGTATCTCTCACTTTCGGCATGAAGAAAATCGCTTTCCGGGGATCCGATAAACGCTGGAGGCAGTCCTTTCAGGCGCCTTGACTCAATCGGCGCCGCGTACGGATGCATCCCTACCACTGGATCAGGCAGATACGCTCGATACCCACGCGCACACTGGCGAGCGTTCAGATCCGAGGTCCGAGCGTCCCAATCTCCCGCAACCCGTGTCAAGCTCGGGTCAAGCAAAGGCGCGAGAAGCGCTTGAGCTGATATCTTGAATTCTGCTCGGTCGCGCACGACAGCGGCGAGACATGTTGCAAGGTTTCCGCCGGCATCGTGACCCGCCACTCCAATTCTCCCGGGATCTGCGCCCCAGGCTTTTGCGTTCCTAACCGCCCATTGCATGGCAATAAAAGTGTCCTCAAGGGCTGTTGGAAACGGAAACCGCGGAGCCAGTGAATATCCGACGGATACGACCCAAGCGGGTGTGATGCGCGAAATTTGCGTGGCCGCTTCTGCTGCGTCGTCCAGACATCCACTCGTAAAGCCGCCTCCGTGAAAGTAAAGCACGACAGGTAGCCCTTTCCCATCGTCGGGCCTGTAGCTCCGCATCGCGATGACCTGCGAGCGCCCCACCAGAGAAAGTTCTTCTGTCCTGATCGTCGAGTCGTTTCTCACGTACATGTCGGATTGGGCGCTGGCGCCCTTTTTCGTTTGCCAAGGACGTGATTTTGACGTCTGGCACCTTTCCGATAAATGCTTTTAATCCAGAACACAATTCGTCAGCGTGGAACAATAAATGTCCGCACCCGGTTCTCCAGGCTTCGCGACATTGTTCTTGCCGCCCCGCGACGTCACGCTGGACAGAGGCCAGCCTTCCATCAGCTCGGCGAGCGGCTCAACTTCTCAACAACACATTGGCGTACTCGCGCAAGCCCTCCACTGCGGAAGACGACGCCACCCGACTGACGAAGGCTGCGCTCAAATCGCAGACTGGTACGTTTGCACAACAGATCACGCTCATCGCTTTCAAGACCTAAGTCGCCCTCGCCGCAACGCGGTCGAACACCGGCAACAAGATTTGTGGATTTGTTCTATACTCCACATCACGATCTTCCCGTGCGAAGGTATGGGGTTGCAAGATTGAATGAGCGCGGAGCGATTTGTGGACCCGGGTGGCCGGGGCGTATCGCTTGTAACGCACGAAGGCTTGAGTATGGCGAATCCGCCAAGGCTAATTTAGCTAACCTTCACGCTGACCGCCGTTGAGACATGACATCGATCCAAGCCTCCTCGACGACTTATTGACGGCCTCTTTCTACCCGACAATTCGCACTTCTATCAACCCGAACGGAAAAAGTATGAACATCTCAACAAAAGCGCTGCTTGCCCTGCTTTTCGGCGTCGGGCCGTTACTCGCAAATGCGCACGACATCCCGAATGCGGAACCCGCGGTGATTTCTCATAGCATTGACACCGGGGGCAAAACCACCGGAATAACTGAAGCGGGAAATTCTCCAGAAATGGCGGATGATCTAGCTCGGACGACTCGCTCCACAGAGTACCGTGGTGACGCTGCGGGACGATCCACGGCAGGCTCCAGAGCAGTGTTCACGCCGACCTCATATTCGCCGCCGGTTTATATCATCCGTTGAACTGCTTCGCTGTTGAATAGATGAAGTATGCGGCGCCGCCCAAGGAAATCAGTTGACGAGAAGTTCCGAGTAGCTACCGGTACGTGCACCGCGAATCGAGCACGAAATTTATCTTGCTGGATGTAAAGTTCCTTGGTTTCGTTCGCGAGTGCCACCGGCGCCGCCAAGGTTTCTTCCAACCTGTCATCCGGGAAGCGCCCAGAGAGACCTATGGCCGTTTCGCCTCCTCCGGCGCAAATGCAGCGACAAACACAAGTGTTTTCACGTTGCGCAAGCCCTCTGTCAGCCCAGCCTTGCCCGGAGTCGGCCGAGCGAGTCGCGTTGACGACAAAACACACTCAAGGAGCCAGATGTGATCAAACAGATCCAGGTTTCACAGGTAACGATCTCGACAACCAGACCGTTCGATGACGTGATCCATGCCTTCGAGTCACAAGTGGGTTCGCTGGAAGAAACGGACTGGCAACAGGTCGTTTCCGACTCGTCTGATAAGGGCGCCTTTGAGCAACGGATCAACGAAAGTCTCGGGTCGAGTGGCTTCACACGATTTTTGACCGTCGACCACGGGAAATGGATGGCGCTGCAAGGACACCCATCCAAGTTTGTGATGTATACCATCGGCAATCCGTTCATCGCGATCACGATGCTACGGCACGATGTTGAAGCGGGACTCGATGTTCCCGTACGAATTGCAATCTACGAGCATCACAGCGGTGACACAAGGTTCACCTACAACATTCCATCCAGCTTATTGAGCGGCATAAACAATCCGTCGTTGCACGAGGCCGCACTAAAGTTGGACTCCAAGCTCATGGCGCTCGCGGAATCAGTCACGGGATCTATCGCCTGATAGTTGCCCGATAGCGGGATCGCCGTCCGTCGATGGAATCTCGCACCGTCTAGCGGGGCATCTGCGTCTGGCCGAATGAGGTCAACGAATCCAATCGGTGGGTAGATGTCAATCAGGATCAAGCGCGTTGGCGTGTCCCGCAATGGGTTTCGTTCAAACTCGCATTGAGTTCTGCCTCCGCTGCCCCAGCCGCATCATTTGCCAAAGTCGCACCGCCGCTTACGAGTGCACCAGCCATCGCGTTATCCAGCAAAATCATCTATCGACGCGATAAATTCACTGAAATCGACTTCCGCGTCTGGCTGGGGATTCCATTGCCGGTTTTCTAAACCAACCGATCGCGTTGCAAGCGCACGAACTCAAGTAACCGCTCCTTGTGCCTCCTCGCAACAAGTCGGATCGGTCATTGCGAAACTTAATTTCCCCTGAAGCCTTGAGAAAAGCGCATCCGTGGAGATACCCCGGACGTCTCGCTGTCTATGCTGTTTTTCGACTTTAACCGCGAGCGGCCCTTCTCTTACCCTCGTCCCGAGGCGAGTCCGTCGCGCTGGAATTGGTATCGGCCGAGCAGCGAGTCGACAGGCAATTGTCTTAACTCAAACCGTTCTGTACAACGTCCGCACTTTCGCAACATTTCACGGGGACTTTCATGCGGCGTTCCGCGACGCTCACCGCCGCGAATGTGGCAACGTTGAGCAATAACGCAATAATTCCAACGTTCACGTCACGAACTCCAGCCGGTAACTGCCGTAGCAGTGTGCTTAGATGAGCATTGGCAAACGTCATGAGCGCAACTGAGATGGTCCCAACACCAATTCCGGCAATCGCGCCCCTCGCCGTACCCGGGTTTCGTCGCAACAAGCTGGCGAACAATGAGGGTGCAAGCTGAGCAACAAAGTTATAGCCCATCAACAGCAGCGCCACGACAGTCTGGTTCCCCGAAAGCGCAAACACAGTACTAACGACAACGATAATCGGCACTAGCGCCTTTGCCAGACGACCTGAATGATCGTCCGCGAACCTGGGATAGGCAGTAGCCAGAACGTTTCTGGAAAGAAGGATGGCTGTTGTGAGTACCAACATTGACCCAGGAACAATTGCACAGAGCGCTCCCGTAGCGCCCAAAACTGCAATCATCCAGGAGGGCAATGCTTGCATCGACAGCGCAAACAAGCTCAGATCTGCTTTCGATCCTTTCAGTTCGGGCAGCACACCGACCGCGGTAAAGCCCACGAGAAATACCAAGGCGAGTAAGAGACTATAGATAGGAAGCAGGCAAGCATTGCGGCGCAATATCGCCACGCCACCGGATGTGAAGGTAGCGGCGAAAACATGAGGCCACATAAAAAATCCAAGCGCCGACAGAATGATGGTCGAGCTGAACCAGACGGCACTGAAACCGCTAGACGAAATCGCCAGAAAGCCCGGCCTACTGCTGTCTAACGAGGAAAACATGGCAGGAATGCTGCCGTAGAAGTGGGTAGGAAGGAAGAGACCGAGAAAGACGACAAGGCACAGAATTAGCACGTCCTTGACCGACGACACCCATGCCGAGCCGTGAACGCCAGACAGCAGCACGTTCAACCCAATGGCGACGGCCCCCAGTAGCACCCCTACCGTCGGAGAGAGCGCACCGTAAGAGGCCGTGCCGATAATTATCCCCATTCCTTTCAGTTGCAAGACGATATACGGAATGAGCGCGATGATTCCGACTACAGCCGCGAGCACACTCAAGGCTCGGTTGTCGTATTTTTTTCGCAAGAAATCCGGCAAGGAGACGAGTTGATGTTTCGTGCCGTATCGCCAGATAAGCGGCAAGAGCCAATAGGACAGCGTATATGCGATGCATTCATAGGCCAGGATGTAATACACGGCCCCGCCATGCCCATATGCGAACCCACTCGCGCCGAGCACGGTGAATGTAGTGAAACTTTCGCCAGCCATCAGCAGAAAAACGAACAGTGTGCCAAATCGCCGATTTCCGACGCTCCACTGTTCGAAGTTCATCTGCCGCCCCACGCGCGCGACGGCGCTCAAAAGGACCGATGCCAGAATCGTGATGACGATGACAGACACAGAAAGATTCACGACCGCTCTCCACTCTCGGCGTCTGCCTCGGAAGGGCTAAGCAGGTTGATCAAGAATAAAGCCAGAGACGCCCCTATCACACAAGCCACGATCCAGAAAAACAGGAACGGCATGCCGAAAACAAACGGCCTGACCCTATTTTCAAAGAATATTCCGACGAATATGCCTAGACACGGGAGGACTGCGATGTAGCCGATCCATGACATGACTCACTCCCTGAAAAGAAACCGTGCATGCTCGGATTCGGTCTAGATGGGTAACAGCTTTCTGACGAGTTCCACCCAGTACGACACTCCGAGGTCAACGAGTTGATCGTTAGTTTCATGCTTAGGATGCTGACGCTGGTGTGACGCTCCGCCTTCGTCACTGCCCAGCCAGACATAACAACCGGGTCTTTCCCGCACGAAATACGAGAAGTCTTCGGCAGCCATGGACGGCAGCATGCTTTGAAAAACATTGCCCTCCCCGACCACGGTCTCCGCTACTTTTGCTGCGATCCGCGCCAGTTCCAGGTCATTAATGGTCGGTGGATAGTTCCGTTGATACCGGATGTCTACGGTCGCACCGAAAGCCGCCGCAACAGAGCGAGAAAGTTCACGAACTCGCAATTCCAGCACTTCCAGCACGGACTCTTTGTGTGCACGCACTGACCCGCTTACCGTCACTCTTTCGGGGTGCACATGATATTCATACCCGCCGTGAATTTTGGCAACGCCCACGACCGCAGAGTCTCGCGGATGGACATTGCGTGTCGGAATCGATTGCAAGGCCGTCACCAGGTGAGACGCCGCCAAAATCGAGTCAACGCCTTCCTGAGGCATCCCTCCGTGGCAGCCCTTGCCGATCACATCGATATCAAAATAGTCGACGGCCGCCATGCACTCGCCGCTGTGCACTGCTGCGGTACCCAATTGCAATCCGGGCCAGGCATGAAGGCCCCAAAACGAATCGACAGGAAAACGCTCAAGCAATCCGTCCTCGAGCATGGCCTTCGCGCCGTAGGACCCCTCGTCGGCGGGCTGAAAAATCAGGATGAGCGTGCCGTCGAAATTTCTGGAGTCCACAAAGACCTCGGCGGCGCCCAGAAGTATCGCCGTATGAACATCCTGGCCGCGACCGTGCATTCTGCCTTCGCAAAGAAAATGATGCGCGACATCTTGGTGATCGGAGATCTGCAACGCGTCCATGTCCGCCCTCAGCCCAATTCGCAAGCCGCTCGAATTCGACCTCCCTTCGATCACGCCCACCACACCGGTCTCGCCGATGCCCGTGTACACATCTACCCCGAGCTCTTTCAGACGTGCAGCAACAGCAGCAGCCGTGCGATGCTCTTCAGGCGCGACGCCAAGGCCTCCGCACACGTGCCGCCGAACCTGAACCAGGTTATCGATCTCCAATTCCGCTTTCATCATGATGGTAGCTCCATGGCGCGTCAGGTCGGATCGCAAGGTGGGCCCGCAGTACGCTACATGCTTTGTGTTTCTATTTAATGTACGTATCGTAAACTTATATGTCGATGCGGTAAACATATATGTCACATACGAAAACGGCTCGCGCCCGACTCCGCTCTCACACCCACTCAGGAGTTTATCCGTTCTCTTGATCGGTTGTGCGCTCGAAGTACGAATGCATGCATGCATTTGTGGGCGTCGACACTTTGCCACATTTTCGTCTGCTTAAACCTCGAAGATCTGGAGATTTGTACGCTCGACGCCTCTCTTTTCGTTACTTCACGTAAAGTAAATATATGGAATGGCGTATACAATGCACGACTGTGGCACGAAACGCCTTGAAAAATAATTCGGGAGCGCTATGAAGAAAGCAAACACTAGCCGGGAGATCCCCGTCGATACAGCCTCGGAGGTCGATCAACCACTCGAGAAGACCGCCCCTACCCGGGGCCGGCCTCGGTCCGAGGCCGCAGCTGCGTCAGTTCTCAACGCGGCGTATGCATGCGCTGCCCAGGAAGATGCACGCAACGTAACCATCGAGGCTATCGCCAAGGCATCCGGGGTCTCGAAGGTGACGATTTACAGATGGTGGGAAGACAAGCAGGCGCTGCTTACCGACGCCTTCCTTTGGCACATCCAGCGTCAGGTCCCGCTTTCAGAAAGCGGCGATCCGATTCGAGCGATCCATCGGCACGCGGTCCTGTACCTCTCGCAATTGAACGGAGAGATGGGGCGTGTCCTGAGGGTTGTCCTCGCCGAGTGCCTGACGAAGTCGGGTGACACATCAGTGTTTTGCGAGCGCTACCTGAATCACCGGCGCGAACTTGGCGGGCGCGTAATCGCCGCCGGGCAACGTTCGGGCGCAATCCCCTCGAAACGCTCACCGTTTCTTTTGTATGACCAGATCTACGGAACGATTTTTTATCGATTTGTGTTCGGCTTCCCGGGCCTGAACACCCGATTTGTCCGCGAGCTCATCGAGCACACATTCCACGGCCCATGAATGCTGAAAGGCGTGCGCGGACGAGTTGCCACGCATGCAACTGCGGCGACAGAAGCACGGTCCAGCGGCTGGGTAATGTCGAATGCGGAAACGAGGTCGACGCGTTCATCGACATCGCGTCTAATCTGGGTGATGCCGCAGTGAAGTATGCGGATGGCCAACAATGCGAGGTCTCCCGGATGTTGGCCGCCCTGTGTCGATATCTCTCTGCGAGATTAATGCACGCCATCAAGGAACGCGTTGGCCTCTGCCACGAACAGGTCGTGGTACTGAAACAACGAGCCATGGCCCGAGTCCGGATAAAGAATCAGGCGCGCGTTCGGAATATGTTGGAACAGCACATACGAGTTGACGGTGGGAATGATCAGATCGTGGCTACCGTTCACGATAAGTACTGACTGCTTAATCGCCTCAAGTTGCGCAAAATTGGAAGGCGACATCCCCCACGTGATCAGCGCCTTGGCCTGCGCCCCGATCGACTCCTGCGAAGCCTGCTGCTCGACATCAACGGTATGGTTGTTACTCCGTTTGACATACGCATTCCCCGCAGCGATACCTGCATCAGTCGCTGTAAAGAACAACGCCACCTTCGGATGAACCTTCATTTCGCCGGCCCGTTTAATCCCATCGGCGATCACGCTCTGGAGATCCTTGATACCCTCGCCGCCTTGCGGTCCAGCACCGACGAGGATCATCTTGCGGGGGAGATCCGGACGATCGGCGACTATTTGCTGGGCGACCGAACCGCCAATCGAAAACCCGAGAATATCAACCGACTTCAGGTTCAACGCGTCGATGAATCCTTCCGCCAGATGCGCCATCCCGGCGACAGAGTCCGGCGCCGGGCCAGCCGATGCACCAATGCCCGGATTTGCCAGAATGATGACGCGACGCCGCTTGGCAAGTCCATCGATCAATGCGGAATCCCAATCGTCCATTGTCCCCGTGAAGTGCTGCAACAACACCAACGGTGGCGCGTTTTCACTGGCACCGAGGCTACGGTATGCAAGCCGGACACCATCAACGGTTACGTATTGGTTGGGCGTATTCACGTACTTTTCCGCAGCTTCTGCGGCACCAGGCAGTGCCGCGCTGACCATAGCAAAAGCGCTAACCAAACCACCCAACAGCCAGGAAGAGATTTTCATAATTAGAATCCAGTAAAGACATACATCTGCGATGTCTCGATGAGAAGAGAACGCTGCCTGCATCCCACCTTGGAACCGAGGGGTAGCTTTCATCAGCGCACTTGCAAATTGCAAGTTCACGACTCTAGATTGCGGACTTGCGATTTGCAAGTGGATTTTGATTATCTTCCAGATTGCCAGATTCGGTGTTTGCAGATCCGCGGTCGTGCGGAACGCACGTTAGGGATCACACAAGTCATGAGCGCCGGCGCAACTCCAGCCGCGCTAATAATTGGGATCGGACGTGCTCGGGTCTTTAGAGGCGCAAGAGACGATGGCCGCACGAACAGGATTTGTGCGGCCACGGGATCGGCGCTCCGCTAAATCAGGCGTCGCTACCACGTGCCGGACGGCGCGCCGAGCGCCGCAGTACGGAGGAACCCGTGCAGATGCACGATGGCATGCCATGAAAAATGAGCGGCTATTTTGTTTTAATGTTACGATTTCTACAAATCGTAACACATTACTTCTCTTGCTATGGGGCGAGACTTCGCAAAACGAGGCTGGAGACGGCAGCAAGTGCCGCTTCCAGCTGGTCACGTGGACGGAACTGAAGGGCCACCGGATGCGCAAATAATCGCATTGCCTCGGATATACCAACGACCACCTCATCGATGGGCGTTTTGCGCTCAAACTCACCCGACGACCTTCCCGCCTGCACCAACTCGCGCGTCATGCCGAGAAGCACCGACTCATGTGTCGTCGCGGTGCCCCACGACTCCTCCATCGCGGAGATCACCAGTTCGTGAAGCCGAGTGCCGTCAAAGAAAATCTCCAGACTGCGCTCAAGCGTCAGTTGCATAAAGCGCCGCAAGCGTTGCGTCGCTGTGCCTGGCCCGTCGACCACGCTTCGCAACTCAGCTTCCATCCGTTCCAGCACCGTTGCGCAAACCGCCTCTCCAATGGCCTGCTTGGAGCTGAAAAACCGATAGAGATACGTGCTGGACACACCGATTGCCTTGCCGAGATCGGCCACGGAGGTCTTTCTATAACCGTACAGGCGGAAATGTTCATCCGCTGCCGCAATGATCTGGTGGCGCCGCTCATGGTCCGCACTGCCACGCTGGCCGGGAGACGGCGATTCGGGCGCTTGGTTGGTAGTCTTGCTCATGGCCACAATTATCCCTTAATACAAGGTTGACAGCGAGTTACCATTTCTTCGTTTTGTAACTTTCCCGTTTTTCGGTTAGCCATCATCCGTCGATGTCGTTGCCGGCGACCTTCGCTCACGCCCCCCGCCCCCACAAAGTCGCAAACCGGGCCGCCGCTTGGACCTCGGCCCGCGTCAGCGAAGTCCTTGCCACCCGGAAGGAAGCCGGGCCGCCGTGGTCACTACCCGCCTCGAAGTCATTTCGCCGCTGCCGACACCCGACGATGGTTTGCCCCCTCCGCGTTGCCTCTTCGTCAAGCCGCATCCGGGAAAAATCGAAGCAATCAGGAAAATAAACGAAATCCACTTGCAAAAAGCAAGCGGAGCATCTACAGTGAACTCAACTTGCAAAACGCAAGTGACGAAACGAAGTGCAGACCGCAAATAGTTGAAGCACAGCGCTCCGCAGAATTGCCTCACTTACCTTTAAGCACAACGCGCATCTTTACAGGAGCTTTACCATGAACATGTCCTCTGGCTACGTGACCGCGCCGAATCAATATGTAACGGTTGATGGCGTGCGACTCGCATATCGCAGTATCGGGTCCAACTCGAACGTGCCGCCGCTGGTGTTGTTCCATCACTTCACCGCAACGATGGATGACTGGGATTCGGCACTCATCGACGGACTCGCGAAGCAACGACGTGTGATTATCCTGGGGAACCCCGGCATCGGCGCCTCCGGCGGCAGCGCACCTGACTCGGTTACGGAAATGGCGCGATTTTCCGCAGGCTTCATCGACGCACTTGACCTGAAGTCGGTCGACGTAATGGGTTATTCGATCGGCGGAGCCGTAGCGCAACAGGTCGCGACGGATCGTCCGGAACTCCTGCGCAAAATCATTCTGGCTGGCAGCGGTCCGCGAGGTGGCGAAGGCATCGCAAATCTTCAGACCGTGATCAGTACCGGATTCGCGCAAGCCGAGCAGATGAATGTCCACCCCAAGGTGGCGCTTTTCTTCACGACGACAACGGCCGGCATCACTGCCGGGAACGAATTCGTCAAACGCATTAACAACCATACCGTGGACGTTGAAGAAGCGGCATCCCAGGAAGCAATGGGGGCGCAGGCCAAGGCGCTGATCACTTGGGGCATGTCGCCGTCGAACTTCGAAGAACTCGCAAATATCAAGCAGCCGGTCCTCATCGTCAATGGCAAGCAAGACCTGATCATTCCGACCGTCAACTCGTACGTGCTGTATCAGCATCTGGCAAATGCACGCCTTGTCCTCTACCCCGAATCCGGTCATGGCGCGCTGTTCCAGTTCCACGAATCGTTCGTCGCCGAGGTCAACACGTTCCTGGACGGATCGAATTGAGTCGAACGTAGCATGGTCTCAAGCTTGACCAGATTTCCGCAGAAACGGGAGCCCATGGCAACTGCCAGCCTAACGAGATGTACGCGAAATTCGAGCGATTCGACCGTTGAAAACTTAGTTGACGACTGATCCACATCGGGCCGAGCAGGTACAATCGTTTATCCGCATCATGATGCCGATGACGAAACTACCGCTCGGCCTGCTACCCGTTTTGAAGGATTACTTAGAGGCGCTGCGAAGCAGCAGTGAGCGTCACGCCCTTCAAGTCAAAAACAGGATCGTATTCAATGAAACAAAGGAATAACAGCAACTGCCCGATTTGCTACTCACTCGATATCTTCGGGGATCGATGGACCTTGCTCATCGTCCGCGACATGGTGGCTAACCACAAGCAGTACTATCGGGAATTTCTGGGTTCGGACGAGGGCATCTCCACGAACATCCTGGCCGATCGACTTAAAAATCTCGTCGAACACGGCCTTGTGACGAAGGAAGACGACCCTGAAAACAGAAGCCAATCGGTCTATCACCCCACGGAAAAGGCCCTGGCGCTAGGACCAGTGCTCGAAGCCATCATGGATTGGGGACTCAAATATGGTCCGGAGTCGTTGACACCGCCCCCAGGATGGCAAGCGGCCACCGCGGCAAGTTAATCGATACGATAATATCTGTTCATTTCGAATGAGCGATCCGGCTAACGGAACGTTGACCGACGTGTTCGACTACTCGCGCGAATATTTTGGCGGTGTCAACTCGATGCCGTCGCGCGTTGTACCGCCGCCCCGCTGCGAGATACCGTTTCTCTCCATAGCGGCGGAAACCTCTCGATCCTTGCGTAGCGGCCTAGGGTGATACGCGCCCCTCCTAAGCGCCTTGAGAACCTCAACGAAAAAACTCCTCCCTCCCACCAAACCTATATGGCCTTCCGTTCACTAGCGGACAGTCTTCCTCCGAATCGGCGTTCATAGCGCTCCCGTCCAGCGCACTCTTATCATGACAATTGTCATGTATAATATCGAGGTTAAACGAACGCATTTTGGGGGAAGAATGAAGGTCAGTCGCGAACAGGTTGCCGCGAATCGGCAAAGCATCCTCGAAGCCTCGGGCCGTCTCTTCCGGGAGCGAGGTTTCGATGCCGTCACGGTCGTAGAAGTGATGAAAGCAGCCGGCCTAACGCATGGCGGGTTTTATGGCTACTTCGAGTCCAAAGACGACTTGATAGCACAGACCTTGGCGCATGTGCTCGCGCAGGACGATGAGCGTCCCACAAACCCGATCGAGTACGCTAGGGCATACCTTGCTCCGGTGCATCGTGACGACGTCGCCGGCGGCTGCCCGACTGCGGCGCTTGGCGCAGAAACCATCCGCCAATCTCGTCAAGCTCGCGCGGCAATGACCGAAGGGCAACGCAGAACATTTGAACGATTTAGCGAAGGCTTGCCTGACGCAACTCCCGAAGAGGCACGACGCGCCGCGATTGGAAGTTGGGCTGCAATGGTCGGCGCAATGGTGCTGGCACGGCTTGCTGATGACCCAAAACTGTCCGACGAAGTACTAGACCAAACTTACGCCTGGATTCGCGACAAAAATACTCATACCCTGTCGAACTGATTCGCATCCTGCGGGGAGGCATAGCGGTACGCCTACCTGAATACGAATGTGAACAGCACTCGTAGCGTCGCCAACGTGCACGGGCAATTGCGCTGGTTGCTGCGAAACGCCGGGGCAACCACAAGCTCTTAGCCCATTCTCGCGCTGTCACGCGCAGACAGGTCACCGGCCGCCATGTGCCGCCGGAACAGCGCCTCCTCACCCAATCAGCACCTCCGCCGCGAGAACCCAGGCCAGCAGATCTCTAGTGGTTGGCCTCACTTCGCCTCTCACTGGCGCCTTAGATCGCTACCTGGTAAGCGATGTTTGCGTCACCTCTCTTGCAGAGAAAGTGATGCTTCGATTTACTCGTCCAGGAACTGGATTGCGTGTTTCAGGAAGCGCTCCGGGTACTGGAAGTGCGAACCATGGCCCGCGTCGGGATACAAAATAACTTGTGAGTCGGGAATGTTTTGGCCGAGGTAGAACGAATTGACTGTCGAAATCATGATGTCTTCAATGCCGTTTACCACTAGCGTCGGCTGCTTGATAGCTTTCAGATGTTCGTAGGGCTTGTCGCCCCCGATTGGCACCATATAGGCCTGGTAACCGTCCCATTGTGCTGCTGCCACTTCCGGCGAGCTAAGCGGATCGGCATCTTTCCGCTGATGACGGCGTTCCCAAAACTCCAGACCGGCCTTTCGGGCCTGCTCCGAACGGCCGAAGAACAGGAAGAGAAAATCTTCTGCATTATGCACAGGCTTGGGTGCAATCTCAGCCATTCCAGGATCGATCCAGGGATCACCGCCGCGCGGACCCGTACCGAGAAGCAAGAGTTTGCGGACAAGTTCCGGGTGACGCAGAGCGACCTCTTGTGCCTGGAACCCACCAATAGAGAATCCCACGATATCGACCTTTTCGATTCCGAGCGCACGGATCACCGATGCGATGTCATCGGCCATATCTTCGAAACGATTCCGAGGGGCTCCTGACGAACTGGCGATTCCGCGACCGTTGTACAGAATGACCTCGCGACCCTCTGCGAGCCCGTCGGTCATCAGCGGATCCCAGTGATCCATGCCGCCGCGAAAATGCTGGATGAAGAACAAGGGCGTCGTGCCCTTCTTCCCCCAGCGTCGATATGCGTAACGAACTCCGTCGACTTCGACAAATTGGGTCGGTGCTGTGACATGCGAGACAGACATAGTGCATCTCCGATTTCTAAAAAATTGACAGTATTGAAAATCCTTAATCATGATAGTTATCATGATTAAGGCAATCATGATAACTATCATGTATAGTGTCAAGCATGAGTTGATGGCGCTGGCGAAAAAAAAAGACGTCCGTCACGAGCGGGCTGCCACGGCCCCAAACTGTCCGATGAGGTCTTGAAAGAAACCTATGCGTGGTTTCGAGCCGCCAACGTCGGGCATTCAACAAAGCGACCCGCGACGATGTGTCTGGCCATGCTTGCCGAACGTATGACGACATCGCCGCGTCACCTGATGCGGTTTCTAGTCCCCGGGCGTCTGCCGCTCCTTAACGATCGGCCCGGCAAAAGTCGCCTGTGAACTTATATGTGCCTACGGACCGGGACAGTTCGTAGGACACTTACCTTAGGAGAAGTAGACCCATGCAAGCACCAGGATCAGCAGTCACATTTCCGCGTCCGGACGGAAAGAAGGTCGAAGGGTATCTGGCACTGCCCAAAGAGGAAAACGGAGCACCGGCGGTCATCGTCTTGCAAGAATGGTGGGGATTGAACGACCAGATTCGTGGCGTGGCCGATCGCCTGGCTAACGCGGGCTATATCGCCCTAGTTCCTGATCTGTATCGCGGCGAATCAACCGTTGAAGAGGAAGAAGCACACCACCTCATGACCGGTCTGGATTTTGCCGAAGTTGCCTCTCAGGATGTGGCCGGCGCGGTGCAATTTCTCAAGGCGAAGTCCGATCGGATCGCAGTAATGGGTTATTGCATGGGTGGTGCACTAACGTTACTGTCGCTGTCCCACAATCCGGAGTTGGCGGCCGGTGCCGTGTGGTACGGATTTCCGCCGATCGAGTATATTGATGCGTCCAGGATCAAGGCTGCAGTGATTGGACATTGGGCCACCCAAGATGCTTTCTTTTCCATCGATACGGTTGGCGAGATCGAGGAACGCTTTCGGGAGGCCAAGGTGGATTTTGAGTTTCACCGCTACCTCGCCCATCACGGGTTTGCCAATGAAACCGCAGTGGGAAACGGACGAATTTCGCGTACCCAGTACGACGCTGCCTGGTCGCAGCAGGCGTGGGATCGAACGCTAACGTTCTTCGGCCGGACACTTTGGTCGTAATACCGGCCCAGACCTGACCTGATTTTCTAGCCATGACGACGTGAACCTGACAATCCAGAGACAACAATGTCTCGAGCAAGAGTTCACGTCGCAACCACTGAGTACCGGACGTCGACGGAGCGTCGATACGTTTTTAACAGGTAGTGCTCGACCGGCCGAAAGACGAAGAACCAAAGGAATGCCATCTGCTATCGCAGCGGATAGCTGTTTGTCAGCCTAACGCACTGCATTTGACCGCTACCAGCGATGTCGGCCTGTGGTTATCTGACGCTCGCCGATTCGTACATGTACCGACGCGACGTGGGAATCGAAGTGGCCGGCTTTCCTGCCTTTTGACAGAGAACCTTAAAAATAGCCACGTTGTCGACTGAGAAAGCATGCGCGCACCCGGCGAGGTACACGCGCCAGATTCGATACTTTTTCTCACCAATCATGCTGCGGATCTTTGCACCATGACGCTCGTATTCCGCTGTCCACATTTCAAGCGTCTTCATGTAATGACGCCACAGATTTTCGACATCTAACGCTTCCAACCCACCCTCTTGCATGCACTTCAGCGCGAGCGATAAATGGGGTAACTCCCCTGGCCGGTTGTCGAGGAAACTGAATGTAGTTGAAGGGGGATGACGGGTCCAATCAAATATACGTATTACGGACATCAATCTGGACTATTTCCAGCTTGCAAGGTGCTGCCCAGATAGCTACCTTTCGCTCTCCAAACGTCTGCCTCCGGATCGATCGCTGCGGAAAGTAGCGCTGAAGCAAACCGAAGAACCTAACTCGGCAGTGGTAAAGGTTTTCACGTTGCGTTAGCTCATCCGAGTCAGGCAATTGAACGAACGCACTTGGAACGGGCTTACGCCAATTGGCTTCGCTCGATGCCAGACCAGCCTTCGACAACGTTGACAATGCGCGTCGACCGAGCGTCGAATCTGCTTCGACGCTCCTCGCGAGTAAGGAGGAAGGAGCCTGCTGGTCGGCGTGGAACTCCAGCACGGCGATGATGTGCGCAGCGGAGGAAATCCGTACAGTCGTCAGGTCTAGCTAGATACCGTTTCTATCACAGTGTGAAATGTCAGTTGACGATGACCGCGAGCTCTCGACTGGCGAAACGGAGAATGACATGAGACTGCGAACGTAGAGGCGGCGTGGCGCCGTGTGATTCTTCGTCTTATACAAAGAGTGTATTCAATTTGCACAATTTAATAAGTCGACTCGGCGATGTAGACTGAACCTTCTCTCTTCGAAGCTTAGCGAAGCAGATTCGCGACGTGACCAGCACAATTTGCCAATATCATTCATGGAGTCGTCATGCAGTCAAAGTCTTCGACGGCCCCTTTTGATCGCGCTCCTGATAGCATCCACGCCCGTGTTTGCGAGCGGCTACAGCCGCGCTCCGCAATACAATCCGAGGCTGGGGGCACCCACGTCAAAACGCGGCCAAGGCTTTCAGACGCTCGCATCGAAGAATCAGTCGACGTTCCGCTCAGACGCCGCTTGTGGCCCCCGACAGGCACCGTGACGCAGTCTGGACGCAACGCGTCCGGTTATATCGGGCAGAGTCGGCGGTCGGCCAGTGAAGTGAACCATCAGGACGTCAGCGCTATGACGCAAGCACGATTACCAGACGCCCGTGCGCTTTCGCTGGCAGTTAGATACGATAGTCACGCGAGCCAGGTGAATGCCACGTATCGTTCGAGCATGACTGACGCGCCCGCGTGGCGTTGGGTTGTTGAGGAACTGGCACTGAGCGACGGTCACTGGAATCCAGTAAAGGAGATTCAAAAACTCGAACGTGCTATCCCTCGGATTGGTGCGCACTCGTTCGCAGAATGTGCTTCGCTATCCTTGGGTCTACCCGACGCCAAGGAAGCGGGACGAGGTTTTAAAAGGTTTGCACTCGTCGAGCGAGTGGAAGAAAAAACCGTGTTGCTCTCTTGGGCCGGATCGACTTGTGGGAGATTCACTGATCGGCGCTGGACGCTTTGTCGAAGTACGGGCGAATTTCGATGCGCCATGAGCGGCATGAAAATAAGCCGCGGCGAGTTCGTATACAGGCCCGCCCCTCAGCGCGGCGAGGTTCGGGTGGAAGAAGACGTCATTCTCGCGTCCGTTATTGATTCCGTGGCGCTCGATCAATCGACTGACTGAAAAACATCCGAGTCGGCTCTCGCTATTGCATGTTAGACACTCTCGGCCAGACTTGGCTCGACGGATTTCCGCACCAAGTACGCGGTTTGACTGCGCTAGCGCTGTAAACACATACTTTTACGCAGGCCTCAAAGCCTCACGCACTCAGCACACAGCACACACATTGTCGCCAGAGTGATCGCCCATCGTATTCGGCCATGCTATCGAAGACACGGGCCACATTTGAAACACGCCGCTCGTGGCCATTCGTGTTTCGGGATATGTGCCCTACAATGGCACCGTCTGCCAATTTTGAATAGACCGCTACTGGAGCGGTATCGAGATGCAACAGAATGACTGAACGTAGGAATCACGCGTTGATTGAAGCTCTCCGCGATGTCGCGCAAATCGGCCTCGCGGATGTGAAGGCAGGAAGAATGCGGACCCTTGATTCGCGCGAGCAACTGGACCAACACTTCAGCGCAATCGCGGAAGACGCGATTGCGTCCGTTCGTGATCAGCGCCGCGTCGAAGAATAGGAATTTCGTGCATGATCAGTTGGTAAGCAACGACAAGCATAGAAGACGTCGGAGTCTTTGGATGCGGCAAACTCCAAACGCGCTCCGACATGCTGCTCGACGAAACACAAAAAATCGAAACAGGCCTCGACTTCCATCGCGTAACACCCGATCCAGCTTGTCGATTTAGCTGCGAATCGTTTTTCGGTTCAGAGCGCTCCTTGCTTGGCCCATAGACTTCATTAATTCCACCGAGTTAGCCCGCTCCCGTCGTGGACGTTTTTCCTGTCGTTCTTCAGACAACGTAGCGCCGCTGCTGGCACACATCTCACCCAGCCCTTCTTTTTCCGATGTATTCAACGCCGCTTTCAGTATCGCACGGGAATTGTCCTGCTGCTGCCGTCTAATACCGTCTTGATCCTGCTTCACATGATCCAATTGCAAGTCAAATGGGCATCGAAGGTCGTCGGGAAGTGAGTCGCTCGTAGGAGGGTGACTTAGAAGTTGTTCTACGTCTCGACGATGTTGACCGTACATAGCCGAGCCATAGGCATCTTTGATCAAAGATATATCTACTGCTTTCAGCTTGCGCTGTCGCATCAAGCGGTAGCCGACACAAATCAAGTCCACCAACATGCGCCTGACTCCGAAGGTATAGCCGTGCAGTTGCCCAGCATCTTTTCTGGCGTCAATCTTCAGCCAACTTCCCGCGACGCGCTTACACTCGTCAATGAAGTTACGCCAGTCGTCGGTGTCAGCCAACTCGGGAAGCATCACGATCGGGTCGCATAACAAACGATCCCGTTCTTGTTGCCAGCGCTTTTTCAGCAGATGAATGAGGTTGTAATTGCCGACAAATACAAATGGAATATCTAAATACAGCAATGAAATAAGTGTATTTGTTACCTTGGTATTCGCGCTCGCTCCCAAACTGATGAACTGGCATTCATCAGCAGCCATCAGTACCGTGCCATCTCTGAAGGCGCGCCACCTTGCCTGATCTTTGAGATCCGAAACATCTATCCGTCCACGCGGCAAGTCGGTCCCGTATGCAAGTTCACGAAGCGTCTTGAGAAGACTCGGCTGCCGTCGAAAATTGTGGGTCCAGTAAGGGTCAAGGAGGATCGGATTATGCCCAGTACCAATATCGACATAAGTCTCGCTAGCCAGCAACCGTCCCATCGCCTCTATCAATTCAGTCTTGCCAAGGCCAGCAAGCCCCGTCAGACAGATCGCCCGGGCATCCAGTCGTCTGGGGATTTTCGTCTTGTCGTACAACGCCTCCATGAATGCTCCCTCATCCTGGTACCGATCAATACAAAATCCGATTGCTCGCTCAAGGAGCCCGCGCAGGATGATGCAATCCTGTTGCGTCGGCTCGTATATTTTCTTCAGTGCCGTGCGAATGCGATCCTCTGCTGCGAGCGGCGCCAAACTGTCCAGATTTCCTAGTGCTGGCGGTCTACATCGTACCTTCTTCTTGATCACCTCCTCATCCAGCAATTGAACGAATCTCTCGACCCACGGGTTTTGAGTGACTCTCATTTTGCGTTTGCTGGCGACGCCACGCTCACAAAGGCAGCTTGAGCCGCCTTCGACTTTCGACAACCGGTTTTCGGTCTTCCTGTTTTCCTGCTACCCGCATCCCATGCCATGCCGGTCGACTCTTCAAATCTGGTTTCTATTTCAGATCTAACTGCCTGTTGATGCTCCCGAAATTCAGCTTGCTGGATTGACTTCCGCGCGGCTCGCTGCTCCAACTCCTGGATCGTTACGGAAAGCTGGCTCTCATCATCGCGAATAGGCAGCACAGCAGCAACTTCGATGATTCGACCGTCAATTTCAATCCATGCGTATCGCACACACAGGTCAAGTACATAACCACTCCATTCCAGACGTTGCCCCCTCGCCACCCGATCTATAACACCGGTGGCACGCAATTCTGAGGAGTCAAACCTCTGCCCATGAAGGTAGACACCATCACTCTCCACCGTGAAGGGCAATTTCGTGAGAAATCTCCTGACAGCATCCTGGAATGAGATCGCTAACGCATCGCTTCTTCCTCTCTTGTCAAGATAAGCCCATATTCCCGCGGGGGTGGGCATAGTTTCCGCGTCAATCATCTCTGGCGTTAGCTTATGTGAAACGTCGCAGGAGTGGTTTCTTTCAATGAGGCGATAAATCTCCCGAACCGCCATCTGAACCGGATTGAGATCACTTTTGACATATGTTGGCTGTCCTTCGATCGTCACCGAGCGTGGGTTAGCAGTTTCGACGGTGGCCTTTGATCGTCCCGAATGAGACGGAGGTAATTCGCGGACCGGAATCAGATCGCCGCATTGCTCGCGTAGCTCGGCCTTTGAACCGGGCCCTCGATCGGCGACCCAGAACGGTGACAGACCGACGCTCTCCCACTCGCCGGCGTTCAGGCGAATGCCAAATAGTCTGGCGAATTCCACTTTGGGAATTGCTGCACAAAATTGCGCCATCCGATATGCGTCGCTGCGCTCCTTTGTCAGTGAAAAGCCAATCCCAACTGAATACGACGACGCAACGTCAATAGTTCGTACTACACAGAGTGCTGGGAGTATCTCTCCACCGACCGGGCTACTCGGATAGTCGCTGGTATAGTAGCCGTCGCTCTCGACCCGTTCCATCAGATTGGCCACAGCTGATGAGAATCTTCCTGCCGATGCGGACGAGCGGTTGCGCACGCGGTCGTCCCCATACAGCGCACGTCGGACCTCCTCCGGCGTGAAAAAATCCAGTACGTGATAGCGATATTGTCCGTAGGAGGGAAATGGTTTGGAATCTGGATGATAGAGGCGTTTTCGGCCCTTCTCATCGGTCAGCACCTTGCAGCCAAAATCGGCAGCCATAGCCGTGCTATAGATTCTCAGAAGCGGCTTGCCGAGAGTACGACGCCGAACGTACGAGTTGATGATATTTTCCTTCATGTTCTTGTCAACCCGATAGCCACTTGCGGTACCGCGTTTTTTTGATCGACGTCCATATTTCGGGCCATGGACACGCTCCGGGCTGGTCCGATCCCAGTGGCCGATTTTTCCGAAGTAATCGGGGCACAAAGCAAAGACATTCCTCCCGAAGACCAGGTAGCTGAGAAACCAAGTTCTCAGCCGCGTCTCGTTCTTCCCGATTGCTCTGGCACAGCGGTTGATTTCAAGTGTCGGATTCTCAGCTGACAGGATTTCCGCTTCCCGCGCAAGCAGAGGTTCAATGTGTTCGAGCCGTTTCTCAGCGCGCCCCTGCAACGTCAGTTCCCTGCCGAGGCGAACCTGGTCCGCTTTCCAGATCTTCTCCTCGCTCATGTCGCTTAGCCAGGGAGGAAGGGTTTGCTGCTCCTTTATAACGGTCAATTCGTTGGTATCAAGGCCACCCTCGAATTCGGACCGTGGCATTCCTATCAGAATGCTGTTTGGACGAGCCCTTGGCTTTAGTATGAAACGAACGAGCCATACCTTGGAGTGAACAGCGTCGCTTTTGAGAAAATAGTAGGCGGCATCTTTATCGAGCCCCCCGAATCCGTTAGGTGCGGTAATTCGAGTTCCGATCATCATGATGACAACCCCCTAGCGAACCAGTTGGCGTATCGTCCAAGAACGTCGCACGTTTCAATATTCAGAGGTCGGTCAAACAGGACTGGCCGAAAGAGATCAACACGAAGCTTGCGTTTCCAGATCGCCTGATGAAGCACAACCTTGCAATCCTCAAGTGTGCAATCAAGCACGGCACTCAGTGATCTCGCGCACTCCAGAACCGATATCTTTGAGCCCACAATATCGCCGTAGCTTTGAATCAGAATTTCCTGCGATCCAGCGTCCAGTTTCGTTATCCTGTTGAGATATGTGTACGACACCTGCAAATTCGCCGCGAGGTGCGTGTCAATATCCGCCTCTGTCACGCGAACGGTGGGAATTCCGACATCCTGATAGTAGATGTTCTCTATTTCATGGCGCCGCTGAGATCTCTCCTCTTCACGTGCCTGTCCGGCAAGCGTTTGCTTCAACCCCAGTCCTCGCCGGAATCCGTTCGCATCCTTTTTGACGGTCCAATTCACACAATAGGGAGAACTATCAGACCCCTTTAAAAAAAGAAGGAGATCACCCACATAAGGCATCGGCGCCCGAAGCATCTCTGATCCGCCGTTCGGGTCCCGGATCGTTATCCTCGGATGCGAGGAAATGCATCCCAGCCGCACCGCGACATCAACGGTCCCGCGAAACCAAGGCATCCCGCTCATTCCAGGGTAGCCATAAAGCGGATGCGGCCAAGGGTCGGTTGAAAGGACCAGTTGTTCCTGGATCGAGAATACCCAGGGGTTGTACAAAGCCAGCAGCGCAGCCTTTCGTTCGGGCACGGAAAGAAGATGGAGATCCCGTCCCAGGAAGGCGGAATACACAAGCGACGGCCGCGACCTTCTAGGCGCCTCTTTTGGATTGGCACGAATTCCCGGTTCGTATTGCGTAGTCCAGCCCCGAGGTTGCCGCGACAGCAGGCGATAGAAGAGTCGCTCGTTTCGGTCATATAACGTGCGGGCCTGTTGCGACGCTGATTCCGACATACTCGACATCGAATTCTCCCAAGATAACCAGTTAGTTATCCAAGCCCAAGCGCCGCGATGCTAAAGCTGCGCTTGAGGCATAAACAGCGAATTGGGGGGAATTCACGCCAACGATATAGAATAGTGCGCCGTTGGAAGTGCTTGACAGCACTTCCATACCGTTGCAAGATGGGCTTGTCAGGCAGCAAACCGACAGGCACACCTTAAAAGGCCAGCTATCTTTTCCACGAGATAGCTGGCCTTGTGCTTTTCGCACCCCACTTTCCCACGTGCCGTCTACGACATAGACATCCTCCTTTCATCCGGACGCTTTTCCACGAGCGCCTCCACGTTAGTGCTCTTCGCTTAGTCCGGTATTTTTCGGACCCGCCTGGCTACCCATGAGCGAGCATTCGACGGACGGTTTGATACCAAGGGCCACGGAGATGCGATGTGCCTCGCCCCGCCGACCACGCGTTCGTCCCCCGAGCACCGCGTAGACGTCTTCGCGCCGAAATCCATGAGCTGCCGCCCATTCGGTCACCGATAGCCCCTGCGCCTCGAAGGCAGCCAGGACCTCCTCCCTTGTCCGGGTATGTTTGGTCATTTTCGGTCGTATCGTAAAGTCTTTGAGCGCATTCATTCGACTTCCGTCGGAACGGCGAGGATTCGATTGAATTCAGGCTAGCACGATTTCCATAGAATTAAAAGCTTTCCAGTCCTTAACATTAATGCGTACATCACCAGTATTGAAAATCAAACATCACATGTACGAATATCTCATGATGAATCGAGATTTCTCCACTGATCCACGACCAGAATCAACATCACGTGCCTTTCTGGATATTCGCGCAGCGATGTACTATGTTGAGAAGGAGCAGTCAGGAATTCATGAAGCAGTATCGGAAGCTTTACATCAACCCACTTCCAAGCCGCCTCAATGCACGATATCTCGCCGCGTCAGGGTTCGTTCAATTTTGAATCGGACTTACCCATTACCTCGTGGCTGCCAGATGAGACGCTCTTCAGTGTTGCAGGGCGACATCACATTCTGTCGGGCAATTACCATGCGTCACAAACGTTCCTCCAGTTGTTTGGACATCCGCGATTCAGGTCCCACCACGATCTCCCGTCTCGCATTGATGTATTTGTCGAAAACACTCGAGGGGTATTTGGTGACGCACGACAGGTAATTCTTGGGCATACACTGCTGCCTTTCTATCTACCTTTGAAGTCATCGGAACATCTGGACGTAGCCTTAAGTGCCATGCGCGGAAATCGAGTCGGAGCATTGAAGTACCAGTTGGGAATGTTGACGAATCATTTTGAAGCGCATCATCCGCTAAGGGCATGCGTGACTTGTATGGACGAAGACGTCAGTGGCTTTCATGTGGCCTATTGGCATCGCACACATCAATACCCTCTGGTCTGGGTCTGTCCGCGACATGGAACCGTTCTTCTTGAGTCAACTGCTCGACAACCAGGAACCCACCACTATGACTGGCATCTCCCGCAACGAAGTTTGCTTGAGCCTCCGGTCACCTCCTCATCCGTTCTGATGACGAGTGGTCGTGGGTTGCTTGCACGACTCACTTTCGCCGCTATCGGACTGGCAGAGCTCGCAACAACTGTATGTCTTGACCGACAACGAATGACACAGATTTATAGGAAAAGACTTTTTGACCTTGGGTTGAAAGACACGTTAGGCAAACTTGATATAGGAAGTTGCGTCGCCTCGATCCTTGACATGGCGGCGCCACTTCGAGAAATACACGAATTGTTTCCGCTCCCTTCTTCACCGGATACGGCACGCGCATACGTTTCCCGACTTTGCTGGTTACCCGCCGGCAACTTGCATCCGACTCTGCATCTGTTCGCAATCGTCTGGCTGTTCGACACGTGGCAGAAATTCCTGGCTGCATACTGGCTTGAAACCTCCAGATGCAATCAATCGGATCTAGCGTCGTCTAGCGTATCCAGAGACAGGCAACTTCAGAATATAAGGAAGGCTTATCACGAAGAATTCGACTGAGCGGCGAAATAAAGCAACCGGAACCAAATTCCCAAAAAATTAGGGGAAACCGTGATCTTCCGATTTTAAAAAACCATATTCACTATGCCCGACTCAAGAGTGCATACCAGGCATCTCGTCTGGGTTTCTGATGCCGACGTCAAACTGACGCCCTCTATGCAATCGGAAATCATTTATGAGACGTTTCTTTTGATTCACCGTTTAGATGTCGAATCAAATCTTCATCGTCAAGTGGTTTCTTCTAATAAGTACGTCCTACCCGCGCAACATTCAACCCTGCCTTCATAAATCAGGAGGATCTGATATGGTTATTGCACTCCCTCTTCCGGACGAATTCATCCGCGGACACTATGGTCGGCTCCGCCAGTTGCATAAATTTAGAACTACACAGCGCTGTGCGTCACTGCGCTTCCTTAGCAGCAGCGACGTGAAGGAGGAAAATCGCCAGCTTCCTCATCAATTGGTCGCGTCTGCAATTGGGATGGATACCTCGACATATTTGCGGCGTCATTCACTCGTCCCGTTTCTACAACTTGCGGCACCGAATGAATGGTCGACTAGTGATTTTGAGACTCCTGGAGCAAAGAAAGGAATAGCCACATCCCTGGCGAGACCGAATGCCTATTTCTGCCTCGATTGCATACAATTTGACCGTGAAACGCAACACTTTTCTTACTGGCGGCGAGAGCATCAATTGCCAGGGGTCGACGTGTGCGAAAAGCACCGCCAGCCCCTTATGTGGATCGGCGATGCACGAGCCTTTGAATATCCTCCCGAAGCCTGGAAATTCGCGGCCCAGCCAGTCTCTCCCGACCTCGCCAGCCTCCACTCCCTGCCCATTATTGGCCGCTATTTATCAGTCGCAAAGAGGTTCCTCACAGGAGGACAGCGGGTGTGGCGCCACTCTGCCGCCGTTCATCACCGAATGCATGCCGCTCGCCACGGTCTTAGGGTGGGACTACGCGGCAACCGGCCAAATCTTTCCTCATTTGTGGCCTGGAATTTTCCGAACTTGTGGCTCGAAGAACACTTCCCTTCGCTATTAAACATGGGAAATGATAAATCGTGCGCGACAATCGATGCTGCTTGCCGATCGGCTCAGCACGCCGCCGGTATGGCGCACGCAATGATACTTGCAGCCACTTCGGATTGTTCGACCACTACGCTGGACGAGTTCTTTTCGCCGGTAAGTCAAAAATTCCTTGAATCTCTACGACATGTCCAACGTGAAAATCAAAGTTCCCAACAACGCAAGATACGCGCTCAAAATGAGAATCGAAAACGTGCGCGCATCGCCGCCGACAGGCACACTCTTTTAGAGCCGTACCTTGAGCACCGAGGCGTTTATTCCGAAATTGCGAAAACTTTTGGAGTAAGCGTGGTGGCTGTTTCAAAGAGATTTCGTAGAGTTGGGCTTCCGTCCCTTGCCAAGGAATCTCCGCAGAAACAGCATGAAATCCTCGTCGGCTTAAAGAATGAGCTTGTCCGCGAAACGCATGTGCACAGAATGCATTCTTCGTTGGATCACAGCCCCCCGACTGAGCCCACACCATAACCACTTTTCGGTTCCGGCGGTCCAAACTAGTGCCCATATGAGGCAAGAGCGCAACGCGCAAACATGACGGTGTCACCCTAAATTATTGCGTATTGACGCTACGCTGAGAGTGGGAATTATCAGCGTAGACGGCAACTTTTGCCCCGCCCTGAACGTGGTGAATTTCATCGACGGCGACGGCCGGCCGTGATGTCCGGCTCACTGCCGCCCAGCGCGGCGAGGCGGCCCGCGACGGTGGATGCACGCGCGCACGCTTCGGCCATCGCAGCCGGGGTATTGGCGACGCGGGTCACGGGTCCGGATTGTCCTGCACTGCTTCCTTGGGGGGCTGCCTGGAGCATAAAGGTGTTCCACTGAGCGCCCCATCTGGCCAATAGACGTGGTCCGGTGCGCGGCATTGGCAGTCGACCCAGCAGGTACACGGCTTCCGAGCCGAGCCAGCGCCGCTGCGCGCGCCGGCGGATGGTGCCGACAATGCTGGCCATTGAATCAATTCCTCGGTGGGCTTTCCCCGGTGTTTACTGCGGCCATATGCGTGTTTTCCGGTTATGTGGACCGTGCACAAACAGGTTCCGGTAGCACATCCGGCGAGCCAACGGTGCATCGATACCACCTCCTCCATCACCTGACAGGGACACCTCACTCTGATTACAGCCTTGGACTCATCGGACGGAGGCGATTGCGCTTTCCGCGATTGCATCAAAGTGTTGGTCCAGTTCACGGGGCGAGCCAAAACCCAAAACTCTTCCGGCCCTCGCATCCGCAATGCCAACCTGCGCAGCGCTTCTGCCAGCGGCAGCTAAGCGCGCTGGGAGTACTGGGTACAAACCCTCTGCGCATGCGACGGCGGATGGTGCGGGCGATACTGGTCATTGAGTCTGTGCCAGGTTTTTCAACGCCATGTACCCGCCCCCTGAACGGCCTATTAGGTAAACGGTCCATTCCGGATAAGTGTTGACGGCATGCATTTTCGCGCTCGCGCAAATGGATTGTACAATTCACCTGTTTGCGGCGTTCATCAAGACAATCAGGCGAACCGCTCTCAATCTGGGGGCTCACTACGACGAAATCATTGCAGCATAAGACCTGCTGTCGCAGGGATTCTGGGAAGCAGAAACCGCCCGCCATCATGATCTATCGATATACGCTGACTCGTCCTGAGGAACTCGCCGCGGGCGGCGAAATGGAGCCTGCTGTTGTTTTGCGGATATCGTTGGCAGCAATTGCGAACGCCATTGCAGATCGGATAGAGACAAAAGGTTTCAACCCTATTGTCAGCGACCGGGACAGCGATGCGATGTACGTTCGCGTAGACGATGTGCCGCTTGTCTTCGTCTCGTTCAACGAGGAGCCGAGTGAGGTCCATGTCTACGCGGAAGATCGAAAAGTGGAAGGGAGGAGCAGCTTGTTGCGGCTACTAGCTCTACTACCACTGTCTGGCGTGGAAGGAGACTGGTGGACGCGCGACGATCAACCGCGTTGGCCCGGGAACGGGGCGGACACCTTTGTCATCGGTCAATGATGTCGCACGGCCCCCCATGAAATGCACGCTGGCTGGTCGTGAACCGGACGGAAAGTGCTGTATTTCAATTTTGTTGATTGAGCCAATTCACTGCCTACGTACGCGATCCAGATATGCACGCACCATCAGCAACCCGACGAACCCGTACTTCCTGATCGCCTCCACTGGCGTCATGTCGCCGAAGGCGCGGTTGCGCATTTTCATCCAGCCGTAGGCCACTTCCCGATTGCGCGGGAACAGCAGACGAAGGCTCCTGTGGATGCCGAGAAGATGTCTGACACGGTCGCATTGGTCTCGCGTCGTACCAATACGAGCGCCTTTCCGGTAACGGGCTAGGGCAGGCCGATTTCCCGGTGCCAACCCCAGCAAGACAGCCTGATCTTCGCTCGACAGATTCCAATGATCGAACAGTGACATGACCATCCGACCCAAGCGGCTTAGGTCGACCTCAGACAAGTTCTCGGGCATAGAGGAGGCGGTCATTTACTTGCATCTGTGATGGGAAAGTGTCGCACTAACGGCTTCGATCATAGCAAGTCAGTTTCGACAGAAACGAGGCAGGACGGGCGAAGTAGCATACCGGTAGGGAATCCGGGGGGCGTTGGACCAGTCCGTTTTCAGCGGACGCGAAAACGGACTGCACCTTCCGTAGGCACCGCAGCTAAATCAAACGTTTGGGGTGTGGCGGAAATCAACAGCGGGGTAAGGGGCTCGTCCCGAGCGTCGTAGGCGGTTGCTGCGATACACAGCAAAGTGATGTCCATTATTTCCGCTTTGATGGACACCACTTTGTCAGAGTCTCCAGAGAAGAAGCATGGAAGTCGAGCAGGCCGTCCGAATTACCCTCGGGAGCTTCGGGACGGGCTGGCGGCAGCAGCGCGTGAGCCGGGCGTCTCGGTCGCGAGACTGGCCCGGGAGAATGGCATCAACGCGAACATGTTGTACACCTGGCGGCGGCGATATCTTGCCGAGCAGCAAGCTCCGTCTACCAGCCTCCTCCCGGTCGTACTGCTGAGTGACGCGCTGACGCAGGTCGTTGCATCATCTTCGGGGGCTCCGCAAGCGCGAGATATGAAGCCAGCGTCTCCTGGGGGCACGATCGAGATCCGCATCGGCCGTGCGGTGGTTAAGGTAGACGGCCTGGTCGACGCTGACATGCTGCGTAACAGACGTTTACAAAGCGCTGCGCGGGCGTGCCGCGTCGACCGGTTGTCGCCAGTCAAACCCTTCGAGCAGAAGCGAGAGTTGGGCGGTGGTCAACGCCACGACGCCAGCGTCGCGGGGCCATGCAAAGCGCCCCTTCTCAAGACGTTTCGCAAATAAACATGGGCCGCCATCGCTCCAGTACAACGCCTTCAGAAGATCACCCCGACGGCCCCTGAAGATAAAAACATGGCCACCATAAGGATCCGTCTCAAGCACTGTCTGTACCTTTGCCGCGAGCGAATTGAAGCCGCATAACAGCGCATGTCAGTGTCACCGGCTGCGATCCAGATCCGTGTATTTGCAGGCATACCGATCATCGAAGAATCCGCTCGAGGACCAGGCGCAATATCGTCGCATCGGGCACGCCTTCTATCCGGACCGAAGTGTTGCCATGCTGAAGCTGAATATTGCCGTTTGTAGCCACCGGAGGTATCGGCGCGTCTGGCGCCTCCAGCGCATCGCCAGCCGGTCGATCAGACTGTACGTCTACAACGACAGGCAACATGGTCTGGGTTTGCTCATCCTCGACCAGCAGGCCCTGGGCGTACAGTTTGCGCCAGGCCCACACCTGATTGGCGTTGATGTTGTTATCGCGGGCGACCCGCGCGACCGAGGCACCGGGTTCAAACGTCTGCTCGACGACCGATCGTTTCCATTCCAATGGATGCCGTCGGTTCTGACGCCTTGCGGGTAACTCGACTGTCTGAGTCACTGTGTCCATTCTCGCTGTTTGTGGACAGAGTCAGTCACTCGTGTCCGTCTCAGCCGATGATTGCATCTTTTACGCAAGGCGGGGAACGGTACATATCAGATTATTACGATTTGCTTTCGTTTTCTGCCATTACAGACGAGCCGCCGCCGGAGGTTGCGGCTGCGGGACACGACCGCTGCATCATTCCGAGTAAACCCGAGAACATTAATGCGTGGCCTAGTCCGGATGCTTCTTACTTGACGGCCTTGTACGCGATTCTTGATTACAGAGACGGACCATTCTATGAGCATCGAGTGGCCGCATGAACGCTCGCAATTATTGACACTCGTTAGCGGGCCGGTGTCAAGTGAGCAATCCACATCCCCGGCTGCACCAGCAGCCGTTTCCCAGTTCTCCGAATGCAGCAGCCACCGCGCCCGTTTCTTCATTTGCCGGCTGCGACGGAACGCGCCAGAAACCCATCTGGATCAAGTGAAAGGTAATACTACTAGCGCCTTTAGCCTTGGCGGCTATGCCGCCCCGGAAGAACTTTGGTGCCGTAATGCGTCCATGGGGTTCGTTCGCACAATCGCGTGGGCTCCCGGGTTGTCGGCACCAACCCACAGCTGGCTCGCATTCTGGGCGATCCGCTTTGACTGCATATGGGGGACGGCGACACGGCATCCCATTCAATCTCGGTGGCTGTTCGCCAGTCGACAATCAGGGCTTGCCGGTCGCAGTCGAAACTCTTATGCGAAGCAGCGGCGCCACAAAGGCCGGGTCGGCGAGGAGCTCCATCAGAGCCTTGGTCGTCAAAGCCATTTCTCCGCGGGTTACGTCCATGCATCTGATTGCGGTGCGTTGCCGCGTGCGTTCCAGTTTAAGCACCCACTTGGCTTTCGTCTCCGGGGTCACACGTGAGACAGGAAGGATATTTTTGCAGCGAGCCAGAACCATATTTTTGCACCTGAGTAACGATGCAGCAAGGAACTGAGCGTCACGGAAAACCGCTCGGTGAAGCATATTTTTGCACTTTGTCGAACCTGGCCATATTTCTTTGCAGTTTGTTCCACCCTCGCCGGAAACGCGCCTGCGACATAGCTTTATTGGACGCGTGAATGCGTCTATGATCGGCTCATACCCACTTATGGAAATCGCGATCGAGTGCACCTCAAGCGCTGGTGCCAGCGGTTGCGCGCATGGGAACTGTTTGAGGCATTCCGATGAATCGACTGGAAACCAGGATGTTCCAATTGGCATTAGCCATCGGTGCAGGAGTGTGGTTCGCACGTGTCGTCCTACCTAGGAAGACTGCTAACGAAGCTCGAGAAACGACACGGGCGAGTGACGAAAATACAGTCCCTCGCCATTCGGCGAGGCGCTTCGGCGCCCTCCGCGGGCGCGTCCACTTGTCGGAAGACTTCGATACTCCAATGGACTTGGTGCCGCAAAAGCGCAAAGCAGGACGATGATGATGGACTTCGGTCCTACAGCACAGTCATATGCCCACTGTTACACCGCAGAATGACAACCATGAGCGAGAGGCTGAAACGATATCGTAAGACACCTCAGCGGAGCATCGACCTATCAGCTGGCAGGCGAACTCGATTGCGCGGGTCCAGCCATCTTCATGGCCTTCATCGTCCCGGCAACCCCAAGTATGTTCATGACTCGCTTGAGGTTATAGGCCAACACCTGAAGGCTCATCTCGGTACTTACTCGCCTGAGCGTCCTGGTCAGGAAGTGTGCGGGACCCATCCAGTGTTTGAGCGTATCGAAGACATGCTCAACGGTACTTCGGCGGATGGTCATCGCATCGGGCTTCCGGTCAAGCCGGCGCTGCATCGCTTCCAGCGTGTTCTCGTGCTCCCATCGTCGGATCCGGCGATAGTCGCTCGGTGAACATCGCTCCTTGAGATGGCAACGGGAAAGGCAGATTGCAGCTATCTGTTGATATCAATTGGCATGTAGTCAGTCTCTTTTCTCCGGCAATGCACGACCGCGACTATGATGAAATCATGTGCTAGGTCTTGCGATAACGACGGGGTGAGCGATACCCTCAATTTGCTCGTGTCCTTGCAGGAACTTCGCGTGTTCCTCCGTTCGCCGACTGTCGTCCCACACGAAAGGCAAGACATGCAAGTAGCGGCCGCCACTACCTCGTGCGCGGTAGAGGCTCGCGTCTTCGGCCAGTTCGCCTATCAAGCTCGCAAAACTGACCCCTGGACGCAAGAACTTGGCTTCAACAATGAGATTTAATGACGGAATCCCTATATCGATACGCGGATTTTTCTGTCCAACTGGCGGCATCCATTCCTCATCGACCAAGTCCGTGAAAATTGGAGCCAGTATTGCGTACAGAAGATTCTGTACGCAATACTCGTGCTGAACGTCCCACTTCATTGCGTCCGAATTTCGTGTTTTCGGCGCATCCTCCCATGTCCACCGCCGAAGTGCAGCTGGAGCGCGTGCCAGCATTTGCGAGACCTGTGCGATAGACGGTCGCTGTAGGTCCACGGTCACGGGAAGGTTGGAGACGAAGTCGAGCGCGCCCAATAGGAGGACCGCGCGCTCAGCATCTTCGTTTTCGGTCCGCTTGACTCTCCTCCTTGCCCTGTTCTGCAGGGCCGTGTCGACTCCTGCATTGCTCACTATTGAGCTTTGAAGAACGAGTTTGACGTCAGCATCGTCGTCGTCGACATCTGGCAAGGCGACGCCCGTCGATACGCTGACCAGAGCAGGAACAGAAGCCAGCAGATAGCGCGCCCATGATGGCCCAGCGTGTTTCGACACGACATCAGCTATAAACGTTTCGAACCAGTTCGAGACGCGCTCCGTAAGCGCGATGTCATCAACGGCGCGTGCACCAAGAGCAATCCCTAGCATCGCAATGGCGTCAAAGCAAAAGGCAACGTGGCTGTCGCCAGAACTGAGCTTCCGGCCGGCGAGCCAGTCAACCCCATCTGCAAACGCGCGTCGTCTGGCATCGTCACGTGCCGTAGTTGCAAGCGCGTAGCTGAGTTGGCAGACGACGTCATTGCAGGTAGGGAAATGGTCCTGATGAAAGACGGCGCACCATACGTCGCAATGGTCGACGTGCGAAAGCTCAATTACTACCGCGCGCTCGAAGTGGAGCACAGTAGGGTGAGCGCGCATTGCTCAAGCTGAACATCGACGCGGGCGGAGTGCTCTCTCGCAAAGTCATCGACCGCCTGCTCGCAGAGGAAAAAAAGGCATCGTCACAAAAAAAAGTCATCCCGCTTGAGAAGGTGTCGGAGGCCTAATGAATACATCAACTCTCGAGGTCAAGGTCTCGCGCAAGTGGGCTGATGTTCCGGGAATTTGCGGATTTGAGCTGACGACGGCAGACGGAGCAAGTCTTCCCCCCTTCAGCGCGGGGTCGCACATTGATGTTCATTTTCCCGTCGGTCTGGTTCGGCAGTATTCGTTATGCAACAACCCCATCGAGTCGAACCGTTACCAAATTGCTGTGTTGCGTGACGCCGAGGGACGTGGCGGTTCTAAGGCGATACATGACCTTATCCACGAAGGCGACACGATAAAAATTAGTGCTCCGAAAAATAATTTTCCGTTGGCGCATGATGCTTCACATCACCTTTTTCTCGCCGGCGGAATTGGAATAACGCCCATCTTGTGCATGGCGGAGCGATTGTCGGCAGTAGACGAGAACTTCGAAATGCATTACTGCGGCCGCTCCCGCGAGCGCATGGCTTTCGTGCAGCGCATTGGCTCCTCTGAATTTGGACATCGCGTGAAGCTCCACTTCGATGACGGTGATTCTGAGCAGGTTTTCAATATCGCTCGAACGCTTGAGCAGGCGCCTCCGGATAGCCATCTGTATGTTTGCGGGCCCCGGGGCTTTATGGACGCTGTGTTGGCTGAGGCCCGCAAACAGGGATGGACCGAGGACCGACTCCACTATGAGTTCTTTGGAGGAGTCGTCGAGCAAGCCGCCGGAGACAAAACTTTTCAGGTGAAGCTACTCAGCAGCGGTGTCACTGTCGATGTCGCGCCTGGTTGCACCGTCGTGCAGGCGTTAGCCGAGAAGGGCGTCGAGTTACTCACGTCGTGCGAGCAAGGGGTTTGCGGCACTTGCCTCACGCGGGTCCTGGAGGGAACGCCGGACCATCGCGATTCCTACCTGACCGACGAAGAAAAAGCCGCCGGCGACCAGTTCTTGCCCTGCTGTTCGCGTTCGAAAACATCAGTCCTGGTGCTGGACCTTTAAGGCAAAGCCCAGTACCCGGTAAAGGCCCCCTCGCTGCAGTGCGCGAGCGTGGCTTGAGCTCTAAGGAGACGACAATTGGAAAATCTTGCGCAAGAGACGCCCATCACCTTCCGCCGAACCGCATTCCCAATGAATCAGTGGTGGGTGGCGGCCTTTTCGTGGGAACTCAGTGACAAGCCAGTTGCCCGAAAGATTCTGAACCGACCGATGGTGTTTTTTCGCCTGCCCACCGGAGAAGTCGGTGCACTTGAAGACCACTGCTGCCATAAGGAACTGCCTCTTTCCTGTGGTTCTGTCGAGGCGCAGGGCGTTCGCTGCGGGTACCACGGGTTGCTATTCGACAGGGGCGGTACTTGCATCGAGATTCCCGGCCAGGAGAGCATCCCCTCGAAAGCCCGCGTCCTATCTTATCCTGCCATTGAGCGTGACCAGATTGTCTGGGTTTGGGTTGGAGACAGTGCTGATAGCAAGCCATCTTCCGAGCCGCCCTCCTATCCGGTCCATTCTGACTCTCTTGTCCCATCTCGTTGCACACGGACTCGCGACTCTTAAAAATCGTCTTGAGGAAGCTGTGCAGATTTGACGGTCCGAACGCATTTGTCAAAACCTGCCAGTAGCTACGTTCGAATACCTCGTGGGTTCGCCCTTCGTCCCTGAGCCAAAAGAACACGGCTAGTTGCAGATAGTCGTTCGTCGCCATGCCAACGGACGCCTCCAGCGCGCGACTTAGGCGCGATGCTGGGTCAAGACGGTTAAGAAGGTTAATTTGGCGGGCGAACGCGCCGAAGCCCACTGCTGTTTGATGAGGGGCCTGTGCCAGGAGCACGGAACGCACGAAAAGGCCTATGGGATTGCCTTGCCGCGTCCATTCGATTGCGGTATCCATAGCGTTCCACGCTTCATTCATACACCGGATGAGGTCGGCAAGTTGCATGGGCACCCGTCCATACAGATGCGGCTTGTCACGAAGCGTCCATAGCGCGAGCCTTTCTGCGACCCACGGCAGTCGGGGGGCGAGGTTGTCATTTCCTCCTGCGTCGACCTGCAGGTATGCGGATATCTGGTTCAATACAGATGCGTACTCAAACTTCCGCATTCTGTTGCGTATTGGCCGGATTGCGTCGACGCAACTCACCCCGTTGTTCCCCACGCAATTACAGATGCAGTCCAAAGTGGTCCGGGCGCGCGAGAATCGCGCCCGCTGCAAACGATGCGCAGACAAGCGGCCACCTTAATAGCTGTGCCACCTTCACGACTCTGTCGCTACGTCGTCGCCGTTCGGCAAGTAACCTCGACACGGCCCCTTCAAGCCGGCTCACGTCATCCTCAAGGCCTTCTTGCCTCATCGCCAGTTGCTGAACGGCCGACACCAGTTCAATTTCAACAATGTTGGGGTATTTCGACATCGGGTGGGTGACAAGGTCGCGTCCGACTATTGGTTTCGAAATGCCACTGGCCAATGCGTGCGCCCCTCGGTTTGTGAACTCGAACTCGAGGCCGAACTGCCTATAAAATCGATGGCGTCTTTCTAGGTTCTCTGGCTTGTAAGAGCCGACATGACTAGCGAGCAACTCTGTCGGAATCACCGAATCATCAGGGGCAACGCGACGCGCCCACTTCACGACTTCATTGAAGCAGAGACTGCCAATATTCAGGCTCCGCAACGACTCTTGCTCAACGACCACGAAGCCGTTGGTGAGCTTGAGCCCGAATGAGCGACGAGCAGACATCGTGCAGACCTCCTCTCTTGTCGCCCAATCGCCGAACCGGTTTGTGTCGACCCGATACGCGACGAGGTCAATTCTCTCGTTCCCGGACTCATCGGATTCCTCCGTACCCATTGCGAGGATGTGATGCATGTCTCTCTTGTCATCTTGAACACGGAATAGCTTCCAAGCGTGGTTACGCCCAGCGTATTTCTTTCGTGCGGGCCACGCGAGAGTGCCCTTTGCTTCTGTTGTGGCAGGCAATATATCCATGCGTTGATTCAGTATATTCGTCAACGAAGACGTTGTTTCTAAGCGTGTCGGACGATGACTTCGGCCGATTACTGTCGCCCGAGCTCAACTCCTAACATGGATGCTGACGGTGCATGGTCACTATGCGCCGCGCCACTGGTCCCGCCAGGCTAGGCGAGGCGCTTGTCTCTCAATCCTCCGTGAGACTGGCAAAAACCATCTGAAAGTACGACGGGTATCTATCAAGAACGGCGCGAAGCACAGCTGGGTTATTGCGAGCATAAGTGACAACAGCTCCTCGAGAAGGATGAACTCCATCGAAGACGTGTCGCAAATCTTGAGTAAGCATCCGGTCTGAAAAACCCGCCTCTTGGATGGCAACAGCCAATGCGTCTGGAAGGCCGTATTTTAGTCCGCTTTGAAGGCGCTTTATCAGTTCCACGGTGTTGACATTGTTGCGGTCGCCATCCTGCTCAAAATACGTCACCAACGCGGTCAGATACAACGAAAACTCATAGCCGAAGCAGTTATCGCAGATATCTACGACGTCTTCAGGCGTGAACTGGCGGGCACCCTCTCCAAATCGCTTCACGATGCCAGCAGCCGAGATGACTTCTCCGATTTGAGAATACGTTGCCCCCGACAGCCACGATTGCGCGACATTTATGAGCAACTCCTTGCCGACGACTTTCTCAAGCAGGTCGTCTTCACCGACTTCAAGCAAGACTGGCCAAATCGCATTCAGTAGCTCCACCTCAGTCTGGGCTGCGAACACGAGGTCACGGCTCCGCTCACACCATCTATAAATCTTCGCAAGTGCATTCAGACCCAAGAGCGTCCGGGAATTCCGCGTCTGGTTAGCAGCTTCCGGCTCACGGTCTTGGACGGCCCGCGCGATTGCGATGAAACAGTCGACCAGTAACGTTTTCTGGTCATCCGAAGCCAACGAGTACGCTAGCGTACTCTTCGCAAGCCCATTGACCACCTCAATAAATTCCTCGAATGCGGTTTCCCCGCGACTAGCCTGCAAGAAGCTGGCAACAGCGTTGACGAGCCGCTCCTTGGTTTTCACCTGCTGCGCGACATGCTCAGGTGTCGCGCCAATACCGGCCAAGTAATGTGCGTCGTCATTGATTTGCGCCAGTGCGTTATCTTCGTCCGCTAGTAGTGCAATGATGACGTCGAAAGCGGCCTGCACTTCCTGCGAGCCATCAACGTTCGTTATTGGAGAAACAAGGCCGAGAAGCGAGCTGCCGGTCGGTTCCACATTCGCGACATTTAAAAGTCCACGAACGGTATCCCACCGCCACCGCTCACGCCGAGCACTCCTACCGTCAAACACGCGCGTATCCGCAAAGATGACGGAACCCTCGATATGCATCCCGGCACGGCCCGCTCGGCCCATCAAGTTGTGAAAGTCACGCACCTTCACTCGCTCGCCGCCCTGATAGATTGTCGACACGATTAGGTATCGGAGCGGCAGATTCACTCCTTGCGCCAACGTGGACGTGCACACGACCAGGGGCACAAGGCCCTCTTTAACCGCGTGCTCGATACAGAGTCGAAGACCTTGTGGTGTATTGCCATGATGCGCCAACACACCGAACCTTGCGCCTTTGGTGACGACCGCCTCTTCGCCGAAATGCTTCGCGTGGAGGTACACCAATTTTTCCAGCTCGGCCTGATTCGCGATTTCTGCCGGCGACGGATAGGGTAAGCCACGCTCAAAGTATTGGACGGCATCTCTGACGATGCCAGCGGCACTATCTTTTCTTCCACAAAAAATAGCGGCGCTACCCTGTGGCGCCAGCTTTAGTCCAAGATACAGGGCAACGTCCGAAGCACTACGTTCGGGGAAGACTCGGACTACACGTTCTCGACCACGAAGTGGAAATGAATGTGGCTCAATGACTCGTGGAACGAAGTAAGGGAAGTCATCAGGCTGACCCAGCGCATCGAACTGAAGAGTGCCGAGGGCATGCTGCCAACTCGTGAATACAACTGAACGCTGGGTCGGCGTCAGGTCCTTTCCGTCAACCACGAGCGCACGCTCGCCGATTAGCCACTTTCCGACTGTAGCTGCATTCGAAATGACCGCCGACACCAAAACGACCTGGGCTCCCCGCGGTAGATACTGTTTCAGCGTGGTTAGTAGCAACTCGTACGTCACGCCTCGGGGCCCCGAATCGAACTGGTGCCCCTCATCGTAAACAACCAACCCTATTTTTGTGGCAATCTGAGGCGCTTGCCGCAAAACATATAAAAGCTTCTCTGGCGTCAGCACTAGAACCTGTGGGGAAGGCTGAATAACCTCGCCTAGCAGGTCCGCAAGCGACTCTAGAAAGTCTTGCTGTAGAACATCCGAGAGCTCGTCGACAGACACCTGCTCGCCTGCGAATGTCTGGCGCAAAGAGTTTGATATTTCATGGCACAGCGCTCGAAATGGTGCGACCACGACTGCCGTCCGGGCTCTGCGGGATAGCATCGCGCTCCGAATTACAAGTTCAATCGCTCGAGTCTTTCCCGCACTCGTCGACATCTGAACGACAGCCGACGCTCCCGCAAATAAGCCGGCTCTTCCGAGTAGGCGCTGTGCTGGCCAAAGCTCTGAAACGAACTTGGGTTTTCGGAGAACGTCTGACCACTGCTCTTCGTCCAGCCGCGAATATCGAGGCAAGTTGAGGCGGCTCGAATTGCCGACCTTGCGTAGAGTGACTGCCACGCATAGGTCCACAAACGCAACATCCCGCGAGCTACCGCTTCGATAGACAGCTTGCCGGAGCCCAGAGCAGTGCCTTAGGAGAATTCGCTCGTCACCTCCGTCGCGCGACAGCAAATCACTCACCGCATGCAACATGGTTACAAGAAAAGGCGAAAATCGAGTTTCGGGAGGAACCTCCGCGTCGTCCCAACGATTCGCAAGCACTAAGCGCAGAACCGTCGAGAAAGGGTCTAACTGTTGGCGGGCACGTGTCGATAGCAGGTTGCTGACAACGAAACTACTACCCGGAATCTCGGCCAAGTAAAACGTCGCTGCAGCAAGTGTCAGCAATTCTTCGTCAAGGTCGACGTCAAACCTCGATTCGACATATGCGTAAAAGAATGCGGCAGCAAATCGCAGACCATTCTGGTCCGTCGCCACTGGAGCGCCGAGCACCGTGCGCTGTTCGAGAAACTTATCGCATACGGCCGCTGCCTCGTCGCCCAGAATACCTATAGCAAGCGCAAACAGGTCTTCAGGATGTGTGCCGGCGGGAATATCGATATGTTCCTCTTCTCGCACCGCGTACTCATACATTCTGGCTTTGGCTTGTGTTATCCCGAACACGCGCCGAGAATTTGCCTCAGGCCTCATCTGCGGCCCTCTCGAAGAGACTATGGGCGAGTGTCATTAAATCCTCTCCTCGAATTACCAGCAAAAGGACAGAAGAGCCGGGAGGATGTGACGCTGTTGTCGTCGTCGCAATCAGCTCAGCATCAAATGCGTGGTTGTTCAGCACGGCAGCCGCGCCGGTCTGTTCGATAAAGGGCCTATCTGGTTTCGCTTGAAAGCGCTCGACTAGAGCTACCCGCGCGTTGTCGCCCTGCATGTGCGCTTTCCGCTTCATGGCGAGCAGCGTGTAAGCTTGCCGTACTTTGTCTTTTGCTGCGTCATCCACCGCGACTTGGAGCCTAGCCTGAGGCTTGCCTGCACGCAACTGTGCTTTGACCTCAAAAGTCGTCAGCGTGTCTTCGATAGAATTACCAGTCGGAGACAAAAAAAGACCGATGATGTCAGTTCCCTTCACCGATTCATTGGGTGTTGCTTTCTCCGCAAATCGCCCCCTGGGAACCCAGTGATTCATGCTGTACTCGAGGAAGTCACAAACCAATATTTCAGCAAAATCGCCAGACCGAATTGATGGTCCGGGTTTGGTGGTATTGGGAAACACCAGGTTTTTCAGAAATTCGGAGCGCGAATGTTCAGTTCCTGCTCGTAGAACGTCAATGTCGTCATCGGAACAGTAGTGCTGGCGAAAATGACGTGCCCACGCCGATAGGACAGCGTTGTCCGGTTGATGTTGAAATTCTAAAATAGTGACCGTCTTACCTTCACCGGTCCTCAGCGGTTCCCCTTGTACCAACCAGTTGAGGTGTTCAGGTGGAGGCATGGATACCCGCGCGGGCTGCTCTCTCAAATGACATTTTAGTTTTACCAGTGTCGGCGATGATATTCATGGTCGCAAAAAACAGGTCGCTTCGTCTAATATCCACGGGGAAGCAAGTCTACACAAGCTTTCAGCGTCTAGGTGAAGGCAGGATGTGCAATGGGTACCTCCCGCCCGTCGAAGCGATGACTGCACACGCCCGAATGTCTATTTGGTTCTTGTACCCGCACGCGACGTGACCATATCAGCGAATGACGGGTCGAACCTAGTGTCGTCCAGTAGATGCATTCCCATCAATCGTTGGCGTTCAGCCGAGTTCAGCGAGCTTGTTTTCGACCGCCAGAGACGGCGAAATTCGGCCAGCTTCACCGCGACGTCATTGTCGAGTTGTCGGAAAATGCGGTGGTCAGTACAGAAAGAAAAAGCTGCGCCCCAAGCGCGAACCGTGTTGGAGACGCGCCAGAGCGTGCTGAGCAAGGTCGGGTCGGAGGCCAACGTCATCGGCTCCGATGTGCCAGCCTTCAGATGTCGTTGACTCGTGAGCGCTTTGTTGCAGAGAGCGTCCACCTTCGCTAGCAACGAGCCGCGGGCGCGTTTTCCCGGCGAGATGGCCTCAGGAGAGACGTCGCAGCCAAGAAAGGAGAATCCCTTCTTGGTTTCCCCTGCCGCCGCCTTTGCCGAGGCAGCAGGACTAGCTTTTGTCGGCGGGTCGTAAGCATCGAGCCCAAATTGCTTGAGTTCATGCTTAAGCTGTTTCAAGCCTTTCAAGGCACGACTCCGATTGGGCGCAAAAATTATCAGGTCGTCGATATAGCGTACAGACATCGTGCCGCCGGTATTTAGCTGCTCGTCTATGTCATGGAGAAGCAAGTTGCACAGAAGCGGCGACAAACAAGAGCCCTGCGCGACGCCGCGAGACGCCAGCGGAAAAATATCTTGGTGCTCGCGCAGCTCGGAAAGGTTAGCGAGTTCAACTTTGACTGCCCGCGTCAACAGCGCGTCGAACTCCGGGTCGTCCGTATGCTTTGTGACGATTGCCAGCAAGTCTTCTTTGGGAACCTGCGTAAAAAAGTCCTTGATGTCGGTTCTGACGTAGTAATGGTATTGAATGGTGCCTTCGTAGGTTTGGGCGATAGCCTTCGCGACCCCGCCATCCTCTACACCACCATGATTCCACGCCTTTTTCTGGATGCTTTGAACGAAAGGCAAGCCAGTCAGCACATCAAGAATCGCTCGTTGTACGACACGCGACGCAATCGGTGCAATCACAATAGGCCGCCTGGCGGTCTTGCCGGGCTTCCTGGCGGCGACGCCGCGAGCTGGCGGAAACTCGAAGGTCCCGGCGACGAGTTGTTTGCGAAGGTCGCTGATGTTCTGCTCGAGCCGCAACTGAAACTGCTTAGCTTCGTCCCGGGTGCTTTCAGAGGTGGAAATCAGAGCGTTAGCGAGCACTGAACGCGCTGCTTTGCGGAGATTGGGTTTGCGGCAAACCTTCCTGTACAGGATACCCATTCTTTTCGCTTCTTATGTTGGGTACGGGGCCGCATTGGTACGCTTGCCCCAAGCCCGAAGAGTCACTTTCCTGCGGGCGCGCCGATGCTATGGCTGACCCGTCCGGCGAGACATTGCTGCACGCCGGGCGCTCCGTGCGAATTTGCGGTTCCGGAGGCCGGACCACTCAGCACGAGGCACAAGAACAAAGCGCAAGCCGACACGCGGCCGCCGACGCGCCAACCGCTGGCACGTTTTTGCTTTCGGCCTGAAACGTCACTTTTGCCTCCAATACTAGGGTTTTTGCCCGAGCTGGCAAGCGCCGCGAAGCGTCAAGGCCGCCCAAGCCTGAAAATAAAGTCTACCGACCGTCCAATGCGACCTCAAAACGGCTGAAGCTACGGTGTTCCGGCTGACTGCGAGGCTTGGGCTGTTTCCTGCGGGCGCGCCGATGCTATGGCTGACCCGTCCGGCGAGACATTGCTGCACGCCGGGCGCTCCGTGCGAATTTGCGGTTCCGGAGGCCGGACCACTCAGCACGAGGCACAGAAGAACTACAGCATTGATACCAGAATTTGATTGCGCTTACAACGACGTTGCATTCTTGCCGCCAAGAGGAAGGAGCAGCTAGTGAAACTGGAGCGGCACCCCCTTTGGGTTTGAAATTCCATAGGCTCGCTCTCAGGTCTGAGCCCGGCGTGCCGGCTTGGGCCGCAGGAACACCTTCTTGCGATGGTGAAGCAAGAATTTTTGCGCGTCTTCCGACAGTGTATCGGTCAACCGCATGCGGGGCGTGAGTCCGAAGGCGGAAGCGGCCTCATGCGAGAGCAGTCCCGACCTTTCCAGCGCTCCCTGCTGGTCGAACGTAATGAAACCCTTGTCAAACAGGACATCCAATCCGGCCGCCAGCAATAGTCCGTTGTGAGGAGAGCGGCACTCATGCGCCGTCGAGTCCTTATATGGCTTGATGTGCGACGCTCGCAAAAGCTCCGGTTCTTCGATTCCGGTAACCGCGCAGGCTCCCTTCCATCGCAGCAACAGTGCGTTTCTAAACTTCTGCTGGTGCAGGCGCGCCTGCTGCAATCGCTTGACCGTCGTCGCAGCGCCTAGCGGAAGCTTTAGCACGTCGTCGCTGTCGACCACATTCCCGCGCAAAAACGATTGGATTCTTTTCGACTTCTTCTGTGGCGCGTACAGATAGCGGACGCTTTGAGGCGGGTGCAATCCGAACAACGTTTTGAAATCCTCGCTGGTCGTGAACAGGCTCACGTTGCGCGCGCGATAGTGCCAGTTCTTGCTTCCCTCGTCCTGAATGAGCCCGGCATCCTCACCTATCCAAACCTGCGCGAAACCTCCGGCTTCCACTTTCTGATAGACGATGACTCTTTCGTACTCAAACTGAGGGGCTGGCCAGTAGCCCGAAGACAAAGTCTTCGTCTTCGCGTCGAACGAGAATTGGTCCGGTCGCTGAAGAACTGTTAACTGAATCATGACGGCCTGCTTGCCATCCATGTAGCGCTTCGCAAATAGCTTGTTATCAATGTTCACCACAGGTCTCCAATGCGAAAGAGGCCGCGTCTGTTCGCTCAACAGCGGCGTCAGTCGATTATGAGCTAGCGAGAGCCCATTAAGTGCGTCGAAGTACAGGCAAACGCAGGGGAAGTTCGTATCCAGCGCGGTCGGTGCCGGAAACGCTTGTCCGCTGGGACGCCCCGGCCAGGTGGAGGTAACTAGAAGCGCTCATCTGCGCCGTGCAGTCAAAGACCGCGCGGTATCAAAGGAATCGACTCGACCGCCGCAGGACTGGTCGGGTTGCCCGTCGGCGATTGCTCGTTCCGACCCGACGCGCCAGGCAACTTGCACGTTTAACTCACATCGCTTTACGGGCAATGGATTCCATGAACCTCGGCCTGCAGATGCCCAAAACAAAGTTAGCGCCCACTTACGTTGAGCACGAAGCGGCCGAGCTGCTTTCAATCCTGCTGGTAGATGTCGCCAGCGACATCGAAGTGGCAGCACGAGACGCAGGGATTTCTGACGCCAGCTTCATTCGTTGTCGGCGGGCGTTGGACCGGCTTTCTTGCGCGCAGTCGATTTTGGAAGCAATGAGGGCGGAGAGCGCGGAGGCGAAAAGCGACGAGGCGGCGCTGCGGATGCGGGAAGCGGTGGAATTGCTGGCAAAGGAGTGGCCGGAAGATTATCCGGCCGGGGCGGTGGAGTGGCTGTTGCTGCAGCCTTGTGGAGCCAAGCGAGCGCTTTAGTGAGCCATCATGGCAATTGGTCCCTTCTTCCGGCTGACCCTTCCCCTCAAGCGTTTCGAGACCGCCGGGGGCCACTACTAACTGAAACTGAAAGTTCCCGCTAGCCGAATGTAACAGTGGGCCTCACCTCGGGCACCGAATACAACAACGCCGGCGGTTTTTGATGTGCTCCTAGCAAAGAAAAAGGCGCTGTAATCGCTCCAGCGCCCTTCGTCGATTAGTTTGTTATACGCCCCGCCGGCTAGGGCTTCCAAGGGTTTAGCTACCCCGTAAATAAAACTTTTTCACGGCAGCGTAAATAAAACTAATCCACCTTTGCACACGTGGACAGCACTATCAGTTTCAGTTAATCCGGCCTTTTAGTTTCGATTAGTTCGAGACGGTGGTCCGGAAAATTTCAGCGATTTCAGCACCTTATCCTCCCGCGACGTCGGCGGCAGTCCGACGACTTCGAGCCATCGGTAGATGACGGGAAGGGCGAGTTGTCGGCCAGCGCTGCAACACTATCAGTATCCGTTAATGGCTGGCTGTTACGCCAGCTCAGACGTCTCCGGCGAAGCGTGCGTCATCGTCAGGGTTATATACGCCAACCCGTTGCTCTCCGACGGACTCACCGACGTTCCAGTCGCGCTTCGCCCCGAACATCGCATGCGCTGCAAGTTCTGCATCTCGGTTCTCGGCATCGACCTTGGCTTTACGCGTATTGGCTTTCACCCCTTTAGCCGCGTGACGGGGCTTCAACCCGTGCGCGTTGGCCATGACCGCCTTCATCCGTCCGGGCAACTTGCCTTCGCGTGCCCTTACTTCAGTCTCATATGCTGCAGCTCGCCCGCGTAAGCGATTCCGCTGATGTACTAACCAGATGTTCGTTCCAAAGTGGCGCCGATATTTCGGCATCATGTTCAATAGCCGCTGCCGTCCGTCGTCGTCTACCCAGATGAGAAACCGGTTGGTATCTGGATGGGGCTTTACCACGATTTCCATCCTGTTGGCTTTGCCCGAAGGTGTCGAGACGTTCATCTCCCACAACCGCTGAAGTACAGAATTAGTGTACATTGCGCCTTCCCATTTAACCGTTCCCTTGGAAGCAACTTTGACTGGCTTTGACGGTAGAAGCTTCGAGTACGTCTCACGTGCAGACCATTCTATCGCCGCGTCGGCAATACGTTCCTTGCGGAGTTCGTCAAAGTAAGCCTTAGGACTGTAGCTGGTCATCTTCTGTGCCAATCTCTCAGGCAAGCGGTCGAAGATATTTCGTTGAGTGTTCCAGTCGTGGATATAAGTCAGGACCAGCTCTACGAATTTCTTGAATTCCACTTGCGCCCATCGTTCGGCGTGCGACTTCCCGTCCTTGTCATGCGACGAAGCCGTCCGCTTGTAGAAGCCCGGTAGTTCCGCGAGTGCATCTTGAATCGCGCGATTGAATGCCTCGACCAGGCCTTTATCTCTCCCCTTGCGGGAACGCGCGATTCTGACACCGATTTTCATTTCATTCGCTAGCGGACCACGGAGAGCTTGGGCGATGCCGGGGCCACGGTCGAATCTTGCTTCGTCGCAGCAACCATTCACAAACCCACCGGCGAGAGCTTCTAATCCGAAAGTGCGTAGCAGTTCATCCTTTGGCACGAAGGCATTAAAGAGGCAGTTGCGATATCCATTGGCCGATTCATTCTTCGTTGTGATGTGAACGCCGACGATTGCAGAAGACTCTACGCACACCCCAATGATTACGCATGCCTTTCCCATCGGATTCAATACGTGAGTTCCCCATAGCAACTGCGCGTTGAAAAGCAGCCCATCGAACTCATAGATATCAATTCGACCACGCGTGTGGTCCGAACTATGCCCCACTCTCGCCTTCGCTGCGTCCCAATCGTACTCGCTATCGAAGTATTTCTTGAGTATGTGCTCGCGAAAAATCTCACGGCCAATCTCCAGGAACCGGCGTTTGCGTGGGAGCCTTTCCAGAGGGATGGGAACGATTGACTCAACACCGTTGACTATTTTCTTTTTCACAAGGACCTCGTCCCTAAACTCAATCCACAGCGTCGAAAGGCGGTACTGACCCGCAAGCCCCACCTTTCCCTTCAGGTCATGGATTGCACGCGCGCGCTCAAGCAGGAAGTCTCGCCATTGCTCATAAAGCTTTGGCGTCATTCTGCAACCGCGAAGACGGGTGTTCGGATTTTCTTTCCACGTAGACAACCTTGGACCGGGTTTTCGAGTATTTAGGTAAAGGCGTCTTCGTACGGTTACGCCCTGGTTAGGCCGCAGGGTAAGCAGCGAGTTTGGCTCCGCTCCATACCAATAGAAGGTAGTGAGGAGACGTCGAATTCGCTGTTCGCTAACGTTGCTCTCTTTCGCTGCTTGTTTAATTAAGCTGGTTCGCAATTCTGCGTCGAACAACATCCGCTTCCCCCCAATCGCTAGCATCACTCCTATTTTGGCTAACCTAGCATCGCGCTCGGCCATCTGCTGCTGCATCTGCTTTGTCGTTGCATCTTCGTTCCACTTACGCATCCATTCGGGACAAACGCATTCATCGACAATCGACCAATCGTTCCGGTGTTCGAAGAAGCTCTTTCGACCTCTGGTCTCTGGCAAGCGCGACGAAGGAACCTTTTCGCTAGTGCTGACCCGTAAAAATGCAACCATGTCCGTGTCTGGGTCCCACCCAAGATACCTCAAGAGTTCCCCATTCTTCGCATCGTTTTCGCGGATAAGCGCGGCCTGTCGAAACGGCTCGTAAGCAAATGTGGAGGCTAACGTCATATCAAAATCCCCACGGCGCCTTTTCAGGCTCGTTACGAAATCGGTACTGGCCGTCCGCTGTAAGGCGCAGCGGTGCGCGAAGCTCAAACGAGTGGCGATGGTCTATCCGAAGATATCCAAGATATATCGCTGCGCAAGTTAACCTGAAGGCGTGGTGTTCGTCAGCGCCCAGCTTTTTCGCGAGCGTCCCTAGTATCTCGTTCAACGGTTTCTCCCGTCTCTGAGATTTCCAGAATGAGGCGACACTCTCCGCATCATGGGAAAGACTGAAAACGTCGCTTCTCCTGATGTGTTTCAGGATGTACTCGTAGTTGTCGTACTCGACAAAATGGAAATAGTCTTTCGATATACATTCCCACGTACCATTGATGCTTTCGTAAAACGCCGTCTCTCGTGCCGAGCGTCTAATCACATCGGGCTTTTGAAAGTCATCGAGCGTAGCCTTGCAGGAGACGCCATGCTGCAAGAACGCTGAACCACAGTCCGACAGATAGACGACGTCGATATCGATTGTCGCAGCGAAGTGCGCCCAGATGGGCTCTCCCGCCGTGTACAGTTCAATGAAGCGCGCCGCATCATAGAACGGCAAATGCGTGCGAATTGCTCTTACCCTCGTATTGAAGTCTGCGAAATGCAGAGCGATACGCTCCGTTTGTGAGTGGTATACGCATGTCCCTTTTATGCCGACGTAAATACCCGATTCCCCCGTCTTGCTGTCGGTTGGTCTCTTCGTCTCAGGCAACCGGTAAGGGAATCCCCGGCTATCTACTTCCGGCATTGAAACGCCTGTCAAATATGGTGCAATCTGGGGTTGTTCAAAGAATCTCATCAGTCAAGAACCTCCCGTTGACACATCGATTGACCTGACACCCAGCTCATTTTCTTCCGCATCATGTACTGCTGACTTGTTTCTTTACACTCTTTAATTGCAGCCAAAGTGAACGGCATTTCTTGCGGGTACACAAAGATGCTACGATGGTTTTTCAATCCATCAATCAGGCGCGCCTGCGTGATTTTAAACGGCGGCGGGTTGCGGTTGAACTCAGCACGCCTCCTTCGAATTTCGTCCGCAAAAAATGCGTCCCGCCTCGCGATTTCCTCGCGAACGCGCGCGAGGTTGCGACAACTCTTCTGGCGAGCGGGCAGAATCTCCTCAACGATGTCGGGGATAAAGCGGTTCAAGGTATTGATAGAGTGTGCGACTGAGATACGCGCTTGCTTCCTCGTTGCATCAGGATGCTGCTCGAAAAACGACCTGAGTTTTCGCATGTGACGTCCCACGAGCTCGTCATTGACAACGCTCTCGGGCTTCCTCACTTGTTTTTCTGTTGTGGCTATCAATTTCTCGGCGGTGAAAGTTTGCGCATCGTGCATTTCGCTTTTGAACTCTTCTAGTGAGTCATACAGCGCTGCAGTGAGCACCGCATTGTGTATCGGGTTTCGGAGTGGGCGTTTGCCTCGCAAGAAGTCAGGCAACGCGATTGTATGGACCTCCAATCTGTGTCTTTTCAGTACGCCAGGGTCAAGCCGCTGGTGCAACAGTTCTTCCAGGCGCTTTTTGCGTACGAAGCTGTCGGTGACCAGACCGAGCGTCTCTGCTTTTCGTCTGAGCACGAATTGTGTGTGCCTAGCGTCGAGGGACAACTCGTCGGAACAATCAAAAAATGCTGAAAGCGCCTCAGACACACGAATTTCAGTCCCCGCAACACTGTCGTTCCCAACGTCCATTCGTGTCACGAGGCTTCCACCGCATCGGCAGAACATGCTGAGAGCTTCGAAAGTATCGGCCGGCATATCCTGGCGGCGGCAATTCAGGCACGTAGTCAACAATGGCGCCTTGTGCTTGGAACAGGCCGCGAGCCTCGAAAACATCCAAGCTCGTCTCACGAACGCCCTGCGCTGCACGTTTTCATCATCCCGCAGACACGCAGGACAAATTCCTACACTCCAGAACAGCTCTGAAGCTTGCGAGCCGTATCTCCGCTGGACCTTGCAGGACAGTCCAGCTTTCATCGCGACGGCGGAAACGGGGCTCAAAGCCGTATGGCGATGAACCTCTTCATAGTCGGCGGTGGGAAGGGTCAACTTCAGGGTAGGAAGTATGGTGTTTTGCTTAATAAGTTGTTGCGTCGAAGGCAACGCGCCGCCGATAGCGGCTCGAATGGTCTCAAGGCGTGATGGGAGCAACGGCGACGTTCTTCGCACATCGAAGCGCACCCGCTCAATCAGGGTGCGCGCTTCTTCCCCGCCTGCAAGGATTAACATGTTGTGGAGGTAGCTCGAAAACGTTTCGTCTTGAAGTATGGGGAAGATTCTTGCGCTAAGATGCAAACCATTCATGCGTTCTGAACTTTCCGGGATTTCAGCTCTGGTCCAATCTTGACCGTGTAATTCTCAGCCCTGCACGGTGTAAGGCTTTCCATGGCGCACAATTTCCTTCCGTTTCCATGAGTTCGGCTGTAGCTTCGGCGACTCTCCGCCGAACGAATTGCAACTCCGTCTCGACGACGACATCCAAGAGAGCCTTCGTTTCGGGGCCGCATACATTGAGGTAGAAGTCCGACAGCCCCGTTTCAGTGACAATCCGCCGGGCGGAAAGTCTGGGGGAGTGACGGCTCTCGGTCTTGGTAGATAACTCCCGGATTGCGGCTTGAGCCTCTGATTCCATCATCCTCGGGCGTGGCGATATTGCTTTCTTCGTCGCTACACGGCTGCCTTCACTTGTGTACTGACGTATAAAATTTCTGTCAGCGCGATATGCTCGCGCATAAAGCGCAGGATTCTGTCGCCGCAGTTCTGAGACAGTGAGAGGGCCGCACTCTGAAACAGCGGCTGCCAGTGATTTACGCACATTGGCAATGTTTTCTGCTTTCCTCATCTCAGCGGTGGACTTACTAAGACCAGTTACTCGCAAAGTTCGATAAATGCTGGAGGCTGACATTCCGAGTGCCGTCGCAATTGCACCGACCGATTTTCCCGACCTATAAAGGGTCTCTATTTCGGCTCTCACAGATTCGGTGAGCAGTGATGGCTTCAGTCGAACCGTCAGCCCGAGTTCTTGCGCGCGCGTGATGAAGGTGTTGACCGATACTCCAACTAATCTGGCTGCAGCCGTAGCCGACGCGCTCGCTTCGTGACAGTGTCGCATGAACGCTTCGGGTATCGGCTTTCGCCCCTTTGCGGTTGCGGCCTCTGTATTCCTCGACGAGCAGGCCACGCCATTCAACGACCAATTCAATAGGCAATAGAGGACCGGATGTGCACAGCCAGCGTCGTTCATCAGGCAGTTCATGGTTCGACGAAGCAATTCCTCATCATGGCAGACAGTGTCGAGCCGCGTATCTAAGAACGACTCTGTCTGAAAGCTATGATGAGCCTTCATGAATTCCTGCCACCGAACTCGCCCACGCTCTGTGACAAATCCGCGTTCGAGCATCAGCGCTCTGAAGTCGTGGACCAAATCATCGCTACTGCTGCTTTCAACGAGCCGCCGTGTCCGCAGAGCAAACTCCGCGGTTTTGCGGTGACTGCCAGCGGCCGCCGCGTATATGCATTTTTGTCTGAACAAGGCTCGATTTGACGATTCGTTCAGCAGACAGCCATGTTCTGGGCAGACTGATATAAAAGGCGCGTGGTGGACCACTAACGCCGGCGTGCAACCCATCAGCGTGAGATGCATCTCGTCACACGCTGGGCAATGCAATACTTCGTAGGGACTTGGCTCTAGGTTGATGGGTAGCCGGCACGGCCGAATCGGGCCCGGGTGGCCATAAATAAGGCGTGAGCGAACGCGTCTTCGTGTGGCGGCTTTTGCGCAGCAGGTCCAATAGCCATACAGCGTGTGGCCTTGTTGTAGAAGAGCGTCCGGTGTCGCTCCAGTTGACCGCAGCACTTCAGACAGCTTTATGAGAGGCGAAGGCATGGCTTCCAGTGGGCGACCTTGTCGACCCATCTGCGCTTGATGCGACCAGAACTCGGTGCGGTACCCAGCGTCAACTGCAGCGCGCCGCAAAAAGCTCGGCACCGTCTCGCCGGCTATGAGCGTCGCCGTCCGCAGACGAGCGAACTCCTCAAATGCCGGGTGTTTCGTCTTGCCGGGTCTTACAGACATATCAGACTCCCATTTCGCGATAGACATCTAACGATAGGAAATCCGACCACGCCGCCCCGTCTTGCTTCTTTCCTTCCGCTCGTGACTTCGCAGACAAAGTCGTGCAAAGATAGGACGCTACGCGCTGCAACTGGTCCGTTTGCTTCCTCATTGTTTTTGCGACGTCGGGCAGCAGTTGCTCTGGCGTTGCCTGCGGTTGGCGGACCGCTGCGACATGCAGGAGACGATAGAAGTGGTTCAGCGCCTCACGACTGCCATGCGTGCACATGACGGCACAGTCCAGAACCGCATCGGGGACCCGATTTGCCGGTTGCCACGTGAGGCTTTGATTGAATAAGTGCAAGTTCACGTTGCCGTGGAAGCCGCTCGAGATATCCAGCCATTGAATTTCCTCATATCCACCGCTGGTGAGGCTTCCGAATACTGGACCCATATGAACTACCTGTTCGTAGACGGGCGCGGTGCAGGTAAAGATGACGGGTATCCCCGTGAAGCCCATAAATTCCTGCAAGAAAAGCAACAGTGTCTCCGACTTCGCAGGATGGAAATTGCGAGAGAACGCACCGCTCACAATCAGGATGCCAACATTGACAATGCTGGCCAGCGCCATAACAAAGATTGGCCTTGACGTCTTCTTCGCTGTCGGGCGAAACAACGTTTTAAAATACGACGCACGTTGCAGATTTCCATCGAAAGTTGCGACGAAATTTGCGTAGAACTGGTCGACAGTCCCGCACGATGGCCACTGGACGGTCATCACCGGCCAATAGGGGATATCTCTAACGTAGTTCAGAGAAGGGCCGAGGACCTCCGCCGCGCGCTCGACGAATCGAAGTCCCGCTGAACCTGACGCGCAGCAGAGCAAGAACCCTCTTCCAGGATACTTAGCTTTTGGCATTGCGACGAGATTTGCCGACTGAACCGCTTTTGCAAATCCCGCGTATCGCATCGCCGCAGCAGGGCTGAGCGGGTCAGCATGTAACCAGCTGGTTCGAATGGCATCATGGAAGTCACCGAACAACGACTCCTCCATCTTGGTCGAGTAAAAGCTGGAGTCGATTTGGTGAAGCAGGCTCAGTTTTTCTGTCGGTGACTTCGCGTACGCTTCTGCGGTCGGCACCACTCCGGCCGTCCGCAGCAGTTCTCCGGCTCGCGTGCCCTTCGGTCGCTCCGCATAGGCCTCGACCAACGGATTGCTCCTAGCGATTGCGCCAGAATAGCTCTGAATAGCGCTTACCGGGTTGGGGGATGTGAGATTGCTCATCGCACTCCCCGATTGCAGGACGCTTCAAGCACCCAAGCCATCGCGTCCGCGAAGTTAGAAAATGCACACGTTACGCAGCTAGGACTATGCTTTTGTTCTCTCGAATCGAGCGCATGTTGCGGGTGATTTGTGCCCGAGTTGCGCAAATGTCTTTCGACAGACGCCTTGCCGTCTTGACATCTACCCTGCATCGCATCGGACAGAGCAACCTGCAGCTTGCCCGCCAATGGGTTTTTGCACGGCACAATGCGCTGCGCAGCGTGCATATAAAGGGGCGAACGCTCGGGCCGAAAGGACGTCCCCAGGCTGTCGGTCTCCGCTGCGAGATACCTCTGGTGACGCGCTTCGCCTTCGTCGTTCAGCCGTGAGCGGGAAGGGCGAAGACGCATAAGGACGCGGCAGCTCGCACCGATAGGTTGATGAATCCGTACTGCAAAATAACGCTGTGGGACGCGCGGTAGGGAAACGCCGAAAGGCGTGACATTGCGGGACGTGCGATGTTTGCCCAAGGGGCAGTGGATTATAGTCGGCATGTAGTTCTCTGCTTTGGCCCGGTGCTACCAAAAGGAAACGGGCAGGGGTTGACGCGGCTCGCCCCATATGAGAACCTACGCGCGCGACCACGTTTGGTGTGCCTCATAGAGGTGTGCCATAAAAGCGGAGGCTCGGGTGACAGCCCGACCTCCGCTTTGTCTTTTGCACGGTCAGTTAGTGATTTGGCTTTTTCTGTACGCGAACTCCGTGTGCCGCACGCAAGCTCTCCAACAGGAGAACTTCGCGCTTGACAAAACATGTCTATGAAGTATAATAGGGTCAAATCTCCGTCAGGGCGGATGTTACCGTATTCGCCGCCCGTTTCGCAAGTCCGTCTTCACGCCGGATGTGCTTGCCGCCCTGCCAGCGTACCCTCGGTTGTATCCCCTCCTATTCGACCTACCTTAGCAAGCTATGTCGCCACACCTTATCGTCCAGTCCGTTTATGACGCATACCGGGCGAATTTCGTTAAGGTGGCTTGGCGCGTGAAGCCGTCGTCACGCGGTAGCTAGGCGATTTACACCACACTCAATACAATCGAGAGCAGTGAACAGAAGTACCCGTTCGCTAGCATCTGCGACCGTCCAGGCAAAAATATTTTTGGCGACTTTTATGTCGTTTACGGTAGCTCGTTTTTCTCCAAATGCAAGGGGTTTTGTGAGCGAAGAAGATACGCATTGGACTAATCTGGCCTCCCGTGTTGTCCGCGTTGCGCTCGCACGCAAGGATTTCAGTTATGCAGCCCTGTCCGATGCTCTTGCCGCCCTTGGCATCGCAGAAAGCGAGCGTTCGCTCGCCTCTCGGGTCTCGCGCGGGCGAATTAAGCTCGCGTTGCTATTACAAATTTTATATGTGACTCGCGCCAAAACGCCCCGCTTGTGGGGCCAAGCAGTTATTGCCGAAGGTACGTGGGAAGAGCGTGCCGCCGCTGTCATTTTGGCGGAACTGACTCGCCACCCTACTGTGACTGTTTCGGAGTTGGCGCACAGACTAGTTTTGCTAGGCGCCGACCTCACTGAGAAGACACTTGCCTCCCATCTGTCGACCGGAGCCCTTTCACTACCCGCTTTTCTCCAGTGCATCGTCGCACTCGGCAGCTCAAGCTTAGACAGCTACGTGGATTACGAAGACCTTGTTCTGGCCGTTGCCATAGACCGGCGATGACCGACCTTCCCTCAGAAGTACCTTGCCAATTTCTCAACGAGAACTAGACTTGTATTCAGCGATTTTTATCGCCAATTGCACCTCCCAACCTGGGAGGCGGATAACCTTACGCCGTCACTGATTGTCTGCTGCGCCAGAGTACACATCGCTGGCCAAAGCCATCGGGGGAAAGCGATGCCAATTTGGAGACCATGCCCAACTTCCGAATTTCCGAAGGTTCTGCTGTCACGTTGGCGCATATTCGAGACTGAGGATGGCAGCCAGCATTTCGTCGGTGTCGACATGTTCGACTCGTCAGGACGCGTCAGCTCCCCGATAGTGACGTTTGACCCGGTCACGATGCGGGGCACAACTCAGACGGGCCGAATTTATGAGCTGGCCGGCAGGAAAGGCTCATCGTTGAATGCCGAGTACGTCTGGATGAGGTGGTGCGAACTGTACGAGGTCACGTCGTACACCGACATCACCCCTGCTTGACGGAGCTGATGATGACGACCCCGCATGAGTGCACGAAATCCGTAACTGATACCCGAGAGCTGTTGCAGATGTTCGCGTCTGCCGACGAGATAACCATCGGCGGTCTCGTCCAATCGGTGGCGCTTGGCCTGCTCAGGCACTACCCGCTCGAAATCGACCTCGACGTGTCGGCCTTGGCATTGCCCGGAATCTGGGACCCACCGAAACACAAGCTGTCTTGCTCACCAGCAGCCTCAGAATGTCTAAGAGGCACTCCAAGCCGGGGCGATGCCGGCGATATTCGCAATCAAGGAGAAGATGATGACCAGCCGGCGTGTGGTTCCTGACGATTTCCCAAGGGAGCCGGCGCTTTGGACTTCTGCCCGGTGCACAGCCCAAGCTTCTCGTCCGCGAGATGAACGGGCGGTGCCACACCGGTCTTACAAAAAAGAGCTATGGACCCGTTATGACGCGTGCGAAGACTTGGCCGTTGAGCTCGCGAAGTACGCGTCGCGAAAGATGTCTGGCCTGTCGCGGGACGACGCACCTGGGCGAGTCTAGAAGGGTCTGAAAGCGAAGGTCGGCGGCGACCAGCGGTGGAGGTGTTCATCATGACCGTTGAAGAAGCAGCGAAATATCTCTTCGTCGGTCGCTCTCATATCCGCGCTCTTCTCGCGTCGGAGAAGCTGCTCGAAGTTTTGCCGAGAAACCCGTTCGGCGAGGTCGAAATCGAAATGGCTTCGGTACAGGCTTACCGGGCGCGGATAGACGCCGCGCAGCGGGCATGGCTGGATGCGCAGACCGAAGATAACGACCCGGTCGGGTCCCAGGCTCTCCGCCGACCTCCGCCCGAATGATTCCTGGCTCGCATATCGCCACTGCCGCTATCTGGCCCTAGCGACATCAGGCGGCTCACCGCATGGTCAAAGCGACTACGAGCGCCGCACCATGGTTGAGGTATCCGACCGCCATCCGAACCACAGGGAGGTAAGACATGAAGCGGCTTAACCCTTTTGCTGAATGGCTACTCCACTTCGCTTCATCACAGAAGAACATCGACCGGGTCGCGATGTGGTTCGGTGGCGGTGTCTCGGTTCTGGCCGCGACATTTACCGTCGCTGTTGTTGTCATGCTGCTGCGCAGATGAGCTATGCCAGGGAAAGACATTGGGCGCCGACGGCTTCCCAAAATGTCTTTGCGAACAGGCAGGCCCGCCAGCGACGTCCGGCCGCTAACCGTGCAACCATTGCCTGTCGGGAACGGAGGAGCGACACATGCTTTCGGAAAATAATCTGGACCTTGAGATTGCGCTTCGGAAGATTCACGAACTGTCTATGGCGGACGGCGATTTAGGGTATGCATACTGGCGCGACGTCGGCCAGCTTCTACAGCGCGCAGCGGGCATGCAAGCCGAAATAGATTCGCTTGCAAAGGAGCTGGAGGGATGTCGCGCGATGCTTGTTCGTGCCACTGGTTGAAGCTCAGGTGCCACGCCGGACTTAGGTGCGGATGCATGGACGCGTAGCCCCGTTATTGCCATATGGTTCTTGATTGACGCGGGAAATTTCCGATGCGTCATCACACTAGGTATCGCGCGCGCACTGTCCTTCGTAGCCAACGACAGCCAGTGCGTTGACTGAACCTGAGCCCGTTGTAACCTACAAGAAGCAGCATAGGATGGCCCCTGATGTCGTGGCGCCAAGGGTTCGCTAGCGACTTGCTTCCCTGTTACCTGTATCTCGTGAGGAGGCGAAAGACTGTCCATGTTCGCAGGTTTTACCTCACGCAGCGGTAACGTGGTGCAGCGCCACCGAGCGCTGCACCACCGTCACTGAGCGACGGTGTCTGCCGGCAAGATAACGATTACGAGCCGTTTGCCTACAGCGGGAAGGTCATGGTCGGGTATCGGGGTGAAGAAGGGTTTAACTCCAGCCCGCACGACGCGCTCAACGTCTTGCAATTAGGCGAGAAACTCTTCGGCATCAACGAAGTGAGCCGCCGCGTCAAGGCCTTTAATAGCACCTGCGCGATTCTAGTCTGCGGCCCAGCGTGCTGCACCAAGGTCCTCCGCCGCCTCATTGATTGCGCTCATGGCCTCCGGCGAGAACTGGGCAGATACGTTGACGCGCAACTGCTCGGTCGCGTCCAGGAGGCCTTGCAAGACCTCTGCCGATTGCGCATTGACCCATGCATCACGTGGTATCCGGCCGACCAACTCGTTAAAATCAGACTGTCGTCTACTCAGCTGTTAGTACTGACTACGCTGCGGCCAACAAGCGGAGCCTGCTCGCTAGCTAATTTCGCTGTCACCGGTCTTCAATCACCCGGATGACGTCTTCCAGTGTGACCGGCTTCGTTACGTGCAAGGCAAAACCTGCGGCTTTTGCCTGTTGAACATCTGATGCGCTGCCCGAGCCGCTTAACGCAATCAATCGGGTTCTTGCAAGCGACGGGTTTTCTCTCAATTTCGTCGCCAGTTGTAGGCCGCTCATTTTTGGCATGCGTTCATCAATCAAAGCGACGTCCGGGATAAATGACTCAACAACCTTCAGCGCTGTGGCACCGTCGCAGGCGAGGCGGACTTCGTAACCTTCGAGTTCCAGTAACATCGACAAAGCTTCGACGACATCCAACTGGTCGTCAACGAGCAGGATTCTTTTCTGAATAGACATGGTGACTTTTCGAACCGGAGGACATGGATTGATTCTGGTGCAGTTGACAACGGTACGGTTTCGCGGTTTGCCAAGGTGTCCGGATGCCTTGTATGAGCCAACCTGGACCGGGCAATCGACGCCACGACAATGACTACGTTCATGCAAATTATCGGAATACAGCGCTTGCGAGCAAAGTAACCAGCTTATTCGACTCAACCGGCTTTGCAATATGGCCGTCAAAGCCCGCCGCGTGGGCGCGAAGTCGGTCCTCTTCGCGAGCGAATGCAGTCAGTGCAAACGCCGGTGTCTTTATGCCGTTGTTGCGGAGTGAGGCAACAAACTGGTATCCGTCTTCATCAGGCATGCTGATGTCAGAGAAAATTGCATCGACCGTGTGGCGCGCAAGAATCTCACGTGCATCCTGGGCTGACGCAGCCGCATAAACCGTAAGATTCTCATGCCGGAGGATTAGAGAAAGTGCCTCCAGTGAATCTACGTCATCGTCAACCAGAAGGACTGACAAGTTGCCTGAGGACACGCTAACGCTGTCTGTGCCGACAGATGCGTCATCCGGCGGCATCGCAGATACGATTGTTGGCAACGTGACCGTGAATCTGGAACCGAGCCCAAGGCCGTCGCTTTCTGCAATGATAGTGCCTCCGTGCATCACAACCAACTTGCGAGCAATCGCTAGTCCGAGCCCCAGGCCGCCATGCCTGCGTGTCGTGGACCCATCGACCTGTTCGAACGCGGTGAATATCCTGTCGAGAAAAGGCGTAGGGATTCCTTCTCCGGTATCCGCTACACAGACCTTGACCTCGTTGTTTTCTTCCCAGACTGATGCTGTGACTGTGCCGCTCGGGGCTGTGTACCTCAGGGCGTTGCTGAGGATGTTGCCAAATACCTGACGCAGGCGCTGCCTGTCACCCGAGACAAAAGCCGTCGGGCCCAGGCGGCGAACAATGTTTATGTTCCTGTGTGCGGCGAGTGGCTCGATTGCCTGCAGTTCGGCTTCCAGAGTGTCCGCCGGCAACACGTCTTCCCGGTCTATCTCGAGCTTGCCGGCGGCGATGCGGCCAGTGTCAAGTAAATCGTCGACCAGGCGTGTCTGCGATGCAATGTTGCGCCGGATAACCGCGATGCAATGGTTGACGAAAGCGGGCTCACCGATGCGCCGTTCGAGCAGCTCTGTCCGCATCTGCATAGCGGTTAAGGGGGTGCGGAGTTCATGAGACACAGTTGCAATGAACGTGTCCTTCAACGCATTGGCAAGTTCGGCATCGCGTCGCAGCAACTGCTCGTGCTCGAGCAGCCGGTTACGCTCCCGCTCAAGGCGTTTCTGGGCCGAAATGTCGATAGTGATGCCGTCGAAGCGAACCGGCTGGCCCGCGTCGTCGTAGCGGGGGCGACCTTTGGCTCTTATCCACCGGATTTCACCCGCTGGTGAAAGTGCCCGGTACTCGATGTCGTAACCGGTACCGTCGAAAACGGCAGCTTCTACGGCCGCGCGCGTGCGTTCACGGTCATCCGGATGCAGCCTTGAATAGAAGAGTTCAAAATCGACCTCAGCGTCCGGATGCACCCAGAAATGTTCGGCGCATTTCGCGTTCCAGTAAATTCTCTCCATCGGAACGGGCACGTAGAACGTACCAATCTCCGCGGCTTCAATGGCAAGCGCCAGTCGCTCGTTGAGCTCCGTTGCTAATTCCAATGACGAATCTATACCCGGCGCTGGCATTTCTTTTCTACTCCTTGAGGGTAGGCTCGCTCAGTCTGGCTTGCTCCGCTGAAGCGTGTGTTTGTTAGCCTGGCGCTCGTCTCGACCACCTCCCGCAGACGTCGATGCCGCGAGACGTGACGCAAGCCAGGCGCGGCCAACACGACGAGGCTGGGTCCGTAGTGCTCGTTGCGTTTAAGGTAAACATTCCTCCATTTCGGGAAGAATGATGCACACGCTCGATATTTACAAGCTGCCGCGACTCTGGTGACGTCACGTCGGCGCCTGATGTCTGCATGAGGCCCCGTGCGCTTCCGCTAGACCGACGGTCAGCACTGGCGTGTATGCAGGCATTGGTGACTCATATGACCAAAATGCTATGCGGTCGGGCATCCGCCCGGGGTCGCCGGCTTTTGAGAGCGTGACTCTGCAGTCTTGGCTTCCAGTCCGTAGATTTTTAGAACCTGGTCAAGGACGCCGGCGCGCTTCCATTGCAGTTGCTTGATATAACACGTCTGCTCCGGCGGAAAGGACGCCGGCAGATGGTGCCATTTTTCACCGTTGACGTGGACCCAGAGCACTGCGTCAAGAATTTGCCTGGCCGGCCGGGCAGGACGTCCAAATCGGGGAATTGCATCTTCCGGGAACAGGTGAGCAACCCGGGACCAGTCTTCATCGCTTAAAGGAACGTTCATAGCCGTAGTCTGAGGTCATATTGCAGAGTTTACGGAGCGCCCTCCCTCCCGTTTAACTCGATTGCATAGCGCCTGGAACGGGATGGCCTACTTGTCAGGAGATACGCAGGGGCATCGAAAACGGATGCGCATAAATTTTGCACAGGCCGGTCACGGCTACTTGATGGACGCCACGGAAGAGCCGTCTGCTGCGGCAGCCGTCAACAGTTTGCCGGACATCAGTGTGCGTGCCGGAAGCCTCAACGCGGCGTTGGCTACCCGCCTTGGCGACGCTTACTGTTGATGAGCTGAAGCCTTATGCGGCGGGCGTTCTGCTCGTCTTCGCAAAGCTGTCTTGCTGTGGTCAGAAAGAGTTCGAGCGAGCACGGCTTCCGAAGAAAAGCGTTCCAGAGAGCGTCGTCGGGCAGCGCATGGACAGAACTGTGAACGACGATTGGAAGGCTTGCCAGGCGGGGCTGCAGTCGCATCTGACGACACAACTCTGCTCCGCCCATAACAGGCATTGTCCAGTCAGTAATCACAAGGTGCGGGAGATGCTCTGCGAGACTTGCAAGCGCTGCGCGACCGTTGTGCGCACATCTGACGTCGTATCCCTCAGACTCCAGGATAAGCGACCAGGCAGTGCTGACATCAGGCTCATCGTCTACCAGAAGTATCGAGTACATTTCGAAAATTTTTAACTAACCCGACGCATCTTTTATCGGCTGAACAGCTTGGTTCCGCAAGCGGTTCAGCCCCCGAACCCTTCAGGTCAGCCGGTTGCCGGCCACCTCAGGGCATTATTGCAATCAATGTAATTTCTTACTGTAAAAGTGTTTCCTCGCGTGGTGAGCCTGCTTGCCAGCCGGCGCGGGGAATTTTTTGTCAAAAAAATCCAAGATGGCTTTAGCATTTATCGTACCGGTAAGCGAGACCGACGAGATGGCAGCGGCGCAAGTGCGCTAGCATCATTGGTTCGCTCCTCACCGTAGGTCAGCTCGCGTTTGCGCTTGACGGGATATTTCGCAGCGTCACAAGCCATCATCTTTGGTGCGACGAATACCGAAAAGTTGATACCTAACAACGGGCAACTATCGCTCGAACCGGCGGGAGGCTCGACAAAGCCGACTCACGCTGTCGTCGTCATGTCCATTGATTTATCAAGAGTGCCCGCTTGATTTTGGGGCGACGGAATCAAGCTTTCAACTGCTCACGCGCCTGGAAGATAGCTCTGCCAGCGAATGGACAAAAAATAGCCCGCACGGGGCGGGCTGAACCATATCGGCGGGGACATGGAGGAGACGTTGGAAGATGCTACCGCGAAAGTATCGGACACAAAATATTGCCGACGTGATTGCGACGCCCGTCAGGAAGCAGGTTTGGGATATGTCGGCAGGTTGGGTCCCTCACTACAGAGTGCCTGGTCGCATTTTCGCGAGGGATGAGGGCGTCGCCGTGTGGCCGCTACAGGTATTACAGATGGAGAAGGTGAGGCCGCCGCATATAATTCCGGATGTTGAATCGTTTGGACTACATATTGAAAGGAATTCTGTCAAACTTACTTTTGTCTGGCGCACGTTCGATTTAAAGCGTAGCTGGCCTACCGGTAGTGTTCGTTGTCCCGCACTGCAAGGACCGGCGTGCGGTGATTTACTCGGACCTGTTGTATCTGATGGGCTTCCGGTTACGCTGCAGCTAATTAGGGCCAGCATTTTGATGGCACCGGAGCCAAACGTGCTTCGGCGTCAAGCGGCGTGAGCGAATTTGTGACTGTGCCCTTAAACCGTCTCGCCAGCAGCCTTTTAACCTTCGACTTCAAGGTGAGTGGGGTCACCGGTTTGCGCAAATAGGCATCCCAAAGCTTCGTTTCTACGACGGGGAGGGGAAGAGCCGAAACCATCACGACCGGTATGAGGGCGAGCGCCGGATATTTTTTCAGTCGTTCACAGAGACCAACTCCGTCCAATTCCGGCATAGTCCAATCGGTGACAATCAAATCAGGTAATCGTTTCGCGGCTGTTAGGAAACCCTCCACTCCGTTCTCTGCCGTCAGTACGCGATGCCCAAGCTCCTCCAGTAAGAGTTGGAATACCGCCCGGATTTCAGCCACATCCTCAACCAGCAAAACCGTCCGCATGGCATACGTCCATGAATTTTTTCAACGATTGCGCAATAAGTGTACCGATGCCGGCGGCAGCTAGCCGAAGCGACCCAGTTCCCGAAGAACGCCTCGTCAGAAACTTCGCCTAAACGTCATCGCCTTGAAGGGTATTCTGATTCAACTCGAACTTGGCGACGTCCTTGCGGGGCAAAAGGTTGTGCGTGAGTCGATAGAAACCGGCCGCCGGAAGGACAACGTCCGAGCCGCTCAAAAGGCCCGAGTGCTGGCCTGAATGCACTCTACCAATGCGTGCCGTCGCAGTTGCAAGCGGCCACTCAACGCATGTGCACCTCGCCGAAAGTTCGGCAATCGAACACTAGCGGAGGCGTGATGAATTGCACCATTTTTTGCTACCCTACAGGTGTGGCGATAGCGCTCGCGCTGCACATCCAGGCTAAATGGTTGGAGGCACCATGCACGACGCTGACGTAGCAATCACGCTGATGAACCGCTGGGAGCAGGCGACTGCCGGGCCTCATCGGGCCGCATCGGTTCTGGAGCTGCTGCATGAAGGCGGGTTGCGGTTCATGCGTACCCAAGGCGTAGTGCACGAGTCCTCAGGCGTAACGGGCGACGCCAGGGAGATAGAATGTCTCGCGTTCGATGACGGCTCAACTGCAATACGTTTTCTGCGCTCGCACCCCAATCGTGACCTCACGCCATGGGCTGCGGTCGCCCCACTCCGACGACTTCAGGAACACTCAGATGGACTCGACAGTTGACAGCGTAACAGGCGAACAAATCCAGTTCACGCCTGCCATCTATTCCGAAGACGACGGCGTGCTGTTCTCGGCGTACGACACAAGCTTCGGTTACCACGCATTTGCTTTGTCATATGAAGCTGCTTGCGAGCATCTAGGCGCACGCAATCAGGAGCGTGAGCAAGTCCTGCTCGCTTTTCAGCTGAATCACCCGAGGATTGCCCGCGCCATCAGGACAAAGGCATTGCCGGCGGACGGCCGACGAGTTGTCCTGGAGGCGGCAGACTTCGCCTGATACGCGCGGGCGTCGGCAGACGGCGAGCTAGCGTAAATCCGGGCGTGGGTGGGCGGCAAGCCGCCCACCCTGTTTACCCTTCCAGGAGGATTGGTGCCTACTCTGCACTGACCTCAATCCGGCGTGGTTTAGATTCTTCACGCCGAGGGATAGTCAGTTTCAGGACGCCGTCCTTCAGGTTTGCCTCAATGCGCGAGGTATCGAAGTCATCGCTAATTGTGAACCGTCTCTGAAAATACGGTGCACGCACCTCGGCGTGAGACAGCCGGAGGTTAGGCGCCGTCCTGATGACCGATTCAGCCTCGATGGACAGATTGCCGTCATGCACCTTGATATCGAGCTTATCCCGCGATACGCCCGGGAGGTCGGCCCACAGCGTGACGGCATGATTGTCTTCAAACACGTCAACCGCAGGCCTCAGCATCTGCCGCCGCGATGCCTCCTCTGTCTCCTGACGGCCCACGTTTTCTTGCTCGCGTTGGGCAATCTGATTTGTATCGCTCATGGTGTCACCCCCATCATTGAACAGTAACGGAACGCGGACGCGACGCTTCGCGCTTCCCAACGGAAACCAGCAGGCAACCGTCAACGTAACGCGCCTGTACGCTGTCGGGGTCGGCGTGCTGCGGAAGCTCGATAACGCGGCGGAATGAACCGCTAAATCGCTCCTGGGCGTACTGGCGCCCCGCCTCGGCCGACGCGCGCTGTGAAGGCTCGCGCTCGCCGGCTATCGTAAGTAGCCCCTTGTCGATGGACACGTCGAACTTTGAAGCATCAAGGCCGGGCGCAAACGCGACAATCTCTATCGACTCATCGGTCGTGCCGATGTTGACAGGTGGAAAAGCCCCTGATGCGCTCGAGCGCAGGCTCGAGGGGAAACTTCCAAACACGCCGGACATCTGTCGCTGTAGCCGGTCCAGTTCGCGGAAGAGGTCGGTCCCAAAGTAAAGGTCACTCATGGTCGCATTCTCCTAACGCGGCAATGAGACGAACTGGCTTACGCGGTCCAGTTCGCTTGCCATCGCCGCAGAAAAAAAGTTGAAACATGCAGCGCCCGCGTATCCACGGCTTGCTGCCTGAGCGATTCCAAAATAGTAGGTCGCTCAAGATTTTCAAGGGCTCGACGACGAAAAATTTTGGCCCTTGAAAAGCACGCTGACGCCCATAAAATGCCGACACCCGCTTCAATCTGGAGGGCACTATGGAATTCGATACAGACTGGAAAACCATCGGCCGGCATCGGGTCAGACTACGCTCGACCCAAGGGTTCCCGACCAAAACGATACGACAGATGGCTGAGATTGTTCGCCTTGCTGTTGACAACAACATGAGCGCCCGCGCACGCATCGTGGAGATTGTCCTCAGACAGGAGAAGAGCTACGACATCACGATTGGCACGACGCTGGCGGAGGACCGCATCTGTGCGCCGCAACTTGAAGCGGCGGTCACAACGGTGATGGGTTTGCATCCCGAACAGGTGAACATTTTTGTTCAGACGGTAACCCAGGAAGAGGTGGACCTCCACTTCGGCGTGTACGAGCGGATGCTCGCGGAGAAGTTAGGGGTTGTGCCGCCGATTCAATAAGCTCCTTCGACATCTTCGACGCTTCACGCGGCGTCGCAAGACAATCTGGAACCGCGCGGACGTATTTGCGGTCGGCGTCGATGGGGCACGTACAGGAACGGCGTTTGCTTAAATCCTTCGCGTAGTCACCCGCCGGCCGCTTATTGCCGACCACCCGCAGACTAAACTGAGGAGAAGAATATGGACCCCGTTTCGCATGGAATCATTTTCTGGCTGATTATTGGTGGCATCGCTGGCGCTTTGGCCGGCCGCATTGTTGACGGTGGAGGCTTCGGCATCCTGGTCGACATCATCGTAGGGATTGTTGGCGCGTTTATCGGAGGATGGCTTGGCGGATTCCTCGGCTTGCATATAGGGAGTGGCGTCATCGGCTCACTGGTGACCGCGCTTATCGGAGCCGTCATCCTGCTTGCGGTCCTGCGCCTGTTTAGCGGAGGGCGGGCGCGTTCGCTCTAACCTCTCGCGGGAAAACGTCCTGACAGCAACACCCCAAACACGTTGGACAACCTATTGGAGTTCGGAAATGGATATGCCGGTTACCGAGGAGCAGATTCGCACACTTGCGTTTTACCTTTGGGAACAGGACGGAAGTCCCGACGGGCGCGCCGAGGAGTACTGGCAGAAAGCCCGGCAGCAGTTGGACGGGCAGGACGCAGAGTCGACCTTGCAACAGACAGAAGCGGGTTTGTAGAACCCAACCGTCGCAGACATAGTCATCGATGCGGACGAGCACGTGACTACCGAGCCGCGAACATCGCATCATTAGCTCCGGTAACTTTGCAACACCCGTGACCCAACCAGGCGCCCCGGAGTTCCAGCGCCGGCGCCGTTGAAAGACGGGCATGTACCAAGACGGAAACACTGCTTGCGGAGCTGCGCGCACGCCGCTTTTGCTTGCGATTGCGATTGCGGTTCATCATAGAGCGAAGGAGGGAGATGCCAACGAAGACATTCAATGCTTCGTTTATTCATTCGCTGTCCGACATTTATAGCGCCGGGAGGCAGATGACAAAGTCGCTTCCCAAGATGGCACGGGCGGCGACCACGCCGGAACTCCGAACGGCGTTCGAAACTTACCTTTAAGAAACGCAAGGCCAGATTGAAAGAATTGACCAGGTTGTCGAAACTTGCGCAATCAAACTCAAGCGGGGTTGTGCGTCGCCATAGAAAGCTTGGTTGAGAAGGGCCAGGAGTAGATTGAAGAAATCGAAAAGGGCCAGTACTGAACACCGCGCTAATCGCTGCTGCACAGAAGGTGGAGCACTACGAAATCGCAGCGTACGGCTCATTGATAGCGCAGGCAAAGCAGCTTGGCCGGTGTTTGACGGCGCAACTGGAATGAATTCGTGTTCGGCTCGAGTCCAAAACGTCTACCTGTGGCTATCAATCCACGCTCGCGCCCACTCCAGGCCCGCATGCCGCGCTTCCTCTTCGGAATCGAAGTAGTCGAGGATGCCGGAAGATTCGACCATCTTGCCGCTCAAGGTTATCGTCCCGCTGGCCGCATAACGCTCCGGTTCGAGAATGCCATCCTGCTGCAGGATGGCGTGCCCCCAAACGCTGTAGCCATGGTAGAACTGCGGCTCCATCAGCGAGCGACTTCGGCAGATGCGCCGCGCCCGGTCACCCGAAATACATTGCCTTCGGGAGTTATCTGACGAGGAATCTCAGACATGTCCGGTTCTTTCGCCGGCGCGACATCTTGCATGCGGCGTTGCTTTGCCACGAGACTTGGCGCGAATGTCGGCATGCGCCGGGCATGCACCTTGACCGCGTGCGGAACCGTATGTCGGTGACTCGCAAACTTGTGTTCAGCCTTTATGTGCCGGGGCATAGTCGCACGTGCCTCTGGCGGATTCCAGATTTCCGTACACGTCCCGACCGCGAACGCACTCGGCGTAGCAGTGGCTACAAGTAAAGCAAGTCCAATTCTCTTCACAGTTTCTCCTTGCATATAGCTCGGTTCAGCCACTCTTAGCAGCCAAGACGTTGGCTAGGCAACCGACGTGGAACCGGACCCGTCGGCGCGATTGTTGCGCAAACGGATTGCATAGTCACACCTTTTCGCGGTCTTCCCCCCGCGTGTGGCATCGACTGTCCCTACTGCTTAAGACGTTGCGTATCGATGCCGGCTTTCTTTAGCGCAGCGTCAATCTGCGTCAGTTCCGTGCCGAAATCAAGTGCCCATTCTTCGCCGTCACAGCGCACTGTCATGCCGTTATGCATCGAGATTAGGAGGCGCGCCTTAAACAATGCGTCCACAAGCTTTGATTCCCGTTCCGATTCCCGAACCCACTCGCCCGCTCTCATGATGAAGTCTCCCTCTGGATGAAGCACGCCGTCCACATCAACGCCCGTGCGAACGCATCGTCGGCATTGCACGGGCTGCTTCCGACCACACCCGTGAACCAACCCGCATTAAAAAGTGCCAGTTCTCTTGCGTAGATTTGCGTGTACGATACTGTATAAATATACAGCTTTTTGAGCCGCCAATGTCCGTCGCCAACGTCCTTGCTGAAGAGATACATCCGTCCCTCTGGCGGGCGTCGCAGCTCGCACGCAGCCGCGGAAGGGTTGTCGAGACTGGGTATCCGGCACTGTCGGCGGAACTGCCGGGCGGCGGGTGGCCCGTTGGGGCGTTGGTGGACCTGCTGGTCCAGCAGGCGGGCGTAGGCGAACTGCGCCTGCTGCGTCCAGCGCTCACCGCCGCAGGAAATCGGCCGGTCGCGTTCGTGCAGCCACCGCATACTCCAGACGGCTTGGGGCTTAGCTACATCGGGCTGTCTCTGGACCAGGTGCTTCGCGTGAACGCGCAGAAAACTGCGGATGCGCTCTGGTCGACGGAGCAGATTCTTCGCGCAGGCAGTTGCGGAGCGGTGATTTTCTGGACGCAGTACGCGCAGGCTTCGTCGCTTCGGCGATTGCACTTGGCTGCCCAGTCATCCGAGACGTTGTTCGTGATGGTGCGGCCACTGGCTTCCGCGCAGGATGCATCACCGGCGCTGCTGCGGCTTGCGCTCAGACCATCATCTGACGGTCTGACCGTGGACATCGTGAAACGACGAGGGCCCTCTCGCGCAGAGCCCTTGTCGATTCCTCTCCAACCAACCCCTGTTCTGCTTTCCCGACATGCGCGTTTTTCTCGCCGTTCACCTGCCGAAGTTGCCGCTCGAGGTCTTCAGACCGAAGTGGTCACCTGAGCCTGCGCACGGCAGCGCCGTGCTCGAGAAAGACAAAGTGGTCATTGCAGATGCCACGGCGCGTCTGGCCGGTGTGCGGCTCGGAATGAAGCGCGGCGGAGTGCTGACGTTGTCGCCCGAGACTGAGATGCATGAACGCGAAATAGGTCGCGAAGGCGCAGCGCAGCGCGAGGTTGGAATCGCGCTGATGCGCTTCTCGCCCGAAGTCGCGCTGCTCGACGAAGCAACGGTCGTCGTCGAAGTCGGTGCGAGCTTGCGTCTTTTCGGCGGCCTGCTTGTGCTGAGTCGTGAGGCGAAGGCTGTCCTGGGTGCCCTCGGCTTCACCGCACGCATCAGCGCAGCGCCGACTGGCCAAGGCGCCTGGTTGCTCGCAAAGTATGGGAATCGGAGAGTGTTGAAGCTTGCCTCGCTCGAGCATCGTCTGTCCGCATTGCCAATGACAGCGGTCCCCGAGGTCCGTCCATTTTTTGACTGGTTCAATGGCCTTGGCTGCGAGACTATCGCAGACATACGACGCCTGCCGCGTGCAGGACTTCAGCGTCGATGTGGCGAGCACCTGCTGGACTCCCTCGACCGTGCCTTCGGTAGTGCCCCAGAGCTGTTCGATTGGCTTGAGTTGCCACCGACATTTTCCGCGCGCATCGAGATGCCGGACCGACTCGAGCACGCGGACGGAGCGGTCTTCGCTGCGCACAGACTCATAGTCCAGCTATGCGGATGGCTCTGCGCCAAACAACTTGCTGTCACAGGCGTGCGCCTTTCGCTCGAGCATGAGCGTGGGCGTGATGCCATTGAGCCAACCATCGTCGACATCGCGCTGGGCGAGCCGACTTGGCGCGAGGAGCACCTGGTCAGACTATTGAAAGAACGGTTGCATCGGATTGAACTTGCCGCGCCGATGATTGCCCTGTGCCTTGACGCCACGAACGTCGAGTCTGCGGCGCCAGCGTCTGACACGCTGTTCCCTGAACCTGGTGGCTCTAAAGAAGACCACCAGAAACTGCTCGAACTGCTTGTCGCACGGCTCGGAGAAGATAACGTCCTGCGGCCGGCGCCCACGGCCGACCATCGTCCCGAAGTTGCAAACCACTGGATTCCAGTTTCGCAAAAACGAAAATCAGACACGCTTCCAGAAGGTCTGCCAAGGCCTACGTGGATGCTCGATACCCCTGTCCGCCTGTTGATGCGCAAGCACCGACCGTTTTATGGTTCGCCGCTGCGGATGGTGTCGCCCGGTGAGCGCATTGAGGCCGGCTGGTTCGATGGCGAGCTCGTCACGCGCGATTATTTTGTCGCGCAGGGAGAAGACACGAGCTGCTACTGGATTTACCGGGAGCGCGTCAGCAGTCGTGACGCCGAAGAAGAGCAGCGCTGGTTCCTCCACGGCCTCTTCGGGTGACGTGCTGTGGACACGACCTTCAATATCCTTCCGGCGTACGCCGAGCTTTTTTGCCGTTCAAACTTTTCGTTTTTGCGAGGTGCTTCGCATGCAGAGGAGCTTGCGGAGCGCGCGGCGCAACTGGGCTACGCTGCGCTCGCCGTAACGGATGAGTGCTCACTCGCCGGCGTCGTCCGGGCTCACGTGGCCGCAAAGAAAGTCGGGCTACCGTTTATCGTTGGCTCGTACTTCCGTCTGGTGAATGCCGACGGGTCGCCAGCGTTCGGACTGATTCTGCTCGCAAGGAACCGTGAGGGATACGGTAACCTTTCCGAACTCATCACGCTCGCCCGGACGCGCGCGCCGAAGGGCGAATATCGACTGACTCCGCAGGACCTTTCGCGACCAGACAAAGAGTATCGTCATCTGCTGGGAGTACCCGATTGTCTTGCGATTCTTGTGCCAGATTTCCCTGCGAAAGAGGATGCTCTGGAAGCGCAGGTCGAGTGGCTCGATGACACGTTCATCGGTCGCGCGTGGGTCGGTCTCGTGCTTCACCAGAGGGCGATGGACGACATTCACCGAGGTGCGGTCGAATTTGTTGCTCGCAACTTCGACGTGCCTGTGGTGGCGCTCGGCGACGTTGTGATGCATGTGCGCTCCAGGAAGCCTCTGCAAGACACAATGACGGCTATCCGCGTCGGCAGGCCTGTTCACGAATGCGGCTATGACCTCGCGCCGAATGCCGAGCAGCACTTGCGCTCGCGGTTGCGACTTGCGAACCTCTATCCGGATGATGCGCTCGCCGCGACTGTTGACATTGCGAATCGCTGCACGTTTTCGCTCGATGAGTTGCGCTACGAATATCCCGACGAACTGGTGCCCGCCGGCACAACGCCAGTCTCATATCTCCGGCAGGAAACGTATATAGGCGCACAGCGACGTTTTCCCTCGGGCATCCCGCACAGAGTGCAGGAGCAGATTGAACACGAACTGGAGCTGATAGCCGACCTCGGGTACGAACCGTACTTTCTCACGGTCTACGACATCGTGCGCTTCGCTCGTAGCCAGCACATTCTGTGTCAAGGCCGAGGCTCTGCCGCAAACTCTGCCGTCTGCTATTGCCTTGGGGTGACGGAGGTGGACCCCGCCCGCGGCAACATGCTGTTCGAGCGATTTATCTCGAAGGAACGTGGGGAGCCGCCTGACATTGACGTCGATTTCGAGCACCAGCGACGCGAAGAAGTCATTCAATACATCTACCAGAAATATGGCCGCGACCGCGCAGCGATTGCGGCCGCGGTGTCGACGTATCGGCCACGCGGAGCGTTGCGCGAAACGGGAAAGGCACTCGGCGTTGACCCGCAGATTGTCGACCTGGTGGCGAAGTCGCATCACTGGTTCGATACCAGTGAAGACCTGTTGAAGCGCTTCGCGGAATCCGGCCTTGACCCGGAGAAGCCGCTTATCCAGGCGTGGGCAAGACTTGCCTCCCAACTGCTCGGCTTTCCACGGCACCTGTCGCAGCACTCGGGTGGCTTTGTCATCAGTCGCGGCAAGCTCACGCGCCTCGTCCCCGTTGAAAACGCCGCGATGGCAGACCGCAGTGTGATTGAATGGGACAAAGACGACCTTGAGTCACTGGGCTTGCTGAAGATTGATGTCCTCGCACTCGGGATGCTGTCCGCGATTCGCCGCACGCTCGACTTGGTGTCGGAGCAGCGCGGCGAACGTTTCGAGATGCAGGACATACCTGCCGAAGACCCTGCCACGTACAAAATGATTTCAGTTGCGGACACGGTCGGAGTGTTTCAGATTGAATCGCGAGCGCAGATGAGCATGTTGCCGCGAATGCAGCCGCGCACTTTTTACGACCTGGTTATCGAGGTCGCCATCGTGCGACCCGGTCCGATTCAGGGCGGCGCCGTTCATCCCTACCTCCAACGCCGCCAGGGATTTGAGCCGGTCACTTATCCGAGCGATGCCCTCAAAGTTGCTCTTGGCCGGACCCTTGGGGTACCGATTTTCCAGGAGCAGGTTATGCAGGTCGCCATCCTGGCAGCCGGTTTTACTCCGGGCGAGGCCGATGGCTTGCGGAGAGCAATGGCTGCATGGAAGCGCAAGGGCGGTCTGGAAAAATACTACAACCGCATAGTGGTCGGCATGCAGGAACGCGGGTACGACCTGGCCTTCGCAGAATCAATCTTTGAGCAGATTAAGGGCTTCGGTGAGTATGGTTTTCCAGAAAGCCATGCCGCCAGCTTTGCGCTGCTTGTCTACGCGAGCAGCTGGTTAAAGTGCCACGAACCCGAAGCGTTCCTCACAGCGATGCTGAACTCGCAGCCCATGGGCTTTTACTCACCTTCGCAACTGGTGCAGGACGCGCAGCGTCATGGCGTCACGGTGCTTCCGGTTGACGTGACTATCAGCGGGTGGGATTCATCGCTCGAACGTTTTGCTGACGCGACCAGACCGGCCGTGCGTCTCGGGCTGTCACTGCTTCGCGGCATGAAGGACGGCGCGGCAGAAAGAATCGTGAACGCGCGCGCAGTTCGCGCCTTCGGAAGCGTCAGCGACCTTGCGCGCAGAGCACAGCTCGACCGGAAAGACCTCCATGCTCTTGCCGACGCTAACGCGTTGGCTTCGCTCGCGGGAAACCGCAGGGAAGCGCTCTGGCAGTCGGTCGCGGCCGTTCCCGACAAGGACATGCTTGCCAGCGCACCGGTGCAGGACGAGACGCCTGAGTTGGGCGCGCCGTCAGAAGCACACGACATCGTCTCGGATTATCGGTCTGTCGGACTGACGCTGGGGCGCCATCCCCTTGAGCTGCTGCGGCCGCAATTGCTCGAAAACCGGTTGATGCCGGCGTCGACACTGCGTACTTATCGCCACGGCCGGCTGGCACGAGGGTGCGGTCTTGTGACCGTGCGACAGCGACCCGGAACGGCGAAAGGCGTGCTGTTCGTGACGCTCGAAGATGAGACTGGCAACGTCAATGTGATTGTCTGGCCGTCCCTTTTCGAACGACAACGTAAGGAAGCTTTAGGCGCATCGCTGCTGGCGGTCTACGGCACATGGCAATGTGAAGGTGAGGTCCGACATCTCGTCGCTCAGCGGCTTGTCGACATGTCTCATCTGCTGGGTGGGTTATCAACCGTGAGTCGGAATTTTTGCTGAACGGATACTACGGCCGAACGCAGGGTGTCTATCACTGCGACCGGCTTCTGGCCGCTGCCACGGCGTGGGCGCACGGTTCGCCTCGTCTTGGGTAATGCGTATCATAGGGAGACGAAACGGAGGCATTCATGTGCTACTCGGCCCAGGTTCAAGCTGACTACCGGAAATTCGTGCGCATGTTCGGCGCCATCATGGACATCGGGGAATTCACCCGGCTGTTCTTTGAACGCGCCGAAGGTGTCAGCAAGGCGAAGATACCCAAGGCGATGGAACACGCCTTCGACGAACCGCAAACTGACGCCGAGCGCGAAATCAAAGCCTCTATCGACAAGTTCAATTCCGTCCAGACTTCGAAGCTCGAACAGGACCTGTTTAAGGAACGCAAACGGCTGGCCGATGCAGAACGCACGCTTCAAACGAAGGCCACCAAGGCCGCTATCGAAAGTCAACGAATCGCCACAGACAAAATCGCCTGGACTCTGGGCAAGCTTGAAGACATGCAGCGAGCTGAGCCGAACGCACGTGACTCGCGCATATTCCCGGGTCACTACGCGCCTGTCATGATTGTGGAAAATGGCCGGCGAGTTGTTAAACCAATGCGCTACCAATGTCGCATCGCCGGCAAGCCCGCTACCTATGACGTGAAGTATCCCGGGACGTACAACGCTCGTCGCGACAATCTCGAGGGCTTTTGGAAGCCATGCTTCGGGCACACCCACGGCGTCATGCTTGTTGACGTGTTCTATGAAAATGTCAGCAAGGCAAAGATGGAAGGGACGTTGTCAGAGACACATGAGCGAGACGAAAATGTCGTACTCGAATTTCGTCCAAGCAACGGTGAGCTAATGCTGGTCGCCTGTCTTTGGTCTCGATGGTTGGCGCCGGGCGAGCCCGATTTGTTGTCGTTTGCAGCGATAACCGATGAGCCGCCTGCAGAGGTTGCGGCAGTTGGCCATGACCGATGCATCATTCCCATAAAACCGGAAAACGTCGACTTGTGGCTGAACCCGAAAGCATCGGACCTCGCGGCATCGTACGCCGTGCTTGATGACCGGGAGCGGCCATTCTATGAGCACCGATTGGCTGCCTGACGCGGACAAGCTTGTGCCCGGTTCTCGAAGAAGCTGCGTCAGCAGTGGGTGCTATCCATCAACTTCAGTTTATTTCAAAGCGCCTGCTTCAGCGGTAAGCAGGGCGCACCATGGCTGGCTAAGCACGGTAGTCGGCGCGGCGCTAGCGGGCTGACTTAGACAGACGGTGACCCAAGCCCAGGTTCGTTACGAGTTGCCACGTGTAGACTCTCGAATACGTGACTCCGTATCGGCTCGCCACCAGTTCACGCACCCTCCCGTTTGTCCATGCATCAGTCGGGAAACCGTGAATTTGGGCCGAACCCACAAGAGCCTTTTCAATCCATTTCAACGCCGTTTCGTCCAGCGCTGATGGACGACCGCCGATACTCATCCTCCTCAGCGCATCAAGACCACCTTCGTCGATGATGTCCTTGTACCGCCGAACCGTTCCGACACCCATCTGCATCTTTTCGGCTACCTTGGCGACAGGCGCTCCTTTTGCGAGCATTTTTCCTGCGGTCATACGTCGCACGACGGTTGGAAGTTTGTCCCGGGGAGTCATTTTCTCTTTCACGAGCTAGATTCCTTGCAAATGACTGTGCTCTGGTAGCACGGAAAGCTTGCAATTACCTGCCCCCACGCGCCTTACAGGCCTTACGTATCCGTTGCGCGTGGGCTGTTCGGCGGATTATGACAGGAGGACGGTCCGCAATCTAGAATGGATACTGGTTGCAATACTCCGAGGCCGCGATGACCGATATTGCAGGTTCCAAAGTGGTACCCAGTAGCGAATCGCCGGAGCTTCTCGATGCGGCCTGTAATCACGTCCGGGATATGACACATGCACGGTGCGCCGTCGTCGTTGTCATTGACGGAGAGTCCGGGTCCGGCTACTCCGTCGTCGGCCCGCTGGATGCGCAGGTGCTGCTGCCTGACATCTTGCGGAAGGTCGCGGATTCCCTTCGGGGACAGTTAAGCGGTCACTTGCAATGAGCACGATGGACAATCCGCTTAACCTGGACCTTCGGGCACGTGCCGAACTGCTTGCGTATCTCGTTGCATCCCATCTCCTGGCGAGACAGATGACTGGCGATTGGTTGTCATCCGACCACGTGGTGGAATCGACCGCGATATGGCTTAGGAAGAACGGTGGTGGTGCCGATGTCTTGCAGCGAGTCATGCTTTCGACGCGGGCGCTCGAGGTTGCCCAGCACCTCGAAGGCATATCGGTAGCGGAAGTCACGCCCCAAGTGGTTCGCACGTTATTTTGTGAGAATCTGCGCCTCGATTTCCGGTCACCGACGGCGCGAGAAATATACAACCTATGTCTCACGCTGCTGCTAAGCACTCGTTGGTTTGAATAGTCGATTGCGGTTGCGTGCCGGGCTACTTGCCACGTTTCTTGCGGGCCCCCGCTGCACCACCAGAGAGAGCGTAAGGTAGCTTCATCGGGCGGGCCGCCTCAATGGCAAAGTCCGACTTGCTCGCCAGGCGGGCAAGCGCGATAGCGCACCTTGGATGATGTGACTCGAGCCATGCAGCAACCACCTCGTTTCTCATCCAGCTCCGTACGAAACTGGCCGTGAGCGCCAGGTAGACCAAGTCCTCGTAACGCGGCCGCTGTTCTGCGGCCCCAACTTGCAATAGAGCGGCTTCTCTTCCATCCTGGCCAGTCGGCTCGCGCAATCAGGATGCGACTGTCGGCCGCGTGCATCGCCGGTCCGCTCGTTGGCTGGCGTCGCCGCCAGTACCCGGATGTTCCGGTTCAACTCTTGGGGAACGGATAGCAGACCGCGCGGGGTCAAGTTTCCTGACGCAACGCCGTAAACATGTGTATCTTATTTTTGCGGAAAATCCCCTGGATGCCTGGAGCGCCCCACAAAATTCCTGTGCTCATCAAGGCGCTCGCTTTAGTTGCGATTCTTGCCTCAAGCGCATGCGCAACTCGTCCGCCCATCTCCTTTGCTCCACCGCCTCCGGCCAACTGCTGTTCCACATGGCAGAGTGTTCACTTCGAAGAGATGGACGCACACGGCGTCAGCCGTTCGCACATTAGTCTGAACGGGAGTCCGACGTTCGACTTCCCTGAAGGTCGGGCCACTTTTGTTGCGTACCGGCTGCCCCAGGTGGAAGCGAAGACGGTGGAAGTAGATACCTACCCCAGCTCTGATTGGTTGCCACTGGCCACGGTTTTCAGACCGCGGGTTCTTTTTCTTGACGCGGGTCTCAAAGAGGTTGCCGACGACAAGCTCAACCCAATGGCACGAGATTCGAAGTTCCTTCGCGGCTCCTACTACTTTGCAACGACGCCCATACCTGCTTCGGCGAAGTACATCGTGGTCTACGCCGCATCATCTGCAAACACCGACCGACTAGTTGCGCGCTCGGAGAATGGTTCACTCTACGGACTTCCAAATGCGTACGAAGGCGATATCTCAATCATCCTAAAATGAACTGGTTCCCTCACTCCCTGCAACTTCAACGATTGTTAGCTGTCACGGTGTGCACAACCCTACTTGCCGCCTGCATTCCCACCGATATCGTGCTGGGTCCGAATGACACGAGTGCCCGGGTGCGCTTCCGTTTCGTCGGAGACGGAAACGACAACGTGCTTCAATACACTCAAGCAACGTGTCACTTCAAGATGGACCCGGCCACACGGTCGCTTGCATTCATTACGTATCAGCACAACACACTGAATTTGAATTCGGCGCTATCTCCGCCGCCAAAGCTCGATATGCCCAATGATATCCCGGACGTATCGAAGCTCACTTACGCCGAAGTTCGGGTCAAGGCGGGAATTCCCCTCGAGTTCGGTTCACAGTGGTCGCACGGTAACGGGTTCGTGATGTACAGCTCGGCCAAGTTTGCTCAGTTCACGCCCGAGGCATCTGCGGACTACGAAGTCACAACCGGTGCCGATATTGGCAAGCCGATGGAGCTAACTGTGACGCAGTTGAAAGTTGTTGACGGGCGTCTCGAGAGATTGCCGGTGGTCGCGATAAGTGTACCGGCATGCAAGAGTTTGTGAATGATACGAGGAAGTAGTGTCGATACGAAGGCCGCGTCGATGCGTGAATCGTCGACTGATAGCGTAGGAAGCCTCGCGAACTGGGCCTCTTCTTCCGTATCGAATACGCCGAGTACCCGGAGGCTTCAACCATCTATGTGTCTCGTGTGATGGTCCTGCTGCCTGCATATCGCTCAGGCGAAAGGATATCCTCTTGTTGAAGAATGGCGTGACCGAAGATACGGTAGCCCTTGTAGCTTCCCGATTCCATCAGCGCACGACCTCAACATGCGATTCGTGCGCGTCAACGCGCAGCACGTTTCCCTCAGGCGTTATCAGACGGGGAATTTCCGACACGTCAGGCGTAACGCGTCGCGTACCTGCACCGGCAGTTCCCTGCCTCGCAGCCAGCTTTGTGGCGATGGTCGGCGTGCGACGCGCACGTGTTTTTATCAGATGGGGCACACGCCGCTTCCGCGTAAGCGACTTTGGCGCGCCTGCTCCCTGGTGCAATCCCCCCGCGAGCTTCGGGCGGATTCCAGATTCCTATGTAGCGCTCGCCTGCTAAGGAGGACGAAGTACACGCCAGTAAAAGCAACCCGCATCCAACCTGTTTCACTATCGTTTCTCCTCGGCGAAGCGATTCAATCTGTCGATGCAGGGTACATCCCCACCGACGCACGACCCGTCGCAACCGTCACAGTAATGTCGGTCGCACGGCGCCGTCAACACGCCAGGCATCCTTTCCCACCGAACTAGCGGTACCCACCGAGCGGCCATTTTCGCACGCAAAAAACGTCGGCTCCCCGGCTCGGCCGCGACGCACGGTTTCATCGACATCATGCTCGCCAAACGCAGATTTCACGTCGGCGACAAACGCCGCAATCTCGGTCATCGAATGGCCGCGGTCTTTCGAACCAGTGCATCCATACACAGGAGGAATCATCCGAAGAACCGTTCTCTCGCAGTGCCCTTGGCTAAAAGACCTCGGGGGTACTTCGGTCCAGGATGCGAGGTGGCGCTTGTAAATTGATTGCTTAACGATACAGATGTCTAATGAAGCGCGTATTTTTTATACGCGCTTGGAGCCGGGTTGTTGAAAATTGAGCCGGTATTTGACAAAGCCGGTTTTTGTATCCCCGTCAAAGCCTTGTTCGAGAAAGAACTGATGTGCCTCCAGCCGGGCGGACGAGCTTAGCAGCATTATTTTCGAGCAATCATGCTCCGTTCAGATACGTTCGGCGTCAGAGAACATCACGTATTCCGCTCCAAGACGACGATGCGATTGCGCAACGATGACGTTCTCGACGACTGCGAATGGCTGCTCACCGTACATAACGTCGTGGCATATGTTCAGAAGGAGCGGGTCGACAACATTGCCGTCTTGCTCCGCGACAAGAACATAAGTGCTCTCGCTCCCGCTCTGGATTTCCAGAGTCTCTGGACGAACGTGCACGCCGACATCGCCGGTCATCTCACGATATCGCTAGACGCCGACATGGCCGTTGTTTAAGCCTTCCGCTCGAATTCCCAGAGAGCAGGCTGCGGTCGTAGCGCGCCGCGTGTATCAGGCGCGAAGACCTCAGGCATGCGGTCCCCCTTCTGCACTAGCACACCCGGAACATTGTGGCCGCGTGCCTTCCAGATACCGGTTTCGGGGCAAACCTGTCCGGTATGTACAGACATAGACCCGGTATCCAGCTTCGCCGACTGAGAGTGCTGGCGTGCGTCGAATTCACGCGCGAAGTCTACCAAATCCTTCGGATACAGAAGATGGTCACGAAACGAGGTATCGTCGAGTTCGATGAGGTATGCGGCGGCCGCCGCTTCAATGGCCCAATAACCTACGTAGGCCCCTCCATCTGTGATATTGGCTTTCAAGTGACTGTCGTGCCACGAAGCTGCCCTCATGGCCGGATACCATTTATCCAGATACGAACGCACCAGCGAGATACCAAGCTCATCCGTGTCGCTGTACATGCTATTGATAAGGTCACGATAAAGTTCGTGAAACCACACGTCGACATCAACCCGGCCATCCATCCCGTAAGCCAGCAAATCTTCATAAAGAGTGTCCCTCGCCCGATAGAACGGGTCGAGCATGGCCACCACCCTGGGAAGCAGTTCACGCCTGTGAAGCAGATGGCACAGGCCGATGAGCTGAACCGCAGACTCGTAATCTTGAATTTCGCCGAACATAAACGGCGGATAGGAGTCGTTCTTTTCCGCCTTTCGCTGCGCGAATGTATACGCCTCGAGACTCGTGACCACGGCATCCAATTCGGTACGCAACAGACGCAGGTCTGCACCGGCCGTGTATTGCAGGAGAAACTGTCGGTACGTCTCATTTGCGACGTACCATGCCCCCATCGCTTTCCTGGCGTCCTCCCCATTTCCGGTGGGGGGGACGTTGTGGGTCCAGTGCTCTATCTCTTCCCTGATGATGGATGAGAGCCACGTGAGGTACTCTTCGCTCAAAAAGCGTTGACGTCTTTTGCTATCGAAATCTGACATTCGCGTTTTTCCTTCGTACACAGACTATTGCAGCCGGGCTTTCTTTCGCTGCACAGCTTGCTCGACTTCCGCGTCATGATAGTGGTGTGTCGGAGGAAGCTGATGGTCCTTGTGCCCGTGCTCATCTCCCTTCATAAGCGCAGCCTCGTGCTCAACCGCCGACGGCAGATAGAACGGCACGTACAAGATATGCCTCGAATAGCCTTCCCGTCGGATGCTCTGCAGTATTTTTGCTCCGACCGCATCTTGCAGGTTCTGGCGAATCCATTCGTCGCTCATTTGCACAACTTTACCCGATGGCCCAGTGGCGGTTTGCGCCGAGGAAGCGTCCGATTGCGTGCTCTTGGCGGGCTGCCGTCGGCCCCCGCCTAATTTCCCACCACTTGTGTTTACGGGTGCCGGACCAGTACCCGGCACGGCAGCTGGCGGCTCAAGCAGTTCGTCCGCAGACGGGCGAACGGTATCCTTTATGCGCGACGCCAGGCCAAGCTTCGGCGACATATTCCGCTTTCCCTCCGGGTTCTTCATCGGTTTGTCGACCTTCGACGACTTCGCCTCCACGATTGCAAACGCCTTCCCTTCGTTCGTTCCCGGGTTCGCGCGCCAGACGCCATCAATGCCGTGACCTCGCGGTCGCAAATCGAAGAGCTTGTTCAGCTTACCGTGGTCATTCAGCTTCCCCGGCACCTCAGCGCCCGGCTCATGCGACCATTTCCCGAGCAGCCCCTGGTCGTGGGCTTCCCACCCTTTTCCCCAGCCGAGCGTCTCGTAGCAATAGTAGTCGGCGATGTGCTCGCCGAGGATGCCGGTGATTCCGTTTGTGATGTCGGCAACCGCGAGCTTCGCGTTGACCACGCCCTGACTGGACGACCTGGACGGACGGTTATGACCCTCCTCGGCCTCGACACCTACCTTGCCGGGCTTTTCCGTCTCTTTCCGCCGCTCGAGCGTCGTCTCTGCCGAAGAGTTTGGTTGCTTCTTCTTCCAATGGAGAAGCTTGCGCTCCAGGAACTGGGCAAGCCAGTAGGGCAGATTGGTCTCGACCCAGATAAGTGCCTGTCTGAATGTCGCCTGCGCCGCCGTAGGCATTTCCCTGAACAACCACGATTTCTCGATGTGCTCGCGCGCACCGGTCAGTACGGTTTTCAGGCCAGAGGCGTCGAATAGCTTGTCAACGAGTTCTTCGGGACTTGTCTGGACCCCGGCGCGCTGCAGTACCAGCCGGAGAATATCGAAGAGAAGCGGGCCGTAAATGTCGGACTTATGATTGACCAGCCGAAACGTGCGCTTCACGCCGGCGCCGACTACCGGCACCCATCCAACCACGGCGAACACAAGGTCAATGCCTGCCTCGACTTTGACCATTTCGTCGGTGCTGTCCCGACTATTCCACACCGTCCAGACACTCTCGCTTGTGTCGTACACGTTCTGCGCGACGTAGAAGAGCGGAAAGGCGTTCGAAGCCATCGAAAGGCCAATCTGCTCAACCGCGTCCTCAATCGCCTGTTGGTCGTTGTCGCTCATTGCACGTCCGGCCGGCCTGAGAAGCGGTTAAAAAGACTTGCGAGATTGTCCTGAGTAATTTCACCATGGCCCGCCGCGTGGAGTTCTTTCAGAACGTCGTCCGGTGCAAGGTCTTGTGCAGCAGGAAGCGGTGCCTGGGTGAAGGGACGTGCATCTTCGCCGAAGAATGCTTTCACGGGGCCGGGCGGTACATCATGCAGCACCGCATAGCCGTTCGTATCGAGCTTGCCGGACATCACCCCACCGTTTTCAAACATCACCTTGTACGGCGCATTCGGTACGGGTTTCAGCGAATCATCGGCGAGATTCAGTTCAAGCTTGTTGTGTAGCTCACCGGCAGGCAGCGCAGGCAGGTCGTAGTTGCCCTGTGTTGGGCCATTGAACGAATGCTGGCTACCCTTGATGTCAATCATGCCCGGCGCATGAATCTCGATATTGCCGCCGGAGATGCGGATATAGGCGCCACCGGAGGTTAGAAGAACCTCCTGTTTGGCCGCGGCCTCAATGTTTTGCGTGGCAGAAAGAAGCTTGAGGGTCTTCTGCGCGGTTACCTCGATATTGTCTGAGTGAGCGCGCACTTCAACCTTGCCCTTCGCAGCGAAGAGCTTCATGCCCGCGTTCTGCACAAACAGGCTAAGGCTTTGCGCGACGCTCGCGATAAGCGACTTGCCCGCGGCGACGTGGGTGTTCTGCCCGCTCACGATATTGAGTTGCTCATCGGCTCCAAAGTGCACCGACTTCTGCGTCGAGAGCGCGATACCAGCCGGACTCGTCAGAAGCATCACCGGTTCCTTGAATGTGTTCGCCTTTCCGGTACCGCCGCCAGCAGTACGACCACCCGAACCGGTGCTTGCCGCACCTCCGGAGCCTTCGGCACCCGCATCCGGTTCCAGGCTCAGATGCGCTCCATCGACGCTGGACCGGGTGGCATCGTTGAACGCCTTGAGCGCGTCCCTGCCGTCGTTCAGACTGGCTGCCTGATGCGTCTCGCTTGCCGTCGAGAGCGAATCCAGGACGCTTTCGGCACTTGCAAGCTGCTGGCTGGCAGATGCTGCGTCCAGCGGCTCACGTGCAGCGGGCTGCGTGGTGAGCATCAACCCGCGAGCGGCGCGCACGGCACCATACGCATCGCTCTTCAGGTCGAAGCCGCTGCCCAGGTAATTGCCGCGAGTGTTGCCCGTTTGCGCGATGAGATAGCCCAGGTGAATATGCGCGCCGGTAGTCGAGGAATAAAGATGAACACGATTCTGGCCGGTCGAGTCGTCCATCACGAGGTGGTTGAATCCGCCTCCGCCGTACTCTTTGGACCGGAATCCGGAAAGCAAGCCATTCGAATGCCACTGCGGAGCGTTCGCACCGTTGTATACGCGCCCAGTGACAATCGGCCGGTCGCAATCACCGCCCACCCAGTCGACGACGACCTCCTCACCAATCCTGGGGACATGCACGGCACCGTATCCGCCACCGGTGTCGGACTGTGCAACGCGCATCCAGCAGGACGCCCGCTCGTCGCCCTGATTCAGGCGGTCCCAGTGCATGCGGACCTTGATACGGTTCAGGGCATCGGTGTACACCTCTTCGTTGGCAGGACCCGCTACCGTCCCGGTCTGCAGGTGCATCGTGGGTTTGGCATGTTCGAACGGGCTACGAAACGGCACCGAGCGGCGCTGCGCCTCGAGTTGAACCAGGAAGAATCCTTCGCTGCCATCGGCGTGCGGGACAAAAAACACGTTTCGCGCAGCCGTCATCGCTCGTTGGACGTTGCTTCTTGTTACCTGACCGTCCGCGGCGCCGGTGCTGACATTGGCCTGCCTGATTTCGTCGATTTGCGACTTCAGGCTGTGTGGAAAGTCGGGAGCATTGTTGGAAACCGGCAGGTTGTTCTCAATGAACCATGTCGTCTCTATCACGGCGAACTCGCGGCTCGGCGCGTCGCCCTGGTCGTGCACCGGATGATTGGCGAGCGTGAACCAGCCGCCTACGTCCATGCCACGGACGGCGCCAGAGCCATGAAACCGCTTTGCGCGCGATTCCCATTCTTCCATCCGGATGGTGGAAAGCCGGTCGCCGCGCGTCTGCTCTTTCCAGGAATAGGCACCTGTGTATTCGTACACTTCGGCCTGCGGCGGGAGGTCGCCGTGCGTCGCGAGCGTCGGAATGCTAGTCGACCTGGGATGTGCGGCAGATGGCGACTTGTAGTCAAAGGTCCGGGTGGCAAGCGAGGTACTGTGAAGCGTACGCGTGCCAGACCACTGCACTAGCGCGTTCGTCTCACTGCCTGTACCGGCACGGTAGAACTCCACAGGCTGTCCGCCAAGTCTCGTGAGTTGCGACAATGACGCCAAATCATCCGTAACAATAAGGGTGTGAGCCTTGCCATTGTCGGCCTGCTCGAACCAGAAAAAGAGCCCCTCGCTCTCCATGATGCGATGGCAGAAGTTCCAGTCGTCTTCGTATTGCACGCAAAACGAGCGCTGCGGCAAAGGCGCTTTCAGGGCAAACCGGAACGCGCCCTGAGCCTGCGGATGCTGATTGAATACGTCGGTAAGAATCTCGTCAGCGGGTTTGTCCTGCCAGATTCGCGCGTCTTTGCGAAAGCGCAGGAAATGCATCCAGGAAGAAAACGCGAGCTGATAGCTTGTCGTCGAGCCGTTTGAACCAAGTCGCCGTGCAGTATTCACATAGCCATGATGGGCCGCGTAGGAGCGGTCGGCCTGTTGAATCCAGAGGGTGACCGGTTGTGCAATCAGTGACTTGAGTTCAATGTCACCGGATGTGGAAACGAGGTCGACCGTGAAGTCGAAGTTACGGCCAATGCGTGAACGACCGAAAACACGCTGTGGCAGCAACGTATTTGCGGCCAGCGGCGTGTCGAATTTCAGAAGCCGGTCCTGCTGCGCCAGCCCTCCGGTCATCCTGCCGATAAACTCCTGTACTTCCATTGCACGTGCCTCTTTCCGTCACTCGAGCATTAAGTCGCGCACGGATTTTACAAAACGCTATTTTAATTAGCTATCAGGAAACTGTTAAATCACTGCCGGCAGTTGCTCTAAATGAAAAATTATGATGCGTGGTGCATAGTCGATAATCGCGGCAATCAGACAGGCTGTCTTCGCTGACAACGTATTACCGGCGAAATTCATCGCGACTGAGCTGAGCTCGCCATGGGCAACGATAAAACGAATGGCGCTCTCACGAATGACTGCTGTTCAGGACGCGCCATCAGCCAACACGGGTGGACACAGGTTTTCCCTCGTTCACCTTTACGTGTGACTGGGACTCGGCCCTCTCATCTATCTGTCGGATGAGATTGGCCGACTCCTATCTGCTAAATAACTTCAATCTTGCCAAATCTCCTATGAGCTTACCGAATCACCGACCCACCCGCTCATCCCTTCGTCGGGCCACTACAAAAAAACAGGACGCAACTACAGTCCATTTCTCCGCGATTTCGCTCGCTGCAGTCATCATCAGTGGAGCCGCTCTTGCAGGGACGATATTTCTCTGGATGCTCAAAAATGCCGGGATGTCATACAGAAGCGGGTACCTCCTCGCATTCGGCTTGCAACCGGACGCTATGCCGTGGAGTAGCGATGACCTTGCGTATCTGGGTTACTACGCACAGGAGGACCTACTGGTCGACTTGCTTGGGCTATTTGTCGGCCTCATGCTCTTTATAGCCGCAGTGCTCTACGCTGGCAACTGGATGAACCACCACATGTCGAAGCGCCGGGAGCAAAAGGGTATTAGGACGACCCTGAAAAAGTCAGAAAATTTCGTAACGCAGGAAATCATATTCTTTTGTGTGACAGCTATCGTGTTTTTCTCTCTCATGTATTTCAGCGTCCTTCCGATGGCCCTGTTCAATCCAGCGCGCAGCCGAGGAGAAAAGGTCGCCCAAACGGAGATGACAGCCATCCGTGAGTGGCGCATCGATGAGCTCAAGAAGCACAAGCTGAACTTCGTAGAGATTACGCGGGACAAAGCTGACCCCGTGACAGGAGTCATTATCTCGTGCACGGAAAAGTTCTGTGGAATCTATTCATCGGGTGGCCCCGTCCACACACACATGGTTCCGCTGACTGACATCAAAACGTGGTCAAAGATAGAGTGGGAAAACGTACCCGCCAGCACGCGCATTGATTCGAGTCACAAGACGAGCCCAGCCCCGCACGTTGCAGGAAGCTCGGAGGTAAGGCCCGCGTCTGCGGCTCATTGACGCGCAGGTGACCACCAGCTCCAATGGAGCTGGCGCAGCGAAGATGCCTTCGAAATGCTGAGAGTTAGCCACAACCCATTACCTGCCGTGCGCCGCAATTAGAAGCCAAGACAGAAAACAATGATTTTCCTGTTCGCGCGTCCTCGTCGGACGTCTTTTAGGTCTATGCGGAAAGTGGTAGTCCCATTACTACAAAAGAGAAAACGTCACGAGCACTCACTCACCTTCGAATGTCTCTGGATGTCACGTACCGCATCGCGCCTCGCGGAGGTGCTATCGGATAGCGACATTACTCTGTGCTTTGGCGCCCCGACGGTAGATGCAGTTCTGCCCGAGCGTGTGCGATAAAGGCCAAAGGCTGTAGTTGCTGGCTGCCATTCAACCCGCGTACGGCGGTCAGTGACTGGTACGCCGTCGCTGCGTATTGCAGGCCAGCAGCAGTGGCTGCTGAGGCGCTCGCAACATCTCCCGACTTAATTGCTAAACCGGTTGCAAGCAATGGCATTAGCGACCCAAACGCTATCTTCGTCCAGTTCGGCCTCATGGCATCGACTAGCTCGTCTACCTGTTGTCGTGACTCGTGGATTAACTGCTGAGTGGCGATGAGTCGATGCTCGACATCGTCCAATTCGGCAATGAATGCACATCGCGCCTCCACGAGCTGGCGCACTGCTGGGAGCAAGTGACCGTGACGCTGCTTAAACGCGACCAACTGGTCCAAGGTGACCGGCTCGTCGGGAAACGGTAGTAGCGCAGTCAGTATGACCTCCCGAGCTTTCTGACGGTGCAGCATGCGTTTATCGGTTTGTGGTCGATTGCGTACGCCGAACAAATTCGCAAACGCCAATCTGTTTGTCACAGGCGCAGCATCAATTTCCGGGATGCTGCCTAGGCACGATGCGAGGTATGCCATGAAAAGATTGGCAACGGGTTCGTCGACGTCGTACCACGCATAATTCACCCGTGTGGCCAGCCCCCGGTCGAGCAGATACTCTGGAATATTTCCCAGCTTTTCGACATGTATACGCATGCGTCGCACGTCACGTTTCCCATGCAACGCATGCTTTCCCCTCATCTGCCGGTCCAAGAGTTCCACAAACAGCTTCTCAAACTCATCAAGATGTCGTAGGTACTGTGCCGGAAATAGCTGCTCGACCATCCCCGCCTGGACTAAGCGGCGCATAAAGTCGTCGAGCGACTCCGGGCGGTCGATGTACTCCATTGGCACAATAGACGACAACTTATCCCAATAGAGCAGGGTCTTGATTGTCCAGCGCTCGTTGGGAACCGAGATATAGGGAAAGTAAAGCGCGTTGTTTCGCATCTTGGGTCTAGAGAACTAGCGGTGTATGTCTCACATGCTAACAAGCTTCCGCGTGAGACATCTTAACTACGTTAAACCGCAAACTGAACTGGATTGCGCGGCATTTACAGTGTCTCCGGTCATGCGCTCAGGCGAGCAACCACATTCACGCCGAGGTAGCGCACCTCGAAATCGTCGCAACCAGACACCCGTGCGCCCCGGTGGCATTTCCCTCAGTATAGCCACCATGGAAAAGAGCTGTGTTTGCTCTCTTATGTTATGCGCTTACGGCGATGCCTATGGCATAGTGCGAACAGTTATCAACTCTACAAAGGAACGCAATGGCAACATTAGAGCAAATTCAGGCAAAACTGAAACGACTACAGGCGCAGGCGGACGCCCTACTGGCAAAGAAAGCTCAGGCAGCAGTCGACCAGATTCGTGCGTTGATGCTGAAGCACGGTTTAACGACGACAGACATTGAAAGCAACGCGACGGCAGCGCGAGTAGCGAATGGACAGAAGGGCGCCGCCGCCGCTGGCAAAACGAGAATTGCCCGTGGTATAAAAGCCAAAGCTGCGCCGAAGTATCAGCACCCCAAAACGGGAGCCACATGGACCGGCCACGGTCGCGCGCCGACGTGGATTGTTGAAGCCAAAGACAGGAACAAGTTCCTGATTGCAGGCGGCGCTAAAGCGACTGTCGCGACGCCCGCGGGTGCCGTGAGCAAGGCGAAAACTGCGGTGAAGAAGGCCTCGAAGGGAGTTGGTACGGCGTCTACCAAGGGTCAGCCGAAAGGTCCGCAGCCGGCGCTTTACCGTGACCCCAAGTCCGGTGCGACTTGGAGCGGTCGTGGTCCGGCGCCGGCGTGGCTGGCTGGTGCCAAGGACCGGACACGGTTTCTGATTGATGGCGCGAGCGCTGAGGTTGCGGTGGCCAAGACGAGCAAGCCGAAAGCCGCCGCGAAGAAAGCCGTAGCGAAGGAGGTGGACGCTAAGAAAGCTCCGGCAGCGAAGAAGGTAGTCGCCAACAAGAAGGCACCGGCAAAGAAAGCTCCGGTGAAAAAGGCAGTTGCTTCCAAGAAGGTTGTTGCGAAAGTTGATGCCGTCGTTGTTGCACCGGAAACTACGGTCGCGGAAACGAGCGCTTAACTGAGTTCGTGCGTCGACGAAATTCGCTGCAGATGAAGGACCGCGAGACAGGATTGCCTCGCGGGGATACGGACGCCGCCAAACTGCGGAATTCGTCGTCTGCGAGCTCCCACACGTGCTCTCGCATACAACGTCTGCGCTGCTCTCTCGTCAGATGGGCATCGTCGTCCTCAGGCTCTCCCGTACTTCGTGCAAGGCGCGGCGGAGCTCTTTCGCGTCGACTTGGAGGTCCGTAAAAACAGTTTTCGCGTTATCGCGCATGCGCACCTCGCGTGCGCCATTTGTCACCGTACCGTACTTCAACTGCAATGGGTCCAGCTTCTCGACGTGCGTTGACGGCGGACGTTTGCCATAGATGGTGGTGTCCTGCTTAATCACCTCAGCGATGTAACAAAGGATGCCGTCAGGCGACTTATCCAAGCTCATGCGCTCAGCCGCGTGCGCCCAAACCGACTCTTGCGCACGAGCCTCGCTGTAGACGATTTCGGCGGCTTTTCGCAGCGATACGCGCCCTCCCCAGCGCAGGTACCAGATACTTTCCAACTTGCGACCGTAGCTGCCCGGCCAGCGCAGCCACTGGACAAAGGCCATAAGGAAGAGCACGTCTGTCAGACACCAGCAGGCCCGGGCCCAAACGTGGCTGTGCACGTCGCCTAGTGTCAGCGCCGTGCCAACCAAGAACATCGAGAAGGCTTGTAAGGCGGGGTTCGCGAGCATCTCGGTCCTCTTCTCATTGTGCGACGCCCGGTTGGGTCCGGCACGCGCGTTGCGCGTCGTTCGTCACCCTGCAGTCCGCGCGCTCAGACGCCGACGACGTGCTCGTAGAACCAGTCGTTGAACGCATCGAAGCCCTGTACGGTCAGCCCGAGCCGATGCGCATTCTCGCAGGCCCGCACCAGCATCCAGCACGCAGCTTCCTCGAGGTCGGCGTCGAAGTCCGGAGCATCGGTTTTGTCAAAGTGCCGCAGCGCCCTACCCACCCGGTTCTCCGTGTCATGGAAGGTTTTGTAGTTCAGCGACCGGCCGTGCAGTTGAGTGTGCACCAGGTCGGTCGCCTCAAACTGCCAGTCAAGGACCGCCTGCTTGCCGGCGCGTCGTAATGCTTGGCCGAGCACCAGTTCGGCGGCGCTGGCCAGAGTGATGGCCGAGGCGAAGCGCTGGCGCTCCAGGAACGCGACGAGGGCCATCTCCAGCTGCTCGCGCGAGGTCGACGCGGTTGCAGGTTTGCGCGGTCATATGCAGCTCCCGGGACGGATGTGGAGATGCCAGTCTACTGTCGCCCGCGGCGCGTTCCCGCGGAAACTTTTTGACAGCCATGGCCGACGCGCCGACCACGCGTGCTTCCGGTCGACTAGCACGCGCGCGAAGTCAGCGCGGCGTGCAGAGTCACCGCTAATGCAACGACTGCCACGCAGACGGCCGCCAGGGCGATGATGCCGAAGACGATAGCGGCGCCGGCCGGGTGCGCATCGAGCCGCTCAACGAAGTTGCTACACGCGTCGATGAGCGCGGCGCATCCTACGACCCCTACTGTCCGCCGTCGTGCCGGCCGCGCGCGCTGTACCGCTTTTACTGAACCACCCGTCGGTTGCTGCTCGCTCATCTCGTATCACCATCCCGCCGTTCGGCGCTCATTGAAGGTGTACGGATTCTTTTACAGGCCGCGGCGTTTTCCGATAGACGCCCGCCTTACCCTGCCTTGTCCGGCGCAGCCCTGCCTTAGCCTGCCTTAGGGCGCATGGTGATGACAGATTCTCAGGGTATGGTGTCTGGAGTAACGCGAGCGAAATCGTCGAAGCTACGCCCAACGGACAGGTTTCCCGCACGTAGAGCAGTGCGAGGCACTTCGTTCGAGGGAGCCATTGCAGAAGCTGCACGTGTAGACGGGGTCGCCCTCAAACGATATACGCCCGGTCAGCGTTGGTCGGGATGCGTTGACCGGTGCAGCTTGACTAGCCTTATTTTGCGGTTGCGGTTGCGGTTGCGGTTGCGGTTGCGGTTGCGGTTGCGGTGCGCAGTGATTGCAGGTTTTCGCCGATGCCGACCAGCAATTTGTTTTGCACACCAGTTTCCCGCAAAGTGAACAGCGGTGCCGAGGCGAATGGGGAGTGCAGCCGCATCTCTCACAACGCTCTTTCATCGGTCCCTCCGTCAGAATTGTTGCGTGGATTTTGCTGGCCGTCCTCGCTCCCAGGAGCAGCCTCAGCACAGACATCGATGCGTTTCCATCCGACGGTATTCCAGAAACCGACGGCTCAGATTCAGGCCACTGACTGTGCAAGCGACGGCTCTTCGTCGACCAAGTCTTCGCGGTCTCCCTTCCATTCCCGGTACTCAACTAGCGCCGGCACCCGCTCAATAGCTCCCAAGGGCTCAATGCCAAGCGCATACATGCGGGCCAGCAGGTCGTTGAACACTTCCTCCCTGCGCATCGACCAGGTCGAAGCAAAGCAGCGCCAGAAGACCCAACCGGCGCGCTCAAGCACCCGCTGCCGATTCATATCCGCTTGCCATCGGTCGGGGCCATGAAACTCATCGCCATCCAGTTCGATGGCAAGCCGCGCGTCGTTCGCGCCCTCAACCACCATGTCGATGCGAAACGCGCCCGCCTTCACCTGTGGAATGACACGGTAGCCCCGGTTCACCAGCTCCGTGTACACCTGCCGCTCAAAGCCCGACTCGCATAAGTCGATGAGGCTTTTTTCCTCCTCGCCGTTGCCCTGCTGGTCGATTGGCATCGAGAAATGCTGTAACAGGCCTGCACGCAGGTCCTTCCCTGATGCCGATAGCTCCGAGAGTTTCACCGAGCGCACGAGATACATGCGGTCCTGCGCGCGACTCGCCGCTACGTTGAACCTCTGCTCTGACGACTGGTCCGAAAGCGCGCGCGTACCGGATGAGTCGATGACAAGCGACAGGAAGATGATATGGCGCTCGGCACCCTGGAATGTCCGGGCATCGCCGCAGGCGAACTTGCGCCGGTGCAGTTCACCCGCGTCGCAACGCTCGCGCACGAGCGTGTCGATGTACTTCCCTTGCTCTGGCCCGAGCAGCGTGACCACGCCCAGCGTGCGATGCTCGAACTGCGGGTTGGCGATGATGGCCTGAATTTCGGCCGCAATCGCCTCTGCCTCCGCGCGGTTGATATCCCTCTTGTCGCGCAAGCCATGCGGCACGTAGATGTCGACCAGCGGCGGGTCAATCCTCTGTGACATCTTGGGAATGCGCAGTGGCTGGATGAAATCCTTGTAGAAGTGCTTGTTGCTGTACGCGATGATGGGCGGAACGCACCGGAAGTGCTCACGCAGCATGACCTTCTGCGCGGCGAACACCGTCGACGCGATATCGTAGAGCGACTTTTCCGGCGTCAGCACGGGCGCATGGGGCTGGTCAGCGAGGAATCGGTCCTTCAGCTCCTGAATTCGCACGGCAGAGATGAAGCTGCCATCCGGCGACACCTGCCGGTCGTCGCCAACCACCAGAATCTTCTTGCCGCGCAAGACTGCCGGCAACGCCCACAGGTCAGACTGCGACGCCTCGTCGACGATGACGAGGTCGAAAGCGCCGAGGTTGGCCGGGAGCGTTTCCGACACCTTGGCGTGGCTCATCACCCAGCACGGCACGGCGTCTTGTGCGTCGTGCATCGCCTTCTGCGCGTCGCGGCGGTGCCGGACTGCATTGGGGCCAGTGCCGGCGCCGATGCGGCGAATTGCAGTACGGTATGTCTCGAGCGCCGACAGCACCTTGGGCGTCGCGTTCATTTTGGTGGACAGCCATGCCGACTTTGACACCATGCTCGAGTACAGGCGGGAGAGCCCCGACTCGACATCCCGGCGCTGGGCCGCGAGTTCAAGCAGTTCCTGCCGCGCTTCGATGCTTTCCAGGTAGTCGCGCACACGCGCCCAGTTCCACGCTTCGCGCCAGCTTGCGGGCCACGTGACGTCTTCACCCGCGGCAGGCACCGGGACGCCGCGGAGACGCGCGGCAAGGCGCACTGCACCAGCAGTCTCAATCTTCTTGCTGAGCGTGCGGACCGCTTCCAGCTCGTTGAAGAGTCCTTCGATGCGCCGCAGTTCTGCAACCAGCTCGGCGTAGTCGGCCGCCGCTTTCTCGGCCGGCAACGCTGGCTCACCCAGACGGTTCCCCGCAAAATCGCGCAGTCGCTCCGCCACCGGACCGCGGGTGCCCGCGAGCTTCTCGCGCAGGATGCTTAGGTTCGTCATCGCCTGCGCCAGGTCAACGCGGCTCAGGTGCTGGCGCAGATACTCCCGAACGCGCGAAAGCTGCTGTGAACCACCCCGAAGGTCGTCCACGGGCGGCACTGCAAACACCTTGTCGGCGACCGCGGTCAGATGGACGTCGTGGTTCGTCGCGAAAGCATGTGCCTTGCGCGCAGCGATGGTGACCCGCTCAATATGACGCAACTGCGTGACGCTCGGTGTGAGTCTCGGGACGACCAGGACATCGGCGAACTCGTTCCAGCGCGCGCAAAAGGATGCAACCTTCTCGTGAAGGTTCACATATGAGAGCACATGCTGCCAGTCGGCTTCGTTCTTCGGCGCGATTTCGGCGATACGAATTGCTGCCACCATTTCCTTGGCATCGCCCGCGCCCATTGCGAACATGCCGAAGGGCTTGCCGGTCTTTGCCGCGCGCTCAAGCGCCTCTTTCATCTTCGGTGAGCCAAGCGCGGCCTCGTCGATTTTTACCGGGCGCTGCATGAATGCCGAGCGCGCCTCCATCAGCTGGTCGGATTCCCCAAAAAGCGCTTCCAGCGCCATGCGTTCAGTCGCGTGGTCGGCGCGGCGGCATTTGCGCCGTAGGTCAAACGGCCATGTCTCTTCGGTTTCTTCAATCTCGATGGCGAGTGTTACGGCCGCGTCGACCTTGGCGAGCATGTCGCGCGCATGCTCGTAAACATCGTCAGTTGTCGCCCTCAACGGAATGAGCGTGCCCTTGGCCTCCGCCTCCTTGAGGCTCACGATATTCACCATGACCGTATGCAGCCGGCGGACATCATCCACGGTCAGGAGCGCGGCACTCGACGGCAGATGCGACGAAACGTATCCAATGTCGGAGCCGATGTTGCGCCGCGCCTCGCGCAACGCACTGACTTCCTCGGCGACCAGCGGCGGCGCATTCTCGGGAGCAAGCGAGAGCGAATCGTCAAACCAGGAGAACGTCTTCCCGCCTTCGATGGCGAACTCGGCCATCTTCTGAGCACGCATCACGACGCCATCCACCTCCACGTCAGATAGTTGCGTCATCGCGATTTCATCGATGCGGCGGTCGATGCGCTGCATGGTGGTATGCGCGCGGTCGATGGCGGAGAGGTCCGCCTGAATCTGGGTGGCGACCACGTCCGGGTTCATCTGGCTAACCTGGTGGATGATGGCCTCGATACTGGCCTGAAACTGCTGCATGCCCTGCCGGTCGCCCGAAAGCAATGCCACGGTCAGCGGTCGCACTTCCTCGGGAATCTTCTCCTGCAGAAGTTCGAGGGCTTTCTCGCCCTTCGACGTCACCAGAATCTTCTTTCCGTTCGCCAGGTAGTGGCAGATGATATTGGCGATGGTGTGTGTCTTCCCGGTCCCGGGCGGGCCCTGCACCGCCACGCCGTCGGAGCGCTCGAGTTGCTCGACGATGGTGACCTGCTCGTGGTTGTAGGGCAGCGGAAAATACAGTTCTCGCGTCTTGCCCGAATCACTGGATGGCGTACCCGCGAGGCCGCGGAACGAGACGGCCTCATAGCTGAGCTTCTCATCGGCGGGCAGTGTGACCAGCGCGAGCGGGCCTTCCGGAATCTCTGCACCTTCTTTCAGGCGCGCCTTGAGCCGCTCGATGTCCTCGTGCAGGAAGTTGTTCGAACGGGGCCTCGAGTGGAGCACCCACAGGTCCGTGACGAGCAGCGACGGACCAGCAGGAGGGAGCCCCACCTGCCCTTCAATGTATTTGCCGTTGCGGTCGATGTTGCCTGCAACGCTTCTCAGGGCATGCTCGTAGGTACCCGGGTCGAACGGATTGGGCGGGCGCTCCGCCGACCGCTCGAGTTCCTCCTTGACCGCACGCTCGACTGCTGCGGCACTTTGCAGCTGACAAGCGGAAAACGCGTCGAACTCGATGCGCGGGCTGACCGCGCGTGGCCGGACCTCAATGGCGAGGGTACGGTCGTCGATGGCCAGTTCGAGCGACTGCGTGAGCACCGGATACTGGTAGTCGAAGTCGACCTTCTTCGTGCGTTCCTCGAAGCTCATCTTCCAGGACGCGACACCAATGCCGCACACGAGCTCCTGCGGCTTGGCCGTGTCTTCAAGCTCCAGCTGCTGCTTGAGCGAGAACAACTCACCGTAAAGTCGGATAGCCTGCCACCGCGGCTTTTCCACTTCGGCCCACGTCTGCCAGAGTCTGGTGTAACGCTCCAGCTCCGCCTGAACAGCCCCTTTCTCGCTGTCTGCAAGCTGCTGCGACTCCAGCTCAGGCTTGCCTTCGGTCAAGGCGGCAATGCGCCGCTCCAGCGCCGCTTCATTGATACGTGGAAGCTTTCCAGTCGGGTTGGAGTCGACGACAAACAGTTCCTTCTGTTCGGGCGGAACCGCTGGCGGATTCTGGGCCTCAAGTCGCTCAACACGGAGCCAGATATGGTCGCCTTCGACCTTGATGTCAAGGTCTACGCCCGGCAGCCCTCGCAGGTCGCCACTCGTGCGAAGGAACCCGTCGGTGCCAGAAAGCCTGAACCCCCGCGGGTCGATATCCTTTGATTGCTCGACGACGTAGTCAAGCAACTTGGTAAGCAAGCTGGAAGAACTCATTTATCCCTCGGATTCGGTGCGGGTCACGCGCGCCTGCACGACGAGCCCGAGCTTTCGACAGTGGTCGAGGATAAGCGTCTCGAGCAGGTTCGTCTGACTGCGGTTTTCGTATTCCGCGGCTTCTTGGAGCAGTCGTTTTAGGTCCGGCCGAACGCGCACATTGATGGTCTCGGTTTTACCCGCGGGCATAATTTCCCCGGCAATTTTGTAACGCAGACTACGTTACACAATCACTTGGTTTACGGCAATCGCGATTGCCACCTGAAGCGCAGGTCGCGCGTGCTCCATAGGCCGAAGAATCCGGCCGGGGCATTCTGCGAGCGACGGCCCTTCAGAAGCATTTCGAGCGGGTTACAGTGCCTTGACGTCCTATCGACGGTCGTCGACCCAGCGCTGTTAACGACAGCGACGCGGGGCCACGCTTCACGGTGCTCTTCACCCGGTGGCCTTAGCCAGCCTTCCCCCGCGTGCGCATCGTGCGCAGGCGTTCCCCCAGTGCCTTCTTGTTCAGCTTCTTCTTTGAACCGCTCGCATCGGTCCACAACAGCGCACCGTCGTCGGCCATGCCATTGAATGGTACGTCCTCGCGTATGGCAATTTCTCGAAGGGCCGGAAAGACAATGTTGCTGTTGTAGCTCCCCGTGGCTGTGACAACCTGTTGTATCACCGGCGTCAGCAGGTTGTCGCGACGACCCTTCAGGGTATGCGAGGTCACGCGAAGTGGAGCGGCGATGGCTGCCGCGCCATTCCCTGCTTCAAGCGCCGGTAATTCGGTCACGTCGCCTGCCAAGGGCGCAACAATCACTGTGGCGGGATGCTTTGCTGGACCCTCGGGCGGATTTTCACATCTTAAGAAGTGCGGCACGGACATGCCTTCTCGCTCCAGGAGCCTTACCACGTCATCCCGGCGGAGGCGGATGGAATCCTCCAGGATGTCCATCGTGTCGGACAGGCTACAGCTTCCGGGCTCGAGCGTCAGCGCGGCAAAGTCGTCAACCGGCCGGCCTCGCATGTAGCAAGGCAATTCCCGGTTGACCAGCCACTCGTTGACCAGTGCGCTGGCCGCCGAAGCCAGCGTTGTTGTGTCGTGCAAAACTTTCGGCCGCTGCTCATTCCTCCGTTGGAGCGCCACCATCGCCTGCTCAGCAAATGATGGGTCTTCTTCAATCTTGCGATTGAGCCAGTACAGGGTGAAGTCGCCAGGTTCGTTCAACAGTTCATGCGCTTCGGGTGTAGCGCCATGTTCTAGAAATTCCGGCCGACCGGCGGCCTTCATGTCCTTCCTTTCCGAGTTCAAGGCGTCTTCTTCGATGCTTCGCAACCAGGCAGTATCGAAGCCCCTGACCTGACACCACCGGATGAAGTCAAGCGGACGTACCTTGGGAGGCGGGTTCTCCTGGCTGCGCCAGATGCCGAGCACGCGCTTTGCCTCGTGAAACGGGTCTTGGTTGCCGATGATGAGACTGTTATCGAGTCCCATCGCGCCTTTTTCAGGAATTTCCGTGCAAAGCTGGCCGTCGATGATGGGGGCTTGCAGACCGCAGACGAGCATTGCAGCCGCTTCGGGCGACCAGGTATCGAAGTCCAAATACCGGCTCAGGGTCGTCTGCTTCTGCATTTCCTCGCTGAATCCATCCCCGAAGAGGCGTGCAGGCTGGCGAAGTGCCCACAAATCGGCCTGTTCCTGAATCTGTTTCAACGTGTGTGCTTCTTCTGTCCAATTGACGTGGCCGGTGCTCAGTGCGGATGCTGGTCCGTTTGCCGTTCCCGGCGCTGCCACGGGCTGCGACGATGTGGCAGTAGTGGCGGGCTCGGCGAATTGGAACTTAACGCGGGGTTCGTTCGTTTTTAACCACATGTTCAAGTCATCCCAATAGGCTTCGTCAGAGTAAGCCCTCACGGTTTTCGGACGGTAACGCGCCTGCTCGCCGCGGCGGTACACCAGCAAATGGTCATTGAGCACTGCCTGCTCGAGTTTGACCACCCAATCCTTTGCGGAAGTGCCCGTGTGCTGCTCTAGCGCGTCGGCGGCTTCTTGAAGCCTGTAACGCCCCGCAGTACGGCGCTCCTCATCCTGCTTTTCCAGATTTCGGCGTGGCAGCTCCTGGCCAGCCATTCCGGAAATCTGTTGAAGTGGTTTGTGATGGCCCACCGCACGGCGCTTACCCGCTCGATGCTCCATTTCCCTCCGTACACCGCATTACCGGCGCCAGTTTCATGTGCGTCTAACTTTCCGCTCTTGCATGCTGAGAGAATGGCTTGTCGGAGTGGCGCCCGTTCAGCCTCCGGGACGCAGTCGTCGTCATACTGGGTTGGCGGTACTCCAAGACAAAGGGCCTCAAGCTCCTTTTCGCTCCACTGCGATTCGCCGGCTATCGCTGCACGGGCTTCGGGCACGAACTCGTAGTTGACCTCGGAGAAGTCAAACGTAACCTTTACTCGGACGCCAGCTGCGAATTTCTGCACGTCTTCCACGGGTAACCTATGACTCAACGATGTTTCCGTCGACGCCATATATCTCGCAATCGTCACCCTGCACTCGAGCGCCGAGTTTCTGGGCAATTAGCCACATCTTGAGCAGAATCGCTGTGTCCGGGTTCTTGACCACAACGTTGCCCGCCCGAAAGTCGAACCAGGCCATGTTGCCGCCAGTCGTGTTACCCGAATAGGCCGCCCAGACAGCTAGCCCGTCCCCTTCTGAACACGAAACCCACAACCGCGTCAGCAAAAAAACACACGCACCGCCGCCATCAGCACGAAAACCGGCCGTTCATTACGTAACTTATCCTCGTCTTTGTCGCGGGTCAGAGAAGTCGATACCGACGACCGACAATCCGTAGATGTTGTCCGGAAACAGTGAAATCAACTCGCTCGCCCTTGCCTGAAGAAGCGAGATGACTTCTGGAAACTCGATAAGCTTGTTGTCGCCCGGTCGTTGCCATTGGCGCCTCGGTTGCGTGTTGCCAACAGCGTAGATACCGTAGTTGACACCTTCGGCCCGCAAATACTGCCCAACAAGCTGGACCTGCAGGCGTTCCAGAAGCTGCTCGACCGTCCAACCAAGGTTTGCTAGCTTCACTTCAACTGGAACAGCACTCAGCCCAGGAATCTCGATGCGAAGGTCTGGCCGCTGGTTCAGGTCAATCGTGGATTCCTGCGTAACCGCAAACCAGCTCAGGGACCGGTCGTGGAGTTGCCGCGCGAGGAACCCCTGGAAATGCACTTCTTTGTCGTCGGCGCGTACCTGCAGTCGGTCAGTCGCATTCTCAGAAATTTCTACATTGGCCTTAATATCCGCGAGGAGACGGGTCGCCAGCTCGTATAGCTGGTAGTTGGAGCGAGGCTTGTGCCGATAGTGGGTTCCGAACGACTCTACGTCTTCTGGGAACCATGCCGTCGGGTCAGTTTGTTTGCCGTTTCTCTCGTCCTGTATGCTCAAAATCCATTCAATGTCGCCAGGCAAAGTTTTGTTCTCAAGAAAGCCTCGCAATACTGAGTCGCATTCCGGCGAATCCGATGTGCGAAGCACTTCCCAGAGCCTCGCTCGGAAGTCCTGTGCGTCGTCTCGAGCGACAGGTGAATACGCTCCCTGGTTTGTCCGGTCAATATCATCTTCTCGACGAACATGCCGGCAGACCAAAGGAAGCAGGCGGGTCAAGGACGCTGGAGAGAGATACGAAGCGCGTCCCACCGGTAACTCTCCGCCGAAGCGTCCACCTAGACTCGCACAGAGCGAAATGACCAAGTCGTCGGCTTCGTCCTGAGCGGTACAGCCCGCGACAACGGATTCGAGATGTGCAATCGCCGGCAACGCGTCCAATTTGAGCCACATACTCATCCATGTCAGCCAGTGGCTGTGGGAGGGTACATATTGCTGCACTCGGGTCGGCGCGAGACTCGCAAGGTCGTCATAGTATGAATCACTCGTTCGCAACAGTGTCGTTGTAGCCTGCTTGAGAACGTCATTGTGCAGTGGGTCAACACTCGACAAGGTACGCCAGACGGCAATAGCTGACGCGCTAGTTGGCAACTTCGCTGCCGCCAGCTTGGCGGTCACCTCATGGATGTGCGGCAGGTCAGCAGCATATTTGAATTCGGCATCTATAGCAGGAGACAGCGCGTCAGCCACCTCGTCTGGAAACGCTAGCGCGAGGGCTTCAAACCATTCCGGCAGGCCGTTGAGTTCACAGCAAGCAAACCTCACCGCGCGCGTCACATCGGCTGGCCCAAACTCGCTAAACGTTAGACGGGCGGCTTCCCATTCCGATTGAAGCGCAATCAGACCGAAAGTCGACCGAATATCGACAGAATCCTTTTCCTTCCGCTCGGATGGCAGTTCTGGAGAATAGGTTAGCCAGAAATTGAGGCACCCTGCTTCAGCAGCCGCGGCAGGCGCGCCCCCCCATTTGGCGCGGACTTTTTCCCATGCCACCACTCCGTATCTCGTCGCACTGCTATCGTGCATTACTACGAGCAGGTTCCGGATAGCAACTGGATACTTTCCCGAACGAATACCAGAGAGATGAGTCCACAGCCAACGCTTCCACCGGATTTCGTCTCGCCAACGCCGCCATGTCATTTCCCGCATTGTCCACCAGTGAGCATCGAGAAAGCGTTGACGCACATACTTGTCATATCGCTTATGAAATGGCGCTATCACTCTGTTCTTAAGATGTGAAAATACAAATGGACGAAGGTCCTCGTGCGTCAACGTCCGACGTAGCTTCCATGCAATAGCTGGTAGCGGCTTATGTGTCCTCCACGACAGTAAGAGCGCCGCCTCGATAGCGACTCGTCTGTCATCTGCGTCTGTGCAATTGAGACTGTCAGAAATCATCCACTCCAAATCGGCGCGGCTCCATGGGAGCACGCTGTGATAAGGGTCGAGCCTATGCGTTGGTGGCTCCTTTTTCTCAGTTGCGCGAAAGTGAGCAACACGTCGCCAAAAAATGGCACGACGCAGCCCATGATTCTTTTCCAGTGCGTCCCGTATCTTCTCCAGGTGCGGCTTCTCGTCAGAGTCACCTGCGCCTTCGAACATAATCCTATGTTCGAGTTGCAAGACAGCCTCGAATATCGCGTCAATTTCTGTATCGGAGTATGCATATTTTTCCAGAGCAGCGGCCAGTGCTGGCACGATTAGCTCTGAGACCCAGTAATAATGTTCGGACACGCGGCGCGACGGGCTGATTGGCTCACGCGCCAACATAGCGACGATACCTTTCAGAAACGGCATCGCATTGGTGTCATCGAGAGACTCTGCCAGTTTAGATTTGACTGAATTCAGGAACTCTATTTCGTAACGGCTGACGGATGTAGCTCTTTGAAGAAGCTCGAGAGCGTCATCGACGGAGATGCTCGTCGGGAAAAGCGTCTCAAAGAGATAACCAAGAGTCTTATTATCGATGTTCGCGACAAGCCGATAACTATTCGCCAACCTCAGTTTATGCGTTGCCGTCCCTGCATCGCGAATAGTAAGAACCGCGTAGCGACGTATATCTTCTGAAGTTGCGGAGTCCTCGAACAGTGTGACGACGCTCTCGACGCACTCCGTGAGCTTGCCCTCCATGACTATCATCAGCAACCGGGCCTTCAAACCATCTGAGATTTCGTTGTCAACAAGGTGGGTCGAAATATCTGCTGCAAGCTCGGAGTCTGCAATTCGAGCAAGAGATTCGAGGTCTACTTCGATTGGAACGTACTCGCGGCTGCGGTACTTTTTCACGATGGCCGCCAGGACGCGTTTGCGATAGTGAATCGGCAGCGCCGCTGGGTCTCCCCATTGAAGGTGAATTTCCGGTGCCGTCTCTAGCAATAAGGTCTCCAGCCGACCACGCCATGCAGATGCATCAGGCTTCACCAGCCAAGCAGCAACGGGCTTCATCGAAGCGCGTAGCGTTGTTGCACCATTGGACCGAGCGAACAATATTTCCCGCAGGGATTCAAACGCGCAGTTGTGCTCCATCAAACGTTCAATCCAAGACGCAGCGAGGTACTCTACGTGTGACCGATGGTGGAAAGAAAGTGCACCACGGCTTTCCGAATCGAATAGCGCGCGGTCGAGCAACGCTCGTCTTTGCTGTGAAGTCCAATCGCTCGGTAGGACAAGGTCGACCGCGATGTGCCTTTGGTCAGAAATATGAGCGCCGTCAGGGACAGCAAACTTAAGATTCTTGCAAAGCAGCGCCGCCGCCGCGAGATATTCAACGCCGGTCCTCGCACGTTCCGGCGTCAACGGGTCACCCCGCTCTTTGTTGGATACCTCGGCGAGCAGCTTGCGAACCATGTACTCCGTCAATGCCGTCAGACCGCTCAACTCCCGATTTTCCTTCCAATAGCTGTACAGGCTGGCGACATCGAGCGGACGACCAGCAAAAGGCCAAGCGTTGTGCTCACTCAACGCTTCGAGAAAATTCTCTGCGTCCAGAATGCCTTTGCTCTGGGCAAAAATGCGAACTTGATTCGGTGTGAGTGGAAGGATTGTGGTAACGAGAACTTCTTCCGGCGTCGTTTCTGGCTTTTCAGGCGGAGCTACAAACCGCTCTCTTATGGCCGCGCGGTCTGTCTGCGGGCGCCACTCGCTAATTCTTGAACTGACTACCAGCTGTGCCCGAAATCGAGCCGGTCCGAGCGCTCTGCCAAGCCGGTCAAGCGCGGTAATGAAATCATCGTCACGCTTCAACTTTGACTCATCGACTGCATCGAGCAAGAACAGCGCAGTGGTGGCTGATTTCTTCCAGCACTCGAATCGGTCTAACTCGTCGTCAGACAGAATAGCCTTGATGTCTTCGGTGACTAATTGTTCGAGACGCAAGAAGAAACTATCGGGACGACAGCGCTGCTGAGCGCGCAGCTCTTCCGATTTCCCACTGCCCGGTTCACCCAGCAGGACGACTAAGCGGTGGCCAAGAAGTCCCTGCCAGTCGAGCGCCGAATAGTGGCTAACGTATTCCGAAACATAGCTCTGAGTCGTAATATCATCAATCGACTCCTCATCGCGATAACGCTGAAATCTTCGACCGAGTTCAACAAAGCCACCAGTGTGCTTCTGAGCGGGCTCCGGTAAATCCATATCTGCTGAACTAAAAGTTGCCTTTGCGTCCAAAGTTGCCCTCGGCGATTTCGGTTGTTTCCTGTGATTTTACGATGATACAGAGCGTCCCAATCAACCGCGCTTGCGTCCTGGGACAGGCGCGAAACGCAAAGCAAGTGACTCTGGCGGACCACTGACTCCGATATCGCGCGAGCGAGCAGTGTTCGCCGCTGTCTTAGCTCTTTCAAGGGCGAGTCCTCTTGCGCGTCGACGTCTTCCCCCGTGGATTGTTACTTTTTGCCAGCAGGCGCTGCGGCGTTCTAGCGATTGCCGCCAGACTTCGCTCCGGTGGTGCTCAGCCAATTACCGTCGACGAACCCGTTGGCTGCGCGGTCTCGACCGCGACCCGCCGTCGAGCTGCGGACTGGCCGCCCGCACCCTGCCCACCTTTGCTGCCGCTTCCTTTGCTCATATCCACCTCCGTGTGCAATACCCATGGGCCTCCGAGATAGCGGCGGCCTGAGGTACATCTAAGGTCATCGGCGCGTTGCAGTCAAAGAGTCATCGGATAAATCAATCGGGTCCCGCGCGGCACGGGGCCGCCGCGGTTGCTCGTACGGCGCGATGCGCCGCACGACGTGCGCGTATAAGTCACATCGCTTTACGGGCAATGGAAATCACGCACATCGACCGGCAAATGCCCGGCACAACGTTAGCGCCCACTTACATTGGCGTTGTCTCCGGGATAAAGGGCATAACGGTCAGTTGTTGAAAATCTTTAGTTTTTTGCTAGCGCCACGCACCCACTCGCGCGTCCGCGGTTGGCGAAGCGGACGGTGGCATAAAATTATTTGGGGACCAGTCGCACGATACTTCGGGTGCTGTATGATAATCTGGCACAAAATATAAGAAACTTCCGGGGAACAAGATGTTCGACGCACCTCGCGCGAATGAATTTACGCAGGGAACAGTGTTTTCTTGCGCCTACGCGGAAAATTACCAGGATGAATCGGTCTACGGCCTGATTATTACGGCGCGCTGCGACGCCGCGCAGGCGAAAGTATCGGCGTTTACATACGTACCTGTGATTCCGTTAAGTTCGTGGATTTACGTTGACGGCGCTTCTACGGTTCTTGACCGCGCCGAAGCCGACTACATGAACACAATCTCTGACCGACTAGAGAAGGATGGTCTATCAGAATCGCTGCTCTCGACCCACTCGCTAGCCGCAATCTACGACGCACACTACAAAAAAATTGAGAACGAGAAGGCCAGAAAGTCTCAGTGCGAAAAGCTTAGAAATGTCATCGCTCAAGTTGCGGAAACGCGGACACTTCAGATAGACAAAACTAATCGAGAGCGACTAAGGGCGCATTTGACAGTTTGCAAGTCACATGTCGACTCGGTGGTAAAAGAACTGGCAGGACATAGGCTTTCAGGCTATTACCTTCTTAGAGGGTTGGAGGCGCTCGACTCTGGTGAGGCGCAGGACTTTGTAGCATTGCTGCGCGAGGTCCACCACATACCAAGTAGCGTTGCCAAAAGCATCACTAATGGCATATCCAAAGACCAGTGGGACGTAGCGCAGAATAAGAACGTTGTTTGTCCAAAATTCACCGGAACTGATGACTATGCTCTTCCAATGGCCAAATTAACTTCCCCCTGGATAGAGCATCTGATGCAAAACTTCGCTTTGCTGTTCTCACGCATCGGCGTGCGCGACAACGATGTGGCGGACGTCAGGAAGTCATTGCAGACCATCGGTATTGGAGCTTAGTGCGTGAAATATCTATACATATGCCAAGATGCCGCTCAGGAGTTAGTCGCGGAGCGGATGCTCCAATCTGCTGAATTTGAGACGGGGAAAATTTTCGCCAGCTTCATCCGTTCGGAGGTGAAGTCGATGGCGCTTAGCACGAAGATTGCGGCGGTGGCCTCCGGAGAGGGGGCATACATCCTCGCACCGCAATCGAAGTGTCTCAACTATATCGTCTTTGACCTCGAGGAAGCGCCTAGGCTTCTCAGCCTTGACGACAACGGCTTGCTCCTTGTCATCCAGAAGACATTGCGTTTTGGCATCAAGCTCTGGAATGACTTAAAACCAAGCTCACACGAGCGTGTTCTGCAAAACGGAAAGGCCGTGGTCTTTCCATATCCGATTGGAATGCAGACCGACTTGCGAGCTGTAATAGAAAGGCAACCTGACGAAAGAAGGCGAAGCAGGCGCGAAGCAGGTTCGGCACTGTTAGTTTATAAATTCTCAAGTGAAGAAGGGGAAGGGGTTGCCGAGGTTCCTCGTGTCACGAACTTCCGCAAGGCAGTCGAGGGAAAGACGGACGCCATCGCTGCTGCTGGCGAAGTGATTACACGTTTGAACCCGCAGATGCGGCCGGGTAACCAAGTGCTCGCTGTGACGCAGCTGGATGCGTCCAATCACGAACGACCTGCATTTCAGGCTGGATTGGACGGATGGCGCACGATATTGACCACCGGGCAGTTGGAATTCGTGAACAGGCACCTAGACGTTCCCCACCGAATCGAGGGACCTGCTGGAACTGGCAAGACCCTTTGTCTCGTTCTGAAATGCTTGAAAACGCTAAACGACTCGAAACTCGGGCAAACGGACCATCGAGCATTATTCATTGCACACAGCGAGGCGACAAAGCGGGCCATTGAAAGTCTGTTCGCTATCAACGACCTCGACGGGTTCTACACGTCGGAAAAACCTGTTCTAGGCGCAGCGCAGACGCTCCGGGTCACCACGCTTCAAGCCCTCTGCGCGGACTTATTGCATCAGGAGATTTCCGAATCCGAGCTGGTCGACCGCGACGCTTACGAGTCCAAACAGGTGCAAATGTTGTATGCGCGGGAGGCCGTGGACAGTGTGCTTGGCGAAGAACTTGAGTCTCACCGTCCTTTTATGACGACGGAATTTATTGAATTTCTGCTGCAGACAGACCGGTGGGTTCTTGCGGACATGCTGCGACATGAAATCAGCGTTCAGATAAAGGGGCGAGCTGACCAAGACCTCGACAAGTATAAGAAGCTTCAGCGTTTGAAGGTGGGGATGCCTGTTGCATCGGAGGGTGACAGGTCCTTCACATTTCTAATGTACGACAGGTATCAACGTGAACTTGTCTCGTCAGCCCAGTTCGATACTGACGATGTCGTTCTGAGCGCAATTTCGCAGCTCAACACACCCATTTGGCGGCGCAGACGCAGTCGCGAGGGATACGACAGCATCTTCATCGATGAAACGCACCTGTTCAATCTGAATGAACTGTCGGTGTTCCATCGATTGACGCGCGACGACGCGGCACAGCCAATCGCTTACTCAGTTGACCGCTCCCAGGCACTGGGCGACCGGGGTTGGACCGATGACGCGTTTGACCTGGTTTTCGACCCTGCGGAAAATGTCGAAAACTCGGCTCGAACGCCGGTAAAGTCGATATTTAGGTGTTCGCCTGATATCGTGAATCTGGCGTTCTCCGTCACGTCCTCGGGTGCTACGCTTTTTACCAACTTTCATGACCCATTGACTGCGGCCGTGAGTGTTTTCACTTCCGAGGAGGAGCGTAAAACCGAGCCTCCTCTGATGCTGCAATATGCTTCGAGCGAAGCAATGCTGAACGGCGCGTTCACACGTGCGGACTTGCTCGCGAGGGAGATGGACGGCTCGAAGGCGGACGTCGTAATCATTGCCTTTGGTGACGACATCTTTAAAGAACTTCAACTGCGTGCGCAGGCGTCGAAAAAGCCGGTCGAGGTAATTAAGAGCCGTGGAGACCTTGAGGCTGTCAACCGGGCACGGCAGTCTGGACGCTTTGTCCTAACCGCGCCCGAGTTTGTGGGAGGACTGGAATTTTCCGCGGCGATACTGGTGGGCGTTGACGGCGGCCGGGTGCCACCGAAGGGCGGGAGTTCTTACGAAGACAGTCAAAACTATTTGAGTTACTCCTCCCATCAACGCGTTTACGTAGCTCTGACGAGGGCGCGCTTTCGTGTCGAGCTTCTTGGGGAAAAGGCTCGCGGGATAAGCTCCATTCTTATCAACGCAGTGCAGGCAGAGTTACTGACAGTCCGCGACGCCTGAGAGGGTGGAGGCCGAGCGGACGTTAGTTCATACAAACGACGACAAAACCTACTCGGGGGCAGACTGCCGTGGCAGAGAACAAACCTGATGTTGGCAATGTTGCTCCTAAAAGGCGGAAAGCTTCGACCGACACCAGAGCGGCAGGCTATGTGATTCAAGCTGGAGCCCACGCTCCCGTCGCCCAGCTAAGGTTGATGGACTCTACGTCGTGGGAGATATTCGTCGAGGAATGTTGCCTGCCGCTGGTGGGCAACACGTATCAAACCGTGAAGCGGCTGGGGATGCCCGGTGACAAGGGGCGAGACGTGGAGGCAATCGTTACGCTTCCGCGAAGGCAACACGGCTGGGACCTTTACCAGTGTAAATACTACAAGAGCCCGGTGGCACCGTCCGACTTCTTTCCCGAGATGGCCGGTTTCTTCAGCCACCTCGCGCGCAAGAGCTATCCCGAGCCCAGCACATACTTTATATGTGCTCCGCATGACTGCGGTGTCGACCTTTATGACCTGCTGGTTTCCGAGCCCGAGGACTTCAAAGCGGTTTTCTTGCAGGCATGGGTTAACGGCAATCGAGGATTGAAAAAGAACCTGACACCCGAAATCAAGGCTGTGGTTGAATCCTTCGATTTTTCACGCTTTAAAGAAATGTCCGCGCGGACTTTGGTTGAGATGCATGCGAAGAACCAGTCTGCGCATTTCAGGCGATTCGGAATCAAGCCGAAGCGTCTCGATGACCCAGTGGTCCCGAAGTCGCCGACAAAGCGTGAACAGAAGTTCGTCGAGGCTCTTCTCGCCGTGTATAGCGAGCACGCTGCACATTCTGTCGACCACAACGGACTGACCGGCAGTGACTATGAAGAGCATTTTTCGGCGTGCCGCTCAGAGTTCTACAGTGCGGAAGGTCTAAAGCGATTCAGCCGGGACATCTTCCCCGGCGAATTCGATGCGTTCCTCGCGACAATGCTAACGACGGTAAAGAGCACAGTAAGCTTGCCGACCCATAAAACCGGGCTTGAGCGACTTTGCGCGGCCACGGAGCGTTCTTACCGGTTGAAAATGGCTGACAGTCCACTCAGCGAGAGTTTACGGTCCCCCGATATGCCAGGGGCATGCCATCACCTGGCTAATGCTGGCAAACTTAAGTGGGTCAAATAATATGAACCCGGCTCCATTCAATTCAGCATTTGAACTCGGCATCAGGATGGCGTTTATCCTGCACGCGCTGCGGCCGCGCGTCGCCGACCTCCAGAAGCTCGTCCTTCTAGACTACGCGCTCGTCTATTCTGCCGACCTGAAGGGGCCGCCGAGTCTCCACACGCCGGTGCCGCAACGGAGCAGCGAGGTTTACGCCCGGAGAGACCGCATTGAAGAGGGACTTTATCTAATGAGCGCGAAGGGCGTTGTGACTGCCGACTTCAACGACGACGGCATCATCTATCTGGCAGGCCCACGCTGCCGACAGCTCGTAAACGCCTTCACCTCCCGGTATGCACGCGAGCTTGAGTTGCGCGCCGGCTGGGTCGCCGGCACGTTCGGAGACGTGTCGTCGGACTCCTTGGCTCAACGGTTCGACACTGAGGGGCGGTTTTGGGGCGCAGAAATTGGCGACCTGCTGAACTGACCATGGCTTTCAAACTACTACGGCTTGTGGTCACCGGACCCGCGAAGGAACCAGCTACCTTCGACCTGTCGCGGCCAACCACAACAATCTATGGGCCCAGCGAGACCGGCAAGTCCTACGTTTTTCAGTGCATTGGTTACTGCCTTGGCGGCGACACAGCGCCGGAGGAGATTCCAGAGGCGAAGGGGTACCAATCCGTTTATCTCGAGATTGAAGCTGGTCGTGGCTCTGAGAGCTTCCTCGATGAGACGGAACATCAAGCAGCCCTAGACCTAGGTGACTTGCCGCCGAAACCACAGGACGGCGACATATTCACCATCGTGCGCGGCGTAGAGGGAGGCGCCGAAGCAGTCTATCGGACACGTATCGAGGGCATCGCAACCGCTCGAAAGCTCAAGATTGACTGCAACGAGCTTTTGAAGCGCCTGATTGGCGTCAGCGAGAGCGTTGTCTTGAAAAAGGCAGGAAAGAAAGGTGTGATTTCCGCGGGACCCTTGCGACATTGGTCAATGCTCTCGCAGACATCTATCGTCGCCAAGGAGAGCGTCCTCGGAGACTCTAATGCTCGTATGGAGAGAAGCGCGGCCCTCGCGCTGATGCTTAGCGGCGTCGACGATACAGCTATTGAGATTGGAATCAGCACCGATGCCCGGCGTGCAGCAGGAGGCGGAGCAGACGCGATGCGTGGAATGATTGAATCGCTGCGCGCAGACTTACCGCCCGATACCCCGAAAAAGGACGTTGAGGAAGCGTTGGCGCGAGTCGACGAAACGCTCCAAGCCTTGTCCCAGCAGCAAAAATCTCGGGCTCAAGCTCTCGAAACGGTCCGTGGCGAGTTGGCGCAAACGAGCGCGGAACTGCGCAGCTGCGAGACAGGGCTGGCACAGAGCGCCGGCCTTGTTAACCGTTTCAAGCTCCTTCAGCAGAAATACGATAGCGACTTTGAACGGCTGGTATCGCTCGATGAAGGTTCCGCCGTCTATTTCCTGCTTGATGACGTGCCATGCCCACTATGCGGCACAACTCTACCGAACCAGACGAAAACGTCGTTAGCTTCCCCAGACGTTGCGGACAAGCAACGACGTGCCATTGCTGCCGAAGCAGCCAAAATCGATAAGCAGCGAAGCGGGCTCGCCGCCGCATTGAGCTACGAGACAGAGCAACTCCGTTCTTTTGTGGCAAAACGCGAAGAACTACAGGCTGCCTTGCAATCGCAGAGCGCTCGCGAGCGGCGCATGATTGACTCTGGCATTGACGAATTTAAGGTGTCGGCAACCGAACTCGCCAGACGACGGACTGAACTCTATACGCAGGCACGTGCTTTCGAGGAAATTGCTCGTTTGACGGTCGAGGCCGCAAAGCTGGAGGCGGTCAGCGTCGGAAAAAACTCGCGCATCGAGCGACAGTTGACGCAAGATGGATTAGAGCTATGCGACCTCGTGCTACAGCTCATTCATGCTTGGGGCTTCGAGTCGATTAGGCAGGTTACGTTTGATGCCACAGCATTTGACATAAAGGTTGACGGCAGGAGACGTACTTCGTTTGGACAGGGAGTACGGGCCTTGTTCCTAGCCGCCTACTATGTCGCACTGCTGCGGTATGCCGAAAAGGTTGGACATCCCCATCCCGGCTTTGTGGTCATCGACTCGCCCTTGAAACCTTTCTCAGACAGGAAGCAGGGAGACCCGGACGTGCCTATGACCACTGTAAACATGCGGTTCTACAGCTGGCTCGCAGACTGGGCCGGCCCCGGACAGGTTGTCGTTCTCGAAAACGAAGAACCACCGGCCGAACTCAAGCCAGTCTTGCTGCCACTGGAGTTCACAAAAATGCAAGGCGTCGGGCGCCGCGGCTTTTTCCCCTGACGGTCGTCAGGCGCAAGATTTACGCTAGCGGGAAGGGAGATAAACGACATCGCTGTATGGGCCATGGAAACATTCAATACTAACGACGATGAATTCGGCCGAAAGTTGGCGCTCCCTCACATCGGGAAATGTCTCGTAGGCCTGCTCGGCTGCGTTCTTGCTGACGTGGTCACCGACATCGAAGTGGCAGCACGAGACCTGCAGATTTCGGACCCCAACTTCGTCCGGTTGCGGCGGGCAATGGACCGGCTTTCTTGCGCGCAACCGATTTTGGAAACACTGAGGGCGGAGAGCACGGGTGCGGAGGACGGCGCGGAAGCGACGCGGGAATCGAATGAAGTGGCAATTGCAGGTGTCGCTATATGTCGCATCTTTGACGACAAAACATCGACAACATGACTCACAAGCCCATCTTGGCCTGCGAAGTGGGCCGCCACCAGCACTGGACAACCAGCGACAATCACGTCTTCAAGACATTCAACACATGGTCAGGGTGCGAAGAAGACGACATCAACGTTCGAGACCTCCCGCAATTCAAGCGATGGGAGCGCATCGTCGAGGCCTTTCTCCAGGCGTTGCACGATGAAAAGATTGTTCTCGTCAACATGGACAGAGTTCAAGTCGTCGACGAGATGACCATCCGGCGCCGACTCGTCACTAAATTTTTGAAGGAACATGTTGAAGAGCGGGCCAAGCGCCACCAGGCGCTGGACCTTCTCACAACGAATGGCCTCTCCTTCGATGAGGCCTATAGTATGCTACGACCGATTTACTGAGGGCTACAGACTCTCGCCCATTCTTAAAGATGATGGTGTCCCGCCCATGAGGACTTCACTCCCCGTCGTCCGAACCGTGTGATTCAGATGAACCGTCGAACGATTGGCCGCCGAGACTTTGCTCGTTTGTGGCGCGCCTCGCCGTGTGACGCGCGGGCCTCTTTTGGGACTTGACTAGAGCAACTCGAGGCGACGATGGCACCGGAGCCAGCGTGGGCGCGGCCGCTTGGGGAGGCGTCGTTGCTTGCGCTTGGGAAGAACCGCTACCAAAAAAATAGAATGCGATGAATGCACACGCTACGCCAGCGAAAACTACGCCCCCTACCAGCAGGCGAAACCTCAGCTTCTTTCGCAACGCCGTAAGCTCAGCGCTGGCGGCCGCCGCGAGCTCGCTCGCTTTAGCCGCTCCAGACTTTGCTGCCGCCAAATTGTCCTTCGTCGCCTTCAGGCTTTCGCGCGCATCGGTCAGCTCGCCCTCCTGGTTAGCAACTCTTGTCACCAACTGATTCGCTCTTGTTCGTTGGTTGACAGTGTCCTGCGTCAAACGCGCGACCTCCTCCTCGGCTTTCTCAAGACGCTTTTTATAGGCATCTTGCATTTCTTTTCGGTCGGCGTTTGCCGCGAGCAGCTGCTGTTCAAGCTCTCGAACCATCTCCTCGAGAAGCTCTTTTGAACGCCTGTCACTGATGACTGTTCCTGCCAAGAAGCCCCCTTGCTGTAGCGTTCTGCAAATCCAAGCCACATGCTCCTCTTCGTGCTTCGCCGTGCTGTCACTTTCATGGCGATATTCGAAAAATTCGGGCAGCTTGACCTCAACGACGGGTATGCCAAGCTCCCGCAGTTGCCGTTGCTTTTCGACGGGTACCGCGTGCTTGTGGTGAACCTCAACGTACACCTCACCCTCCCACCGAAGTGCGAGGTTCGTCGCTGACGTGAAACGAAGGTATGCGTCCGCGAAGTACTTGCCATCGTCAAACACAATTTCCTTTTCGGTTGCACCGGCCTGTATTTGGATTTGATGTTCCCCGAAGTTTTTGAGCTTTAGTTGGGTCCCAGTTATTCTCGAAATCGCTTCCTTAAACAGGCGGTGTGACAGCGACTCCCCCGGGCCGCCCTTTGTTGCGTCAGCTTTGTTCTTGTACTTAAAGAAGGTCGTGCCGGTCTTGAGGACCACATGCTCCATTGGCCACCTTGAGCCCGACTTATGTGCGCTCCAGTAGGTCTTCTCGAGCGACTTGCCTCCGTGGGGAATGCGCGCGGTGCGTTCATGAGTGGCGCTCACGTAGGCTGGACCCGTTTTGTTCACATATGCCCAAGGATGTTCTACTGCCATCGTTTCTTCCCAGTAACGTTCAGTGCGAAGTGGCTTCCTATCTGACTCGTGCCGCCTGCGACATCATCCAGCGGCGTGCCCTGACCGCGCGACAATAACTGGCAGACATATTCAGCCGTTGCAAGCGCGGCAATAAGATACGCGAGGTTCGTTTTTTTAGCTTTGGAACCAAAATTCGGCGGCAGAAAAGAATCAGCCATGTCCTAGATAACGGCCCAAACTCTGTTCACTAAAGAGTCTTTTCCGCATAAACCTTGGAGAACTCGCCCGGTAGTTGCTAGCCGATATGGTCACCGACGTCAACGTCGTCCGCCGTGAACTTGGGCTTAGCGACGAGATGGTCTAATGGATTCAGCGCGCGCTTGACCGGCTTTCTTGCGCGCAGTCGGTGCTGGAAACAATGAGAGTGGAGAGCGTAAGGACGAGCGGTGTCGGGCCGAAAGGCGACGGGCCGGGAATGAGACAGACGGCGATGCGGGATGCTGTGGATGCCGTCGCGGAGATGCGAGCGGCGGTCGAATTGCTGGCAAGGGGGGGTGGCCGGAGGATTATCCGGCCGGGGCGGTGGAGTGGCTGTTGCTGCAGCCTTGTGGAGTCAAGCGAGCGCTTTAGTGAGCCATCATGGGAATAGGTCACTTCTTCCGGCTAACCCTCCCCATCAAGGGCTTAGAGACTGCAGGGAGCCACTACTAACTGAAACTGAAAGTTCCCCCTAGCCGAATGTAACAGTGGGCCTCACCTCGGGCACCGAATACAACAACGCCGACGGTTTTTGATGTGCTCCTAGCAAAGAAAAAGGCGCTGGAATCGCTCCAGCGCCTTTCGTCGATTAGTTTGTTATACGCCCCGCCGGCTAAGGCTTCCAAGGGTTCAGCTACCCCGTAAATAAAACTTTTTCACGGCAGCGTAAATAAAACTAATCCACCTTTGCAAATCAGACTGCCAAGTGCTCGGCAACGTCCACCGTCACCGACTTCGCCAGATTCCACGATTTCTCGACCTATTAGTTTCGGTTAACCGTTGCCACGCGGGCGTTTCGGGGTGAATTTCTGTGACCGCTAACCGAAACTGATAGCGCACATTAATCAAAACTAATAGTGCTCCCCAACACGCAGACCGTTAGGTGCTCGATAACCTCCACCGTCACCGACTTCGCCAGATTCCGCCGATTCTCCACTTCATCCAGTCAGCGTCCCCCTTCCGCGTCGGGCAGCGAGGCTGCCATGCCTGACTTCGTTCTCTCGGATCACTTCGACCGTCTATATTTCACCCCGACCGACTTTATTTCTTCCGATCAACAAAGTTCAGACCACGAGCCTCGCCCACCGACATTTACTTGACATCTAAACTATCTAGGCCTAAATTATCTCCAAGCGGAATCCTTCTTGGAGAACAAGCATGCGCATCGTCTGTATTGGCGGCGGCCCGGCCGGGTTGTACTTTGGCCTGTTGATGAAGGGCCGGAACCCGGCGTACGAAGTCACCGTCGTGGAGCGCAACCGCCCGTACGACACCTTCGGCTGGGGCGTGGTGTTCTCCGACCAGACGCTCGGCAACCTGCGCGCGGCAGACGCGCCCAGCGCCGACGCGATCCTCGACGCGTTCAACCACTGGGACGACATCGAGATCAATTTCCGCGGCGAGCAGGTCCGCTCGTCGGGCCACGGCTTCTGCGGTATCGGCCGTAAGCGTCTGTTGAATATCCTGCAGGCGCGCTGTGAAGCGCTCGGCGTCAAACTGGTGTTCGAAACCCAGGTCACGGACGACACCGTCTACGAAGCCGACCTGATCGTCGCCTGCGACGGCGCCAACAGCGCGGTCCGCCAGAAGTACACCACCACCTACCAGCCCACCATCGACACGCGCGATTGCCGCTTCGTCTGGCTCGGCACCAAAAAGCTGTTCGACGCCTTCACCTTCGCGTTCGAAGAAACCGAATTCGGCTGGTTCCAGGCCCACGCGTATCGCTTCGACGATGAGACCTCCACGTTCATTGTCGAAACGCCGGAGCGCGTGTGGCGCGCCGCCGGTCTCGACGAAATGAGCAAGGAAGACAGCATCGTCTTCTGCGAAAAACTGTTCGCCAAGTATCTGGACGGCAACCCGCTGCTGTCGAACGCCGCGCATTTGCGCGGGTCGTCGCAATGGATCCGCTTTCCGCGCGTCGTCAACGAAGAATGGGTTCACTGGCGCGACAACGCAGACGGCTCGCAAACGCCGGTCGTGCTGATGGGCGACGCCGCGCACACTGCGCATTTCTCGATCGGCTCGGGCACCAAGCTCGCGCTTGAAGATTCGATCGAACTCGCCAACAGCATCGGCGCACATCCGGGTGACTTGCCCGCCGCGTTGCAGCACTACACCGACGTACGCAGCATCGACGTCCTGCGGATTCAGAACGCCGCGCGCAATTCGACCGAATGGTTCGAGCACGTCGACCGTTACACGGCGTTCGAGCCGGAACAGTTCGCGTATTCGCTGCTCACGCGCTCGCAGCGCATCTCGCACGAAAATCTGCGCGAACGCGACGCGAGCTATCTGTCGGGATTCGAAGACTGGCTCGCCGAGCGTTCCGGCGTTCAACGCGCGCCCGAAAAACATTCCGTTCCGCCGATGTTCACGCCTTTCAGACTGCGCGGCGTGACGCTGAAGAACCGTGTTGTCGTATCGCCGATGGCGCAATACTCGGCCGTCGACGGTATTGCCGGCGACTATCACCTGATGCACCTCGGCGCGCGCGCCATGGGCGGCGCTGCGCTCGTCATGACGGAAATGACCTGCGTGTCGCCCGAAGCGCGTATCACGCCCGCCTGTCCCGGCATGTATGCGCAGGAACATCTGAGCGCGTGGAAGCGCATTGTCGACCTTGTGCATGGTCAGTCGGATGCGAAGATCGGCATTCAGCTCGGCCATTCCGGCGCGAAAGGCTCGACACGTATTGCGTGGGAAGGCATCGATCAACCGCTTGCCGACGGCAACTGGCCGCTGGTCTCGGCGTCGCCGCAACAGTATCTGCCGGGAGTCAGCCAGCATTCGCACGAAGCCACACCTGACGAACTGCGCGAGATCGAAGCGCAATTCGTCCGCGCTACGCAAATGTCCGCCGAAGCCGGTTTCGATTGGCTCGAATTGCACTGCGCGCACGGCTATTTCCTGTCGAGCTTCCTGTCGCCGCTCACCAACCAGCGTACCGACGAATACGGCGGCTCGCTTGAAAACCGCCTGCGCTATCCGCTGCAAATCTTCAAAGCGATCCGCGCGGTGTGGCCGCAAGACAAGCCGATTTCCGTACGGATTTCCGCGAACGACTGGGTCGAAGGCGGCACGACACCCGACGACGCCGTGCAAATCGCCCGCGCCTTCAAAGCCGCCGGCGCCGACATGATCGACGTCTCGTCGGGTCAGGTCAGCAAAGCGGAAAAGCCGGTCTACGGCCGCATGTTCCAGACGCCGTTCGCCGACCGCGTGCGTAACGAAGCCGGCATCGCGACGATCGCGGTCGGCGCGATCTCCGAAGCGGATCACGTCAACAGCATCATCGCGGCGGGCCGTGCGGATCTGTGCGCGATAGCGCGCCCGCACTTGGCGAATCCGGCGTGGACGCTGAACGAGGCCGCAAAAATAGGCTATTTCGATGTGATGTGGCCGAAGCCCTACACGGCGGCGAAGTCCCAACTCGAACGCAATCTGGAACGCGAGCGCGCTCAAGCGGCGGCGAACGCCGGTCTTTCGCCGCAAGAACGCGCGCAACGCGCGGAGGGCACCACGTGAATACGGCAACTCACAACTCGACAACGCTCGCAGGACAACATGCGGTGGTGACCGGCGGCGGCAGCGGCATCGGCGCGGCTGTAGCGCAAACGCTGCTGCGCGCCGGTGCGCGTGTCACCCTGATGGGCCGCAACGCGGAACGGCTAGCGGCACAGCGGGAACAATGCCAGGCGCTCGGCGACGTGACCTGCATCAGCGTGGATGTCACGCAGGAAGAGTCTGTCGCGAATGCGTTCGCTCAAGCGGGCGCGGTGGACATCCTCGTCAACAACGCCGGTCAGGCACAAGCCGCGCCGTTCACGCATACCGACATGGCGCTGTGGCAGCGCATGCTCGACGTGAACCTCACCGGCGTGTTTCTCGGCACGCGCGCGGTGCTGCCCGGCATGCTCGAACGTGGCCATGGGCGCATCGTCAACGTCGCGAGTACGGCGGGACAAATCGGCTACGCCTACGTGGCCGCGTATTGCGCCGCCAAACACGGCGTGATCGGCCTGACCCGCTCGCTCGCGCTCGAAGTCGCGACCAAAGGCATCACCGTCAACGCCGTCTGCCCCGGCTACACGGAAACCGAACTGCTGCACGCATCGCTCGAACAGATCACCAGCAAGACCTCGCGCACCGAACAGCAGGCGCGCGACACCTTGCTGCGTTCGAATCCGCAACGTCGCTTCGTGAGTCCGCAACAAGTCGCCGACGCCGTGCTCTGGCTGTGTCAGCCGGGCTCGGACGCGATCACGGGGCAATCCCTGTCCATCTCCGGTGGAGAAGTCATGTGACCAAGTCAACGAACCTCAAGAAAACCGCGGCGAGCGAGTCGAAACCGCCGCGCAAAGGCGTCGCCAAACCCGCGGAGAACGTCGTGGACCTCGAAATGAGTACGGGCGCCGATAGCCACATGGGTTTGCGTTTGTGGCTGCGCATGCTGACCACCACCAACCTCGTGCAGGCCGAACTGCGCAAGCGCTTGCGTACCGAATTCGACACCACGTTGCCGCGTTTCGATCTGATGGCGCAACTCGAGCGTCATCCCGAAGGCCTGAAGATGACCGAGCTGTCGCGCCGTTTGATGGTGACGGGCGGCAACGTCACCGGCATTACGGACCAGCTCGAAAAAGAAGGGCTCGTTTCGCGCGACAACGATCCGAACGATCGCCGTTCGATCAGCGTGTGCCTGACGCCCGCCGGCCGAAAAGCGTTCGACCGGATGGCGGTCGCGCACGAACAGTGGGTGGTCGAACTGTTCGGCGGCCTGAGCCTCGACGAAAAATCGCGGACCCATGAACGTCTCGGCAAGCTCAAGCAACATTTGCTCGACACGCTGAAAGACTGAACCGCACCGCCGACCCTGGAGACACCCATGACACGATCCAACGCCGACGCGCTGCTAGCCGGCAACCGTTTGACGCTCGCCGGTTACGAAGCTCAGCACTTCGGCTGGCACGTCGCCGATAAGGTCGCGACGATCACGCTGAACCGTCCCGAACGCAAGAACCCGCTGACCTTCGAGTCGTATGCGGAGTTGCGCGACCTGTTCCGCCAACTGAGCTACGCGACCGACATCAAGGCCGTGGTGATTCACGGCGCAGGCGACAATTTCTGCTCCGGTGGCGACGTACACGACATCATCGCGCCGCTGATCGATCTGCCGATGCCGGAATTGCTGCTCTTCACGCGCATGACCGGCGACCTCGTCAAAGCCATGCGCCATTGCCCGCAACCGATCATCGCCGCCGTCGATGGTATCTGCGCCGGCGCGGGCGCGATCCTCGCGATGTCGTCCGATATGCGCCTGGGCACCGCGCGCAGCAAGCTCGCGTTTCTGTTCTCGCGCGTCGGCCTGGCCGGCTGCGATATGGGCGCTTGCGCGATGCTGCCGCGCATCATCGGTCAAGGCCGCGCCGCCGAATTGCTGTTCACCGGTCGCTCGGCAAGCGGTGACGAAGGTCACGCATGGGGTTTCTACAACCGCCTGTGCGAACCCGCCGCGCTGCTTGAAGACGCGCAGAAGCTCGCCGCCGATCTGGTCGCCGGCCCAACCTTCGCGCACGGCATCACGAAGAAGATGCTGCACCAGGAATGGAGCATGAGCATCGACGAAGCAATCGAATCGGAAGCGCAAGCGCAGGCGATCTGCATGAGCACGCGCGACTTCGAACGCGCGTACAGCGCGTTTGCCGCGAAATCGCGTCCGGTGTTCGAAGGAGATTGAATTGAGCGCCGATAACCATACGGATCTGCATAGCGCGTTGGCGTGGCCGTTCTTCGAGCCGCGTCACCGCGAATTGGCCACGGGTATCGAAACATGGTGCCGGGCGAATCTCGGCCATGAATCGCACGACGACGTCGACGCCACCTGCCGCCACCTGGTGCGTGAACTCGGCGCGGCCGGCTGGCTGAAATACGGCGTGGGCGGCGTGGCCTACGGCGGCCACGGCGATACGATCGACACGCGCGCCGTCTGTCTGCTGCGCGAAACGCTCGCCAAACATTCGGGTCTCGCGGACTTCGCGTTGGCAATGCAAGGCCTCGGTTCGGGCGCCATTTCGCTTGGCGGCACGCATGAACAAAAAACCCGCTACTTGCCGCGCGTAGCCAACGGCACGGCGCTCGCCGCGTTCGCGTTGTCGGAGCCCGAGGCCGGCTCGGACGTCGCCGCAATGGCGCTCTCCGCTCGCGAAGACGGCGACGCTTACGTGCTCGACGGCGACAAGACGTGGATCTCGAACGGCGGCATCGCCAATTTCTACGTGGTGTTCGCCAGAACCGGCGAAGCGCCGGGCGCGCGCGGCATCACCGCGTTTATCGTCGACGCGGACACGCCGGGGCTTGAAATCGCCGAACGTATCGACGTGATCGCGCCGCATCCGCTCGCGCGTCTGCATTTCGCGGGTGCACGCGTGCCGCGCAGCCAGATGCTCGGCGCGCCTGGCGAGGGTTTCAAACTCGCGATGCGCACGCTGGATATTTTCCGCACGTCGGTGGCGGCCGCGTCGCTGGGATTCGCGCGTCATGCCATGGCGGAAGGCCTCGCTCGCGCTTCGTCGCGCAAGATGTTCGGGCAGACGCTCGGCGATTTTCAGCTGACGCAAGCCAAGCTCGCGCAGATGGCGTTGACGATCGACAGCAGCGCGCTGCTCGTCTACCGCGCCGCCTGGTTGCGCGATCAGGGCGCAAACGTCACGCGCGAAGCCGCCATGGCGAAGTGGCAGGCAAGCGAAGGCGCGCAGCAGGTGATCGACGCGGCCGTGCAACTGTTCGGCGGCATGGGCGTGCAGAGCGGCACCGCGGTCGAGATGCTGTATCGCGAGATTCGTGCGCTGCGCATTTACGAAGGCGCGACCGAGGTGCAGCAGTTGATTATCGGCCGCGATCTGTTGAAAGCGCATGCCGCTGAAGCCGGCCGGGGCGACACGAAATGAACGCGTCCTTCGAAAGGCCCGTGCGTATCCGCTTCTCGCACTGCGACCCGGCGGGCATCGTGTTCTTTCCGCAGTACCTGGTGATGACCAACGCGCTGGTCGAGGACTGGTTCAACGAAGGCTTGCACGTCGACTACGCGCAGATGATCAGTCAGCGGCGCGTCGGTCTGCCCATCGTCAAACTCGACTGCGAGTTTTCGCGGCCGAGCCAGATGGGCGAAACAATCACGCTCACGCTGAACGTCGCGGCAATCGGCCAGCGTTCGATCTCCATCGAGATTGTCGGCCATTGCAACGGTGAAACCCGTTTCCGCGCGAAACAGGTGCTGGTGACGACCTCGCTCGACCGCGGCGTCTCTATCGACATTCCCCCGGACATCGCGAGCGCGCTCGCGGCGTTCGCCCCTCAGCCCGACTCCATCGAGGCGCATCGCTCATGAAAAAAGCTCTTCTCCCCGCCGGTTGGATCAAACCGCGTGGCTACGCGAACGGCGTCGCGGCCACCGGCACGCAGGTGTTCATTGCCGGCCAGATCGGCTGGGACGAACAGGCGCGTTTCCAGACCAGCGACTTCGCGGCGCAAGCCATCCAGGCGCTCAAGAACGTGGTGGCCGTGCTGCACGAAGCGGGCGGCACACCGGCGCACCTGGTGCGAATGACGTGGTACGTCACGGACAAACGCGAGTATCTCGCGGCGCTGAAAGACATTGGCCGTGCGTTTCGCGAGCTGATCGGCGACTACGACATCGCGATGAGCGCGGTGCAGGTCGTCGCGCTGATCGAAGACGAAGCCAAGGTCGAGATTGAAGCGACCGCGGTGATTCCGCAGTAACGCCGTACGCCGCATACGGAAGCAACACGCAAACGCAGCACGAGAAAGCCCACCGAAGCGCATTCAGCCGGCACACCGCCCCGGAGACCATGATGGAACCGTCAGCACACATCGACACCTTCGCGCGCGACAATCTTCCGCCGCAGGATCAATGGCCTGTCTTTCTGCTGGACAACCCGGACGTGGCCTACCCCGCGCGGCTGAACTGCGCGACCGAGTTGCTCGACCGAAGCATCGAAGCGGGCCATGCCGACCATCCGGCAATCTGGTCGGAGGTGGACGGCAAGCCGCACGCCACGACGTACGGCGAATTGCTGGCGCTGGTGAATCGCAGCGCACACGTGCTGGTCGATGAAATGGGTTTGCAGCCCGGCAACCGGGTGCTGCTACGCGGCCCCAACACGTTGCATATGGCGGTCACCGCGCTCGCGGCGCTGAAGGCCGGGCTGGTCGTGGTGCCGACCATGCCGCTGCTGCGTGCCAAGGAACTGAAGCAGATCATCGAGAAAGCGCAGGTCGGCGCGGCGTTGTGCGACGCGCGCCTCACCCAGGAACTGGCGCGCTGCACCGATCCGCAGGACGAGTTCTACTGCGCAGGACTGAAGCAAACGCGCCTCTTTCACGACGACGCCGCCGATTCGCTCGACACGCTGGCGGTCAACAAGCCCGACGATTTCACCGCCTGCGATACCGCCGCCGACGACGTCTGCCTGATCGCCTTCACCAGCGGCACGACTGGCGCGCCGAAGGGCTGCATGCACTTTCATCGCGACGTCGTGGCCATGTGCGATCTGTTTCCGCGTCATGTGCTCAAGCCGACGTCGAGCGATATCTTCTGCGGCACGCCGCCGCTGGCGTTCACATTCGGGCTCGGCGGGCTGTTGTGCTTTCCGCTGCGCGTGGGTGCATCCACGGTGCTGATCGAGAAGCTGACGCCGGAAACGCTGCTGCAAACCGTCGAACGTTTTCATGCGACCGTGATGTTCACCGCGCCGACGTTCTATCGGCAGATGGCGCCGCTCGTCGCGCATCACGACATTTCAACGCTCAAGAAAACCGTGTCGGCGGGTGAGGCCTTGCCCGATTCGACGCGGCGCCTGTGGCACGACGCGACCGGCATCGAGATGATCGACGGCATTGGCGGCACCGAACTGATCCACATTTTCATTTCCGCGCAGGGCGACACGATCCGCCCGCATGCGATCGGCCGCGCGGTGCCGGGTTACGTCGTGCAAGCCGTCGACGACGACATGCAGCCGGTCGCGCCCGGCACGATCGGCAAACTCGCGGTGCGCGGCCCGACCGGCTGCCGCTATCTCGCCGACGACCGGCAACAGAAGTTCGTGCGCGACGGCTGGAATCTGCCGGGCGATTCGGTCTATCTCGACGAAGACGGCTACGTGTTCTACCAGGCGCGCGCCGACGACATGATCGTCTCCGCCGGTTACAACATCTCCGGTCCTGAAGTGGAGAGCGTGCTGTTGCAACACGAAGCCGTGGCGGAATGCGGCGTGATCGGCGTGCCCGATGAAACGCGCGGGCAGATCGTCAAGGCGTTCGTGGTGCTCAATTCCGGCTATGAGCCGGACGACAAGCTGGTCGCTCTGTTACAGGATTTCGTGAAAAACAGCGTGGCGCCGTATAAATATCCGCGCGTGATCAGTTTCGTCGGCGCGCTGCCGCGCACCGAAACCGGCAAGCTCAAACGCTTCGAGTTGCGCTCGATGGCCTAAGTCTCACGCAGCAAGTCGTCGAACCCAGAGGCGTAACTAGAGCCCCGCCTCTGCGCAACACCCCTATGATGTGACACTCCACTGGCTACCGTCCCTCGACCCATGCTGACTGTCCATCATCTGAACAACTCCCGCTCGCAACGCGTGTTGTGGCTGCTCGAAGAACTCGGCGTTCCGTACGAGATCAAGCGGTACCAGCGCGACCCGAAAACCATGCTGGCGCCGCCGGAGTTGCGCGCGGTGCATCCGCTCGGCAAGTCGCCCGTTATTACCGACGACGGCCAGACCGTCGCCGAATCGGGCGCGATCATCGAATATCTGATCGGCAAATATGGCCAGGGCCGCTTTGCGCCGGCGCCGGGTACGCCCGAGCATCTGCGCTACACGTACTGGCTGCACTATGCGGAAGGCTCGGTCATGCCGCCGCTGCTGTTGAAGCTGGTGGCGCTGCGCATTGCCGGTGCGCCGATGCCATTCTTCGCGAAGCCGATTGCCCGCAAGATCGCCGCGACGCTGCAATCGACCTTTATCGACCCGCAGTTGAAGTTACATCTCGGCTACATCGATAAGGAGTTGAGCGCGACCGGCTGGTTCGTCGGCAACGACTTCACCGCCGCCGACGTGCAGATGAGCTTTCCGCTCGAAGCTGCCACCGCGCGCGGCGGCATGGAAGGCCAGATTCCCGCGATCACCGGCTTCCTCAAGCGCATTCACGCGCGGCCGGCTTATCAGCGTGCGCTGGAACGCGGCGGCAAGTACGAAATCATCGGCGGCGACTGATCCGCGCAGCACCCAGAAACTCGTAGTTGTGGCGCGAAAGTGGCCGGTGCTAGACTGAAATTCCTATTGCCATCAACGGGTTGCCGGCGTTTCTTGCGTTAAGCGGCGGCCGATCCGTTATCCGCGCGAACCGGCCGGGTTGCATCCCCCGAAAAGTCGGTCGAGAGCGGCACAGGAGTTCCCCGCATGACCCATTCCCTCCACGGCAGGCAACGCTGGCTGGCGCTGATCGTTCTGTGCCTCGGCGTGCTGATGATCGTACTCGACACGACGATCGTGAACGTCGCGTTGCCGTCCATCGCGGCGGATCTCGGCTTTACCGAAACGTCGCTCGTCTGGGTGGTCAATGCGTACATGCTGACCTTCGGCGGTTGCCTGCTGCTCGGCGGGCGGCTCGGCGATCTATACGGCCATCGCAAGCTGTTTCTCGGCGGCATTACGCTGTTCACGCTGGCGTCGCTCGCTTGCGGCCTGGCGAACTCGCAGGGGCTGCTGGTCTGCGCGCGTGCCGTGCAGGGTTTGGGTGGCGCGATCGTGTCGGCGGTGTCGCTGTCGCTCATCATGAATCTGTTCACCGAACCCGGCGAGCGCGCCAAAGCCATGGGCGTGTACGGCTTCGTGTGCGCGGGCGGCGGCAGTATCGGCGTGTTGCTCGGCGGACTGCTGACCAATCTGCTGAGTTGGCACTGGATCTTTCTCGTCAATCTGCCGATCGGCATTGCCGTTTACGCGCTGTGCGTCGCGTTGCTGCCGTCCGCGCGCGGTCATGCTCACGGCGAACGGCTCGACGTGGCGGGCGCCGTGTCTGTTACGGCGTCGCTAATGCTCGCCGTCTATGCCGTGGTGAACGGCAACGAGGCCGGCTGGACCTCCCTGCAGACGCTCGGGTTGCTGTTCGCGGCGCTGGCGTTGCTCGCCGTGTTCCTCGTGATTGAGGCGCGAGTCCAGCATCCGTTGATGCCGCTCGGACTGTTCCGCTTGCGCAATGTCGCGACCGCGAACGTTGTCGGCGTGTTGTGGGCTGCCGCGATGTTCGCGTGGTTCTTCATCTCGGCGCTGTATCTGCAACGTGTGCTCGGCTATCGGCCGTTGCAGGTCGGGCTCGCCTTTCTGCCCGCCAATCTGATCATGGCCTTCTTTTCGCTGGGCCTGTCGGCGCGGGTGGTGATGCGCTTCGGTCTGCGTATTCCGCTAGCCGTCGGCCTGCTGGTCGCCGCGTGCGGCCTTGCGTTGTTCGCGCGCGCGCCGGTGGGCGGCAGTTTCGTAGTCGACGTGATGCCGGGCATGATCCTGCTCGGCTTCGGCGCCGGCATCGCGTTCAATCCCATGCTGCTCGCTGCCATGAGCGACGTCGACCCGAGCGATTCGGGTCTCGCGTCCGGTATCGTCAATACGTCGTTCATGATGGGCGGCGCGCTCGGTCTCGCGGTGCTGGCGAGTCTCGCCGCCGCGCGCAGCGACGCGATGCAGGCATCACAGGGTGCCGTGGCGGCGCTCAACAGCGGCTATCACCTGGCGTTTCTATTCGGCGCGATTTTCGCGGCGTCGGCGGGCGTGCTGGGTGGTTTGCTGCTGCGTCCGGGGCAGCAAGCTGCCGCGAACGCAACACCGGGACACGATGCCGCGCCGTCGGCGCATTCATCTGTCCCGGAGAGCAAAGCGGCGGCGCAGAACTCGTGAGTTCTATCGTCTGAACGGTTGCAAAAGCGCAATCCCGATCAAATGGATCCGTCCGCGGTTAGCTAAGCTGGCTTCATGCTGATGTGAGAGCCGATATGGACCCGGTTGGAAAAGCGCTCTGGTTTATCGAAAGTCACTTTGCCGACGCGTTGACGCTCGACGACATTGCCGACTGCGGCTGCGTATCGCGCTTTCACATGGCGCGCGCTTTCGAAGCGGCCACCGGGCTTTCGGTCATGCGCTACGTTCGCGCACGTCGTCTGAGCGAAGCCGCACGGCGTCTTGCCGGCGGAGCGCCCGAGATACTGGCGGTCGCGATCGACGCCGGTTACGGCTCCCACGAAGCATTCACGCGTGCGTTTCGCGAGCAATTCGGGCTCGCGCCCGAAGCGTTGCGCGCGCGAGGTCATCTCGACAACCTTGCACTCGTGGAGCCGATCAAAATGGACGAAACTCTTCTCACGCATCTGGAACCGCCGCGCTTTGTGGACGGCGAGCCGCTACTCGTCGCCGGTTTGGGCGAGCGCTATACGTGCGATACCAGCACCGCGATTCCGTCGCAGTGGCAGCGCTTCAACGCTTATTTCGGCAAGGTGCCGGGACAGGTGGGCGGCGTCGCCTACGGCGTCGGCTACAACGCCGACGAAGCCGGCAATTTCGACTACCTGTGCGGCGTCGAGGTCAGTGACTTTTCGGCCTTGCCGGCGGAGTTCAGCCGCGTGCGGATTCCCGCGCAACGGTATGCGGTGTTTAGCCATCGCGAGCATGTGTCGACGATTCGTCGAACCATGAATACGATCTGGAATCAATGGCTGCCGGCGTCGGGACACACACCGGCGGATGCGCCGCATTTCGAGCGCTATGACGAGAAATTCGATCCAATCAGCGGCATGGGTGGGTTGGAAATCTGGTTGCCGTTGAAGGGCTGATTCGTAGCGGTAGTGAAACACTTCAGCATCGCTTTCCTTGCGCTCACCGTCGACGGCAATGTCTTATCATGTCAGCTCCTGGACCCTGACGCCCACAAGGCAGATCGCGATGACCGACCACAGCAACCCGCTGTTGCAAGACTGGCAAACCCCTTACCAACTGCCGCCCTTCGCGCAGATCAAGCCGGAGCATTTTGCGCCGGCTTTCGCCGTCGTATTCGCGGCGCATCTCGCGGAAATCGACGCGCTGGCCACCCATCCGGCCGCCCCGACATTCGACAACACCGCAGTCGCGTTCGACGCCGCCGGCGCAGGGCTGAATCGCGTGCGTCTGGCCTTTGAAAATCTGTGCTCGTCGGAATCGTCGCCCGCGTTGCAGGCAGTAGAGCGCGACATGGCGCCGCTGCTCGCCGCGCATGACAGCCAGGTCTCGATGCATGCCGGCTTCTTTGCCAGACTGAACGCGGTGCACCAGCAAGCCGCAACGCTGGAATTGAACGAAGAACAGCAACGCCTGCTGCAACGACTGCATACCGATTTCGTCCGCACGGGCGCTACGCTGGAAGGCGCCGCCCGTGAGCGCTTCGCTGCAATCGCGGAGCGGCTGGCCGAGCTATACACCCACTTCGCGCAAAACGTCCTAGCCGATGAATCCAGTTACCAATTGCCGCTGACTACCGAAGCCGACCTCGCCGGTCTGCCCGATTTTCTTCGCCAGTCGGCGCGGAGTGCGGCTCAGGAACGCGGCGTCGAAGGCTACGTCATCACGCTTTCGCGTTCACTGGTGCAGCCGTTTCTCACGTGGTCCACGCGTCGCGATTTGCGCGAAGCCGCATGGCGCGCATGGACCGGCCGTGGCGAAACGCCCGAGCGGGACAACCGCCCGCTGGCACGCGAAATCCTGATATTGCGCGCGGAACAGGCACGTCTGCTCGGCTACGACAACTACGCGACGTACGCGCTGACCGACCGCATGGCCGGCGAACCCGCCGCCGTGTACGACCTGTTCAGCCAGGTCTGGGAACCGGCCAAAGCGAGCGCCGAGCAGGAACGGCAGGCGCTGGTCGCGCAGGCCGCCGCGCTCGGCGAACCCACCGACATCGAACCGTGGGACTGGTACTACCTGGCCGAGAAAGTGCGCGTGGCCCGCTACGCGCTGGACGACGCGGAAGTAAAGCCGTACTTCAGCCTCGATGCCATGCTGAACGCCATGTTCGATTGCGCCAGCCGCCTGTTCGGGGTTCGCTTCGTCGAGCAGACCGGCGTGCCGCTGTATCACCCGGACATACGCCTGTGGGAAGTGCGGCGCGGCGACGAGCTGGTCGGCGTATTCCTCGGCGATAACTTTGCGCGGCCGAACAAGCAGGGCGGTGCATGGATGAGCGTCTATCGGACTCAGACGCGCAACGGCGGCAAGGCGATTCCGCTCGTGGTGAACAACAACAATTTCGCGCGCGGGGGCAACGGCCCCACGCTGCTCAGTTTCGACGATGTCCGTACGCTGTTCCATGAATTCGGTCATGGTCTGCATGGCTTGTTGTCCGATGTGACTTATGGACGTCTGGCCTGCACTAGCGTGCCACGAGACTATGTCGAACTGCCGTCGCAGCTCATGGAAAACTGGGCCACGGTGCCGGAAGTGCTGGCAAAGCACGCACGCCACGCGACGACCGGTGCGCCGATTCCCGCCGCGCTGATCGAGCGCATTCGTGCTTCGCAGACTTTCAATCAGGGGTTTACGACGGTGGCCTATACGTCGTCGGCTCTGGTCGATATGGCGCTGCATCTGCACGAAGACCCCGCGAGTATCGACATTGCCGATTTCGAAGCGCGCGAGTGCGAGCGTCTCGGCGTGCCGCCCGAAGTGGGGATGCGTCACCGCTTACCTCACTTCGGCCATGTTTTTGGCGGTGCGTACTATGCCGCGGGCTACTACGTCTACATGTGGGCGGAAGTGCTGGAAGCCGAGGCGTTCGACGCATTCGAAGAAGCCGGCGACGCCTTTGAACCGGTGTTAGCCGACAAGCTGCAACGTTATGTCTATAGCGCCGGGGATAGCCGCGAACAGCGTGCTGCGTTCCGCGCGTTCCTTGGCCGCGATCCGAAGGCCGCGCCGATGTTGCGCAAACGGGGATTGCTGGCTTGTTAGTTCAAGCTACCAGGTGAAATCCGTCGCTAGTCCGCGACGGATTTTTAATCGGGCGACGTTGAAGAAAAGGCATAGAACCGACAGCGAGCCAAACCATGTCAGAGATGGGGAATACGTCAGCCCTGCGCAAAACGACTCGGCAATGGGGAATCCCTCGCGTGCTTGTCACCGCGGGATTCGTATCGATGCTCGGCGCATGTGCATCGGAGCAACCATCGGCGTCGGTATCAGCATCCGCGCCTTCACCCGACGCGTCCAACCCGCAATCCACATTTCCCAGCGCCGACTGGACGCAAGCGCCGCCAGCCACGCAGGGTTTCTCGCAAGAGGGTATCGACCGCGCTGTCTCCTACGCGAAGCAGCAAGGTTCGACGTCCGGCATGATCGTCCACAGCGGCGTAGTCGTTGCCGAATGGGGTGACGTATCGAGAAGATCCAATCTCTATTCTGCGCGCAAGAGCTTCATAAGCGCACTAATCGGCATCGCGGTCGGACGTGGTCAGATGCACCTCGACGATACGCTCGCGCAGCTCGGCGTCGACGACAACGAACCCGCGCTTTCGCCGACCGAAAAGCAGGCAACCGTGCGCATGCTGCTAGAGGCGCGCTCCGGCGTCTATCACCCGTCCGTGTACGAAACGGCGGAGATGCAAGCTACCAAGCCGCCGCGCTACAGCCATCCGCCGGGTACGTTCTGGTATTACAACAACTGGGACTTCAACACAGTCGGCGCGATCTACGCAAAGGCCACCGGCCAGGACATTTTCCAGGCGCTTCAGACGGAGATCGCGAACCCCATCGGCATGCAGGATTACCGGCCGTCGGACGGCCACTATGTGTCCGGCGGCCTCGCCACGCGGTATCCCGCCTATCTGATCGACATGAGCGCCCGCGATCTTGCCCGTTTCGCGCTGCTGTATCTGCACGATGGCCGTTGGCGCGACCGGCAGATCGTGCCGGCTGAATGGGTCGCCGAATCGACGCAATCGTATTCGGACACGACGACCGGCGGTTACGGCTACATGTGGTGGACCAGCGTACCGGCAAGCCGGCCTCGCGGCCCGAAAGCGGCGCTGCTGAGGCCTACTTTCTGGGCCGATGGTCACTTGGGTCAATATGCCGTCGTCGTGCCGTCGCTCGATCTGGTGGTGGTGAACCGGATCGATGCGCGGCTCACGTCGAAGCGCATGGGGCAACTGAAAATGGAGAAGCTGGTGTGGTTGGCCGAGTCCGCGCAAAACGCGAGCGGGATCGGACCTGAGCCCGCCAACTAAACCTCAAGTAAAGCGAAAGCGTCCCGCTATTCGCTCAGCTCACGATGCAACGCGCGATATTCCTGCGAAAGCTTATGCCCCGGATCGAGGTGAATGACGGGCTTCGCCTGCTGATGCGATTCGCGAATCTTCACCGACGAAGACAGCCGCGAAGCCAGCACCGGCAGGCCCTCGGCGACGAGCTCGTCGACCAGTTGCTGCGGCAGGCTCGCGCGCGGTTGAAACTGGTTGATGACGATGCCTTCCACCTCCAGCGCGTCGTTGTGATCCTGCTGGATCTCCTTCACGTTTTCCAGCAACGTGTACAGCGCGCGACGGGAGAAGTCGTCACAGTCGAACGGAATCAGACACCGCTCGACGGCGATCAGCGCGGAGCGGGTATAGAAGTTCAGCGCCGGCGGCGTGTCGATATAAACCGCGTCGTACCTATCGAGCTCGTTGAGCGCATCGCGCAGCTTGTAGATCTTGTAGCGCGATTCCAGCTTGCCGTGCAACGCGTCCAGGTCCGCATGAGCGGGCATGATGTCCAGATTCTCGAATGGCGTCGGATGAATGAACGACGTGATTTCCACGGGTTTGAAGCTGAACGTCAGCGCGGTTTCAAAGAAGCCGGCAACGGTGGGATGCGCCTCGCTGGTCTTGGCGCCGAGCAGGTATTGACTTGAATTCGCCTGCGCATCGAGGTCGATCACCAGCGTACGCAAACCTTCGCTGGCGCTGATGGCCGCCAGGTTGCACACGATCGTCGATTTACCTACGCCACCTTTCTGATTGAATACGACGCGCCGCATATTCTCCCCTTGCACGGAAGCTAACCCGAAGACCCCAGCATACCTGAGTCGTGTGTCTCCGGACGCGGCACTGTCAGCAGGCCAGTTGCTGATCGGCAAACTCCACGCAATTGCGCCCTCCGCGTTTCGCTTTATACAAAGCGGAATCCGCTAAGCCGTATGCGGTGTCGAAATCAGTCCGCGCCGCATTGGCGCTGACGCCAAAGCTGGCCGTAATGCGACGATTCACGGGCGCCGCGAACACATGATTCCCGATCGCCGCACGCATTTTCTCGGCTAATTGCAGGGCGTCGGCGAGATTGTGCCCCGGCAACAGCACGGTAAACTCTTCGCCGCCGACACGGCCGATCACCCCGCGATCACCGACAATACGCCGCAAGCAATCGACGATACCAAGAATCACCGCGTCGCCAACCGGGTGTCCGAAATCGTCGTTGACCTTCTTGAACTCGTCGATGTCGAGCAGGATCATCACGGCGCGATCCACTCGCAACGCCTTGATGGTCCGTTCGATCACCGCGCTGCGGTTCAGCACATCGGTCAACGCGTCGTGAGTCGCGCGATATTGCAGTTGCTGGGTCAGCGCGTGCATCTCGCGCTCGGCGCGGTCGCTGCGTCCAATCAGGCGGCGCGTTTCGCGCATCAGGCGCTCGAAATGCCCGATCAATTCAGCCAGCGCCAGGCGCGACTGCACGGCGTCCGCGTCGGCATTCGCATGAATCGCGCGGGCCTTCTCCAGCGCCTCGCTCTCGTTCCGGAACAGGTCCGGAGCGTCGTTCGAAGGTGTGTCCGAAGAGGAAGTTGACACCACCGTAACCGTCCTTATGTCGCAACCGGGCAATCGGTAAACTGGATCGCCGTGAAATCGGCCTGCAATTCTTCACCGAATTCGAGAATGGTTTCGTCTTCGGCGTCGCGGAACCACCGCACGAGTACCTGATTGCCCGCCGAAGCCGCCTGATCCAGCGCATCGAACACGCTGAACAGCATTTTCGTGCTCGAACTGTTGAAGTACGTGAGCGTGACCTCGACCGTGATCACGGCGTCGTGACAACCCGCCAGGTAGGCGCGAAGCTGCTCGATGATCGGGGCATAAAACGCGGCCGCATTCTCGGGATACGACTCGCCCCGAAACGTCAGCCTGTTCTGATCGAATTGAAAATCGACTTCCGGCGACGTCGTCGTGGCCGCAATATAAAGATTATCCATGGCGCGTACTCGTCACTGGGTCAGATGATGGTCTTGAGGCAAAACAGCGTGGTTTCCGGGGCATCCCCACGCGGATAAAAAGCAAACTCCAGCGGCGCGCTCGCGTCGCGCGCCATGGTCAGGAACCCCAGCCCCGCGCCTTTGCTTTCTTCCGGCGTATCCGCGCGCAGCGTCAGCTTATAAGCCTGCTTGATTTCTTCAAGCGACATGTTGCGCAACGGCTCGAGCCTTTCGCGCAGATTACTCACCGCCGACGTCGCGATCGGATTCATGCACAGCATGAGATGACGCTCGCCCTCGGTGCTGATGCACACCGCGCCCTCGCGAATTGCACCACCTTCGACGCCGCCCTCGACGAGCGAGTCCGACGAATAGTGGACGATATTCTGCGCAAGTTCGATAAACGACGAAAACAATTTGCGCCGGGTCGGTCCGCTGACCCCCGCCACTTCCAGTTGCAGTTTTACGACCTCACTCATCGCCGCGACGATGCTGTGAGAGAAGTAGCCTTTATGATAAAAAATCAGGTTGCGCCGCTGAGCGAGTTCGAAGAATGCGGCATCCTGTTCCAGGAGTTCAAACATGTTCATGGACTACCCTAAACGCGAGCAAAAAATAGCGTGACGTCATCGCGGCGCGCCTGGGCGCCCTGCCAGTCGGCCAAAGCGCGCTGCAGACCTTCGCAGATGGCGGATAACGGTTGAACACGGTTCTCGACAATGAGGCCGAGTGCCCGACGCTTCCCAAAAGCGATTTTTCGCGGACCGCCGATCTGATCGATCAGTCCGTCGGTTGATACGAACAGCAGGCTGCCTGGCGGAAGCTCAACGGTGTGCAGCGCCCACGCGTAGTCCGCCTGACTGTCAACGTAACCCACGCCCATCCGTTCGCCGGCCATGCTGTCGAACGCCTCCGCATCCGGCCGCAAAACATGCAACGCAATGCGTGCGCCGGAAAAATGCAGTTGCCGCGATTGCGCGTCGAACCAGAAGAACGCGGCGTCGAGGCCGTCGTTCGACTGCGGCGACTCGCCCGCCCCATGTTCCTGGCCAAGCAGGCCCTTGACGTTGCGGTTGACCGCCGCCAGCAGCGCGGCCGGGTCGCGCGGCCCGATCCGTTCGAGCGCCTGCGACAGCGAAGCCGATGCAAGCAGCGTCATGAAAGCGCCGGGCACGCCGTGGCCGGTGCAGTCGGCGACGGCGCAAAACCATCCATCGGGAAACGACGCGAAGTGATAGAAGTCGCCGCCCACCACGTCGCGCGGCTCCCATACCAGCGCGGCGTCCGCCAGCATGGACGACAGCGCGTCGCGCGAAGCACGCAGCATGGCTTGCTGGATCACGCTCGCATATTCGATGCTCTGCATGATCTGGCGATTCTTTTCCGCCTGCACTTCGGCCACGGCGCCCAATAGCTGGAAGCCGCTCGCCAGTCCAACGAAGCGGCCCTGCCGCGTCACGATGAAGCCGTCGGACAACGCCTTGTTGCCCGCCTCGACCGTCTTGAACGTCAGCGCCTCGATGCTCATGTCGGCGTCGACGATGAGCGGCTCCTTGTCCATGAACGCGATACAGCTTTTCTTGTCGTAGAGCTCGCGGTGAAACGGCTTGCTCATTTGCGACAGGAAAATATCGCGGTTAATCAGTCCGATCGGACGATCGCCTTCCACGACGGCCAAACTCCCCATGTCACGCCGTGCATAGAAAATCTCCATGGCGAGGGAATTTGAATCGGCGGCATCGACAGCGGGAAATTCCTGACACAAATCGCCGGCGCAACGCGGGCTTGCGGTGACTCCGGGGCGACGAAACTGCGCAAGCGCGGGATGCATTTCGAGACTACCCGTTGAACAAGAAATGAGCACGCTAATGCGTCTATATGTCAGTTTCGTTACGGCCAATCATTAAAGAAAGCATCCTCGAAAATGAAACGGGAGGCCGATCCGCTGAAAGGCCTGTTGCAAACGTTTTCCTCTTTGTTATTAACTTTTTTCGATTATTTGAGCGTGCGTTGCGTCTCGACGACTACTGGCCGGCGGGGCTTCGCAAGTTGCGGTCGAGCCGAGCCAGCCGCCCGCTTATGCGCCGTTCGCGACCGCCTGTTCCTCACGCGCGTACTGCGCAGGCGGCCGGCCGACATGCCGCGTGAACGCAACGCTGAAGGTGCTGGCCGAGCTGTAGCCGACGCGCTGCGCCACTTCGGCGACGCGGCCTTCGTTGCGACGCAGCAGGTCTTTCGCGAGCGCCATGCGCCACGCGAGCAGATATTCCATCGGCGCGACGCCGACCGCGCGGCTGAAGCGTTCGAAAAAAGTCGACCGCGACAGCGCGGCTTCTTTCGCGAGTTCCGCCACCGTCCACGCGTGAGTGGGGCGTTCGTGCATTCCACGGATCGCTGCCGCGAGTCGGCTGTCGGCGAGTCCGCGCACCAGGCCCGGCGACGCATTCGTTCCCGCCGTTGAACGCAGCGCCTCGATCAACAGCACTTCCAGCAGCCGCGACAGCACGACCTCGCGCGCGGGCCGCTGCTCGTGCGATTCCTCGCGCACCAGTTGCACCAGCGTGGCCAGCCGATGTTCGCCGCGGACATGCACGATTTGCGGCAGCAGCGAAACTAGCAACGACGCATCCGGTGAGCCGAAGCGGCAGTGGCCCGCCATCATGCGCGTGTCGATCGGGCGGTCCGGCGCGCCGATTCGGTATTCGCCGTTGCCGAGCGCGACCGGGTCCGACGTCTCGACGCCCGGCGGCGGCGCCTCGAGGCTGGAGATCGCGACGCCATACGCCGCGGGAATCAGCACGAAATCGCCGGATAGCAGTTCGAGCGGCGCGTGTCCGTCGATCGTAATACGGCAACCGCCTTCGAGAATCGCGCAGTAGAACGGCTGGCCCGCATCCGAACGACTGATGCGCCAGGGGCTCGCGCTGTGGACGAGTTTGGAGAACCGTGCACTGGGCTGCAGCAACGTCACGACTTCGGCCAAGGGATCGATCATCGCCGGACTCCTGCAAATGAAATTCGGATTCTTGATTGTAGCGAGTACGACGCTGGCGATCTATCGTATGAGCACACCCCAACCCATTCATCGGAGTTTTCATGAAAACCGTGCTGATTACCGGCTGCTCTTCCGGCTTCGGGCTCGAGATCGCCCGCTACTTTCTGGCGCGCGACTGGCAAGTCATCGCCACGATGCGCACGCCGCGCGCCGACGTGCTGCCGCCTTCGGAGCGCCTGCGCGTGCTGGCGCTCGACGTCACGAACCCGGACAGTATTCGCGAGGCGGTCGAGGCCGCGGGTCCGATCGACGTGCTGGTCAACAACGCGGGTTTCGGCGCGGCGTCCCCGGCCGAACTCGTCCCGCTCGCGACGGTGCGCGAGGTCTTCGAGACCAACACCTTCGGCACGATTGCGTTGACGCAAGCGGTGCTGCCTCAGTTTCGCGAACGCCGGGCGGGCGTTGTCGTGAATGTCACGTCGAGCGTGACGCTGAAGGCGCTGCCGCTGCTCGGCGCGTATCGCGCGAGCAAGGTGGCGGTGAACGCTTTCACCGAGTCGATGGCGCTGGAACTCGAACAGTTCGGCGTGCGGGTTCGACTGGTATTGCCGGGACGTGCGCCCGACACACGTTTCGGCGACAACGCGCGTGCCCATATGCATGGTTTCGACCATGAGGCTTATGCGGGACTCGTCAAGAGCGTCTTCGCACAACTGCAAGATGCGTCCGCTCCGATCACCCACGCCCAGGACGTCGCGGAAGCAGTGTGGCGCGCGGCGACCGATCCGTCTTCGCCAATGCGTATTCCGGCCGGCGCGGATGCCGAACAGTGGGCGGCTGAGGCTCGCTAACCGAATGACGCGCGGCTCGGCGGCTTCGAGACGCGCAAAACGACAAGGAGATTCTCATGCAGGACAAACCTATCGCCCTCGTTACCGGGGCTAATCAAGGCATCGGTCTTCAGATCGCCAAGGATCTCGCGGCGCACGGCTTCACGGTGCTGGTCGGATCGCGCGATGTCGAGCGCGGCGCAGTAGCAGCCAGGGAAGTCGGCGCGGACGCTCGAGCGCTTCAACTCGACGTGACGGATCAGGCTTCGATTACGGCTGCGGCGGAACGTATTCGTACGGAGTTGGGCCGGCTCGACGTGCTCATCAACAACGCCGCCATTTCGAATACGAACAAGCAGCCCGGTCAGTCCGTCGAGGAGTACGCGAAGACGACCCGCCCGAGCAACGTATCGCTCGATGAAATGCGCGCGGTGTGGGACACCAATGTATTCGGTGTTCTGGCTGTCTATCAGGCGATGCTGCCGCTTCTGCGGCGGGCGTCGGCTGCACGGATCGTCAACGTGTCGAGCGGCGTCGGCTCGCTGACGACGAACTCGGACCCCGCCTTCCCGTACCGCGCGATTTTTGGGCCGGTCTATCCGGCGTCCAAGACAGCGCTCAACGCGTTGACCTTAGCCATGGCGCTCGAACTGGAGCCGGAAGGGATCAAGGTCAACGCCGTCTCTCCGGGTTTCACCAAAACGAACCTCAATGGCTATGCGGGTACGGAGACGGTCGAGGAAGGCGCTCGCGAAGCGGTGCGCGTCGCGCTGCTGGGCGCGGACGGTCCAACGGGGACATTCACGCGATGGGAGAACCAGACGATTCCGTGGTGAGCAGGCTTCAGGCGTCACTTTTGCTACTCAGGTAATGGCTGCTTTCGTCTGGCAGAGGAGGAGTAGCAATGGAAACGAATCTTCATACCACTGCGAGGCGGCTATCGACGCCTTTCGTCGACGCCGACTTAAATCGTCTACAACACAGCAGACGAGCAAAGATTCGCGCGCTTCTGTTGCTGTTTCTGATTCTTGCGCTCTTCTATGGATTAAATACCGCGCTTGCGCAGCAACAGGCGGCCCCCATCGACACCACGCATGCGAACCATAAGGCCGCCAACAACGCCCCGCTCGATCGGTCCGGCAAAGCCCGCAAAGGCACAGCCTCTTACTACGGAAAGAAGTTTTACAAGAAAGAAATGGCCGACGGCACGCGGATGAATCCTCAGTCCAATGTCGCCGCGAGCAAGACGCTGCCGATCGGCACCCAGGCCAAGGTCACGAATCTGGCCACCGGCGCCAGCGCGGTGGTGGTGATCAAGGATCGCGGCCCCTATGTCAAAGACCGGATCGTCGATGTATCGCCCAAGACCGCCGATAAGCTCGGCCTGAAAGAGAACGGCACCGCGCCCGTCGAAGTGAAGCCGGTTGAAGTGCCGCAGTCGGACGGTAGCGTGAAGCCGGGCGTGGGCGCAGTGCAAACGCCGGGCGGGAAGTAGACGCCCGGCTGTTTGGAACTCACTGAGCCGGCTGGTTGCCGACACACTGCTGCAGCACCTCGCAAAGCTGCTCGAAAGAAACGGGTTTCACCAGATGACACTCGAATCCCGCCTCACGCGTTTTAACGCGGTCGTCCGCCTGGCCCCACCCCGTCAGCGCAACCAATGACGTTTGTGCGAGCTGCGTGCGTGCGCGCAACTCGCGAGCGAGCTCTATTCCGTCCATATCCGGCATGCCGATGTCCAACACCGCGACGCGTGGTTCGAAAAGCTTCACTGCCTCGAGCGCTTCAGCGCCGCTATGAACCACGCGGGTCGTGCAGCCGCTTATGTCGAGCAGCATGCCGAGGCTCATCGCGGAATCGACGTTGTCGTCGACGATAAGAACGCGAAGACCATCGAAGCGCATCGGCTCCGTCACTCGGGCGGACGATTTCACGTGTACGGGTTTCTCCACAATCGGCAGATGAACGGTGAATGTGCTCCCCAGACCTCGGCCGGGGCTTTCGACGGCAATATCGCCGCCCTGTAGTTCCATCAATCGTTTCGCGAGCGCCAGGCCGACGCCCAATCCCTCGCCGCTAGCTTGAGGCGCGTCCAGTCGCTCGAACAATCGGAACAACTTCGGCAAGTCTGTCGCCGCGAGTCCGTTGCCGTTGTCGGATACGCGAATCACCACACGGTTCTCGTCGCGGCCGATTTCCAGTTCGATGCGACCGCCCGACGGCGTGTACCGCGCGGCGTTGTTCAGCAGATTCGACAGCACCTGCGTGAGCCGCACCTGATCGGCGTGGACGTACAACCGCTCCGGCGGATAACGCACATGCAATGCATGGCCGCCTCGATCGAGCAACGGCCGGCTCAGATCGAGCGCCGATCGCACCGTGTCTTCGACGTCGATCTCCGTTCGCGACAACTGCAACGCGCCACTGCTGATGCGCGCCACTTCCATCAGATCATCGACCAGTCGAACCATGTGATCGACTTGCCGGTCGAGCATGTCCAGGATCGGCAAAGATGCTTCGGGCGCGTCCGCACATCGCAGGATCTGCAGGCCGTGTCGAACCGGCGCGAGCGGATTGCGCAACTCATGCGCGAGCGTGGCGAGAAACTGATCTTTCATACGGTCGGCGTCGAGCAGCTTTTCACGGCTCTCACGGAGCGCGTGCTCCGCTTCCACGCGAGCGGTGACGTCGCTGGCCGCGCCGAACCACTCGACGATCTTGCCGTCCGCATCGAACAGCGGCACCGCTCGCGAGTGCGCCCAGCCCCACGTGCCATCGACCTTCGCGACGCGGTGCTCGAGCTCGAACATCGAGCGTGAGTCGAGCGCCAACTGGATCGCGGCGAGCAGCTTGGGTTGATCGTCGGCGTGAATGTAGTTGCGCACCCAATCCTCGCTGACGTCGGTCGTATCGCGCAGAAAACCACGGCCGTCTAGCGCACGCATCAGTTTCCAGTCGGAACTCATGCGGTAAAGCGAGTACGACGTCGCGGTGACCAATGCACGCAGACGTGCCTCGCTGAGGCGCAGGGCGTCTTCCGACCTCGCACGTTCGATCAGATCCGCGGTCAGCCGCGCCATAATGTCGATCAGGCTCAACTGTCGTTCGTCGGGTTCGTGAAAGCGGCTCCAGTGGGTGGAGATCATGCCGATGAAGGCGCCGTCGCGAGAACGCAGCGGCGTAGACTGCATGGCCTTGATGCCGGTCTCGCGAAACACGTCGAGGTCGACCGTGTCGCAAAACGGCGCGTGGTGCTCAATGTCGGAGACCACGACGCGTTCGCCGGAGGCCCACGACTCGCCGCAACTGGTCGTCGATTCGATCAGGACCGTGCGCCAGTGGTCGGCCGCGTGAGCGGTAAAGCCGCTGTGCGCGAGAAGATGCAGATGGGGTTCGTGCTCGCCCGCTGACATGTCGAGCATCTGGAGGCTGGCAAAGTCCGCGTTCATCAGCACACGGGCTGTCTCGACGACCTTTGCGTAGAGCGACGGCAAATCGTGACGTTCGAGCAGGGAAAGCGAGAGTTCATGCAGCAGACGGCTGTCGTTGAGATCGGCGGGCAACGAGCCTAACGGCTCGGCGCTGTTGTTGTCGTTGTCGCCGCGGTTATCGTCGCGTACGCTTGGGTCGCCGCGCAGCCGGGATTCGATCGGCTTTACGATTCCTGGGAGTGGCGTCATTCGGCTTGGAGGCGTTGGTTTCGTTGATGCATTATAGGTCGGCTATGCGGTGGGATTGCTTGCGCGTTTTGCGCACAACCAGGATGGGTGAATGACAAGAGACAATAGGCTGGCGCTGGACACAGTCGGCGTGGACGGTTGCAAGGGCGGGTGGTATGCCGCCAAGCGAGATCACAAGACGGGGAAGATTCACACTCGCGTGTGCGCCTCGTTCAAAGAACTGCTTAGCTGGGCACCTGCTCCGGCGGTCGTAGCAATTGATATTCCCGTCGGGCTCTCATCCGATGGCAAACGGCAATGCGACGTGGCCGCCAAGGCGGCGCTGAAATGGCCGCGTAGTGCGTCGGTATTCCATACGCCCGTGCGGCAAACGCTCGGCACGGGTTGCTACGAAGAGGCTTGCCAGCGACATCGTGCGGTTACGGGTCAGGGAATTTCAAAGCAGGCGTTCCACATCCTTAAAAAGATCTCGGAGGTCGATACCGAGTTGCAAAATTCGAGCGTCGACGCTGCACGGGTCTTTGAGGTACATCCGGAGCTGACCTTTATGCAACTCCGCATGGAGCAAGGTGGATCGCCGGGTGGGATAAGCGAGTCGAAGAGCAAGCCGGAAGGTCATCAGATACGAAAAGCGCTACTCGATGCAGAATTTGGCGTGGAGCTGAATGCAGCGTTAGCCGCACGCGTAGCCCGTGATGCAAGCCTGGACGATATCGTCGATGCATTCGCGGCGCTGTGGAGCGCGAAACGCATTGCCGAGGGGAAGGCTTGCAAGGTGCCGGAAATAAGCGTGATGGACGCAACGGGTTTGCCTATGGTCATCCACTACTAACGATTGTGTCTTTTATTGAGTCGTCTCTCACCATCTAACGGCTTGGAACCCTGACATGCAGCCAACCATCGACGAACTCCTTGCGCTTGATTTGCTCACGCTACGTGAACACACAGAACTGGCTGGCGATATCTTCGATGTGGATCAGCAACGCTTGCGCTTGCAACTTTCCTTGAACGACAGCGAGGTGTGCTCAGTGCGACGCGAAGGAGAGTTGGTCGCTTATGCAATGCTTCGACCGGAGTCGGAGAATTGCTGGTTCGTGGGCGCGTTTAGTACCCACCCTTTGCACCGAACCTCTGCGGTTGTCTCTGAGCTGCTTGCGAAAGTCGCCAGGCTCGCACACGAACGAGGAATCGCCGAGCTCAAAAGCCATGTCTATAAGACCAACCGCCTGTCCGTCGCTTTCCATCGCAAACTTGGTTTTCAGATTACGCGTGAGAACGAGAAGGCTTTCGAGTTCTTCACGTCGGTATCGAAACTCGGCGAGCGACCTGCTATTCGGCGGGCGGCTGGCACTGCGACGGCGGCTATGCCTCGGGCACTGGACAATTGATTGTCTGGGACGTGAGTGCCGATCACCGCATTGGGCACCACGCGAAACAATGCCTCATGCATGACGCAATGGGCGCCCCACAGGAAACGATCGCGCTTCGCGCATGACCGCAACGGTCGTCCGTACGCGAAGTCGAAATGCGAGCTTGTAAAGGAACAACGAGTTGCCTATGTTCCTACGTGGGTTGCCAATCACGAATTTGAAATCTGGTTGGCCGACTATTCTCGTGAACGATCGCCACATTCCGGAGAGCATCCATCATGGTCGGTAAAAAACGGATTCATGCCGCGTTCCTCATCGTGGCGACCGCAGCGATCGCCACGATTGCACCTGCGTGTGCGGCGGAGAACACCACCGACTGGCTGGCGAACACCTACGGCACTCTCGCTGCCCACGTGGGTAACACCGCGCGCTCCATGTGGGTCGCGCCAGAAGGCATCATTTATACGGCGTCCATGTGGGACGAGTACGAGGGAGGCGTCGCGTTCTACCAGGCCGGCAAGAGCCTCGGCTCGATCGGCGCGCACGGCGAGTTTCAGGGCAGCGCGATCACGGGTAATGCGACGTCGATCTTTGTGGCACTGCAGCCCGGCGGAACTTACGGAACCGGTGCGGTGGGACGATACAACCGCGCCACCAAGGCTCGCGATCTGTTGATTCAGGTAAGCGCGTTCAACAACCTGCCGCGAGTCGACGTCGTGACCGGACTGGCCACGGCGGGCTCGCTCCTCTATGCCAGCGACTTCTACGGCAATCGCGTTCGGATCTTCACTACTGCCGGTGTCTGGCAGCGGGACATCAACATCACGGGGCCGGGCGCCCTCGCCGTGGATGCCGCAGGCAACGTCTGGGTCGCCCAGAAGAGTGAAGGCTCGATCGTCGAGTTCAGTTCACCCGGCGCGCTGCTGAACACGATCCGGATGCCAGCCGGGTCGCAGCCCTCAGCGCTGTATTTCGATGCATCGTCGGGGCAACTCGTGGTCGGGGACCAGGGTCCTGACATGAACATCAAGCGCTACAACCTCTCAGGCACGCCGGTGCTGGCCAGTACATTCGGCATTCAGGGCGGCTATCTCGACACCACGACGGGAATCAAAGGACAGGTCGGCGACAAGCGCTTCACTCGCGTAGTCGGCATCGGCAAAGACACTGCCGGCAACCTTTATGTACTCAACAACCCGTGGGGCGGAAGCTGGGATCTCGGCCGCGACGGCGGCACCGACATTCACTCGTACAACAGTGCCGGCCGCCTGCAATGGAAGCTTCAGTCTCTCAACTTCGAAGGGATCGCCGCGCCGGACCCGGGTACCGACGGCCTCTACTTCTATGGCGGCACCAACATCTACAGCGGCACGGCTGGAGGAACCTTCGTAGCGAACACGGTCGATCCGATCGCCTATCCGTCCGATCCGCGTATCGACATCAACGATCGATCGCGGGACGAGCACTTCGGTATGCTCGCCAGCGTCGGCGCAAACCGGATCCTCGTGGCGACCGGCCAGAATCCCGATACCTACTACTTCTTCCACTTCAATGCGGCGAATGGCTACATTGCGATACCGGATGCCACGCTTCCCGGTCCGGTGTTCAAGGCAACGGCATCCGTCAGGGACGGGTTCTGCATCGACAGCAAGGGCGGCGTGTGGGCCGGTCTCGATAAGACTGGGAATATCTACCACTATCCGCTGATCGGCTTCGACGCCAGCGGCAAGCCGACGTGGGGACCCGGTATCGCCATTCCTATTCCCGAGAGCGCCAAGCCGTTGACGCGCATGGTCTACCTCGCGGACAGCGACACGATGATTCTCGGGCAAGGTGTTGTGGGGGGCACGGACTGGACAGCGATAGGCACACGAATCGAGGTGTATCACGGCTGGAGTGCGGGCAACACGACGAAACCCAATCCAGTGATTAACCTCCCCCACGTCGGCGCCAAGTCGATTGACGCAGCCGGCAGCTATCTATTTGTCGGCTACTGGTTCGGTAGCGGAGAAGCTTTGCCGAACATCGACGCCTTCAATCTTGGTACAGGCAACCTGGACACCACGCTGGTCAACACCAGTACCGGTACCGTCGACGCCAGCAGCGCCATCGATTCGATCTATGGCGTCAAGGCATATCTTCGATCGACGGGCGAGTATGTGGTCACGAAGAACAACGTCAACGGGTCCAGCATTACGGTGTATCGCTGGACCCCTTGAGCGGGAGAGTCGTTGATTGTCACGGTATTGCGGTGTTCGTCGTTACTTCTGCGCACGGCTTCAGGCTACGGTCTCGTAGAGCAGACCGTAGCTCCCGCTCGCTAGCTTGATTCGCGCGAAGCCGAGTTCCCCCAAATGCATACCTGCGATCAACAGTCCCTCCGAACTGACCCGGTCCAGAAGCCGTGATCGTGTGGTGGCGGCCAGGGTCGGGTCTTGATCGAATGCAATCGATACGTCCGGCCGTTTAATCTGGATGTGAGGGAAATGAACAATATCTCCCCAGACAAGCAGACCCTGATCTCGGGATTCGAGAAGATATCCGGAATGTCCCTCTGTGTGTCCCGGTAGCGACATCGCGCTGATTCCGGGAAGTACTTCTCCTTCATTGAAAGTGCGAAGCTTGTCGCGGTAGCCGTCGAACACTTGACGCGCAATCAGAAAGTTACCGCGAGCACGTTCGCTGGCACGACTGAGATTGCCGTCGTCCTGCCAGAATTCGACTTCTCGTTGATGAGCAACCAGCTCCGCATTCGGAAAGGTAATGTGTCCGGCTGTGTCGACCAGTCCTCCAATATGGTCGGGATGGGCGTGTGTGAGCAGGATGGTGTCGATCTCGGATGGCTCGACACCAGCAAGCGATAGATTAGTTCTCAGGCGGCCGCCCCATTGCTTGATGCCTCCCGCCCCACCGTCGATGAGAATTGTGCGGCCCGCCCCGCGTACCAGGTAGCAGTTGATATGCACGGAGGCAGGCTCCTTCTGCCCTGCATCAGTTTGTATTCTGGAGGCCTCGGACGAGTCAATGTTCGAGAGGAAGTCCAGGCTGGCGGTGAGGTAACCGTCGCTGATTGCGGTGATCATGAAATCCCCGACTCGCTGACTTGGAAAGGTACAGGTGGACACAGTTCTTCTCCAGAAGACTTTCTAATTTCTTACGTGAACCTGCGGGAGCTTGTCAGTTGTTCCGTCATCGGTGAATAGAGGTCGACGCGTCCAGACAGGCTCTCGGCAAGCTGAGCGTTTCGTCGAGGTAGTCTTGCGAGCCAGCGGCGTTCCGGAGCCTTCTCCAACGCAACCGCTTGCATGGCCAACGGTGTGAGACCCATCTGGATTAGCGGTTCGGGACCGCTTGCGCACAGCACGAGAAGTTCGTCCGCATTTACCGCCGGAGCAAGGCCGATATCGCTATAGAGATTCCGGTGCCAGTCGGTGATGTGTTGCTGCCACCTTGCAAAATTGCCGCCGCCTTTCTGACGATATTCCTCTCCCGTTAGAACATCGAGTCCGTCTATCGTGTGGACGGCCAGGTAGAGCGGGCAACCATCGCTTAACGACTTGAAGCGCTGCGACGTGTGAAAGCCACTCACTGAAATGAGGGCGGGCAGTTTTTCGAGGCTGTAGAAGTCGTTCCACTCGGCTTCGCTGGTGGGATCGGAGAAACTGCATTCCACGGTGTAGATCATCAGATTGTCCTTCGCGACGGATGAGCGTGTTGCATCAAACGGTTTATGTTCATTGCAGTAACGTCATGCTAATCTGAGCTTTCCCCTGTATATAGCGATATAAAGTCAGCCTTCAGTGACATTCACTCAAGCTGACGTTGAATGCATTCCCACCGGCGAGATTCAATGCGACGTAAGATTCCAAGCAATTCCGCGCTCCTGGCTTTTGAGGCCGCGGCTCGACATGGCAGCTTCGCGCGCGCGGCTGAGGAATTAGCGCTGACCGAGGGTGCTATCAGTCGTCAGATTGCTCGATTGGAGGCGTTTCTAGGTGTCGCGCTGTTCGAGCGCGTCGGAAATCGCGTGCGGCTTGCGCCCAACGGCACGCGATACGCCGTGCAGATTCGCGAGTCGCTGGATCGGTTGGAACGGGACAGCCTTTATCTGATGGGTCAGTCCATCGACGGCGCGAGCATTGATATCGCCGCGATTCCGACCTTTGCCACCCGCTGGCTTATCCCTCGTCTGAAACGCTTTCAGAGTCAGCATCCGAACATTACCGTGCATATCGCGGAACGTATGGAACCGTTCATTCTTGCTGGTAGCGGTTTCGACGCGGCAATTCATTTTGAGCATCCAGCATGGGCGGGTATGCGGTTGCATCATCTGCTGGAGGAGGTGCTTGTACCCGTCTGTAGTCCGGCACTCCTCGCCGGTACCGATGCGAATGTTTCGCTTGATGAATTACCGCGCCTTCATAGAAGACAAAATCCGGACGCGTGGCAGCTTTATGCAGAAGAGGTCGGCATCGTGCTGACCAATTCGGCGGTTGGCGCACGTTACGACCTTCATTCCATGCTCATAGAGGCAGCGCTAGCGGGTTTGGGTGTTGCGTTGGTGCCGCGTCTTTACATCGGAGCAGAGCTTGAACAGGGCCGTTTGGTCGCGCCTTGGCCGGAGAGCAAAACGATTGCTAAAACCTTTTGCCTCGTTCTTCCTGACGCGATTGAGTTGAGTGAAGAACCACTGCAGGTGTTTGCGAATTGGATTCTTCAGGAAGCCGGGGGTTTTGCGATTTGTCGTGACGCGTAACGATCATCCGAGTGCCAGAAGCTTCCGAAACATCTCGTTCCCCTTCGGCGTGACGCTGACGAGACGAGACTTGGGCATGCGTTCGATCCAGCTTTGATCGATATAAAGTTTGAGCATGTGCGTGCCGAGTGCGCCGCCCAAATGCGGGTGCCGTTGCGTCAGATCGGCACATGGGCGTGCGAACACGCGCCGTTCACCTTGCGCCGAATCCAGATCAATGCCAAGCGCACGCAACTGCTGCGCGCCGAGCCGGGTGGCGACCAGTTCTGTATCCTTCCGTCGCAACCAGCGTGCCTTAATCATCGAGGCAAGTACGCTCACCGCAATCTCCCCCGCCAGGTGGTCATAGCAGGTTCTAGCGTGCATGAATGCCTGGGTCGACGATCCCGTTGACGGAAGGCACTGTGGCAAGCCTAGCTCCATTCCCGAAGCGAGCGCGGCCATGCTCTCGATCATGCAGGCCACCTCGGCGTTGGCGATCCGAAAATAGCGATGGCGCCCCTGCGCCTCAGCGGCCAGCAAGCCGCCTCCGACCAGCTTCATCAAATGTGCACTGGCCGATTGCGCCGAGATGCCCGCGTGAAAAGCCAACTCGCCTGCCGGCCGGGCCGATCCGTCGATCAATGCCCACACGATCCTGGTGCGTGCCACGTCAGCCAGCAGCCTGGCAACCCGTGGAATATCTGGCATATCGACCATAGTTCACCGTCCGATGAAACGTTCTCGAGTTTGTTCGCCGATACTAGCACTGCCGCCCCATGCGGAATTGCCCTGTGGTTGAGTCGAGCCGGCGCTGGATTGGGCTCGTCGCAGCAGACGACAACAACACTTTACTCATGCAGGAAGGCACGCGATATGGAAATTGACAACATTCAGAAAGCCTTGCAAATCTACTTCGACGTCATGTACGAATGCGATCTGGAAAAATTTGATTGGGTATTTCACCCGACCAGTTCGCTCTTCACGATGAAAAACGGTGGGTTCAACCTGCGTCCATTTGCCCAATATCGCGCGGAGATTGCTACCCGGACACCGCCGAAGAGCGTGTCACAACCGCGCGTTGATGAAATTCTGCAGATCGGTGTGCTATCTCCCGAGATTGCGTTTGCGCAGGTTCGCGTTCGCATCTTCGAGAAGATCTTTGTGGATAACCTCAACCTGCTGAAGTTCGAAGGGCGCTGGATGATTGTCGCGAAGATTTTTCACCATGCTGAGACGATAGCGACGTAGGAATGGGACGAGGGAGTGGGCAGCAGGTAAGTGCCTACGAGTTGAACGAGCTTTTGCAGGTGGGCTTCGGGTCGAACTGGGAAGCCGCTCGGCGCGTTCGTAATCTTTTTCGATTGGGCGCCGCAAGCATCGGCGGTTGTCAAAGGCGTGCGTCTGACCGAGGAAGAATGGCGACGCACACGCTGCATGATCGTCAACGCGTCGCATCGCGTGATCGCCAGTTCGGACGACAAAGGTGTGCTCGACGAGCAGTTCCGCCTGAATACAGATGGACGTTCAGCCGGCTTCTATCAAATGTCCGACGAGCGCACTGTTTCGTTTGCCGCGACGCTCGGCTACGAGAGCTATCGTGGCCTCGGATGGTATGGCGTCATCGTGCAGTCGCCTGCAACGGCATAGGCCCAATCAACCACCCGTAGGTCCCCAAAAAAAGCCAACCAGGAACCTGTCCGCGTTTTTGTGTGCGAGGCGGTTTAAAGATTTCTAGCCACGTGCGAGCGTGAAGCGCTCGCCAAACAGAATAGCAAACTGGTTCATCGCCGCTTTCCAGTCGAATGCCGCTCTCACGGACTTTGCCAGCACGTTGCGTAGCGCCAGCCACAGCAGCTTGATGGCGGCCTCGTCGTTGGGGAAGTGTCCGCGGGTCTTGATGATCTTGCGCAGTTGCATGTTCAGACTCTCAATGGCGTTTGTTGTGTACACGACCCGGCGTATCTCCGGGGGAAACACGAAGAACGGTGTGACGTGTTCCCAGGCGCGCTGCCAGGATTGCACGATGGTCGGATACTTCGTCCCCCACGGTCCTTCAGTGAAGTCCTGCAAGGCCTGCTGTGCAGCCTGTTCGCTCGCGGCTGCATAGATCGGACGCAGCGCCGTGGCGACCGCCTTGCGGTCCTTGTGGCTGGCGTACTCCAGACTGTTTCGGATCAGATGCACGATGCAGGTCTGCACCGCTGTGCGGGGGTACGCCGTCCCGATCGCCTCGGCCAGTCCTTTCAGACCGTCCACCACCGCGATCAGGATGTCCTGGCAACCGCGGGTCTTGAGGTCATTGAACACCTTGAGCCAGAACTTCGCGCCCTCGGTCTGTTCAATCCACAGGCCGAGCACATCGCGCTGGCCGTCGGCCTGGATACCCAGCGCCAGATAGACGGCCTTGTTGCTCACCACACCGTCGCCACGGATCTTCACGCGTAGCGCGTCGAAGAACACCACCGGGTACATCGGCTCGAGCGGGCGGTTTTGCCAGGCCAGCGTTTCGGCCATCACCTCATCGGTGACCGAACTGATGAAGTCGGGTGAGACCTCGGTGCCATAGCTTTCAGCCAGAAACGCCTGAATCTCGCGCACGCTCATGCCGCGTGCGTACATGGCGATGATGCGCTCATCGAAGCCCGTGAAACGGCGCTCGTGTTTGGGAATCAGGATCGGCGCGAAACTGCCCTCACGGTCCCGCGGCAGATCGAGCCGCACCGGGCCGCGCTCGGTGATGATCGTCTTGCCGCTCGCGCCGTTGCGTTCGTTGGCCTGGCCGTCGGGCTTGGGCTGGCCCGCCGGGTAGCCCAGATGCATGTTCATCTCGGCGCCCATCGCGCGCTCGATGATGGCCTTGTTGAACGCCAGCATCAGGTCCTGGACCTGGACAGGCGTCATCGGACCCTTCACCAGTTCATCAAGCAGACCTTCAGGCAGGGCAGGCAGCGGCCCTCGGGCCGCTGCCTGAGAGGCGACAGTACGTTTCTTTTTCATGATCGGCATATCCATGATTTTCATCCTTCATGATATGCCTCGCCCACAAAATCACGGATAGGTCCCCAACCGCGGCCCGATCGCATCCCCCCATCAGGCCGCGGCACACACTTATTGCAACCGCGCCTTCAACTCATTCGCGAGCTGACGAGTAGCGGCCTTCGTCGGCGCATCATTCGCCAGCGCATTCAGCAAACCAAAATCATGAATCGTGCCGTCATACCGCACGGTCGTCGCTTCATCACCGGCCGCATCGAGTTTGCGACCGTAAGCCTCGCCCTCATCACGCAAGACATCGTTCTGCGCAACCTGAATCAGCGCGGGCGGCAGTCCCTTCAACTGATCGACCGACGCGCGCAACGGCGACGCATAGATTTCGTTACGCTGATTCTGATCCTTCGTGTACGCGTCCCAGAACCACTTCATCATCGGACGCGTCAGGAAGTGCCCTTCCGGAAAGGCGTTATACGATCCATCGTTGAAGTTGTTATCCGTGACGGGCCACATCAATCCCTGGAAACGAATGTCCGGACCGTGCTTGTCTTTCGCCATCAAGCTGACCACCGCCGCCATGTTGCCGCCCACGCTGTTACCGACCACCGCGAGCCGATTACCGTCCACACCAATTTCACTGCCGTGCGCCGCCACCCACTTCGTAGCGGCGTAGGCCTGGTTAATTGCAACCGGATAGCGTGCCTCGGGCGAAGGCGTGTAGTTCACGAAGACCGCGACCGCGCCCGACTGCACCACGAGATCACGCACCAGACGCTCGTGCGTCGGGAAGTCACCGAGAATCCAGCCGCCGCCGTGGAAAAACATGAAGACCGGCAGCGTGCCCGTCGCACCCTGCGGCCTGACGATGGTAATGGGCACGCTGATGCCGTCCTGCTCGATCGTCTTGTTGGATACGTCGATACCGGAGAGGTCGACTTTCACGCCGCTCTGCGCACCGACCAGTACCTCACGCGCTTTTGCCGGCGAGAGCGTGTTGATTGCCGGCCCCTTGCCGCTGTTGAGCGCGGCGAGGAACTGGCTGGTGACGGCGTCGGGCGTTGCCGGGCTCGTTGTAGCGGCGAAACTCGTGTTGGCGGCGAGAACGGCGGCGGCAAGAATGAGGGGCTTGAGGATCTTCATGGTTCGCTACTTCCAGTTGATTAGTTGAGTTCGTTTAAAGGAAAGACGGGATGAAGCCACTCAAACGAGCGTGAGTGTGACGTCGATATTTCCGCGGGTAGCGTTCGAGTACGGGCAGACCACATGGGCCTTGTCGACGAGTGTCTGAGCTGCGTCTCGCTCCATGCCCGGCAACGCAATCTTCAGTTCGACCTCGATACCGAAGCCGTTCGGAATCGCGCCGATGCCGACGCTGCCGTCGATCGCGACATCCTTCGGAATGGCGATCTTGTCGCGTGCCGCGACGAACTTCATTGCGCCGAGAAAACACGCGCTGTAACCAGCGGCGAACAACTGCTCGGGATTTGCGCCCTCACCGCCGGCACCGCCCAGTTCACGGGGCGTGACGAGCTTGAAGTCGAGCTTGCCTTCGGGGACGACCGCACGGCCGTCACGGCCTCCGGTGGCGTGAGCGTGAGCGCGGTAGAGAACGGTTTCAATCGACATGATGAGACTCCTAAAAGTTTGATTTATCAATCTACTACTAGATAGATTGGAGATGACACAAAAACCCGAAATCTATCCCTTCTTTTACACCACTTATCTACATGTAGATAGACAAGTGGGCCAGATAAAGAGGTGGCTCGCCACCTCCTTCCGTTGCAATTACCTGACAACTTTGACCGTGGTCTCGACGTCTTCAAGCCGGGCCTTGGTCTTGAACAACCGGCTCGCCAACACACTGCCCTGATAGGCGGCGAAAAGCGCCCGTGCGGCGTTCTCGGGCTTACCGTTGATCGCCAGCGTTCCTTCTTCAACGCCTTGCATCAGCACCTTGGTGAGCCACCGCTCGTTAGCCTTGAAAAAAGCCTGTACTGCCTGCCTGATGTCGTCCGGCAGCGATTCGATGTCCGCTGCGAGCATGCCGCACAGGCAGATCTGATCGCCGTCGCCCAAGGTCTTGCCGAACAGCTTGGTGTACTTGCTGAGCTTGGCGTCCGCGGGCAATGTGTCGCCAATCGCGTTCATTGAACTCAGCACCTCGTCGCTGTACGAACTGACCGCTTCCAATACCAGATCGTCTTTCGACGGAAAGTAGTAGTGGATGCTCGCCGTCTTGATTCCAACCAGGTTGGACAAGTCACGGTAGCTGAAACCGTTGTAGCCGCGCAGCATGATGAGCGTGACTGCGTGGTCCAGAATCTGCGAGCGTACGGGCGATGGCGTGTTCATGGATCTAACTTTATCTACCTGTAGATAGATAGTCAAGGATTTTTTTGCGCCCATGCGTGACACGGGCGCTCGTGGGTTCGACGCGGTCTGGGTCGACCTACGCGCTAACTTTTACTTTGGCCCCGGCGTGGGCGCCCACCTTGCCCAAATCAAACGGCGTGTCCCTCAACCGCTGCCCCGTCAACCTGAACACCGCATTCGCCACCGCCGGCGCAACCGAAGGACTCGACAACTCTCCCACCCCACCCGGTTTCGCCGGATCACCCTGCACGATCTGAATATCGATCTCCGGCATATCGGTCATGCGCATCACGCGATAGGTATCGAAGTTCTTCTGCTCGACCTGCCCGTGACGAATATCGATGCGATCGCCAATAGCATGTCCCAAGCCCCACATCAGCCCGCCGTACAACTGTTCCTCGACGCCACCCGGCGACACCGCCAACCCACAATCCGCGATACAGGTGAGCTTGTCGATCACGACGCCATCCCCGTTACGCCTCACTCGCGCGACCACGGCCACATAGCTGCTGTACGCCTGATTCGTCGCAACACCGAGCGCTGTACCAGGCGGCAATGGCTTACCCCAACCCGCTCGCGCGGCGGCCTCACGCAAAACAGCCTGATGACGCGGATCCTTCATATGCGCGAGCCGAAAATCAACCGGATCGCGCTTGCCCGCATGAGCGGCCTCATCCATGAACGACTCAACCGCGAACACGTTCGGGATATAGCTCACCGCGCGATACCACCCCGTCGGCACACCAGTTTCATGGCGCACCCAACCAATATCGACATGCGGCGCGTCATAGGCGAACTCATACTTGCTGATCGCTTCAGTGGTGCTGTAATCCATCCGATCAGGACGATCGAAATAACCCGGCTCCCATTGTTCCGGCGAAGCAGGCATCACCGCGCGCAATTGCAGAGTGCTCAGATTGCCGTGTGTATCGAGCACGGCTTTCCCACGGTGATAACTCGCCGAGTGATAGTAAAGCGCGCGCATTTCATCTTCACGGCTATTCATCAGCTTGACCGGCTTACCGACCTTCAGCGCGAGCCACGTCACTTCGAAGAGCCAGTACTTCGATTCGCGCGACCCGAAGCTTCCGCCCGACACGAGCTCATGCAATACAACGCGATCCGCAGGAATAGAGCCGATCACCTCAGCCGCCTCCTGCACCGTCGACGGCACTTGCAATCCTCCCCAGTACTCAATGCCACCGTCTTTCGCCCACGCGGTAACATTGATCGGTTCCAGAGGATTCTGCGCTTTATACGGCATCGAATACGCCGCCTCGATCACGTGCGCGCCATGCGGCCATGCGGTCCCCGCGTCGCCGTGCTGAATAGTCGGCACAACACGCGCGGCGGGATCGTCGAGCCACCTGGCCTGCTGCGCGGCGAGCGTACTGCTGTCGAAAGTCTCGAGCGGACTGTCGTCCCACTCCACCCGCAACGCAGCTTGCCCCTTATGCGCCGACCAGTAGTCATCGGCCAACACGGCAACGCCCGCCTGATTACCGCCGAGAATATCCGGCCGCCCAGGAATCTGCACGATCTGCCGCACGCCCGGCACGGCCAGCGCGTCTTTCGCATCCACGCTTCGCACACGCGCATTGATCACCGGCGCGCGCGTGACCGTCGCCACGAGCAAGCCCGGCAACGACACGTCGATGCTGTACGGAAACGCGCCCATCGCCTTCTGCGCGGCGCCGCGTTTCTTCTGCAATTTGCCGATGTATTTGAACTGGGACGGATCTTTCAACGCGACGTCTTTAGGCGCCGGCAATTGCGCCGCGACACTCGCCAGCGAACCATAACTCGCGCGCTTGCCGCTCGCCGGATCGACCACGAAGCCGTTGTCCGTCGTCAACGCCGACGGCGCCACATTCCACTGTTTCGCGGCCGACGCAATCAACATCGCCCGCGCGGTCGCGCCCGCACGTCGCAAGCGATCGTATTCGAGCGACACGCTCGTGCTACCGCCCGTCGAAAACACTTTCCACAGCGGATGAATGTACTCACCAAAAAACGGATTCTCCGGCGTGATCACATCCACACGAAACGGATCGACATCCAATTCTTCCGCCACCACCGCAGCCAATGCGGTGCGCGTGCCGGTGCCGGAGTCATGCTTATGGACCACCAGTTTGATCGTATCGTCGGACAGAACCCGGACCCACGCATTCGGTTCGAATTCGCCAGGTAACGGCTGCGGGTCGCCGCTTGCGTTCTCGCCCTTAGCAAGCGCTTCGGGCAATTGAAAACCAATCGCGAGTCCCGAGGCCAGCAACGCCGAACTCTGCTTGATAAACCGGCGTCGTGCTGCGCCGCGCGCGCTTGTCAGCGCTTCGTTATCGTGGCGCATTCAAACCTCCTCAGCCGATGCGTGAGACGCGCACGCCGCTATACACGCAGGCATCACCACCTCGGCCAGCGCCGGATCGCCCGACGCCGCCCGCTTGATCGCCTTGCGAATCCGCGAGTACGTACCGCAGCGACAGATGTTCCCCGACATCGCCGTCGAGATGGTTTCGTCGTTGACGGTCGGCTTATCCTTGAGAAACGCGGCCGCCTGCATCAACTGGCCAGACTGACAGTAGCCGCATTGCGGCACATCTTCCGCGACCCAGGCCAGTTGCAGCGGATGCCGGCCGTCCTTCGACAACCCCTCTATCGTCGTAATGTTCTTGCCGGCCACCGCGACCGCCGGCAGCAAACACGAGCGCACCGCCTCACCTTCCAGATGCACGGTACACGCGCCACAAAAGCCACCACCGCAGCCGAACTTCGTGCCGGTCAACTTGAGCCGGTCGCGCAGCACCCACAACAGGGGCATGTCTTCCGGTACATTGTCGAGCGAGTGCCGCGTATCGTTGACCACGATCTCGATCATGCGCTGTCTCCTGAATGTCGTTGTGCGACGCGGTGCGTGCGAGGGCCGCACGGGCCGCGTGCTTGCGGTCATTATTGAAAGCCGTTAAGCCCAGCGCCAGCGACGATTTCTTCCATCACCCGTAAGTCCGGCTAACACCATGTTGAAGCGCTACCCGTCCCTTCAGTCGATGCAGGCATTCCTGCAGGCCGCCCGCGTCGGCAGTTTTTCGAGCGCGGCGCGGCAGTTGTCGCTCACGCATAGCGCGATCAGCCAGCAGATCCGCACGCTCGAAGAGTTCGTCGGCCAACCGCTGTTCGTGCGCGAAAGCGGCCGCGTGGTGTTGACAGACGCGGGTGTGCTGTTTGCGAATCAACTGGCGGATGGCTTCGAGCAGATCGATCGCGCGTTGTCGTCGGTCAAGGAGCGCACGGTCAAGCAGTCGATCACGCTCGACGTCGACCCCGAACTCGCGCAAAGCTGGCTGGTGGCGCGTTTGCCCGCCTTGCTCGGCACGCTGAGCGGCACGTCGTTGACGGTGCTGTCCACACCGCGTCACGAACGCAGTGCGTTCGAGCGTGTGGATATCGCGCTGCGGTACGGGTATGGAGAATGGGACGGTTTCGAAAACGCGCTGATCTGCACCGACCGGTTGACGGCGGTCGGCTCGCCTTCGTTGCTGCCGGCGCGCGGCCTCGACACGCCGCTCACGCCGGAGCAATTGCTGGAGTTGCCGTTGCTCGGCTACACGAAACGTTCATGGATTCCCTGGCTCGCCGCGGCCGGCATGCCCGCCGTCGAGCCGGATGCGGTCGCCGTCTTCGATAACGCTGCGGGATTGATCGCGGCGGCCAGCGCCGGTGTGGGCGCGGGTCTCGCGCGCGGCCTGCTCGCCGCCGACGCGATCCGCAACGGCACGCTGATCGAACTCACGCAAGTGGAAATCCCGACGCACTACAACCTGTACGCCGTCTGGCCGCGCGACAAAGCGGAACGGGTCGCGCCGTTGATCGACGCGATACGCGAGTTGGTCGCGCAAACGGTCAGCTCACGCTAGCCGCCACCTCCCGCACCGTCTCAAGAAACAGCGCCAGCACCGGCGACGGCGCCTCGGCGCGATAACGCGCATGCAGCGACACTTCCGGACGCGGTGCGGCCACTGGCACGAACACCACACCGCCGGTGGACAATTGCCGCGCGGACGAAGGCAGCAATGCCACGCCGAGCCCTTCGCGCACGAGGCACAACAGCGTATGCACCTCGACCACCTCCTGTTCGATCCGCGGCGTAAACCCTGCTTCGACGCAGCAGTCCTGTAAGAAGCGCGCAAGCTGCGACTGCCGCAACCCGAACGACACGAAGCGCTCCGCCTCCAACTCGCGCAACGCCAGTTCGTCACGCGTGGCGAGCCGGTGACCCAATGGCAGCGCCACCACTGCCGTCTCGCGCATCACCACTTCGCTGCGAATCTCCGCCTCTTCATGTGAGACGCGGAAGAAACACACGTCGAGCCGCCGCTCCTTCAGCGCCAGAATCTGCGCGGCCGGCGTCATCTCATGCAGCGTCCATTGCACTTGCGGATGTTTCTCCGCGAAAACCCGCAGCGCGCGCGGAATCGGTTCGACCATCGCCGAACTGATGATGCCGATCTCGAGACTGCCCACTTCGCCACGCCCCGCGCAACGCGTCAGATCGATCGCGCGTTCGAACTGCGCGAAGATCAACGGCACCTGCTCCTTAAGTGTTTTCCCTGCATCGGTGAGTTCAACGCGGTGTTGCGAACGCGTAAACAACGCGGTGCCCATCTCCTCTTCGAGGATGCGAATCTGCTGACTGAGAGGCGGCTGCGAAATGTGCAGGCGTGCGGCTGCCCGGCCGAAATGCAGTTCGTCGGCAAGCACCGCGAAGTAACGCAACAGCCGGATGTCCATATCGCAAACGTATCAAGATCGTGGTTAAAAAATATTGTACAGAGCGTTTTTCTCTTGTGAGACTGCATCGCAAGCAGCAGTGCACGTCAGTGTGACACTCGATGCCGGCGAGGGGAAGGCGCACAAAAATGCGCCTTGCAAAGGGCCGCATGGGTCAGCCCAATGGGCTGAGTCCATCGATGCGCCTGCCCGCGATCCGGCAACTGGATACACCAGTTCCTCTCAAGGAGATCGAGTACATGATCATCGACACCAGCTGTTATCCGACCAACCTGGTCGACCTCGCGTGGCGCCATGACGGCGAGCCATTTTCCGGCGAGCGTCTGATCGAGGTGATGGACGGGCCGTACTTCATCAACGGCAAACCTCGTCGCATCGACAAGGCTTTCATTCAACCGCCGCAAGGCAACACCATTTATACGTGGACCGATGGCGAACGCTCGGGCCGCGAGTCGATCGACGACTACATGGCGTACACGGTCGAAATGACGCAGAAGTACCCGGACCGTCTTATTGGTTGTTTCGTCTACAACCCGCGTTGCGGTCCCGAGAACGGCGCGGAAGCGATCGAGTTCTACGCGAAAGAACACGGCTTCAAGATGGTGCAGTTGCAGGCCAACATGCATGCATACCGCCCCGACCGCGCGCTCGACTGGTTGCGCCCTGCACTGCGTAAATGCGCGGATCTCGGCCTGCTGGTGAAGCTGCATACCGGCGACGGCCCGTACAGCATTCCGAGCGAATGGTATCCGCTGATTCGCGAATTCCCGTCGGTGAATTTCATCATGGCGCACTTTGGTGTGCAGACGGGCGGCGTGTATTGCTTCGAGCCGTATCAGATGGCGCTCGATACGCCGAACGTGTATTGCGAATCGAGTTGGTGCCTGCAGTCGCGAATCGTCGAATTCGCGAAAGTACTGCCCACGCACAAGATTCTCTACGGCTCCGACACGCCGCCGAACGAGCCGGGCATGTGGTTGCGCCTGCTCGAAGTGCTGTGCCACGAGCCGCCGCAAGGCCTCAACCTCGACGAAGACACGCTCGAGGATTACCTCGGCAACAACCTCGCCCGCATGATCGGACTTGAACCGAGCGCGCCGCCGCGAAGCGTCGAGGAAGCGCAAGCCTATCTGAAACAACATGCCGGCGCCGCGAAGCAACACGCCGGCCAGGCCGACTACGCAGGAGCCCGCTGATGATCATCGATACCCATCTGCACCCCACCAATCTCGTGGACGAAGCATGGCGCCATACCGGCGAGCCGTTCACCGGCGAACGTCTGCTGAAGATGATGGACGGTCCGTACATCATCAACGGCAAGCCGCGCCGTATCGACATGGGTTTCATTCAGCCGCCGCCGGGCAACACCGGCTACCGCGACGGCAATCGGCGCGGCCGCGAAGGCATTCGCGACTACATGTCGTATATCGCCGAACTCACGCAGAAGTACCCCGATCGTTTTATCGGCAACTTCACGTACAACCCGCGTTGGGGTCCGGAAAACGGCGCGGCCGAACTCGAATTCCACGTGAAGGAGTACGGCTTCAAGATGCTCAAGCTGCACGCGAACATGCACGGCTACCGGCCGGATCGCGCGCTCGACTGGCTGCGTCCGGCTATGAAGAAATGCGCGGAGCTCGGCGTGGTGGTGTTGATTCATACCGGCGACGGACCGTACACGATCCCGACGCAGTTCTACCCGATCATCCGCGAATTCCCGATGGTGAATTTCATCATCGGTCACTTCGGGATTCAGACCGGTGGCAACTATTCGTTCGAAGCCTTCTGGATGGCGATGGATACGCCGAACGTGTATTGCGAATCCGGCTGGTGCTATCAGTCGCGCATCGTCGAGTTTGCACGCGAGTTGCCGCGTAACAAGATCGTGTTCGGTACGGACTCGCCGCCGAATGAGCCGGGCATGTGGCTGCGCGAACTGGAAATGCTGTGCGGTCCCGCGCCGCAAGGCATGAATCTGGATGAAGACGGTCTCGAAGACTACATGGGCAACAACATCGCCCGTCTGGTCGGCATCGAACCGACCAAGCCGCCGAAGGATCTCGCCGAAGCGGAAAAACGTTTGAAAGCGACGTATGTGAACGACGTCACGCAGCCGGCTTAAGGCTCGTCGACGCTGCGAGGCGAGGCGAGGCGCGGTTTACGCCGCGCCTGCCTCGCACAACGTGTCCGCTTTCGCTTTCGTTATCGCTTGAGTTTTAGCTTTCGCTTTGGACGGAGTTCACTATGGCGGATAACCTCTTCCGCGCCACGCAGGATTTCCATCGCTTTGCGCTTGCGTATCGCGAGCACTATCCCGACGATGTATTGACGCTCACGCAGCCGCTTTCGGCCGATCAGGACGTGACCGCCGTCGTCGCGGAACTCGCGGCGCGCGGACAGCATCCGATGCTGATCTGCGACCACGTCAATGGCATCGCAACACCACTGGTCACCAATTTCTTCGCCTCACGCACACGTATTGGACGGCTGTTCGATGTCGACGCAGCCGGCTTGTTCGACGCGTATCAGCAGCGTGCGAATGCGCCGATTACACCGGTGATTGTTTCCAGCGGCCCCGTTCTCGATCAGGTCATAGAAGGCGACGCAGTCGATCTCGCGCAGTTGCCGATGATCCGTCACTTCGACACCGACCGTGGCCCGTACATCACCAACGCGGTGATCGTCGCCGAAGACCCAGTAACAGGCGTGGCCAATCTCAGCTATCACCGCTCAATGCGGCACGCGCGCAATGCACTCGCCACCAGCCTGCATTCGCGCGGCCACCTCTGGCGCATGTTGCAAACCGCCAAAGCACGCGGCGACACGTTGAAGGTCGCGATGGTGATCGGCGCGCATCCGCTGTTCATGCTGGCCGCCGCCGCACGCGTTCCGTTCGGCACCGATGAGCGTGCCATTGCAGGCGGTCTGTTCGGCGCACCGCTGGAGCTGGTGCGCACGCCGCGCTACGGCATCGGCGTGCCTGCATCGGCCGAGTTCGTGCTGGAAGGCACGATCGATCCCGACGCACACGCCGAAGAAGGCCCGTTCGGCGAATTCACCGGCTATTCGTCGGATCGCTCGACCAACAATGTGTTGCGCGTCGACACGATGATGAGACGCAACGACGCGTGGCTCGTCGATGTCGTCGGCGGCCCTTACGCAGAGCATCTAACGCTTGCCCGCCTTCCGCGCGAAGCGGAGATGAGCGAAAAGCTCAAAGCGCGCTTTCCCTCCGTCACCGCGCTGCACTATCCGAACTCGGGCACGCACTTTCACTGCTACGTCGCACTGAATCAAACACGCGACGGCGAAGCGCGTCAGATCATGCTCGCGCTGCTCGGCTGGGACCCGTACCTGAAGAACGTCGTCGCGGTGGACAGCGATATCGACATCACCAACGACTCGCAGGTGCTGTGGGCCGTCGCGACACATTTCCAGCCGCACCAGGACGTGTTTATCGTCGATGGCTTGCCGGGCAGTCCGCTCGACCCTTCGTCGTCGGCGGCGGGCACGACGTCGCGCATGGGGATCGACGCAACGCGCGGCTCGCAGTTCGACGGCATCCGCGCGCAGATCAGCGAACACGCGTCGCAACGCGCCGTCGACATTCTGGCTCGCGCCGCCGGAGCACAACGATGAGCACGCGGCGGCTGGTAGTCGGCATTAGTGGTGCCTCCGGGTTTGTCTACGGCGTGCGCCTGCTGCAATTGCTGCGTGAACTCGATATCGAAACGCATCTGACAGTCTCGCGTAGCGCGTTACTCACCATGACGCACGAAACCGACTACAAGCTCGCCGACGTGAGCGCACTCGCCAGCGCCACCTACCGTTGCGACGACATGGCCGCGGCCATCTCCAGCGGCTCATTCCGCTCAATGGGCATGATCGTCGCGCCATGTTCGATGAAGACGCTCGCCGAAATCGCCAGCGGCATGTCATCGACACTGATCTCGCGCGCCGCCGACGTCACGTTGAAAGAGCGTCGACCGCTCGTGCTGCTGGCGCGCGAAACACCGTACACGCTGGCCCATCTGCGCAACATGACTAGCGTTACCGAAATGGGCGCGATCGTCGCGCCACCTGTGCCTGCGTTTTACGCGCGCCCGGATTCGCTCGACCAGATGATCGACCACACGCTAGGCCGTGTGCTGGATCTGTTCGGTCTCGAAGCGGGCACCGTCAAACGCTGGCGAGAAGCTGAAGCCCCCGCACCGCAACCCGCCTGATAGCCGAACCGCAGCACGAACGACGTAACGGAGAAGAGCCATGAATCACATTCACACGACCCACAACGACATCGAGAAAATCCCCGTCACGGTGCTGACCGGCTTTCTCGGTGCCGGCAAGACCACGCTGCTCAACTACATCTTGCGCGAAAAGCACGGCCGCAAGATCGCGGTGATCGAAAACGAGTTCGGGGAAATTGGAATCGATGGTGGCCTCGTGCTCGAATCGACCGAAGAGATCTACGAGATGACCAACGGTTGCGTGTGCTGCGTCGGCGCGGTGCGCGAGGATCTGGTGCGGATCGTGCGGATGCTGGTGGAAAGGCCGGACCGGCTCGATCACATCATCGTTGAAACGAGCGGGCTCGCCGATCCGTATCCCGTTGCGCAGACCTTCTTTCTCGACGATCCGATCGCGAAACAGGTGACGTTGGACGCCGTCGTCACGATGGTCGACGCGAAGCATATCGCCGCGCATCTGGACGATCTGGTGCTGGACGGCAGCGACAACCAGGCGGTCGATCAGATCGTGTGCGCGGATCGGATCGTGATCAACAAGGTGGATCTGGTCGGCCCCGACGATATTGCGTCGCTGACGCAGCGCATTCGCGGACTCAACGCAACGGCGGAGATCGTCGAATCGAGCTACGCGCAAATCGATCTGGACAGGATTCTCGGCGTGGGCGCGAACGAGTTCTCGCAGATTCTGGTCGAGTCCGACGGCTTGCGTGAAGAAGAGCACGCGCACGCAGGCCACCACGAGCACGAACACGCTCACCACGACGACGAGCACGCCGAACACGACGACCACCACCAACACGCGGACCATGCCGACCACCAGCACGACGAAAGCGTCTCCTCGGTAGGCATCGAAGTCGACGCCGACATCGACCTCGACGCGCTGCAAACCTGGCTCGCCGAACTGCGCGACGCCGACGCCGCCAATCTGTTCCGGATGAAAGGCATTCTCGCCGTGCAAGGCCAGTCGCACCGCTATGTGCTGCAGGGCGTGCACAACGTCATCGAACTGCGCGCGGCGCAAGTGTGGGGCAGTGAACCGCGCTCGTGCCGCATCGTATTCATCGGCCGCGATCTCGATCGCGCCGCGCTGACCGACCGCTTCCACGCCTGTCTTGCCGTGCCGGTTGCGGCCTGACGGGAGATCCGACCGACGTATGAGCCACGACCGCACGGCCAGCGCCGTGCGGCATGACCTCGCACGTCGATCGACAACCACAATCGCAGCAACCCTCTTGCATGGGAGACACGCCATGAACACCGCCCTTCACCCCGTCGATCGGATCTTGCCGAAGCGTCAGATGATCACGCTGGGTTTGCAGCACATGCTGGTGGCTTATATCGGCGCTATTGCGGTGCCGTTGATCGTTGCGTCGGCCTTGAAGATGTCGCAGGCCGACACGACCGTGCTGATCAGCACGGCCCTGTTTTGCTCGGGTATCTCGACGATCCTGCAAACCGTCGGCTTCTGGAAGTTCGGCGTGCGTCTGCCGATTCTGCAAGGCGTCGCGTTCAGCAGCGTCGGTCCGGTGATCGCGATCGGCACGAGCCCCGGCGTCGGCTTTGCCGGCGTATGCGGCGCGGTGATCGGCGCGGGTCTGTTCACGATGTTCGCCGCGCCGTTGGTCGGACGCTTACGAAGATTTTTTCCGCCCGTAGTGACGGGCTGCATCGTAACCGTGATCGGCTTGCAGCTATTCCCTGTCGCGTATCAATGGGCGGGCGGCGGCGAGGCCGCGCAGCAGCAGTTCGGCGCGTTGCCCTTTCTCAGCGTCACGCTGTTCGTCGCCATTGTGATTCTGGCGATCAACCGCTTTGCCGGTCCATTCCTGCGCAATCTGTCGGTGCTGATCGGTTTGATCGCGGGCGGCATTCTGGCGTGTTCGCTCGGCATGGGCAACTTCGCGAGCGTGGGCGCCGCGCCGTGGTTCACGATGCCGCTGCCGTTTCACTTCGGCACGCCCGTGTTCTCGCTGGTCCCCGTGCTGACGATGATCGTCGTCATGGTCGTGCAGATGGTCGAATCGATGGGCCTGTTCGTCGCGATCGGCGATATCGTCGATAAGGAAGTCAGCGAGGACGACGTCGTGCGAGGCATGCGCGCCAACGGTCTGGCGAGCGCGATTGCCGGCATGTTCGCGGCGTTTCCGTTTATCGCATTCATGGAGAACGTCGGGCTCGTCATTCTGACGGGCGTGCGTAGCCGCTGGGTGGTGGCGATCAGCGGCCTGCTGATGTGCGTGGTGGCGCTGGTGCCGAAGATCGGCGCGGTGGTGGCCTCGACGCCGTCGGCAGCGCTCGGCGGCGCCGGCATCGCGATGTTCGGCGTGGTGGTCGCGGCCGGCGTGCAGACACTGGCGAAGGTGGACTTCGAGCGCAATCGCTATAACGTGCTGATCGTCGGTTTCACGATCGCCACCGCGCTGATTCCGGTGATGGCACCGCAAGTCTTCAAGCACATGCCCGACTGGACGCAACCGTTTCTGCATAGCGGCGTGGTGCTGGCGTGCCTCGTCTCCGTCGTGCTGAACGCGGTGCTCAACGGCGCGCACGAAGAAGAAGTCGTGCCCGCCCACAACATGGTCCGCGAATAGGCGGTCGACTTCCGCGCGGCGCTCGCGCGGGTTTCCTGCGCGGCAAAACGCGAGCGGCCGCTTCGCGGTAACTGAAAGGACATTGAATCGTGAGCATGCAAACTGAAGCGTTGCTGATCAAGAACCCTGTCGCCGTGATGAGCGGCATGAACGGAGACCGCGCGCGCCTGGGCCAGGTCGATCTGCGGATTCGCAATGGCCGCATCGAGACCATCGCACCCAATCTCACCCCCCGCGCCGACGAGCGCGTGATCGACGCACGGTCCTGCGTCGTCTATCCGGGCTGGGTGAATACCCACCACCATCTGTTCCAGAACCTGCTCAAAGCGGTACCGTCCGGCATCAATGCGGACTTGCAGGAATGGCTCGCCGCCGTGCCGTATCCGCGTCTCGCGCGCTTCACGCCGGATCTTGCGCGTGTCGCCGCGCGGCTGGGCATGGCCGAACTGCTGCTCTCCGGCGTGACGACCTGCGCCGATCACCACTACCTCTATCACGCGGAAGGCAGCACCGAAACCGGCGATCTGCTGTTCGACGAAGCGGCGTCGTTCGGCATGCGCTTCGTGTTGTGCCGTGGCGGCGCCTTGCAGGCGGCAGGCGATCACCCCGGTTTTTCCAAGCTCGCGCTCAAACCGGAAACGCTCGATCAGATGCTGGCCGACATCGAACGTTTGAAGGCGCGCTATCACGATGCCGGCGATGCTTCGATGCGCCGCGTCGTCGTCGCGCCCACCACGCCGACGTTCTCCCTGCCCCCCGAGTTGCTGCCGGAAGTCGCGCGGGCGGCTCGTCGGATGGGCCTGAGGTTGCATACGCATCTATCGGAAACGACCCGCTATGTCGACTTCTGCAAGGAGCGCTTCAACAAGCTGCCGGTCGAGTTCGTCGCCGATCACGAATGGCTCGGCCCCGATGTGTGGTTCGCGCATCTCGTACATCTGCAGCCGAGCGAAATCGCCCTGCTCGCGGAAACCGGCAGTGGTTGCTCGCATTGTCCGGTGAGCAATGCGCGACTCGGCAGCGGCATTGCGCCCGCTCCGCAAATGGCCGCGGCCGGCGTGCCGATGTCGCTGGCCGTGGACGGCGTGGCGTCGAACGAATCCGGCAGCATGACCAACGAAGCGCACTTCGCGTGGCTCGTGCATCGCGCGGCCCAGGGTGCAGCGGCGACCACCGTCGAAGAAACGATTCATTGGGGCAGCGCGGGCGGTGCGGGTGTGCTCGGTCTCGACGCGGTCGGCACGCTCGAAGTGGGCAAGGCGGCGGACTTCGTGCTCTACGACATCAGCGATCTGCGCTTCAACGGTTTTCACGATCTGGCGGTGGCGCCAGTGACGGCGGGCGAACCGGCGCGCGTGCGCTACAACGTGGTGAATGGCCGCGTGGTGGTGGACAACGGCGTGATTCCGGGCCTCGATCTCGACGCGCTGCGCCATGAAGCCGCCGAAGGTGTGAAGCAACTGCTCGCCGACTAAACGATCCCCCGCCATGCAAAACAGACGAATCCGGCTCGGCATCTTGACGCCGTCGTCGAACACGGCGCTCGAGCCGATCACCGCCGCGATGTTGAGCGAGTTGCCGCACGTCAGCGCGCATTTCGCGCGCTTCACCGTGACGGAGATCGCGCTGTCGGAACCGGCGCTCGGCCAGTTCGACGCGAGCCGGATTCTGGCGGCCGCGCATCAGCTGGCCGACGCGCGCGTCGACGTGATCGGCTGGAGCGGCACCTCGGCGGGCTGGTTGGGGTTCGAGCGCGACCGGGCGCTGTGCCGTCACATTACGGAGGCGACAGGTATTCCCGCGACCACCTCGGTCCTCGCGCTCAACGAAATCTTCGACGCCACGCGCGTGCGACGCTTCGGCCTGGTCTCGCCGTATCTCGACGACGTGCAGCAGCGGATCGTGCGCAACTACGAGAAGCTGGGCATTGAATGCGTCGCGGAACGGCACCTCGGCTTGCAGGACAATTTCCGCTTCGCCGAAGTGCCCGATACGCAACTCGCGATCATGATGCGCGAGGCCGCCTTCGCGCGACCCGATGCGATCACCACCTTCTGCACGAATCTGCACGCGGCGCATCTGGTGCGCGCCTTTGAAATGGCCACCGATATCCCCGCCTACGACACGGTCGCCACCGTCATCTGGAAAGCTCTGCGGATGCTGGACGTCGATACCGCACCGCTCGCAAGCTGGGGACGCCTGTTCACCGACGTGAAGTAATGTCGTGCGGTATCGCACTTTGCGACAGTCAAAACGCATAGAACGATCAGATTTCCGTAATTACGCGTTCTTAAATAAACAATCTGGCCTATCTTATTCCGTGACGTGGCTTTCAAAACCCACGTCATGGGATATCACCCGCCCATCGGCGCGTCCCTCTTCAAACCCAAAGCGTTTTACTTAATACATGCGCCGAATCGGCATGGGCACGGTCGTCCCGCTTCCGCGATGGCGGCGGGTCTGCGCTGTCGCCGTTCCCTTGACCGCTATCGGAGCGACATTCCGAGGATAACGATCACCATGAACGACATCGAACAGCTCGAAGCACAACTCGCCCGACGCCATACGGCGCTCGCTCAGCACCCGGTCTTCCACGCGATTGAAACCATCCACGGTTTACGCACCTTCATGGAATGGCACGTGTTCGCCGTGTGGGACTTCATGTCGCTCGTCAAGCGGCTGCAAGCCGATCTCACGACCATCACGCTGCCGTGGATCGCGCCGCGTAATGCGAGCGCCGCGCGGCTGATCAATCAGATCGTCCTCGGCGAGGAATGCGACGAAACGCCGAAGGGCCCCATGAGTCACTTCGATCTGTATCTGCACGCCATGCGCGATGTCGGTGCGAGCACCGAACGTATCGAACGGATGATCGGTTTGCTGGCCGACGGCGCGAGCGTGCAAAGCGCAATGAGCGCGGTCGACGCCCCCGCGCCGGTGATCCGCTTCGTCAACTCGACCTTCGCGACCTGCTACGAGGGCGCGACGCATCAGGTGCTCGGCAACTTCTTCTACGGCCGCGAAAACGTAATTCCGGATATGTTCCGCGCGCTGCTCGCCAGTTGGATGATCGACCGCGCCGGCGTGCCGCTGCTGGGCTACTACCTCGATCGTCATATCGAGGTGGATTCGGGCGAACACGGGCCAGCCGCACGCACGATGATCGCGGAGGCCGCGGGCGGCGATCCGCACAAGTTGCGCGAAGCGCTGGAAGCGGGTCTGGCGGCGATCGATGAACGCATGTGTCTGTGGGACGGGCTGCACGCGCATCTGATCCGTCAGCGAGACGTGATTGCCGTCTGAAGCAACGCGGCTACGCGTGGCGAGTTCTACGTATCTCGTCACGCGCAAAGCAGGTCCGCTCGCAGGATGCTCACGGTTTTGCACCGGCGGGCGCGACGTCCAGGCGCTACCCATGCTTTCTGTTACTGCCGTGCCGCCACTTCCGCAGCAGGCCGCCGGAACATCTGCGCGACGATCACGCCGACGAGCGCAGTACCGCCACCGAGCAGATGATACGGATGCAGAGTTTCACCGAGCATCGCAATAGCAATCAGCGCGGTCGCGATGGGCAGCACGTTCATGAATAGCGCGCAGCGATTCGGACCAAGATGCTTGACGCCCTGCATCCACAGAAACGGCAGCACCACCGAAGCCAGCACGCCCGCGTACAGAACCAGCGGCACGCTCGCGCGGGTCGGCACGGCTTCGGCGGCGGGCAGGCGCAACAGCATCGGCAGCATGAACAGCAGCGCGAACAGCGCCTGCAGGTAGGTGGATTGCCACGACGGCAAGCCGACATGCCAGCGCTTGAGCAGCACGCCGTACAACGCGTAAGCAAGCGCGGCGAAAATCATCAGCAGATCGCCGAGATGCGCGCCGTTGTCGAGCAGCATCGCGGGCTTGCCCTGCGTGATCAGATACACCACGCCGACCAGCGACAGCACGCCGCCGCCCACCATGCCGCTAGTCGGCGCCTCGCCGAGCAGCAGGGTGCTGGCGACCATCGTCATTAGCGGCACCAGCGCGGTGATGATCGACATGTTGGTCGCCGTGGTGGTTTTGGCCGCCTCGTACGAGAGACTCTGGAACAGCGCCATCGCCAGAAAGCCCAGCACGGCCAGCTTCGGCAGTTGCGGGACGATCGCCGCGCGGTTGCGCCAGGCCGGCTTCAGCGTGAACAGGCTCATCAGCGCGACCGCCAGCAACAGGCGGTAGAACGTAATCGCCGATGGGTCGATGGTATGGGCGGACAGCTTCGAGACAATCACGTTGCCGGCCCACAGCAGGATTGCCACAAAGGGAAACAGGAAATACGATCTCTTCATATCGCGCTCTGACCGACTGTCGTTGGGATGAATACGGGCTTCGAAGTGAACCGGAATGGTGAGCCCGCAACCCAGGTCCGTCTCGCGCGAAAAAGTCTTTACTTGTCGCGAAACGGTCAACCCTTCGATCAATGGCAAAAAACACGAATGAATGCGCGCGCCGCTCACGTCACCCTCGCCGCACAAAGACGCGCCGAAACGCCGACCGCACCCGGCGCGCACGTGCCGTTCGAAAGCACGCCCATGCCGGTTTCGGCCATGGCCGCGTGGTATCCGCACGGCACGCTGATCGAGGCGCATCGGCATCGGCGCGCGCAACTGCTGTATGCGATCGAAGGCGTCATGATGATCGAGTCCGCCACGGGCTCGTGGGTCGTGCCGCCCACGCGCGGCGTGTGGCTCGAACCGGGCGTCGACCATTCGGTGCAGATGAGCGGCGACGTGAAGATGCGCACAGTGTTCGTCGAACCCGGCGCGGCCGCGCATTTGCCCACGCGCAGTTGCGTGGTCGAAGTGCATGCGTTGCTGCGCGAGCTGATCCTCGCGGCGATCGACGTGCCACAGGACTACACCGCCGGTTCGCGCGACGATCATCTGATGCAGTTGCTGCTGGCGGAGTTGAACGCGGTACCGTTGCTGCCGCTGTATCTGCCGTGGCCGACCGATGCCCGTTTGCGCGCGGTGTGCGACAGCGTGCTTGCGGCGCCCGACGACAATCGCACCATCGGCGCATGGGCGAATACGCTGGATGTATCGGAGAAAACGTTTCATCGCTGGTTCCAGCGTGAAACCGGGATTACGTTCGGGCGCTGGCGGCAGCAGGCGCGCTTACTCCTGGCGTTGAAACGGCTCGCGCATGGCGAAAAGATCATTGCGGTCGCAATGGACCATGGCTATACGAGCCAAAGCGCGTTCGCGGCGATGTTCAAGCGACATTTCGGCGTGGTGCCGTCGGCGTTTTACGCGTAGGTGCGAGGGTTGCGTTCAATGCATGCGCATGGCGACAGGTACCACTTCGCGCTGTACGCAAGGCAATGCTTGTTGCTTTTGCGCGTTGCCACGGTTGGCAGCGAGCGCACAAGGACGCGTTCTATCGCGCCCTTGTGCGAACACGGCATCGGTATCAGCTTCTCGATGGCATCGCCGGTGGCTGCGCGGCGAGCTTCAGCCGCTCGACACCGTCCTCCAGCGACACTGTCGCTTGCTGTCCGTCGCGCTGACGGATGCTGATCGTCCGATCACGCTCGTCGCGCGAACCGACGACCACCAGAAGCGGCACCTGCTTTTCGCGTGCGTCGACGATCTTCTTCTCCAGCCGCTCGGGCCGGCTGTCGACCAGCGCCCGAATGCCCGCGTCATCGAGCGCTTGCAGAACCTCCTGCGCATAAGGCGCATTCGCGTCGCTGATCGTGGCGACGACAACCTGCTCCGGCGCGAGCCACACAGGCAACCATCCCTCATGATGTTCGAGCAGCATCGCGATAAATCGCTCCATGCTGCCCAGCACGGCGTGGTGAATCATCACCGGCCGCTCGCGTTCATTGCGCTCGTTGACGAACTCCGCGTCGAGCCGCTCAGGCAACACGAAGTCGAGCTGGATCGTGCCGCATTGCCAACTTCGCCCGCGACTGTCCATGAGATGAAACTCCAGTTTGGGCCCGTAAAAAGCGCCCTCGCCTTCGAGCAGATCGAACTCTAGACCTGCCGCGCGCGCGGCATTCGCCAACGCGCTTTCCGCGTGATCCCACGTGGCTTCGCTGCCCGAGCGCGACGCCGGCCGCGTGGCGAGCGCGACCTTGAAGTCGGGAAAACCGAGGTCCGCGTACACCGCGCGCAACAGCGAGCAGAAGCGTCCCACTTCCCCCTCGATATGCGACTCCGCGCAGAACACATGCGCGTCGTCCTGCACGAACGCGCGCGTGCGCTTCAAGCCTTCGAGCGAGCCTGACGGTTCATCGCGATGACACGCGCCGAACTCGCTATACCGAACCGGCAACTCGCGATAAGAACGCACGCGCTGATTGAACACCTGCACGTGGCACGGACAACTCATGGGTTTCAGACACAGCGCGCGCCCTTCTTCCGCGTCGGCCAGCGAATACATTGCCGCGCCGAACTTCTCCCAATGGCCGCTTTTTTCCCACAGCGAACGCGCCAGCAATTGCGGCGTACGAATCTCGCGAAAGCCGGCGCGGCGCATGCGGACGCGCACATAATCTTCCAGCACGCGATACAACTCCCAGCCACGCGGATGCCAGAAAACCATCCCGGCGCCTTCTTCCTGCTGATGGAACAGGTCGAGTTTATTGCCTAAAACACGATGGTCGATGTCGTTCACAGTCACGCTCCGTTTAGTCGAATGCCGCTCATCGCGGTGAGGGTTGCCGCAAACGGAGGTCCAGAAATGCCCAAGGCCCCGTCCGTTTCCGGCGGGGCCTTGGGTGGTCTGCCACTGCTTCGTGCTGCTAGCGTGCGCAACCTCCCGACGACCCGCCTGTGAAGGTGGTCGTCGTGGTGGTCACGGCAGCGAAGGGAATCGAGTGGAGGTCCATGACTCGACAGTAAACGATCAGGTCACGACGCGTCAATCTCAATCGCCGAGAATGCTGGTCAATTCACGCCGATCGACGCTACGATGTCTGTCTGATCCGAAACCCGCGTGTCTTCGCGCGACGTCGGTCCACCTTCAACCGATCGAGCACCTGACCTTGACCATTCACATTCGCCGCGCACACGCAGCCGACGCCGCGTTGATTCTTCGCTTCATCACCGAACTCGCGGTGTACGAGAAGGCGGAGCATGAAGTCATCGCTTCCGTCGAAGACGTCGAAACGAGCCTGTTTTCCGCGACCGCCACCGCGAAAGCGTTGATCTGCGAAATGGACGGCGAGCCCATCGGCTTTTGCGTCTATTTTCATTCGTATTCCACCTGGCTCGGCAAACACGGGCTTTATCTGGAAGACCTGTATGTGTCGCCGGCCGCACGCGGCAGCGGCGCGGGCAAACGGATGCTGCGCCACCTCGCGCAGATCGCCTGCGAAAGCGGCTGCGGGCGCTTCGAATGGAGCGTGCTCGACTGGAACGAACCGGCAATCGGCTTTTACGAAGCGATCGGCGCAAGCGCGCAAAGCGAGTGGGTGCGTTACCGGTTGGCGGGCGACGCGCTCAAGGCGTTTGCCGAGGGGGTGGAGTAAGCGTGCGCGCGCACCGCGCGACCACTAGCGGGCGAGCAGCAGCACGGCGTCCGCGAGTGACAGCACGGTCGTACGCGATTCGAACGCCGTGGCGAACAGATGCTCGTGTACGACCTGATCCGGGTCGTAACAGCAATCCTTGACCGTGTAGAGGCGAAAGTCGGCGTCGCTCGCATAGGCAACGACGACAGCACGACACCCGTCGACGCAATGCCGACCATGATCAACGAGTCGATCCCTTGTGCCGAAAGCCGCACCTGCAAATCCGTGCCGAAGAACACGCTGGCGCGATGTGCGGTGATGACCGGCTCACTCGCCTGCCGGTCTAGTTCCGGTGAGAGCCGGTCGTCGACGAAAAGCCCCAATTGCTTGATGCCCTGCCCATTCCTGTTCAAGGGGCTGACTTCCGGATAACCCGGACTGAAACGGAGATTGGCGAAATAAACGCTGACGCCCGCAGCCCGCGCGGCGTCGCACAGCCTGCGCGTATTGGCGAGTAAAGTCGGTGCGATCGATGGAAAGAGGCCGAGAATATCCGTCTGATAATGCATGACAACGAGCGCGGTTCGCGCCGGGACGATTGCGGAAATCGGCGAACTCGTGGGCATGTAAAAAAGAGGGTGGCTGGAACGCGATGAAGTGATTGCGGGTAGCGGCCTGTCAGCCGCTGCCCGCGCTTGCATCAATCAGTGAGGCGCTTTACCGTTGGGCACCGCATCCAGCGGCTTGTGCTGTTCTTCGCCGAGTCCGGGGAAGAACGCGTTCCATGCGGCGCGCACGCCTTCCGCGGCGGTGGCTTCGGCGGCGATCGATTCGGTTTCGCCTTCACCGGCTTTCGATGGATCGGCGGACAGCCCGCGCCAGTGTGTAAATACCAGCAACGGTTTTTCAGTCCAGATGCCTTCGCCGAATTTGGCGAAAGCCGTGTCCCCGCTCGTCAATTGCACCTCGTACCAGCCTTCGCGTGCAGGTGTGTGGGCGGCAAGCTCAAACCACGGGGTCGGTTCGATTTCCTTCATGTCGTCTCCGGTCGGATAGATCGTCATAGATAACCACAACAAAGGCATTCTTCATGCCCGGGCTCGACAGCGGCCCGGCAGGCGCGCTCCGCCTGTTGCGCGATGTTGCAGCGCGGCGCGCTGGGCATGAGCTGCGGGGCGATCCGTCGACGTTTGCGCCTGTCGATTTCGCCGCGCATAAACGACACGATAGCGCGACATGGGCCGCGCGGACAAACGCAAAAACTTACACGTCAGACTGGGGGGCGATTGCTTTTTTTGCTTTGCTGGTTGGCTTGCTTGTTGGGCTGCTTGCTGGGCTGCTTTTGGGCCTACCTGTCGCCCCGCTTGCCGGCTTGCCCTCCAGCTCGCGCGCCAGCGTGGCCAGCACGTGAGCGGCGGCCGCCAGTTGCTCCGCCGGCGTACTGCCGTAGCCGATCACGAGCCCATTCGTCTGCTCATCGGGCTGCAACGCGAACCCGGACAGCGCGCGCGGATTGAGCCCTTCGGCGACGGCCCGCGCGGCTAACGCGCGGTCGTCGATGGTCGGCGGCAAGCGCAGCGTCAAATGCATGCCGCAGTTGCCGCCCAGAATCTGCGCCGGCGCGAAGTGGACCGTGAGCGCGTCGCGCAACGCCTGCTGACGCTCGCGGTACACCCGCCGCATCCGCCCCAGATGCCGCCCGAACTCGCCACTTTCGATGAAATGCGCCAGCGCCATCTGCTCCAGCCGATGCCCGCCGCGCAGCATCTCCTGCAGCGCCACCGCCGATTCCTCGACGATCACACGCGGCAGCACCACGAAACCGATGCGCAGCGCCGGGAACATGGTCTTGCTGAATGAGCCGACGTACAGCACCGGCGCGTCGGCGACGAGACCCTGCATGCTGGCGATCGGCTCGCCGGTGTGGCGGAACTCGCCGTCGTAGTCGTCCTCGATCAGCCACGCGCCACAGCGGCGCGCCTGCGCGATCAACTCCAGACGACGCGCCACCGACAACACCGCCCCCGTCGGATACTGATGCGCGGGCGACGTGTAGATCAGCTTCGGCGGATGCGCGCGCCACGCGTCGGCGGGCACGGCAATGCCTTCGGCGTCGACCGGCATGGGCAGCGTGGTCAGATCGCCGACGTTGAAGGCGGCCTTCGCGCCGCGATAACCGGGGTCCTCGACCCACGCGACGTCGCCGGGATTGGTCAGCAGCCGGACGCACAGGTTCAGCGCCTCCTGCGCGCCCTCGGTGATCACCACCTGCGAGCCGTCGCAACGCACGCCGCGCGCGATACGCAAATGGCCGGCGATCGCGTCGCGCAGCGCCGGTTCGCCGGCCGGCGCGCCGTAGCCGAGCGTGAAGGGCAACGCGCGCTCCAGCGACCGTTCGAGCGCGCGCCGCCAGGCGCTCAGCGGGAAGCGGTCCAGCGCGGGCGTGCCGGGCGTCATCGGAAACGTGTTGTCGGCGTGGGTGCGGGTGGCCGCGAACTGGCCGACGCGCGCCGCGTAAGCCACCTCGGGCGCAGCGGACGGCGCCGCCGGCTCGCCGCGCGCTGCCGGGCTGGACAGTGGGCTCACGCGGGTGCCCTTCTTGTCGGCCACCACGTAACCGGTCGCGACCAGATGTTCATACGCGATCACGACTGTGTTGCGCGACACGCCCATCTCCGCCGCCAGCAGACGCGACGAAGGCAGCAGCGAACCCGCCGGCAATCGTCCGGCGAGAATCGCCTGCTGCAAACGTTCGATCAGCTGTTTTTGCAGCGGTGGGGGTTTGTCGGCGGCGCTCGCGGCAGTCGCCGCAGCCGGGTTGGCGAGCGGACCAATGATTTCCATCATTGCGGCTGGACCTATGAAATGGGTTTGGCGTGGATCTTTTGAACATACCACGTTTGCCGTATCGTTCCTGATGAACGGCAGCCGCCGACGATCATTGATGCCGCAACAACAGGAGAACAGCGATGGAACCCAGACACAACGAGTTCGAGCAGCCGATCGGCGTGCCCGTGCTGGACTGGAAAGGCGCCGAGGCACCCGGCCGCGCGCCGCTGACGGGCCGCTATTGCCGGATCGAACCGGTGGACGTGGAGCGTCATGCCGCGGACCTGTACGACGCGTACAGCTCGGCCGCCGATGCGCGCGACTGGACCTATCTGAACGTGGGTCCGTTCGAGAGTCTCGCCGCTTATCGCGAGCATTTGACGCGCATGGCCGCGTCGCCGGATCCGCTGCACCACACGGTGATCGATCTCGCGACCGGCAAGGCGGTCGGCACGCTGGCGCTCATGCGAATCGACCGGGTGAACGGCGTGATCGAGGTGGGGCATGTCACGTATTCGCCGCGTCTGAAGCAGACGCGCATTGCCACCGACGCCATGTTCCTGGTGATGACGCAGGTTTTCGACGGGCTGGGTTATCGCCGCTTCGAATGGAAGTGCGACTCGTTGAACGCGCCGTCACGCGCCGCCGCGTTGCGTTACGGCTTTACGTTCGAAGGGATCTTCCGGCAGGCGATCGTGTATCACCAGCGCAATCGCGACACCGCGTGGTTTTCGGTGATCGACGGTGAATGGCCCGCGCTGCGTGCGAGCTATGCACGCTGGCTCGACGCCGGCAATTTCGATGCGCAGGGTAAGCAGATCGAGCGGCTGGCGCATCTGATCGCGCAACAGCGGGCGGCTTAACCCGTGTTCGGCGCGCGACGCAGGACGATGGTCGGACTCCCTTTGTAGGGCGTGCGCAGCCGTTCGCGGTAGCCGCACTTACGCGCGACACTCAGCGACGGCAGGTTTTCCGGTGCGATCAGGCACACGGTCTCCTTGTCCGGCCATTGCGCATCGGCCCAACCGAGCGCGGCGCGCACGGCTTCGGTCGCATAACCGCGGCCATGTAGCGCCGGGTTCAACGCCCAGCCAATTTCAGGCGTGCCCAGCAACGACGGTTCGATCTCACGGTGATAGTCGGCCAGGCCGACTTCGCCGACAAAGCGGCCGCTCTGCTTTTCCCGCACCACCCAGTAGCCGTATCCCAGCATCGCCCAATGCCCGGCGTAACGCAGCAGACGCGCCCAGACTTCTTCGCGCGTGAAGGGCTTGCCGCCGATGTAGCGGATCACCTCGGAATCGGACCACATCGCGTAGCTGTCGAGGAAGTCGTTGGGGGTGTGCGGGGTTAGGGTCAGGCGGTCGGTGGTGAGGGTGGGCTGGGTGGGCATGGGAAAGTGCGAGTGGTTTGGCGACGAAGCTCGGATAGGGTTGCGCTCGATCATCGCAGATTTTCTATCCGCCGGGTTCGTCGCAAAGGTCGGGACCGCCGTCGCCGCGCGCGACCGAATTTGGCATGAGAGAGGAGTTCGCCCTACACTCGTCGAGTAGCTTTGCCCAACCGGGTTGACGCAACACGCACGCCATCCAAGCGTCATGGACTCCCACTCACGGCTTAGTCGATGAACCCCCGCCTACGCTACCTCAGCGCCCTCGTGATCAACGTCGCCTTACCCTGGCTCGCCTACCGGCTCGCGTTCCCGCACTGGGGCCAACTCGGCGCGCTGGCCGCGTCGGCGCTGCCGTTGATCGCGTGGATGAGTTGGGACTTGCTGCACCGTCGTCATTTCGACGCGCTCAGCGCGCTCGTGCTAGTGGGCATTGCGCTGTCGATTCTCGCTGCCGCTTTCGGCAGCAGCCCAAAAATACGCGCGCTCGAAGACCCCATGGTGCTAGCCATGATCGGCGCGTTGTTTCTCGTATCGCTCGCGCTGCGGCGGCCGTTGGTGTTCTATCTCGCCCGCTCGACGATGATGCGCGAAGGTCACCGCGACGCCGAGAACTTTGAAAAGCATTGGCGCGAGCGCCCCACGCTCGCCGCGTATATCCGCCTGATGACGCTCGTCTGGGGCCTCGGCATGATCGGCGAGAACATGGTGCGCACGCTGATCGTCTGGCAATGGCCGAACGATCCACACTCGGCGCTGGCTTCGGAAGCGGTGCGCTACGGCGTCTATGCCGCGCTAACGGCGTGGACCTTCTGGTGCCGCCAGCGCATCAGGCAAGATGCGCTGCGCTACGCGGACAACGCCGTCACCCCAGCCACGCCGCCGCTCGCCAACTCATAAACCACCCGCTCACGCCAACTCGAGAAAACGCGCCAGACACGGATTGCGATTCGCCGGCGACCACGCCAGCACCTGCTCGATCAAGGGCGCATCGATCAACGGCCGGAACACCACGCCCGCGAGTTGCGCCTTGCGCATCGAAGCCGGCACCAGGGCCACGCCCACGCCTTCATCGACGAGACTCAGCACGGTCTGCTGCAACTGCACTTCGAAGCGGATATCCGGTTCGAAACCGCCCGACCGGCAATGGTCGAGAATCGCCGCACGCAAACCGGGCGCGACTTCCGATGAAGCGAGCACGAACGGTTCCCCCGCCAGTTGCGCAATCTTCAGCCGTCGGGCACGCGCCCGTGGATGCCCGCGCGACAGCGCAACGCACAACGGTTCGCTCAGGATCGTGCGCGTGGCCAGCCCTTTGTCCGGCAGGTTCGGAAACATGATGGCCGCGTCGATCTGTCCGGCCAGCACCTGCGCGGCCAGATCGTTCGATACGACTTCGCGCAGATTCAACGCCACGTCGGGAAACGCCGCGCCGAACACGCGTGCATAACCCGGCACGACGCTGTACGCCGCGCACATCGTGAAGCCGATCGCGAGCTTGCCGGCGTCGCCATGCGCCGCCGCTTGCGCGTTGTTCACCGCCTGATCGAGCGAAGCGAGAATCGCCTTCGCGTCTGCGTAAAAGCGCTCGCCCGCCGCGGTCAATGTCACGCTGCGCGGACTGCGCTCAATCAGCACGACACCGAGGTTCGCCTCCAGCGCCGCCAGTTGCCGGCTCAACGGCGGTTGCGACAGATTCAGACGCGCCGCGGCACGGCCAAAATGGCGCGTCTCGGCCAGCGTCACGAAGTAGCGTAGCGGCTTGAAATCGATCACGATGCGCCTACCCGAAATGACGATGCTAAAAAGGTATCGTTGGACTCGAAAAACAGTATTGGATTGTATCAACGCAAGCCACTACGCTGGCGGATCGTCCTTTTTCCAAAGCCGTTCGTCCCGATGTTAGCCACCCTCGAAATTCTGCTTCCCGTTTTCGGTTTGATTTTCGCGGGCTTCGCATGCCGCCGACGCGGCGTGCTCGGACCGAACTCCGCGTCGGAGCTAAATCGATTCGTGGTCTGGCTCGCGCTGCCGGCGCTGCTGTTCGATACGATGGCGCGCGCCACGTGGCAGCAGTTGTATCAGCCGGCCTTCGTCGCGACCTTCTCGATTGCGTGCGTCGCCGTGTTCCTGCTAATCCTCGCACTGCGTCTGATGAACGGACGGCATCTCGCCGATGCCAGCGTCGATGCGATCGCGGCGTCGTATCCGAACACCGGCTATATCGGCTTTCCTTTAGCGCTGATCGCTTTCGGTCCCGCCAGCCTGACGCCGACCACGATCGCGACGATCCTCGTCGCCAGCGTGCTGTTCGCGTTCGCGATCGTGCTGATCGAAATTGGCCTGCAGACCGAGCGAGCGCCGCACAAGCTGGGTCTGAAAGTGCTGCGCGCGCTAGCGCGCAATCCGCTGATCGTGTCGCCGATCGCGGGCATGCTGCTGGCGAGCTTTCACGTCGCCATGCCGGCCAGCGCGGAGACGTTTCTGAAGTTGCTGAGCGGCGCTGCGAGTCCGTGCGCGCTGGTGAGCCTCGGCTTGTTCCTTGCCGAAAAGCGGCCGTCGGAGCCCGGCGCGCGCGGCGTTGCGCTGCTGCTGACCGGCGTCAAGCTGGTGGTGCAGCCGGCGCTGACCTGGTGGCTCGCGGCGCGGGTCTTCGGGCTGCCGCCCACGCTGGTCGAAATGGCCGTGGTGCTGGCCGCGCTGCCCACCGGCACCGGCCCGTTCATGCTCGCCGAGTTCTACGAACGCGAGGCGCACATCACGTCGCGGACCATTTTGCTGTCCACGGCCGGTTCCGTGATCACGCTGTCGGTGCTGCTGCTGTTGATGGGACACCGCGCCTGACGCAAGCCGCGCCGCGCGCTATGCTTCGCCCACGGACCGCCACGGTCCGCGATCCTCATTCGCGAAGCGCGACCCGAGCCGCCTGCCACCACCGTGCCCAAAGCCCGCCCTCCTGAACTCCGCGACGCCGCCGGCGCCGGCGCGCTCGCGCGTCACTACCCGCGCGGGCTGCGCATCGAGCCGCACTCGCACACGTGGGCGCAAGTGCTGTATGCGATGTCGGGCGTGATGTGGGTCGAAGTCGGCCGGGAGGCGCTGGTCGTGCCGCCGCAACGCGCGGTCTGGCTGCCGGGCGGCACGCCACATTCCATTCACATGATGAGCGACGTAGAGATGCGCAACCTCTACTTCCACGAGCGCAACGTCGGCCATTTGAGCCGCCGCAGCGACGTGTTCGAAGTGAACGGTCTGCTGCGCGAGCTGATCACGTCGATCGCGGAATACGAGCGCACGCAAACGGGCGACGAGGCCTATCTCGAAGCCGCCTATCGTCTCGCCGTGCTGGAGTTGGGACGCGCGCCGCGTTCGTCGCTGCGCATCGCGCTGCCCGATGCCTCGGACCGGCGTCTCGAAGCGCTCTGCCGCGCGGTGATCGCGAACCCGTCGATCGCGATCAGCTTCGAGCAGCATGCGGCGTCGGTCGGCGCGAGCGTGCGGACCCTGGCGCGGCTCTTCACGCGTGAACTGGGCGTGGGATTCGCCGAATGGCGACGTCAAGTGCAACTGGCCGTCGCCGTTTCCGGGCTCGCCGAAGGACGTTCGGTGAGCAGCATCGCCCGTGAGCTTGGTTTCCAGCCGAGCAGCTTCAGCGACATGTTCCGACGCGAGTTGGGCGCGCCGCCTACGGGCTTCGATCCGGGCGGCACGCTGGGAGAAGCAGCGGCGGCTTCGGTAGCGGCGGTGGAGCCCGAGCAGGCGAAATCCGGCCGAGGCTGAAAGCTGGCCTGCAATGCGCTGCGCAACGCGCGTATTGAAAACTCCGCGTGCGGCGGCCTCGAATGCCACACCCCTCGCTCCGCGTTTTGTCCGAAATTCGAAAGTGTTTGTCATGACGCCGTTCTTCCGGCCATCTACACTAGCCTCAATCCGCTGCTCATGCAGCCCGAGACCCAACAGGAGCGACACGCGATGAAAGCCATTCAATTCAAGTCCTTCGGCAATCCGGAAGTGCTCGAACACACCGATCTGCCCGCCTTGCATGCCGATGCGGACAACGTGGTCGTGCAGGTCAAGGCCGCCTCGGTGAACCCGAGCGACGTCAAGAACGTCTCCGGTCATTTCGAACACACGGTGTTGCCGCGCACGCCGGGGCGCGACTTCAGCGGCGTGGTGGTGGAGGGCCCAGAGGCCTGGATCGGCGCCGAGGTCTGGGGCACCGGCGGCGATATCGGCTTCACCCGCGACGGCACGCATGCCGAGTTCATCAAGATTCCGGTTACCGCGTTGTCGCGCAAGCCCAAAACGCTGAGCCACGCGGAAGCTTCCGCGATCGGCGTGAATTTCGTGGTCGCGTGGCTCGGCACCGTCGAGTATGCGCATCTGCAGGCGGGCGAAACCATTGCGGTGATCGGCGCGGGCGGCGGCGTCGGCGGTGCGGTGGTGCAGATCGCGAAGGCGCGCGGTGCGCGTGTCATTGGGGTGGATCGTCATCCGCTGGATCCGGAAACCCCCGCAGGCCGTCTGATCGATGACTACGTGCCGTTCGACGACCAGGCCGCCGAACGCGTGCGCGCATTGACCGGCGGCGCAGGCGCGGACGTGGTGTACGACACCGTGGGCGGCGTAGCGTTCGAGACCGCGCTGAGCCTCGTCAAACGTCGCGGCCGGGTGCTCGAAATCAGCGGCACGGGCAAGCGTCGCGTGGAGTTCGATCTGATCGATTTCTATCACAACGAGACACAACTGCTCGGTGTGGATAGCGCCAAACTCGGCGTCGCGGAATCGGCGCCGTTGATGACGGCGTTGGTCGAAGGCTTCGAAAGCGGCCAGTTGACCGGCCCGGCCATCGCGCAGACTTTCCCGCTCGCCCAGGCGCGCGAAGCCTATGCCGCCGTGGCCGGCGGCACACGCGGCCGGGTCGTCATCACGATGTAACGGCTGGCGCGAGCGCAGCGGCGTGACAGCCGCCCCGCTCGCACCGCTCATAACAGGGACAACCAACATGAAAGCGTATCTGGTCTCGCTGGCCGCCGGTGTGGTGGTCGGTCTGCTCTACAGCGTGATGAACGTGAAGTCACCGGCGCCGCCGACCGTCGCGCTGGTCGGGTTGCTCGGCATGCTGGGCGGCGAGCACGTCATTCCGCTCGTGCGCACCTGGCTGGCAGCGAGTCTGCATTGAGCGCGCGGGCACCTTTCCCATCGTCGGGCGTCACACGCTAAGATTGAGCCCGCCGGGCTCACGCGCCACATTGCGGTGCGCGCTCAGCGCGCGCTACCATCCGGCGCGCCGCCCGAAGACGACAAGAAAGCATTGCCTCGGAGAATCAGATGTCTGAAGAGTTTGAAGTGCATGGTCCGCACGATCATGCAGTGGAACACGCCGGTCACCACGACGAAGACCCGTTCGCGAGCCGTATGGCCGTGATGACGGCGATCCTCGCGACAATCGGCGCGCTGTGCGCCTATCAAAGCGGCAACAGCGAAAATCTCGCGCTTTACTACAAGAACGAAGCCGCGATTAAAAAGACCGAAGCGTCGAACCAGTGGAACTACTACCAGGCCAAGGGCGAGAAACAGAATCTCGCTGAACTCGGCGCGGCGTTGTCCACCGGCAATAGCGACGCTCACGCGAAATTCCTCGCCGACGTCGACAAATACAAGTCGCAGAAAGAACCGATCCGCGCGAAGGCCGAAGCGATCGAAAACGACGTCGTGGACAACGACGCCAAAAGCGAAGCGCTATTGCACGGACATCATCGCTGGGCGCAAGCCACCACGCTGATTCAGGTGGCGATCGCGCTGTGCGCGATCACGTTGCTGACGCGCAAGAAATGGCTGCGCAATCTGTCGTTCGTGGTTGCGGCGGCGGGCGTGATCACCGGCGCCATGGCGCTTCTGTCGGTCTGATGTGCGCATATGTCGCGCGGCTGGCTTCAAGGCCGCGCGACGCGCATGGCAGCGTGACGCGTCGCACGTCCGCTTTGCTCAAGAACTCGTTGACCATTAAAGAGATACCCGCTCACCCCACCTCATGACATAAATTAAGGATGCCGGATTAATTCACAAGCGAATGCGAATATCCATGCAATCGTGAAGTCCGGCGCAATCCGTCATGGAGGAATCACCGTGAGCAAAACCACTGAGCTAACCGGCGCGGGCGTTGCCCATCTCGACGAAAGCATTCTGCTGCCGCAACTCGGCTGTCCGGCGGGCAGCATCGGCATCGCGGTCGGCGATATGCTGGAGCACTCGAATCGCGCCGTCATCGAGGCGTCGTTCGAGTTGCTCGATCTGCACGCCAACGACCGCATTCTCGAAGTGGGTCTCGGCAACGGCGCGCATGTTCCGTTCGTGCTGGACCAAGCCGCTGGCGTGCATTACACCGGCGTCGATATCTCGCCCACCATGATCGCCGTGGCGCGTTGCCGCAATGCGGCCTATGTCCGCGACGGTGTCGTGACGCTCGAAACCGCCGACGTCGTCGCCATGCCATTCGCCGCCGCCTGGTTCGACAAAGCGATCGCGATCAACAGCACGTATTTCTGGCCCAATCTCGTCGCCGGCCTGAAGGGCATGCGACGCCTACTGCGCATGAACGGCACGCTGGTGATCGCGGCCATCACACCGGAAAGCGCGGCTGAAATGCCATTCGCGGATTACGGCTTCGCTGTGCATGATGCGGCGACGTTGGAAGCGGCGTGCGTGGCAGCAGGCTTCGATGAAATCGGCATCACCCGTTATCTCGAACCGTTAGCCGATCCGCCGCAGGAGACCGGGCAGCGTGAGTTCTATCTGCTGCGGGCGGTTGCTGTGTGATGCCTCGGCACGCAGCGCGCAACACACGTGCTCGCGGCGCACCGCGCTCCACTCAAGACGCCATGCCACGAGCACGTTCAAGCAACAACTCGCGTTCGCGCGCGTTGCGCGTCATCGCCGCCGCGCGCTCGAACTCCGCGCGCGCCTCCGTCACGCGTCCGAGTTTCGCCAGCAGGTCGCCACGCACGCTCGGCAGCCATTGATAGTTCGCGAGCGAGGCATCGGCGGCGAGCGCGTCGACAATCTCAAGCCCGGCCGCCGGTCCGAATGCCATGCCCACGGCCACCGCCCGGTTCAACTCGACCACCGGCGAAGGCGCGACCTGCGCCAACGCGTCGTATAACGCGACGATCCGCGCCCAGTCCGTGTCTTCAGCGCGGCGGGCGCGTGCATGACACGCCGCCAGCGCGGCCTGCAGCGCATACGTGCCACTCGCGCCGCCCAGCGCGTGCGCGGCGTCGAGCGCGGCCAGCCCGCGACGAATCAGCAGCGGGTCCCAGCGGCTGCGATCCTGATCGAGCAACAACACGGGGCGCCCCTGTGCGTCGGTACGCGCATGGGTACGCGACGCCTGAATCTCCATCAACGCGACAAGGCCATGCACTTCGCTTTCGGCCGGTACCAGGCCGCTGAGCACGCGGCCCAGCCGCACCGCTTCCTCGCAGAGCGCCGGGCGCATCCAGTCGTCGCCGGCCGTGGCCGAATAGCCTTCGTTGAAGATCAGATAGATCACCTGCAGCACCGACGCGAGCCGCGCCGCGCGCGCGTCCGCTTGCGGCACTTCGAACGGCACCTTGGCCGCCGTCAGCGTGCGTTTGGCCCGCACAATCCGCTGTGCGACGGTCGGCTCGGGCACCAGGAAAGCACGCGCGATTTCGTCCGTGGTGAGACCGCCGAGCAGGCGCAGCGTGAGCGCGACGCGGGCGTCGGTGGACAGCACCGGGTGACAGGCGGTGAACACCAGCCGCAGCAGATCGTCGCCGATATCGTCGGCACGGGCGGCATCGAGAGCATCGACGAAATCCGGCACGAGATGCGCCTCCAATGCGTCGAGGTCGTGGCCCAGCTCTTCACGCTTGCGCGCATGCAGCGCTTCCTGCCGCAAGCGGTCGAGTGCACGGTTTTTCGCGGTCGCCATCAGCCATGCTCCCGGATTGTCGGGGACGCCCGCGTCGGGCCAGTGCTCGAGCGCGGCCACCAGCGCGTCTTGCGCCAGTTCTTCGGCAAGCCCGACATCGCGCACGATCCGCGCGACGTGAGCGATGACCTTCGCGGATTCGATCCGCCAGACTGCCTCGATGGCACGGTGGGTGGCCGGTATCGTCACCGCGTCAGCCCGCTGCCTTGCCGTTCGGATCCATGTAGATCAGCTCCCAGATATGTCCGTCGATATCTTCGAAACCGTGGCCGTACATGAAGCCGTAGTCCTGCGGCGCGCGCGGCACGGCGCCACCGGCGGCGCGTGCCCTGGCCACGAGAGCATCCACCTCGCCGCGGCTTTCGCACGACAACCCCAGCAACGCCTCGGTGCTCTCCTTCGGATTGCACAGCGGCTTGCGCGTGAAGGACTTGAACAGCTCCTTGACCAGCAGCATCGCGTAGAGGTTTTCGCCGAGGATCAGACAGGCGGCTTGCTCGTTGGTGAACTGCGGATCGAAGCTGAAACCGATCGCGCTAAAAAAGGCTTTCGAGCGTTCGAGATCGTCGACGGCAAGATTGACGTAAATCTGCTTGTGCATGATGGCATCCATGAATCATGGTTATCGGAAGCGCGGCAAGCGCGCTGAGCGACCAGCGCCTGAGTCGGCACTCAGCACTCAGCGGCCGACGCTCAGCGCCGGTTCGCTTCCAGATCGCGAAACCTCTCCAGTTCCGCGCCGGGCTCGAAGTCGTCGAGTTCGAACAGTTGCCGCACTTCGATTTCACCGTCGGCGTGTTCGCCGAACGGCGCTGGATAGCGCCGCGCCCACTCCATGGCTTCTTCGCGCGAGCGCACCTGAATCAGCGTATAGCCGGCAATCAGTTCTTTGGTTTCGGCGAATGGGCCGTCGACCACGGTCCGCTTGCCGCCGCTGTAGCGAACGCGCCAGCCCTTCGAACTCGGTTGCAGGCCGGTAGCGTCGAGCAGCACGCCGGCCTTGGCCAGCTCTTCGTGGTAGGCGCCCATTGCCGCCATCAGGGACGCTTCCGGCATCACGCCGGCCTCGCTGGCAGCCGTTGCCTTGACCAGAATCATGAATCGCATGCCGTTCTCCTTGTGCGTGGTGAGAAGCGGAGTCGCGCAAATGGGCGGCTCCTTACTCACACGACGAGCCACGCGCCGCCGGATCGACAGGCGAACCGGCATGCCAGGGAAAACCCCAAACCAAAGAACGACAGCGAGGCGAATCGCCTACATGAAGCACGGCCCGAGCTTGCGGACTTCGACCGTGCACCACGAGGCCGCCGGGCAAGCCTCGGCGATCGTCACGGCTTCTTCGCGGGTGTCGCAATTGAGCAGGAAGAAGCCGCCGATCATTTCCTTGGCTTCGGCGAACGGGCCGTCGAGCAGTTTCGGCTGGCCGTCGCGCACCTGGACGCGCACGGCGTCGTTCAACGACGTGAGCGATTCGACCGCCAGCAATTTGCCGCGCTCTTTCAGGTTCGTGGCGTAACGCACCATCTGATCGTAGACTTCACGCCCGGCGGCTTCACCGCGTTCGACGCGCTGATTGGTGGGTTCGACGATGAGCAGCATGTAAGACATGGCGTCTCCGATTAATCGCTCCGCCGGCATGAACGCCCGGCAGGCGGATGGCGGCAAAGGTCGCGCTTGCGGCGAGTGTGGGCAGCCAGTCTAACAAGCGTGAAAGACTCCGGCAAACCCCATCCGGTACGGGAACCGCAGCCGCTCGTGGCCTTTACGAGGACTCGTAATATCCGTAGCGCATAGGGATTTACTTTTGCCATGCGACACGATAACGACGCTTTGAAGTATTCTCCGAACTCGTTAAAGTCGGCCGGCAAAAACAAACGACTCCAATAATCAGAGCATCGGGGAACCTCATGTATCGATCGTCAGTGCGCACCGCTCTCGCGGCCGCTGCGGCTTTGGCTTTTTTCCAACTCAGCGGTTGCAGCGGCGGCGGTAGTTCCAGCACCGCCTCGTCGGGCACGCAGACTGTCACTGCCAGTTCGGTCAGCGGCACGGTCGCCTCCGGCAGTCCGCTCGTCGGCGCCAACGTCACGCTCATCGACGCGACCGGTGCGAAGGTCAGCACGACCAGCGGCGCGCAGGGCGCGTACACGATCGCCGTGAAGGGCCTGACCGCGCCGTTCGTGATCGTCGCCACCGACGCCGCCGGCCTCTCCACTCCGCTCGTCTCCGTGCTCGCCAGGCTGCCCAACGGCACGGGGCCGGCGGTCGCCAACGTGACCACGCTGACCACCGCGATCGCCGCGATGCTGACCGCCTCGGGCAACCCGATCGACCTCACGGCGAGCACGGCGCTCGCCCAGGTGACGCTGCAGCAGGTGCAAATCGCCACCATCACACTCGACACGATCCTGACGAACCTCCTCGCGCAGAACGGCATTCAGGCGGCGGGCTTCGATCCGATCGGCACCGCCTTCACGCCGAACCATACCGGCGCGGACGCGGTGATCGATTCGGTGTTGGTCGCGAGTGCGCCGAGTGGCGGCTTGTCGCTGGCTTCGAACGCGGCGCCGGGTACGACCTTGTTGCTGAACAAGCAGACCGGCCTGTCGACGATGCTCGCCGCGCCGCCGGCCGCAGCCAATTATCTGGAGCCGCTCGCCACGCTGCTCACGGCTTGCGCCGCCTCGGGTACACTCAACACGTCCTGTTCGCCGGCGATCGACGCCGCGTTCGTGGAGAACGGTTCAAACGACCTCGCCACCGGCCACAACCTGCCGGACGCGGTGTTCACCGGCGCGGTGTTCGGCTCGCCGAAGACGCTGGCGTTTCTCACGCGCAACGGCAAGCAGATGGCGTTCGTGGAGTTGCCGGTCACGCTCGCGAGCGGCAACATCGGCGGCGTGCTGTACACGTTCGTGCAACAACTCGCGACGCCGGTCACGCTGGCCAACGGCACGCAACTCGGTTGGGATCTGATCGGCAATCAATCGCAATTCGCGGTGTCGATCAATTCGCAGATCGCACGCCGCACCTTCCTCGATACACGACTCGCCGACGTCAATCACTACGAGTCCGGCCTCACGATTTCGATTCCGAGCGCGTTGAATCCGACGGTGTATTCGGCGTCCGTCACCGGACCGGGGCTCGCCGCGCCGGTCTGGCTGATGCCGCGCAACGCGGTGGGCAACAGCCTGCTGGGAATATCGGACACGCCGCTCAGCGCCGCGCCGGTGTCGCCCGCCGTGACCAATAGCAACACGTCGTTGTACCGCTGGTCGTGGCAATCGCTGTCGTCGACGGCGAGCTTCGCGCCGCCTGCGTCGACCGGCTATTACGCGCCCCAATCGATCGATGCGAGCACGGTGCCGCCCTTTGCCACTTACACGGTCACGCTCTACGACAAAAACGGCGCGCTGCTCGGTCAGTCGTCGGTGGTCAATCCGGGCAGTCCGTTGAACGCAACGGCGGGCGGCACGGTCGCATGGCCCTCGCTGCTGCCGGACTTCGCGACCCAGTTCCTGACGCCGGACGGGTCGCTGGCCGGCTCGCAGTACGCGATGAGCGTGACGTGGTCGAGCCTCGTGAACGGTCAGAATCTCGCGTACCCGGTGACATCGGTGCAAATTCAGACGACCGGCATGGCCGCCGCCGGTCCGTTCGAAGTCGACGGGTTCTCCGTCGGCCTGCCGAACAACACCACGTTCGGCCAGTATCAGACCACCGTCAGCGCGGGGATCAATTCGCTCGGCGTGCAGACTTGCGTGAACTGCCAGTTCACGCCGCTGCTGACGGGCAATTCACGGCTCGTGCAGTTGAGTGGCGCTCAGAGTGGGATTAGCTATTACGACATCACGCGGTATAACGACTAGGGTTTGACGTGATCGCCAGCCAGCCTGGCTGGCTTGGACTGGACTGAACGATTGCTGAACGTTAAAACGCCCCGCGAGGGGCGTTTTCCTTTCTCCGTGTCAATGCACTGCGCGCTTCACCGGTTCGCGCGTTACGACCCGCGATGCCCGTCGTTAAACTCCACCGATCGTTTCTGCCGCTCATCGACGCTGAGCGAAAAAACATCCGGTCGCGAGTAATGTCCCACTACGTCGAAGTCGTAACGCGCGCGAATCAGTTCGTCCGTATCGATTTCCGCAACGACCAGACCCGTCTCGCCGAGTAACGGCCCGGCGAGAACATCCCCGAGCGGCCCGACGATCACGCTGCCGCCATTGATCAAACGACGGTCCTCATCCCAGTCAGGCACGCTGATTCCCAACGCTTTGGGCGACGGCTGGACCTGGCATGCGCTGATGACGAAACAGCGTCCCTCATGGGCGATGTGGCGCATGGAGCATTGCCAGATCTCGCGTTCGTCGACCGTTGGCGCGCACCAGATCTGCACGCCTTTGGCGTACATCGCGGTGCGCAGCAGCGGCATGTGATTTTCCCAGCAGATCGCGGTGCCAAGACGCCCCGCGCGCGATTCGACGACGGGCAGCGTCGAACCATCGCCTTGCCCCCAGATCAGCCGCTCAGTACCGGTCGGCATCAGCTTGCGGTGTTTCGCGACCAGTCCGGCGCCCGGCTCGAAGAACAGCGCGGTGCAGTACAACGTGTTGCCGGACCGCTCGATCACGCCGATGACGATGGACGCGTCACATCGCGTGGAGAACGCGGCGAGTTCGTCGGTCTCGGGGCCTGGGACATCGATCGCGTTGCGGAAGTAATCGGCGAACGCCTCGCGTCCTTCGGGCAAGCGATAGCCGAGACGCGTGCCGAAAATCTCGCCTTTCGGGTAACCGCCCAGAAGCGCTTCGGGCAACACGACCACGGACGCGCCCGACGCCCGAATCTCGGCCTCATAGGCAAGGATGTTCTCGAGGGTGTCCTGCTTACCCTTGGGCGACGACCCGATTTGCAGCGCAGCGACTTTCGACTTGGACATGATGATTGAACCGGTAATGGGATGTCCGAGATCTTGCGACCGTCATAAAATGAATGGAACGCCATTTCGAACTTTCTGATATGAACCGGAGTGATATCTCGGGCGTCGACCTGAACCTGCTGAAAATCTTCGAAGCGCTGTATGAGGAGGGCGGCGCGAGCCGGGCGGCCATTCGGCTGGATATGACGCAGTCGGCCGTCAGCGCGGCGCTCAGACGGCTCCGCAACCTCTATTCCGACCAGATGTTCGTGCGCACCGGCCGGGGGCTGACACCGACCTCCCGGGCCAGCGAGCTGAAACCGCTGGTGAGCGAGGCGCTCGATAAATTCCGCCAGAGTCTCGCGATCGCTTCGCCGAACCCGACGGATTTCTCCGGGCGAGCGGTGGCGATCGGCATGTCCGACGATTTCGAACTGGCCATCGGCCGGAAACTCATGGCGCTCATGGCGAAGCGCGCGCCGGGTCTGCGCGTGATCTTTCGCCAGACCTACAGCCAGATCGTCACGGACGCGCTGGCCAATCAGGAGATGGACCTCGCGATCACGTCGGGAGGCTTCTCGTTACGCGGCCTCAGTCGGCAGGTTCTGGGGAAAGGCCGCTACGCGTGCCTCGTCGACCCAGGCAGCCTGCGGAGCGGCAACGCCACGATTTCGCTCGATGACTTCGCGAACCGCGATCACATTCTGGTCTCGGCCGGCGGCGTGGTCGGGATAGTCGATGAGATGCTGGCGAGCGTCGGACGCAAACGCCGGGTGGCGGCATCGACCACGCATTTCGCGGGGCTTCCGTATCTGCTGAAGGGTAGCGAGGCGATTGCGACGATCCCGACGCATGCCGCACACGCTATCGCGGGCATGACGGGGCTTCTGCTGTTGCCCTGCCCGCTGACGCTGCCGGAGTATCCGATCGAGGTGGGGTGGCGAATCAATGCGCTACGCGACACGGCGGTCGCCAAAGTTCAAACCGCGCTGGCGGAATGCTTCGACCCGGCGCACGTCAAACTGGCATGAAGCGAACGCACTGGTGTCGATGAAGGAGACGGAAACCATGGACCACGCTGCTTTTCTCGTTGCCATCCGCCAACTATGCGCCGCGGCCGACATCGCCGCTAAAGCGGGACCGCAGGACCTCCGGTTCGCCGCGTTCCAATCGCTCGCGTTCTTTCGTCGATACGACGACACCGGCCTCAGCCGCACGGCGGCATCGACGTCCAACGACGAGCTGTTCCTGCGCACCGCCGAAGCAGCGCTAACGATGGCGGGACGCAACGAGTTTCCCGCGTCGCTCGCGCTTCTTGAGCAGGCTAAGTCGCTGCTTCACGCAACGTAGCAGCCACGGCTACGAGCGTGTGTTGAAGCCGCGGCGATCCGCTCACAGCGCGTCGTGGCAAAGCGCCATCATCCGCTGGACCATCGTGCTCGATTCGTTGAGTTCCATCTCGCTGGTGAACAGCGCGTTCACGCTGGACAGCCGAACGGCGACCCCGGCCTCAAGCAGGTCCTGTCGGGCGATCTTCAACGCGAGCTGGCCGATGCGCACCCGGTCCAGCCAGTCCATCTTCAGGCGGTTTTTCTTCAGCCACTGACGGCAGATCTGCACGACATGGTCCATCCGCCATTCGTTGGTCAGCGCGTAAGACGCCGCCGCAATCGCGACGAGAAGACACAGCAAGTCGGGGCGCGCACTGTCGCGCTCGTTGAATTCAGGTTTGATCATGTCTATCGGTGTGTCGATTGCGTTTAAGCAAACCCGCACATGCGGGCAAACACAGGTAAATCAATCGCGCATGATTTACCCCCTTTTTTCCGGGGCCTGACAGAGCAAGGGCCACGGAGCCGTGCAACAAAATCATACCAACCCCGCGTTTCACCAGCCGGTTGACGTGTCTATACCGCACGGCGCGGCAACACGGTTCGACAAGTTGCTTGACTCAAAGATGAAGGTCGTACAGGTGAAGGAGCGGAGGGGCGTGTTGAAGGTTGCGTGAAGCGCCGCATGAGTTGTTATGATGGATGGCTTCGTGGGCTTGTCCCATCGATAAACGCATGACGCCCCGCGAGGGGCGTTTTTATTGATCAGTTACTGTTGCGTTCAAGCCCCGGCCGGCCGCTCCGGTCCACCCGCCGAACGTATCGCCCCTGTCGTGGTCTCACCGGGTTACGGTGAAATCGTTCCACCGCCCACCCTCCCACTCGAATCCCGATGCGCGCAACTTTCACTAAATGGCTGTTCATTGTCTACCTGCTCGGTAGCGGGACGCTGTATTCAATGATCATCCTGCTGTTGTTTCCGTTCGTCGGACGGGCCGGGCGATACTGGCTCGCCAAACAATGGTGCCGTGCGCTGGTGTTCGTGATGCGTTGGCTGCCCGGCGTGTCATGTTCGATCGAAGGGCTTGAGCATCTTCCCGCAGGCCCCGCGATCATCTTGTGCCGTCATGAATCGACGTGGGAAACCCTCACGTTCATGGCGCTTTTTCCACGCCGCGTCAGTTTCGTTTTCAAGGAAGACCTACTGCGCATTCCGTTTTTCGGCTGGGTGCTGCGTGGCCTCGATATGGTCAGCCTGAACCGTGGCTCTGCACGTCAGGCGCATCAGGCGGTGACGCAGGAAAGCGCTGAGAAGCTGGCGAAGGGCGACGTCATCGTGATCTTTCCGGAAGGCACCCGTGTGGCACATGACGCGCCGTTGCGCCTGACCTCGGGCGGCGTTCGCCTCGCTTGCGCGACCGGCGTGCCGGCGGTTCCCGTGGTGCTGAATGCGGGCAAAGTGTGGCCGGCGAAAGGCTGGCCTACCGGGCGCGGACATATCCGCGTGGTGGTCGGGCCCGCGTTCTCATCGCAAGACATGTCGCAACAGGATTTGAGTCGCGCCGTTCACGAGTGGATGAAAAACGAACTGCAACAGCTGTGATGATTTTTTTTGAGGCTGGATCAACCGCGCACCGACAGTCGCGACGCCGGCCGCAATGAATCTGCGGCGCCTGGCGTTCGCGTTCTGCTCGACACTCATTGCGCCGCTTTGGCAGTCTTCGCGGTGTCGTTAGTCGGCATCGCAGACATGGCGGTATCCGTCATGCCCATATCGCTCTTCATGCCGCCGCCCGGCACGGTGCTCCACGGGCTGTTAACCGGCTCGCCGTGATACGTCATACCGGAGGTCGCCGCGCCATGCGCGCCGCCGCTGCCATTACCGCCGTTTCCATTGCCGCCGGCCTGCGCGAATGTCGCGGCGCACGCACAGAGTGAAACGACAGCGACACGGGCCAACAGGACGTTCAACGTGATCTTTTCCATGATAATTCTCCGGCGATTTCGACGCGTGCAGGTGTACGCGTCGAGTTTTCATAGACCGCTAACGGCTGACTGATTGCACAGCGGCTAAGCGCAAGCAGTTGCTCGAAACTGGACAGGACGGACGTTGCTGCGACCAGGTTCAAGGCATACGGTTAAGTCGTGGCGCAGCACCGAAAATGACACTCCGTGGCATCCGGCTTTTTCGCGCTCGACGCCTGTCTCGTCACTTCGGCATCAGTACCTTGTCGACCACCATGATCACGCCGTTGCTCTGGGTCACGTCGTAGGTCGAAATGTCCGCTGTGTGGCCGCCGGCATCCATCACGACGATGTTGTGCGGGCCGTTCTCGGTGAATGTCAGCGCTTCGCCGTTGACCGTTTTCAACTCGGCCTTGCCGCCACCGGCTTTGATCGCCGCGTCGAGTTTGCGGAAGTCATAGCGCCCCGAAATCACGTGGTACGTGAGGATGCTGGTGAGCATCGCCTTGTTTTCCGGCTTGACGAGCGTGTCGACCGTCCCGGCGGGCAATGCCGCAAAAGCCTCATTCGTCGGCGCGAATACGGTGAACGGGCCCGGGCTCTTCAATGTGTCGACCAGCCCTGCGGCTTTGACCGCGGCAACCAGCGTGGTGTGATCCGCCGAGTTGACCGCGTTATCGACGATGTCCTTGCTCGGATACATCGCCTGACCGCCCACCATGACCGTATCGCTAGCGGCAAAGGCGCCCGATACGGCAGTCGACAGTGCAACGGCGGCAAACATAGTCTTGTAGTTCATTGCCTACTCCCCCTGAGTCGCCATGCTTGATTGCGTGGCACGAACTCATATACGGGGATCCGCCACGATTGGATTCGACTCGCCGCATGTCATGCTTTGTCACAATCGCTTGCTATACAGATGAGGCAATCTGCGTAGGAGATCGATTTGCCCATGCGAAAGTCAGCCTTGCACATCGAAAGTCCGGCGAAACATCCGTTTGAGAGTTGTTTCGTCGACCTTGGCGGCCACTCGGCGGAACGGGCGCTGTCGGCGCTCACCGCAGCGGTACACGCGGCCCAGCGAGAGATGAACGCGTTTGTCTGGCTGGAAGAAGCCCTGCCCGGTGCAACCCTGAAGCCCGCTCTGGCATTCGGGACAGTCGGCGAGCTCTACCGGTCGTACACGCGGCCAGCCGAATTCGGGCGACTGAAACAGGTCTGGCGGGCCTGATCGAGGGCTCGACCCGCGCGGACGGTTTCGCGCGGTGCAACGATGGGGTCCGTCTTCGCGACGGCGCGCGGTCACGTCGGCGCGCGTTATCGTTTGCGTTGGGGTTTGCGCGCGTTTTGCGCGGGGTTCGCGCGCGTTTTGCATGCGCTCACCTCGGCGCGGGCCGTGCTTCGTATTTCTTCGTAATCTTCGTAATACTCAAGAACTTCGCTCCGCAGGCCGTTATCCCGTCGATAGACGGACTCGAGGCCATCCATGGTAAAGCCGCATCCCAACCGCACGCATAGCGGACCGTCGAGACGGCTCGACACCACCAGCTTTGCCGGGCTGGCATTGCATCGCGATCTCATCGGCAAGGCTTTTACGGCCATTGTCGTCGCGTTCATTCTCTCCGCGATCGGCCTGAATACCTTTCTGGCGCGCCGGCAGACGCACGAGCAGGAGAATTCCGTCGGCACGCTTCATGAGTGGGGCCGCCTGAAGCGCGACCTCGATCAGGTCCAGCAGATCATGCTGGACGAGCACGGCGAACTGAACACGCTAATCGGCACCCGCGCGTTTTATAAACGCGCGCCGTATCACTTTCCAATGGCGACGTTGCTCGATCTGACCAACGACGCCCGCTCCGGCTGCCGCGATCGTCAGGACTGCCTGTCACGGCTGGACGAACTCGACGATCTGATGCGCAAGCTCGGCGAACACAGCCAGGCGTTGGCGATACGCGTCAACGAACGGCCGGGCAGCGTTAGTCTCGGCGATCCTGAACTCAGCGAAATCGACGCGTATTTCTACAGCGTGCTCGAACATGTGGTCGATGTGCGGATGGAAGCGGACGCCACGCTCGATTCCGTCGTCAGCAAATCGTCGTCAGACTCGAAGTGGGTATCCAACGCGTTGTTGGTCAGCGGCTTCACGGCCGCGGCGTTGTTGCTGGTGCTGCTGCGCTGGAACGCCCGCATCGCGCGACGGCTGCGTGCCGCGCTGCGCCTCGCGGATTCCGCGCGCGCCCGTTATCAGCGTTTCTTCGACGAACATCCGTTGCCGATCTGGATCTACGACAACGAATCGCTCAGGCTCGTCGCGGCCAATGGCGCCGCGCAGCGAAGCTTCGGCTATCAGGAAGAAGAACTGCTCGACATGTCGCTTGAAGACGTCCATCCGGCGGATGAGTTCGGCCGCCTCAAGACGTTCTTCGAAGCAAGTGCCGGTGCAACTTTCGGCGAAACCCGCGCAGCCGGTGTGTGGCACTACCAGACCCGCGCCGGCGAGCAAAGGTCGATGGCCGTTCATCACCTGAACGTCGCGTTCGAAGGCCGCGCATCCACGATGGCCGTCATGGTGGACGTCACGCTCGAACTGGTGGCGCGCGCCGAACTGTTCGAATCGAAGCAGACGCTCGAATACGTGCTCGACCATATTCCGCAAGGCATCGCGTGGAAGAACGCGAAGCATCGCTATGTCGGCGGCAACGAGATTTACGCGCGCGACGCGGGCTTGCCGTCGCGCGAAGCGCTGATCGGGCTCAGCGATCACGATCTGCTGTGGGGCACCGACGCCAACGTCGCCCAGGACGAAGACGTCCGCGTCATGTCCGGCCAGTTGACCCGCCGCCATTTCGAACGCAGATCCATTGCGGTGAACGGCTCCGAAGTGTGGATTTCGGAAACCAAGCTGCCGCTCAAGGACCAGAACGGCAACATCGTCGGCGTACTGATCGCCTATGACAACATCACCGCGCGGCGCAATGCGGAACTCGTGCTGCGCCTGCAGGGCCGCGCCATCGACGCCAGTATCAACGGCATCGTGATCGCGGAAGTCCGCCCCGAGCGCAATGTCGTGATGTTCGCCAATGCGGCGTTCGAGCGCATTACCGGCTATTCATCCGCCGACGTGACCGGCTCGGATTGCGATTCGTTGTTCCACCTGACCGGCGATCCACAGAAATGGGCCGAGGTGCGCGCCGCGCTGGATCATCACACCGAGGCCAACGTCACGCTGTCGTGTTTCCGCAAGAACGGCGAGCGGTTCTGGAACAACGTGCTGGTGGCGCCGGTGCGCGACGAGCAGGGGCAGGTCACGCACCATGTGGGCGTCATGAGCGACGTCACTGCGCTCGTCGAATATCAGGCTCGTCTGGAACACCAGGCGAAATACGATGTATTGACGGAGCTGCCTAATCGCACGCTACTCGACGAGCGCCTGAGCGAAGCGATCAAACGCGCGTCGGACGCGAACAGTCAGGTCTCGGTCCTGTTCCTCGACCTCGATCGCTTCAAGGAGGTCAACGATTCGCTCGGCCACCGGGTGGGCGACACCTTGCTCGCCAGCGTGGCGAGACGGCTGCAACGGCTGGTGCGCTCCACCGATCTGGTGGCCCGCTACGGCGGCGACGAGTTCATTATCGTCGCCGCGCGCGCGAGCAGTGAGCAACTGGTGCCCATGCTCGAACGCCTGAACGCCGCGATGACGGAACCGTTCTACGTCGGTGAACGGGAGCTCTATGTGGAAGCCAGCATCGGCGTCAGCACCTTCCCGCAAGACGGCGCGGACGCCGACACCTTGATCCGAAATGCCGACGCGGCGATGTACCTCGCGAAGTCGCGCGGCCGCAATGGCTACCAGTTTTATCGGCCTGAACTGAATCGGGCGGCCGCCGAACGCCTGCAACTGTCGACGCGGCTGCGCCGCGCCGCGAAAACGAAGTCGTTGCAGGTCGCCTACCAGCCGCAAATCGACATGGTGACCGGACGCATCTTCGGCGCCGAAGCGCTGCTGCGTTGGCACGATGCGGAACTGGGCGTAGTCTCGCCCGCGGTGTTCATTCCGATCGCCGAAGAAACCGGCCTGATTCAAGGGATCGGCGAGTGGGTGTTGCGAACCGCCTGCGAGCAGGCGAGCCAATGGCGGGCGCAGGGGCTGCCGCCGATCCGCGTGTCGGTGAATGTCTCGCCGGTTCAACTGGAGCGCTCCGACCTGGTCGGCGTGGTGCGCGCCGCGTTGCACGACAGCGGCTGCGCCGCGGACATGCTCGAACTCGAAGTGACAGAAGGCGCGCTGATGCGCAACGCCGACGACGCCGCGCGCGTGCTGCACGATCTGCGCGAGCTCGGCGTGAAGATCGCGATCGACGACTTCGGCACCGGCTATTCCAGCCTGAGCTATCTGCAACGCTTCAGCGTGGACCGGATCAAGATCGACAAGGTGTTCGTCCAGGAGATCGGCCGAGGAACGGAATATGAAGCGCTGACGCTCGCGGTGATCGCGATTGCCGAAGCGCTGAAGTTCGATGTGATTGCCGAAGGCGTCGAAACGGATGTGCAGCGCGGCTTTCTGGTCGACCACGGTTGCAGCGAAGGACAGGGCTTTCTGTACAGCGCCGCGGTTTCGGGCGACGCTATCGCGGGTATGCTGCGCGCCGCGGCGGCACAGGCGGATGTTCGACAGCAAGGGGAGTATGCGGACTGACTTTGACTAGTAACGGTTTGCTCTGGGGACACACCAAATAACCGTATATACTGTTTATACCATTATTACCGTGGAGTGCCTCATGAACGCACCAATCACCGCAAAACCGACCAAGAAAGCTTTTCATTTCCCGAAAACTCCGGACACTCAAGACGCGGTTAGCGCCGAGCCGGCAGAAGCCGCGGTTGCGGCCAAACCTGCAGCGACCAAACCGTTCGCGGCACGAAAGGCCGCGAAGACCAAGCGTGCTTCGGCTAGCGCTGCGCCGGTAGCGGCCGCTGAGAAACCGGTGAGCACCAAGTCGGCCAAGCCGGCTTCGGCAAAGAAGGCGTCCAAAGCAAAACGTGCGACGGCTCCGGTCAGCGCCGCACCGGTCACGGCGGTTGAAAAACCGGCCGAAACCCAACCGGCCGCGACGAAGAAAGCCGCCAAGGCCAAGCGTACCGTTGAGCCGAAGGTGGAAAAAGTCGCCGCGCCGGTCGAAGCCAAGCCGAAGCGCGTGAAAAAGGACAAGGTCGTGCGCGACAGCTTCACGATGCCCAAATCCGACTATGAAAAAATCGCTTCGCTGAAGCAGAAATGCCTCGATGCCGGCGTCTCCGTCAAGAAGAGCGAGTTGCTGCGTGCCGGACTGCTGATGCTCGAAGCCGCCGCACCCAAGCGTTTGCTGGCCGCAGTGGCGGCGGTCGAAGCGGTGAAGACCGGTCGGCCCGTCAACGAATAAGCGCCCGCGAAACGCGCGAGCCGCGTAGGGCTTTCGGACAGCGTGATCATTCACTCAGTCCGCTGTTTCGTCAGCCCTACGAGATCCAATCGCAAAACGCCGCAACAGCAACGCTGAATCGTTTCAGATCGCGGCTTCCGCGATGGCCTGGACCTGCGCGGAGCGCATCAAGCCTTCGATCATCCGCGCTTCCGCGCTCGCGATCTCGCTCAGCGACGCCACGGAAAGTTGCCCGTCCAGAATCGCCAGCGCCGTGCAGAGACGCGCGTAGTCGCTGTCTTCGAGCGCCCAGCTACCCGTCTCGTGTTCGCAAGCGTCGAGGCGCACCATCGCCGCATGGGCGCTTTCAATTTCGGCGATCACATCTTCGCCGAGGCCGAGCCGCGCCAACTCTTGCGACACCAGCAAATGCCGGCTCAACGTGAGATGCAGATCCCGCGAACCCTGGCCGCGCCGGAACGCGTCGAGGGCGGTATAGCACTGCATCAGCATCGCCGCCGTCACCGGCTCGTGTGCCGTGCGGCTAAAGGTCAATGCACGCAGCAGCGGCGACATGGCCGGTTGGTGGTGCTTGCGGACTCGCGACTTATTGGACATAACGGTTCAACCTCCATCACTAACTCTCGGCTTCGCCACCGAATGATCGTGCTCTCCGGTGGCAAACGCCGCCGATTTTTCCGGCGGCCTGACAGGCCCTTAATGCGAGTCTGTGAAGCCATCATGGCAAGCGACTATTAAGACAGACTTAAACACCCGAAAGACGGGTTGAGCTGCGGCATCCTGCCGCCCTACCTGCTCGCTGCCGGCATCCGGGCGCGGAATTAATTCAACGCTCGCATATCGGTTTGAACTCGCGGAATGCAAGTCACGCCGCGTGCCGTCGACGAAAAAAAAACCCTGTTCCCGCGAAGGAACAGGGCCGGACAGGATGGAACAGTCGCACATGCGCGTGGATGCTTGCGGACCTCTAACCATCAAAGCTAAAACGCTGTTGCTACTTCAACTGCTACTGCGGAAGCGGTTGCTGCATCACATCAACATTTACTGCTTGAACTGCTTGAGTTGCTGTTACGTGAACATCTGCTGCAAAAACCGTCGCTACTGACCAACACTCAATCGCAGCCGGGTCCCTCGCCTTCAACACCACCTAGCCGCAACCCCTGCTACTTCGCGCGCTTATCGCACTGACTGCGCGCCGTTTTCCATTGCTTCGACTTCCTACTGCGTTACTGCCCTGCCGCGTTCGACAACCGCGGCACACTGCCATCAACGGTACGGTTCAAAACAACGCGGGGGGAGACCGCGTCGATGGGCTCGGTGATTTGTCGCGCCATGGAAAACAGTTTATGTGAGCCGTTGCGAATGCAATTGGGCGAAGCGAGGGGAATTGGCGGCCTAATTTGGCGAATCGGCGTAACACAAATTCAAACACCGATTCGAGCGCAAATTCGTCAGACGGAACCGTGACAGCCGTCAGCCGCGCGCGACGAAATCGCTGATGGTCAGCAGGACTTTTTCGCCCGGCCGCGCGAGCATCTTTCTTTCCGCGACCGCGGTAATGCGTTGGCGGCCGTCCGCGAAGGTCTTCAGAATGCGCGCTTCACCCGCGCCGCGTTGCAGCCAGAAGTGCTGCTCCAACGCTTCACATGTGACGGCGCACTCGAGGTCCCGGCCTCGCGTCGAAAGCTGGAAAATCACCGCGCGTCCATCCGCCGAGACGCTGGGTTCAAGCTCGATAATCTCCATAGCCCACCTCGCAATGTTCGTTAAGCCGTTTGCCGTCTTGAACGAATGACAGCGCATAAAACTGAATGGAAACGCAGGTCAGGCGTTCCGTTATGTCGACTTATCCCATCGGCGCGGTTCTGTCGCCACGATCGCTGCACGCACCGGCACCCGCGAACGAAAGTCGTGGTCAATGAATCCGTGTCGGGGTGAAAGACGTGCGTCGGTGGTTCGACGTTTGGCGCGCGCGGCGTCGAACCCGCGCACACCAATCCGCGGATTAGGCAAAAGCAAAGCCCATGCCAATAGACAGCGAAACGCTTGTGCCGCCCCCCGCGAGCGCGGCGCAGACGGGCCAGGTGGAGCGTGCGATTCACCTCGCGAGCCGCAAATGCCGACCGCGCCTGATGCCGCGCGCCGTACATCACGCCGATGGGTGTCGGCGCTGACCGTACGCCTATAGCGCCGACAACGTCGCTGAAGCAGAGAGTTGAAAAGCCGAAACATCGCAGCATGGTAAAAAAGCGCAGCACACGCGACAATTCACAGCCATTCTTACCTGCCGCGTGGCGCCGCCAACGCTCTCCACATGTCCGTTCAAGAACCCGTCCTCACCTTGCGTCCCGCGACACACGCCGACGAAGCCTTTCTACTCGAGCTGCGCAAAGCCACGATGACGGAGCATCTAACCCGCGCCGGCGAACCTTTGGACGACGCCGCCCATCGCGCGCGCCTGCTGTATCGCTACGACGCGGCGCAGGTGATTTGCATCGACGGCGCGCCGGCCGGCTTGCTGAAAGCGTATCGCACCGACACCGAGTGGGTCGTCGTGCAAGTTCAAATTGCGCCGGTGCAGCAAGGGCGCGGCATCGGCGAGCGCGCGCTGCAATCGGTTTTGCGGATTGCGCAGACTGATGCGCTGCCCGTCACGCTCAAGGTGCTCAAAGGCAATCCGGCGAAGCGCCTGTATGATCGTCTCGGCTTCGAGATCGACGGCGAAGATGAGATGCAGTTTTACATGCGATACGCGCCACGCGCGTCGGCGGAAACTGAAGCAGAATAAATGTCGGATAAAGACTGAACCTCACCACGGACCCTGTCATGAAACTTCGCGACACCTCAGCCATAGAGAGCTGGCACGCCCACATCTATTTCGACGCGAGCAGCCGCGACGCCGCGTGGGCCTTTCGCGAGGTAGTGGAAGCGCACTGGAACGGCAAGCTGCAATTGGGCCGCTTTCACGAGCGCCCGGTTGGGCCGCATCCTATGTGGTCGTACCAGCTCGCGTTCGCGCCCGAGCAATTCACGGAACTGGTGGGCTGGCTCACGCTGAATCACGGCGCGCTCGACGTGTTCCTGCACCCGAATACGGGCGATTCGTTAAGCGATCATCGCGACGCGGCGGTATGGATCGGCCGTTCGCATGAGTTGGTGCTGAGCGCGTTGGGGTAACGGGTAAAAAGCCACGGGGCGCAAGTGGCGCCCCAAAAGCCCGTCACATATTCGAATACGAATCGCACCAGCCGCGCGCGGCGACCTGCTTGTCGCCGAACAACGTGCAACCGCCGTAGGTATCGGTGGCTTTGCCCTGAAACAGCGAACAGTTGCCGCAATTTTGTCCCGCCGCGTAAGCGGGATATTTCGCCTTGTCGACCTTCGAAGCGTCTTCTTTATAGCCGACGGCTTGCGCCTTCGGATCGGTTTCGCTGAGCGTGTTCGCGGGGTCGGCCAACGCCACGCCCGACAGAACGAGCGATGAGCCGACGCCCACGCTGAGCCTCAAAAGAAATTGGCGGCGCGATGTTTTCATGATGATCCGATAGGAAGTGGGGAACTCACTTCAAGCGCGACGATTCTAGCGCGAGCCGCCGCTTTCCCGCTGGCAGGCCGGCACGCCGGCTTGCTCTTCTGGCAAGCCCGCAGCGTCACCGGCCTAGCGCAGCGGCGTTTTCAGCGCATCGATCAGATCCAGCATTTCGTACGGCTTGCGCAGCAGCATTGCGTGCGGCAACACCTTGCGCTGTTCCGGCGTCAGCACGAGGTCGTAACCGGTCAGAAAGATCACTCGCAGATCGGGCCGTTCGCGGCACACGTCCAGCGCCAACTCCACACCCGATTTGCCCGCTAACCCCACGTCGGTCAGCATCACGTCGATCGCGTGGTCGCGCAGCAGTTGCTTCGCGTCGCGCTCGCCTTCGGCCTCCAGAATGTCGAAATCAAACGTGCGCAGCAGTTCCGCCGTGCTCACGCGGATCAGCTCGTCGTCTTCCACCAGCAGAATCCGCAGCCGCGCGTTCGCGGCAAAACTGTCGGCGCTATCCGCCGCGAGCGGCGGATCGATGTCCAGAAGATGCCGCTCCGCCTCGGCAATCTCGGCCGCTTGCGGATTCTGCGTCTGCAGCACGTAGCGGACTTTGCGCGCCAGCGCCTCGTGCGTGTAGGGCTTGCTGAGCAATTCGATGCCTTCGTCGAGCCGCCCGGAATGCACGATCGCGTTATCCGTATAGCCCGACGTGAACAGCACTGCAATCGCCGGCAGCCGCTCGCGCGCCTTGCGCGCGAGTTCGGTGCTGCGCAGCGCGCCGGGCATCACCACGTCGGTGAACAACATGTCGATCGGCACGCCGCTTTCGACGATCGCCAGCGCGCTCTGCGCGTCTTTCGCCTTCAGCACGCGATAGCCGAGATCGGACAGCATTTCGACCACCGTGGTGCGCACTTCCTCGTCGTCCTCGACCGCCAGGATCGTTTCCGTGCCGCCCTTTGCCGGGCCGGCGTCGATATTGGTTTCGAGGTCCTCTTCCTGGCGCACGCGCGGCAGATAAACGCGAATGGTCGTGCCGTGCCCTTCTTCGCTATAGATCTTCACGTGGCCGCCGGACTGCTTGACGAAGCCGTACACCATGCTCAGGCCCAGGCCGGTGCCCTGACCTTCGGGCTTGGTCGTGAAAAACGGCTCGAAGACGCGCTCGCGGATTTCCGGCGACATCCCCGCGCCGGTATCCGTGACCGCAAGCATCACGTACTGGCCCGGTGTGACCTCGGCGTTACGCTTGGCGTACGCGTCGTCGAGCGCGGCGTTGCCGGCTTCGATCGTCAGCTTGCCGTGGCCGCTCATCGCGTCGCGTGCATTGATCGCGAGATTGAGCAGCGCGTTTTCGACCTGGAACGGATCGACCAGCGTGTTCCACAAGCCGCCCGACACGATGGTTTCAATCTCGACGCCGTCGCCGAGCGCGCGCCGCAGCATGTCGTCGAGTCCACGCACGAAGCGGCCGAGATTGACGACCTTAGGCGCGAGCGGCTGACGCCGTCCGAACGCCAGCAATTGCGACGAAAGATTCGCGCCGCGCGCCACGCCCGCCAGCGCATTGCGCACGCGTTGCTCGGCTTTCTCCGCGCCCGCGACGTCTTTCGCGAGCAGTTGCAGATTGCCGCCGATCACCTGCAGCAGATTGTTGAAGTCATGCGCGACGCCGCCCGTGAGCTTGCCGATCGCCTCCATCTTCTGCGCCATGCGCAACGCTTCTTCGGCGTGACGCAGCGCCTCGGTGGTTTCCTTGTCGGCGGTGACGTCGCGGCCCACGCCGTGAATCCGCGCGGTGTCGGGATCGAGCGCGAGTGTCCACGCGACCCAGCGCCAGCTGCCGTCGATCCGCTTGAAGCGGTTCTCGTAGCGCACCGGCACGCCGGTGCGGCGCAATTCGGCCAGATGCGCGGCGACGACGTCGACGTCGTCCGGATGCACCAGATCGACGTACGAGCGCGACAGCAGCCAGTGCTTGTTGTGACCGAGCGCCGTGCTCCACGACGGACTCACGCGCTGCAGGCGGCCTTCTATATCGGCCACCACCAGCAGATCCTCGCTCAACTCCCACAGACGATCGCGGTCCGCCACCGTTTCGATCACGCGGCGTTCCAGCGTCTCGTTCAGATCGCTTAGCGCGTTCTGCGCCTTGGTGCGCTCGGCGATCTCGGTTTGCGCGGCCTGATAGAGGCGTGCGTTGTCGATTGCAATCGCCGCCTGCGCGGCGATGCCGGTGACGATCCGCTCGGCGCGTTCGGTGAACACGCCGGGCTCCGGGTGGCCGAAGAACAACCCGCCCACCACTTCGCCGCCACGCGACTGCACCGGTACGGCCAGATAGCTGCGCACCTTCAGATGGCCTTCCGGCATGCCGCTATGCGGCGCGTTGTGGCCGTAGCGCGGGTCATGCGTGATGTCGTTGACGCGCACGATCCCCGCGCCGCTGAACGTGGGCGCGAACACCGCCGTGTTGCGCGGCATCGGAAAGCGGTCGAAGGTTTCTTTCGGCACGCCGGACAGCGTGTAAAGCGTGTAGCTGCCGCCGTGGTCGTCGAGGACGTTGTAGAAGAACGAGCCGAACGCGGCGCCGGTGAGTTCGGTGGCCGCGTCGGTCACGATCTGCACCGCGCGGCTCAGATCGAGTTCGGCCGCGACCGTCGAGCCCACGCGATTGAGAATCTCCAGCGTGCGCGATTCCTCGCGCAGCTTCATCTCGGTCTCGCGACGCAAGCGGGCCAGTTGCAAGTTGCCGGCCACGCGGGCCAGCAATTCACGGGCGGAAAACGGCTTGGTCAGATAGTCGTCGGCACCGTGCTCGATACCGTCGACGCGCGATTCTTCCCCGGCGCGAGCGGACAGCATCAGCACCGGCGTCTCGCGCAACACGGGATCGGCGCGCAGTTCACGCAGCAGGCCGAAACCGTCGAGGCGCGGCATCATCACGTCGGACAGCACCAGATCCGGCGGCGCCGCGCGCGCGGCGTCGAGCGCGGCCTGGCCGTCGGCGGCGAGCTGCACGTCGTGGCCTGCCGCGCGCAGAATCCGGCTCATGTACTCGCGCAGATCTGAGTTATCGTCGACCACGAGCAGACGCGCGGCAGTCGCCTGCGCCGCGCCGGAACCTGCTGTGTCGCCGTGCCCGGTTGCGGCAACCGGCGCATCCGCGAGAATTTCGTTCTCCGGACTCCAGCGCAAAGCCGCGTCGACATACGTGCGCGCGTGCTGGCTCATCGCGGCATGCACGGCTTCGTCTTTGACCTGAGTCGGCATGGCGCCGCGCGGCAGCGTGACCGTGAAGCACGCGCCTTCGCCGAGCACGCTGTCCACTTGCACCGTGCCGCCATGCAGCTTGACCAGCTCCTGCACCATCGCGAGCCCAATGCCGCTGCCTTCCACCGAACGGCCCGGCGCACCCGCCACGCGATGAAAGCGCTCGAACAGGCGCGGCACTTCTTCTTCCGCAATGCCGATGCCGGTGTCCGTCACGCTGATCGCGACACCTTCGTCGTCGATCGCGCGTACCGTCACCCGGATCGTGCCGAAGAACGTGAACTTGTACGCGTTCGACAGCAGGTTCATCACGACCTTTTCCCACATCTCGCGGTCGAGTTGCACGACCACGGGCGCGGCAGGAATCTCCATCTCGAGCCGTAGGCCAGCCGCCTCGATCGCGGACCGGAACAGCGACGCGAGTTCAGCCGTGAACGCGGCGACATCGGTAGGCTGCGGACGACTCTGAATGCGCCCTGCCTCGATCCGCGAAAAATCCAGTAGCGCGTTGACCAGCTTCAGCAGACGCAAGCCGTTGCGATGCGTGATCTCGATCAGCGCGCGGTCGTCGATCTCGTTGCTGCTGCCGGGCGCTGCGTTTGCGCCGCTTGCCTCCCGTGGCGGTCTGGCGAGCAATTCTTCGAGCGGACCGAGCATCAGCGTCAGCGGCGTACGGAATTCGTGACTGATGTTGGAGAAGAACGTGGTCTTCGCGCGATCGATTTCGGCCAACGCCTCCGCGCGCCGCCGCTCTTCTGCATAGGCCTGCGCGTAACCGATCGCCGCGCCGATCTGGCCGGCGGTCAGGTTCAGAAAGCCGCGGTAAGCGTCGTCGAACAGGCGGCAAGGATTCAGACCGGCAATCAGCACCACGGCTTGCGTCGTTTCGCTGCCCGGCGATACGGGCAAAATCACGGCCTGCTCGGGCGCGATATGCCACGGACCGCGCGGCGCCTCGGTGCCGAAACGCTGAGTCAAGCCGCGCACCATTTGCGGGACCTGGATCTTCAATACGTCGGCGACGGGCCACGCCAATTGATCGCCGAGACTCAGGGATGCCGGCGCCATGGGATGACCCGGCTCGATGCCACTCGACGCGACGAGCGTGACCGACTCGCTGCCGGGTTCGGCGGCGTACAGCAACGCGAAAGGCAGATCTTGCGGATTGGTCTTCAACGCACGCGCGCTCAGTTCGCACGCCTCGCGCCAGTCGCGGCCGTCGGGACTGATGGCCGCCAGTTCCTTCAATAGCGCCAGTTGGCGTTCGCCGACCACGCGCAGCGTGTCGTCGCTATTGGCGCAGAGGATCCCGCCGGGCTCGCCGTCGTCGCCGGGAATCGGGCTGTACGAGAACGTGTAATAGGTTTCCTCGGGGAAGCCGTTGCGCTCCATGATGAGGAACTGCTGTTCGACGAAGATGCCTTCGGTGCCCGTCATCGCGGTGTTCAGCAACGGCTCGATCTCGGTCCAGATTTCGCGCCACACCACACGGGCAGGCTGACCGAGCGCCACCGGATGCTTGCCGCCGATGATCGACTTGTACGGGTCGTTGTAAAACTTGATGAGCTCGTCGCCCCAGCCGATCCAGATGGGTTGCCGCGAAGTCAGCATGATGCGGATCGCGAGCTTCAGCCCTTGCGGCCAGTTCTCCGGCGCGCCGAGCGCCGTCTGGGTCCAGTCGTAGGCGCGAATGAGCGCGCCGAGTTCGCCGCCGCCGGACAAAAACGGCGGAACGGTTTGGGGAGTCAACGGCATATCCGACGAGAAACTGTCCGGCTCTTTCAACGCAATCTCCTCGACGCGGCGGTGTCACGATCGTGCGGCGCCCCATTGCGGAACGGATACCCGAGACGATGGACGGCGGGTGCAAAACGGCGCAATTGTGCTAGCGCGATTCTCGCACGTCGCGAGCCGTCGGCGGAAGTCGGAAGGGCGCGTCAACGCCTGAAGCAGCGGGGTTTTCGCGTCCCGGCGCAGGCCGTTGGACGGCACACTTCGCAAGGACGAAAGAAAGGGACGGTTGGCGGCAAATTGCCGGTAAAACGTACTTCAACGACTCGCACGGGCAAGGCGATCTTCCCGACCGAATCCTTGCCCACCGCGTCGTGAAATCAGACCTACAGCAGCCCCACGCAAACCGCCGCGACGATCGATCCGAGCACCAGCACAGCGCCCACCGTCTTGCGTTTGTTCAGCTCGGTCCAGAGCAGTACGCCGGTCAGCGACAGCAGAATGATGCTGCCCGCCAGCGTATCGATCAGCAGTACCCAGCCGACGCTCAAGCCGACACCCTTGTGCAGATTCGTCAGCATCGCGAGAAACGTGTTGTCGCTGCGCTTGACCGTCACGTAGCCGTTGCCGACCCAGTACTCGGCCGACGTGTTTTCATGCGGCGACGCGAAATTGAGCTGCCAATGCTCGGGCTGCACAACGCTGCGATCGCCCCACGCGACCGGATGCGACGGCTCTTTCTGCACGCGTCCCGGCGTGCCGGTCAGCTTCAATTCGTGCTTCAGCCATTTGCCCAGCTCGCGCGGCGTTTCCGGCGCGGGTTGCGGCAACGGCACTTGCATCGTCGACACTTGCGGCTCACCGGTCGAGACTTTCAACGGCCCGCCGCGATGATTCAGCAAAAAGCCCGTGGTGCCGAACAACAGACCCAGCGCCGCGCCCCACAGGCCGATCCAGCCGTGCACCTTGCGCAGCCATTTGACGAAGGTGGCGCGGCGCGAGCGCTGCTGCCGCGCCTTCAGTTCGCTGTCGCCGAGCCGTTGCGGTTCGCGCGTGGCTGAGTCGAGGCCCGTGGCCGGTTGAAGGTCGATTGCCTCGGGTACGCTCACGTTTCGCTCCAGGTACGCAACAGGTTGTGATAACAGCCGACGAGGCTGCGGCGCGCCGCATCGTCGGCACGGGTGGCATTGAGACGTTGAATCGCGGTGTCCATGTCGAACAGCAGCGCGCGCTGCGTGTCGCTGCGCACGAGGCTTTGCACCCAGAAGAAACTGGCGAGCCGCGCTCCACGCGTGACCGGCGTCACCTGATGCAGACTCGTGGCCGGATAGACGATCATGTCGCCGGCCGGCAGCTTCACCTGCTGCACGCCGTAGGTGTCTTCGATCACCAGTTCGCCGCCGTCGTATTCATCGGGCTCGGAAATGAACAGCGTCACCGAGACGTCGGTGCGCAGCTTCACGCCGTTGGGCAACACGCGCACCGCACCGTCGACGTGACTGCCGAACGTCATGCCGCTTTCGTAACGATTGAAAAGCGGCGGGTACGCCTGGTTCGGCAGCACCGCGCTGATAAACAGCGGATGCCGTTCGACCGCCGCGAGAATCACGTCGCCGAGTTCGCGCGCCAGCGGCGTGTGCTCGGCGATCTGCTGGTTACGCTTGACCGGCGCGCCCTGATAGCCGGCGGTCGCGCGACCGTCGACCCAGGCGTCGCCGGCCTGATCGAGCCGCTCGCGCACGAAGCGCAACTGCTCGGCGTTCAGTACATTCGAAATCTGCAGCAACATAACTATTTCCTTGGCGTGGGCTTGCCGTTCGCGATCGAAACCGGCAAGCCTAACGCAACCGTTCGGCTTACATCAGAAGCGGTAGTCGAACGTGGCCAGCAGCGTACGTCCGATACCCGGCACGGAGCGGCCGCCGTCCGATTGGATCAGACCGTCGTAGTACTGCTTGTTGGTCAGGTTCAACAGGTTCAGGCGCACGTCGTATTTCTTCGCATGGTAAGCGGCGGTCGCGTCCCAGCGCGTGTAGCCCGGCACCTGAACGTAGTTCGTGTTCGACGCGTAGCGCGGCGACATATACGTCGGGCCGCCGCCAATTTCCCAATGCGGCGTGATCGCGTACGTGGTCCAGAGCGTCAGCGTATTGCGCGGCGTGTTGGCCGGCGTGTGCCCTTGCGTCCCGTCGAGCGCCTTCAGGACCACGGCGTCCATGTACGTATAGCCGCCGAAGATCTGCCACTTGTCGGTGATGTGACCGGTTACACCGGCCTGGAAGCCGTCCACGCGGATATCGCCGTCGAGTTCGTATTCGGTCGGCGAAACCTGGGTGCGGGCGTTGGTCATTTCCTCGCGGAAGAACGCCGAATTCACCGACAGATTGCCGCCGAGCAGATCCCACTTGCCGCCCACTTCATACGATTTGGTCGACTCCGGCGCCAGATTCTGCGTGAGGTTGGTGACCGTCAACGCTTCGAGCGACGGGTCGAACGACGTGCCGTACGACACGTAGTACGACTGCCAGTCGGTCGGCTGATAAATCACGCCGGCGCGAACGCTGGTGAAGAAGTTCGTCTGACTCGCGTAAGCCGGCAAGCTGACGGAGTTGTGGATCTGCGCCTGGAAGCGATCCCAACGCAAACCGCCAATCACCTTCCAGTGCTGACCCAGCGAAATGGTGTCGTTCACATAGCCGGCAATTTCGTTCGAGCCGGAGTTCGCGTAGTTGCCGACCGTCGTGGTGACCCCCGCCGGCGAGGACAGATACGCCGGATTCAGCATCGTCACGACCGGCAGATTGTTACGCGTGTAGGCCTGGTTCGAGTAGCTGTCGTGACCGAGTTCGACGCCCGCGATCAGGTCGTGCTTGATCGGGCCAGTGTCGAATTTGTATTCGACCGTGGTGTCGTTGTACAGCGAGTGGTTCTCGATCACGCGGTCGTGGCTTTGCAACTTGATGAACAGTTGCGACGGCGACAAGCTCGTGAAATTGCCGTTCACCAGCGCGGTGCTGCTGGAGAGCGGACCCGTCAGCACCGATTGCGGCGCGGTTTCGCGCGCGTCGGTCATGGAGTGCGAGAACTGCGTCTGGTTGGTCAGCGTGAGCGCGTCGGAGAACTTGTGCTTGATCGCGGCGGTGAACGTCTGCACGTCCTGGATCGTGCGGTCGGTGGTCAGGCCGTAGAAGGTGTTCTTCGGCACCGGCGACGGACGGCCGTTCAAGGCCTGCACGCCGTAGTCGGGCATGTCGTCGTTGTGCTGGATCAGCGCGGACAGCGTCACTTCGGTCGGCGTGCCGATGCCGAAACGCACTTCCGGCGCGATACCGTAGTCCTTGTTCTTCATCACGTCGCGCGTCGAGCCGAGGCTCTGGCCGAATGCGTTCAGGCGAATCGCCGCGGTGTCGGTCAGCTTGTGGTTCACGTCGACGGTGCTGCGATAGCGGTCGTCGGTGCCGATCATTTCGGTGACTTCCGCCGAATCCTTCAGGTTCGCTTTCTTGCTGACCTGGTTGATCACGCCGCCCGTGGAGCCGCGCCCGAACAACATCGACGACGGACCGTACAGCACTTCGAGTTCTTCGAGGTCGAAGGTGTCGCGGTAGTACTGGTTGCGATCGCGGAAGCCGTCGAGATAGATGTCGTTCTGCGCGGTGAAGCCGCGCAGGTTGATGTTGTTGCCGATCTGGCCGCCTTCGGCGCCGCCGATCGTCACGCCCGGCGCATTGCGCAGCGCGTCCTGGAACGACGTGGCGCCTTGCGAAGCGAGCACGTCTTTATTGATGACGGTGACCGTCTGCGGAATGTCGCGCAACGCAGTAGGCGTCTTCGCGCCGACATTCGATTTCTCCGCCTGGAAGTCCTGTTGTTCAGCCTGCGCCGCGACGCCGATGGTCGGCAAGGTGCCGCTGTCGGTGGCAGCAGTGGCGGCGCCTGCGTTTGCGGCTTTGTCGGTCGACGGCTGCGTCGTGGCTTGCGCGGCTGTCTGCGCGACGGCCGGCGTCGCAAAAGGAATGGCAAAGGCTAGCGCTAACGCGGTCGCAAGCGGCGTGTGGTTGAACATGGAAATCCCGTCGGAGGTGCACTTGCCTGATTCGCATGTCTGCGCGTGCGATCAATGACAAAGCTGCATTTGGCTGGCTGCCGGTCTCCTGGGATGAAGCAGGGATGACGGGATGGCTGGCTGATAGTTAAATGAGAATCGCTATCATTCCATACGCATAAGACGGCATCAACGTTGGCGTCTCTTACTTCGTGTAATCGGTTTATTTCTGTACGTTACGAACGTATGGATAACGTAATTTTCAACGACGCGACGAGTTTGCTTTATTACTTATTTGTAAACTCAAGACAAGGCTGAAGTAAAGCTGATCAATGCGATTGAAAGACACCCGGTATAAGTTAGCTTTCAAATAGACAACAATTCGCAAGCCCGACCGCCGACACGAAATCACGACACGGTTTATCCTTTTTGCAACACCGTCTGCCCTCACTGTTCCGTTCACTTCGGAGTTGACCATGCAATACCGCCAATTCGGCCGCACAGGGCTGAACGTTTCGCGACTCTGTCTCGGCACGATGACCTTCGGCCTGCAGACTGAAGAAGAGGCCTCGCAGCGCATTCTCGACACGGCCGCGGAGGCCGGCGTGAACTTCATCGATACGGCCAACGTGTATCCGCTCGGCGGCGGCGAGGGTCTGGCTGGACGCACAGAGGAAATCGTCGGGCGCTGGCTGAAGGGCAAGCGCGACCGCTTCATTCTCGCGACGAAGGCCGTCGGCAAGATGGGACCTGCGGCATGGGACCAAGGCGCGTCGCGCAAACATCTGCTGGATGCGATCGACGCGTCGCTGCGCCGCCTCGGCACCGACTACGTGGACCTCTATCAGCTCCACTCCGACGACGCGAACACGCCGCTCGACGAAACGCTCGAAGCGCTGGACGTGATCGTGCGATCCGGAAAGGCGCGCTATGTCGGTGTGTCGAATTTTCTCGCGTACCGGCTGGCGCGCGCGTTGGGCCGCGCCGATGTCTTACGCGTGGCGCGCTTCGTTTCGGTGCAGCCGCGCTACAACCTGCTGTTTCGCCAGATCGAGCGGGAGTTGCTGCCGCTGGCCGCCGAAGAGCATCTGGCCGTGATGCCGTATAACCCGCTCGCGGGCGGCTTGCTGACCGGCAAGCACAAGCTGGATGCAGCGCCGACCTCGGGGCGTTTCACCGAGACGGTCGGCAAGGCCGGCGCGATGTATCACGCGCGTTACTGGCATCAGCGCGAATTCGAAACGATCGAGCGCTTGCAGGCGATCGTGTCGCCGACCGGCGAGTCGTTGACGCGCGTTTCGTTGGCGTGGGTGCTGGCGAATCCGCAGATCACGTCGGCGATTATCGGCGCGAGCCGTGCGGAGCAATTGAGCGACACGCTTGCGGCGTCGGAGCTGGTGCTCGACGCGCAGATCAAAACGCAACTCGATGAGGCGAGCGTGGAATACCGGTGGGGCGACGCGGCGCGCTAGGCGCCGCGGCCTGACTTATGTGACTTATCGCCCGTAGCGCAGCACCGTGCTCGACGCGGCGAGCACATGATCCTTCATGGCCGCGAGCAACGCGTCGCGCGTCAGCCCGGCGGGCAACGCGTCGGGCGCGAGATCGAGCGCATAGACCTGCGCGATGTAGTGATGCGGCACCTCGCCGACGGGCGGACACGGACCGTAGTATCCCGGGCCGCCCGTGCGATTCGTTCCGGAGACGCTGCCGGGCGGCGAACTGCCGCCGGCACCGAGCGATGTCGTCGAAGCAGCGACGCCATACACGATCCAATGCACGATGCCCAAACCCTTCGCGCCGTCCGGATCGAAAAGGGTCACCGCGTAGCTCTTCGTGCCCGTGGGCACGTTGCGCCATTGCAGCGCCGGCGACACGTTGCCGCCGCCGCAATTGTTCGCGCTCGCGGCATGGCTCGAATCCAGCGTGCCGCCATCGGCCAGACCTGGCGAAGAAACCGCGAACGCTTCGGCCGCGCGACCATGCGTCGCTGCAAGCGCTAATGCCGCGCACACGCCCACGGAAAGCAGGCGTCGGGCGAGGTCGAAGTGGCCGTTCCGGATCATCGTGAATTCCCCTTTTTTACGCGTTCACGGCTTCAAGGTCATTTGAATCGTCCCGTCCGCGCCGTCGCTTCCGGCAACTGCCGCGTCTCGCGGAACGACTTCGGGTGCCACAAACGCGCGCCGCCTTCGATACCCGCATCGTTCGAAACGGTCGCCACGTTAGCCGGCAGATCGAACGTGAGGCGTGCCGCGTTGCCCCCGCCGATCCACAGCTTGTCGTAATTCACGAGTGCGCTGAGAATCCCGATCACTTTCTTAACGCGCCGGTTCCACGTTTTATTCCCGACTTTGTCGCGCGCGGCGTCGCCGATGTATTCGTCGTACGCGACGCCTTTCTTGCTGACCGGGTGATGAGCCAGTTCGAGATGCGGCATCAGCTCGCCGTCGCGGAACATGGCCGTGCCCGCGCCCGTGCCGAGCGTCAGCACGAACTCGAGACCATGCCCTTCGATCGCGGCGAAGCCCTGCATCTCGGCGTCGTTGATCATGCGCACCGGCAAACCGCCCAAACGCTGCGCCAACGAATCCGCCAACGGAATGTCATGCCAACCCTCCACGCCGAAATGCGGCGCGGTCAGAATGCGGTTGTTACGCACCACGCCGGGAAAGCCGATCGACATCAGCGTAGGCGGTTCCTGTTCGATCAGCGGACCGGCCAGCTTCGCCAGCGCATCCACCAGTTGATCCGGCGTACACGGATGCGGCGTCGCGACCCGTACGCGTTCGGTTTTCATCTGACCGTCGGCGTCGATAATCGCGGCCTTCAGACCGGTGCCGCCGACGTCGATCGCCAGAATCCGCTCAGTGCTGCTCTTCACTTTCGTCTTACGCGTTGCCACGGTTTTGCGTGTTGCCACGGTGTCCCCCGATTATGTTGATACGCGTGATGGAATCACTTCTTTTCGACTGGAGCCTGTTTCAATGGCCGCCAGGCGTGGCAGTCGCGCGCGAGCAGCGCGTCTGCTTCCGCCGGCCCTTCGCTACCGGACGCATAGCCATGCACGGGCATCGCGCCGCCGTCTTTCGGATGCAGCACGTCGTCTACCGCCGCCCAACTGGTTTCGATGCTGTCGGCGCGCTGGAATAGCGTCTCGTCGCCGAGCATGCAGTCATAGAGCAAGGTCTCGTAGCCGACGTTCGCGCGTTCCGCGAAGAAGTCCGCATAGTCGAACGACGACTGCACCGCGCCGACCTGCATGATCGGTCCCGGCGTCTTGACGTTGAAGTCGAAGCTCGTGCCGTGCGCCGGATCGATACGCAAGGTCAGTACGTTCGGTGTGAGCGCGTCGACAGGTGTGTCGCGGAACAGGCGGAACGGCACCGGCTTCAGTTGCACCGAGATTTCCGTGCGCCGCGCGGCCAGCCGCTTGCCGGTGCGCAGATAGAACGGCACGCCGGCCCAACGCCAGTTCTCGACGAACACCCGCGCGGCGGCGTACGTTTCCGTCGTGCTGTCGGGCGCCACGTCGGGTTCCTCGCGATAGCCAACCCCCGGAGGGCCTTTTTCGTATTGACCGAACACGACGTCGTCGACGGTCAGCGGCTGGATCGCATGCATGATGTCGGCCTTCTTGTCGCGCACGGCTTCGGCGTCGAACGAATTGGGCGGTTCCATCGCGACCATGCCGAGCAACTGGAACAGATGGTTCGGCAGCATGTCGCGGAACGCGCCGGTCTGTTCGTAGAACTTGCCGCGCCCTTCCACGCCGATCGTTTCCGCCGCGGTGATCTGCACACTGTCGATGTATTCGCGCCGCCAGATCGGTTCGAACAGCGCATTCGCGAAACGCACCGCGAGAATGCTCTGCACGGTGTCTTTGCCAAGAAAGTGATCGATGCGGTACACCTGCGATTCGTCCGCGTACGAGAGGATGTGCGCGTTCAGATCGCGCGCCGACGCGAGATCGGTGCCGAACGGTTTTTCCACGACGATGCGGCGGAAGCATCCGCCTTCGCCCTCGCCTTCTTTCAGCAGACCCGCTTTGCCGAGACGCTCGACAATCGGCTTGAAGAAACGCGAGGTGACGGCGAGATAGAAAATCACGTTGCCGCCCTGCGCCTGATCGAGCTTCTGCTTCAGCTTGGTGAAGACGTCGTCGGTTTCGAATTCGCCGGCCATGTATTCGAGGCGTTGCCCGACCCAGTCCCACGCTTTGTCGTCGAGCTTGCCGGCGTGGAAGGTGCTGGCTTTGTCGGCGGCGAACTGTTCGAGCGACGTGTGCAGATCGTCGCGCCATGCGCTCGTCTCGCGCTCGCCGTGATTCACGCCGACGATTTTCATGCCGTCGTCGAGCAGGCCATCCACGGCGAGGTTGTAGAGCGCCGGCATCAGCAGCCGTTTGGTCAGGTCGCCGCCAGCGCCGAAGATCACCAGCGTGCACGGCGGTGCGGGCCGCTTGCCGGCCGGCGACGCGGGTACGGACGGCGCGTCGTGCGGACTCACGCTGACTTTGCAGCTCGGTTCCGCAGCGGTGGCGGGGCGATTGGAAGCGGGAGTATTCGGTGTAGTCGACATGGGATTCACTCAGGAAGCCAATGGAACGGACGTGGCGGTACATGAAAGACCACGCTTGAAGCCACACAGTTCAAAAACGACTCCACAACCGGGCCGGCGCGCTGGCGTGTAGGGTTTATGTAACCTGCACGCCGGGCGTCGCGGCCCGTGGCTTGCTAGTGCTCGGTTTGCTATGGCTCGGTTTGCTATGGCTCGGTTTGCTATGGCTCGGTTTGCTATGGCTCGGTTTGCTATGGCTCGGTTTGCTACTTGCTCACTGCGGTAACGAGTGCGGGTGCGGGCTCAGGTGTTGCAGCAGGCGCAGCCTCCGTAGGGCACGCCGGTGTCGCGACCTGTGCGTTGGGCGCGGTCGGAATCGGCGCCTGGTCGCCCTCGCCGGTCAACGGCACGTTGCCCGATGCGCCCATGGCGCGCGGCTGCAGCAGCAACGCAACCAGTCCGCTCCAGCCGGTCTGATGCGAAGCGCCCACGCCGCGCCCGTTGTCGCCATGAAAGTACTCATGGAATAACACCAGATCGCGCGAATGCGGGTCGGCCTGCAACAACGGATACGCGCCCATCACCGGACGTTCGCCATCTTTGTTCTTGAGGAACAGTGTCGTGCAGCGTCGCGCGAGTTCATCGGCGATTTCGCTCAGCGAGAACTTCTGCCCCGACCCGGTCGGATACTCGACACGAAAATCGTCACCGTAATAGCGATGGAATTCGTACAGCGATTCGATCAGCAGATAGTTCATCGGCATCCAAACCGGACCCCGCCAGTTCGAATTGCCACCGAACACGCGCGAGTCCGATTCGGCCGGCAGGTATTTGACGGTAAAGCTGTCGCCGTTGTGATTGAACACGAACGGCTGGTCGCGATGAACCCGCGACAGCGCCCGCACCCCGTGATCGGACAGGAATTCGCTTTCGTCGAGCGCACGGCGCAGCAGCGCTTTCATGCGATGCCCGCGCAACAGCGAGAGCAGCAACGCATTGCTCTTGCCGGGTTCGTTCCAGCGCGAGACGAGCCGCGCCAGATCGGGGCGATGTTCGAGGAACCAGGTCAGCCGTTCGCGCAGCCCCGGCAACCCGCCATGCAGACGTTGCTCGAGCACGTGCACGGCGAACAGCGGAATCAGCCCGACGATGGACCTCAGCCGCAACGGCACGTTGCTGCCGTCGGGCAGGCGCAGCTTGTCGTAGAAGAACTCGTCTTCCGAGTCCCAGAGGCCGGTGTCGCAGCCGTCGTCGCAACTCACGGCTTCGGCGATATACAGGAAGTGCTCGAAGAACTTCACGCCAATGTCGACGAACACATGGTTCGCATAGGCGAGTTCCAGCGCGATACGCATCAGGTCGAGCGCGTACGCGGCCATCCATGCGGTGCCGTCGGCCTGATCGATATGGCCGCCGGTGGGCAGCGGCGAAGAGCGATCGAAAATGCCGACGTTGTCGAGGCCGAGAAAGCCGCCCTGGAAAATGTTGTGACCGTCGGCGTCTTTACGGTTCACCCACCACGAGAAGTTCAGCAGCAGCTTGTGGAACACGAGTTCCAGAAAGTCGCGATCCGCCTTGCCGGTGAGCGCCCGGTCGATTTCATAAACGCGCCACGCGGCCCACGCATGGACCGGCGGATTGGCGTCGCCCAATGCCCATTCGTAGGCGGGTATTTGACCGTTCGGATGCTGATAGCGGTCCTTCACCAGCAGCAGCAATTGACGTTTGGCAAACGCGGGATCGATCAGCGCAAAGGCGGCGGCGTGGAACGCCAGGTCCCATGATGCGTACCACGGGTACTCCCACTTGTCGGGCATCGACACGATGTCCGCATTGCACAGATGCCGCCAGTCGGTGTTGCGGCCTTTTTTGCGGCTCGCGGGCGGTGCGGGTTGTAGCGGATCGCCGTCGAGCCAGCGCTGCACGTCGTACTGGTAATACTGCTTCGACCACAGCATGCCTGCGAGCGCTTGACGTTGCACGAGACGCGCGTCGGGGTCGGCGATTTCGTGTTGCAGCGCGCCATAGAATTCGTCGGCCTCGGCGATGCGGTGTGCGAATACCGCGTCGGCATCGAGCAGCACGTCGTCGGGACTGGATTGCGGACGCCAGCGCATGTACACCACCGCGCGCCCGTGCGGGCCAAGTTCGATCGATGCATGCGCACCGGCTTTGGTGCCTTTGTCGCGACGCACCGCGTGTTCGTCGCCATGGACCAGGTAGTCGTTGAAGCCGTCTTTGAACGGACCCGGGGTGTCCATATTGAACAGGCGCTTGACGTTGGTGTCGTTCTCGCAGAACAGCCAGTCGACCTGCGGAGCGTCTTTCGACCAGGCCGTCACCACGATCGGATCATGGCCATGCTGATGGCCGACCAATTGCGCGTTGCCGTTGTGATCCGTGCCGGCGGTCAGCGACGGTTTGTCTTTGTTCTCTTTCCACGACCACGAATTGCGCGCCCAGATCTGCGGCAGCACATCCAGCGAAGCGGCCTGGTCCGCGCGATTATTGATCGTCACTCGCATCAGGATGTCGTCGGGCGCGTGCTTCGCGTATTCGACCTGCACGTCGAAATAGCAGCAATCGTCGAACACGCCGGTGTCGAGAATTTCATACTCCGGCATATCCGCGCCGCGGCGGCCGTTTTCCTGCACCAGGTCGTCGTACGGAAAAGCCGCGATCGGGTACTTGTAGAGCATCCGCATATACGAATGCGTGGGCGTGCCGTCGACGTAGAAGTACAACTCCTTCACGTCCTCGCCATGGTTGCCCTGCGCGTTGGTGAGGCCGAACAGGCGCTCTTTCAGGATCGGATCCTTGCGGTTCCACAGTGCGAGCGACACACACCAGCTCAGTTTGTCGTCGCCGAAACCGGCAATGCCGTCTTCGCCCCAACGGTATGCGCGGCTGCGGGCGTGGTCGTGCGGAAAGGAGTCCCACGCGGTGCCGTCCGGGCTGTAATCCTCCCGCACCGTGCCCCACTGACGCTCGCTGAGATACGGCCCCCAGCGCTGCCAGTGGGCACAATCGGCCGAATGCAGGCGTGAACCTTCAAGAGTGGCGAGCAGATTCGCAGCGCGCAGCGGTGGCATGACTCCGTCCTTGCATCAGGCTTGGCAGCGGGACACACATCGTAGCGCGGTTTACGCGCCAACGGGCTCCAGCCGGGCAAGTAGCGTGTCAATGCGCTGCAACTCGCCGAGCGACCAGGCCTGAAACGGGGTGCCGGCCGGTGCGTGGGGTGCATCGCCGTCGGCGATTTCCGATAGATGGTCGAGCCCCGCGTGATCGAGATGCGCGACCAGTGGGTCGAGAAAGCGCGTTCTGGCTTCGCTGCGGGCTTCTGTTGCAGTGCCGTGAACCCGCAACCACGCTTCGACGAATGGACCGAGCAGCCATGGCCAGACCGTGCCTTGATGGTAGGCGCCGTCGCGTGCGAGCGGCGGGCCGCCATAGTGTCCGCAATAGGCGGGATCGGACGGCGCAAGCGTTCGCAAGCCCAGCGGCGTGAGCAGGTGCGCCTCGACCTGATCGAGCACTGCGCGGGCCGCGGCGCCTTCCAGTAACGGAAACGGCAGTCCGCCTACCGCAAAAATCTGGTTTGGCCGGATCGCGCGATCGACCGTGCCTTTGACGTGGTCGACGTCGATGTTGTCGAACAGCGCTAGTGTCGACGGATCGATGAAGCGTTCGTGAAACGCTTGCAACGCCCGGTCGGCGGACGCCTGCCATTGCGGATTCCAGATTGCTGCAATGCGCAACGCGTTGATCCACAGCGCTTGTACTTCGACTGGTTTGCCGATGCGCGGCGTCACTACCCAGTCGCCAACCTTTGCATCCATCCACGTGAGCTGTACGCCGGGTACGCCGGCGTTCAGCAGGCCGTCGTCCGCCGAGGCCTGAATGCCGAAGCGTGTGCCTTTTGTGTAGCCCGCGAGGATGGCTTCGACAGCCTGTTGCAGGCGCTGCGTGGTGGCGGTGCTTGCGTGATGCGTGGCCAGATAGTCGTGGACGGCGACGATGAACCACAGCGAGGCGTCGACGGAGTTGTATTCCGGCGTGTCGCCGTAGTCAGGGAAGCGATTGGGCAACATGCCTTCGGACAATGTGCCGGACCATTCGAGCAGGATCGCTTCGGCTTCGCCGAGACGGCCCGACGCGATCAGCAAGCCGCGCATGGCGATGAACGTGTCGCGGCCCCAGTCGGTGAACCATGGAAAGCCCGCGAGGATCGTGCGGCCTTCGTTGCGTGCGACGACGTAGGCGTCGGCGGAACGCTGCAGGCGCGTGCCGAGAGCGGCGCGGCGCTGTTGTTCGATGCTTGCGAGTTCGGTTACGCGTTCGGTTGCGTGGGTGGCTGTGAGCTGTGCGGGCTGTGCGGGCTGCTGCTGCGACGGCGTGCTCGCGTTAGCAGCGCTTTCGACGCTTGCGGTGAGAATCATCACCGCTTCACCCTTCGCGAGATCGAAGCTGAACACGCCTGGCGTCGCGAGATCTTCGCTGAAATCCAAACCCCGTTCCTGCTCGCGAACGTAGCAGAAGTTGCGATACCAATCGGGCGCGTGCGTGTACGCGCCGTTCGTCGCGGCATGGATGACCGGCACGTCGCCATAGGGCTGCCAACTGACGCAAGACTGATCGTCGCTGGTTTGCGCGTTGAAGTTGAATGCCGGGTTCTCGTGATGCAACGCGTGATAGTCGCGCCCGGAAAGCAGCGGCCTGACTTTGAGCGTCAGTGCGTTAACTTCTTCAGAAGCCGTTCTTATGTCCTCCAGCCGCCAACGCAACACCGTTTCGCGCGTCGCCTTGCTAACGAACACTTCCGCTATCAGCACCCTCTGCGCGTCGAGCTCGAAGCGCCACGTCGGCCACGGCGATGTATCGAACTCGAGAACACGCGTTGTGAGGTCCGGATAGATCACATCGGGCACATAGCGCTGCATGCTCAGCGGAAACCGCTGTCCATTCGCCTCGACCCACGCTTCCACACCATTGACGAGCACCATCCTCCCGCCCGGCGCGCGCGTCGCCGTCAGCAGCAGCGCGTGATAACGGCGCGTGCGCAACGTACCCACGGTGCCCGAGGCAAAGCCGCCGAAGCCATCCGCCTCCAGCCATTCGTCTTCGAAACGCGTGATGTCGAAGGGTCGTTCGATGCGTGTCATGAAGTTATCGGTTACGCACAGCCGTCAATCGTTGGGGATGCCTCGACTGCCGGCATGTGGCGCTTCGGTGACCATTGTCCTTCTTATCACTTTCCATTTCCTTTCTAAAATCCAACGTAACTACGCAAGATTTACCACTCGCAAACGTTTCACAATTATTTCTTGAAAGGATTGGAGACTGCATCCGCTTTCACGAAACTGGATGCCGACATGAGAAGAGACAAAAGCTTTGCGAGCGTCGTTGTGAGTTCAATTGCACTACTCGCATTGACCGGTTGCGGTGCGGACGATTCCGCGTCGAACGCCGCGCCTTCAGCGTCTTCCAAGGGTATGACCGCCGCCAACGGCGACACTGCCCAGCGCGCCGCCGCCTTGCCCGCGACGCCAATCCTCAACACATCCTCAACGCTCGCCGCGAGTGCGAGTGCGAGCGCGGCCGCCGCGGCGTCCGATCCGATCGCGCGAAACATGCAAGCCAGTCTCGCCGCCGACAGCCAGCAGATCGCGCCGGTGATGCATTACGCACCCGGCGACAGCGCCACCAGCAACTAACCCGATTCAACCGGCGCGCCAGACGCGCTATTCTTCCTCCCCGCAGAAGGTGATATTCGATGACATCAACTAGCCGTCGCCGTTTCCTGCAGACCGTCGCTTCATCCGCCGGCGCTGCTGCCGCGCTGACCGCGCTGCCCGAGTCGATTCGCAACGCCCTGGCCGTACCCGCGTTTTCGCGTACCGGTACGATCCGCGACGTCGAGCACATTGTCGTGTTCATGCAGGAGAACCGTTCGTTCGACCACTATTTCGGCCATTTGCGCGGCGTGCGTGGCTACAACGACCGCTTCCCGATTCCGCTGCCGGGCGGCAAACCGGTGTGGTATCAACCGTCGAAGGAAGACCCCACGCAACCGGTGCTGCCGTTCCATCTGAACACGGCGACCACCAGCGCGCAATGCGTCGGCGATCTCGATCACACCTGGTACAAGACTCACGCCGCGATCGACGGCGGCCGCTACGACCAGTGGCCGGCCAACAAGACCGATATGACGATGGGTTATCACCTGCGCAGCGACATTCCGTTTCACTACGCGCTGGCCGATGCCTTCACCATTTGCGACGCGTACTTCTGCTCGCTGCCGGGACCGACGCACCCGAACCGCGCGTATCTGATGAGCGGCATGGTCGACCCGAGCGGCACGCTGGGCGGCCCGCTGCTCGACAACAACGATTTCGTCGACGGCGACGGTCCGCCGAATTACCAGTTGCTGTCGTGGACCACGTATCCGGAGCGCCTGCAAGCCGCGGGGATTTCGTGGCAGGTGTATCAGCAAGGGCTGACCGGCGCCGACCCGTTGAACGGCAATTACGGCACCAACGTCCTGCAGAATTTCACGAACTTCATCAACGCGCAACCGGGTTCGCCATTGTTTGAGCGCGCGCAAACCGTGCGCACCATCGACGATCTGAAGGCCGATGTGATGGCGAACCAGTTGCCGCAAGTGTCGTGGTTGTGCCCGCCGGCCGCGTACTCCGAACACCCGAGCTATACGCCGGCCTATGGCGCCGAATACACGTCGCAGATTCTGGATGCGCTGACATCGAATCCCGAGGTGTGGAGCAAGACCGTGCTGTTCATCATGTACGACGAGAACGACGGCTTCTTCGATCACCTCGTGCCGCCGCAACCCGCGACGACGCCTGCGCAAGGGCAATCGACGGTCAGCACCGACGGCGAAATTCACAACGTGGTCAATCCGCAGCGCGGCGGCAGCTATACGGCGGATGGCTTGCCGTACGGCCTCGGCCCGCGTGTGCCGATGACGATCGTGTCGCCGTGGAGCAAGGGCGGGTTTGTGTGTTCGCAGGTGTTCGATCACACGTCCGTGATTCGCTTTATCGAGGCACGTTTTGGGGTGTACGAGCCGAATATCACGGCGTGGCGTCGTGCGGTGTGCGGCGATTTGACGACCGCGTTCGACTTCCGCACGCCGGATTCGAAAGTGCCGCCGTTACCGGATACGAGCAACTACAAGAGCGTTGCAGACAACCAGTGCGCGACGCAGCCGAAGCCGACGGTGCCCGCGACGCCGCGTGCAATCGATCCGCAGGAAAGCGGCATTCGTTTCGCGCGGGCATTGCCGTATGAGCTGCATGTGAATGGTCATGCGGACGTAAAGCAGAACACGTTCGAGATTTCGATCGGCAATACCGGCGACCAGGGCGCGCATTTCTATGTGTACGGGACGAATCGCACGGATGGTCCGTGGCGTTATACGGTTGAAGCGGGTAAGTCGCTGAAGGAGACCTTCGATCTGACGACGACGAGCGGTGTGTACGCGTTCGAAGTGTTCGGGCCGAATGGTTTTGTGCGCAAGTTTGCGGGGAATACGCAGTTGACGGTCGCGCAAACGTCGGCGGCTTCGCAGGTGGCGGGCTGGGGTGGGCATGAGAAGCCCGCGCATCCTGAGGTAAAAGTGCAGTACGACGTGGCCAATGGGAATGTGTTCTTGAAGTTCAGTAACAGCGGGGGTGGGTTTGCGCGGTTGACGGTGACGGATAACGCGTATGGTGCGCGGACGCGTCCGGTGTTCGTGCCGGCTGGCGCGCATATCGAAGAGGCGTGGGTGCTGGCTTCGAGTCATCACTGGTATGACCTGACGGTGACGAGTAATGACGACGCCAGTTTTTCGCGTCGTCTGGCAGGGCATGTTGAGAATGGGCGGCCGAGTATTAGCGATCCGGCGGCAGTGGCGCCAGTTTTGGTAGGGATTTGAGGGGGTTCGGTCTAGCTTGTGTCGGTAGCAGGTGAGGAAAAAGGCGCGGATTGTTCGCGTCTTTCTCCTTGTGCTTTCCGGCGGCTACGGTCCGACCCGGAAGCGCTCCGGCGGTTTCATGAAATACGGGTAGAACTTCCGGGCGCACTCCATTATGTCTGGCGGCCCATAGAACACGCCGGTGCCCCATGATCGATCACCGAAGGCGATCCAATCGCCTGTCATGGGCATCACGACGTAGTACTCGGAATTGACTCCGAGCGCGTCGGCAAGACTGTCCCCGGGATCCTTCAGCAAGAACTCAAAGAACTCGTCGTCGGTGTGCTCCGCTCGATGAATGAACCCAGGGTACTTTCCAAAATGAAAATGAAAATAGCTGAACGGGTCAGGCTTCAAGACCAGCGTGGCAAAGTCATGTGATCCATCGACGGTAAGTAGATGCCGGATGAGCTCGTAGAACTTCTGCGTCTGTAGGTCGATCGAGTCGAAATAGAGCAGGTCTGTGAGGGGTATGCAACGAAGCATGTGGAAACCTGCTGTGGCGCGTTCCCAAAGCGGCATGAACTCTGAATGCTCGTGGATGAAGTCGATTTTGGTCATTTCGGCAGTCGAATTTTGAGGGTAGGACGCTGCGCGCCAAGAGGGACAAAATCGGCGGTCGGCGATCCCGCATTCGACTCGTCACGAACGGTGTACCTTGCACCTTCTTTTGTGAAGATGTCGGCTTTGCCGTCTTTGCTAAGAGACTGTATCCAACCGTCATTACGTAAATTGGCCTCAAACTCGGCCTTACCCACGTCCGTCTGGATATTTCGTGTACTTCGTCCCACCGTAATATCAGTGTATTCCGACGTAATCCTACCCGGCGGAATCCCATCAACTTCCGTCTCCGCAGCGGGCTTGCACAACGCCTTGATGCGCTCCCAGTTCTCCGCCGCCTTCCTTGCACCCTGCCCGATCCCATATCTAACCGCCGGGTTCTGCGCGAGCCGCCAGACAAACGCAATCCCCCGCGCCGCCCCGTCGATCAGTCCCGCTGAGAAATGGCAATCGCCGCAAACCGTCCCCGTCCCGGCAAAACCTCCAGCCCGCAGCATCTGCCGCACGCCCTGTAGATTCGCAGGCGGCCCAACCGGCGAATCGCCATAGTTGTAGTTATCGATCCACTGGTCAGTCTCATCGCTACTGATCGGAAGATCCGTACCGTCATTCAGATCGAGAACGCTGCCATTCCTTGCGACGGTCCCAACTCGCGAAACAACCTGACCATCCGGCGAGTAATTCCATCGGACCTTGAATACCCGTCGAACACCGCCATTCGCCGCACTCGCGTACTCACTGAACTTGAAGAGATCAATGCGACCGCGCCAGTCGTAATGCAGATAGAAATCACCTGTCGGGTTGTAGCCATTCAGAACGCGGTGCGCAGCATCCCGCATGATCATCTCGGTCGCGTCCGGAATCCTCTGCTGGATCACGATCGCAAACACGTTCCCGGTCGCATCGCGCGTGACTTTCCACTGTCCCGCAACCTTGCCGTCCGCCAGTTGCTGGACAAACGCGAGCCGACTGGTCGCGTCGTACGTCATGCCGTAGGCCATCGTCACGCCGTCAGACTTCGGCGCGTCGAATGCGCTTGCGCCGGTCAAGTCGCGCGTCGGCGTTTCGGCGATGCCGGTGGTGTTGCCGTTAGCGTCGTAGACGAACGACTGGAGCAAACCAGGCGAGGCGATCATCGACGGACGCAGGCTCGTCCCGTCCGCATAGCGCATCGTGCTTATGCTGGTGCCGGACGCATTTTTTACCGTCGCCCGAACGGGCCGCCCCACATCGTCGTAGCTGTATTCGGTGGCGCCGCCGCTCGCGTCCGAGTCCTTCAGCAGATTGCCGGACGCGTCCCATGTGGAAGCGGTGTTACCCGCGGTCGACGAACTCCCCGTCGGCCGCAACATGCCGCCAATCGATGAGAGATTCAACGTCGTAGCGCGTCGGCTATCGGTGATAACCGTCGAGCCGGCGTTATAGGCAAACTGCACATTGCGCGACGTGTCGGGATGGCTGACCGCCACGGCCCGCCCTTGCGCGTCATAACTCCACGACGCAACGCGATTTCCCGATTCGTCGATCTCTCCGGTCAGCGCGTTTTTAAAACGGGGGTCGTCGTAGACATAGCGATGCACGTACCCATCGAGCCACGTGACGGAAACAAGATTGCTGTTCGCGTCGTACCCGTATTGGGTCATTCCACCCAGCGGACCATTCAGACGTGACAGACGCCGCTTGTCGTCGTAGTCCAGGCGAAGCGTGATGTCCTGTTTCGCGTCCGTGCCAATGGCATGCTGCGTGATCGTAGTCAGCAAGCCGGACGCGTCGTAGGCGAGCGTCCGGACGAATCCCGTCTTCGTGCGGTCGGACTGCAGGACGCCTTGCGCCGAATACGATTCGACGGTCTCCGTGCGAAGGTCGGTTAGCGTCCAGCCCGATCCATTCTGTGCAAGCGCGAGCCCCGTGAAGCCGGCCGAACGCCAACTGCCACTCGCCCATTTGAACGTGACCGGTTCGCCGTTCTCACGATAAGCAAGCACCGCCGACGAACTGCCGCTATTCGCATTGGTCAGTCCAAGGCTGCGTTGCCAACTGTGAAACCACACCGGCCCCATCGCCGCAGACGAAGCGCTCAACGACTTCGAGCGATAAGTCCGCGTGAACTGCATCGGCAGATCGTCACCGCTGACGAAATCGGCCTCTGTTAGCGTAACGGCGCCATTGCCCGGATACACCGGATCAGCAATCGGACAACTTGCCTCCGGCTCGTTTGCCTTCGGCGCCGCGCACCATTGATCAATCAGTGCAAAGTCGTTGATGCACGCATAGTTGCCCATTCCGCCGGGCGTATTGCCCACTACATCGAGACGACACGTCTTCGATCCCGGCGTTGCACCGGACTGCGCGTAAAGCGTGAGACAGTCTGTCGCATTCACGCCGAATGCGATCAACAGCAACGCGAACATGGCGAAAACGCGCGCCAGGTTTCCCGTCATTCCGAAAACGGGTTCTCATTTTTCATACGTCCCCCTTCTTTTTCATGCGTCGTTAGAAATCCGTAACGACCAGACGCTGAATCAGGGAGATAAAACTCAGAATAAGAGAATTCGGAAAAACGAAAATTTGAAGCGCATCTTTACGAATGTGCGGAAATAACAGGCAGCAATCGGAAGGAGCCGCGCGCGATGCCATCTATTCCTACACGGCACGCGCAGACGTCGACATTAAGCCGAAGAAAAATCGAAACGGTCAACGCTAGCGATCGAGACGCGCCGCGAATGCGGCGCCGACGACGGCACGCCCTGCAGAAAACCCCGCCCAGCGTTAAAGTAAATCCCCCACCCCACAGCGAGAAAATCACCATGGACCGCGAAGCATTCACTGAAAGCCTGACGAAAGACGGTTTCCCAGAAGCCGTGGTGACCAGGAAGGAACCCAACGTCACGATGGCCGTCCACACGCATCCCTTCGAGGCCAAAGCCTTGATCCTCGAAGGCGAGCTGCACATCGTCTGCGGCGACGAAGAACGGTTGTACCAGGTCGGCGACGTCTTCCACCTGGCGGCGAACAAACCGCATTCGGAGCGCTATGGTCCGAATGGCGTGACGTATCTGGTGGGAAGAAAAGAATAGAGAACAGCAGACAGGCAACGACGGGCGAGGCGATTCCGGTTTCAATCTCAAACATCGAAACACGCCACGCCCGCAGAGAGAAAACGTAGATTCAAGCGCCCAACAACACCCCAGTCCTGAACGGCCGCGTCCCCGTCACGCGTCCCAACGGCGCACCCGTCGTCACGAACCGAATCGCCCGGCGCATATAAAACACGCCTTCGGTATTGCTCGAAATCGTGGTGGTTTCATCCGTCAACGGATCGACGATATCGAACAACGCCTGCCCAACGCGAATCGTCTCGCCGATCTTCGCGCGATGAATCAGAATCCCGCTGACCGGCGCATAAAACTGCTCACTGCCCGCGAGCGGCGTCGCCGGCGACAGCAACGCGGGCATCGGTTTCACTTCACGCCGAATCGCCTTACGCCACGCCAGGTAATCGACAATCGCATCCGCGTCCTCTTGTGCCACTTCGTAGGACACATCGCGCTGACCGCGGCATTCCACGGTGACCGCAATCGCACCGTTCCGCACTGGTTTATCCGCCGGCATGTCCTGCTGCAGTTTCCACCACAACAGGCTATGTGTCTCGTCGAACGACTCGCCGCCTGAGTTCGTCGCAAGCAACGACGCCTGCGCGCCAAGATACCGCGACAAAGGTTCGAACTCCGGCCACGCTGCCTCGCTGGTGTAGAGATGCATCGCCGCTTCCAGCGAGCAATGCAGATCGATCACCACGTCCGCATCGTACGAAAGCTTCAGCGACGCCAATTGCAGCGACTCGAACTCGGTCAACGGTTTCTGCTCGGCCAGTTCCTCGGCAATCAGCTTCCGCACGAGCCGCACGTTTTCCGCGGCGTCGGAACCCAACACCTCTTTGGCCCGCGCGTTCAACTTCGTGAACTGCAGGAAATGGCGATTGAAGTTCTTCCCGCTGCCCAGATCGAAACGTCCAAGAAACTGTCCGAGCACGTACTGCCCGAGCCCCACCGGATTCGCTACCGGCACGAGCACGATTTCCGCATCCAGCGCGCCCTGCTGTTCCAGTTCGAGCAAGCGGCGCTTCAGCAACACCGTTGTCAACATCGCGGGGGTTTCGTCGGCATGCAGCGACGACTGGATATAAATTTTTTGCCCACGATCCGTCGGGCCAAAATGAAACGACACCAGTTCGCGGTGCGTGCCGATAGCCGGCGAGAGAAGCGGAATCGATTGCCTGTTCATGAACGGAAAGCCTGATGCGAAAGTGGAGGAAGTAAAAGAATCAATTGCCGTACGGATCGAAGTCGAAGTACTTCTTCGCGATCTGCGCGTACGTGCCGTCCTTGAGCATGGAGGCAATCGCCCCGTTGATCGATGCCTGCAACGCCGTCTCGTCCTTGCGCAAGCCGATGCCCACACCATGATCGCCCATGGAAAGCGGCTCGCCGACAAACGCAAAGCCCTTGCCCGCCGGCGTGCGCAGGAAGCCGTAATCCGCTTCAACGGTGCCGAGCAGCGCGCCGTCAAGCCGCCCGTTCTCGAGGTCGGCGAATACTTCGTCCTGGCTCTTGTACGCGACCACGTGCACGCCGTTCGGCGCCCAGTTCTTTAACGCGTACGACTCGAACTGCGTGCCCGACTGCACGCCGATCTGCTTGCCTGACAACGCGTTCATGCCGCCCGCGAGCGGCGAACCTTGCCGTGCGATCAGCCGCGATTTGAATTGAAACAGCTTCGACGAAAACAGAATCTGCTGCTCGCGCTTCTCCGTGATCGCCATCGACGACATGACGGCGTCGATCTTGCGCGCCTGCAGTGCCGGAATCATCCCCGAGAATTCGAGCTCCACCCATTGGCAGCGCGCGTGAATGCGCTTGCAGATTTCGTTGCCAAGATCGACGTCGAAGCCTTTGACGCTGCCGTCGGGCGCCTTGGAGTCCATCGGCGGATAGGTTGGGTCGATGCCGAGGCGCAAGGTCTGGGGCTCAGCGGCGAACGCTCCACTGCTCAAAGTCAGCGCGGCGCTCAGGATCATCAGCAGAATTTTCATGGGAGGCGGAGTGTGGGGTGGGCGGAGAACGACAGCCCTATCCTATGCCGCTCTTGCGCCTCAAAGAAGTCCCATTCGGACTATCATGATCACTTTTACCGATCACCGGACCTCAACCGCCATGGCGTTGACGATTTCCCAGTTGCGCGCGTTCACCGCGGTGGCCGAGCATGGCAGCATCCGCGCGGCGTCGCGGGCGCTCGGCATCGCGCAGAGCGGCATCACGCAGCAGTTGCAGAACCTCGAATCGGTCCTCGGCGCGACCCTGTTGACCCGCACGAATCGCGGTATTGCGCTGACCGCGCTCGGTCAGCGCTTGCTACAGCGGGCCGGCACGATCATCGGCGAATGCGAGCGCGCCGAGCAGGAGGTGCAGCAATTGCGCGGCGATTACGTCGGCGAAGTAACGTTCGGCATGACCACGGAGCCGCTCGTCGACGCGCTCGCGCCGGTGTTGACGCAATTTCGCATGCGCTTCGAGCGGGTCGCGGTGCATCTGCGCACCGGCACCTCGCGAATGATGATTTCGATGATTCGTGAAGGCACGCTGGACTTCGCGGTCGCGCTGGTGTCGAAGCAAACCGATACCGCCGATCTGTCGGTCATGCCGCTTTATCCGTCCGATCCGGTGGTGGTGTGCCGCCAAGGGCATCCGAAAGCGGGCGCGACGTCCTTGGCCGAACTCGTCGATTGCACGTGGGTGGCCACGCGTTCGCCGAATCTCACGGACGATCCGCAGGTCAGCCGTCTGCACCATCTGCTCGATAGTCACGGCTTGCCGCCGCCGAAGATCATCGCGACGATAGAAGGTCTGTACGAGACCTTGCATCTGGTCGGCGCGACGGATTGCCTGTCGCTGGAAGCGTCGGCCGTGGCAACGCGCGGGCCGTTCGCCAGCACGCTCACCGTCATTCCGTTGCGCGAGCGGGCGGTGGATCAAAACGTCTGCCTGCTACAGCGCGCGGCGATTCCGCTCACGCCCGCCGCGCAGGAACTCGCGACGATGATCGCGTCGTACACGCGCACTGTGCGGGCGCGTTGATCGTGCGTTTGGTGTAGCGCGGCGCGTCGGCAGTCGCGCTCGAATCTCAATCGATCGATTCGAGCGCGAGCAATTCGTCGATGGTTTGGCGCCGCCGGATCACTCGCGGTTGGCCGTTTTCCAGCAGCACTTCGGGCGCAAGCGGCCGGCTGTTGTAGTTCGATGACATCGCCGCGCCGTACGCACCCGCATCGTGAAATACGACGAAGTCGCCTATCTCCGGCGTGGGCATCGTCCGGTTCAGGACCACGCCGCCTTCCGCCTGCGTGAAGACATCGCCGGCTTCGCAGAGCGGGCCGGCTACGGCGAACGCGTCCAGCGCTGCACTGCTCGGCGTACCGTTGCGTTTCAGCACGGTCATCTCATGATGACTGCCGTAAAGCGACGGGCGCATCAGATCGTTGAATCCGGCGTCGACCAAAGCGAACTGCCGTGACGGCCGTCGATTCAACGCATGCACCTCGGCAACCAGCACGCCCGCTTCAGCGACCAGGAAACGTCCCGGTTCGATTTCGAGTCTCACGCGATGCCCGACATGCGCTTCGATCTGCCGACGCGCCGCGTCCCACAGCCGGAAATAATGCTCGACGTCGATACGCGCGTCGCCGGTCTTGTACGGCACCGACAAACCACCGCCGGCCGAGATTGCTTCGATATCGTGGCCTTGAAGGCCTTTGACCGCCTCGATCATCGCGTCGCAGACCCGCGACAGATGCCCATAGTCGACGCCCGAGCCGATATGCATGTGCAGCCCAACCAGCTTCAATCGATAACGACGCACGATTTCCAGCGCCTTCGGCACGTCATCGAGCCAGATGCCGTGCTTGCTGTGTTCGCCGCCCGTGTTGGTCTTGTTGCTATGCCCGTGGCCGAAACCGGGGTTGATCCGCAGCCACACGCGATGACCTTCGGGCGCATGTCGGCCGACGCGTTCGAGCATATCGAGCGATCCCGCGTTGACCGTGATGCGATGCTCGACCACGGTGGCGAGCGTCGCGTGATCGATCAGATCCGCCGTAAAAACCACGCCTTCAGGATCGCCGTCCGGCGTGAATCCCGCGGCAAGACTGCGCGCGATTTCACCGTGTGACACTGCGTCGACCCTCACGCCAGCATCGCGCATCAGTTTCAGAATGTGCAGGTTCGAACACGCTTTCTGCGCGTAGCGAATCACGTCGAAACTGCGCAGCTCGGCGATTCGTTGACGGATCACGTCGGCGTCATAGACCCACAGCGGCGTGCCATGCTGCTGGGCAAGTTCGACAAGTTGTAGCGGATTGAATGGCGTCACGGTTTGCGGCTCCCGATGTTCAAGCGTTGGCATGCATGACATGATGCGGAGAAATCGGCATTCAGTAAAATACCTGTTCTTCAACGATCCATTCACTCCTGATATACCCATCATGGCGCTCACCCACCGGCACATCGAAGTCTTTCGCGCGCTGATGACGGCGGGCAGCGTTACCCGCGCCGCCGAGATGCTCTTCACCTCGCAGCCCACGGTGAGCCGCGAACTCGCGCGCATGGAGCAGAGCATCGGCTTCGCGTTGTTCGAACGCGTGCATGGGCGGCTGCGTCCCACGTTGTCCGCGTTGACGCTCTTCGACGAAATCAAGCGCGCGTATGTCGGCCTTGAACGGGTGGCCTCCACGGCGGCGAGCTTGCGTGAATTCCAGGGCGGGCAGCTTTCCCTCATCGCGTTGCCCGCGTTTTCACATTCGATCCTGCCGGGCGCGTCGAAACGCTTTCACGGCGCGCAGCCTGACGCGAGTCTGTCGATCGCCACGCAGGAATCGCCCTTTCTCGAAGAATGGCTCACGGCGCAGCGCTATGACCTCGGCCTCACCGAGCACGGCGCGCCGCCGGCCGGCACCCGCCTGACACCGTTGCTCGAAGTGGATGAAGTCTGCGTGCTGCCCGACGGGCATCCGCTGCTGGCCAAGCGGGTGATCGCATTGAAGGACTTCGCGAACCAGCCGTTCATCAGCCTGTCGTCGAGCGATCCTTACCGGATTCAGATCGACGAAGCCTTCGCTCACGCCGATATCGCGCGTCGTCAGATCGTCGAAACGCCCACCGCCGTTTCCGTGTGCGGTTTCGTGCGGCAAGGGCTCGGCGTGGCGATCGTCAATCCGCTGACCGCGCTCGACTTCGTGGGCAGGCAGTTGCATATCCGCCCGCTTGCTGTGTCGCTACCGTTTCGCGTGAGTGTGATTCATCCGGAGCATCGGCCAGGTCATCCGCTCGCCGCCGCGTTCGTTGAAGCGCTGCAAAGCGAGGCTGCCGCGCTGCGGCTACAATTGAAAAGTCACACCGGACGCAAGCAGCCATAACGCCGTTGTCCGATCAGCGACGCATACGAGACAAACCGCCTTGACCGTCCCTTGCGGCCGGCAAAGCGCGTTAGGTCCCTTCTCAGCACACGGCCGTTCGCATCGCGCGAACCCACGCCGATCCACCCGGCAATCAGACCGGGCACGCTTCACGCTAAGCACCGTAGCAAACCGATTGCGGACGTGACCCGCGCACTGATTGCGCATTCGCGCCGTATGAAGTGTTCCTATGTATGTCGTAGACCATCAACCGGAGTTTCCCAAATGATGAATCGAGACAATCCCGTCTGGCTGATCACAGGCTGTTCGACCGGCTTCGGCCGTGAACTCGCGAAGCTGGTGCTGGAGCGCGGCTGGCGCGCGGTGGTGACCGCGCGCGACGCGTCGAAAGTGAAAGATATCGCCGAAGCGCACGGCGACCGCGCGCTAGTGTTGCCGCTCGACGTGACGAACCTCGCGCAGGTCGAGGACGTGGTCAAGCAGGCGAAGCAGCGTTTCGGCCGCATCGACGCGCTCGTCAATAACGCGGGCTACGGCTATCTGGCCGCGGTGGAAGAAGGCGAAGACGCCGAAGTCCGCGCGATGTTCGAGACCAACGTGTTCGGTCTGGTCGACATGACGAAAGCGGTGCTGCCGATCATGCGCGAGCAGCGCGGCGGGCTGATCGTCAATGTGTCGTCGATTGGCGGCCTGACGAGTTTCGCAGCGACCGGTTATTACCACGCCACCAAGTACGCGGTGGAAGGTTTGTCGGAGTCGCTGGCGGCGGAGGTGAAGCCGCTCGGCATCGACGTGCTGATCGTCGAACCGGGACCGTTCCGCACGAACTGGGCGGGACCGTCGATCAAACAGTCCGCCACGCTGATCGACGACTATGCGAGTACGGCCGGCGAGCGCCGCAAGCAGACCGAAGCGCGCAGCGGCAAACAGGCGGGCGATCCGGTGCGCGCGGCGCAGGCGATTATCGACGCCGCGCTGTCGGATACGCCGCCATTGCGTCTGCTGCTCGGCAAGATGGCGCTCGAACTGGCGCGCAAGAAGCTCGACTTCATGCGCGGCGATTTCGACGCGTGGGAAGCGGCAACCGTAGGTGCGGATTATCCGGAAGGGGCGGGTTAAGGGCAGGGGATGGCCCGGCGTGTTTTGCCGGGCCGAGGGATTGCTGTGGTGTTGCCGCGGCGTCGCTGTAGTCGATCAGCGATCAGCCGATCAACGTGTCAGCCGGTCGACCGAACTCAAAACTCGACCAGCGCGAAATCTTCCTTGCCCACGTCGCATAACGGGCAACGCCAATCCGCCGGCACGTCCGCCCAACGCGTGCCCGGCGCGATGTTTTCTTCCGGCAGGCCAGCGGCTTCGTCGTAGATCCAGCCGCAGATCACGCAGACCCACTGCTTGAAGTCATCCACCGCGGCTGGCGCGTCGGCTACCGGCACGTCCGCCGCTTGCGCATCCGGCGACGCGTCGAGACTCACCACCAACGGCGCGGCAGTCCCGCCGCTTGTCCCGGCGAGACGCGCCTGCAGGCTTTCCAGCAGCCGCTGCGCCTCAGCCTGCGTCAAATCGACCCAGTACGGATCGCCGGCGCCGTCGTTGAGCCGCTCGGGGGAAAACTGGATTTCTACGGCTACGCCCTTCTTGTACATGGCAAATCGGAATATCGAGGAAGCCGGCAGCACGTCCCGCAAGAAGACTTCTCGGGGAGTACACCGGCATAGGTCGGAAGCGTCGAGCTAAACGTCGCGGCGGGGTCAGAAGTACTGGTTCAGCACGATGGCGGCAATCAGGCCGGCACCGCCGATGAGGCCCAGCAATTGCAGCAGAGTGAGGGATTTACGCGATGCAGTAGGGATTTGTTGCGAAGTCACGGGCTGGGTCTTCAAAGTCGGAAAAAGCGAAATGGTACACGGGTCCGCGACCGGCACATGCCGTTTAGCGCAAACCCGCGTGCATTCGTTGCCATATCAAATGCCATTATCGCCGCTCGACGGCCGCTCATTACCTACCGAGCGGAGATGGACAAATTCCCCGCGCGGCGCAAAGGCAACGGCGAAACCCGCTACGAAACCACAGCCTCGCTGGCGCGCTCCGACACCACGGCCACGATCTCGGCCACTGCCGCGGGTTCGAGCGTGAGACCGATATGCCCGACGCCTGGCACGATCGTGACCGGCACCACCCGCCCCGCATCGACGAATTCACCGGCGTAGGCTTCGGCATAGAACGCTTCGTCATTTGCGCCGACTAGCACTTCGAGCGGTCGCCGCGTCGCGCGAATATTGGCGCGGTAGTGATCGTGTGGGCGGAAATTCTGCATCAGGTTGTACGAGTACTGCGGCGTGAGTTTCGCCGCCGCGAGCGGCGCCAGAGCGAAGGCCACGGTGTGCAGATGATTGAACACCGTGATACGCAGCTTGTTGAGCAGAACCAGCACGATAGTCCGCGGCATCCCCACGCTCACCCAACCGCCGCCGCCGGGCACCGTGCTCGGCGCGTTATGGTGAAGCAACGGCGCAAGCAGCACATAGCGCTCGAAGGCCAGTTGCCGCGCATCGCCCGCATAACGCAGCACGAACCCGCCGCCCGCCGAAAAACCGGCCAGCGTGCGCGGCCCACGCGGCTGCACTTCGTCGAGAAAATCGCTGAGGTCGTCTTCGAGCTGGCCGATATACGCGATCGTGCCTTTCCTGCCCGATTCGCCATGGCCGCGCACGTCGGGCACATAAACGTCGTAAGCGGCCGCGGCAAGCGCCTTGGCCAGCGTATGCATGCTCACACCACTCGCCGACGAGCCGTGAATCAGCACCACGCTGCCGCGCGCCTTCGCGACGCGGCTCGGATAAAGCCGATAGGCGAGCGCGGTGTTATCGCGTGCGGTGAAACGTTCAAGAGGGGGTAAATCGGAAGTATCGATCGACTTGAAAGGCTCGTTGATCGAATCAAGCGGCGGCGGCGGTTTGGGACCGCCCTTCACAAGCGCCCACGCCACGACAGCGAGGCCCACCAGGAACACGACAACCGGCATAACCGTATGCAGTTCGGTACTCATCGAATGAGCCTCTCAGGCGATTATTTATGTTTGTAGCTTTCCCGATCGATGAACCCGCGCCCCGCGCATGTGTGTTGTGCCGCCCCGCCGCCCGGCTCGCCGCTCATCGTCGCGGATGATTGTACGGTCCCAGGCGGCGCGAAAAAACTCAAATATCTGTTATTCGGTCGCGGCCCGATCCGGCCGGCCGTGACGCGAATCCCAGAAGCGAATCACGGATGTGTCGCCCGTGCCGACGCCCACCACCTGATCCGGCGCACCGCTCTCGCGCAGCAACGCGCGCAGTTCGTTGATCACCGGAAACACCTCGTGATTCCAGTCCGAGCCCTGCGAATCGTGTGCGCGCTGTTCGGCTTCGACGATCTCGCGGTCTTCCTTGAAGATGCGTTCGGTGAACCACACGAGCAGCGGCCACGCCAGATTCAGCACGCCGGGAATGCCCGGTTTGCGAATCGACAGCAGGCCGAACGTGCGGTTGGTGCGCTGCTCGCGATCGAGCGGCACATAGATGATCCACAGATCCATGACCAGCGTGTTCTCCGACGTGCGGATCTGCAGTGTCTGATACGGATACTGCGTGCGGATCGTCATCACGTCTTTGTCGTTGTCGCCGCCGGTCTTGCGGCTCTGGCCGAACACGATCGCTTCGCCGATCGGCTGCTGGCCCGCCATGCGCGCGAACGTGTAATCGACCTCGACCCAGCCGTCGCCGCGCCGACGGCCCAGCGAGCGTGCTCGCATCTGGCCCATCTGCCGGCGGTGCAGAAACTGATGGTTCATGTCCATCAGGTTCTCGTGCATGAACGAGTAATGGCAATTCACCGGACGGCCGAAACGGCGCGTCTTGTACTTCGGGTCCGAGACCGAGCCGAGCGGCGGCAACGACCGTTCGTCGGCCAGCGCGGGATCGCCCGGAAACACGAAGATCAGGCCTTCCACTTCACGGCACGGATAAGCGCGCACGCCATTGGGCAAACGATCCTTGCCGAGATACGGCACGTCGATGCACTTGCCCGAGCAGTCGTAGGTCCAGCCGTGGTAACCGCAGCGAATCGATTCGCCCTCCACCACGCCCTGATGCAACGGCACCTGCCGATGCGCACAACGGTCTTCCAGCGCGAACGCCTTGCCGCTCTCCGTACGAGCCAGCACGATCGGCTCGCCCGCGAACGTCACACCGTGCGTCTTGCCGCGCTTCACTTCATGCGACCAGGCGAGCGGATACCAGTAGTCAGGGTGAATACCGACGCGGCGCAGATCGCGCACCGGCGCGTTAGTCGCGGCCTGGTCCGGCGTATGCGCGTCAGCGGACGCATGAGCGTTTTTCGACGATGCGTCATGAACCGACGGCGTATCGAGGGTTGCTTCGACGGTGTCTTGTTCGAGCGGGGGAACAGCATGCATAGGTGGGGCCTCCGTGCACGAGCGGATAGAAGGTAGCCGCCTTATTACCAGCGCGGCATCGCCCGTCAGTCTACTCGAAGCGGGCCCCGCCCGGGATCCCTTGACGCACCCTGGGCCGGCCCGGCGGGCCGTCCAGCGATGCGAGCGCTCCTTGGCGCGCCAAAAAAACGTCGCTAGCTTTCGTCGTGCGCGACCAGCCCGGAGCGCCGTTGCACGCCCCATGACCTTCCACCGCGCAGGAAATGCAGCCAGCCGAGCGCTGCGCCCACATGCCGCACCAACTGGAACGTGAACGGCTCGACCACGGCCGCCAGCATCGCCATGCCCAGGCTGGAGCCGGAAAACTTACCGGTCCAGCGGCGGTAGAGATGAATACTCCACAGATAGAACGCGAGGTCGATCGCCGTCTTGATGCCGATCACGCTGAAGATCGAGATGACGATCGCCCCATGCCCGCCGACTAGAAACGCGAGCAGCAAGCCGAACGCCGTCAGCCCGTAGATCGGCTGCATCGTGTCGATTGCCTTGACCGGCAGCATCAGCATGCCGAGCGTGCCGTAACGCGGATTGCCGGTCATGTCGCGGTTCCAGTACTGCGTTTGCAGAAAGCCCGCGAACCAGCGGCGGCGTTGCCGCAGAAAACTGCCGAGGTTGTCCGGCGCGTCGGTGCGCGCATGCGCTTCGCCGACCACCCGCACGTCCCATCCGAGGCCGTGATCGACCGAATAGCGGCGCAGCCGGTGAATCAGTTCGTAGTCTTCGACCAGACACTGCGGGTCGAAGCCGCCCACGTCGACCAGTGCGTCGCGTCTGAACGAGGCGAACGCCCCCGAGATCAGCAGCAGACTATCGGCGCGCATCCACGCAAAACGGGCGATGAAGTTGCGCATGTACTCGTAGGTCTGGAACCACTGGAACACGCGGCCCGACACCGTCTTACCGCAAACCGGCACCAGAATGCCGGCGGCGGCGACCAGCTTCGGCTCATTCGCGAACGCGGCGCGCATGGCGTAGGTGGCGTCGTCGTCGAGCAGCGTGTCGGCGTCGACGGTCATGACTGTTTCCGTGGTCATCAGCGTGATCGCGGCGTTCAGCGCGCGCGCCTTGCCCCCATGCGGCACGCGCAGCCAGAAGAGGTTCGGATAAAGCGAACTCGGTGCGCTCAGCACACCGTCGGCGGCTGCCGTCAGACCGAAGCGTTCGATCAGCAGCTCACGGGTGTGATCGGTGGAGCCGTCGTCGGCAATCACGATCTGCGCCGGACCGTGCGTCTGCCGCAGCAAAGCGGCCAGCGTCACCGGCAGCACGCTCGCCTCGTTATGCGACGCGACGATCACGCCCATGGCCGGCAGGTTGCGCTGGTCGTAGTCGGGTTCGAGCGGCGACGTGCGTCGCATCAGCGGCAACGACTTCCACGTGACGAACGCGAGCAGCAACGTGTCGTACAGCACGTAGGCGATACCGGTCGACCACGCCAATGCGCCTTTGAGAAAGAAGGCGCGCGCGAACAGCAGCACCCACAAGGCAAGCACGCTGAAATGAATCAGCGAGCTCAACGGCGTCGTGCGACGCGGCAGGATGCGTGGCGACGCGAGGGCGAGCGCCTGTTCCAGGGTTTTCTTCAAAGTGACGACGAATTATTCGAGGCTGCGGTTAAAGGACTCAACGAAGCGCGGCGCGGCGCAGCTCACGGCACCATGCGCTTCAGAACCGACTTGCGATCGATCCACTGATGCTTCAGCGCACCGCCAATGTGCATGGCAAGCAGCGCATAGAGCGCATAGCCGAGCCACGTATGCAACGCGCCGAAACGATCGTGCAAGCTCTCCTTGAGCGTCGGATCGAGGTTCATCACATAGCCGATACGCGGCCACGGAAACAGGTTGAACAGGCGCATGGGATGCGTGGCCGCGTCTTTCCACGCGGAATCGTGCAACCAGCCGGACAGCGGCAACGCGATCATCAGCAGATACAGCAGGAAATGCGCGACATGGGCGGCAATTTTTTCCCATGACGGAAACTCGCGCGGCAACGGCGGCGGCTTGTGCGACACGCGCCACAAGATACGCATGAGCGCGAGACCCAGCACCGTGATGCCGATCGACTTGTGGGTATCGACCACCGGACGCACCCAGTCGTCGGGCAACGAATCGGCGCTCAGACCGAGCACCACGTTGCCGATCATCAGCAGCGCGATCAGCCAGTGCAGCGTCATCGCGGTGCGCGTATAGCGGGTCGACGCATCGTTCGAGTCAGACAGAGAATTGGCGTGGGTGTTCATGGTTGTGTTCCATTCGCGAGCGCAGTGCTGCGAAAGCTGTTTGAAATTCCGGCGACGCCGAAGCGATCAGGCGCTCGACTCAATTGACCAAACGCCTAAGTGTGGCCTTTTATTCCGCCACGCGCGTAAAGGTGTGTTTCAGATTATTTCGATGCGGCGTGGCGGGGGCGAGACCGATGCGGGCAGCACCGTGCGATCACCGCGGTCGATTCGGTCCACTTGTCGAAAAAGGGGCGATGTCGCGCGCACGGAGTCATCGGCCGCCATGACCCGCTGCGGCAAAAGTCAGATTGTGCCTTTACTGCGTCGCGCGTGCTTGGCGCCGCAAGATCCACAGGCGGCGCGCCGTCTGCGACGCGCATTCAGCGCGGCGACCCACCGTGGGCAAATCGCCGGTCGTTGCTCAGCGCTTCACGAACCGATAATGCCCGACGCCCCACTCGTTCCCGTTCGCGTAACCGAACAACTCGGCAACAGCCATGTAGAACATGCGCCAGCGCTGCAACCACACGGCCGCGTCGCGCGCGCCATAGGTGTCGACGAGCATCGGCATGACGCGCTCGCGCGCGGCATCGAGCGCGGTCAGCCAATGATTCGCCGTGCGCTCGTAGTGCGTGCCGCTGACCCACCATTGCCGCTCCATCCGCAGATCGTCCTGGAAGTTCAGCAGCAGCGCTTCGGACGGCATCGTGCCGCCGGTGAAGAAGTACTTCGACATCCAGTCGCTGCCGTCCTGCACCTGGAAGTGATACGCGAGCGTGCGATGCACGAAGATATGCACGAACAGTTTCGCGTCGACATCGTCGCGCATCCAACGCGCGATTTTCGCGAGCAGCAGGCCGTAGTTCTTCATATGCTCGAACATCTCGATCGACACCACGCGGTCGAAGCCTTCGCCCAGTTGCGCCCGATCGAATTCGAAATCGACGACATTGCCCGTGACCACGGTGAGGTTCTGCAAGCCCCTTTCCGCCGCACGCGCTTCAATGAAAGCGCGTTGCCCGTGCGAGTTCGATAGCGCGACGATTTGCGCGTGCGGATAGCGCGCCGCCAGCCACAACGACAACGAACCCCAACCGCAGCCGAGGTCGAGAATCCGCTGACCATCGGCGAGTTCCGCGCGCTCGGCATAACGTTCGAGCATGGCGGCTTCGGCTTGCGCGAGCGTCTCGGCGCCGCTCGGATACAGGCAGCACGAATACTTCAGATGCGGTCCGAGATGCGCGTGGAAAAACGACGCGGGCACCTCGTAGTGCTGCGTGTTGGCGGCTTGCGTTTCGATGGCGATCGGACTCGCGCGCAATTCGTCGAGCAGACGGTTGAGCCGCTGCGCACGCACCTCGCCGTTGTCGAGCGCTTCGTCGCGCAGACGCTGCCGCATCAATTGACGCATGCCGAAGCGGATCAGGCCGTCGGGCAGCCAGCCGCGTTCGCAACTGCGGATCAGCCAGTCGTCGCCGGGTTCGGCGGGGGCGGACGGAGGGATTGTGTGGTCGGCAGTGGAAAGGCTCATGAGGCTAACTCCCATCGTTCATGTCGTTGTCGGGACGCGCACTTGCGCTTCGCTCGATATTTCAATGCCGCGGCGGCCACGGAATCAGCGCGCTGGTGGTGCGCATGTACTCGGCGTAACCGGGGCGCCGTTTCGCCAGGCTTTCTTCGAGCAGCGGAATGCCGGACAGCTTGAGCAGCAAAAACGCCATCAGCAGCGGCGGCAGCAACGTGAACCAGGCCCACGGCGTCCCCACCGACAGCGCGATATAAGCCAGCCAATGCACGCATTCGAAGAAGTAATTCGGATGCCGCGAATAGCGCCATAAACCGGCACGGCACACGGCGTCGCGATTGGCCGGATCGGCCTTGAAGCGTTTCAGTTGCCGGTCGGCCAGGGCTTCGCCGAGCACCGAAGCGATCCACAGCAACGCCGCCAGCAACATCCAACCCGTGCCCGGCGCTACGGTCCGATACGACGGCACCAGAAACGCGATCGACAGCAACATCGACACCACCACCTGCAACTGGAAGAACCAGAACATCTTGCTCGCGGCCTCGTCGCCCCATTCTTCGCGAAAGCGGTGATAGCGCGCGTCTTCGGGCTGGCCGAAATTGCGCCGCCACAGATGCGTGCCGAGTCGCACGCCCCACACCAGCCCGCCCAGCGCGGTCAGCGCGCGCGTGAGCGGATCGCCATTGCCGAGCACGGCGTAAAGCACGGCGACGAGACCCAGCGAATACGCCCAGATCGGATCGATCATGCCGGCGTTGTCGGTCTTCAACTGCCACGCCCACGCGGCGCTGAAGATCGCGACGAGGCCGATCAAGGCAATCACGGCGGCGGCAAGTGGCGGCATAAGGCGCTCATTCAGTAACGATGCGGGTTATACGCGGCGAAAACAGGATCGGATGCGGCAGGCGCGACGCAGGCGACCCACACAAAGCGCCGACGCGCAGACGCGCCCCACGCCCTAGTTCTTATCGCCTGGCGAAGCAAAGCCCGCCTTGCCCAACTGATCCGGATGCTGCGGCACGCGCCTGAAACGCGACGTGTCGTAGCCCATCGCATCGAGACGGGCGAGCATCGACCGGTAGGTGTCGTCGCTCATATCGGGCTCGCGCGAAAAAATCCAGCCGAGGTTTTTGCCCGGATAACCGAGGATCGTGTAGCGATAGTCGGGATCCACGTACAGCGTGAGTTGCGCCACGTGAACCGGCCAGAAGATCTGCACGCTCCACTCGCCGCCCTCTTTGCCCGGCACCGGCGTGTCCAGAAACTGATAGTGCTTTTCCGGCGCGTCGAAGCTTTTCTTGCGCGCGTAGTACGAGTCGTCGATCTTGCCGTCCGGACGCAATTGCCATTCCGCGCGGCTCGCCACCATGTCGCGTTCGGCAAAGTACGGAATGTTCGCGATGATGTACCAGCGGCCCATATAGCGCGGCAAATCGACCGGTACGGTGGCGAGCGGTTCGCTCGCGCGCGGGTTCGGATTGGGCGGATCGTTGGAACAGCCGGCAAGGGACAGCAGCAGGACGGTCGCAACAGCGGCGGCGGAGAACAGGCGGCGCATGGCAAGGGCCTCGAACGTAGCATCAATAAACGTATTACGTTCGACGGGGCCGGATGGATGCGCGCGCCGCCGCTCGTGAATCCGTTCGGCTGGATCGGCGTGTGGAGATGGGCGCCCATAGCGGACTGAAAGCCGCTAAATAATGCTACATTTCGGCCATTCCAGAATTTAGTGCTCGAATCGACCGAATGGACAACCTCAGCGGCATCGTCGCCTTCGTGCAAACGGCGGAGGCCTCCAGCTTCGTCGCCGCGTCGCAGCGGCTGGGCGTGTCGCCGTCCGCCGTCGGCAAAAGCGTGGCGCGGCTCGAACAGCATCTCGGCGTGCGGTTGTTGCAGCGAAGCACGCGCCGCGTCAGCCTGACCGACGACGGCGAACGCTTCTACGAGCGTTGCCGGCAAATCCTCGACGCGCTGAACGAAGCCGAATCGATGATGCTGGAAGCCAACGCCGTGCCGCGCGGCCGGTTGCGCGTGAGCCTGCCGACCATCGGCTATCGCTTTCTGCTGCCGATCCTGCCGGCGTTCTCGGAACGCTATCCGGAGATCGATCTCGAACTGGATTTCAACGACCGCATTGTCGACGTGATCGAAGGCGGTTTCGACGCCGCGATCCGCAGCGGCAACCTGGCCGATTCGCAACTGATGGCGAAGCGCCTCGGCCCGTTCCGCTTCGTGCTGTGCGCGTCGCCCGGCTATCTGCAACGGCGCGGCGTGCCGCTCACGCCCGCGGACCTCGCCGATCATGCGTGCCTGCGGTTCCGTTTTCCGACTTCAGGCAAGTTGCAGCCGTGGGCGTTTCGCGGGCAGTCGGAAGAAGCGGCCGCGCGCTTTCCCACCGCGTTGACCTGCAACAACATGGAAGCGCTGCGGGCCGCCGCCGAACTCGGTCTGGGCATTGGGTATATGCCCGACTTTCTGGCCCGCGACGCGCTTCGAGCGGGGACGCTGCACAGCGTGCTCGACGATCACCTGTCGGACCCCGGGCAATTTTCGGTGCTCTGGCCGTCGAGCCGCCAACTCTCGCCGAAGCTGCGAGCGTTCGTGGATTTCCTGTCCGAACACGTATTCAGCGACGCATAACGCCGCCGGTCAGTTCGCGCTATCGTGTCTCGTGTCTGTCACGCCCGCTGTTCCCATCCGATCGGCTCACCATGTCCATCCGCTTTAACGCCGCTTTCACCGCCTTGCTCGCCGCCGCGCTGTTCGGCGCGACCACGCCGCTCGCCAAGGCGCTGCTCGGCGCGTTGTCGCCATTTCTGCTCGCCGGGTTGTTCTACCTGGGCAGTGGCCTCGGTTTAGCGACCGTGATTCTGGTGCGCCGACTCAAAGGCAAAGGCAACTCCGCAAGACAACCCGCCGATCACCCCCCGTTCCCATTACGCGAAGCACCGTGGCTGGCCGGCGCAATCGTCGCGGGCGGCGTCGCGGGTCCCGCGTTGTTGATGCTGGGTCTGCAAACCACCCCGGCCGCCACCGGCTCACTGCTGCTGAATCTCGAAGGCGTGTTCACCGCGCTGATCGCGTGGATCGTGTTCCGCGAAAACGTCGACGTGCAGGTGTTTCTCGGCATGGCCGCGATCGTCGCGGGCGGCGTGGCGTTGTCCTGGCAACCCGGCACGGTGGGTCTGCCGCCCGGCACGCTGCTGCTGATCGGCGCGTGCGCATGCTGGGCGATCGACAACAACCTCACGCGCAAAGTGTCCACGCACGACGCCATGTTTATCGCCTGCCTGAAAGGACTCGTGGCCGGGTCGGTCAACGTGACGCTCGCCCTCGCCCTCGGCGCGTCTTGGCCGACCGGCGCGACCGTCGCGTTGGCGATGCTGACGGGTTTTGCCGGCTACGGCGTCAGTCTCGTGCTGTTCGTCGTCGCGCTGCGCCATCTCGGCAGCGCGCGAACCGGCGCTTATTTCTCGGTCGCACCGCTGTTCGGCGTGACGCTGTCATGGTTGCTGTGGCCCGAGTTGCCGCCACCGCTGTTCTGGCTCGCCGCCGCGTTGATGACGCTCGGCGTGTGGCTGCACATCCGCGAACGACACGAGCATCCGCATACGCATGAACCGCTCGATCACACGCATCGCCACCGGCACGACGCGCATCATCAGCACGAGCACGACTTCGCATGGGACGGCGAAGAGCCCCACACCCATCCGCATGAACATGCGCCGCTCACGCATGTTCATGCGCATTTCCCTGACATACATCATCGTCATTCGCATTGATTTTCGGCGTCGCCGCGCTGCGCGGCGACTTGCTGCACCGCAAGACAAAAATCTCTGTGAAACGGTGCGTGCGATAGACCGATTCAATTGGCATCGGCGCGGATCGCATCCTCTAATGAAACTCCTGTTGTCCGTGCCCGCTGTCCAACCCGCCTCCCCGGAGAGATTCATGTCCCAACCCGAGCCAAATATCGATGAAGTCGTGAGAAGCATCGCAGAGGAGACCGACACCCCCACGGAAACAGTGTCGAAGATGTACGCAGACACCTTGGCCACTTACCGTCACGAAGCGCGCGTATTCGATTACGTGCCGCTGTTCGCGGCGAAAAAAGTGCGCAACCAGCTTCGCCATAACCCGCATCGCAAACACTGACACGGCGCGCGCGGAGACCACCGCCTGACCGGGTTTCGCATCGTGTCGATCAGTCCGCTCGCGCGCCGATCCGCACGAACCCTTACCGATTATTTTTTTTCCGCTGCTAGACTCTGTGCCGGAACCATCGACTCGGGGGAGTGGGCATGCGGGTGACAATCGTAGGAGCGGGCATTGCCGGGTTGAGCACGGCGTGGTCGCTCGCGAAACTGGGACACGACATCACATTGATCGAGCAAGGCTCGATTCCGAATCCACTGGCCGCCTCGGGCGACCGGACCCGAATGATTCGCCGTGCCTATGGCGACGCCGACGGTTATGCGCGCACCATGGCCGAAGCATTCGATAGTTGGGATCTGCTGTGGAATGATCTCGGCGTGTCCCACTATGCGAATTGCGGCGTGCTCGGCATTTCGCAATTCGCCGGCGACGACGCCGAACAATTTCGCGCCGGCCTCGACCGGATGCAATTCGAGTACGAGCAACTCGCGCCGCAAGACGCGGCACAGCGCTATCCCTTTCTCGACCCCACCACGTTTCGCTACGCCTACCTCGATCAGGACGGCGGCGCGCTCTTCAGCGAGCGCATTGCGCGCGACATGAAAGCGTGGCTCAAGATGCGCGGCGCCGACATCCGTACGCATACGAAAGTCCTCTCGGTCGACCCGCACACCGCTTGCGTGCGTATCGACGACGACAGCATCGTGCGCGCCGACCGCCTCGTGATCACCGCGGGCGCATGGACGCTGCAATTGTTCCCCGCGCTGGCCGAAACCTTGATGACGTTCCGCAACGTGGTCGCGTACGTGGAGCCGCCCGCGGATCTCGAAGACGCGTGGGCGAATGCGCCGGCGATCGTCGACATTGGCGGATCGAGCGGGGGTTATGCCCTGCCGCCGCTCGACGGCATTGGTCTGAAGTTTGGCGCGGGCATTCACAAGGTCCATGCGCTCGACCCCGACGCCGACCGCATCGCGACGCACGGCGAAGGCAACAGCGTGCGCCGGCTGTTTGCGCCGCCGTTCAGCCGCATTGGCGACTACACAGTTTCCGAAGTCAAAAGCTGCATGTACACCTTCACTGCCGACAGCCGTTTCTTCTCGAAGCGTATCGGCAACACGCTGGTGGTGTCCGCGTGCTCGGGGCACGGATATAAATTCGGCGCGGCGATAGGCCGGCGCGTCGCTCAGGCGCTCGATACGGACGACGACGTCATGCTCGCGCGCTGGCTTAGAGCCGAGACGGCGTGAGCGGTTTCGACGTCACGGAACCCCCTGTGACGATGCGAAAGACTTGCCGTGTCGTCACAACAATCCACGCACCACCGCAGCGAGCCGCGCCACCAGCGCATCCGCCTCCTGCGGTTTTACGCCCGCGTAGCCGAGCATGAAGCCGTTGTAATGCTCAGCGTCCCGCTCCGGATGCTGGCAAAACGCGCTCAACGCAGCGATATGCAAACCGTGCTCGCGCGTCGCGGCGCTCACGTCCTGATCGCGCAGCGGCGCGTCGAGCCGCACCGTCAGATGCATGCCGCCGCCGTCGGAGGACACCGTCACCAGATCGCCCATGTGCCGCTCGATCGCCGCTACCAGCGCGCTGCGGCGTTGCTGATAAAGACGCCGCATGCGCCGCAAATGCCGCGCATATTTCCCGCTATCGATAAAGTCGGCCAACGCAATCTGTTCAGCCACGCGCCCTTGCCGCGCGATCTCGCTGAGCGTGTCGTCGACCTGCGTCACGAGATGCGCGGGCACGACCATGAAGCCCATACGCAGCGCCGGAAACATCGTCTTGCTGAAGGTGCCGAGGTAGATCACCGGCGCGTGCTCGACGAGCCCTTGAATCGACGGTAGCGGCGGCCCGCTGTGACGCAGCTCACTGTCGTAGTCGTCTTCGATGATCCACGCGCCGCGTGCCACCGCGTTATCGATGATCGACCAGCGCCGCTCCAGGCTCAGCACGCTGCCGAGCGGATATTGATGCGACGGCGTGAGATACAGCAAGCGCGGCGGCGTCTGTTGCCAATCGTCGGAGGTCGGCGCCATGCCGGCGGCGTCGACGGGAATCGGCACCAGCTGCAAACCCGCAGCCTGAAACGCGGCCTTCGCGCCGTGGTAGCCGGGGTCTTCGACCCACACGCTGTCGCCGGCATCGGCGAACATGCAGGCGCAGAGATCGAGACTCGCCTGCGTGCCCGCGGTGATGAACACCTGCTCCGCGGAACAGCGCACGCCGCGCGACACGCGCACATAGTCGGCAATCGAACGGCGCAGCGCGGGATAGCCCGAGTTGTTGCCGTACCCCAGTTCGTCGGACGGGACCGCACGCCATGCGCGCTCCATCGACGCTCGCCATTGCGCGAGCGGGAATTCGTCGAGCGCGGGCACGCCTGGGCGGAACGGTGTGGGGTCGTCGGGACTGGTGCGTTCGCGCGGCAGATCCGTGACGCGCCGCGATAGCCCACTGCCGGACGACTGCAGCCGTCCTACTGCCTTGGAAGCGGCACTATCCGCGCCACTCACCATGCTGACGATCGAACCGTGCCGGCTCGCGGCGATAAAGCCTTCTTCGGTCAGCCGCTCGTACGCGTACAACACCGAGTTACGCGCAATGCCCAATTGCTCGGCCAGCGCACGGCTCGCGAGCAGACGGCTGCCGTGGCGAATCGCGCCGTCGAGAATCGCGCGGCGCAGGCTTTCGTAAAGCAGGTCCTGCTGCGTGAGCTTGCGCCCGCCCAACGTTCGTTCGACGTTCGACATCAACAGACCGTAGTCCAAATCGTGGCTCCAAATTTTGCTCGCCTTGTGGAGCTAACAATGGTGCCACAAATTTCTTATGCTGATGGTTCGGGCGCTGCCGCCACGCTGTAAGCCTCTACGCCTTTACGCCAGAAGAAGGGACCACGATGATGAATACGCAGACACGAGAAACCGCAACCCTGCGCGCCAGTTACGGCGCCTCGGCAACGTGCTGCGTAGCGCTGGCGTGCGCCGCATGCATTTATGGCGCGTTCGATCCTGCCACGACCGCGCGCGCGAATCTGGACGCCTGCTTGCACGAACGCCTCGCGCTGCACGGCGACGCAGCGGACGCGGCTGCGTCGGGCGTCATCGCGCAAGTTGCACGAGTGGCCAGCCGTGACGAACGCGAGCAGGCGCTCAGCGCGGCGCTCTACGCCTGTTCGACTCAACCTTAGCGTCGTCTCCGCGGCCTGCCCGCAAGACGTCATCCACTCACGAGGAACTCAAACCCATGTCCGACCCGATCCAGATCCGCCCCGCCGCGCCCGCCGACTTCGACGCCTGGCTGCCGCTATGGGACGCCTACAACGCGTTCTACGGCCGCTCGGGCGAAACGGCCCTGCCGCGCGAGATCACGCGCATCACCTGGGCGCGTTTCTTCGATGCCTACGAGCCGATGCATGCCATGGTCGCCGAACGCAACGGCCAACTGCTCGGCATTGTGCATTTCCTGTATCACCGCCATACGACGATGGCCGCGCCCATCTGCTATCTGCAAGACCTCTACACGCTCGACACCGAGCGCGGCAAGGGCGTGGGCCGCGCGCTGATCGAAGGGGTGTACGCGCGAGCCAGGGCGGATGGTCTGGAGCGCGTCTACTGGCAGACCCACGAAACGAATCAGACCGCGATGAAACTCTACGATCAGGTTGCGGATCACTCAGGCTTCGTGGTGTATCGCAAGGCGTTATAACGCCGCAGGTTTCCGATTCCCGCCCGCCGGCGGACCGTGCCGCTCAAGTTTTACGCGCGGCTTGCCGTTATCGCCATTGGACGGAGCTACTCGCGGCTCCCGCGCGGTTGATCCGCGGCAACTTGGGCGATCTCCTCATGGAGGGGCGCGAAACGGAATCGGAAACTGACCATGCCTTCGATCATCGGCATCGATCTTGGAACCACGCATAGTCTCGCGGCGGTCTGGCGCGACAATCAGGCTGTCCTCATCCCGAACGCATTGGGGGAGACGCTCACGCCTTCGTGCGTTTCGATCGACGACGACGGCTCGATCCTTATCGGCCGCCCCGCTCATGACCGTCTGCATACGCATCCCGAGCGTACCGCCGCGAACTTCAAGCGCTACATGGGCACGAACCGCAGCGTGCCGCTCGACACGCAAACCCTGCGTCCCGAGGAACTGTCCTCGCTGGTGCTGAAAGCGTTGAAGGCGGACGCCGAGGCCTTTCTCGGCGAAACGGTCCACGACGCGGTGATCGCCGTGCCCGCCTATTTCAGCGACGCGCAACGCAAAGCCACGCGCATTGCCGGCGAACTGGCCGGGCTCAAGGTCCGGCGGCTCGTCAACGAACCGACCGCGGCGTCGCTCGCGTATGGCGTGCATCAGCGCGATAGCGAACGCAAGTTCCTGATCTTCGATCTGGGCGGCGGCACGTTCGACGTGTCGGTGCTCGACTTCTTCGAAGGCGTGATGGAAGTGCGCGCCAGCACCGGAGACAATTTTCTGGGCGGCGAGGACTTCACCGAGGCGTTGGTCGAGCTGTTCTGCCAGCGCAATAGCCTGAAACTCAACACGCTCTCGCCGGTCGCCGCGCAACGTTTGCATCAGCAGGCTGAGCGCGCGAAACGGCAGCTCACGCAGCATGGCGCCGATAGCGTCACGCTCAAGCTCGCGATCGACAACCGCGACGCCACCCTCGAACTCGACACAGCCGCCGCCGAACGGGCCTGCGAGCACCTGTTGCAACGGCTGCGCAAGCCGGTGGAACGGGCGTTGCGCGATTCGAAGATCGCCGTCGACGCGCTCGACGAAATTATCCTGGTCGGCGGCGCGTCGCGCATGCCGATGGTCCGCAAGCTGGTCTCGAAGATGTTCGGCCGCCTGCCCGCCGGGCACCTGAATCCCGATGAAGTCGTGGCGCTCGGCGCTGCCGTGCAGGCTGGTCTCGTTACACGCGACGCCGGGCTCGAAGAAATGGTGCTGACCGATGTCGCGCCGTATAGCCTCGGCATCGATACCGCCATCCAGCTCGCGCAGGACCAGATCGTGCCGGGGCATTTCCTGCCGATCATCGAGCGCAATACGATCGTGCCGGTGAGCCGCATGCAGCGGATTTTCACGGTGCGCGACCGTCAGCAGAGGCTCAGCATCAAGGTGTTTCAAGGCGAAGCGCGTCTGACTCGCGACAACGTGCCGCTCGGCGAATTCGCGCTCGACGTGCCGCTGAAGCCGGCAGGCGAAGCGGGCGCGGATGTGCGCTTCACGTACGACGTGAACGGTGTGCTGGAAGTGGAAGCCACCGCGTTTCCCGGCGGCGAAAAGCGCGCGATGGTGATTGAAGAAAACCCCGGCGTGATGACGCCGGAAGAAATCCGCGAGCGGCTGGCCGCGCTGAGTACGTTGAAGATTCATCCGCGCGATCAACTCGAAAATCGCACGCTGCTGACGCGTGCCGACCGTGTCTATGAAGAAACGCTCGGGGACCATCGGCAGTATCTGGCCGCGCATATCGCGCGTTTTCAGGCGTTGATCGAACGGCAGCATGCCGATGAGATCGCCCTTGCGCGCAGCGACCTGAGCGCGCTGCTGGATCGCTTCGACGTGCATGTGACTTACTGATCGGCCATGACTACGAGTTCCGACAACACCTGGCCGTGGGACGCGCTCGGCATCGAATCGAATGCGGATGAGCGCGCGGTGCGCCGTGCCTACGCGAAACTGCTGAAACAGCAACGGCCGGATGAGGATGCCGACGCGTTTCAGCGTCTGCGCTATGCGTATGAGTCGGCGTTGCAGATAGTGAGCGGCAATACGGTTGTGGCGATGCCGGCGACGGTGTCGACGGTCTCGACGCCTACGCTCGCGGTGCAAACCGTCCGCGAACCCGATGCGTTCGAAAGCGCGGTACAACTGTGGCAGGACTTCGTCGCGCAACCCGATCAACTCGCGTCGCGCCGTTCGTTGGAGGCGCTGTTCGGCTCCATCGTCAATATTCCAACGCGCGAAGAACTCGAATGGCAAGCACTGTGCCACTGTCTGAACGAGGACACGCCGGCGGAACTGCGCATGAATCTGAACGCCGTGCTCGGGTGGCGGGACAACACCGCGCATCTGCGCCGGCGCAACGCGCCCATTGCGAATCTCGCACTGGACCGCGTATTCGCCGACGAGGACTACAACGCGCTGCGTTTGCGCTTCATGAACGCGATGGCGCTGCTCGAAGCGCCGTCACCATCCATCGCAATCGGCGCGAGAGCGTTGCTGCGTGCCGGCGTGCGCACGGAGATGGAACAGTTGTTGACCTCGCTGGGCCGCTACCATCCTAGCGTGGTACGGCTGCGGTTGGATCGCGAGAAGGTCGAGTTCTGGAGTAGTTGCCTCAAATTCCGCATCGGTGTGGGCCGTCTGCTGGGTCCGGCGCTCGCGCTGAATGCGTGGTGTGGCGTGCTGTTCGCCACCGCCTCGCTGAATCCCGCAAGCGATCGATTGTTAGATCAATGGGCGCCACCACAATTCGCCATTCTTCTATCGACGCTGATGCTCGCGCTGGTCACCCTCGCCGCGACCAGCGTGCTGCTTTCAGAGCCGCAGCAACAGCGCTTGCGCGCGTTGCGTTCGATCGGCTGGCTGCGCTATGGCTGGATTCCTGTATGGTTAGGCACCACCGCCGCGGCGTTGTGCGAAGACGGCAACGGCCATTCCACCTCGATGGCGATGATCACGCTTGGTGTCTGCACAATCTGGGCTGCGCTGATCCACGGCTGGCCGTCTATCAAGCGGTTGGCGATTCTGGCTGTCGCCAACGCCAGCGCGTTCGGCTTCGTGGGCCACTGGATCGCTACCGACCCGCGTGCATGGCCGATGCCGTTCGCCCATGGCGTGCTGTTCGCGTTCTTCATCTCGTTCGCGCAGGCCGAGTGGCGCGATTGGCTCGCGCGCCGGCTGCGGTTGTCGTGGGTTTTCCTGCCGATCTGGTTTGCGGCCTTCGTCGCGTTGATCGTGCTGCTGTTGCAGCGTGAAGAGCACTCGACTCAGTTCGCGTGGGCGCTTTTTGCGGTGATGGCGGCGGCGGGAGGGGTACTGGAGGCGACTCGCTGGACTGAAATGCGCTCGGCGATACCGGCGTTTTTTCGCGGCTATGTGAATTTGTTCTGGATGGTGCTGGCTGTGACCAAACCGGATATCGTCGCTTGTGTGAGCGCGGGGTTGATGAGTATCTGGATCATCGAGGGTGTCAGGCGGCGACGCGGGTTAGCCGGCAACCACCAAAAATAGCCCGCCATGGCGACACGGTTGCCACGCGGCGGTCTTATCCAGCAGTCGCTTTCCACCATAGATACACGCCGGCCGAACACACCAATATGGCAGTAGCCGTATAGAAGACGGCTGGCTTTCTGAGCACGTCCGACCTGTCGGCAGGCAACACGCCTTCGTTGTCCAGGTCGGAGAAATTGATGCCTCGATCTCTCGGAAAGAGGCTAAACAACATCACACCACCCGAGCCGACAAAAAGCACGAGCAGAAGTATCAGTAAAGGTGTTGTCACGTCAAAACCCTCATCTTTTCATCCACCGCATGAACTCTTCACGTTCATCCTGATACACGTCGTTTGCCAGTTGCCCAACCGTACCGCCGACATGACTTCCGATATAGACCAACGCGACGGCGCAGAGAGGTTCGGCCGGGCCGCATACGAATGACACGCCGAAACCAGCAAGACCACCACCTATCATCCCACCAGCGATGATACTGCCTTGCCTGGCGACTTCCTTGATCTTGCTCCTTGCCCCAACTATTTCACCAACAGCAAGAATGGCAGTGACTAGCAAGAAGACATTGCCCCTGACTCTTAATTTTCTAACATTCGTATTGACTGTGTCGTTGCCTCTACCTGCTGATTTGATGACTTCGTAGTAGATCTTGCCTCGCTCCTGCTCGGTCAAATCCGCGAATTTCTTCTTGAACTCAATTTGAGCATATTTGTTCAGATAGTAGTCGAAACCCCGAGCATTTAGTTTGATAGCCTCTGCCTGAGCAACTCCGACCGAAGACGTATATTTCCTGTATTCGATAAATAACCTATCTCGCAACTGGTTACAGTAGACAGCACCGTCTTTGATAGACATGTTCCCGCTGTCGACTTCCTGCCTGACATCATTCGAGATTTCAGCAATGTGAGCCATGTATTTGGCACGCGTAGCCGAATCTTTGATCGCATCCAATCCGAATTTCGTAGCTATCGCTTCCCAGTCCGAGATTGCAGCATCCAGAAGCGCACTCGGAAGACGATGTTTTTTCTGGGTATCGAATGAACCGTTAAAGGTGGTTTGAGCGTCGGCCATACCTCACTCCAACATCGCAGACAACAGAGAGTGGACGAGCGATCGAGAGGGCTTTTCATAGTCGATCGCAAGCTCGACTTTCTGGCAGGGAGTAGCGTTCGGCCGCTCAAAATGAACAATGTTGTTAGCGTCGAACGTGCCATGCGCGACCGAGCCATCAGCAAAATGAGCACGACACCCTAAGCCCTCACAGCTTCCTCTTTCATTCAGAGCAAACCGTATCCAATGGTCACTTGCCGGCGTTTCGTTTATCGATGCGCCGTCTGAACCGAGCCCCATGCGAGCCAACTCATGCGCTTCAAAACTCATCGTCATGTCTGACTGGGAAGCGAGCATCACAGGAAGCGGGTAACACTGACATGCACAAACATCACCTTCCAGCGCGACTTGCTTGCCCATTAGGTTCCCTGCCCACCGAGGACCTCGCGGGACGATTTTCCCCATGGAAAGGCATGCGGGGCACTCGACAGTTGCGCCAACGAAAGTCAGTTGCGTTCCGTGGTGAGACATGAGAGCAATGCCTTCAGTGGCAGTCCCCCCGGCTGAAGACTTGTCGCCTACTTTCAGATAACTACGTTTCATTGCCATTTCCGTAATTCAGTCATCCGAACAAATATCACATTCTCGAAGGCATGAGCAATTGAGAATTTGTCAATAATTGATGTCGAATCGACTTATGTGGATAACACCCATCGGCATCTGAGAAAAATCCGAAAGCCTCTCGGAATTGCCCCAAAAACAAAAGGGCGCACCACCCGGTGCGCCCTTCGTCTTCCTGCCATCGCGGTACTACCCATCACCGCCCACCAAACCCCTTACACGAGCAACGCTCAAGCCTCCAACTGCTCCAGCACCTTACCCTTCGTCTCGATCCCAAGAAAATGCACCGCGATCGCCGCAATGAACGGCACAGCCGCGAGAATATAAAACGCCACCTGCAAGTTGCCGCCAATCATCGTCTTCGACACGATAGCCGGCGCGAAAATCGCCGCGACCTTCAGCCACGCGCCGCCGACGCCACAACCCATCGCACGGATACTGGTCGGGTACAACTCTGGCGTGTACACATACGCCGTGATAAACCCGCAAGCCAGGAACCCAAGCGAGAACGCACAGCACGTCGCCACCACGTACACCGACGAATCGTGGAACACACCTGCCAGCAGCAACGAAATCGCGCACGCCACAAACGACAGATTGATAATCGGCTTACGTCCCACCTTATCGACCAGCAGCGCGCAGGTCAGCGACCCCACCACGCCCAGCACCGAAGCCGCCACCGCCAGGTTCAGCGCCAGTTGCAGCGGCGCGTGATAGACCGTGCGATAGATCGTCGGCAGCCAGGTCGAGAGACCGTACTGAATGAAGCCGCAGGTCACCCACAGCATCGCCACGGCGAGCGTGCGCTTCAGATACGCCGGACCGAACAGGTCGCTCATACGGCGCTTCGGATGGCGATTGACCATCGCTTCGAATTCGGCCGATTGCGTCACCGGCGGCAACGCCCCCTTCGTGGCACGTTCGAACGCATGCACGGCGGCATCGGCATCGGCCATCCGTTCACGTTCGGCGAGCCAGCGCGGCGATTCCGGCACGAGCTTGCGCAACACGAAGAACAGAATCAACGGCATGCCGCCGATAAAGTACATGACCTGCCAGCCGAAACGCGGCACGATCCACGCGCCCAACGCATTCGACGCCAGCAACCCCACCGGAAAAACGATTTCATACAGCAGCACGAAACGACCACGACCATGCGCACGGCTGATCTCGTTGATATAGGTCGCGGCCACCGGCAGTTCGCCGCCGAGCCCCAAACCCTGAATCACGCGCAGCACCAGAAACGCCGCGAAGGTCGGCGCAAAACCGCACGCAATGCTGGTAATGCCGATAATCCCCGAACTCAGCGCGATCGCCCTCACGCGGCCTTTGCGTTCCGCGTACCACGGAAACACGAAGGCGCCGATCAGTTGCCCGACCGAACCGGAGCCGATCAGAAAGCCGATCTCCCACGGAGTCAGATGCCACTTCGCGATCAGAATCGGCAGCGTGGCCGCGATGGCGATCACGTCGAAGCCGTCGAAGAACGTCGCGAGTCCGATCAGAATGCGCGCGCGCACCTGCATCGCGTTGCCGGGCAAACGCTCCAGACGCGCAATGATCGAGCCCCGGGTTACAGGGCCTGAGACACCGGCGCTGCTGCGGTCCCCCATAGTGTTATCGATGGTTCTCATGCCGTGGTGCCGTCCGTAGATGTGGTTAGGCAAGCGCCGTCGAGGCGTCGGTCAGGGTGGCAAGGTCGATCGTCCGGCCTTGGTTCATCCATTTGCGCGACAGTTTCAATTCGCGCGGCGTGTTGATGGAGATCACGCCGCGAATCGCGCCGTCTTCCAGATGAAACAGCGTGGCGCGTTTGCCCGGCAAATCGCCGCGTACGGCGAGTTGCGCGTCGGCCGGAATGTCGCCGAGAATTTGCAGATTGACGTCGTACTGATCGGACCAGAACCACGGAATATCCGCGTACGGTTCGAAGTGGCCGAGCAGCGCTTTCGCCGTGGAGATCGCCTGGTTCTGCGCGTTGGCCCACGATTCGAGCCGCACGCGGCGCTTCAGCCACGCGCTCGGATGATTGGCCACGTCGCCGCACGCGAAAATGCGCGGGTCGTCGGTCGCGCCGAAATGATCGACCACGATGCCGTCTTCCACCTTCACGCCCGCTGCTTCGGCCAGCGCCGTATGCGGCGTAAGACCGATGCCGGCGACGGCGAAATCGGCGTCCAGCATCGAACCGTCCGCGAACGTCGCGCGAATCCGGTTAGCGTCGTTCGGATGATCTTCGAGCTTCACGAGCGACGCATTCAGGCGCACGTCCACACCATTCGCGCGATGCAGGTCGAGCAGGAAACCGGAGACCATCGGCGGCAACGAGCGCGCACACAGACGCGGCGCGCCTTCGACCACCGACGCTTCCACGCCGAGCTTGCGCGCGGTGGCCGCGACTTCGAGGCCGATCCAGCCGCCGCCCACCACCAGCACACGTTGACTCGCGCGCAGTCGCTCACCGAGCGCGACGGCTTCGTCGAGCGTGCGCAGATAGGCAATGTGCGAGGTCTTGACGAGCGCGTCCGGCAAACGGCGCGCCGCGCCGCCCGTGGCGATCACCAGACGGTCGTACTGCACTTCGCGGCCCGATTGCGTACGCACCATGCGCTGTTCGCGATCGATCGAGCTCGCGCAATCCGGCTGCCACGCTTCCACGTTCAGCGCGTCGAAGTCGTCGGGTTTCACGAGACGCACGGTGTCGATATCCGCTTCGCCGGCCAGCACTGCTTTCGACAGCGGCGGTCGTTCGTACGGCAAATGCACTTCGTCGGCGATCATCACGAGACGGCCGTCGAAGCCTTCCTTGCGCAGCGTCTTGACGACCCAGCCGGCCGCCTGTCCGCCGCCGATCACAACGATCGTGCGCGGCGCTTCGAGTCCTTCGTGCGCGGCTTGCGCCTTGGCAACAGCAGCGTCAGTCATTTTTCCGCTCCGTCATGAACTTGCCTTCCGGCGCTTTCGCGTTTTTCTGCCGCCGCGTATTACCGTCGATGCCACCGTCGATCGCCCATTCGGCGAACACAGTCGGACCCGGCTCGAAATCGCGCGGCTGCCAGTCGGGCGTGAGTTGATCTTCGTCGGCGTAGTACTCGATCAGGCCGCCGGCCGGATTCTGGAAGTACCAGAAGTACGCCGACGACACCGGATGACGTCCCGGTCCAAGCTGCGTATCCCAACCGCAGCGGCTGATATGCATGCCGCCGCCGAACACTTCGTGGATATCGCGCACGGTGAACGCGACGTGATTCAGACCGCGCTTGCCGCCCGGCAACGCCAGCAGAAAAATGTCGTGGTGGCCGCCGTGCGGTGCGCAACGCATGAACGCGCCACGGCCCGGATAGCGGTCCGACATTTCGAAGCCGAGCAGTTCCTGATAGAACTTTTCCTGTTCGGCAAGCTGGTTGGTGAAGAACACCACGTGACCGACTTCGACCGGCTCGGCGCGCTCGTAAATCGTCGACGGCTGATCGACGCGCAAGGTTTGCCCCCACACGTTCGACGGCGAGCCATGAATGTCGAGCACGCGCTTGCGGGTCACTTCGACGCGAATCGCCATGCCGTTCGGGTCGATACAGCCGACCGCGTCGTCGGTTTCGAAATGACCCGGTTGACCGGCAAAGCGGCCGCGCAGTGCGTCGAGTTCCACTTTCGTGGCGACGCCCCAGGTCACTTCGCGCAACGTCGGGCCTTCTTCGAACGCGGGCGGCAGCGACGCGTCATTCGCGTCCACAGCGAGCACCGTGCAGCCGTTCAGCGTTTCGAAGCGCGCGTGCGTTTCGTCGTGCGCGACTTCCTTCAAGCCCCAGTCCGCGAAAAAGCGGCGGCAGGCGGCCAGATCCGTCACGCCGTAAATAATCTGTTCAATGCCGAGAATCGTCATAACGTGCCTCTTGCGGTTCCTGCGTGTCGGTTTAGTTGGCCCACGCCAGCGGCGCGTCGTTCAAGCCCCAGTAGAGGCTCTTCTGCTGCATGTATTCGCGGATGCCGAGCCGGCCTTTCTCGCGTCCCATGCCGCTCTCCTTCCAGCCGCTGAACGGCGTCGAGATCGAGAACAGCTTGTAGGTGTTGATCCAGATGGTGCCGGCTTCGAGCGCGCGGGCAATCCGGTAAGCGCGCTTGTAGTCGCGCGTCCAGATGCCGGCGGCGAGGCCGAACACGCTGTGGTTCGCATCTTTCAGCAACGCGGCTTCGTCGTCGAACGGCATGGCCACCAAAACCGGGCCGAAAATTTCTTCCTGGCAGATGCGCGCGTTATTCGTGAGGCCTTCGAGAATCGTCGGCTGAAAGTAGGTGCCTTGTTCGCGGCCATCGCCGACCGGACGTTCGCCGCCGCACAGCAGGCGGCCGCCTTCTTCGAGACCCAGCGCGACATATCGCTCGACCGTTTCGCGATGCGCCGCCGTAATCAGCGGACCCATTTGCGTTTCAGCGCGCGACGGATCGCCGACGCGCAGCTTGCGCGCGCCTTCCGCGAGACGCTTCATGAACGCGTCGTAAATCGAGCGCTGCACGAACAGCCGCGAACCGGCAATGCACGCTTCGCCCGACGAACTGAAAATGCCGTACAGCACGCCGTTGACCGCATGATCGAGATCGGCGTCGTCGAACACGATGGTCGGCGATTTGCCGCCGAGTTCCAAAGAAACCGGCATCAGCTTGTCGGCCGCGATACGCGCGATGCCGCGCCCTACTTCAGTGCCGCCCGTGAACGACACTTTCTTAACCAGCGGATGACGCACCAGCACGTCGCCGATCACCGAGCCCTTGCCCGGCACCACGCTGATCACGCCCTTCGGCACACCGGCTTCTTCGCAGATGCGCGCCAACGCCAGCGAGACCAACGGCGTCACTTCAGCCGGCTTCAGCACCACGGCATTCCCGCCCGCCAGGGCCGGTGCCAGCTTCTGCGCGTCGGAAGCGATCGGCGAATTCCACGGCACGATGGCCGCGATCACACCGATCGGTTCGTGAATGCTCATGGTCAGATAGTCACCACGCGAGGGCGTGACTTCTTCGTCGAGCGTTTCGAGGCAAGCCGCGAAATAGCGGAACGTGTTGGCGGCGCTCGCCACCAGCACGCGCGTTTCGCCGATCGGCTTGCCATTGTCGCGACGCTGCAATTGCGCGAGCGCTTCGTGACGCGCCATGATCAGATCGGCGATGCGATACAGAACCAGCGCGCGTTGATGCGGCTTCAGTCCCGACCAATCCGCTTTGCGCCACGCGATGTCGGCGGCTTCGATGGCGTCGCGGGCGTCGTCGGCATTGGCCGTCGAAATTTCCATGTTGACCGACTGATCCGCCGGATACAGGCTTTTGTACGGGTTGCCACGCCCTTGCCGCCATTCGCCGCCGATGAAAATATCGCCGTTGGGCACGAGGCTGGTATCGAAGTGAGTCATGTCGGTCATTCCGGTTTGCTTGCTTCTGCTAAAGGCTAAAGGCTTAGGGCTTGACGCTTAAATCACGCAACGTGCCGCGCGATTGCGCAGCGCGCGAATCGCGCTGTAAGCGGTCAACGCGGACGTCTTCGGGTTATCCGGCAGCGGCTTGCCGCACATTTCCAGCGACATCTCGCCGAACGCGCCGCGCGCGAGGATGCGGTGCACGTTGCGCGTCACGTTCGGGTCCGCGATCAGGCGCACCGTGGTGTGGTCCAGGCCGAGACCAGCCAGCGCGATCGTCGCGGCAACATTGGCGTTCTTCGGATACAGCCGCGCCGCTTCGCGCGCACTGCCTTCGAAGATCACCGTCTCTTCCGTCAGCGCATTCAGATCGCAGACCTGTTCCGCCGGCGTGCCGAGCCAGCCGGTGGGCGGCTTGCGGCCGGTGTACAGCACTTCGTCGAGGCCGCCCAGTTTCGCGGCGGCCAGCGCATCCACGCCGCCAATCGCGCCGGAGAGCAGCGTCAGCGTCGCGTCGCCTTCGTCGGCAGCGGCGGACAACGCGTCGAGCAACAGCATGTCGGACAGCGCACCGATCGAAGCCACCGCACAATCAGTGCCGGCCTTCAGCAACGGCACCACGTGATCGACCAGCGCGCTGTGCCCCGCGCACTCCAGCGCGAAATGCGGCCGGCTGCTCAACGCGGCCACGGAGGCCACCACGTCCACGGACGACCCCACCACTTCACGCACCGACGCCATATGACGTTCCGGCACGATCACGTGCGATACGCGCACGGTCGGATCGGCGGCGACCGAGCGATACACCGCCTGGCCGATCGCGCCGAAGCCGATCATCGCGACGTCGACGGGTGCGTGATGCCCCGCGTAGCCGGCGTCATGCATGTTCCGGCTCCTCTTTCTTGACCGGCGGGCCCGCGAACGCGGTGGCGAACGAGCCGACCGACAGCATGTCGACTTCGACCAGCACAGGGCCGGCCTTCGCCATGCCTTCGCGAATGATCGCGTCGACCTGGTCGAGCGATTTGACGCGGTAGTGCGTGAGCTTCAGGCTCTCGCAGAACTGCGCGAAATCCGGTTGATGCAGATCGACGTAGCAGCGGCGGCCGCCGTATTGCGCGTCCTGAATGTTGCGGATCACGCCGTAGCACTGGTCGTTCATCAGCACGATCATCACGTTGGCGTTTTCCTGCACGGCCGTGGCGAGTTCGCCGACGTTGACCATCAAACCGCCATCGCCGACGAGACACACGGTCTTCGCCGCGCTACCCGCGAGCGCCGCGCCGATGCCCATCTGCATGCCCTGGCCGATGCCGCCGCCAAGCGCATGCACGCCTGCGCGCGGCGAGAAGATCTGCAGCATCCGGTTGCCCCAGGTGCTGTTCGAGATCGTGACGTCGCGCACCCAGTTGTAGTCGCGACCCACCGCGCCTTGCAGCGCGTCGACGAGTTGCTTGTATGGGCCGAGGCCCTTGCCCACATCGGCGACGGCGCTAACGCGTGCGGCGGCCAGATCGGCGGCGAAGGTCGGATCGACCTTCAGGCGGCCTTCGAGCAGCGTCGCCAGTTCTTCGAGTACGGCGGAGGCGTCACCGTGAATGAACATCTCGTTGCGATAACCGCGGTTGTCGGCGAGCGCGTCGGCATCGATGCGATACAGCGGCTGCGGCAGCGCGAGCTTGTACTTCAGCGTTTCATTGCCGCGTAGACGCGAACCGACGACCAGCAGCGCATCGCAAGTCTTGTAGAAACTTTCGACCGCCGCGTGCACGTTGAACGCACCGAGCGTCGCCGGATGATCTTCCGGCAGCACGCCACGGCCTTGCACGCTGGTCACCACGCCGAAGCCGAGGGCCACCAGACGTTCGACCGCCTTGGCCGCGTGACGCGTGCCGCCGCCGAGCCACAGCAACGGGCGCTTCGCGTTGACCAGTTGCTCGGCGAGTTGCGCGACGCGCTGCTTGCAATGCGTGAGCGTCGTGATGTGCGGCGCGGCCAGGTCGGCGGGCCATTCGACTTCCGCCGCCTGAATGTCGATCGGAATCTCGACGCTGACCGGACCGCTCGGCGCGGTTTGCGCAACGCGCACGGCTTCGCGGATGGTCGGGAGCGCAGTGTCGACCGAGCGCACGCGAAACGCGGCTTTCGAAATCGACGACAGCATCGCGAGTTGATCCGGCGCTTCGTGGATATACGCGAGGTCCTGATCCAGGTATTCGGTTTCGATCTGACCGGTGACGTGCAGCAACGCGGTGCCGGCGGTCAGCGCTTCGACCATCGCGCCCGCTGCGTTGCCCGCTGCGGTACCCGTGCTGGTGAACGCGACGCCGAGGCCGCCCGACACACGCGCCAGGCCGTCGGCCATGTTCACCGCACCGGCTTCGCCACGCGCGCCGACGTAGCGGATCTTGCCGCGGTTATGGATCGCGTCGAGGATCGGCATGTTGTGGATCGAGATCACGCCGAATGCGGTTTGAACGCCGCATTGCTCGAGAAAGGCGGCGATCAGTTCGCCAACGGTGGTTTTTTTAGACATGTCGTGCAACGCCTCCAGAAACATCGATATGACTGCCCGTCGTATAGGACGACAGCGTCGTAGCCAGATAAAAGAGCGCTTGAGCGGCTTCTTCGGGGTGACCGAAGCGGCCTAGCGGAATGTTTTTCTTGCGCGCCAGTTCGGCGGTCCAGTCTTCCCAGCTCTGGCCCGGCTCTGCTTGCGTCGCGTAACGGCGGCGCCACTGGCCCGATTCGACAATGCCGATCAGAATCGAATTGACGCGGATACGCTGCGGCGCGAGTTCCACCGCGAGCGATTTGATCAGGTTCTGCACGCCGGCGCGTGCCGATGACGTCGCCACCATGTGCGGCTCCGGCTGCTGTGCAAGCAGCGAGTTCACGCAGACGATCGCGGCGTTGTTGCCTGCGCCGCCCGCGTCGCGCAGCATCGGCAGGAACGCGCGGGTCGGGCGGATCACGCTGAAATACTTCAGGTCGAGTTCTTCGCGCCAGGCGTCGTCGGTGGTGTCGGCGAAGGTCGACACGCGACCCTGGCCCGCGTTGTTCACCAGCATGTCGGTGCGGCCGAAGCGTGCTTGCACCGCCTGGGCGAATGCGCTGACGTCGTCGGTATCGAGCACGTCGCAACGGCGCGCGAGAAGCGCTGCATTAGGAAACTGCGCGTTCAGCGCGGTTTCCGCTTGCGCGAGACGCTCGGTATCGCGGCCGCAGATCGCGACCGAGGCGCCGGCTCGCAGAAACAGTTCGGCAGTCGCGAGGCCGATGCCGGACGAACCGCCCGTCACCACCGCCACCTGCCCGGTCAAGTCGATTTGAATCATCAGAGCCCCAGTGCCTTCATGTATTTGCTGCCCGCATTCGGCCCATTCTTCGGCCGGTAGTTGAGCCGCTGCGAGAGTTCTTCGGCCGCGCGGCGCACCTTGTCGATCAGTCCGCTGTCCAGCAGCGAGGCGTCGATCTCATGGCGCGGAATCGTCGTCGTGATCACGGCGACGATGCGGCCGGTGTCATTCCGCACCGGCGCGCTGACCACCGAAATACCGCGCTCAAACGACGACTCGCTGATCGCGAAACCACGCTTTGCGTCGTCGCGAATCCGCTCGTACAGGTCTTCCAGCGTGATCGGCGTCTGTTTCGTGAAGCGTTCGAGTTCCGGTTCGGGATACAGCTTCTTCAGGTCGTCGAGCGTCATGTCGCCCATCAGCACCTGACCGTGCGTCGTCGCGTACGCCGGCAGACGCGTGCCGACGTTGACCTTCACCGAACTGAAAATCGGCGCATGGCTTTGTGCCTTGGCGACGAACACCACATCGCGTCCGTCGCGAATCACGATATGGCTCGTCAGACCGGTGTCGTCGCGCAATGCCTCGATGATCGGCAGGCCGAGGTCGGTCAATTCGAGCGAGCTCAGATATTCGAAACCGAGCCGCAGAACCGCGACGCCGAGGCGATAGTTGCGGTCCTTGTCGGCGCGTTCGAGAAAGCCGAGCGATTCGAGCGTTTGCAGCAGACGGAACACCGTCGTGCGGGGAATCTTCAGGCGCTTCGATAATTCCGGTGCGCCGAGAACCGGCTCGCGTGGCGAGAATTCCGTGAGGATCCTCAGACCGCGTTCGAGACCCGGCACGCGGTAGCTGGCTTCGCTACCGGTGTCGTTGCGGTCGTCGTCCGCGTCGCGCTCGGCGTTGATGAGGTCGGGCGTCATTCAGGGCTCCGTTGTCTGTCGCTCGCGCGGCAGAACGTGTCGATGATCGCGGTAGTCGCGGCGGGCGCTTCGATATAGCTGGCGTGCCCCGCATGCGGCACGACCTGCAGTGGGGTGCGCGCCGCTAGCGCGAGTCGCTCGCAGGCGGCCGGGGGCGTAATGGTGTCGTCCGCGCCGACGGCGACGTTGATGCGACCTGTGTAGTGCGCGAGGTCGGCGGCGAGATCGGCGTTGGCGAGCAGATGCGTGGCCTGTGCGTAGCCGTGCGGGATCACGCGCGACATGTTCCAGCGCACCCAGGCGCGGGCTTCGTCGTTGGCTTGCGCGGACAACATGTTGGCGCTGCGTTTTTCGGCGAGACCTTGCGGGCCGAGGTCGTTCAACATCGCGAGGCGCTGATCGCGCTTCGTGTCGCGCACGTCGGCGGAAGCCGCGCCGTAGCCGCCAGCCGGCGACAACAGCAGCAAGCCGGCCACGCGCTGCGGATACGCAACCGCAAACGCACCGGCGACGATCGCGCCCAGCGAATGACCCACCAGCACGCAACGTTCAACGCCGAGCGCGTCGAGCCATTCGTTCAAGACAGTTGCGTAGTCCATGGCGTTCGGCGATTCGGCCGCGACCGGCGTGGACGCGCCATAACCCGGCGCGTCCCACGCCAGCACGCGGCGCGTCGCGCCGAGCACTTCAAACTGCTGCACCCATGAGGCCGCGCCTGAACCGATGCCGTGCAACAACACCAGCGGCAACGCGCTGTCGCTGTCCGCGCACTCCGCTTCGCGATAACTCACCGCGCGTTGCGAAGCCAGCCCGATCTGCTGCGCCGGGAAACGCGCGAGGCGAGCTTCGAGCCCGGCGTGCGTGGCGTGCTGATCGGCGGTAACGGTTGGAACAGCGGACATGATTTCCTTCGTGGGTGTTTCAGGGTGCTTAGGTGCAACTCGATGCAACGAAGCGCGCTTAGCGCTTGAGCTTCGCGAGCGGCGAATCCGGCGGATACGTCGGCGTGATCGGCTTCGGCGAACCGAGCATCACGCACATCAGCGCGTCTTCTTCGCCGACGTTCACTTCCGTGCGGTACACGCCCGGCGGCACGGAGATCAGATCGCGCTCGCCGAGCACGGCTTCCCACGTCTCGCCGTCTTTCTCGCAGACCACTTTCATCTTGCCGCGCAGCACGAAGAAGATTTCCTCGACGTCCATATGAATATGGCTCGGGCCGATGTTGCCGGCCGGAATCACCATCGTCGAAAACGTGAAGCCGCCTGCGGGCACCGTGTTCATATCTTTCGCGACGCCCGTGCCGCCCGTGCCGACGTAGCGCATTTGCGCACGGCGGTACTTCGGGTCGTAGTCGGCCTGGAACTTCAATGCATCCCAGTCATAGCGACGCGTTTCCAGGCGCGCGACGCGGCTGTCCAGCCATTGGTCAAAGCTCGCGTCCGCGGGTTGTTCCCACGATTTGCGTTCGAGTTCGGCGTCCGCCATCTCTTTCTCCTTTCGATTCGACAAGATCAATTCATCACGAAGCCGCCGTTCACCGGCAGCAACTGGCCGGTCACGAAGCGCGCGGCATCGGACAACAGGAACAGCACGGGCCCGGTCACGTCGTCGGGCACTTGTGCGCGCGTCAGCGCGCGGCCTTGCAGGTAATACTGATGACGCTCGACGGGTACATACGCAGTGGCCTCGACTTCGGTCAGGCCCGGCGCGATCGCGTTGACGGTCACGTTGTGCGCGCCGAATTCACGTGCGAGCGAGCGCGTCATCGAGATCACCGCGCCCTTGCTCGCGACGTAGGCGAGCAGCTTCGGTGCGCCCCACATCGCCGTGTCCGACGCGATGTTGACGATGCTGCCGTGGCCCGAGTCGCGCAGATAAGGCAACGCGGCGGTGCTCATCAACCAGGTGCCGCGCACGTTGACGTTCATCACGGCGTCCCACGTGTCGACCGACAACGCGTCGGCGAACTTGCCGCCGGAGTTGGTGATCGCCGCGTTGTTGATCAGCGCGTCGAGACCGCCGAGTTGCGCCGCAGCTTGCTGCGCGAATTGCGTGATGCTGGCGGGGTCGGCGAGATCGAGCGGCAGATAGCTCACCGCATACCCTTGTTCGACGAGCGACGCAGCCAGCGCCTTGCCTTCTTCATGCAGCACGTCACCGAACACCACCTTCGCGCCGGCTTGCACCAGCGCGCGGACGAACGCCGCGCCGAGACCGCGCGCGCCGCCCGTCACGAGGACGCGCCGGCCGGTGAGCGCTGCGTGCGCGTCGTTATGCATGGCTGTGGCCTGCTTCGGCGGGTGTGGTGGCCGGGGTTTCGGCTTGCGTAGCATTCGCCGCTTGCGCGCGATGCGCGTCCAGCGCCGCAAAATCCTGTTGTGCGCGCTGACGCAGCATGCGGCGCACACGCGTCATACCGACGTCGTGCTGATAGAGGAATTCCTGATCGCGTGCATTCGGCGCCATGCTTTCCAGCACGTAGCGGTCTTGCTCCAGCACCGCCCAATGCAAGCCTTCCAGACGATTGCGATACATGAAGCGCCACGCGTCACGCTGCCAGCCGGACACTTTGCGCGTGCGCCAGAAGTACACCTGGCAGTTGTTTTCATCGACGGGAACGGCGAAGCCGATGATCCCGAAGTTGCCGCCCGGGCCGAACTTCTTCTTGTACGGAATCGCGAGGCGCATCCACAGGCAGCCGGTTTCGCCGAGTTCCACCCAGTCGAAGTTCACGTCGCGCTGGCCGACCTTTTCGAACATCAAACCGGTTTCGGTTTTGCGCACACGCATGTCGGCCTGCTTGTCGCCTTCGGCCATGGAGTGCGACGTCGCGTGCAGATACGCGCCGTGCATCGGGTCCATCACGTTGTCGATCGCGTACTGGTAATTGCACTTCCAGTTCGACATGCACAGGAAGTTCGCGTATTCCTCGCCGACCAGTTCTTCCGGCAGCGCGAGCGGCGCCGGTTCCTTATGGGCGTCGTCGCCGAACCACAGAAAGATCGCGCCGGCATGTTCTTCGACCGGATACGACTTCACGCACTTCTGGCCTTCCAGCGGACAGTTCGACACGGCCGGCACTTTCGTGACCTCGCCGCTGCCGTCGATCTCAATGCCGTGATACCAGCACGCGACGCTGCCGCCGAGATTCCAGCCGAGCGACAGACGCGCGCCGCGATGCGGGCAGCGGTCTTCGAGCGCGCGCACCTGGCCTTCCTTGTCGCGCCACAGCACGATCTGATCGCCGAGGCGTGTGATGCCGACCGGCGCATCGCCAACTTGCCAGCTCGGTGCGACGGGATACCAGTAATTACGCAGACCTTTGTCCAGATAGGACTGGATCGGATCGGCCGCGCTTTGAGTCGTTGTATTGGGGGACGTCATCAAAAGACTCCGGAAACGAAAGCGATGAAGCGTGTTCGGGAAAGCGCGCTTATTCGGCGAGCAGGCGGAATTCGGCGGCGAGGCGGTCGGCGTCCCACGTGTTGCCTTCCGGCGTGCGGAAGCCCACGCGATTCAAACCGTCGACCACTTCCTGCAACTCCACCGCGCCGGCGTCGAACACTTTTTCGAGTGCGTCGCCGAAGTCGTTTTCGTACTGGGTCGGCTCAGTCTTACGCGTTTGCCAGATGAAGTTGCCGGTTTCGCCCGGCTTCTCGATCACGCCCTTGCCGGCGACGTTGTTCGGCTGCGGCGCGAGCCACGGCTTCAGGAAGGGATTGAAGTTCACGATTTGTTCTCGCATGTCATTCCACCTTGATCTGGATTTCTTCGCCGGCGAGTCGGACCGAATACATCTTCAGGTCGCGGCCACCGGGCTCTTTCAGGCATTTGCCGGTCGGAATATGGAACACGGCTTCGTGCAACGGGCATTCGACGGTGTCGCCGTCGATAAACCCCTGCGTCAGCAACGCGAACGCATGGGGGCAGACGTTTTCCAGCGCGTACAGCGCATCGCCCACCTTGTAGATGCCGATCTCGGTGCCGTCGAGCTTGAACTCGATCGGCGCGTCATCGGACAGGTCGCCGGCATGGCCGGCGCAGCGCCATTGTTCAGTCATTTCTCGCCTTCTCCTGAAGCCTTATGTTCCACCTAAGGAACATCAGTTCGTGTATGGATAATTATAGGAGTGGCTTCAGCGAGAAAAAATAAAAATCTGAACCGCCTGGGGAAAACACCGACTGTGGCTTTCGCAACACAGCATTGCGTGATCTGGCCGAAATCCTCGAATCGCGCGCAGCGCCTTCTAGCGCTTGGTTGAGACGTTATTGGCAGACAAATCGAAAAGCACCGATGCGGGTTTGTACGGGGTCCGAAAATTTATTTTGACCACTTCTAGAGTCACTATACTTTCCATAGGCGATACGGACGCCCATAGGTGGAACATAAAGCGGTGCAGTTTTGGCGCATAAACCCAAAGCTGCAATCAACCCCAAAGCAAGGATCAGGGACGACGACATCGGCGCAGGCCAATCCGTCGTGTGATCAGGAGAACCAACTGTGAAGCACATCATTGCGGCCGGCTTGACGGCAATCTGCGCAACAACTGGCGCGTGGGCGCAGAGCAGTGTGACGCTATACGGCAGTCTGGATGCCGGTATCGCGTACATCAGCAATGCGGGCGGTAGTTCGAAGTGGATCGAGGAACAAGGCAACATGCAGCCGGACCGCTGGGGCCTGAAGGGCGTCGAAGATCTGGGCGGCGGGCTGAAGACGGTTTTCCAGTTGGAAAACGGCTTCTATACGAACACGGGCGCCTTCGCTAAGGCGGGCGTGCTGTTCAATCGGCAGGCGTTCGTGGGTCTAAGCTCGGACAAGATCGGCACAGTGACGCTCGGCCATCAGACGCCGTTCAGCTTCGACGTGCTGGGTCCGTTGAGCACGGCTTATCTGGCCGCCAGTTGGTACGCGTTCCACCCGGGCAATATCGACGAACTCGCCGATACGGGCGTCGTGCCGTTCGACAACTCGGTGAAATTCCGTTCGGCGAGTTTCAACGGCTTTTCAGTCGGCGCGATGATGGGTCTCGGCAACACGACCAACTTCTCGACCGGCAAGACGCTGAGCTTTGCGCTTAGCTACGCGAACGGCCCGTTCAAGGCCGGCGCGACGTATGCGAACGAGCACGACCGCACGCCGTCGATCATCACGACGGGCATCACCAACTTCCAGGGGGTGGCCGCGGCGACCTACACGGCGGACAAGGTCGAGAACATGGGCGCGGGCGCGTCCTACCAGTTCGGCAAGTTGCTGGTGCATGGTCTGTACACCCGCGTGAAGCTGGAATACGCCGGTCATTCGAACACGTACCAAAGCTACGATGCGGGCGCGAATTATCAGTTCACACCGTTCAATAGCATTGCCGGCGGCGCCGCGACCACGACGCTGGCGGGACATCGCTGGACGCAGTTCGAGATCGGCGATATCTACGCGCTGTCAAAGTCGACGCAGTTGTACGTGAATGCGCTGTATGAGCGCGCGGGCTCGAATACGGACGCCGCGTTCTTTACCGCGGGTGTGTCGAGCGGCCGGAATCAGACGATTTTCCTGACGGGGATTCATCACTCGTTCTGATGCTGGACGGTAGCAAGAATGAAAAAGCGCGCGAGTCGGCTGTGAACACAGCCTGACTCGCGCGCTTTATTTCGTCAGCGGCAGAATCAGTTTGCCGCAACCGGCCTGCGACGTGCTTGCGCCGCGGTCGCATCGTCCGCACGCGGACGATAGCTCAGACGTTCGGACAATTCGAGCGCCGCCTGGCAGACCGCGATGATGAGCGGTTCGCGCTCCTCGGCCTCGCCGATATCCGAACGCGGAATCGTGACGGTCAACGCGGCGGCAATCTTGCCGCTCTGATCGCGCACCGGCGCGCTCACCACCGAAATACCCCGCTCGAACGACGCTTCGCTCAACGCATAACCCAGTGCGGCGCTTTCGCGCACCCGACCGTACAGTTCTTCGACGGTATTCGGCGTGCGTTCGGTGAAGCGTTCGAGTTGCGGCTCGGGGTACAACTGACGCAGTTCCTCGAAACTCAGATCGCCCATCAACACCTGACCATGCACGGTCGCATGTGCCGGCAGACGGGTGCCGACATGCACCTTGACGGAGCTGAACATCGGCTCGTGGGTTTGCGCCTTGGCGACGAACACCACGTCGCGCTGATCGCGAATCAACAGATGCGTACTCAGGCCAGTGGCGTCACGCAGACGTTCGAGAATCGGCGTGCCGACGTCGGTCAGTTCGAGCGAACTCAGATACTCGAAGCCGAGCCGCAACACGGCGACGCTCAGCCGGAAATAACGATCGCCATTCACGCGTTCGAGAAAACCGAGCGCTTCGAGCGTCTGCAATAAGCGAAACGTGGTGGTGCGCGGAATGCCGATCCGTTTCGACAATTCGGGCGCGCCGAGCACCGGCTCGCGCGCGCTGAACTCAGCGAGAATCCGCAGGCCGCGCTCGAGGCCCGGCACGAGATAAGTCGATCCGCCGGAGCTCTCTTCGTCGGTGGAATCGTGGGACTCGGCGCCTTCCATCTGGGCCGGCGACAGTGCATCGTCCTGCGAAATCGAGGCCGCCGCGCCACGTGGCTTTGCCTGCTTGCGTCCCACTCCTGTTTGCTCTTCTTTTGCCATCTTGGCTGCCGTTTCTGCGGTTCATCGTAGTCAGATCAACATCATAGCGCGAAGCACCCGGCGGTCATTTATCGGCGCCGCACCCCATTCGCGCGGTGCTATCCTTTGATGCGGTCCACTGCGCGCCGCCTCACCGCCGCGCTTTCGCTCCGCTCAAGCGTCCGGAGGCCACGCTCATGTCCGATTCCATCCAGATTCAGGTTGCCGACTCGCATCTTTATCCGGGCTGCGCGGTACGCATTCCGCATTTGCCCGAGTCGGCCCGCGAGGCGGCCGCCATCGTCGAATTCGCGGATGGTTCGGGCGCAAACGCGACCTGTCACCGCCGCGCGCTCGACGAACTCGAATTGGCCGTGGACCGCTATGCGACACAAAAGCGTCACCCTGTTGATAGTCGGCAATGGCTGCTGCTCGCCGTCGATGCAACGCACAGCAGTTGGCGCGTCAAGCGCCGATTGCCTTAGGCCGCGTCTTGCGGCTCGCCCGGATCTGCCACCGTTGGCGCACGCGCACGTTCTCACCGTGCGCCGCGCCAGCGCCCGTCACGCCCACTTTGGAAACGACCGATGACCGACCACGACTCCACCCTGCCGCCCAACGCCAACAACGCTGATCACACCGACAACGCCCCCGACGATCCCGAACGCCGCCGCGTTCTCACCGGGCTCGCGGCGGTCGGCCTCGGCATCGCGCTGGCGGGCTGCAAGACTGAGCAAAGCCTGTCGAGCGACGGCGCACCGCGCAGCGCCGCCGACTTGCGCCTCGACGCCGCGCTGCACGATCAGGTCAAGCACATCGTGGTGATCTATGCGGAAAACCGCAGCTTCGCGAATCTGTACGGCAACTTCCCCGGCGTGCAGCATCCGCTCGACGCCGTCAGCGCCGAGCGCTATCTGCAATTCGACCGCGACGGCAAAACGCCGCTGCCGCGTTTGCCGGCCATCTGGGGCGGCCTCGTGCCGCAAGCGCAGGAAGTGGATGGCAAGCGTTACATGATCGCGCAGAAGGACCTCGGCAATCTGCGCAACCAGCCTTTCCATATCACCGATGCGCAAGGCGCGCCGCTGCCCAACGGCGTGATCACACGCGACCTGGTGCACCGTTTCTATCAGAACCAGATGCAGATCAACGCCGGCCGCAACAATCAGTTTGCCGCGTGGGGCGATTCCGGCGGCCTCGTGATGGGGCACTACCGCAATTCCGCCGACACGCTGCGTCTATGGAATCTGGCGCAGCAATACACGCTGTGCGACAACTTCTTCATGGCGGCTTTCGGCGGTTCGTGGATGAACCACATCTTTCTGATTTCGGCGCAGCCGCCGTTCTATCCGGACATTCACAATAGTCCGGCGAAAAAACTGGCTTCGGTGGTGGAAGGCGACGATCCGACCGGCACGCGGCTGAAGCTCGCGGCAGACTCGCCCGCGTCCGCGCTCGACGGTCCGCCGAAATTCGTCAACGACGGCGCGTTCACCGCCGACGGCTACGCCGTCAACACGATGGCGCCGCCGTATCAGCCAAGCAATGTGCGTCCGGCCGAAGGCGGCAATCCCGCGTTCGCGGATCTGTCGAATCCGCGTGTGCTGCCGCCACAGAACTACGCGACGATCGGCGACCGGCTGACGGACAAAGGGGTCGACTGGGCGTGGTACAGCGGCGCGTGGCAATACGCGCTGGACCACCAGGATACGGGCGCGGTGCCTGACTTCCAGTATCACCATCAGCCGTTCAACTACTTCGCCAATTACGCGCCGGGCACGGCCGCGCGCAGCCAACATCTGCGCGATGCCGGACTCGGCAACGACGCCACGAGCAATCGTCTGATCGCGGATATCGACGCGGGCCGTTTGCCCACGGTCGCGTTCTACAAGCCGCAAGGCGATCTGAACATGCACGCGGGTTACGCGGACGTCGAATCGGGCGACCGCCACATCGCAGCGGTGATCGACCACCTCCAGCGCGGGCCGCAGTGGGCGAATACGGTCGTGATCGTCACCGTCGATGAAAACGGCGGCTGGTGGGATCCGGTGTCGCCGCCGAAGGGCGATCGCTGGGGTCCGGGCTCGCGCATTCCGGCGCTGGTGGTGTCGCCGCTCGCGAAGAAGGGCTACGTCGATCACACGGTGTACGACACCAATTCGATTCTTCGGCTGATCACGCGCGTGCATGGGCTGGCGCCGCTGGACGGCGTAGTGGCGCGCGACCGCGCGTTCGCGAGTAATGGGCTCGCGCCACTGGGGGATTTGACGGGGACGTTGGATCTGGCTTGAGCGAAGGGGCGACGCAAGTTTTTGGTTTTTTCGCGCGCGGTGCGTTACGTGCGCTGCGCGTGAACCGTGCGCTGCGCTCGCGGCTAAGTGCCGCTGCTGGCGCTGCGCTTAGCCGCTTTACGTCGTCTTACTACGCCGCGCCATGCAGTTTGGCGATCACCGCGTCCGAGATCTCCTGAGCGGTTTTCTCGATCGTCTTTTTCTCGTCGCCTCTAGACATCACGAACTTCGCGGCGATCACGTAAGGATTCAGCTTGATGACCGCGCCTGGCTTGTTCTTGCTGTCGGCCTCTTCGACAGCCTGGTACAGCGGCGGCAGATCGGCCGCCCCCAGGCTATCGCACGACACCGCCACCTGAATATTGTTCTGGCCGGCGCCGAAGCCGACCATCGCACGGCGCAGACGATTGCCGTCGTCGACATTCAGAAACACGCCGCGCACTTGCCAGCCCGCTGGTGGCAGCGGTTGTCCGGGTGCGCTGCGGCGCGCATCCACACCGCCCTTTTTCAAATCGTCGGTCAGCGCGTCTGCCATTTCGTCGACGATGTGTTTCGCGTGGTCCTGCGGATTTTTATCCTGCCCCAATGGACCCGGCCCGCTCGGCAGCAAACCGCGCAGACGACGCACGCGCTGCCCTGGGCCGCTGTCCGGCGTCACGTTCGCGACGTCGAGGTCGAAGTCGGCCACATAGACAATCGGCGCCGGTGCGGCGAACGGCGCGTTGTCCGCCGCGACGCAAGACATCGCTGCCGCAGTCAGGCATCCCATCACCACCGTGTACCGCAGCAATCGATGCAGCATGGCGCGCCTCCGCGGACGTCATCACGACGCGGCTATCGTACCGCCGCGTGCGTGGTGCGTTCGTTTTTTTCGTGTCGGAACCTGATACTTCTAGACTTGAATAACGCACGTCGCCGCCTAGACTGGTATAGCTAAACTTCGCAATCTGTACGGAACTGCCATGCGCCTAACCATTCTCATCAACGGTTCGGATCCCACCGTCAGCCACGACTACGCCGTTCTATGGCTCGACACCGAAGAACATCGGTGGTCGAGAGAGGCGCATCAAGGGATCGATCTTCCGCCTTGGGGCGAGTTGCACGACGAGGACGGCGTGACGACCCTCTGTGCGCCCAGCACGGATGCGCCGCTGTGCACGTTGCGCGGCTTGCATGTCGATCGCAAGCAGCGCGTGAGCGCGGCGCAAGGGTCCGCCGCGTGGACCGCGCTGCCGACGCGCGCGCCGACAAGCGGATTCTGGCGGCTGCAGGCGGTGGATCGTCAGACGGTCCATGCTGAGAACAGCGTGTTCGGTAATTGAGTTCTGGCGCTTTCTTTCTGTCGGTCGGAATGGCTTTGTGCCGGTGTGAGTGCGGGTTTTCTGGCGAGAAATTCGCACGTGCGTTCGCGTCTTCGCTGGCTGAACTTCTCTCGTTGAATTTCGCCGTTTACGCCTTTAAGCCCATCTTAAGTTTCCATCCGTAGAGTTGGAACTCCACGCATTAGGGTCGCTGCAAAGCGGCCCGTTTTTTTTGGTGCGACGTGATTGCGATCACGTCGCGGACTTCACGCCTGTGCCTCTTCTCTAACGCTACGTACGGAATACCACTCCGCTTTCTTCTTCCGGTTTTTCGCAGTATTTGGCATCGCTCGAACCGCACTGGCGACGCTATACTTGCGCCCCCATCCCTCGACCGACCGACACATGAAGAAGTGGTTTGCCTGTCTGTTATTCGCTGTTGCCGCACACGCGAGCGCAGCGCCCTCCTGCACCGAGTTCACTCCAAACGCGCAATGGCCGGTTCTGACCAATCAGAAGATGGCGCCGAAAACGCGCATGCTTTGCTATAGCGATTTTGCAGTGCTGCATTCCGGTCTCACGCACGGTCCGTTGTGGTCCGCCGAGCATCTGACGCGCGACCATATCGAAGCGGCCAAAGACATGGTGCGCACCAACAAGTTCTTCGAAGACGCGCGCTTGCCGGACGGCGAAGGCGCGACGCTCGCGGACTATAAGCGCAGCGGTTTCGATCGCGGTCATATGAGTCCGGCGGGTAATCGCTGGAATCAGGAGGCGATGGCGCAGTCGTTCTCGCTGGCCAACGTCGTGCCGCAGGATCGCGAGAACAATCAGCGGCTGTGGGCGCGTATCGAAACCTCCGTGCGCAAGATCGCGATGTCGTACGGCGATACGTATGTGGTCACGGGTCCGCTCTTCAACGGTCAGCAGTTGCAGACCATCGGACCGACGCGCGTGTTCGTGCCGACGCAGTTGTTCAAGGTCGTCTACGTGCCGTCGCGCAAACTGGCCTTCGCGGTGATGGTGGACAATGTGTCGACCAACCGTTACGACATCAAGACGATTCACGAACTCGAAGCCGCGTCGGGCATCCGTTTTCCGGGCATTCCGGAGAACCTCAAAGATCAGCGACCGGGAGGACTAAAAGGTGTTTAAACCCTATTCGAACGACGACGACGTGCTCAACATTCAGGGCGACGCGTTCACGGTGAGCAACGGTACGACGCGCGTCGTGCTGAACGGCACGCTGGAATTGCCGCAAGATCAGGCCGGACTGAAAGCGGCACTTGCGCTTAAGGAAGCGGTGGATGCCGTCGTCGCCGCGTTGCAGGCGCAAGCGAATCTGCCCGCGAAGGTGAAAGACGAACCGGATGTGAAACCGGGTGTGGTGCGGAATCCGTTTCAGTGACGTCGCACAAACTGGCATGCGCGGCCTGATTGCCAGGCCATCAGACCATCCGCGACTGATTCTCTTTAACGGCACGCTCCATCATGTCCAGCGTTTCGCTCGTGATAGGCAAGCCGTCGGCAAATTCCCGGAATGCTGACGCGAGCGTAGCAATACGTTCGATGGCAAGCGATGCAATTCCCGGTTGGACACCGGTCATGCTTGCAAGCTTCATCAGATGCTCGCGGCCGGGCGCCCTTGCCTCGCCGCAGATGTCCATCTGATGCTCACCGCCAGGGCCGCCGTTGAATGTCAGGTCATACGCGGGCGAAAAGCGCCAGCGGTCGTCCGATGCCATCACGAAAGAAAAGTTTTTGGCATGGTCATCGCGGTTGTTGAATACGACGTTGAACACGCACCGCTCAAACGCTTGCTGAACCTCGCGTGCGTCGCGCGTCATGAACTGCGTCAACCGCAAAAGCGTGACGTAGTCCATCTGCGGCACACGGAAATCGGCGTGAGCCACGCCTGCTGCCGTATGCATCGGCACTCGCTTGCCTTCAAAGCGGTCGAACCTCTCTATGCCGAACGCCGATAGCGAGGGGCCAAGATCAAAGTAGCGGGTCACGGGGATTCGAAGATCACACGCCGCAGCGATTGCGCCGTACATTGCCTCGACAGCACAAACCTCCTTGTCGTCGAATTGCGCTGGGAATTTCACCAGCCACGGTGTCCCGGCACCCTGCTCGGTATTCAACATCCGGTTGGAATCCGGATCGAAGTTGACCAGAACCTTTGGGCGGGCGCCGTGTGGCGAGCCACCCATCAAAGCCAGCTCGCGCAAGAGTGGCTCGCTGCCATCGACCATGACCTGCCGGACATCTTGAGCAAGCGTGATGAGTTCGACATCCTGAGGATCGAGCGCTTCACCGTCGTTCGGCTCAAAGGCGAGCGCACCCATCGCTTTTTCGCCGATGAACGCAAGGCGGTCAAGCGGAGACATGCGCCGTGTGTCCCAGCCCTGCTTGCGGAACAGCCGGTCCATCAAGAGCATGCCCCAGCCGTCCGGCAACGCGTCGCTCACGAGTCCCGGCAACCCCAACTGATGCGCCGGAAAGTTTCCGTAGGTGATGGGTGCAAGCGGCATCTTGAACGGAGACAGGTTGAGGCCTCGCTGTAACGCCGCCGCTGAGTATTCGAACAGAAGGTCAGTGCCGTCGTCAGCCAACTGACCGAGTTCGAAACGCTCGCCCCAACCCGCGTAAATGACGCTGAGTTTCTTCATGACGATCCCCGGGAAGCACGCTGACGCCTGACGCTGGCAGCCTCCATTGCCTGAATCGATCTCGGCTTCGTATTGAACACGCTGCCCAGCTCGCCCGCGAGGCCCAAAGCCATGACCGCGCGAAGGAAGTTGTCGAGCGTTGCCTGTCCATTCAACTCGATATTGCGAAGCGCCCGCGCCGATATGCCCGCGCGGCTCGCGAGTTCCTCCTGTTGAAGGTTTTGGGCGAGGCGATGTGCGCGAAGCCGCTGGCCCAGTTCGCGAGCAACCTCTTGAGAACTTGCAAGTTCAAAGTTCATTTTTGCGCTGGTTAGGTGGCCGAATTGCAGTTTATCGGCAATATTTTACTGATTAATCGGCGCAAGGTCAAATTTATATCACGAATTAATCGGCGTAAATTTGCTTATTAATGTCGATTATAGCATTTAATCGTCGAATATTTACCGGTTAAATGACCAAGGCGCCTCGATTTGCGACGCGACGTCTGCGGCTCATGTTCGTGCTACGACGCCGGTCGAGGCGGCACAGTTTCCACACTTTTTGCCACTGGCTTCATCATGCGGAACTAGTCAAATCTATGTGTATCGCAGGCAAGTGCAATGCCGTTTTTTAAACTCCTGAACGTCGCTCTCCCCCAAGCAGTTGGTCCTCGCGCCGTTCGACAACACGACGGACGAAGCAGTCGCAAATTTCATCCTCACCTTTGCCGAGTCAACAGCGCGTTGCCGCACGCAACGCCACCCCATGATTCAGCACCCCGACATGTTTCAGCCGTTACGTTTTGTCACCAGAGCGTCGTCAACTCCTGTCTTCCGGTCAACGTTAAACCGGCAGCGCTGAACACATTCAGCCACGATACAAGAAACCACCGGTTTAACCAGGAGTAACACCATGAAGACGCTTTTCGCCGCTCTCGCTTCCGCTCTCGTCGTGTCGACCGCATTTGCTCAAACGGCCGCACCGTCCGCCGCGCAACCGGCACAACCCGCGCAAACGCAGGCCGCCGGTCAAGCGAACCTGAAGGCCAGCACCGCCGTGCAAACCGGTGCAACGGACGAAGGCACCGCGACGACGAAAGCGCCGACCAAAGCCGCGAGCAAGTCGCATGTGAAGAAGGTTGCCGCTCACCACACGGCCAAGCCGCATAAGGTCACCAAGAAGGCCGCAGTCGATACAAGCGCCGCGAAGAGCAAGACGGAGAGCGCGAAAGAGGCCAGCAATGCCCCGGCGAAAGTCGACGGCGCAAAGACCGACACGACCAAGACGCAATAACACGTGATCGGTTTCGGCACGCATCGGCCATGCATGGGTAGTTAATCGAAGCCGCACTGTGCCGTTCAGGGAGGGCGAGTCTAAGGACTCGCCTTTTTTTATGCGCGTCTCGCAAGAGAGCATGCGTCCATCGTCAAAAAGTCCGCATGATTTTTTCAATCGACACGCGAATTTTTGCACTGCGTTTACCCGCGGAAGTCTAATCTCGAACTGTCTTGATCAACCCTGGCGTCGACGAACGCCGGATTAAATGGCACTCACACAAACCATCGATAGCTTCGCTCCGCAACCGCTCAACGCGCCGCCGGCCCCGTCACGCAACAACGTTTTTCCCTTCCCCTCGGCGCGCGTGCGCCTGCAAGTCGCTCTGCCGCATCTCCCGCACGACCTTCCCGGCGTCCAGCTGCGCGCACTGCTTCACTCGCCGCTCGGCGTGTATGTGATCAGTACCGAAGCCGATCGTGACGAAGTACATGTGCAACTCGACATTGCGCGCGACGATCTCGACTTCACTCTGCACACTCTGATCTCGACCCTCCCCGCCGCGTTGATCGGCCCCGTGAAGCGCGGCAGCACGGCCGCAAAGGTGCGTTGATCATGTTCTCCGGTATCTGGTTGCCTATCGTTACGCCGCTGCATAACGGCGGAGGCGGAGTCGATGTCGACGCGTTGCAGCGCCTCGCCGACTACTATCTGCGCACGGAAATCAGCGGTTTCGTTGCGCTGTCCACGACAGGCGAAGCCGCTTTGTTACAGGAAGCCGAACGTCTCACCGTGCTGCAAGCGCTCGCGGAAGTGATCGGCCAGCGATTGCCGATGCTGATCGGCGTCGGCGGCTCGAACACGCGTGATGTTCTGCACGATATTCAGCGCTACGAGCGTTGGGATTGCGCGGGCTATCTGGTGTCCGCGCCGTCGTATGTGTGTCCGGATCAGGCCGGCGTGCAGTGGCATTTCGAACAGGTGGCACTCGCCACCGAACGCCCGATCGTGTTGTACAACGTGCCGCACCGAACCGGCGTGACGATCGCGCCGGAGACGGTCGCACGGCTCGTCGAACACGCGAATATCGTCGCGATCAAGGAGTGCGTGAGGGAACACTTCGAGAAGCTGAGCGCACTGCCCGTCAACGTACTGTGCGGCACCGACGAAGCCTTCGACGACTGCCTGCATCACGGTGGCGCCGGCGGCATTCTGGCCAGCGCGCATGTCTGTGCGGATCTGCTGGTCGCGGTGCAGGAGCTGATCCATTCCGATCGCGCGACGGACGCGCGCACGCTATTCGCCAGTCTGCTGCCGGTGTTGCGTCTGCTGTTCGCGGCGCCGAATCCGTCGGCCATCAAGGCTATGCTCGCCTTCGATCATTCACTCAGCGACGAGACACGCATGCCGATTACGCGTGCGTCGGCGCAACTCGTCGAGCGATTGAGCACGGCGCGCGACCGCTTGCAGGATCTGCGCGCCGAGTTTGCCGGCGCGACGAACTAAGCGGTTCGTCTTCCACGTCGCCGTACCCATCACGAACTAAAAACGCGCCGCGAATGGCTTCTTCATTCGCGGCGCAGACTCGCGTCGAAACTTTGCATGCGCAACACAACACGCCGCGCGTAGCCACGACCGCCGCCGCTATAGCGAAGCAAGGCGGCTTCGAGATCGCCGCCGCTCGCGTCGAGGTAGTCGCGCAGAATCGTCGTGCCGATACGCACGTTGATCGCGGGATCGGACAGATCGGTCGTCCCGGCGATCAATTGCGGATGTGCCGCTGGCAGCACCTGCATCAAGCCGCGCGCGCCGGCAACGCTCACCGCGTGGCGATCGAAGCTCGACTCGACCGACATCACCGCGAGTAGCAAGACCGGCGAGATCGCGTAACGGTCGGCTTCCGTCAACACGGCACGCGCGATCTTCATCGATTCCATCGGCGCGACGCGGAATTGCGCGCGTAGCATCGCGGTGATGTCGCTGAGCGATGGGAGCGTGGACCCGGGCGTCGAATCGCTCGTCGAGTTGCTCATTGAAGCGCTGATCGAATGACTTGCGACCGCAACCGCAATCGGTGTGGCCACCGCCGATTGCGCATCGGCCGCCTGCGCGGCAACGCCGAACGACAGCGCGATCGCCGCGAGCATCGTCGTCAGGCGGGATGCCGGGTTAGTTCGCCCGGCTTGTCGTTGTCTCTGCACACCATCCAGAACGCTATTTCCATGCATGTTTTCGCTTCCTGACCCGGAGTGTCTCGACCTTACCGGGCTTGGTATAGCGAATCGCCAAAGAAACAGGGGCGCGCCGTAAAATGCTTATAAAGATGCCGCGCGATCCGGCACATCACTCCGCAGCAAGATCGAGCTCCGCCAGTGCGCCGAGTTTTTTTGCATCGATAATTTCTATCTCGGCGTAGCCGAGCTTCAACGCCCCTTGCGTTTCGAACTGCTTCAGCACCTGGTTGATCGTCTGACGCGACAACGCCAGCATCATCGCCAGATCCTCCTGCGGTACCTTCAGCACGCGCCGCAGTGCGCCAGGTTCGCCATAACCGCCCGCCATCAGCAGTAACCGGCGCGCCACGCGCTGCGCGGCAGGCAGTAACGCGGCTTCTTCGATCGCGTCGAACGCGAGGCGCAGCTTTTGCGTCAGCAGCAGACCGAACACGTGCCAATACGCGGGCGACCGTTCTAGCATCGCGGCAAGCACGGCGCGCGTTACGTGAAACAGCACGGAATCGCGTTCAGCATACGCGTTATGGGTTCGCGGCCGATTGTCGAACAGCGCGATCTCGCCGAACCAGTTCGCCGGCTCGATCACGGCAAGCAAGGCTTCCTTGCCGGCCGAACTGGCCGCGCCAATTCTCACCAGACCGTCGAGCACGCAATAGAGGCCGTCGTCGGCGTCGCCCCGCGTGAAAAGCCGCTGCCCGGCAACGAAGCGCTCCACGCGCCCCGCTTCGATCAGCCGCGCCTGCATGTCGGCCGGCGCCGAGCGAAACCACGCGCTGCGCGCCAGCAGCGCGCTCAATTCATTCTCGTTCGATGAAAAACTCGCAGTCATAGGACGGCATCCGTGCCCGATTGTCGGCTACCCGATGGTTTCAAATTCCGCTGCCCGCGATTATGCTGACTTTGACGGACGAGGGGCATCCATGAGAACGCTGACGCAACAACTCACGCAATACGCGGCTTACCACCGCGACCGGCGCAATATCGCCACGCATTTCATCGGCATCCCGATGATCGTGGTGGCGCTGGCGGTTCTGCTGAGCCGTCCCGCTTTCGCCGTCGGCGCGTTGCCATTTATGTTATCGCCGGCGTGGTTGTTGTTCGGCGCGGCGACCGTCTATTACCTCGTGCTCGACGTGCCGCTCGGCGTGATGATGGCTATCGTATCGGTCGTGTGTGTCGCGTTCGGGCAATGGATCGCCGCGCAATCCACTTTGATCTGGATTGCGACCGGCGTTGGCTTGTTCGTGGTCGGCTGGGTGTTTCAGTTCGTCGGCCATGTGGCTTATGAACACCGCAAGCCGGCTTTCGTCGACGACGTGATCGGACTGCTGATCGGCCCGCTGTTCGTTCTCGCGGAAGCGTTGTTCGGCTTCGGCTGGCGTCCGGCGCTGCGCGAAGCGATCGAGGCGCAAGTCGGCCCGACGCGTATCAATGCGGAGCGGGCGGCGGCGCATCACTGATGGCGTATGGCGTAGCGCGGCAACGCTTAGTACGTGTCGCGGCGGCCCATCATCATCAATGCGGTCCGCTGCGACATGCTCAACGCGGGTCAATTCGGCGCCAGTCGAACCAGACGCACACTATGCAACGCGGTCAACGCGACCGCGATCCAGATCGGGATATACGTGGCCAGTTGCGCGGCGTTCAGCGTTTCGCCGAGCAGCATGATCGAAACCAGCACGAGCAACACCGGCTCGACATAACCGAGAATGCCGAACAACGCGACCGGCAACAAGCGGCTCGCCTTCAGATACGAAGCGAGCGCGAGTGTGCTCAACGCGCCGAGGCCCGGCAGCAATAAAAACCACATGTCCAGGCGGCCGCTAATCGCCGCCAGCGAACCGCCGCTGATCGCGAAGACGATCGCTGCCGGCAGTAGCAACGCCATTTCGACGGTGAACATGGCGAGCGAATCCTGATTGATTTTGCGGCGCAATACGAAGTACGGCGGATAGCCGAGCGCAACGAGCAAGGTCGGCCACGAGAAAGCACCAGTCATCCACAGTTCATGGGCGACGCCCGCGGCGGCGCAAATCACCGCGAGCCACTGCAAACCGTCGAGACGTTCGTGATAGTAGAAGCGGCCGACCAGCACCATCACCAGCGGCAACAGAAAATAGCCGAGCGAGACTTCAAGCATGCGGCCATGCAGCGGCGCCCACAGAAATACCCACAGTTGCGCGCCCAACAGAACAGCGCTGACGATCATCGCGACGCCGAGTTTCGGCTCGGTCACCATGCGGTAAAGAAGCTGCCGGAGAATCGGTAGGCGCTTACGCAACGCGACCAACAGAAGCGCGCCGGGCACAGTCCAGATGATCCGCCACGCAAAGATGTCGAGGCCGCTGAGCGGTGCGAGCAGCGTTGCGTAAGCGGACAGTAATGCAAACATCGCGGACGCGCCGACAGACAACGCGATACCGCGCTTTGGGTCATACTGGTTCATTGCACGGTCCGCGGCGCGATCGCGGTAATGGGCGATGCAGTTGCAAGTACCGTTGCAAGCGATGTTGTTTGCAGTGCAGCATCCGGCAGCGCGGCGTGGCGGTTCTTCATTAGCGGCATGTCTCTTAAGCAGGCAGTGCAGTACGGCGAGTTGTGTCGACGAGCTCACTGCGTTCTAGTTTTTCAGTAGTTTCATCAGGCAACGCAAGCCGGCATTCTAGACGGGTTGGTCATACGCGGCTTTGCGCTTTCCCGTCGACAGGCTGCAAATTATTCCGTGCGCATCGCGTATCGATGCACTAGAACTTAACTTCACGCGCGACGAGCCAGGCGTGGGCTGTTCAAACGGCAGCGTCTCTCGCAGCCGCCCAAGCCGGCTCAAGCGCGAATCTTGCTACGAAGTCTTGCGACGCTGTTCGCCTTGTCGTTCGCAACGCCCCGCTGAAATTTCTGATGGGCGACACAGCTTGTGCAGCATCCCCGAGCCGAGCCGGCACAACACGTCCAACGGACGAGCCCGCCCGCCTCTTTCGCGGCATGCATCGACAGCGTTTCAACATGCCTGTCACCGCCCTGCCGGCAACTCCGCTCATTGAATGTGACTACTGGAGCCACCATGACCCAGCCAGCCCTATCGCACGATGCCTCACCCGACTTCCGCTCCACCTTCGCCGCTGAAGTCCGCGCCGGACTCACGCACACGCCGCAAAAAGAACTGCCGTCGAAGTATCTGTACGACGAAGTCGGCTCCGCGCTGTTCGAAGTGATCACCGTGCTGCCCGAATACGGCGTGACACGCGCCGAGGAGCGGCTGCTCGCGAAGCACGCGGCGGACATCGTCGCGCATTTGCCGCATGACGTGACCGTCGCCGAACTCGGCAGCGGCAGTGGACGTAAAACGCGGCGCATTCTTGAAGCGCTGTGTAAAAAGCGCCCCACTTCTTACTGCCCGATTGAAATTTCGCGCAGCGCGTTGCAGTTGTGCCGGCGCGAACTGGGGGACATCGAACGGATTTCGATTGTCGGTTATGAACGCGACTATCTCGCCGGTCTGGCCGAAGTCAGCAAGGACCGCGCGGCGGACGACCGGTTGCTCGTGCTGTTTCTCGGCAGTACGATCGGCAATTTCGGCCGGCTCGCGGCCACGCGTTTTCTGCGCGACATCCGCAACATGCTCGCCCCCGGCGACGCATTGCTGCTAGGCACCGATCTGATCAAGCCGACGCCGGTGCTGATCGCAGCGTACGACGACGCGGTCGGTGTGACCGCATCGTTCAATCTGAATCTGCTGGCGCGCATCAACCGTGAACTCGACGGCGATTTTCCGCTCGAGGCGTTCGAGCACGTCGCGCGTTTCAATCCGGACGCGCGCAGCATCGAAATGCATCTGCGTGCGAAGCGCGATATCACCGCACACGTCGGCGCCGCGCAGTTGACGGTGTCGCTGAAAGCGGGCGAAACGATCTGGACCGAGAGCAGCCACAAATATCGCGCGGAAGAAATGCCCGCGATCGCCGACGACGCCGGTTTCGTATGCAGCCATCAGTGGATCGAAGATGAATGGGGGTTTGCGGAGAGTCTGCTGGTAGCGCGCTAAACGCGGACACCGACACGGGTCGAACCGCGAAGCAAAGCCGATTCACCAGCGCAATGAACAAGGCGGGCCGCCATCGGTGTGATGGCGGCCCGCCTTTTTTCATTCAGCGCGGTGTTGTCGATTCGCTCAGTGCTGCTCGAAACGCTCGAAACGCTTTTCGGTCGCGCGTTCTTCGCCGGCCACCTCGGTGACGCGCGCCGCCGGCGGCCCATGCCGCAACCACGACAGCATCCGGTCGACCTGATTGGCCGAGCCCTGCAACATGGCTTCGACCGATCCGTCGTCGAGATTCGCCACCCATCCTTTGATACCGAGCGCGTGAGCCTGCCGCACGGTCGCGTGGCGAAAGCCGACGCCCTGCACGATGCCGCGTACGCGCACGTAATACGTTTCGATCCGCTGATCCAGATCCGGGGCCATGCCGTGTTCTCCCATGCAACTCAACTTTCAAGCCGGCATTCTAGCCGCGTCGCGGCGAGCTTGCTCGGCAATGTCCGCCTTCCGAGCGCCTGTCCGGCACACCCGGCGCGACACACGGCGCGCGCGGCACGTACAATCCGTCGACTGTCATGCAGGGAATGGAAACAGAATGAGCGAACAGAATCGCGATCTCGTGCTCGTGACCGGCGCTTCCGGCTTTGTCGGCTCGTCGGTGGCACGCATCGCGCAACAGAAGGGTTTCAAGGTGCGCGTGCTGGTGCGCGCCACCAGTCCGCGTCAAAACGTCGAGGCATTGGACGCGGAAATCGTCGTCGGCGATATGCGCGACGAAGCGTCCATGCGCACCGCGTTGCGCGGCGTGCGCTATCTGCTGCACGTGGCGGCGGATTATCGACTGTGGGCGCCGGACCCGAGCGAAATCGAGCGCTCGAATCTCGAAGGCACCGAAGCGACCATGCGCGCGGCGCTGAAGGAAGGCGTCGAACGCATCGTCTACACGAGCAGCGTGGCGACGCTGAAGGTGACCAGTTCCGGCCAGTCCGCCGACGAAACCTCGCCGCTCAAAGCCGACCAGGCGATCGGCGTGTACAAGCGCAGCAAAGTGCTGGCCGAACGCGCGGTGGAACGCATGATCGCCGAAGACGGCCTGCCGGCGGTGATCGTCAATCCGTCGACGCCGATCGGTCCGCGCGACGTCAAGCCGACGCCGACCGGTCGCATCATCGTCGAAGCGGCGCTCGGCAAGATTCCCGCGTTCGTCGACACGGGCCTGAACCTCGTGCACGTGGACGACGTGGCCGCCGGCCATTTTCTGGCGCTGGAACGCGGCAAGATTGGCGAGCGCTACATTCTCGGCGGCGAAAACCTGCCGTTGCAGCAGATGCTCGCGGACATCGCGGCGCTGACCGGCCGCAAGGCGCCGACGCTGAGCCTGCCGCGCTGGCCGTTGTATCCGCTCGCGATGGGCGCCGAAGCGGTCGCGAAGATCACGAAGCGTGAACCGTTCGTCACCGTGGACGGTCTGAAGATGTCGAAGAACAAGATGTACTTCACGTCGGCGAAAGCGGAGCGCGAACTCGGTTATCGCGCGCGGCCCTATCGCGAAGGCTTGAGCGACGCGCTCGACTGGTTCAGGCAAGCGGGCTATCTAACGCCCGGCTCGAAGCGCTGAAGCCAGCTTCAGCACGCGACACGCGCCCGGCAAACCGGCGCGGTCGCGAGCATTTTGTTACAACGTCACTGTGTTTGCGACAGGTAAAAGCCTACGCGCAGCAGGTAAAATCGTAGGTCTTACCAGAGAAACCTCGCATGAATCTTCACGAACAGCTCGGCGCGCTGGAAATGGGCGTCGATCAGCTCATTCAGGCTGTCGTGGCCCCGCCGGCCGACAATACTCCCGAGACACCCGCAGAGACCGTTGCGCCGCAAGCGTCGGCGGATCACGTCGCGCCCGAATCGCATGCGGACGGTGTCGCGGCTGAAACCGCCGTGGTTGAGCAGGCGCCGTCGGCGGTGGTTGAAGAACCGGCCGAGCCGGTTCCACCCACGCTCGAAATCAATCGCCCCGGTCAGAACGAAATCACGATGACGATCGGCGGTCAGACCGTCGCACTGCGTCCGGACCAGATCGGCAAACTGATCGAGGAGTTGTCGAACGCGCGCGCGTCGATGACGCCGGAACCGCCGCCGGGCATCCCGCCGGGCTGGCGCTTCGTATCGACCAAGAACCCGGTCATGGCGGTACAGAAGCAGTCGAACGGTGACCGTTTGCTGGTCATGCGCCATACGGGGCACGGCTGGGTGCCGTTTACGTTCTCCCCCGACATGGTGATTCAGCTCTACATGATGCTTACGCAGAGCAAATAAAAAATGGCGCCTTTTCGAAGGCGCCATTTTTTGCTCACTCAACTCGGACAAACCGCATCAGCGTTCCTGCACTGGCGCCTGAACGCGTGCCTTCCACTGACCGCCCTTGCCGCGCCAGTAACGCACCGCCGACGCAAACGTCGCACCGACGTAGAACAGCGCGATCAGCGGCAAAAACGGCGCCCACAGCGGCGAACGGCGGTAATAACTGAGCATCGGCGCATACGCGCAGCACATGGCCGCCCACGCGAGCCACGCGGGCCAGCCCATCGGACCCAGCACCAACGCCGCGACCGGCGGCATCAAATAGATGATCGTCATGCCCAGCAGCGTGCCCGCGAGCAGCAGCGGCGAGTAGTGAAGCTGCGTAAAGGCCGTGCGCGCGATCATGTTCCAGATATCGCGCCAGCTATCGTACGGACGCAGCGAGACGCTGCGCGCCGCCACATCCAGCCGGATCGGATGACGCCCCGTGCCGCGATGCTTGATGCGCGCAGCCAGGCTGCAATCGTCGATCAGTTCGGCGCGGATCGACTCGATACCGCCCGCTTCCTCCAGCGCGCTGCGCCGTACCAGCATGCAGCCACCGGCCGCCGCCGCCGTGCGATTGCGCGGGTTGTTGACCCACGCGAACGGGTACAACTTGGCGAAGAAGAAAACGAACGCCGGAATCAGCGCCTTTTCCCAGAACGAATCGCAACGCAGACGCACCATCAGCGAGACCAGATCGCGCTGTTCCGCGTCCGCCCGCGCGACGAGTTGCGCGACCGCGTCCGCAGGGTGACCGATGTCCGCGTCGGTCAGCAGCAGAAAGTCCGCCGGCAGGCCAAGCGTGCGCACCGCCTCGATACCTTGCGACTGCGCCCACACCTTGCCGGACCAGCCCGGCGGCAGCGGCTTCGCGCTCAGCACCGTCAAACGGTCGGGGCATTGCAACCGCAACGCAGCGGCGCGCGCGGCGTCGGCGGTGCCGTCGGTGCTGTGGTCGTCGACCACGATCACGTGGAAGTCACCGGGATAGTCCTGCTGAAGCAAACTCGTGACCGCCTCGGCGATCACCTCGACCTCATTGCGCGCCGGCACCACGGCGGCCACCGCCGGCCAGGTTTCGCGCGGCGCGAGCGCCAGCGGCGCGGCAGGCCGCGCGCGCCAGAAACCGCCGCGCGCAAACAGCAGCACGCACCAGATCAACAGGGAGAGACACGAAAGAAGAAACAGAACCACCGCCATTAAGCATTACCCTCGATTGAACGCGCCGCTACACCGACGCGTCGCGATAGCCACATCACCACGGTGCGCGCCGTGACGACGCACCAGTCAAACGCATTGAGCTCCAACCGCTCGCGAAACACGTCGTAGCCCGCACGCTCGATTCGCTCGAGAAATCGCAGGCCGCCGTGCACGGCGCCGCACAGCTCGAACCCGAGCCGCCCCGGAATCCGCAACGCGAGCGGCGCGCCGCGCACCAGCGTGCTCCGGACATAGGACACCTCGTGCGCCATCAGCGCGCGCCAGGCGTCGTCGGCGAGGCCGTTGGCAATCTGCGCCTCGGTCACGCCGAAGCGTTTCAGATCCGCGAGCGGCAGATACAGCCGATCCTGTTTCCAGTCTGCGGTGACTTCGAGCCAGAAGCTGATGAGTTGCGACGCGGTGCAGATCGCGTCGGCGTCGGCGAGATTTTCCGGCGTGGCCGCGCCCACCAGATGCAGCATCAGATGCCCGACCGGATTCGCCGAGTGGCGGCAATAGTCGAGCAGCGCGGCCCGATCCGCATAACGGCGGGTATCGATGTCTTGCGCGCACGCCCGCAACAGATCGTAGAACGGCGCGAGCGGCAGTTTAAACTGCGCCACCACGCCCGCGAGCTTGCCGAACAACAGCGGATGCACCGGCGCCGCGCGCCGCTCCACGACCGCGTCGAGACCGGCGCGGAAGTCGGCGAGCCGGGCATGCCGCTCAGCCGCGCTCCAGTCCCCTTCGTCGGCGATGTCGGCCGCCGTGCGGACCACTTGATAGATAATGCCGATCGGCGCGCGCAGCGCCTTGGGCAGCAACACGCTCGCGACCGGAAAATTTTCGGAGTGATCGACTTCCATCCAGCGAGCCTCGAAACCTTTCTGTAATGCGGGCGCCCGAGCGCGCCGCAGGACCACGTAGTTTAAGGGGTCCGCCAATCCGGCGCAGCGTGTAATCATTGCCGCATGCCTCCGCGATGGCGCCGAACCCAAGCCGGTCGCGCAGCGCCCGTCCAACACCGGGCGGGGCCGCCAAAGCAAAGCCGGCCTGATAGCGTTAGAATGCGCGTTTGGTTTTGCTGTACCGGCGGTCGCCGGGGCTCAAGACGTCAACTAATTAGATGGTCGCGGCGATAAAGTCAAACTTACCGACTTCTTCGAAACCCGCGTCAGTCGGAGTTCGCCAACTTATGCGAGTCATCCTTGCTCAACCCCGCGGCTTTTGTGCGGGTGTTGTTCGTGCAATCGAGATTGTCGATCGCGCGTTACAGCAACACGGGGCCCCCGTGTACGTCCGTCACGAGATTGTCCACAATCGTCATGTGGTCGACAATCTGCGCCAGAAGGGCGCGCGCTTCGTCGAGGAACTCGATGAAGTGCCGCAAGGCGCCGTTGCTATTTTCAGCGCGCACGGTGTCGCTCAAACCGTCGAACGTGATGCGGAAGCGCGCGGTCTCGACGTGCTCGACGCAACCTGCCCGCTGGTCACCAAAGTGCACGTGCAAGGCCGCCAGTATGTCGGTGCCGGCCGCACGCTGATCCTGATCGGCCACGCCGGGCACCCGGAAGTGGAAGGCACGATCGGTCAGATCCCCGGCAAAGTGATACTGGTGCAGAGCGAGGCCGAGGTCGCGCATCTGGACCTGCCGCTCGACACGCCGCTCGCTTACGTCACGCAGACCACGCTGTCGGTGGACGACACGCGCGGCATCATCGACGCCTTGCTGCGCCGGTTTACCGACATCGTCGGACCGGACACGCGCGACATCTGCTATGCAACGCAAAACCGCCAGGCGGCAGTGCGCGAATTGAGCAAGCAGGTCGAAGTGCTGTTGGTGGTGGGCGCAACCAATAGTTCGAACTCGAACCGGCTGCGCGAGATCGGCAGCGAAAGCGGTGTAGCGAGCTACCTCGTCGCCGACGGTTCGGAAGTGAAGTCGGAGTGGTTTGCGAATGTGCAGACGGTCGGCATCACGGCCGGCGCTTCGGCGCCGGAAGAGATGGTCAGAAACGTCATCGATGCGCTGAGCGCGTTGGGGCCCGTCGACGTTACGACAATGTCCGGCCGTGAAGAGAAAGTCGAATTCAAGTTGCCAGCGAAACTGTTGCAACCGCTCGCCGCCCGCGAAGTTTAAGGGCGGCAGCACACAGCGCGGTACATGGGGCGGCTTCGCGCCGCTTCTGACCGATTGTGATGTCGGCGACAAAAAAAGCGCGGTGGCCTTCGGGCCACCGCGCTTTTTCTTTGGCCGCGCCGCTGAGGACGCTACGTTTAAACGAAGGCGGCCTTAACCCCTAGCCCTTAGCCTGCGCTACGAGCGTTATGTGCGGTCAGAAACTTGATCAGGCCGTCGATGCCGCCCTTCGAAATCTGATCCGCAAACTGCGTCTGATAAACCTGAATCAGCCAGGCGCCCATCATGTTGATGTCGTAGACCTTCCAGCCGGACGGGCCCTTGGTCAGACGGTAGTCGATCGCGTCGTCGCCGCCGTTGCTGATCACATGCGACTGCACGACGATGTCCTTCGCGCCCGCCGATGCGTCGACCGGCAAGAACTTGAACTTCACGTCCTGATCGCGCAATTGCGACAGCGACGCCGCATAAGTGCGAACCAGCAGCAGCGTGAATTGGTCATAAAGCTGCTTCTGCTGCTCGGGCGTGGCGGTCGACCAGGCCTTGCCCACGGCGATCCGCGTGGTGCGCTGGAAATCCGTGGCCGGCAGGAAGCGCGTTTCCACGAGTTGCGTGATTTTGCCCATGTCGCCGCCGCGCGCTTGCGGGTCGGCCTTCATGGCAGCGACGGTGCCCTCGACGGCACCCTTTACCACCGCATCAGGCGCGCTTTGCGCAAAAGCTGCCGTGGAAACCACGGCCGCAGCCAGAAAAGCAGACAGATAACGTTTCATACGCTCGTCAAAACCTGAAAGAAGTAAGTGCCGACAGCCTTGTCAGCCGCGGCGAAAGCAGGATAGACCAGTATACCGATATTGCGTTCCCACCCCGATGCGCCGCACCGGGCGCTGTACTTGCTACCGAATACGGCCCGGATCCCTCGGGCTCTGTATACTTGTGCACTTTCGTCAAAAACAACGTCCCGTGATAAGGCCAGTTTCGCCTACATGCTGAAGTCATCTATTGTCCGTCTCGTCGCCTACTCGGTGCGATATCCGCTGCGGATCGTCGCCGTGTCGCTCGCGCTCGCCGTTCTGAGCGGCATCTACGTTGCCCATAACTTCAAGATCAACACGGACATCAGCCGTCTGATCGACACGGACAAGCAATGGTCGTCGCTCGAACACGCGATGGACCAGGCCTTTCCGGATCGCGGCGATACCGTGCTGGTGGTCGTCGAGGCGCGCGCGCCGGAATTCGCCGACGCCGCCGCTAATGCGCTGACCGCCGCGCTGAAAACCGACCCGAAGGAGTTCGTGCAGGTGTCGCAACCGGCCGGCGGTGAGTTCTTCGACCACAACGGCCTGCTGTTTCCGTCCACCGACGAAGTCCTGTCCACCACGTCGCAACTCGTGCAGTCGCGTCCGCTGGTCAATGCGCTGGCGCACGATCCGAGCCTGACCGGCCTCGCCGGCACGCTCACCACGAGCCTGTTGCTGCCGCTGCAGTTGGGTCAGGTAAAGCTCGCGGATATGAGCCATCTGCTGTCGACCAGCGCGACCACGCTCGATCGCGTGCTGGCCGGACAGCCGGCCGCGTTCTCGTGGCGCGCGCTGGTCGACAAGGGCGTCGCCACCAACCCGGCGCGCGCGTTCGTCGTCGTCCAGCCGGTCGTGAACTACGACGCGCTGGAACCGGGCGCGAGCGCGTCGAAATCGATCCGCGCGACCGCCGTGGCGCTGCACCTCGAAGCGCGCTATGGCGCCACGGTCCGCCTGACCGGCGAACAGCCGCTCGCGGACGAAGAGTTCGCCTCGGTCCAGGACGGCGCGGCGCTGAACGGCATCGGCACCTTTATCGTCGTGTTGATCATTCTGTGGCTCGCGCTGCGTTCGGGCCGCATGATCGCTGCCGTGTTCATCACGCTGTTCGTCGGGCTCGCGATCACTGCAGCGCTCGGTCTGATGCTGGTGGGCGCGCTGAACATGATTTCGGTCGCGTTCATGGTGTTGTTCGTCGGACTCGGGGTCGATTTCGGCGTGCAGTTCGGCGTCAAATATCGCGAGGAGCGCAATCGCGACAACCGTCTCTCCGCCGCGCTCATGCACACGGCACACAGCATCGGCGTGCCGCTGACGCTCGCGGCCGTGGCGGTCGCGTTGAGCTTCTTCTCGTTCCTGCCGACCGCTTATCGCGGCGTCTCGGAGTTGGGCGAGATAGCCGGCGTCGGCATGTTCGTCGCGTACTTCACCAACATGACGCTGCTGCCGGCTCTGTTGAAGCTCTTCAATCCGCCGGGCGAAGCCGCGTCGCCGGGTTTCAAGCAACTCGCACCCGTCGACGATTTTCTCGACCATCACCGCAAGCCGGTGCTGATCGGCACGCTGATCGTCGTGATCGGCGCCTCGCCGCTGCTCACGCATCTGCGCTTCGACTTCAACCCGCTGCATCTGAAGGATCCGCACACGGAATCGATGGCAACGCTGCTGTCGCTGAAGGATTCGCCGGAAGCCGCGGTCAACAACGTGCATGTGCTAGCGGCATCGCTCGCCGACGCAGATAAGAAGGCCGCGCATCTGCGCACGTTGCCGGAAGTGGGGCGCGTCACGACGCTCGATACGTTCGTCCCCACTGAACAGCAGCAAAAGATGATGCTGGTCGCCAGCGCCGCGCAGCAACTGCTGCCCGCGCTGCAGCAGCAACCCGCGCCGGCCGCCACAGACGCCGTGCGCGTGGCCACGCTCAAGCGCGCGTCGAACCAGCTCTCGCTCGCCGCCGAAGATCATCCCGGTCCCGGCGCGGCCGAAGCCCAGCATCTGTCCGCAACACTGCAAAAGCTCGCCGCCGCCGATGCCGCCACGCGCGACCGCGCCGAAACCGCGCTGTCCGAACCGTTGCGTATTGCGCTGAAGCAGTTGGCGGATCTGTTGCAGCCCACTCAAATCACCCGCGAAAACCTGCCGAAAGAAATCTCCAGCGGCTGGGTTTCGAAAGACGGCCGCGCGCTCGTCGACATCGCGCCGAAGATCAAGCCCGGCGCCGACCCGAACGACGACACCGTGCTCGCCAGCTTCGTCCATGCGGTGAAGAAGGCGGAGCCGGACGCGATCGGCGGTCCGATTTCGATCCTGCATTCGGCCGACACGATCATCAAGGCGTTCCTGCAGGCCGCCGGCTGGGCGTTGCTGTCGATCGCGATCCTGCTGTGGATCGCGCTGCGGCGCGTCGGCGACATGCTGCGTACGCTGGTGCCGCTGCTGGTCTCGGCGCTCGTCACGCTGGAGTTGTGCGTGGTGTTTGGCATGCCGCTGAACTTCGCGAATATCATCGCGCTGCCGCTGATGCTTGGCGTCGGCGTAGCATTCAAGATTTACTTCGTGATGGCATGGCGCAACGGCCAGACCGGCCTGTTGCAGTCGAGCCTGACGCACGCCGTGCTGTTCAGCGCGGCGACTACGGCGACAGCGTTCGGCAGTCTCTGGCTGTCGCATCATCCGGGGACGTCCAGCATGGGACGCCTGCTGGCGCTGTCGTTGTTCTGTACGCTGATCGGCGCGGTGGTGTTCCAACCCGTGTTGATGGGCAAGCCGCGTCAACGTCGCTCGAAGCACAAAGGAATATAAGCATGAAGCTGCGTAACACCGTGCTGGCGCTGGCCGCCACCGGTCTGATCTCTGGCTGCGCGACCGGTCCCGACCGCAAACCCGGCGACCCGTTCGAGCCGGTGAACCGGGTGGTGTTCAAATTCAACGACGGACTGGACACGTACGTCGCGCGGCCCGTCGCGCAGGGCTATCAGAAAGTGACGCCGCAGCCGTTGCGCACGGCCGTCAGCAATTTCTTCTCGAATCTGGGCGACCTGAGCAACGCCGCGAACGCGCTGCTGCAATTGAAGATCACGGACGCGACCGAAGACCTCGTGCGTTTCGCGTTCAACTCGACCTTCGGTTTGGGCGGCCTGCTGGATTGGGCGACGCCGGCCGGCCTGCCGAAGCATCATCAGGACTTCGGGCTGACGCTAGGACACTGGGGCGTGCCGTCAGGTCCGTATCTGGTTCTGCCGCTGTTCGGTCCGAGCACGGTGCGGGACAGCATGGGGCTGGTGGTCGACGTGAAGTTCAACCCGTTGAACTACATGGAGCCGGCACTGCGCAATCCGCTGTACATCCTGCAGTTCGTGAGCGTGCGTTCCGACTTGCTGGGCGCGACCGATTTGCTGCAGCAGGCGGCGCTGGATAAGTACTCGTTCGTGCGGGATGCGTATACGCAGCAGCGCAAGGCGCGTCTGCGCGGTACGGGCGACAATGCGGCGCCGTTGCCGAACTATGACGATCAGGGCGATTCCGGTGCCGCCGCTCCCGCGAAGGGTGCGGCGGGCGGCTTGCCGAATTATGCGGATCCGGGCGATGCGGCCGAGGCGCCGAATGCGGCGTCTGGAGCGGCCACGGGTGCGCCTGCGGGCGTGCCGAACTACGCGGACCCGAGCGATGCGCCGGCTAGCGGCGTGGCGGGTGCTATGCCGGCTGCGCCGGCGGCGGCTTCGGGCGCGGTAGCGCCGACGCCACAACCCGCACCGGAAGTGGGTAGGCAGCCGGCGGCGGCGCCGAGCACGCAATAGGGAACAAGCGACGGTAGTAGTTCACTGCGGCGGATTGTAAAGCGGCTTCCTTAGCTTATAAGGGAGCCGCTTTTTATTATTTTTTTGAAATTCAAAGCAATCCCTCGCGCCGCACTGGTTATCTTTTCTTTCACTAAAATACCCAAATTGTTATCGGGATACCGTATTTGCATAACGACATTATATTTGCCAGTTAAGATGAATGCTTTATCCGACATCATTTCAAGGCAAAAATGCCGAACAGCTACATGGCCGGATGGAATATTTATTGCGTGACCTAAAGGCAGCTACGTCGTCATCTCCAGATTGTTATATACCGCTGAGCGTCAGATATTAATATGGCTCGCAATAAGCTTATTACTATTATTCTCGGCAGCCTTTTACTGGTCATGCTTGCGCTGGTAATCGCGTTCAACGTACTTAATCTGCAAGAAGCTTATGGCGGTGGTCCTCCGCACTACAATGCTCTCAACTTAAGCCCTAAAGAGCTTGTAAACGAGGCATTGCCCCTGTAAACTTCATCGCATAACTCATTGATAAATCAACGATATGAACTCAAATACCAGCGTCCTCAAGGCTTCTGGCTGAGTTCTCCGAATTCCTGCTTGATCCGGCGCTCGCCGATCGCGTGCGTCGTTCTCCCACCGCCTTTACCCGCAATCGCACCCTGACCTTGCCGCGCATGGCCGCGCTGATGATGTCGGGCATGTGTGCCAGCGTGCAGGCCGAACTCGACGCGCTGTTTGGCGCACTGGGCGAGCACGGCGCACGCAGTCGCGCCGTCAGTGCGCAGGCCTTCAGCAAGGCCCGCCGCGGGCTGTCCGCGGAGCTGTTCGAGTTGGCCCGCGAGCACCTGATTTCGCTAGCGCAACCCCATATCGATTCGATGCGCTGGAACGGCCTGAGACTGGTCGCCGCTGACGGTACCCGCCTGCGTGTGGGTACGCGTCGAGGCCATGAACTGCGCGCCGACCACTACGCCTTTGCGCTGTTCCTGCCGGGAGCAGAACTGACCCTGCACGCCACACTTCATCCCGCCGACGGCGCCGAGCGGCAGATGCTGTTCGAAGCACTGGACGTGCTGCAGCCGCGCACCGATCTGCTGCTGCTCGATCGCGGCTACATCGGCAACACGATGGTGGCCGCACTCGCCCAGCGCGATATTGAATTCTGCATGCGCGTCGACGCACGTAACTGGAAGTGCGTCACCGCCTTTGCCCGCAGCGGCGAGCTCGAGCGCGTGGTGATACTGGAGGCGCCCAGCGAGCAGGATGCCCGCGACTACGAACTGGCGCGTACGCCGAGCACCGTGCGCCTGATTCGTGACGTCACCCCGAGTGGTCGCGTGCGTGTGCTGATGACCTCGCTGCTCGATGGCCAGCGTTACCCGGCTGCGTCATTCGGGGCGCTCTATCACCAGCGCTGGCGCGTCGAAGAAGCGTTCAAACGCCTGAAACACCGGCTACGACTGGAAGCCGTCACGGGCCTCGACTACCTGGCCTTGCAGCAGGACTTCGGCGCAAAAATCCTCGCTGACAACCTGTGCACATTGCTCAGCGATCTGGATACGTCGCGCGACGATGCCGGCGCGAGTCGTCCTAACCGGGTGTACGCACTGGGCGCACTCAAGCCCATCCTCGGCGCGTGCCTTCTGCGCATCCAGCGCTGTCTGGACAGACTCGCCGGTGTGCTGGAAGTAATCCATCAGACCCGATGCCGGATCCAGCCCTCACGCTCCTATCCAAGGCCACCCAGAAAAGCCAAGCCCCACTTCCATCTCGCGTACAAACTCGCTTGATGCAGCGGGGCTTAGGCTTAAGTTGAGAGCATTGGGGCGGGCGGGAGATGTTGCTGTATGGACAAATCAGTCATGATGCACTCCGGTATTAACCATTTGATCAATGTCAAAACGGAGCGTTATACTGTTGCAATCAACTCCGGTTTGAAGGCCTGTCACCAACGAACCATTTAAAGCCTCGTTTGCAGCGAGGCTTTTTTCTTGCTCAACCCACTTCCTCTGTAACCTTCTGTTTATCCAAAAAAGCATTTAGCGCGATACGCATTACGGTACTCAGGGCCGCGCCGGTTCGCTCTGCGTGAGCTTCCACCCGCGCTTTCAATTCACGCGGCAATACCACCGTCGTTCTAACCTTGTCGGGATTAAGGTTGTCCATTTCGAGTGACTCCATTCATTCGCTGAGAAGGAGTCTCCAGAGTACATAACGTTAATTGTTTCACCTAATGGTGCAAAGCTGGTATCAGGACTGTAGAAAAACGTCTTTCTAACGATTAACAGTCCAATTCGGTCCAAAAAAGACCATTCGGGGTGGGTGAAGGATTTAACACTTGCAGAACGAATGTGTAAAAAAATGTTACCGCCGCAAGCGCTAGACTTAGGCGTATCAGTACTTTGCGCATTCACCGTGCATTAAGCGCATCCGGCTATCAGGAATGGGGTTTAACTCCCGCGAATGCTTTGATACATTCCTCGTATTATTTGTTTTGCGGGAAATCGTCATGCCTCAACACCACGCCCATAAGGCCCACGCGGCGTCATCGTCACCGTCTTATGTGACGACGTTTATCGCGGACCACCTCGCCAAGGCACAGGCGATCCAGCGCCAATACGGCATTCCGGCAGGCATCGTTATCGCGCAATCGGCGTTGGAAACGAACTGGGGACGCCGCGTGGTCGCAAATGCCTACTTCGGCGTGAAGGGACATGCACCGGACGGCAGCTCAGCGACATTCGGCACGCATGAAATCGTTGGCGGTGCATCCGTGGCGATACAGGGGACTTTCCGCGCTTACTCGGGATTTGATGACGCCGCAGAAGACTATGCGCGGACGGTCAGCAGCGACCCGAAATACAGAGTCTGCTATACGCAACCGAGTGCCAGTAAGTGCGCCGTAGCCTTACAGCACAATGGCTATGCGACCGACAAACATTACGCGGCGAAACTAAACGTGATCATCCGCGCGCACAAGCTCGACCAATACGACGCGAAGGCCACGCAATGACCCGGTGGACGGTTGCAGTCGCGCTGCTGGTTGCCTGTGTGTCGGCTTACGCAAAGCCGCTGGCCGTGCCAGACGATAACGCCGCAGCGCTATGGGCATCCAAGGTGGTGACCAAATACCGGCTGTCCACGGACAAGATCGAATGCCTGTTCTTCGACACGTTCGACAAAGGCGCGAGCTACGAGGTGCGCGTCCGTGAGAACCACTCCCCGGAATGCGGTGGTGCTGCCAACACCTCACCGACGCTTTTCTTCGTGCGGATTCGAAAGAGCGACGGCCACGCCGTCACGAACGCTTACGATGGTGAGCACTTTGTGCCGTTGCGTCGAGTACGAAATGCACCCCGCCCGTAAGCGGGGATTGGGTCGCTAGTACGAGGTCGTTAAGTACTCTGAAAGAGCTGCAAGAACTCTTCTGCGGTCATGCTATGCCAGTCTGTCTTAAGCCAGGTCTCGGCAAACTTGTGTGCGGCCTCAAGCGCGTCGTGCAGATCGACTGTATCGGGAGCGGCATATTTGCAGTAGAAGACCTTTTGACCAACGCCAGCCACGGCAGGAGCGCCAGAGGCGAGCAATTTACCTTGGAACGCTTCGGTTAGACCGAGCAACTCCGCTATCAACTCGACGTTCGCGGCACTGAGGAACGGGCCATCGATCACCAAATAGCAATGCGTCTCCGCCGTTTCGTAGTAGTCGATCCATACCGCGAGGCGAAGCTCGCCGTCACTCGATCGCACCGGAAAGAAAAACGCACCCTTCAACTTATCGCCACTCGTGAAATTGCTCCAGATGTTCGAAAAACCGTGCAGATTTTGCTTCGCAATGTCTGAATTTGTAAACCTGCCAGTGATCGCCTTTTCGTCAAAAAATCCCATGTTCGCCTCGTTAGTTCGCACAAAATCGTAATTGCCAGGGTAGCGCCAACACATCTTCACTCGATACCTGTCTTCGATTTCACGGCGTCAAATTCATCAGCAATGTTATTTAACAAACGCGCTGCGACGGCTTGCCCGACAATCTGGTTGAAAGCGACACACGCGCCTAGGAGTGCCATGCAGCCCCAGTTCACTGTCCGAGCCACTTCTTCTGCAGGTGGTATGGGGCTCACGTCAATGCCTCTTTCACCAGTACTCTGATCGTGAGCGACATAACGCTTAAGCGAGGTCAGCGACGGGTGAGCCGAATCTGCCGACAATTGACTGTAAATCAAATAACCCGCTTTAATTACGCTGGCCTGCGCAACCTCTTTCGGATTAAGAATTTTCGCTTTCGGCCATTGCTCGGAGATATTCTGCGCGACGCCACGCAGCCTGTTTTCTGTGGCATCTGTGGACGATAGTTGCTTATCAAGAATGAACGTCAGGCGCTTGTGCATACTCTTCGCATCGTCAGCACCCATCTCTTTGACAAACTTATCGCCTTCTTTTAACAGGTTACCCAGCCAGAAAAGGTTTTCGAAGCAACAGCGGACAAGTGTGCGGCTTTCGACGACCAACCCTTCGCGTGCCAGGACCATCGCGCCTTTGAAATTGGAAGTCGTTCTGACAAGCAGCGTCGCCGCCAGTACTTTAGGGTCCGCAGCCCCTTGCGGACTGATGGGGATTGACGAGCCTGCAAGGACAGATTGCGCGAAGTCATAAAGTTTGTCGGCATACTTAAGCCAAGCTGCGTCCTTGTTGATCTGACTCATAAAGCCTCTCTTTTCTGGGTTTCGGCAGCAATTTTCGGCGCTTGGCTTCCCGGCAAAACGATTTGCTATACGCGCTTAGAACAATCAGGTGCTCACCGGTGAACCCTCATCAGCATCCGGAGGTGTCCAATAGTTCGGATGTCCCTCCGTTCTCTCACCTCGCGCCGCCGCCCAAAAATATTTGGAATGATGTCGGTAAACATCTGCTGCTTCCGCGAGGTCAAAGTACCGACCCAAAACCGAACTCAGGAGCAATTGAACGATCTCTAAGTTATCTTGATAAAACGTTTCGATTTCATTGTCACTAGCGTCGGCCCCTGTCGCGTTGGTTGGCGTGGTTTGTTTATGCGCGAGATATTCGTTTCGAAGCGTCCGTAGTTTTTCGAGTACGCCTCGATGCTTGCCGCCCGGCGCGTATTTACTGATTAGCTCAACCGCCTTTTTTGACTTTGCATCCAACGTCTCCCGCATCCTGTCAACAACGAATCCTGATGACAGCCCGGTGCCCTCGGCCCGGCTAACGACTAACGCCGTAAAAACCTGCTGATCGCTAAGCGTTTTGGCGATCGACTCCATTCCAATAGCCCTGCCTTTGCGGTCATTGTCCCAAAGTCTCATCAGGGCTAGCAGCATCTCACGTCGAAGCGCCGAGCGGACAACAAAAAATGCGTGCGCGGCGTAGGAAAGTCCCATGCGCTTATGCAAATCTTCGTCGTATGCCATTGGCTTCCAGACTTCGTGGAAAGTGACGGCCATTACCGCCTCCGGCTCTGCCGCTTCAACCTTTTCTTTCAGAAGACCTAACTTAGCTTTGACTTGAATCTTTCGGATTTCTGCGTGTAGTTCAGGCCGCGATGCGATCTCGATATCCAGCCACTCCGCGAGTTTCTCAACTTGCTGGTTCGCAATCTCCAAGCCTTCGGATGACACATGTACGGTTGGGTCCATCCACCAGCTCTGCGCCCCGTCACGATCACGCATAAGAGCCTTCTCCGCTTCATCAGCGAAAAATAGCTTGGGATGCTTCTCCCTGTCACTCTCGGAGTGGGTCGCGCGCATCGACGTAATACTTCCCGAGTGCTGGTCGGCGTTGCGCGCAAGCACAATCTGTTCGAGGATCGCAAAATCGGCTGGGCAAGTGTCCCACTTCAGCGCTAGCGTATCCCCGAAACTGACCCGATAGCCATTTACGAAACCTTGCCTAAACGCCTTCGCGTGAGTTTCGACGCACGACAAACCAAGCTGGTGTTCCCAAGTCTTGAAGTAAAGTTTCAGCGATTCTGACAGCATCGATACGCAATTTCGTCCCAGTACCCCTAACGACGCAGTTGCCGCATTCCATTCGTCCATATACGCGGGCTCGCTGTGCTCGCTGTACGGAGGAACAAATGGGTCTTCCTCTGCTTCTATCTTTCGGATAATTTCGCGAAACGGCATGCTGCCGGTTTCGTAGAATTTCCGGATAAATTCGACGCGATTGTTTAGGAAAAACAGCACGTTCATGCAACCCCCGTTGTATGCAGGCCATCATATCAACAGACTTAGAGTTCGCGGTTTCTATGGTCTGCGGTGGCTGCGAATAAGCATCGCACGGGTTGTTGATGGAGCGGCGCAGACATGCTGGTGCGGTAGCCGAAAGCCAGAAGAAATCTCGGCAGTTACCCCAACCCGCGAGAATCTCTTCGGAGTTTCCGTGACCTCTCCCTAGAGTCGGTTCAGGCAACGCAGCAAGCCACCTCTGAACCAAACCTCAATGGAGTGAGATCACATGACCAAGACCGCTAACAGCGCAGCCGCCCTCGTAACCGTGACGCACCCGGCAATCACATTGCGCAATCAACGCGAAGGCGAATTCGTTTTCCCGACCGCCCCCGAAGCAGTTGCCCTCGTCGCTCGGATTAGCCGAGAACGGTTTAGCGAAGACGAAGAGTTGATTTCGTTCATCCAAGCCAGCGGCTGGGCCGACTTGCGCACGCAGAAAATTTTGGATTCCATCCGCGCCAAGGGCTTCGCGTGTGGCATGAGCCGCCTGAACAAATTGCTGGGCCGCGATGCCAAAGGCAACGCCCTGCCCGCCGCAGAACCGGCCAAGGCATGATTGCAATCAATTGCACAAAACAAAGGGGCCAATTATGGCCCCAATTTTATTGGGGTTAGCGTTGGGGCTGTGCTTCTAACTTGCCTCAGATAACCCTCGCAGACCTCGCTGAAAGCCCCGTACAATAAGGCTCTGGCTGCTAAGCCCCGCCGTACCGTTACTTTCTGGTATGGAAATTCATTTGGTACTCCGTGTTCGAGGCACCTGGTGAGGCTTGCCGCCTAAACCTAGGGTTAACACTGACATTGCACCAAATATAAGGGTTTTCCCTAGTTATTCAATATCTACTGAATTCTTAGGAAAATCAATCGGCGGCAGGCCCAGCGGGCGAAACCGCCTGCTCAGACCGCCGCGACCATCCGCAAAGCGCCCGCCTCAGTCATCGCGCGCCGCGCCTGAACCAGCGAACCTCGCGCCGCCCGCGCATCCACCGCCAACCGGATCAGCGCGCCGAGTTGCGAAGGCTGACGCAGCAATTCCCGCAGAATCGGCCCGAGCGCCGTGCTGCCGTCGTCGCGCAGACCGGCTGTCGCGGCGGACGGCAGCGTCCGCCAGGCCGGATCGACGATCGCGCGGCACACCGCGAACGGCACGCCATGCGCGGCGGCCGTCGCACCGGCAATGTGCGACTCCATATCCACCGCCAACGCGCCGGTCGAGCGATGCAGCACGCTCTTGTCGTCGGCGCTCACCAGCGGGGCGCTCACCGCCGCCACGAGACCGCGCTGCAGACGCGCCTTGAGCGGCCCAGCCGTCAGCGCGGCTGCCAGCCTGTCCGCCCAAGCCGGATCGGTCTGGAGACGCCCTAACGGCCCTTCCACGGCATCCGCGACGATCATCGAGCCCGGTTCCAGATCCGGCGCCAACCCGCCCGCCGTGCCGAAACTCACAATGCCCGCACAACCGCGCGCCACCGCCGCGCTCAAAGCGCGCTCCAGCAGATCGGCGCGCGCCGCGTAGACCACCTCGACGCCCTCGCCGCGCGCAATGCGCGCCTCGAACGCCATGCCGGTCACCACGATCACCGGCAAGCCGGTGCGGCCGTCCGCGCCGGACGGCGTTGTCGAAAGCGGCATCCGTTACATCCCGACCGCGACGCGCGTGAGCCCGTTGCGCTTCAGATGACGGAAGCGCGCCAGCGCCCACAGCGGGAAGAACTTGCGATAGCCGTGGTAGCGCAGATAAAACACGCGCGGGAAGCCGGTCGCGCTGAAGCGCGTTTCGTCCCACAAGCCATGCTCGCGCTGTTCGCGCTGCAAATACGCGACGCCGCGCGCCACGGCTTCGTGATTGACCTCGCCGACGGCCATCAGGCCCATCAGCGCCCACGCGGTTTGCGAAGCCGTGCTCGGCGCCCGTTCGTAACCGCGATAGTCGAGCTTGTAGCTCTCACCGCCCTCGCCCCAGCCGCCGTCCTCGTTCTGGATCGACAGGAGCCACTGTGCGGCGCGCTTCATGCGCTGGTCGTCGTGCGGGAAGCCGGCTGCGTTCAGCGAGCACAGCGCGGTCCACGTGCCGTAGATGTAGTTCAGGCCCCAACGGCCGTACCAGCTACCGTCCGATTCCTGTTCCTTCAGCATGTACGCGAACGCGCGCTGCGCCGGCTCGCTGTCCTTCGGCAGTTCGCCGAGTTGCGCGAGCATCGACAGACAGCGGCCCGACACGTCGGCGGTCGGCGGATCGAGCAACGCGCCATGATCGGAGAACGGAATGTTGTTCAGGTAGTACTGGGTGTTTTCCGGCTCGAACGCGCCCCAACCGCCGTCGCTGCTCTGCATGCCGACCACCCATTCGCGCGCGCGCGCAATGGCTTCGCGATCCACATCGGATTGCGTGAGCGCCGCCGAGCGCTGCATGGCCATGACGACCACTGCCGTATCGTCGACGTCCGGATAGTGCGCATTGTTGTACTGGAACGCCCAACCGCCAGGCCGCACGTTCGGCCGACGCGAGATCCAGTCGCCGCGCACGTCGAGAATCTGCAGCGGGCGCAGCCACGCAAGCCCGCGTTCGGCGGCCTGTTCGGCATGCGCCTCGCCGGTTTCGAGCAGCGCATGCGCAACCAGCGAGGTGTCCCACACCGGCGACAGACACGGTTGGCAATATGCTTCGTCATCCTTGATGACGAGCAGCTTCTCGATCGACTGACGCGCAATCGCGCGATTCGGATGATCGGCCGGATAGCCGAGCACGTCGTACATCATCACCGAATTGGCCATGGCCGGGAAAATCGCGCCGAGGCCGTCTTCGCCGTTCAACCGTTCGTCGACGAACGCCACAGCCGCGCGGACCGCACGGTCGCGCGTCGCTTTCGGAAACAGACCGTCGACGGCGCGCAGCAGCACGTCCACGCCGCTGAAAAAGCGGAACCAGCCGAGGTGCTGATGCGGCGCCCGATCGCGCGGGCCGAGGTTGACCGGAGCGCCGCGGAACAGCTCGTCGATCCGCACACGCCGCGGATTGCGCGCCACCGGCCGCTTCGCGTTGAGCACCAGCAGCGGCACGATCACGGTCCGCGCCCAGTACGACACCTTCGACAGATGGAACGGGAACCACTCCGGCAACAGCGTGATTTCGACCGGCATCATCGGTACCGCGCGCCACGACACGACGCCGAACAGCGCCAGCAGAATCCGCGTGAAGACGTTCACGGTTTCCGCGCCGCCATGGGCCAGAATCGCCTCACGGGCGCGGACCATGTGCTCGGCGTCGACCGGATCGCCGATCATCTTCAGCGCGAAATAAGCCTTCACGCTGGCGCTGATGTCGAGCGCGCCGTCGGTGAACAGCGGCCAGCCCCCCTCCGCCATCTGGATGCGGCGCAAATAGCGGCCGATCTTCTGCTCCAGTTCCAGGTTCGGCGTTTCGCCGAGGTAGTGGACCAGCAGCACGTATTCGGCGGGAATCGTCGCGTCGGCTTCGAGTTCGTAGACCCAGTGACCGTCCGGTTTCTGCGCGGCGAGGATCGCGTCGGTCGCGCGCGTGATCGCGGCGTCGAGCGATGTGTCGGGCGCTTGCGCGGCCGTCGTCGCCGTCACCGGCGCGTCAGGCGTTGCAGGCACGGCGGTGGCGTCGGCGAATTCGGGCAGGACGGCGTCCAGCGGCTGAGCTTGAGATAAGTCGTTCATCGGCGTTCCATCGGTTCATTCAGCAACGTATCCGCGGCCTTCTGGCCGGAGCGGATCGCGCCTTCAATCGTCGCGGGCAGGCCGGTGGCCGTCCAGTCGCCCGCGAGCATCAAGTTGTTCCAGCGAGTACGCGTGCCGGGGCGCAGGGTTTCCTGATCCGGCAGCGCGGCGAAGGTCGCGCGTTTGTTCATCACGACCTGCCAGGCCGGCATCGGCGTGGCGGGCAGACTGGCCGCCTGGGCGACTTCGGCCCACACGGTCGCCGCGAGCGCTTCGTGCGGCGTGTCGAGCAGGGCTTCAGCGTTGTTGACGGTCACGGCGAGGCGTCCGTCGGATGCGAACAGCCATTCGGCCGTCCCGTTGAGCAGCCCGGTGAGCGGCGGCAAACCGAACGGCGGCTCGACCGCGAAATGCACGCTCGCAGCCGCCGCGAAGCGCGTCGGCGCGCGCATGCCGGGCACCAGCGTCTGCGCGATCTCCGGCGGCACAGCGAGAATCACCGCGTGATTGACGTCGACGGCAATCTGTTCGTGCGCGAAGTTCAGCGTCTGCACGCGGGGTTTGTCGGCGGCGAAACCGATTTCCTTCAGGCTCGACTCCAGCCGGATGGCCGCGCCGCCGTGTTGCAGCAGCCGCAGCGCCGGGTCGACGAAAGCGCTGCCGAGGCCATTGCGCGCCATCAACGGACGCCACGCGAGACCACCGGCGAGCACGGTTTCCCGCACCATGGCCGCCGTCAATTCCGCCGATGCCTCACGCGGCTCGACCTGCAGCAGCACGTGAAGCAGCGGCCGTAGCAAACGGTCCCACAGCGGACCATTGGCGCGCATGGTCTGCGCGACGCTACGTCCGGGCTTGGCGAACAGCAACGGCACGAGCGACAGATAATCGCCCGGCCCGGTGTTCGGCACGCGCGCGTTCGAGTCGAAGATCCACCAGGGTAAGCGGCCCGGCGACATGCGCACGATCCAGCGCGCCCGCGTGGCCAGATCGACAAACGGATAGTCGGGCTGCGCCGGGCCGGCCAGTTCGTCGGCGGCGCCGATCGCCCGCGTGTAGTTCAGTGTCGCGGCATGACCCGACAACACGATGTGATTGCCGCTGTCGAGCGTCGCGCCGAGTTTGGCGTCGTAATAGGAACGGCAACGTCCACCTGCGTAGCCCGCCGCGTCGTGCAGTACGACTTGCGCGCCGCGCCGCTGCAGTTGCACCGCGGCGGCCAGGCCGGCAAGGCCCGCGCCGACCACGTGGACGAGCTTCGGCATCAACTCAGAAGAGCGCGTAACGCGCGACGATCCACAGCATGCGCAGCTTCGGCTTGCTGACCTTCGTGCGCGGAATGTCGAAGCCGCGGTCTAGCGTGCGGTCGAGCAGCAGGCGATAGACGCCCGACATGATGCGCGGCGCCTTCACGTGAACCCGCGATTCGCGGTCCATGATCGCGTCAGACGCGGCGAAGTGCTCCTTGGCGCGCTCGGCGAGCGTGGCGCAGACGCGCGGCAGCGACGGATCGTCGGCAATCTGGGTCGGGCTCGTCACCGCGATGCCTTCGCGCGCCAGCAATTCGTGCGGCAGGTAGCAGCGGTTGATACCGGCGTCTTCGTCGATATCGCGCAGGATATTGGTCAATTGCAGCGCGCGGCCCAGATGGTGCGCGAGCAAACGGCCGGGTTCGTCCTGCATCCCGAATATCCTCACCGATAGCCGGCCCGCCGCACTGGCGACGCGGTCGCAGTAGAGGTCGAGCGTGGCTTCGTCGGGCGCGCAGATGTCGGCGGCGGCGTCCATGGCCATGCCGTCGATCATCGCGTGAAAATCTTCGCGTTGCAGATGAAACGTATGAATGTGCCGCGTCAGCGCGCGCAACGAAGCGCGCGGCGCGCCGGCATAGCACGCGTCGATGTCGGCCCGCCAGCGCTCGAGCGCGGCGGCGCGTTCAACGCGCGGCATGTCGCTGTCGGCGATATCGTCGACAGCGCGGCAAAAAGCGTAGACCTGATACATCGCATCGCGCTGCGCAGCCGGCAGGATGCGCATGGCGAGATAAAACGAGCTGCCGGACGTAGCGGCAGCGGCGTCGATTTCTGGTTCGTCCACGACAAGATTGGAAACAGCCAAGACGATCTCCGCTGGAGGCGCCCGCTGAAAGGCGTTCAAGAAGTTTGATACTCACCCGCAAGGCGAGCGGCCCGCGCGCGCGGACACGCGCGAAACATCCGGCAGGGAGGCCGGAAACGGCGAAAAGTATATCAACGTTTGTGAGATGCCGCAGTTTCGCGGGTGATTAAGGGGTCGGAAGGTGGGCCGGTTCGACGGCAGTTTATGCCGCGCAATGTGCTGCGCATGCGTCCACGCGACAAGCCGCGCCGGCAAAAAACCGCGCCGTGCCGCTCAGTTAAACGCGATCGAGCGGTTGCGTCCCTGCCGTTTCGCGCTATACAGCGCGGCATCGGCTTCGTTGATCAGCACGTCATACGCCGGCACGCCGGTGCGCGCCGCCGCGCCGCCGACGCTCGCGGTTACCGGCACGCCCACGCCCTGCACTTCGACCGGCGTGTCGGCGATCGTGCAGCGGATCTTTTCCGCGACGCGCATGGCGTCTTCGAGCGGCGTGCAAGGCAGCAGCAACGCGAACTCTTCGCCGCCGAAGCGCCCGAAGGTATCCTGCGCGCGCACCACGCCGGCCACCCGCTGCGCCATCACGCGCAGCACGGTATCGCCGACGCCGTGGCCGAACTGGTCGTTGATTTTCTTGAAGTGATCGAGATCGAACAGCAGCACGGACATATCGCCACCGTAGCGCTGCCAGCGCGTAAATTCGTCGCGCAGACGCGCTTCGAAAAACCGCCGGTTGGCGATTCCCGTCAGACCGTCGCGGTCCGCGTATTCCTGCAGCTTGGCGACCGCGTCTTCCCGTTCGCGCTGCACGATGCTGACGTGCGTGACGTCCGAGATGGTCACGCACACGGCCACCACTTCGCGATCGCGCATCAACGGCATGAACGTGCAGTCCTGCTGCATGAAATCGACGCCGCCGGTAATCGGCCGATCGTGATCGAACTTGAACAGATACGGGCGCTGCTCCCACGAACTGAACGCGAAACTGCCGAGCTGAAACACGCTTTCGATCTTGCGCGACAGCCACACGCGGGGCAGTTCGGGGAAATGCGTGTACAGCGATTGGCCGACCGCCTGCTCGGCCGCTATACCGCTGTGGTCCTGCATGAAGCGGTTCCACATGAGGACGTTCATATCGCGATCGAGCACGAAGATGCCGAAACCGACACGTTCGACAACCAGATCGCTCAACGACTCCACAGGCACATTCATAGACTGGACAACAGCTCGTCGAGCGCTCCGTTCATGTGACGGATCGACTCTTCCGCCATCAGCATCACCAGATGGGCGCGGAAGCTGTGGTCTTCCAGCGCGAAATTGACTTCGACCAGCAGGGCCACGCCCCATTGCAGCACACCGGGCTGGAACACTTCGTCGAGGGTCATCGATTCGCCGAGCAGGCCGGGCGCCGAGAACACCGGCGTGCGGCCGAGCTGGTCGAGAATGCACGACACGCACGCGCCCGTCAGCACATTGGCGACGTCGAACACCAGCTCGCGCTGGCTGACCGCTTCGTAGGCCGAGCGCGAGTACGGATCGCTGACGAGCGAACACAGTTGATCGACGCTATCGCTGCGGCAAATCACCAGCGCTTCGCCCTTGATATCGGAGCGAAAGCCCTGACGCACCGCGCTGACCTTGTCCTCGATACCGGTCATCTCGCGCAGCGCCTGCGCCGCCTCGCTTACCGCCACCACCCGCACGCGCGGCACCGACAATTCGATGAACGCATCGAGCAGCCGCGCCAGACGTGTCGCGGCTTGGCCCATCGCCAGATTGGCGACCTCTTGCAGCGCGTCGCGCTGATCTTCGGTGAGGACTGGCTCAGACATACAACCCGTACTCCTTGAGGATGGGAAGTACCGCCTCGGGCGTCACGGGCTTGGCGATGAAGGCGGCGGCGCCGAGCGCGCGCACGCGCGACTGGGCCATCGGCTGGACATCGGCGGAGACGACGATCACGAAGGTGTTGAGATCCTCATGCTGCAAAGCTTCGAGCACCTGGTAACCGGTCATGTCCGGCATCGTCAGATCGAGGAACATCACCGACGCTTTGCCTTCGCGATACAGACCGAGCGCTTCGCGCCCGTTCGTGGCGTAGGACACGTCGACATCCCAGTCCGGCGGCAATGCCTTGGTGAGCACCTTGCGGGCAAGCAGCGAATCGTCGGCGATCACAATAGGCAAAGACATGGGCGGGTCGGAAAGCGAAATAAGCTCTTGCGCGTTAACGGCGTTTACAGGCGAATTCTTTAGCAGGCGGTCTGTCGACCAGCCGCTAAGTGCGCTGAAGCGTAGGGGAAAGCAGATGGCGAGCGAGCGGGGAACACGCGGGGCGCGGTGCGTTTGGCGGAACCCGTGGGCGGGCACGAATGCGTGCTCGCACGGTGAACGACGGCTATGACCGGCATGTTCGAAGCCTACCCCGTAGATGAATCTGCGCGGCCTCGTGGATCGGGCTGGTCCCTTGCCGCGCGCGTGTTTCCGCGAACGCCTTCGGCGTGCGTGGTACGCACGGTCTGGCAGCCCTCGCGGCAGATGCCTCCGAACATGGCGGACGCATTTTTTATCGTGGCATCGATTCTCGAAGTAATTCAACGGAAAGGCAACTCGCCAATTCCACGTTCATTAAAGAGATTTTCCCAATAAGTACTATTTTTGAAAATATTTTGATAGATGTGGGAAGCTATCTTTGCTATTTATACTTTTGTGTACGTTTGCGGTTGCCGATTCGTCGCTGTTTCAAAAAGCAGACGAATAACGTGCCGCACCCCGCATAGCGACTCGCCAAGGTAACTTCTACCGTGGCTGTGTGTCTATGCTTCTCGTATGACGCCTTCAACGAACCCATTTCGTACCGCACGAAGCTGGCCTTAACGACCATGACACCTGACCGTTTCGACCCGCCATCCGCGAACCGCCTTGCTGCCAGTCGGCAGAACGAGGCGATGTTCCCCGCCGTGCCGGAACAGAATTTCCACGTACGGCGCATGACGCTGATTGCGCTGCTGATCGCCGCGATCGTGCTGCCGTGCGTCTACGTCGCGATCATGGCGTTGAGCGATTGGCGCTCGCGCGTCGCCGACGCCACCGACCTGACGCTGCGCACCGTGCGGGTGGCCGACGAACACGCGCTGAAAGTGTTCGACATGAACGAGACGCTCGACGCGCGCGTCGTCGATCTGACCGAAGGTCTCGACGACGACGGCATTCGCGCCCGCGAAGCCGCCATTCACGAGAAGCTGCGCACGATGGGCGGCGGTTATCCGCAAGTGGCCGCAGTGTCGATCTTTGGACGCGACGGCAGTCTGCTGGCCACCAGCCGTTTCTATCCGTCGCCGGCTATTTCGATCGGCGAGCGCGACGATTTCGTCGGCATTCGCGGCGGCAAGGATCTCGACCATGTGTCGAAAGTGATGACAGGGCATGTCGCCGGCGAGCAGGTGTTCAACACGGGCGTCGCGCGGCGCGATGCCGACGGCGCGTTTGCGGGCGTGGTCTCGGTGGCACTGCGTCCCAGCTATTTCGACGCGTTCTACCGCGAACTGCTCGGCGGCAACGACATCACGCCGATCACGATGAGCCTGGTGCGCACGGACGGTGCGATCCTTGCGCGCTATCCACGCAACCCGCGGAACCCGCGCGAGCCGGCCGCGGTGGCACCGCATTCGCCGTTCGCCGAAGCGTTGGCGCAGGGTCGGCGGGCGGGTGTCGTGAAAATGCATTCCGACCTCGACGGCGACGACATGATCGTCGCGTTCCGGCGGGTCGGCTCGTATCCGGTGTATGTGTCGTGCGGCTATCGCACGTCGGCGATCTGGGCCGGGTGGTATCGGCATCTGAGCGTGTTGATTCTGTCGATATTCACGCCGTCCATTGCGTTGTGGTGCGTGATCTGGCTGTCGCTGCGTCGGCTCGGCGCCGAACAGGAAGCGTGGGAGCGCTGGCAGGCCGAGGCGTCGATGCGCCGCTCGATCGAATCCGCGTACCGCCAGTCGCGCAAGATGGAGGCGCTCGGCACGCTAGTCGGCAGCGTCGCGCATGATTTCAACAATCTGCTGATGATTCTCTCGTCCAACGTGCAGATCGCACGGCGGCGCGGCACACCAGGCCTCGATCGCGAACTGTCGGCAATGGAACGCGCGCTCAAGAGCGGTCAGTCGCTGACGCGGCAGTTGCTGGGCGTCGCGCGCAAACAGCCGTTGCGCAATGAGACGCTGTCGCTGGAGCGCTGGCTGCCGGCCTGCCGCGAATTGTTGCGCGCGTCGCTCGGCGCGAAGGTTTCGCTGGTGATTGATATTGGTGCGGAGGTTTGGCCGATGCACGTCGACGTCGCCGAGCTCGAACTCGCGCTGATCAACGTAGCCGTCAACGCGCGCGATGCGATGCCGAACGGCGGCCGTTTCACCGTGCGGGCCGCGAATATCCATTTCCGTCGCGACGACGACTTTCCGCTGAGCGGCGAGTTCGTGCAACTGTCGCTCGAAGACACCGGCATCGGCATGGCGCCCGACGTGCTCGCACGGGCTTTCGAACCGCTCTACACGACCAAGTCGCAGGGCATGGGCACGGGCCTCGGGCTGCCGCAGGTTTTCGCCTTCTGCGAACGCTCCGGTGGGCTGGCCGCGATCGACAGCGCGGTCGGCGCGGGCACGTCGGTGCGCCTGTATCTGCCGCGCGCTACCGACGAACCCGCCGCCGACGCTCCGCCTGAGGCGAACGTCGACGAGAGCGGCGCGCCGCAGGGGCTGCGCATTCTGCTGGTCGAAGACAACGAGGAAGTGGCCGCCGGCACCGAAGCGCTGCTGCAGATGATGGGCCACCAGATCACCTGCGTGTTCAATGCCGACACCGCGCTGCACCTGTTCGACGACGCTCACGCGCGGCGCGCCCGCACCGGCGAGCCGCTGCCGTTCGATCTGGTGCTGTCGGACATCCACATGCCGGGAAAGATGAACGGTATCGATCTGGCCGAGGCAGTGCAGGCGTTCGACACGCAGTTGCCGGTGATTCTGGTGACCGGCTACGCGGAAGAACTCGACCGCGCACGGCACGTGGACGTGCGGGTGCTTTCCAAGCCCTTCGATATCGGCCTGCTGGAGCAACTGCTGCGTACGATCCAGCACGATTTGACGCAGACGGGGACGGATCCGGCGGCGCAATCGACGGATTGAAGCGGGTGGCGATGGGTTTGAGGTGCGGGTCGACGTCCGTCGTCATTTACCGGCGTTGTAAAAGCGCCGCGTCGCTGTTCTGCGGTCCTGCTGTCCCGTGCAGGCGGGTGTCACCGATTCTTCAGCGCAGGCCGGCCTGTACGGGCGTATGGGCTTCGGAACCCCTGCGCCGGCTCCGGCATGATCGTTGCGGCATACAACGGATGAAGGGCACGCGTACCGCGTCGCCCGTCGGTCCATTCAATACGTCGGGAGACAGCCATGCAACATACCGTGATTGGTTTATTCGACACTTACTCTCAAGCCGAAGGCGCCCGCGACACGCTCGTCCAGACCGGCTTTGCACCCGAAACGATCGAGTTGCAGGCCAACCCTGAACCGTCCATCGGCTCGGCAACCGATGAAGTCGCCAGCACGGGCGTGCTCGCGAATATCGAGCGCTTTCTGTCGAGCCTGTTCGCCACCGGCGCACGCGCGCCGGACACGGCGCGTTATGCCGAGGCCGTGCGGCGCGGCGCCGTGCTGGTGTGCGTCAACGCTGCCAGTGAAGCGCATGCGGATTTGGCACGCGGAACGTTGACGCGGCTCGGCGCGGTCGATATCGGCGAACGGGTGCCGGACTGGAATGAGGACGCTGCACCAGGCCGCGAGCATTCGGTGCTCGACGAACTCGGCATCGGGACGGTGGGGTCGGGGACGCCGCATTCGTCGAGCGTGGCCGCTGCGGGGATGACGGGAGCGGGCGCGCCGGCATCCGGTGTGGCGACCCCTAGCCCAAGCACGACGATGGCCGATACGCTCTACCCCATGCCGCCGGGCAACATTGACGCCGAACCGTTCGTACCGCCGCCGCTCAACGAGCGGCCCGTGCTGGATCCGATCAACGAACCGGTGACGGATCCGCTGGTCGGCGACGCGGGGCGTAGTGCGATCGCCGCCGGCTCGATCGGCGGATCTGGCGCGATCATGCAGCCGTCGGAGGTCGTGCCCGACGCTGCGCATCCGACCTCGGGTTTAGGCGCCCAGATTCCGAACGAATACCTCGAGTACGAAGAAGATTTCCGCTCGCACTATGACGAGCAGTACGCGACGGAAAATTCGCGTTACGAGGACTATGTGCCGGCGTACCGCTATGGCGCGGAAATCGGTCAGGACGCGCGCTTTCGCGACATGCCTTGGGACGACGCCGAACCGGAAGTACGGCGTCAATGGGAAACGACCGCGCCGGATAGCGCATGGGAGCGGTTCAAACTCGCCGTGCATCATGGCTGGGAGCGGGTGACGGGGCATCACCACGTGTAGCGTGGTGCGGCGGCGTGCCGTGAATCTATGGCGAGGCCACCGTGTGCCCGTTCGGTCTCGCGGTGCAGTCTGGCGATATAGGCCTCGCTGTCTCCAGCGAGGCCTATCGTGCGGCAGCGAAATGGGTGAGCCGTCAGGCCGTCTGGCGCTTAACCCACGCGACGTAACGGTCGACGAAAGTCTGTAGAAACTTGCGCGTACCGTCGCTCACGATCTCGCCTTTTTCGTTGATCACCGACAGGTCGTGTTTGATAAACACCTCGGGTTGCGCCAACGTGGCGACATCGAGATAAGCCAGCACATTGCGCAGATGCTGCTGCGCCAACGCCGCGCCGGTCGCGCCGACCGATGTGCCGATCACCGCACCGGGTTTGTTCCCCCACGAATTCGTGCCCCACGGACGCGAACCCCAGTCGAGCGCATTCTTCAGCACGCCCGGGATCGAGCGGTTGTATTCCGGGGTGACGAACAGCAGGCCGTCGGCCGCTTCGATACGTTGCTTCAACTGCTTGCCGGCTTCGGGATAGTCGGCATCGTAGTCCTGGCTGTAGAGCGGCAACGAGCCGATATCGATGAACTCGAACGTAAAGTCGGAAGGCGCAAGCGAAATCACGGCTTGCGCCAGATGGCGGTTAAACGACTCGCGACGCAAGCTGCCGACGACGACTGCAATGTGATATGCCATGGTTCGTTTCCTCGAATGGGGTGCGCGGGACGCGCAGGCGGATAACGCATGCTCATGCATGAACATCATAGGCAAAAGCCGCGCGGGGAGCCACGGCGGGTGCGGCGATGAGCGCTGGTGACTTGTCGCCGGTCGGGTGGGCGACTGTGAGACGCAGCAACCGGTGGATAACTTTATCGCCGCAAAAAGTTATCCACAGATTCACTGAATAACCTTGTGGATAACTGGTACTTTTGCCTTGTCAATCAAGCATGCTTTCGGCCTAGGAAGATTTGAGGCAAATCGCAGCAATCCATAGGCGGACGCTAAGAACGCGTGGCGGCGCGAGTACAAATGACCGATGTCCGCAAATCGTGCGGGACGACATTGCCGAACGGCGTCGGTGTGGGGGCAAAATGGCAACCGCGGCGGCTAGATCTAGCTTCAGCCGCCTACTCAGGTACGGCGATGTCCCCGTCCACCAATTGCCAGCCGTATTGCTCGGCATACGATTGAGCGTCGTTAGCTTCGTCGAAAAAGGGCATGTCCGCGTGCCCCTGGAACGGGTAGATCACCCGATCGTCGCTCAGGCGGATGACTTTTAGCGTCGGCACAGTGCCGCTCGACGTACGCCGCGACGACGCCGCCACCTGATAATTCTCACGGCCGACGAGAGCCGGAACCTGCTCGCCCTGCGAGCGTTTGGAAACGTGACTTGCCATCGTTGCGCGCGTCATAGCCCGGCGATCGACTGACCGGCTACCATGCCGTCGATCACCTGTTCGGCGTAGCTGGTCGACGCAATGCGCGCGACGCCGGCGGCGTCGAACGGCGATGTGCTCGGCACCTGAAACAGGCGGCTGCCGGTGACGATGTGGTCGCTGCCGCGCCGGCAGATGCGCACCGCGGCGTCGAAGCCGGCATCGTAATGACGGGCGCCGTCGCGATCCCTCGGCTGGTGCGGATAGACCAACGGATAGATCTCGAGTCCTCGATAGTGTCGAATCGTGTTGCTCATGATGGTCGTCTCCGGTGAGGGCTTTCGTGAAACGCTATCGTTGCGGCGAACCGCGCGGCCGGCAGAAGACGTCTCACGAAAACACGGTAATGATCGACGATGCGCGTGAGCAACGGCCGCTTTCAACCCGGCCGGCAGACGACACCGCAAAGCAGAGTAGGAGGAACGGGACCCTGTTCAAAGCAGGGCGCTGTGATGCGAAGCGTTTGCGTTGGGGACTGCGCAAGCGCGCAGGAGAACTGCAAGCTGTTGACCCACTGTAACACGTCAGTAGAGCGAGCATTGGACGCATTCATGTGCCAGGCGCGAGTGTTGCTTCGGAGTGCCGCGTAGTGTGTACCGTCCACTTTGACGCGCTGATGTCCTTCCATCATCTACTGCTCAAACGAAAAAAGGGCGCCGATAACGGCACCCTTTTGCTTCGGAAAGCTTTCCTGCTGACAGACCGGCGTCGGACCAATGAAGCGTCCGGCGGCGAGCCCGTTCGCCGTTCGGCTTAGTTACCGAAAAACACGTTGCAGTACGATGCCGGACCGTTGCATTGCGCCGGTGCGGCTGCATGCGCAGCGCCGGAAGCGGCCGCAAACAGGGCGACGGAAGCGATCAGGGCGGACAGAATGCGTTTCATGGTGCTACTCCTCTTCGGCGTTTAGTTCGCGATCAGGTCGATCGATGGACTGGAGGATAGCGATTCAGTGTCCGCCTAAAAATATCAAAGTCGCAAAGACATCTTTTCGCAAAATGAAACAATCGAAATTGCCATGCGTGGTGGATCGATTGCGATGGTGCCCGCCAGGCTCTGGGCTGTGGGGCGGACGACAGCAGCGCTCGCACACACGATTGATTTCAATTTTCGCAATAATGTTTTTTCTGTCATAACCACCTGCCGTGGCTCGACTAACGTCATCTGTTTATCGTGCGTCGGCGGGGCATATGTTCAATACCGATTCGATTGCGCTGGGGCTTAGAGCACAATGGCGCTCGAATCCCCACATTGCGCAGAACACCCCCCTCTATGAACCACAACGACGCAAGAGAAAGCGCGCGGCAACCGCGAGCCGGGCGACGGAGCATGCCATGGCACAAGTAAGCGGGCCGGCGCTCGACGATCCCGTTTATCTGACGCAATTGCGGCGCGACCTGGTGCGCTTCGCCCGTTTGCAACTGCGCGACGCGGCCGCCGCCGAAGATGCCGTCCAGGAAGCACTCGCCGCGGCGTGGACGCAAGCCGATCGCTTCGCGGCGCAGTCGGAGCACAAGACCTGGGTGTTCGGCATCCTGCGGCACAAGCTCGTCGACACGCTGCGCGCACGGCAACGGACGATCAACCTGTCCGCGCTGGAATCCGAACTCGACGGCGAAGCCTTGCTCGATCGCGAACTGTTCAAGGACAACGGCCACTGGTCGCGCGAAACCAAACCGCGTCCATGGCCAACGCCGGAAACCGCGCTGCGTCAGCAGCAGTTCTGGACACTGTTCGAAATGTGTCTGGAACACCTGCCGGAACAGATCGGGCGCGTGTTCATGATGCGCGAATTCCTCGATCTCGAGACCGAGGCGATTTGCACCGAACTGAACATGACCGCCAATCATTGCAGCGTGCTGATTTACCGCGCGCGCTTGCGCCTGCGCACTTGCCTGAGCGAAAAAGGCCTATCCAGCGAGGATGCGAATGGGGAAATGTAAAAACATCACGCGTTTACTGTCGGATGCGCTGGATCGGCGTTTGACAACTGGGGAATGGGTCGCCATCCGGCTGCATCTGCCGACCTGCAGCGGCTGCCGTAACTACCGCAAGCAGATCCGTTTGCTGCGCGTGGCCGCGCGTTCGATGAGCGGGATTGCAACGCCGGGTGCCACGAACGGGGACGACTGATGCGCGGCGTAGGGTAGTGGCGACGCGTCGGACGAACGCGTGAAGCGTCCTTGCACGCTGCTTGCGCCCGCTCCGCGCGTTCACCATTCATCGCTCGGTGGGCGGTGTATTCCGATAACGCTCGAAATAACTTGCGTGCGCCGCCTCGTCGATCGAGATAGGAAACGGTTCGATATGCGCGGGATGTTTCTGGAGCTGCACGCGCGTGCGTATCGGCCGATGCTGGAAATTGCCGCCGCAATTCGGACACACATTACGCAATGTGCTGAGCGCGCAAACCTCGCAGAACGTGCATTCGTAAGTGCAGATCATCGCGTCAGGCGCGTTCGGCGGCAGTGACTTGCCGCATCCTTCGCAGGAAGGTCTCAGTTCAAGCATGGTGGCTCCGCGTCGAGGGGGGAACGAGGTGCGCCGCACCTCGCCTGACCACGCAGTGTAAGCGGCCCTCTTACGCAGGAATTGACAGCCCAGCCGCAATTCCTGCCAATCCGGCGGGGCCTATCGCACCGTCACGTCAGCACGCCCCACAGCACGAGCGTGAGCGCAAGGCCGACCACGGAGACGATCGTTTGCAAAACCGACCAGACGAGCACCGTCTGCTTCAATTGCAAGCCGAAATACTCGCGCACCATCCAGAACCCGGCGTCGTTCACGTGGCAGAAGAACACCGAGCCTGCACCGATAGCGAGCGCCATCAGCGAATTGTGCGTCGCGCTGAGACCCACGACGACCGGGGCGACGATCCCCGCGGTCGTCGTGGTGGCGACAGTCGCCGAACCCGTCGCTTGCCGCAACGCCACCGCGATAAGCCACGCCAGCAGAATCAGCGGCATGTGCGCGCCGACCGCGATCTTGCCGATCGTCGTGCTGATGCCGGCGACGACGAGCGCCTGCTTGAGTCCGCCGCCGGCGCCGATAGTCAGCAGCAGCGCGGCGATCGGCGGCAAGCTTTTGCGCAGAATGCCACCGACGCGGTCGCGCGCCATGCCACGCGACCAGCCCAATGCGACCACCGCGAACAGCACGGTGAGGCCGAGTGCAATCAACGGCTCACCCAGGAAATTCAGCGCGTCGAACAGGAACGTTTCGGGGTGAAGCAGAAGCTTCGCGACCGTGCGGCCCAACATCAATACGACGGGCAACAGAATCGTGATCAGCGAAATCGCGAAACCCGGTGGCTCGGCGGTGTCTTGTTGCGCGGTGAACAGCTTGCCCATTTCTTCGGGCTCGGCGACATGCATCCGCTTCGACAGCCAGATACCGTAGAGCGGACCGGCGAGAATCACTGCCGGAATCGCGACGATCAGGCCAAGGCCGAGCGTCAGACCGAGATCGGCATGCAGCGCGCTGACCGCGATCAACGGACCCGGGTGCGGCGGCAGTAGCGCATGCAGCGTGGTCATGCCGGCCAGCGCGGGAATCGCGATACGTAAGATGGGTTGTTGCGAGCGGCGCGCCATCACGAAGATGATCGGCACCATCATCACGAGGCCGACTTCGAAGAAGAGCGGCAAGCCGATGATCAGCGCGACGAGCGCCATCATCCACGGCAGCGTGCGCGGCGTCGAATGTTTGAGAATGGTCGAAACGAGCCGGTCGGCCGCGCCCGATTCGGCCATCAGCGCGCCGAGCATGGCCCCCAGCGCGATGATGATGCCGACGTCGCCGAGCAACGCACCCGCGCCTTTGCTGAAAGCACTGGCGACAGCCTCTAGCGGCAGTCCCGCGGCAAAACCTGCGGCGAACGTGCCGACCAGAATCGACAGGAACGGCGCGAGCTTCAGCACGCTGATGAAAATGATAATGAGTGCGAGTCCAAGCACGCACGAGAGAATCAGTTGGGTGTCGTGGGATGACCACGGCGCGAGTGTTGTCGTCAGATGCACGGTGTCCCTTTTAATCGATTGACGCATCCACGGCCGCCCGCGGATGACGGATTGTAGCGGGGCGCGACCGCTCGTCGCAGTGAGGGCGACCGATTGGTGAGCGGTGAGCTTCGCGGGCCGCAGGGATTTTTGTTTATTCGAATTTATCGGTTTGGACGGGACAGCGGACAAATTATTGCCGGCGTCGATTGGTTTGTGGTCGTTATTTTTTGTGGGCACTTTTTTATGTGCCGTCAGCGGCAGATCGCTTGGCGTGAGTTTGTTCGCGTGCGTTTCTTGCCGATGCGGACGCTTTGTTGGACGCTGCGTCTCAATCCGTTTTCGTCGGCGATGCGCCTCGCGCGAAGGAATTTCGTATCGGCTGTCTTCGTGAAGATCGTGACGATGGATGCGGCGTTGGTGACGAAGGGCCGAGCTTGTGGCCAAGACACACCGCTTGAGCGGCGTGCTTCGCTGGCGTGGCAGTTACGCAGGTTCGGTGATGCGCTTTCGTGGCTGGTCAGGCAAAGAGCGCCGCGATGTTTTCTGGCGGACGGCCGATCACCGCGCGGCCATCTCGCACGACAATCGGCCGTTGCAGCAGGATGGGATGCATGGCCATTGCTTCGTATAACTCGTCATCAGTTAGCGCGGCATCGGAGAGATGGAGTTCTTTGTATTCGACTTCCGTGTCTCGAATCATTTCGCGGACCGGGCAGCCTAGCTGGGTGTTCAACTGCTTGAGTTGCGCGACGGTGAGCGGCTGCTTCAGGTACTCGACAATTTCTGCTGGTTCGTTTGCGACCTTGTAGATGCTGGCGAGCAACTCGCATGCGGCGCGCGATTTTGAGCAGCGAGGGTTGTGGTAGATGGTGATCATGGTTGGGGGGTTTGTTGCGGTTGGTGTTCTGGTGGTGTGACGTTTTTTTGTGTTGGATTTTAGCGCGTTGATTGGTACAGGCGCGTCGGTGGGTGGGGCGGCGGTTGCGTCGGTAGTTTCTATTTGGGTATCGGCGCGGGCGGTCCGCACCAGGCAAAGGATGGCTTGTTTGGCGGTTAAGCAGACTCTGGGCGCGACCACTCGAGCTAGCTTTTCTTGTGCTTCTTCCACAATTTATTGGCCGAATTTCTTCTTCCGCACGACCTCTGTGTCCCAGCGGGATATGCGGACAAACTGCGTTTGGCGATCGACGTCAGGCAGGAGGCGCCAGGCCAGCCACCCGGTGAAATTCTGATCGACGGTGCCAGCTCGTTTGGCGCGTGCTTAGCTACCCTATCTGCAAAGGTACGTGCGGGTTGCTGTATTTCCCCGTACGTGGGGACTCGCAAAGAGAGCGGGGGACGATGAAGGTCTGGCACGCATCGTCGCCTCGCTTCGACAGCGCTGCTTTCGGTTTATGCGCATAAAGCCCCCGAAGATGGTCGGCCGCTGCTTCAAGCCGACACAAACACGCGTCACGTGTCGCATGCTCGGATAGGTCCCACCCGCCTGCCTTCGCCATACGGTCGCGTCCCGCGATACCGAATGCTCCCACTCCGGCTGCGAACTACGTCAGTTCGCGGAGGACTTTATGCGCATAAAGCGCGTGACCGTAGCGTCTGCCGGCTTTGTCTTCCCCGCTGACGCCCCAGTCACGCGTGACGACGCGGCGCCCTTTGATATCCGATCGCGCGACCGCCCTCGCTCATCTATGCGGCGGAGCTCAACGTCCCACGACGAAGGTCAGCGACTCCGACTCCCTCACATGCATCGACAGCCCCGATTTGCATTCAGTTGTACCTCTTCGCCGCATCGCTAATCACACCCGACCGACCGCCCGATCACAGCCTCACGATTGCCCTCTTACGGCCATCACGTCGCTTTATGCGCATAAACCTATCCCGAATGGCTAATGCGTCTATTGATTTACCAAAAACGATTGAATTACGAATTCATCCAGGTAAAATCCATTTGCGTCTAAAAAGAGGAGGTGAAGATTGGCAGCAGAAATCATCGCGGTAACTCAGCAGAAGGGTGGGGTCGGGAAGAGCACAATCGCGATGCACCTCGGCGCTGCGTTTCATGAGAAAGGCAAACGCGTCCTCGTTGTAGACGCAGATGGTCAAAACACACTCATCCACTGGGCCAGCGCATCATCGGACGGCGATAACGGAATCCCATTCCCGGTCGTCAACCTGTCCGAAGCCGGCAGCCAGATCCATCGCGAGATCAAGAAGTTCGTGTCCGACTACGACATCATCGTGGTCGACTGCCCGCCCTCCATCACAGAGAAAGTATCTGGCGTCGTGCTGCTGGCAGCGAGTGTCGCGGTAATTCCCACCTCGTCATCGCCGGCGGACTACTGGTCGAGCATCGGCTTGGTGAAACTCGTTCAGCAGGCTCAAGTCATGAATGAAGACCTGCGCGCCGTCTTTCTGCTCAACAAGACCGAAGAGAAACGGATGCTCACGCGCGAACTGAAGCGCGCGCTCGAAGAGCTCGGATTCCCGCTGCTGAAGACCCAGATCCCGACGCGTGAAGCCTACAAGCAGGCCATGGCGTTAGGACAGACAGTCCTTCAGATGAACGATCGTGGCGCCAAGCTTGCCGCCATCGAAGTACGGGCGTGCACCAACGAGATCGCCGCCCTGCTCCCGTGAAATTTATGCGCATAAAGGACCCTGAATGAAACCCTCCCAATTCGCCAAAGGCTTTCAAGCACGTCCTGATACGACCAGCAGCGAAAAGCGAACCGCGCTCGATCGTCTGAATGCCATCGACGGTCTGGTCAAGAATGGCCCGAAGGGCAGTGAAGTGCCGAGCCGTCCAATGTCATCCGTCATGCCGAAAAGCATCGCGGAAGTCGACACGGTCGACTCCGCCGACGAATCGGCGGCCTACCGCTCGTGGCGGCTCGAGCATGCTTATCGGCCGGGTCAGGTAATCGACCTCGCGCTCAAGACGATCAAACCAAGCCCGTTCAATCCGCGGCATTTCTATCTGAAGTCGTCGATTGCCGAGCTTGCCGTGAATCTGGCGAAGCAAGGCCAGCAGCAAGCGATTCACGTCATTCCCGATTACGACAATCCCGGCACCTACTACGTCAGCGACGGCGGCCGCCGTGTGCGCGCGCTGAAAGAAGCGAACAAGGAATCGGTGAAGGCGATCGTCATCGATCTGCCGATCGGCATTCAGAGCTACAAGCTCGGCTACGACCTCAACGTCCAACGCGATTCGCAAACGGTGTTCGACAACGCCGTCGTCTGGAAACGCTTTCTCGACGACCGGCATTTTCAAAGCCAGAAGGAGCTTGCCGAACATCTCGGTCTGGACGAATCGACCGTGGCAGTCGCTCTGTCGATCGCCAAGTTGCCGGAGGTCATCATGCATGAGATGGTCGCGCGTCCGGACCGCTTCGGCTCGAACATGGCGTATCAGGTCGGCCGTTACCATACGGCCCGCGGCGCCGATGCGACGCTGCGTCTGATCAACAAAATCCTCTCCGACGATCTGAGCACGCGACAAGTTGCAGATATCGTCAAAGGTCGAGCAAGCGCGCAGGAAAGCACCAAGCCAGCTGGCCGGCAGCGCTACGCGCAGCGCCTCGAAATCAAACTCGAAGGCGTCTCGGTCGGTGATCTCAAATCGTACGGGGATGATCGAATCGAACTGCGCCTGAAAGGGCTCACGCGTGAAAAGCGTGACGACATCCTTCGGCAGATTGAGAAGATGTTGAAGTAACGGATCTGGAAGTCACAGCGGGGAAGGGGACCAGAGGAAGCGCTAAGGCGCCAACTCTGGTTCTGGTCGACAGGCGGCAATCAGTTCCAGCCGCCGTCCCGCTCAATGATTACGCCGCGCGCGATTGGCTCAGCGTGAAGGCAAGCAGGTCACCGTCGGTAGGCTCACCCCAAGTCTTGCGAGCCAGCCAATCGAAGAATGCCGTCTCGACAATCTTCGAATCCAAGCCGCGACGGCGCCAGTCGTCGCGCATGTGAGTGCCCAGACCCGGCAATTCATCTTCTTCAAACGACTGCCGCGCGATCTCCCGTTCCGACTCACCTTGCTCGTTGTACAACTCGTACGCTTCCTTGCGACGATGTGCCGAATATTCGCCGAGCAGACGGGCCTTGAGATCGTCGGCCGGTGCCGCCACCGCCGCCTTACCACCGGAACCGGAGGGCAGCGCTTCGACCGGCGGCGCATAGCCTTTCTTCAACGCGTCCTTGAACAGCGCCGGTGCACTGCGCACGGCCGGCAACGACGTGCTGCGCATGCGTTGCTCCGTCATTTGCAGTGCGGCGCGAATCCGGTTTTCCTCGCTGTCGGCATACAGCGTCTGCGCTTCTTTCAGCGGAATGCCGATCTTCACCATCCGGTCGACCAGCGTGCTGTCAAACACGTTCGGATGTTCGTCGAGCGCGAGCATGGGCTGCTTGCGTTCGGTCACGCGGAACTGGATTTCCGCAACGCGCCGTCCTTCCCGGTGTTCGATTAATTCGACGAAGATATTCGTGACGGCGTTGACCTCGGCGATCGCCGGGCGCAAGTAATCGCGCTTGAAGTATTTGTACTCGCGCTTCGCCTCGTCACCCGCCTCCGTGTCCGGCGTACCGGACAGGATAGGGCGCCACCATTCCCAAGTCTCACGCATGGTGAGGTGACTCGGGTTGGTCAGATAGCGCACGCAAATTTCGTAGAGCGCCAACCCCGCGCTACTGCGCAACTGGCTCTGAAACTGCAAACTCAATCGGGCATATTGAACCGGATCGAGCAGCTTCTTCTTGATCTTCGGCGCGAATGAAAACTCAACCCAGACGCGACGCGTGGTCGGATCTTCGAGAATTTCCGCGTCGGCGATCAGCGTGGAGATACCCCACTTGCGCCCCGGCTTCTGGCTGGACGTACCCGTGCTCCATTCCACCTGCACCGACACCATGCGCCGCAGATGCTCTTTGACGAGTGCCGTGTCGTTGGAATCGAATGCCGAATTGGCGACGATGTCGGACAGCAAGGCCCGATACGTGTCGCCCGACTCGTCCGCTTGCTGAGCGACGGCGAGCAGCACGTTGAACAGCTTGCGGGTAAGGAGGGTGATTTTGCCGCTTTTAGGCTGAATCGCGATCGCCTCGACGGCTTTGCGCAATTCGGCCGAGCTCGGGCTGACTACATCGGTCTTCTTCGCGCGCTTCGTGGCCATGCGTCAGGTCGAGGAGGGATTTGGCGAGAGCATACCGACTGCGGTGATACGCGTCTATAGCGTGCGTCTCACCGTTCCGGGTGAAGTGAGTTTACGACGCGCGACTCACCTCGAGCGTCTCCCGAAAAGCCTCACCTCAGCCGTTCGGCGCCAGGTTGGGGCTGTCCTTGCAGGTCGCGGTCCTGGCAAATTCAGACCTTTTCCCTCATTGGCGAGAACAGTGGCGACTCGATCCCGAATCTCCTCACCTTAAAAAATTTCCGGAATTTTCACTGCTCGCACGGCGGACCGAGCCAGGCGCACTGATGCCGATCCACCTGGTGAAAGCACCTGCTCTCGATCGAGACCGCCCGCTTCGGCAGGGGAGGGCCGCCCGCTTACCCGAGCCCCATCAAAGGGGGACCCGGCGCCGCGATCAATGCGAAGGACACCCCGAATGCGGCGACGACAAGGTTATCCATGAGTCGAAACCCGCTGCGAGCCCCCAAACCACGCGCTCCAGAGCCCTCACACCCGCTGCAGTCAACGTGCGGGCGACCGCTCGCCGGTAACCGCGCAGCACGCTCAAATTGAGCCAGCGACGGAGCCATCGGTGAATCATCGCCGCGCAATTAGCCCGCGGCCCAATACGCCATCGCAGCAACACGGAGGTTCTCGTCACGCGACCCCGGTCGAAGACACCGCTGCGCAGCGGTCGTCAAATCGGCCACCGGCGCAATCTCTCACTCATGCGCGAGCGCCGAACCAACAAACGCCCCCGAAAAGTCTCACCTTAGTCACGCCACACCACTCGGAACGGCGCGGCCTCCAGCGTGGTGGAGCGTAAGAATCGCGAGAAAACTCTCCTGAAAACGCTCACCTTTGCGCCCCCACGACAACAAAATGCCCCTCAAAAAAAGCCTCCCGAAAAACCTCACCTTTGCAAAATGGCCACAAAATAATCTATCAATTCAATATGTTAGAAAATATAGCCGACAAGCTTCTTCCTCACGATCTCCCGTAAAACCTCACCTCAACCGTCTTTTGCATCGAAACCACGCGCTTCGAATCCCCACCACAAAGGTCCCGAAAAACCTCACCTTTAAAATTCAGCAGACGAAATAGACAGCGCCGTTCGTCTACGCGTGTAGGGCATTTCCGAGCCATTCAGGTCGTTTTGATCCTGTATTTCCTCACCGTAGCGATCCAAAACGGCTCAGAACGCTCCCGAAAAACCTCACCTTTGCCAAAAACCAGGCAATTTGAAGTCTTGCGGATCGCCCCGATTCGAGCCTCCCGAATTTCCTCACCTTTGCCACACTCGACACCGATCCCCCCGGTCGAGCTTGCCGCCGGAAAACAGCAGCAACGATCGCTAGGCTCCCGCAAACCCTCACCTTAAGCCTCGCAATGCACAAAAATTTGGCAAAAATGGCACCTCGGCCCCGTAAAACCTCACCTTCGGTTCGCATTTCCTCCCGTCTTGACTCACCGAAGGGGTTTACGACCCTTGAATACCGCCAAAAATCGGTCGGCAAGAGGGTCCTGAAAGCGCTCACCTTCAGACCGGCAGCCCTCAGAGGGCACGATCGAGCGCTGCCGGGCGATCCGAGACGAACAGGTCCCGCAAAACCTCACCTTTGAACAAACCCCACTTTTGGGGTGTCTCCCGAACCCGCTCACGTTCTGTCCCGGACCCGCTCACCAAGGTCCCCGAACTCCATCACCGAACCCTCCCGCAAGACCTCACCACCTCTCCCGCAAAGCTTCACCTTCGCGCTCTGAAACCCTTACCAGGTATAGGTTTGCAGTGGCGTTAACGTTTTTAACATGGGTTCAAAGGTGTTTACTTTTATTACTCTCTAGAATCTTCACCCCGTGCGCCCTTCGGACAAAGTCTCCCAACCACTTCGCCGTCATCACACGGTCGTGAAACAGTGCACGATCGCCGGGAGAACCGCAAAACATCTTTCTTTACAAGGACTTGTTGGCTATTCTTCGTTTTGTTTCACGGAAAAACCGACTGCATGACGATTCCGTGATGCACGACAAGCGTCAAAGCACACCAATTCGGCCAAGTCAGCTCAGCGGCCATAAATACGTAGCAAACGTTACGTAAATTGTTATGATTCATGCAATTCGAGCGACATCGAGGTATACGTGAATCTGGATCAGGTACGGCAAACCATTCGCGACGAGCTCGACTCAATGCGAACCAGCGGCGCTCGCCGGCAAGAGCTTTCGCTCCATGCCTGCAAGCGCTTGTTTTTTGATCTGGGTATTCGCCCGTCCATGGCCGCGGTTCGCGACCTGACGCAAACCGGCAGCGCAAGCGATATCCCGAAAGACATCGACCACTTCTGGGAACGGATCCGAAACGTGTCGCGTGTCAAAGTGGGCGCAGGCGCCATTCCGAAAGCGCTGGAAGATCGCGCCGGTGAACTGCTAGGCGCTCTTTTTGAAGAAGCAGTTGCCCACGCCAGAACGGCGTTAGACGACGAACGCGCCGAAATTCGTACCCAGATCGCGGATGCCGACCAGCGTGCTCGAGACGCGGAGATTCGGCTGGATGCCTCCGAAGACGCGATCAAGCGCAGTGAACTGCGAGCTGAAGCCGCATGGGAAAAGGTTCGCGAACTGGAAACCCAGTTATCCAGTGCGACTACGCACGGCAACGTTCACCAGGAAGGCCTGCAGGCAACGGCTCGACGGCTCGAACAAGAAAATGAGACGCTTCGTCAGCGGCTCGACAATGAATGTGCGACCAACGCGGCGCTTCGCGACCGGATCGACGCCTTGCACGTCGAATTACGGCAAAGCACCGAGCACTATGCGCAACAGATCAAAGACGCTATCGCCGAAGCCGAGCGACGCGTGAAGCCGATGCTGGTCGAGCTGGACTCTCTTCGCACCATGGCGTCGACCTATCAGTCAGGCGTACGCGACGCCAGTCGCAAGGAATTCGAGTTTATTCAGCAAATCGCCGCGGCCAAGGCGCGCGGCGATCGGCTCGATGCGCAACTGCGCGAGCAATCGGACGACGTCGATACGTTGACAAAAGAAGTCGCCGTGCTGCGCGGCCAGCAAGGAATCGATCCGGCAATCGCCGGTCTGCTGTGTTCGCTGGTCGAAGCCGGGCGGCTTAGCAGCGAAGAGTTGCGGACGATCGGCACTGCCGCGGACGGTCACGTCGCAGTGCCTTTACGATGCCCAAAATGTGAGGAAGGTGAGCCGGAGCTGTCCCAGGTCGATCACCGCTTCGAACTGCAATGTCCGGAATGCGACCACTCGTCCGGCCTCGGCGAATCAAGGCTGGAGGCAGTTAGCCGGTTTTTGTCGAGTGACCCGATCACCGCCTCGGCGTGAGCGTCCAACGTCCTGCAATAACGGATAAACGGCGAAAGGTGAGGAAATTCGGGACCTGAGAGGTGAGGATTTTCAGGGCTCATTTCCTCCCCTTCTCCTCGTTACACGCCCGTCACGTCTAGGTTCAGGCAAAGATTGCGCTGCGGGATCCGGTGCGTCGACGGCGGCTGAATCCTGCTGATCCGCCCACGTTTGCCATGCCCGATACAAACGGTTCGCCGACACGGCTTGCACGAAGCCGAGCCATTGGCCGACCAGTTCTGCCTCCACCCCGCTCTCAAACAGATCCGCCGCAAACGTGTTTCGCAAGGTTTGCGGACTGGCTCGTGAAGCACGCGACGCGGCGATGCCCGCTGCGTCGATCAATGCGTCGACCGCGCGCAGCATGGTGGCCTTGTGCATCGGCCGCCCGGAAGGCGACGCGGGAAAAACCAGATTGCCGGCCAATTCCGACAGACGCCGCTCGGCGAGCCATGCGTCGAGGATGGCTGTGGCGAAGGGTGCAAGCCGGGTGCGCCGCATCAACATGGGGTTGGCCGATTCGATCGTGACCCAGGGCGACCCCACATTCACGCAACTAACCGAAAGCGCACCCGCTTCGCCGGTCTTCAACCCACCGCCGAGAAACACGGCGATCAACGCGCGATCGCGCCGTTCTCTCCAGCGCTGCGCCGCGGACAAATCCGGCAACGGTGAAAACAGGTGGGCAATCAGCGCGGTACGTTCAGCGTGGTTGAGAAACCCTGTGGGTTCGTTGTCGCGTGCGTTTCGCCAAGCCGCCTCGCCGTCCTGAGCGATGAAACGTGCGGGGTTAGTCGACGCGGATTCGATTTCGCGCACATGATCCAGCACCCGCTCGATCAAGCGCAAATACCGGATACGCTGCGGTTTGCGAATCTCAAGCCCACCAACAAATTCAGCGATGGTGTGCGTATCGACCGTAACGAGACTCTTCTGGCGTGCGGCCAGCCATTCGAGAAAGAGTCCCCATTGCGCCTGGTAGACTTCAGCGGACGAGCGTCGGAAATGTTGATTGGCGAGCCATGCGTCGAACGCGATTTGCGGATCGCGGCGCCAGTCTTCGCGCTGCTGATCGAATAGATCGGTGGATGGCGCAGGCCGTGGAACTGGGTCGGACAGATGGGGAGGTGACATGAGCTATCTTTCCGTTAGTTGCACACATTGTAGGTGGCAACCGGCGAAAAATCAGCCCCGAATCAGTCGCCCCAAGCTCGCGCGCGTTTCAGCGGAGCGTCTTGCGCAGCAGGTTGCGCAGCAGGTTGCGCAGCGCGACGAGCGGCTTCCTCATAGGCGCAGACGGCGAACGCGAACACCGCGGGCAACGCGGTGGACGTACCGAAGTCCACGCCTTCGTCAGTTTCGGGATAAGGCAGATCGGACGGGCGCTGAAACAGCCCGAGCATGATCGCGTCATGTCGGCTCGCAAACCCTAGGTCGGCCAGCGCCTCCGCCTCGATGGCATGCAGCAGCCGCCACGTGAGCGGCACCTCTTGCACGATGTAGCGCGCGGCGATATTGCGCACGATGCGTTCGAGATCGCGCGCCGCGGTTTGATAGCGCAGCGCGGCCAGAGCGTGGTCGGCATGGTCGGTTGTCAGGTCGTTCATTGTCGGCTCCAGTCGATAGCCAATACTGTACAAACATACAGTGTTTGGCGCAACCTCATCCGACGAACGGTTCATCCCGCTACGCGCGACTAACGGTGAGCTTGCGCGTCAGCCGTGAATCACCACCAGCAGGGCTTTCGCCTCACCCTTGCCGGCGTTGCGGATGGCGTGCGGTTCGTCGGCGACATAACGCGCGGTGTCCGCGGTCTTGAGCCGTTTCGTCGTGCCGGCGGCCTCGATTTCTATCGATCCGTGCAGCACGGTGAGGTGTTCGCGCGTGCCGGGTTCGTGCGCATTCGACACCAACGCCCCGCCCGCTTGCAGCGTCAACTCGTACCACTCGAACTTGCCGGCCAGCTCGATCGGCCCCCACACCCGCAACTGATACTTGGCTTCGTGCCCGCTCAACGTGGGAATGTCGTGCGGACCGGAGACGGCAATCGCCTCCGGCGCCTTTTGCGGCGCGAACAGCGAATCGAGACTGACACCGAGCGCATTGGTCAGCCGCCACGCGACCGCAATCGTCGGATTCGCCTTGTCGCGCTCGATCTCAGATAGCATCGATTTCGACACGCCGGCCGCGCGCGACAGATCGTCGAGCGTCATGCGCCGTTCGGCGCGCAAACGCTGAATGTGTTCGCCGACACGCGGCGGCGCCGCGATCGCGGCCACTGGCCCCGCGCCCGCAGCACCTGCAGCAGGCGCCGCAGCGGCTGCTGCGCGGCGAATACCCGAACTTGCCATTTCCTGACCCATCGTTTAGAGTTGTTCGATATATCGGATTTTAGTTCGGAAAAACGAAAATATCCGCTAAAACTGACAGCCGACTATAACAGGCCGCCTCGTGGTCGCACATGCCGAACACGCTGACACAGGCGCTCTCACCCATTTCAGGAGTCTGGTTCATGCGTGACCAATATCTCGCCCATCTGCGCGGCAGTCTGGAGCAGATCCGCGCCGACGGCTTTTACAAGAACGAACGCGTGATCGCCAGCCCGCAGTCGGCCGACATTCGTCTCGCCAACGGTGCGGACGTGTTGAATTTCTGCGCGAACAACTATCTGGGACTGGCGAACGACGCGCGTCTGATCGAAGCCGCCAAGCAAGGCCTGGATCACGACGGCTTCGGCATGGCGTCGGTGCGTTTTATTTGCGGCACGCAAAGCGTGCACAAGGAACTCGAGTCGGCGCTCGCCGCGTTCCTGCAAACCGACGACTGTATTCTCTACTCCAGTTGTTTCGACGCAAACGGCGGCTTGTTCGAAACGCTGCTCGACGATAACGACGCGATCATTAGCGACGAACTGAATCACGCGAGCATTATCGACGGCGTGCGGCTTTCGAAGGCGAAGCGCTTTCGCTACAAGAACAACGACCTTGCCGATCTCGAAGCGCGGCTGAAAGAAGCCGACGCAGCCGGCGCGCGCTTCAAACTGATCGCGACCGACGGCGTGTTCTCGATGGACGGCATCATCGCCGACCTAGCCGGCATCTGCGACCTTGCCGATCGTTACGGCGCACTGGTCATGGTTGACGATTCGCACGCAGTGGGTTTCGTCGGCGAACACGGTCGCGGCACGCCGGAACATTGCGGGGTGCTGTCGCGCGTCGACATCATCACGGGTACGTTGGGTAAAGCGCTGGGTGGGGCATCGGGCGGCTACGTCGCGGCGCGCAAGGAAATCATCGAGTTGTTGCGCCAGCGCTCGCGTCCCTATCTGTTCTCGAACACGTTGACGCCGAGCATTGCCGCTGCGTCGCTGAAAGTGCTCGAACTGCTCGCGAGCGACGAAGGCGCGCAACTGCGCGCACGCGTGCGCGAAAACGGCGCGCACTTCCGCGGCAAGATGAGCGCGCTCGGTTTCACGCTCGTGCCCGGCGAACATCCCATCATTCCGGTCATGCTCGGCGACGCGCAACTCGCGTCGAAGATGGCGGATGCCTTGTTGAAGGAAGGTGTCTACGTGGTCGGCTTTTCGTTCCCGGTGGTGCCGAAGGGGCGCGCTCGCATCCGCACGCAGATGAGCGCCGCGCACACCACGGAACAGATCGATCGCGCCGTGGATGCGTTTGCGCGCGTCGGCCGTGAACTTGGCGTGATCTGATCCGGAGGCGTACATGAAAGCATTGGCAAAACTCGAACGCGCACCGGGCCTCACGCTCACGGACGTCGCGAAACCTGAAGTCGGCCACAACGACGTGATGATCCGCATCACGCGCACCGCGATTTGCGGCACCGACATTCATATCTGGAAGTGGGACGACTGGGCCCAAAAAACGATTCCGGTGCCGATGCATGTCGGTCACGAATACGTCGGCGAAATCGTCGAGATGGGCCAGGAAGTGCGCGGCTTTGCGATCGGCGATCGCGTGTCGGGCGAAGGGCATATCACCTGCGGTTTCTGTCGCAACTGCCGCGCAGGCCGTCGGCATTTGTGCCGCAATACGGTGGGCGTCGGCGTGAATCGCGAAGGCGCGTTCGCCGAGTTTCTGGTGATTCCGGCCTTCAACGCATTCAAGATTCCGCCGGAGATTTCCGACGACCTCGCCGCGATTTTCGATCCGTTCGGCAATGCCACGCACACGGCGCTGTCGTTCAATCTGGTCGGCGAAGACGTGCTGATAACCGGTGCGGGACCGATCGGCATCATGGCGGTGGCGATCGCGAAACACGTCGGCGCGCGCAATGTCGTGATTACCGACGTCAACGATTACCGGCTCGAACTCGCGCGCAAGATGGGTGCGACGCGCGCGGTGAATGTTTCGCGTGAATCGCTGCGTGACGTGATGGCGGATCTGCACATGGCCGAAGGTTTCGACGTCGGCCTCGAAATGTCCGGCGTGCCGAGCGCGTTCACCAGCATGCTCGACGCGATGAACCATGGCGGCAAGATCGCGTTGCTCGGCATTCCGCCGGCGCAGACCGCGATCGACTGGACGCAGGTGATCTTCAAAGGCCTCGAAATCAAGGGCATTTATGGCCGCGAGATGTTCGAGACCTGGTACAAGATGGTCGCGATGCTGCAGAGCGGGTTGGATCTGTCGCCGATCCTGACGCACCATTTCAAGGTTGACGACTATCAGGAAGCCTTTGCCACGATGCTCTCAGGCGAGAGCGGCAAGGTGATTCTCGATTGGACGGCTGCTTGAGTTAGCCCCGCAGCAGCAGCAACGCAACAACGCTAAAACGCCCGCAGCGCGCTCACCCGCCTGCGGGCGTTTTCACGAACTCCGCCTGAATGCGCACGTGAATGTCGTCGCCGACGGCTGGATACCACGTCGCCAAACCAAATTTCGCGCGGCTGAAGTGCCCCTCTGCTGAAAATCCTAGCGTGTCCTGTTTCGTCAGCGGATCGGGGGCGAAGCCGTTGAACGTGACGTCGAGCGTGACCGGTTGCGTCACGCCGTGAATCGTCAGATCGCCCGTCAATGTGCCGCGCGACTCATCCGTGCGCTCAAAACGTGTGCTCACGAAGCGAATCTCCGGATAACGCTCCACGTCGAGCAGGCTGGCGCTTTTCACCATCTTGTCGAGCAGCGGCACGTTCGTATCGATGCTCGCGGCATCGATCGTGATCGACGTCGTGCTCTTATCCAACCCGCCTTCATTCCAGTCAAGTTGCCCCTTCTTGCGATCGAAGCGGATCTGAAAGCGCGTGTACTTGAAGTGATCGATGTCGAAAGTCACGCTGGTATGGTTCGGGTCGACCTCGTAGCGGCCGGCCGGCACACGGGCCTCGTTCTGACTGACCGAATGCGTGAGTACCTGAATCGGCGTGCAGGCCATCGCGCTTAAAAGCATTGCGCCGAGCAAGCCTCGCATTAAGGCGCGTGCAAAGCTGGCACAAGCAGTTGATGAATTCATGACGTTCGTTCCGGTTGACCGATCACGACCAAGATAGCAGGTCGCGTCGCTCATCCGCAAAACACATCAAGACTTGACGAAGGAGAATGATCGTTCTACTCTTCGCTCATGGCTAACGACACTCAAACAGAATCGACGGTGCCCGGCAGCGCGCGCGAGCGGCTGCTCGAAGCGGCCGAGGCGTTGATCTACGCCGGCGGCATCCATGCCACCGGTGTGGACGCGATCGTCAAGCAGTCCGGTACCGCACGCAAAAGCTTCTACACGCACTTCGAATCGAAGGATGCGTTGGTGGCGGCCGCACTCGAACGGCGTGACGAACGTTGGATGAACTGGTTTATCGCCGGCACGCAGCAACGCGGCAAGACGGCTCGAAAGCGTCTGCTCGGCATGTTCGACGTGTTGCGCGAATGGTTTGAGTCGGCGGATTTTCACGGCTGCGCGTTTCTAAACGCGGCCGGCGAAATTGCCTCGGCGGACGATCCGATCCGGATCGTCGCACGTGGACATAAGGAACGCCTGCTCGCTTTCGTGCGAACGCAGTGCGATGAGTTCGCGGCGGAGTCGGGCATGGAGGGCCGCCGCGCCGCGCGCCTGTCGCGTCAGTGGCTGGTGCTGCTCGATGGCGCGATTGCCGTGGCGCTGGTGAGCGGCGAGTCCGATGCGGCACTCGACGCGCAGTCTATGGCGCGCACCGTATTGGAAGCGGAGTCCGTCAGCGAGGCCGACGCGTCCATAAGCAGAGCGACCAACGCGTCTTCGAGCAAGAACAAACCGAGCAAACGACCGCCATCCCGGCGCACCGCAACCTGACTGAAGTGAGGAAACATCATGGCCGATCCAACCGAAACCCGCCCGCCGCTGCCGCCGTTCACGCGCGAAACCGCCATCCAGAAAGTGCGTGCCGCTGAAGACGGCTGGAACACCCGCGACCCGGAACGCGTGTCGCTCGCGTATACCGTCGATAGCCGCTGGCGCAACCGCGCCGAGTTCACGAATGGCCGCGCGGAGATCGTCGGCCTGTTGCGTCGCAAATGGGCGAAGGAACTCGACTACCGTTTGATCAAGGAGCTCTGGGCGTTTACCGACAACCGTATCGCCGTCCGCTTTGCCTACGAATGGCATGACGACTCGAACAACTGGTTCCGCTCCTACGGCAATGAGAATTGGGAGTTCGACGAGCATGGCTTGATGGCGCACCGTCACGCGAGCATCAACGACATGCCGATCCGCGAAGCCGACCGGCTGTATCACTGGCCGCTCGGACGTCGTCCGGACGATCATCCGAGTTTGTCCGACCTCGGTCTTTAACCGCTCCTTCGAGAAAGCCGCCGCGTCTTCACGGCTCTGCCATCGGTTCTCCGTTATTGTTCTGGTTCCAGGCTGCGGGGCACGACTTGTGCCCGCGCGCCCGAGCGTGTCCTCCACATCGCCCGTGCGGGTTGAGGTACAGTGCGCGACGGGCGGCAAGCACGACTATCCAGAACATAGATGACGCCGGCGCTCGACCGGTGGCGGAGAAGACATGTATTTTCGGCAGATCAGGAAGACCATCCGACATACCGCGGTTGCACTCGTCGCGAGTCTGGCCGCGGCCTCCGCGGCGCACGCGGGAAGCTGGTGCGACGGCGGCGTATGGGTCGACGCGATGCTCGGCTCGTACCACATCGATCCCGATCCCGGCACTCACTTCGAGCAATTCAACCCGGGCCTTGGCGTGGAATGCTGGCTCAACAACCAGTGGGCCCTGACGGCCGGCGGCTTTCGCAACTCGCTGCGCCGGCCGTCCTATTACGGCGGTGGGGTCTGGGCGCCGGAGTTCGCGCACTGGGGCATCGTGCGGATCGCGGCGATGGGTGGGATCATCTCCGGCTATAACTACGGCAACTGGGGCCTGGGCCGCGATCATACGATCGGACCGGTGGTCGCGCCGATCGTGATGGTCGAATACAAACGTGTGGGCGCGAACTTCATCGTGATTCCGCCGATCCCGTCGGATCACCTGCCGTTCACGATCGGGTTTCAGGTGAAGGTGAAGTTCTGATTGATCTGCCGCCGGATTCGTCCGGCGGATGCTTGACTGACTGGCAACACCCTCCCCCTCGCATGCAGCGGCGCGCGTCAGATTGACTGGCGTCTTCGTCCTGCCATTGCTGCAAGCTGCCTCGACTCGCCTCCCAATCTGGGGAGTTACGGTCGCCCTCCCAATCCATGACACTCAAGACCTCGCATAGAGAGGCCGGATATCTCCCATCCGGGCTATCGCAATCGTCACGAACCTCGTGAGCTTGCTGGCTATTTTCGGAAAGCCTGTATCTGTCGATAACGCGTCGTTGTTTCAGTAGCCATCCCCTTTCCAGAAGGAAATCGCTGTTGTGAACAGATCCAGGCACATCGCATTGCAAGCATTGACCGCACCCCAACTTGAGATGTGGTTTGCGCAACAACTCGCTCCGGAAAATCCTCGATTCGACGTTTGTTTTTATCTGGAGATTCATGGTCCTGTCGATACCGTTGTATTCAGGCAGGCTTTACAGCAATTCGTTTCTGAAGCCGAGGCGTTGCACATTCGTTTCGTCGATACGGCTGGCTGCCCGATGCAGGAACTCATCGGGCCGCCCCCGTTACCATTCGATTGTGTCGATCTGTCCGGCGACGCCGCTCCGTTCCAGGCGGCGCTTCACGCAATGCGGGTCGACGCCTCGACTATTCTCGACCTCGTCGAAGGACCCCTCTTCAAGTACGCCCTGTTCAAGCTGGATAGCGAGCATTTTCTCTGGTACCAGCGCTACCACCACATTGCATTCGACGGCGCCAGCATTCCGCTTGCGGCCCACCGGGTCGGCGCGATCTATTCGGCGTTAATGCAGGAGCGTCCCATCGCAGCGGCGAACTTTGCGCCGCTCGACGTGTTGCTACAGAGCGATGCCGCGTACCGACGCTCTGCCCGCTACGCGAGTGATCGCGACTATTGGCGCGATTACGTCGCTGAATTGTCCGGCGCAACGACGATGACGGGCGGCCCGCCTGATGCGGGCGGTCTGTTCCGGCGACGTTCGATCGAGTTGTCACAGTCTTTGACGGCGGCGCTGGCGGTTGCAGAAACACCGTTCTGCAAATGGCCACAGTTGCTCACCGCGATCGTGGCAGCCTACATGTTGCGCATGGCTAATCTCGGGAGCGGTGTTTTCGACTTCCCGATTGCAGCGCGGGCGAAGGACACGCGCGCAACGCCCGGCATGTTCGCCAACGTGTTGCCGCTGAAGGTGTCGATGTCGAATGACGACACATTGGCCACGCTGACCCAGCGTGTCGATAGCGAGATATTCAGACACCTGAAGCACCAGTATTTCCGCGGTAAGGACATCCGGCACATGCTGGGCACAGCCGCGGCACCGATTTTCGGCCCCCGGATCAATATCGTCCCGCTCGACGATTCGTGGCGTTTCGACGGCTATCCGGCCACATTGCATGCGCTGTCGAACGGCCTCGTCAACGATTTCGCCGTGACGGTAATGGGGCAGCCGGGCAGGCCTGGCTTCGTGTTGCATATCGACGCCAATACGAATCTGTATGACGATGCCAGCGTCGCGGCGCATGGTCGACGGTTGCGGCAATTCATCGAGAGCGTGCTTGCCGATCCGCAACAGCCCCTCAGCCGCATCGATCTGCTCGGGCACGACGAAAGGCGTCTTCTGCTCGACACCTGGAATGCCACGTCGCGGCCCTATCCGGACCAGCTTTGCATCCATCAGCTCGTCCAGCACCAGGCCGACCGCCATCCCGATGCCGTTGCGATCAGAGTCGGCAACGAGTCGCTCAGCTATGCCGCACTCGACGCGCGTGCCAACCAGCTAGCCCGGCACCTGCTCGACCTGGGCGTCGCGCCCGAGACCCGCGTTGCCGTTTGCGCGCAGCGCACGCCCGCGCTCGTTGTTGCGATGCTCGCCATTGTCAGGGCAGGTGGCGCGTACGTCCCACTGGATCCCGTCTCTCCCGGATCGCGTCTCGTCCACATCGTCCACGACGCCGCGCCCGCCATGCTGATTGCCGACCGGACCGGATGTTCCGCTTTCGGTGATCTACTGCCCGGCACGCTCCCGCTTATCGATCTCGACGCCGAAACGCCCTGCTGGGGCGACCAGTCGCAATCCCCGCTCAGGTTGGATGGCCATGAAGCCGCCGGGCTCGCCTACGTGATCTATACGTCGGGCTCCACCGGGCTGCCGAAGGGTGTCATGGTCGAGCATCGGCAGCTTGTCAATCTGGTCTGCTGGCATATCGAGCGCTTCGGTCTGCGGCCCGGATGCGCCAGCACCGCGACGGCCGGCCTGGCCTTCGATGCCACCGCGTGGGAAATCTGGCCCGTTCTCGCCAGCGGCGCCACCTTGCTGCTGCCGCCCCCGGGTCTGGCCGCCGATCCTGCCGCGCTGCTCCACTGGTGGCGGGATCAACCGGTCGATACCGCGTTCCTCGTCACGCCGCTCGCGCTGCTCGCGATCGACGCCGGTCTGCCTCCCGGTCTGCGCCGCCTGCTGGTCGGCGGCGACCGCCTTGCGCAGCGTCCCGCGGCGCTGCCCGCGGCCGTCGAACTGGTCAACAACTACGGCCCCACCGAAACGACCGTGGTCGCCACGTCGGGTATCGTCCACCCCGGCGACGCCGTGCCGACCATCGGCAGGCCGATCGCGAACACCCGCATCTATCTGCTGGACGCACAGCTCGAACCGGTGCCGCTGGGGGCCGTGGGGGAGCTGTACATTGGTGGCGCGGGCGTGGCACGCGGCTATCTGAACCAGCCGGAACTGACCACGCAACGCTTCCTGCACGATCCGTTCGCCGGTGCGCCCGACGCCCGTATGTACCGCACCGGCGATCTCGCCCGCTATCGGCCCGACGGCAACCTGATGTTCCTCGGGCGCAATGACGAGCAGGTGAAGATCCGGGGTTTCCGGATCGAACCGGGAGAGATCGAGGTCCAGCTCGCGACCCACCCCGAGGTGCGGGAAGCGGTCGTGCTCGCGCGCGTCGATCAACCGGGCGAAGCGCGTCTGGTCGGCTACGTCACGCTGCACGATGGCGCGACGGCCGGTGCCGGACTGCCGGGCGAGCTGCGTGCCCACCTTGAGCGCCGGCTGCCGGACTACATGGTCCCGTCCGCGTTCGTTCATCTTGAGCGGTTGCCGCTCACTCCGAACGGCAAGCTCGACCGCAAGGCGCTGCCTGCGCCGCCGGACGACGCGTTCAGCCTGCAGCAGTACGCCGCACCGCAAGGTGAGACTGAAACGATGCTGGCCACGCTCTGGCAGGCCTTCCTCGGCATCGAACGTGTCGGCCGGCACGACAACTTCTTTGCCCTCGGTGGACACTCCATTCTCGCGGCACGCCTGGTGGCGCGTCTCGGCGCGGCGTTCGGCAAGGAATTGCCTCTGCGCTGTGTCTTCGATGGCCCGACCATCGCGCAGCTTGCGGCGGCCGCGGCCGCGAGCTCCGCGTCGGCGAGTCGCGCGCCCATCGTGGCGGTGGATCGTCACGGCGAGCTGCCACTCTCGTTCGCCGAAGAGCGGGCGGTGGCGTTCGAAACGTCGTCGACAAGCACCGGGATTCTCAATTCTTCGTGCATCTTCCGGTTGTCCGGCAGGCTACGTCGTGACTGGCTCGAACAGGCGATGGCGTCGGTTGTCGCACGGCATGAAATTCTTCGCACCCGCTACGCTGCAGACCCAGGCAGTGGCGCATTCTGCCCGGTGATCGATGCGCCGACGGAGTTCCGGCTGGCTATCCGGCCGGTCGACGCGCTTGAGCCGGACGGTCTGCGCGCCGCGCAGAACGAGGCCGCCGTGATGCCCGACTGTTTCCGCGGGCCGCTATTTCGCGCGACGCTGTTCGTCGAACACGACGAAGACGACGACCGCGCGCTCCTCGTGTTCGGCATCCATCACATCGCGATCGATGCGATCTCGTGGACGATCGTCTGGCGCGACATCGTGCGCGCCTATCAGGCTCTGAGTGCTGGCCACCTGCCGAATCATGCGCCCGAGCCGATCCAGTACCGCGACTACGCGGCCTGGCAACGACGACAACTGAGCACGGAACGGCTGGCGCAACTGCGGCGGCACTGGCGCGACAAGCTGACCGGCGCGCCGGTCTGCCTGAACCTGCCGTTCGACCGCGCGCGTCCTGCCGGCATGACGGATCGCGCCGGGCGCATCGGTCTTGAGCTACCGGCCGAGCTGAGCCGAAGCGTCCGCCGTACCGCGTCGTCGTTGCGGCTGACCCCGTTCGTCGTGCTCGAGACCCTGCTGGCGATTCTGTGCAGCCGCCTCGCGCACAGCAGCGACGTTGTGATCGGCACCGTGACCGAGGGCCGCAACCCGCTCGCCACCGAGAACATCGTGGGGCTGTTCGTCAATACGATTCCGCTACGCCATACGATCCAACCGTCCGCTTCGATCCAGAGCCATTTGCTGCGAGCGTCGGAGGAACTGCTGGTTGCGCTGGAGCACGGCGAACTTCCCTTCCCGGAGATCGTGTCCGCCGTCAATCCGGTTCGGCTGGCTTCTCACGACCCGCTGTTTCAGGTGTTTTGCCAGTTACAGCCGAGCGCTGTCGAAAACGAGGCGACGCTCCCGGGCGTGTCGGTCGACGCGGTGCCACGCGAAAATCCCGGCCGCGGCGCGGATCTCGCCATCGTGTTCCAGCACGCGGACGATGTCTTGAAAGCGGAAGTCGCCTACAGCGTCGATCTGTTCGATCACGCGAGCGTCGAAGCCATCGTCGCGCTCTATCGGGTGCTCATTTCGCAGGCGACGCGCGATCCGACGGCATCGGTCGATCGGCTCTGGGATGTGTGTATCACATTGACCCAGGTGTCTGCGCACGGTGTGGCGTTGAACAGGCTGATCGCCCGCCCGCTGTCCGCCACGGGTGCATGGTATGGGCTGTCGCCGGCCCAGCAGGCTGTCTGGATGCAGGAGCAGGCGTCGCCGCCGGGCTCGTCGTTTTTCTCGCTGGCGGTGATGCGCTGCGCACCCACTGTCGATCGCGACCGGGTGGAGGCCGCTGCGCGCGGGATGATCACGCAAACCCAATCGCTCCGGCTGGAATGGACCGATAGCGGATTGCAGCGGGAGACACCGGTGCCCACAACCCGCTTTGCGAGCTTCTCCGACAGCGCGGCACTCGCACCTGATGCGCAATTGCAGGCGGTGTACGACTGGCACCATGAATTGAACGACCGGCGTGGCGATCAATCGAGCGACATCGCGGTGTTTCACTGGTCCGATTGCGCCGTGGTCGCGCTCCGCTCACACCATATGCTGAACGACGGCTGGTCCGCGCTGCGCGCTTTCGAGCGCGTCGCGAAGAACTATGGACAACTCGAACGCGATCCTGCGCATGCGTTCGAACGAGATCGCGGATTTCTCGACACGCTGACACTGGAGCGCGGCTACCTGGATTCGCCCGAACATGCGCGTGACGCGGCGTTCTGGCAGAGCGCCTGCCGCGCCTTCGAGCGCCCGGCGCTGGTGACGTTACTGGCCGACCGACCGTATGCGACGCATGCTCCACGTCGCGTCGGGTCGCTGTGCCGGTCACTGCCGGCGACGCTGCAAGTCGCGCTGGCGCAGACGGCGGATACCTTGTCGCTGACGCTGTCGGAATGCCTGACGGCATTGACCGCGTTGTACCTTGCCCGCGTCAGCGGCGAAAACGAGGTCGCGTTCGGCGTGCCGCTTCTGAACCGGCCCCGGGAAGCGCTCGATATTCCTGGTCAGTTCGCCAAGGTGATGGTGGTTGGCGCATCGTTCGATCCCGCGGCCGATACGCTGGCGGATGCGATAGAGCGCGTCTGCCGCGCGCACCGGCAAGTCCTGCGGCACGGCCGCTATCCGCTCGGCGAACTGGTGCGGCGCCATGGTTTCGATCCGCGCCACGCCGAGGTCAGCATCAACACGTTGTTTCTGCGGCGAAGCATCGAGGTTGCCGGGGCGCCGACCCAGGTGCGATGGCTGAGCGGGCCCGAAAGCGGCCTGTCGTTTCTCTACACGCAGTTCGGCCGCGCCGCGCCGATCGATCTTGAACTGCGCTTCAATGATGCACTGTTCGACACTGCGACGATCTCGCATCACGCGAACCGGCTGGTGCACTATCTCGGCAACGCGTGCGCCGGCCTGATGTTCCCCGTCGGTGACATCGCGCTTTTAGCGGCGGACGAACGCCGCCTGTTACTGCAGACCTGGAACGCGACGGAAACTCCTTATCCTGACGAGCTATGTCTGCACCGGTTGTTCGAGCAACTGGTCGAGTTCACCCCGGATGTCACTGCGCTCGTAGGCGACGATGCGGCGCTCAGCTACGCAGCGCTCAATGCACGTGCCAACCAGCTCGCGCACCAGTTGATCGCGCAAGGCGTGCGGCCCGATACCCGCGTCGCGATCTGTGTTGAGCGCAGCGTCACGATGGTAGTCGGCCTGCTCGCGATCCTGAAGTCCGGCGGAGCCTATGTGCCGCTCGACCCGGACTCTCCGCGCGAACGGATCGGGCACATCCTGGCCGACGCCGAGCCGACGCTGCTGTTGATCGATCGCGCGGGCCGGCGCGCGCTCGACGATCTGCTGCCGGCCGCCGTTGCGCACATCGATCTCGATGCGTCGCAGCCCGCCTGGTCGGCCCGCCCCGACACCGATCCGGTCGTGCCGGGCCTTACCTCCCGCCATCTGGCCTACGTGATCTATACGTCGGGCTCCACCGGGCAGCCGAAGGGTGTCATGGTCGAGCATCGGCAGCTTGTCAATCTGGTCTGCTGGCATATCGAGCGCTTCGGTCTGCGGCCCGGATGCGCCAGCACCGCGACGGCCGGCCTGGCCTTCGATGCCACCGCGTGGGAAATCTGGCCCGTTCTCGCCAGCGGCGCCACCTTGCTGCTGCCGCCCCCGGGTCTGGCCGCCGATCCTGCCGCGCTGCTCCACTGGTGGCGGGATCAACCGGTCGATACCGTGTTCCTCGTCACGCCGCTCGCGCTGCTCGCCATCGACGCCGGCCTGCCTCCCGGTCTGCGCCGCCTGCTGGTCGGCGGCGACCGCCTTGCGCAGCGTCCCGCCGCGCTGCCCGCGGCCATCGAACTGGTCAACAACTACGGCCCCACCGAAACGACCGTGGTCGCCACGTCGGGTATCGTCCGCCCCGGCGACGCCGCGCCGACCATCGGCAGGCCGATCGCGAACACCCGCATCTATCTGCTGGACGCACAGCTCGAACCGGTGCCGCTGGGGGCCGTGGGGGAGCTGTACATTGGTGGCGCTGGCGTGGCACGCGGCTATCTGAACCAGCCGGAACTGACCACGCAACGCTTCCTGCACGATCCGTTCGCCGGTGCGCCCGACGCCCGCATGTACCGCACCGGCGATCTCGCCCGCTATCGGCCCGACGGCAACCTGATGTTCCTCGGGCGCAATGACGAGCAGGTGAAGATCCGGGGTTTCCGGATCGAACCGGGAGAGATCGAGGTCCAGCTCGCGACCCACCCCGAGGTGCGGGAAGCGGTCGTGCTCGCGCGCGTCGATCAACCGGGCGAAGCGCGTCTGGTCGGCTACGTCACGCTGCACGATGGCGCGACGGCCGGTGCCGGACTGCCGGGCGAGCTGCGTGCCCACCTTGAGCGCCGGCTGCCGGACTACATGGTCCCGTCCGCGTTCGTTCATCTTGAGCGGTTGCCGCTCACTCCGAACGGCAAGCTCGACCGCAAGGCGCTGCCTGCGCCGCCGGGCGACGCGTTCAGCCTGCAGCAGTACGCCGCACCGCAAGGTGAGACTGAAACGATGCTGGCCACGCTCTGGCAGGCCTTCCTCGGCATCGAACGCGTCGGCCGGCACGACAACTTCTTTGCCCTCGGTGGACACTCGCTGATGGCCGCTCGTCTGCTGAACCAGGTGCGCGTGACATTCGGTAGGGACGTCTCGCTGGGGGCGTTATTCGAGGCGCCGTCCATCGCTTTGTTCGCCGAAAGACTCGCGGCCCACGCAGTCCCGCGGGAAGATTCCGGGGCGCTGAATGTTCTGCTGCCGTTGCGCACTCAAGGACTGCATCCGCCGTTGTTCTGCATCCACCCAGGCGGCGGGTTCGGCTGGCCTTATGCGGGATTGCTGCGCTATCTCCCCGATCGCCCTCTGTATGCGCTGCAGGCGCGCAGGTTAAGCGAGCCGACTCGCCGCTTCGGCACGATCGAGACGATCGCTGCAGACTATCTTGAACAGATCCGCGCGGTGCAGGCCGCCGGCCCTTACCGCCTGCTGGGCTGGTCGCTCGGTTGCCATATCGCGCACGCGGTCGCCACCTTGCTGCAGCATCAGAATGAGCAGGTCGAGCAACTCATCATGTTCGACAGCTATCCGATCCCTCCCGCAGTCGAGATGCCCCTCCCGCCAACCGACCTGCAAATCATGAAGCTGCTGTTTCAGTCGCTGTCCGATACACCGTGGGAGCATGCTGACGAGCCGTCGTCGCCCGATGCGATCCGGCGACAGCCAAGTCACCGAAGGGAGCTTGCCCACGGGCTGGATGACGATGTATTCAACGCGATCTTCGACGAGTTAAAGGCCACGCCGGCACTGATCTGCCAGTTCAGACCCAGCGTATTCGACGGCAATTTACTGTTCTTTCGTGCCACCCGGACCGAACCGGACAATGCGTTGCTGGGCGAGCCAACCGCGTGGCAGCCGTACATCGGCGGGGATATCGTGGCCCACGACATTACGTGTCTGCACGAGAAGATGTTGCACCCGGAAGCACTGGCGTTAATCGGCCCGTTAGTGGCCGCCGCGCTGCGATAGCGGCGGTCGTCGAGACAACGGTGAGGAATTCCAGGAGACGAGGTCACTGCCATCAACGGTGAGGAATTCCAGGAGATGAGGTCACTGCCATCAACGGTGAGGAATTCCAGGAGACGAGGTCACTGTCATCAGCGGTGAGAGTTTCCAGGAGGCGGCCCCGGTGGGATCAGAGGTGAGCTGTTCCAGGAGACCGTCCGCAGGTCGCTGAGCGGTGAGTCGATGCAAGAACAGAACAGCACCTCTGGCGTCTGCAAAGCATCCGAAGGTGAGGCGTTCCAGGAGATCGACCGCAAAGGTGAGCGATTCCAGGAGGTGAGAAAGTGTCATGCCGACTTCGCACCGTCGATATGGTGAGGATTTCCAGGGAGTGCGTTTGCCACGCGCAGAATGACATACCGATGCGATTGCGCAGGCAACCGTCAACTAAAAACACCAAAGGTGAGAGAATTCGGGAGCGGTCGAGGTGAGAATATCGCTACCTGTCCCCGCACTTTAAATTCAAAGGTGAGGGAATTCGGGAGCCTGGATCCGTGCCCGCATCTCGTCCTTGAACTCGTTTACGTGGAGCGCTTCCCGCAATGACGCCCAAGACTTTCGCCAAAGAGATCAAGGCCGCGCTCGCACCGCACGCCGACGCGCAGCGCGCGCCCGCTATGCGTGCCTACATGCGCGATCAGTTCGACTTTGTCGGCGTGCCCACCCCGCTGCGGCGGCAAGCTGTGCTGCCGGTATTCAAGCGGCTGGAGGTGGAGAACGCCGAGCATTTATTGGCGTGCGCGAACGCCGTGTGGACGATGCCGGCACGCGAATACCAGTATGTCGCAACCGACTTGTTGGCGCGCAAGTGGAAGACGCTGGCAGTGGCAGACATCACGCATTTGCTGGAGATCGTGCAGCGCGCTTGCTGGTGGGATTGCGTCGACCCGCTCGCAGGTGTGGTCGGCGATGTGTTGAAGGTGGCGCGAACACACACGCCGCAAGCACAGGCCACCATGGATGCGGCGCTTCAACATGACTCGCTGTGGGTACGGCGCGTCGCAATGATTCATCAGCTCGGCTGGCGCGATCACACCGACGAAACGCGTCTGTTCGGCTATGCCCGCTCGCTGGCCAACGAAAGCGATTTTTTCATCCGCAAAGCGATCGGCTGGGCGTTGCGCGATTACGCGTGGCACGCGCCTCAAGCGGTGAGCGGCTTTCTATCGGTTTCCGGCGACATCATGTCGCCGCTCACCGTGCGAGAAGCGTCGAAGCATCTGCCGTCGATTCGCTGACCCTGCTTCAGGACTTTCGATCGCGGCCGCTTATCTTGCGCCGGAGCAACTAGCACCTGTGCGATTGCGTCGCTTGATTCACATCAATCTCTAGAGAAGTAAGCGCCGCCTCGTCACCCCCGACCATTGATGATGGTACTCAGATCGACCCGTACCTCATCAAGGAGTCTGACGATGCCCGTGACGCCCACCCGGAAAACCACCCTCGCCGACATGGTTCGCCTCGGCCGGAACCCGTCGGATTCGCTCGAAAAGGCGGGCAGGGAACCCACTACGTCGCCCGACGAATTGAGCGGGCGTCATGGCTACAACGCCGACTTCCTGACAGGCTGGCGCGTCGCGCTGCCCCAACCTGCCGGCGACATTCGCCCGCTTCGCCGGGGCGGGCCGGGCGCCGAACTCAGGTATCAAAACTTCTCGGTAATCATGTCGGCCTCGCGACGGCTTCCGCTCATCACCGCGGTCAATATCGACGGTGCGCAATCGCGGCAAGTGCCGCGCACCGACGTGTGGTGTTTCGACGGACGGCTCGACAAAGACGATCAATGGGGAGACGCGCTCTACGACGGCAACGCACTGGACCGAGGTCACATGGTGCGTCGAGAAGATCCGGTCTGGGGCACGCTGGAGGAAGCGCGCACGGCCAATGCCGACACGTTCCATTTCACGAACTGTTGCCCGCAAATGGCGAGTGTCAATCAGAAGGTCTGGCTGGGACTCGAAGACTACGTTTTACGGCACGCCAAGGTGGATCGCATGCGCGTGTCGGTCTTCACCGGCCCGTTCTTCGGCGCGAACGACCTGGCCTATCGCGGCGCCCTGATCCCGAAGGCGTTCTGGAAAGTCGTCGCGATTGTGACGGAGAACGGCCGTCCTTCCGCGACCGCCTATAAGGTCGATCAGGTGCAGGCGCTTGAGCACCTCAAGTTTGTCTACGCCGGGTATAAGACGTTCCAGATCAGTATCCGGAGTGTGATGCAGAACACGAATATAGACTTCAGCGCGCTCATTCCCTACGACGGGTTTTCTCAACATGAAGTGGCGCAAGGAACCGAACTGGTCGAGCCACTCGATTCCTTCGAAAGCATTCGAGTCTAGAGATGCTGGGCGCTATGCGCGCAGCTTGTCTTAACGGTGACATCAGAAAATTGGCCGTTAAACATTAACGGCTTTTCATTCAAAAACTTTAGCGATTTATTTACGGATTTTTATACGCACCAGAACAGTGTAGTCATGGCTTAGTAACAAACCTCGGCAATACTCGGCAGCGCTGCAAGTCAGACCATATTTCGTACAAAACGCGCTGCTCCGATCGAGGGCTGACGCGAAGGCCAGACCCCGGGGGGTTCAAATGACTATCCGTCATCGCATCACGCTATTGGTTGTTTTGATGTTCGTCGCCTTGTCGGCGATCGGCGGCTACGCCGTTTATCAGACGCGCGGCAGCGCGGCCGACGTACGCAAGGTGACGGAAGGTGTGGTGCCCAGCGCGCTCGCCTCCGCCGACCTCGTCTCGCAAGTCAAGGACGTGCAACTTGCCACGATGACGCTGGTCTACGCGCCCGATGCCAACATGGTGACGCAGGCGCAGGACGAGCTGAAGAAGAAAAAAGCCTCGCTGCAACAGGCGCTCGCCTTGCAGGCTAAAGACGCCGCGAGCCACGCGCAGCAAGGTCTCGTTTCGCAGGCCAACGACAGCCTCGAGAACTATTTCTCCGCGATTACCGAAACGGCGAAGATGAAGGCCGACGGCAAGAACGAACTCGCCCAGGCCTATCTGTTCGCCAACGTCGCGCAATACCGCGACGAACTCGAAGGCATCGTCGAGACCTTGCGCGTCGAGAAGAATCGCCAGAAAGACGACGCGATCACGGCGTTGAACGCCACGCTATCGACCACCACCACGGCGATTGCTATCGTCACCGGTATCGCGATCATTCTGCTGACGTCGATCGGCTCGCTGCTGTACCGCCAGATCACACGCCCGCTGAGCCGCATGCAGGCCATGATGAGCGAGATCGCGTCGAGCCAGGACTTCACGCGCCGCGTGCCGGTGGGCCGACTCGACGAGATCGGTCATTCGATCGTCGCGTTCAACGGCATGATCGAGAAGATTCAGGAAAGCTCGGCGCAACTGAAGCAGAAAACCGCCGACATTCAGGCGATGTTGCAGAACATGCAGCAAGGTATTCTGACCGTGGTCGACGGCGCGGTGATCCACTCGGAGTACTCGGCGTATCTGGAAGACATCTTCGAAACCAAGGACATTGCCGGCCGGGGCCTGATGGACCTCGTGTTCGGCGACACCGATCTCGGTTCGGACGCGCTCTCGCAAGTCGATGCCGCCGCTCATGCGTGCCTTGGCGAAGACTGCATGAACTTCGTGTTCAATCAGCATCTGCTGGTCGGCGAGATTTCGAAGCGCATGCCCGACGGTCGCGCGAAAATTCTCGACCTGAGCTGGTCGGCGATTACCGATGAAAACGACGTGATCGTGCGCTTGATGCTGTGCGTGCGCGACGTCACCGAATTGCGCAAGCTCGCGGCGGAAGCCAGCGAACAGCGTCGCCGTCTCGACATGATCGGCGAGATTCTCGCGGTCAGCGAAGAGAAGTTCCATCACTTCATCGAAAGCTCGGCCGGGTTCGTCAGCGAGAACGAGCGCATTATCCGCAAGCATTCGGAAGCGGATCACGCAGCGATCGTCGAGCTGTTCCGCAACATGCACACCATCAAGGGCAATGCGCGCACGTATAACCTGCAGCATCTGACCAACGTCGTCCACGAAACCGAGCAGAGCTATCACGAACTGCGCCAGCCGGATGCGGACCGCCCGTGGGATCAGGATCACCTGATGCAGGAATTGACGCGCGTGCGCGAAGCGATCGAAAGCTACGCGAAGATCAACGAACACAGCCTCGGCCGCAAGGGTAAGGGTCTGGCCAACGAAGCAGGCAACGCCGGCCGTTTCGTGATGGTCGAGAAAGACGACATTCAACGCACGCTGAGCATGCTCGATCAAACCAACGCCGGCGAACTGCATGAACTGCAATCCATGCGCGACGCGATGCGCCGCACGCTGCGGGCGCTGGGTAGCGAGAGCGTGGCCGACGCGCTGTCGGGCGTGCTGGATTCGCTGCCGTCGCTCGCGAGCGAATTGGGCAAGCCGGCGCCGGACGTGCGGATCGACGACAACGGCTACCGTCTGCGTGGCCAGGCGGGCGGCACGCTGAACGACGTGTTCATGCATCTGCTGCGCAATTCGATGGACCACGGCATTGAAACCGCCGACATGCGCGGCGCACACGGCAAGACGCCGGCCGGCACGATCGATATCGAAGTCGGCGTGGACAGCGGTGCATTGCAGATCACGCTGAGCGATGACGGCCGCGGCCTCGCGCTCGAACGGATTCGCGGCATCGCGGCGGAACGCGGCTGGATCAACGGCGACGAAGCACTCAGCGACGAAGCGATTGCCGACTTCATTTTCCGGCCAGGCTTCTCGACTGCGGAAACGGTCACGGAAGTGTCGGGCCGCGGTGTCGGTATGGACGCGGTGCGTGCTTTCCTCAAGCGCGAGCACGGCAGCATCGAACTGCGTTTCACCGACGATCACAAGGGCGCGGCATTCCGTCAGTTCCAGACGATCGTCTGCCTGCCGGACAGCTTCGCGGTGGATACGCTCGGCGTGAACGCGCGCGGTGAAACCGGCGAGCTGCAACTCGACGCGATGGCGGACTGAGCGCGGGTCGATGCGCGTCGCGATGAACTTCGCAAGGAAGGGTTGTGATTCAACAGTATGGTTTAGCGGCAGCAGCAGCCGGCAGCGCGATCACCGCGCTGCTGGCGTTTGCCCTCCACAAGCTGCATAGCGCGAAGCTGGCTGCACGTTTGCGTGCCGAAGCGGAAGCCCGGATCAATACGCTGATGGCCGAGAAGATCGACCATGGTGACTTGCTGCGTCAACGCGAGGAGGCCGAGCAGGAACTGCTCGCGCTGACCGACCAGTTGCGCGACGAGCTGCGGCAGCAATCGGCCAGCGCCGACGAACTGCGCGCCACGCTCGACGCCCTCACCGGCGACAAGGATCAGTGGACCCAGCAAGCCCAGCGGATCGCCGGCGAAGCCGCGCGTCTGAAAGGGCTGGGCGCGACCTTCGAGCGCTGGCACGAGCAGATGATCTCGCTGATGACGCAGAACCACGACATGCACGCGAAGAATCAGGAGCTGTCGTCGATCGTGCGGCATGTGGTGATCGTGTCGCTGAACGCGTCGATCGAAGCGGCGCGCGCGGGTCCGGCGGGTCGCGGTTTCGCGGTGGTGGCCAGCGAAGTGCGCGCACTCGCGGCGCGCTCCGAAGAGTTGTCGAAGAGCTATCGCGATAGTCTGCATCGCAACGACCTGACTACTACGTCCACGTTCCAGGACATTCAGGCGGGCGGCAAGATGATCTCGGCGTCGCTGGCGAGCGTCGAGTCGCTCGCCAATCAGTTTTACGCGAAGCTGCATCAGGTGCCGGCGTGATTTCGGACCACGCCAAAGACAGCTTCGAACGCATTTTTCGCAAGGCGGCGCAGGCGCGCTTGCCGCTGGATTCGGGCGACCTGTTCGAGATCGTACCGATCGACGACGCGAGCGCCGGCACGACCAAAGACACGCAGGTGGTCGTGCTGACCATTTCGTCGATCGTGTACCGGCTGTTGCTGATTCTCCATTTCGACGAGAACGACAGCGCGCGCCAGTACTACCTGAAAGAGGCCGACGAGCGCTCGTTCAAGGAAGTCTTTCTGGAAATCTGCAATCTCTGCTGCGGGGCGATGAATCAGGAATTGCTGAATCACTTTCCCGATCTCGGCATGTCAACGCCATATGTGCTGAACGCGCGTTGCCTGCCGCATCTGCATGAATTGAAGCCGGGTCTGCTGTCGTCGTATGCGATCACGCTCAACGGCGACGTGCGCCTCGCCGCGACGGTATGCGTCTGCGCGCATGCGCCGATCGACTTCGTTGCGGATACCAGCGCTATTGAAGAAACCAGCGGCGAGCTGGAATTGTTTTAACGACCCGGCGATTCGCCGCAGTGAGCAGGAACGCGACATGAACATGAACAAGCCGGTCAGCAAGGTGCTGGTGCTGGACGACTCGCCGCTGCACAAAGAAGCGCTGAAGCAGTTTTGCGACGAGAACAATCTGGTTGGCGTGAAAGTCGGCAAGAACCGGTTGCAGTCGGTGCTGCGCTCGAATATCGATCTGGGCGCGGTGCTGTTCTCCGAGAGCTATGGCGGCTCGCTCGAAGCCAGCGCCGAGATCGCGATCCGGATCAACGCGGTGCGGCCCGAGTTGCCGATCATCATGCGGCGCGATAGCGAGGCCAGTGTGGATAGCTTGCCCGAGAGTCTGCGCCGTGTGGTCTGCGCCGCCTATGTCGGGCACGACATGGCGCCGCTGCGCCAGTTGATCGACGAATACATTTTCAGCCTGGACTATCCGAACGCGTTGGTGCGCGGTATTGCCGACATGACGCAGGCGATTCTCGGCGACGTGTTCAAGGACCTCGTCATTACGTGCGACACGCCGTATATCGTGCGCGACCGCATCATTTTCGGCGAAGTGTTCAGCCTGATTCCGCTGGAAAGCGCGTGGTGCCGCGGCTACATGATGATGCAGGCCGAGGAGGCGCCGATCCTCGACCTGCTCGATCGTTACCGGATGGTCGACCACGCGCCGGACGGCGAAGCGGACTTCCGCGATCTGAACGGCGTGCTCGGCGAGGTGACGAACCTGATCTGGGGGTCGTTCAAGAACCGCTATGTCGGCGACGCGGACGCCTGGCAGCGCAGCCAGGTGCAGGTGCCGCTGCTGGTGAATCACAAGCACCGGTACATCTCGTTCGGCAGCGGCAATCCGCAACTGTGCTTCATGTATTGGCTGAAGGACCCGCAGTCGGGACGTTCGGTCAAGCTGCATCAACGTTTTGTGTTCAGCCTGAGCTGGTCGCCGGAAGACTTCAAGGAAGTCACGGACGACGTCGGCGCCATGGTCGAAGCGGGCGAACTGGATCTGTTCTGATTGTTGTCATAGGAAAAATCATGTCGAAAATTCTGGTGGTGGATGACTCGAGCACGGTGCGCGACGAAGTGGCCGGCTTTCTGAAGAAGAACGGCCTGGACGTCGATACGGCCGTGGACGGCAAGGACGGCCTCGCCAAGCTGAAGGCCAGCCCCGGTATCAAGCTGGTGATCAGCGACGTCAACATGCCGAACATGGACGGCCTGACGATGGTTGAAAAGATTCGCGGCGAGCTGGCGAACACGACCGTCAACGTGATCATGCTGACGACGGAAAGCAGCCCGGCCATGAAAGAGCGTGGCAAGGCGGCGGGCGTCAAAGGCTGGATCGTCAAGCCGTTCAAGGGTGACGCGGTGCTGGAAACGTTCCGCAAGCTGGCGAGCTGAAGTCGGTAAGAGCGGCGGTAAAAGCTCAGCCAATGCGGTGAGATGGGCCAAAGGTGAGGTTTTTCGGGAGCCGCTTGCCCGTGATTTGCAAAGCACGATTCGCTATAACGGCGGCGGTTGAAACACGCTAGTCTCCCAATGACTGTGAACGACCCGGGATGACGAGTGATGGCCGCGATAACTTCAGGCAGTGCTGGCGCCGTAATGGCGGATGCCGTCGCGTTGTTCGTGCCTGGGTCTGTGCGTATGCCGGTGCTTATGCCTGTGCGTTGGCTGGCGCAGGCCGCGTAGGGCGAGGCCGGACATGTGCCAATTGCTCGCCCTCAGCTGCGCCGAACCCACCGACGTCAGTTTCTCGCTGACGGGTTTCGCCGCGCGCGGCGGTCTCACCGACCATCATGTCGACGGCTGGGGCGTGGCCTTCTACGAAGACCGCGCGTGCCGCGTGTTCGTCGACGAAAAGCCGGCGTATCAGTCGCCGGTCGCGGCCTTTCTGAAAAGCTATCCGATCAAATCACGCAATGTCGTCGCGCATATTCGCAAGGCGACGCAGGGTGGCGCGCGCGTCGAGAACTGCCATCCGTTCATGCGCGAGTTGCGCGGCCAGCAATGGCTGTTCGCGCATAACGGCGACTTGCGGCCGCTCGGCGAACCGGAGCCCGGTCCGTATGCACCGGTCGGCACGACCGATAGCGAAGCCGCGTTCTGCTTCATCATGAACCGCCTCTACGCGCATTTCGCCGCGAATACGAACACGAGCACGGACACAAACGTCGACGACATCGACGCCGTGTTCAACGTCATCGAACAGGCGACGCGCACGCTGAACACCTTCGGCATTTTCAACTTCGTGTTGTCGAACGGGCAGGCGCAATTCGCCTATTGCTCGACGCGGCTCTCGTACGTAATCCGTCATTGGCCGTTTTCCAGCGCACGTCTGGTCGACGGCGATCTGAGCGTGGATTTTGCCGAGCGCGGCACGCCGGCCGATCGCGCCGCGGTGATCGCCACCACGCCGCTGACCGACGAAGTGTGGACCGCCTGCCAACCCGGCGATCTGCTGATGTTCCGCAGCGGCGCGCTGCTGCGCCGCGCCCACGTCGCCGTTCCCGCCGACGTGCTCGCCACGTCGAAATACGCGGTCTCCGAACAGTCCGCCGTGCCGGCGTGACGTCACGTCGAAACGGGACTGGCCCGACCGTCGTAGAGGTCGCGCCACTGTCGCTTTCATATTCTTCGAAGATTTAGTTAGTTTGCCGACGCCCGCTCGTCTCGTATCGTTTCGCCAGTTTTAAAGAAATACAACATCGATACGGGAACACACGAACCATGAAGCGTCTTTCTCTCCTCGCATTGCCCGCCGGTCTCCTTTTGGCGGCCGGCGCTCAGGCACAAAGCAGCGTCACGCTGTACGGCATCGCCGATGCCGGCATCGCTTACGTCCACAACGCACAAGGTGCGAACGGCCAGAATCAGTCGTCGCTGGTGAAGTTCAGCAGCGGCAACGTCTCCGGCAGTCGCTGGGGCCTCAAGGGCACCGAAGACCTGGGCGGCGGTCTCGCCGCGGTGTTCCAGATCGAGAACGGCTACAACCTCGGCACGGGCACGCTGGGCCAGGGCAGCCGCGAATTCGGCCGTAAGTCGGTGGTCGGTCTGTCGAGCAGCACGTGGGGCACGGTCACACTGGGACGCCAATACGATCCGATCGTCGATCTGGTTCAAGGCCTCACGGAAGACAACTACTTCGGCGGCACCTTCGCTTCGCCGGGCGACCTCGACAACTACGACAACAGCCTGCGCGTCAGCAACTCGGTCAAGTATGTGAGCCCGCTGTTCGCCGGCTTCCAGGTCGAAGCGCTGTATGGCGTGGGCGGCGTGGCCGGTGCAAGCGGCAACGGTCAGACCTACAGCTTTGGCGCGGCCTATGCGAATGGCCCGCTGTCGCTGGGCGCCGGTTACTTCTACGCCAACGGCGGCAATACGACGACGGGTAACGTGCGGACGTGGACCAGCAGTTCCGACACGCTGTTCAACACGGTCATCAACTCGGGCTTTGCGAGCGCGAAGTCGATTCAGATCGTGCGGGTGGGTGGACAGTACGTGATCGGCGCGGCAACGGTCGGTCTTGCGTATTCGAACACGCAGTACGCGACCGACGCGTTCTCCGCGTATCACAGCACGGCGAAGTTCAATAACGGCTCGGTGTTCTTCAACTATCAGATCACGCCGGCGTTGCGCACGGGTGTCGGCTACAACTACACGTCGCTGACGGGCCCGAGCTCGGCGCATTACAACCAGGTCAACCTCGGTGCGGACTACGCGCTGTCCAAGCGCACCGATCTGTATGCGCTGGCGGGCTACCAGAAGGCGAGCGGCAACACGTTGAACGCGAGCGGCAAGGTGGTGAGCGCGCAGGCGTCGATCGGCAGTTTCGGTGTCAACTCGGGGACCAGCAGCCAGGAGCTGGCAGTGGTCGGCATCCGTCACAAGTTCTGATTGTTTGCATGAACGCACCGGCCGTCGCAAGGGCGGCCGGGCTGCCGAATGTCTTCATCGTGGTCAAAGGTGAGGATATTCGGGAGCCGACGCGCGTCGGGTTATCCGTGAGTCCATCACGTCATTCCGCCTCACCCGTCAGCAATTCCGACGACGATTCCCGCAAGCAGTCGCTGAACAGATCGGCTGCCGGCGCCGACGTATCCGCGCGCCACACCAGCACCACTTCACCCAGCGGTTCGAGGGGCGCGAGCGGCAGCACGCGCATCCGTCCACGGCTCACGTGATGACGTGCGACCGAGAGCGGCAGGATCGACACGAAGTCGCCGCGAATCAGCAGCGAAAGATTCAACGTTAGCGAACTGGATTCGAGCGCGCCGCGATCGAGCGCAATGCCCTGCGCGGCGAGCGCTTCGACGAGCGTCGCAAAGGCCGGCGAGCCGCGCAACGGCGTGATCCAACGCAGCGGGCGCAGATCGTTCCAGCTCACCGGCAGATCGACCTTGCCGAGCGGATGGCTCGCGCCCACCACGAACACGAACGGCTCGCGATGCAGCGTCTGCTGGCTCAGCACGTCCTGATTGTCGGCGATGCGATTGCGTCCTAAGGCGAGATCGAGCTCGCCTTCGTCGAGCATTTTGACCAGCTTGTCGAGCGTCGTTTCGACGAACGACAGTGTCGCGGTCGGCGCACGCCGCATGAACAGTTCGACCGCGTGCGCGATCAGCGGCTGCGGAATCGTCGTGACCGCGCCGAAGCGGACGTGACCGGCCGTACCCGTGGTCAACGCACTGACGTCGCGGCGGGCCAGTTCGATATGCCGCAGGATCTCGCGCCCGCGCGCGGCCATCACCTTGCCGATGCCGGTCAACTCGACCGCATTGCCCACGCGCCGCGCGACGGGCACGCCGAGCGCTTCCTCGATTTCGCCGATCTGCTTCGAGATGGCCGGCTGCGTCACGTGAAATGCGGCCGCTACGCGCGTGACCTGGCCGAGCTCGGCGAGACTCACCAGTATGCGCAGATGCGGCAGTTTCAGGCCGCTGCGAAAGAAGCGGTCGATTGCGTCGTTTTCAAGGGTTGCCACCCGGATCGCCTCATGAACATAACTAAACGGTAATAACTCGCGCCGAAACGGTGATTTGCAGCGCGGTGTGCAACCCGGCTACGCTTCACTATCGGCGGGACGGTTGGGCGTGAAACGGGTGAGGCGAGCATAGCAGCTACGCGTCGGCCACCTGACTCAGGGTATAACCGGAGTCGCTTCATGCACCGCACGCCGCGACCACAGCGCGCCACCAAGCGCGCGGAAGGAGACATGCATGAGCACCCCCCTTTACGACGGCGCCGCGCGGCCCGCTCGTCCTGTTTTACCCGGCGAACCCGTCGAATCCGCAGAACGCGCGGCGCTCTATCGCAAGCTCGCGTGGCGCATCGTGCCGTTTCTGTTTCTCGCGTTCATCGTCGCGTATATCGATCGTGTGAACGTGAGCTTCGCTAAATTGCAGATGCTCACCGATCTCTCGTTGAGTGAGACCGTGTATGGCGCGGGCGCGGGCATATTCTTCCTCGGCTATTTCATCTTCGAAGTGCCGAGCAACCTGATCCTGCATCGCGTCGGCGCGCGGCTCTGGATCGCGCGAATCATGGTGACGTGGTCGATCGTGTCGTGTCTGACGATGTTCGCGAGCGGCGCCACGTCGTTCTATGTGCTGCGCTTTCTGCTCGGCGTCGCCGAAGCCGGTTTCTTTCCGGGCATCGTGCTGTATCTGTCCACCTGGTTCCCGTCGAACCGCCGCTCGCAGATCATTGCGCTCTTCATGGCGGCGATTCCGGTGTCGGGCGCGATAGGCGGTCCGGTGTCGGGCTGGATCATGCAGCACCTGGCGGGCGTGCACGGACTCGCCGGCTGGAAGTGGTTGTTCCTGATCGAAGGGATCGCCTCGCTCGTGGTCGGCGTCGTCGCGTTCTTCGTGCTGCACGACCGTATCGAGTCGGTGAGCTGGCTCTCTCAAGACGAGAAGGCGCTACTCGCGCGCGACCTCGACGCCGATGCGCAGACCCGTGCGCATCAAACGGTGCGCGGCGCATTTACCAATCCGAAAGTGTGGCTGCTCGGGCTGCTGTACTTCTGCATCGCAATGGGCAACTACGGCCTCGTCTTCTGGCTACCCACGATGATCCGCGCCAGCGGCGTCGTCAGCGTGGCGAATATCGGCTTGTTGTCGGCGGTGCCGTCGCTGATCAGCGCGGTCGCGATGATCCTGATCGCGCGTCACGCCGATAAACACGACGAGCGGCGCATCCACGTCGCGGTGTGCGCGGTGCTCGGCGCGGCCGGCATGCTGGCGTCGGTGCTGCTCGGCCAGCACGTGTGGCTTTCCATGGTGGCGCTGGTGGTCGCGGCCATCGGCATCAATTCGATTGCGCCGGTGTTCTGGGGCATTCCGACCGCGCTGATGGGCGGCGTGGGCGCGGCGGCGGCGATCGCGGTGATCAATTGCACCGGCAACCTGGCGGGTTTCGTGAGCCCGTATGTCATTGGATTTCTGAAAGACGCGACCGGCACCTTGCTGCCCGGCATGATCGTGCTCGCCTGCGCGCTGGTGCTGGCTGCGGTGATCGTGCTGGCCATGCCGGCCACGCGCAGGACAGCATGAGGAGAGCAGGATGACGCATCAGGTTTGTATGGTCACGGGTGCCGCGACCGGTATCGGCGCGGCGACCGCGCTGCGCTTCGCGGGCGCCGGCTGGGCGGTGGCGCTCGGCAATTTCGACGACAGCACGCGTGAAGCGGCCTTGGCCGTCGAAGCGCAATGCCGGCGGCTCGGCGCCGAGACGCTGATCTTCGACGCCGACGTCGGGTCCGACGTCGCTTGTGTGAAGGCCGTGGAGACGGTGGCGAAGCAATGGCAGCGCATCGACGCGCTGATCAACTGCGCGGGGACGACGCGTTTTATCCCGCACGGCGATCTCGCTTCCGTCGACGATATGGAGTTCGAGCGGGTGTATCGCGTGAACCTGATCGGCATGTTTCAGATGACGCGCGCCGCGGTGCCCGTGCTGCGCGAATCGTCGACACCGTCGCACAGCAGTTCGGTGATCAATATCTCGTCGCTGGCTTCGTTGAACGGCACGGGGTCTTCCATCGCCTATGCGGCTTCGAAGGGCGCCGTCAACACGCTGACGCTCTCGTTGGCCCGCAATCTGGCGCCGCATATTCGCGTGAATGCGCTGGCCCCAGGCATGGTGGACGACGGCTTGCCGCGCCGCGTGCTCGGTGAAGCGGCGTACGCGGAAATCGTCGACAGCATGACGGAGGTCGCACCGCTCAAGCGCGTCTCGCAGCCCGGCGAGATCGCGGACCTTGCGTGGTTCATCGCCGCGCATGCGCCGGCGATGACCGGCCAGGTGATCGCCGCGGAGAACGGCTTGCTGTTGAACGGTTGAAGCGACGACGCCACCCGCCCAGCACAACGCCCAATACATGCACAGGACCCACCATGAGCAATCTCCACAAACATCGCTCGCGTACCGTGACCGAAGGCATCACGCGCACGCCGCACCGCGCGTTCCTGCGCGCGACCGGCATGGACGACGCCGCAATCGATAAACCGTTCGTTGCGATCGTCGATACGTTCGGCGAAAACACACCGTGCTCGATGTCGCTCGCCGCGGTCTCCGACAACGTGCGGCTCGGCGTGGCGGCGGGCGGCGGCGTGCCGATTCGCGGCTCGGCGATTTCGGTGTCGGACGGGACGTCGATGAATCACTCCGGCATGCGCTTTAGCCTTGTGTCGCGCGAGATCATTGCGGACAGCGTCGAGGTGTTCGTGCGCGCGCATTGCTATGACGCGTTCGTCGGCGTGGCCGGTTGTGACAAGACGCTGCCCGGCATTTTGATGGGCATGGTGCGGGTGAACGTGCCCGGCGTGTTCCTGTTCGGCGGCGCGATGTTGCCGGGCATTGCGCCGGACGGCACACAGGCCACGATCCTGACCGCGATCGAAGCCGTCGGCGCCGCGCAACGCGGCGACATGTCGCTCGAGACGCTACGCGGCATCGAAAAGCGCTGCACGCCGGGCGCGGGTTCGTGCCCAGGCCAGTTCACCGCGAACACGATGGCGATGGTGGCCGAAACGCTCGGTCTTGCGCCGCTCGGTTCGGCGATGGTCCCGGCCGTGTATAGCGAGCGCATTGCGATTGCGCGCCGCGCCGGCGAAACGGTGATGAACACGCTAAAAAACGGCGGTCCGCTGCCGCGCGATCTGGTCACGCGCAAGAGTCTGGAGAACGCGTGCGCCGCGGTCGCGGCGACCGGCGGCTCGACCAATGCCGCGCTGCATATTCCGGCGATCGCGCATGAGGCGGGCATCCGCTTCACGCTCGACGACGTCTCCGAGGTGCTCGCGCGCACGCCGTTGATCGGCGATCTGCAGCCGGGCGGGCAGTATCTGGCGCTCGATCTTTATCACGTGGGCGGCGTGCCGGCCGTGTTGAATGCGTTGCTTGCCGGCGGTTTTCTGCACGGCGATACGCTGACGCAAACCGGCGAAACGCTCGAAGTCGCGTTGCAAGCGTTCGCGGGTCCGGATGGTCGAGTCGTGCGCGCGCATAACGAGCCATTGAGCGAGAACGCGGGGCTGGTTGTCCTGCGCGGCAACCTCGCGCCTGATGGCGCCTGTCTGAAGACGGCAGGGTTGAAGTCGCTGGTCTTCAGCGGCACCGCGCGCGTGTTCGAAACCGAAGAAGCGTGCATGTCGGTCGTCTCGAAGCGCACCTATCAGGAAGGCGACGTGCTGGTGATCCGCAACGAAGGGCCGAAGGGCGGTCCCGGCATGCGCGAGATGCTCAGCGTGACGGCGGCCCTCTACGGGCAAGGCATGGGCGAGAAAGTCGCGTTGCTGACCGACGGTCGTTTTTCCGGCGCGACGCGCGGCATGTGTATCGGCTATGTCGGACCGGAGGCGGCGGCCGGTGGGCCGATTCGTTTGCTGAAAGACGGCGACCGGATTCATATCGACGCGCACAAAGGCACGCTCGACGTCGAGCTGAGCGAAGCGGAACTCGCGCGCCGCAGCGCGGAGGCGGTGCCGTTCACGCGGGGGCGTCTGGGCGGTGTGCTGGAGAAATACGAAGCGTTGGTGCGGCCGGCGAATCTCGGCGCGGTGACCCATTCGGGCGCGGTCGAGTGGCCGTATGAGGCGTCCATCGGCGAGGATGAGGCATGAGCCATGGCGATTTGCCTGAGACGCCGCGCATCGGCTTCTGTGGAATCGGCAAGATGGGCGAGCCGATGGCCTGGCGGCTGCTTGCGGCAGGCCATGCGTTGCGGGTGTGGAACCGCTCGTCCGCGAAGTTGGCGCAGCTTGAGGCGCATGGCGCGGTAGTCGATGAATCGCCCAGGCAGTTGGCCGAGCACAGCGACGTCGCGATGCTGTGCCTCGGCGACGCCGATGCTGTCGAAGACGTCGTGTTCGGCGCTGAAGGACTCGCGCGGGCGGTCAACGCGCCGCGCTTTCTGATCGACCACTCGACCATCGCACCCATGCAGGCGCGACACTTCGCGCAGCGCTGGCATGAGATGACCGGCGGTGCATGGATTGACGCGCCCGTGTCGGGCGGCACGGCAGGCGCCGCAGCGGGCACGCTCGCGATCTTCTGCGGTGGCGGCGCGCCGGAGATCGCTGCGGTCGAACCGCTGTTGCGTGCTTATGCGTCGCGTGTGACGCGCATGGGCGCGAGCGGTGCCGGACAAGCGACCAAACTGGCCAATCAGGCGATCGTCGTGACGACCATTGCGGGTATTGCCGAAGCCTGCGTGCTCGCACAACGCGCGGGTATCGACGCCGCGTCGATGCCCGCCGCGTTGGGAGGCGGTTGGGCCGATTCGGTGCTGCTGCAAACCTTGCTGCCGCGCATGCTGACGCCGCCGTCGAATCCGTCGGGCACGATCAGGACCATGTTGAAGGATCTCGACGCCGTCGCGGAGTTGGCGCACGAGTCGCATGCGCCGCTGCGGGCAGTCGGCGAAGTGCGCAAGCTATTGCAGGAAGCGGTGGAGCAAGGACTCGGCGAAGAGGACATTTCGCAGATCGTCCGCGTTCTGCTCAAGCAGTCCATGAGAGAAATGTGAGCGGCAAGATCGAACCGCGCTTACCGGCCTGACAACACACGGCCCCACTTTCGCCAGGTCCACCGTCGTCGCGGTTCCTTACCTGGGTATGCAAATTACCCCAGCACCGCTAAAGGTGAGGGTTTGCGGGAGTAGCCGGTTCGACACCTCCCGCGCCACGCCCAGCATGCCTTTGCGCCCTGCCCCTAAGCTCGAAAGGTGAGGGTTTTCGGGAGTGGGGCAAACCGCACCTTGCGCCTAACCCCGACCGCTCCGAATCAAAGGTGAGGTTTTTCGGGAGCGTGTCTTGCCCATCGGCGCGCGGCTCGCGCGCAATCCCATACCACGTTCCAGATTGAAAGAGTTGGGAAGAAATTGCCAACCTTGGGGGTTGTTCCGCGTTTTGAGATGAGCCGCATACAGGGAAGATGGCGACGCGGACGACAAAGTCTGCGGCTTCGCTATACCTGCAAGCCGGACCCTGTCTCTGAAAAACGATCGTCTCCTGGAATCAGTTGGATGAGTCAGCATATTCTTTTCGTTGGCGCCGATGCCGGCTTGACGGCCGTGGTGGGCGCATCGTTGCGCGGGCAAGGCTGCGGGGTCTCCGCACGTCCACCGGTCGTCGGTCTTAAGCACGTGGTCGAGATGGAGCGGCCGGCGTTGCTGGTGCTCGACATCTCCGCGCCGCATGGCGACGGGCTGGCGGTGTTGCGCGACCTTCGCCTGAGCGGTAACGACGTGCCGGTGATTCTGCTGTCGACGGGCAGCAAGGCGATCGATCGGGTAATCGGCCTCGAACTGGGCGCCGACGATTTCATGAGCAAGCCCGCCGATCCCGCCGAACTGCTCGCCCGTATCCGCGTGCTGTTGCGACGGCGCGGCGCGCTCGCGCCAGGCGCGCCGGAAACGCGGCCGCCTTATCGCTTCGGCCGCTGCGAGCTGAACTTCTCCGCGCGCGAGTTGCATCGCGATAACGAGCGCTTCGCGCTGCGCAGTTCCGAGTTCGCGTTGCTGAAGATCTTCGTCAATCACGCGATGACCGTGCTGACGCGCATGCAGCTCAACGAGCAGCTACGCGGCAGCAGCGTGGTGCATCAAGGGCGCAGTCTCGATGTGTCGATCTGGCGGTTGCGCCGGCTGATCGAGATGGATCCTTCCGAACCGCGTTACGTGCAGACGGTGTGGGGACGCGGTTATGTGTTCGTGCCGCACGGCGAGATCGGTGCGGCCGAGCGCGGCGCAATGGTCGCGCCCGGCGTGTGACGTGGGTGTCTGGTCCGCGATTTGGCGTTAGCGGCGCCCGAATCCGCTCAAAGGTGAGTGTTTTCGGGAGCGCTGACGGCGTGCGTCAAACCGGCTTCGCGATCTCGCGAATGTCGGCCACCGGCGTTTCGCCGAAGCTGTCGCCGAGTGCGTAATCGAGCAACTGGGTTGCGCATTGTTCCGGCGTCGCGAGCTGTCCGTTGCGCTTGAGGTCTTCGAATTTTTCACGCAGCGGGAACTGCTCGGTGCCGCTTCCACGAATCTCCGCCTGCATATTCGTATCGATCACGCCCGGCGCCAGGCTGCAGATGCGCAGCGCGCGATTCGCGTCGAGTGCGACGGCGCGCGCGTGATGATCAAGCGCGGCCTTGGTCGCGCAGTAGATGCTCCAGCCAGGATACGCATTGCGTGCCGCGCCGCTCGAGATATGGACGATACGCCGGTCGACGGCGTCGGCGCTGGCGGCGGCGAGCGCGCTCGCCAGCATCAGCGGCGTGGCGACGTTCAGGCTCACCGCGGTGGCAATTGCGGCGGGATCCTGTCCTTCGATCGGTCCGATGGGCTGCACCATGCCCGCGTTGTTGATCAGCAGCACCGTTTGCGCGCCCTTGAGAAACGCATGCAGCGCGTCGGTCGCGATCCATTGCGCGACGCGCGCGGGGTCGTCCAACGTCAATTCGATCTCTTCGAGCTGCGTGGGAAAGCGCGTCTTGAGCGTGGCGTGACGCGAGCGGGACAGGCCCAGCACGGCGACGTCGCGCGCGAGCAGTTGCTCGGCAAGCGCGGCGCCCAGGCCGCGTGTGTGGCCGGTGACGATCGCGCGAATCGGAGAAGAGGGAGTCATGTCGTTCCTTGGGATCGGTGGCTTGGGGAGGCGGCTATTTTCTCACGCGGGTTTCATGCGCGCTGAGCGGCGCGGCTTCAGCGCCGGGTTCGACCGACGCGCTCAACTGGAACGGAAGCGCTCGCGATACTGCATGGGCGTCGCGCCGATTCGTTTGGTGAAGACGATCCGCATCCGGTCGGCGGTGCCGAAGCCGCAGTCGTAGGCGATTGCCTTGAGCGCCGCGCCGCTGCTTTCGAGCAGTTTGCGCGCCGCATCCACACGCGCACGTTCGACGAATTCGTGCGGCGTCACCTGCGTCTCCTGCACGAACACGCGTGCGAAGTTGCGTGCGCTCATGCCCGCGACGTCCGCCAGTTGCTTCACCGTGAAGCTCTCGCGAATCCGCTCCATGACGTGCGCCTGGACCTTGGCAACCGGCGAGGTTTCGTCGGCCGGGGCGGTGAGATACGGACTGAATTGCGACTGGCCGCCCTGACGCTGCGCGAACACGACCAGTCGTTTGGCGACGGCCAGCGCGGTGTGCGGACCGTGATCTTCGGCGACCAACGCGAGCGACAGATCGATGCCGGCCGTTACGCCTGCCGACGTGACGAGTGGTCCATCGCGCAGATAGATGCGGTCGAAGTCGACGCGCGCCTTCGGAAACTGCGCCGCCAGTTGTGCGGCGTGCTGCCAGTGCGTGGTGACGTTGCAGTCATCGAGCAAACCGGCGTGGCCTAGCGCGAATGCACCGGTGCAGATCGAGCCGTAACGGTCGCATTGCGTGGCGACGCTCGTTAGCCATTCCAGCATGCGGTCATCTAGCGCCTCGCTGTCCGGCAGCGCCGGGCCGCCTGCGATCAACGCCAGATCGAACGGGCGGCGCGCTTCGTCGAAAGTCGTGTCGGCGACGAGCGTCATGCCGTTGGACGCGCGCAGCGGCGCTGCCTCGGCACTGATCAGCTTGACCTCGTAGCGCGCGGCCGGCGCAATGAAGCGGTTGGCTTCGGAAAACACGTCGACGGGTCCAGCGACGTCGAGCGCCTGGACGCCGGGAAAGATCGCGATCGCGACGGTAGACATCGAAAGACTTCCTTTGACGATGGACGGCATCCGCTAGTCGCGGCGGTCAGCGTGATGCGGTGGGCACAGCGCGTGTGGCAGAGTTTAATTCGACTGATGCCCCGAGGTCACGCACATGCACGCACAGGCACGCGCATCCGCATGGCGCGTGTTCCAACCAAGACATCGCACCTGTTTCCGCATCTGGCGTCAGAATAGCCGGATCGCACAACCACGCGGCGCCCCGTCATGGCCATCAAAAACCTTCTGCGAAGGCTCGACCTCACCACGCTTCACCTCTTTCTCGCGGTCTACGAGGAAGGCACGCTGACGCGTGCCGCCGAGCGGGAAGCGATCGCCGTCTCCGCCGCCAGCAAGCGTCTGCTCGAACTCGAACAGACGATCGGCGCGACGCTGTTTCAACGCAACGCGCGCGGCATGACGCTCACGCCGGCGGGTGAAACGCTGCTGCACCACGCGCGTCGCGTGATGCGCGACATCGAGAATATCGGCATCGAACTGGCTGGTCATGCAAGCGGCGTACGCGGCTATGTGCGGATGATGGCCAATCTGTCGGCGATCGTCGAATTTCTGCCTGAGGACTTGCGCGCGTTTCAGTTGCAGCACGAGCGCGTCAAACTCGACCTGGAAGAGCGGCCGAGCGGCGGCGTGGTCGAAGCCGTCGACGATAGCCTCGCGGATCTCGGCATCTGTTCCGGCGAGGCCGATACGCGCGATCTGCACGTCGCGCATTATCGGCACGACTCGCTGATCCTCGTGATGCGCGACGATCATCCGCTGGCGGGACGCGCCAGCGTGGCCTTCGCCGAAACGCTGGACGGCGATCACGTCGGCCTGCATGCGGCGAGTTCGATCAACGCGCGCACCCATCTGGCCGCGCGTCAGGCGGGCAAGGCGTTGCGGCTGCGCATCCACGTGCCGGGCTTCGATGCGGTGTGCCGCATGGTGCAAGCGGGTATGGGCGTCGGCGTTCTGCCGCTCAAGGTGTATCAACTGATGGGCCGCCCGCTCGGTCTGATCGGCGCGCCGCTCGAAGACGAGTGGTCCGAGCGCAGCCTGATCCTGGTGGTGCGCGACGTCGAGGCGCTGTCGCCGGTGAGTCGCCTGCTGTTCGACCATCTGCGTTCGATCGAAGCCGCCGAGGCCTCGACTACCCAGTCCACCCCCAACACCCCGCCAGCCGCCGCCTGACGCCGAGCGTTCGCCGTTCGCGAACGGTCGTTGCCGAATGGCGGTTGGACGCCGCCGTCGCGCCGCTTCTAAGCTGTCTCCCAACACGAAACCCACTTCGGAGACAGCAACATGAGTGGACCTCTTCAGGGTATCCGCGTCGTCGAGATCGGAACCCTCATCGCCGCGCCATTCGCCGCGCGCCTCATGGCCGAATTCGGCGCCGACGTCATCAAGATCGAAGCGCCCAACACCGGCGACCCCCTTCGAAAATGGCGCAAGCTGCACGAGGGCACTTCGCTCTGGTGGTATCTGCAGTCGCGCAACAAAAAGTCTATCTGCGTGAATCTGAAGTCGACGGACGGTGTCGAGATTGTCAAACGGCTCGCCGCCGACGCCGACGTCGTGATCGAAAACCTCCGTCCAGGCGCGCTCGAAAAGCTCGGCCTCGGCTGGGACGTGCTGCACGCCATCAACCCGAAACTGACGATGGTCCGCATTTCCGGCTACGGCCAGTCCGGTCCTTATCGCGACCGGCCGGGCTTCGGCGCGATCGGCGAAGCGATGGGCGGTATTCGCTACACGACCGGCGAAGTGGACGGCGCGCCGGCGCGCGTCGGCGTGAGTCTCGGCGATTCGCTCGCTTCGCTGCACGGCGTGATCGGCGCGCTGATGTCGCTGCTGCGCGTGAAGACGGGGCAGGGCGAAGGCCAGGTGGTGGATGTGTCGCTGGTCGAAAGCGTGTTCAATCTGATGGAAAGCCTCGTGCCCGAATACGATCTGCTCGGACATGTGCGCGAGCGCAGCGGCGGCGCGTTGCCGGGCATTGCGCCGTCGAACACCTATCGCACGGAAGACGAAGGCTATGTGGTGATCGCCGGCAACAGCGATCCGATTTTCAAGCGCCTGATGCAATTGATCGGTCGCGCCGATCTCGCCGACGACCCCGCTCTGGCACATAACGACGGCCGCGCGAAACACAGCGCGATGCTCGATCAGGTCATCACCGCGTGGACCTCGTGCCACGCCACCGAGGACGTGCTGGCCGCGCTCGAACGCGCCGAAGTGCCGGCGGGCCGGATCTATTCCGTGGCCGACATCGTCGCCGATCCGCACTACCAGGCGCGCGAGATGTTGTTGCCGGCGCAACTACCCGGCGGTGTCACGGTGAAGATGCCGGGGATCGTGCCGAAGCTGTCGGATACGCCGGGCGAAGTGCGCTGGCAAGGGCCGGCGCTCGGCGAGCATACCGGCAGCGTCCTGACTCAACTTGGATTCAGCAACGAAGATATCGCGCGCTTGCGCGGTGAAGGAGTCGTGCAATGAGTGCCATCCCATTCGACAAACTGATCGTGCAGGAAGTGGCGCCGCGCGACGGCTTGCAGATCGAACCCACCTGGGTCGAGACCGCCGACAAGATCGCGCTGATCGACGCGCTTTCCACCGCGGGCTTCACACGCATCGAGGCAGGTTCGTTCGTCTCGCCGAAAGCGATTCCGGCGTTGCGCGACGGCGAAGCGGTGTTCCAGCAAATCGCGCGGCAACCGGGCGTGATCTACGTTGCGCTCGTGCCGAATCTGAAGGGCGCCGAACGCGCGCTGGCTTCGCGCGCCGATGAGCTGAACCTGGTGATGTCGGCGAGTCAGACGCACAACCGCGCCAATATGCGGATGAGTTGCGAGTCGTCGCTCGCGGCGTTCGGCGACATCGTGCGGCAGGTGAAGGGCTCGGGCGTGTTGCTGAATGCGTCCGTGGCGACGGCGTTCGGTTGTCCGTTCGAAGGCAAGATCGACGAAGACCGCGTGATCGCGATTGTCGACGCGTATCGCGAGATGGGCATCGAGGGCATCACGCTGGCGGATACGACCGGCATGGCGAATCCACGCCAGGTCGCACGGATCGTCACGCGGGTACTTGAGCGGTTGCCGGCCGCCGCGCTCACGCTGCACTTTCACAACACGCGTGGTCTCGGTCTCGCCAATGTGTTGGCGGCGTACGAAGCCGGCGCGCGCCGCTTCGACGCTGCGTTAGGCGGCCTGGGCGGCTGTCCGTTCGCGCCGGGCGCGTCCGGCAATATCTGCACGGAAGATCTCGTGAACCTGTGCGACGAAATGGGCATTCCCACCGGGATCGATCTGGAGAAGTTGCTGACCTTGTCGCGCGGATTGCCTGCGTTGCTCGGCCACGACATGCCGGGACAACTGGCAAAGGCCGGCCGCAATCGCGACCTGCATCCCGTGCCGGACTACGTTCTACACATCTGACATTCCCTAACCGATTACACGATCGGACGGCATCGCCGAATCCGGCATTGGAGACACGCATGAGCGACCTGGGCGCAGTGGCTGCCGGCAGCCGTGAGCACAACGCGGACGACGCCGCGGCGATCATCCGCAAAGTAGCCTGGCGGCTGATGCCGCTGATCATGATCTGCTATCTGTTCGCGTTCTTCGACCGCATCAATATCAGTTTCGCGAAGTTCCAGTTGCAAAGCGATCTCGGTTTGTCCGACACCGCGTACGGTCTCGGCGCGAGTCTGTTCGTGATCGGCTATGTGCTGTTCGAAGTGCCGAGCAATCTGTTTCTGTACAAGGTCGGCGCACGGCGCTGGATCGCGCGGATCATGATCTCGTGGGGCCTGGCGACGGCGGCGATGGTGTTCGTCAATAACGAATGGCAGTTCTACGGACTGCGGTTTGTGATCGGCGCGATGGAAGCGGGTTTTGCGCCGGGCGTGCTGTACTACCTGACGCTGTGGTTTCCGCCGAGTCATCGCGGACGCATTACGTCGATGCTGTTTCTGGCGTCCGCGTTTTCGGGTCTGGTCGGCGCGCCGTTGGCGGGTCTGGTGATCGGGCATATGAACGGCGTGCTCGGTATGCCGGGCTGGCACTGGCTGTTTCTGCTCGGCGGCTTGCCGTGCATCGTGCTGGGGTATCTCGTGTTGAAGGTGCTGAAAGACCGGATCGACGACGCCGACTGGTTGTCGTCGACGGAGAAATCTTTTCTGACGGCGCAGATTGCGCAGCAAAGCCGTCATCCCGAGACCGGACATTCGTTTCTCGGTGCGATCAGAACGCCGGGCTTTCTGACGCTGGGTCTGGTCTATTTCCTGATTCAGGTGGCGTCGTACGGATTGAACTTCTGGGCGCCGCATTTGATTCGCGTGGCGGGGACCCACAACCCCACCGTGATTGGCTTGCTGACGGCGGTGCCCTATGTGTGCGGCGCCATCTGCATGGTGGTCGTCGGACGCCTGTCCGATACGAGCGGCGAGCGGCGCAAGTTCGTTTGCGGCTTGCTGGTGATGTCGGCGATCGGCTTTTTCGCGGCGGGTTACTTCGATAAGCAGACCGCTTTGCTGGTCGTCGCGTTGGCGGTGATGGGCGCGGGCGTGGTGGCGTCGATCCCGGCGTTCTGGGCGCTGCCGCCCAAGCTCGTGACCGGCGCCGGCGCGGCCGGCGGGATCGCGCTGATCAATACGCTCGGACAGCTTGGCGGGATCGTGAGTCCGGTCATGGTGGGGCGAGTGCGGGATCTGACCGGCAGCACGACGCCGGCGCTTTACGTGATCGGTGCGATGAGTCTGGTTTGCGCGCTGATCGTGTTGTACGGCTTGCCTGAGTCGTTGCGACAGAAGGATGCCGCGAGATGAGCGGCATCGCGTAGCTGAAGCATCCTTCGAATAATTTTTTGCGAGGTACGTCATTTCCAGTCAGCGGCGGCGACTAAGTCCACGAAACATCCGGACGATCGTACATGGCGGCCAGCCCCGGATGTTGCATTGCCGGGTACGGCATGGGCAGTGGATCGACCGCTGCCCGGTACGTCCAGGCGTTTGAACGTCGCTGCGTGGCCCGCTATCGAAGCGCGGCCACCGGCCTGAAACTGGAGATGACATGAAATCGATCCGAGCCGCCATGATGTGCTGCCTGTTGCCGCTTGCGTTTGCCGCGGGTTCCGCGCAGGCACAGGGAATCGGGCACGCCGGTATGTATCTGATGCCGCCGAACTACAGCATGATGATGGATAAGCTGACGCCTGAGCAGCGCACGCAAGCCATCGGCATTCAGCAAAAAATGATGCAGATGGAAATGGAGTATCAGGACAACGTGGCCCAGATGGAGATGAAGCACACCCACGACATGATGCAGATGCAAAGCCAATTGCTCGACATCTTCAAGGGTCACTGAACGTCAACGCAGTTCTTTCGGGGCGCGCGCGGTGAAGGTGCCGCGCGCGCAACCGTCATCCTTTGCCGTGTGTCGCGGCTATTTCCTGCAAATCCAGATCGTGTTCGAGAACGCTCAGGAGTTCGTCGTGAATCAAGCCCGTTCGGTGCAGACGTAGCAATTCGACGCGCGCTGCGGCAACCGCGGCTAATACCACGTCATAGTGCGCGGCCCGGACGTCCGGCGGATAAGCAGTTTCGCTTTGATACGCCTCGGTCATGCTCGCACGATAGGTGTACTGCTCCAGCAGCCGTGGATGAATCACGCTGCCATCCGGCCCATGCGCGAGCGGTAGAACCGCGGCGAGTTGCGCCGCTTCGAGCCTGGCCCATGCCTGCGGTTCGCTCAGATGGCGGGCGTTCTGCTCGTCCTCGTGATCCGGATTGATCCAGTGGATCAATGGACCGATCGTCGTGCCTTGACCTAACACCGTCACGAGAATGACCGCGAAGGACGCGACCAGAATCAGATCGCGTCCGGGCATGGCTTCAGGCAGCGACAGCGCGATAGCCAGTGTGACTACGCCTCGCATGCCGGCCCAACTGGTGACGGTAGCCGAGCGCCAGTCGGGCGTGCTGCCTTCGCGCCGTGCCCATTTGCAGATCCGCGCCTTCAACCATTCCGTCGTGAAGACCCACGCGAAACGCGACAGCACGACCGCCGCCAGTACTGCGCCGACCGCCGGCGCCAGCGCGGCGAGCGTGTCGCCGACGCCGCCCAGCCGCGCGATCACGCCGCGCAGCGAGAGGCCGATCAGAATGAAGACCAGCGCTTCCATCAGAAAGATCACGACTTGCCAGAAGGCCGTGCCGCGCATCCGGACGGCGGCCGAGAAGACCTCGTGCTGATACCAGCCGAGCATCATCCCGCAGCTCACGGTCGCGATGACACCGGACACGCCCAGCATGTCGCCGGCGATGTAGCTGATCCATGGCGAGAGTATCGATGCGGTGATGATCAGGTAGCCGTCGTCGAGAAGCCGCAGCAGCCTGACGACGACAAAGCCGATCACGACGCCGACGGCGACGCCACCAAGCGCCAGCACGGCGAAGTGCCCCGCCGCTGCTTGCGCGCTGAACGCGCCGGTCAATGCGGCGGTCACGGCGATGCGGAATAGCACGATGCCGGCGGCGTCGTTGAGGAGGCTTTCGCCTTCGAGCAGCACCATCAGGCGGCGCGGCAGCGCGACGCGTTCCAGCACGGCTTTCGCGGCGACGGCGTCGGGCGGCGAGACGACCGCGCCCAGCGCGAAGCAGGCGCCCCATGGCAACGCGGGCACGACCCAATGCACCACCAGGCCCACTACGAGCGTGGTGAAGGCGACTGCGCCGATTGCGAGCAGCAGGATGCCGCCGAGATTGCGTTTGAACTCGTCCCATACCGAGAAGTACGCGCCATCCATGAGAAGCGGCGGCAGGAACACGATCAGGATTAGTTCGGGATCGAGATTGAAGGTCGGCAGCCCGGGCACGAAGGCCATCGCGGCGCCGCCGACCAGCAGCGCGGCGGCGGGCGGGAGACGCAGCCGCTTGGCGAGCAGTTCGAGACCGATGATCGCGACGAGCGACAGCAAGACGAGTTTGAAGCCCATGACGGAAGACATGCGCGGCCTCGGTAGATGGCGGGGAGTTACTTTTTATCACAGGGGCGGGCGGATCCCGTTGCTTGTGAGTGAGCGGCGGGGGATTGGTTTGTTGCTTCAATGAGTTGGGTGGGATGTGCTCAGGTTGTCCACAGGCTTATGGACAAAATGTGGGGATAAGGTTGGGGGGCAGAAGCGGCGCACGATGCGTCGGCAAGATGTGTCTGTACGACGAAGGGGATGGGGCATTTCGTCAGGGGATGACAGGCCGATGAGTGATTTCCCAGGTCCGATGTAGGCGTCGCGGGAGGCGCTCCGTCATAGATGAAATGACAGCAAGGGTTGGAGAATTTTCGGGTTTTTTCGTCGCTCGGTGCCTTATAGCGTGCTTGTTCTTCGAACAGGTACAACGGATGAGGACGACGGTGAAAAACGATAGCGTTACTGAGGGGCCGGTCTGATCGTATTTCCGCTGCTGACGGTCGCCTCCGGCGCGAATGCCGTCGACTGTCTCACGCTTTCCGCCCAGTTCGGTGCAAGGCCGGGTTCGAAAACGTGTCGCCAACTGCATGAGTCAATGCAAATCAGACTACGACTGCTAGAGAGATGATTTTGGACAAAGAAATCGACAAGGAAACGGCCGCTTACGTAAGTAGGCAACTGCTAGACGCCTTCAATTCTGTGGAGAACGCCATAAGAATAGTTCAGGAAAAATGCTCGAAAACGGAGTTTGAGGGCTTTCGTTCGGAGGCTGGAAGAGTCGCAGGTGGGCTATACCTTCTTCTTGAACCGCTATGGAGAGCTTACCCAGATCTTGCGCCAGAAGGTCTGGTGATGACACAGCCAAAGAAGAACAAAAATAGGCGGGGAGCTGACCGTAACGACTAGGAATTGCGAAGTGGCGGCAGCACTCAGCGGACGCTTTAAGCGCTCATCGAGAGTGCGGTAATACTCGTCAAGACGATTTAGGGAAGCAGAAACAGATCGCTATGGGCTGACCGACGCATCGATTTGCACAAGCGTATTTGCGTCAATGGCTTGGCGCTGTTTCAAGGGTGTTGTCCACAGCCTTGCCAACAAATTCTGTGGACAACTGGAGGAACATGTTCGGAGTCTTGGACAAGATACCCGCGAGGCGCCTATTTGAGCGTCGTCGAGCCTGCAATGACGCGTGATGCTTACGCATGAGCCGCCAGGCGATATCTCTGCCGCATCAACCACTTACCCGCCATGTCAGACCGTTATCCACAGCCTTGCGAACAATTTACGTGGACAAGTTAAGTTTTCAAGTCCAGCTACAGCGTCGGCGTACCCACCAACGCCGACCCCAAACACCGCTTCACCACCCTAAGCCTTAAACGTCGACGCCGACACATCTTCCCGCGACTGCACCTGCAAAACCGCATCCCGCTTATCAAGCAAGTGCTGCCGAAGAATCGCGCTGAGCTTCTTGCCGTCGCGCGCTTCAAGCGCCTTCAGCATCTCGTCATGGTCATGAATCGCGCTATCCCACTTCGGGATCTGGAAATTCGACCGGAACCGGAGCGCCTGCAAACGACGGTTCACCGCGACGTAAGTCTGTCGCAGCGCTGAATTTCTGGCCGCCTCATTGATCTTGTCGTGAATCGCCTGATTGCGGCTGTAGTACCCGGCCAGATCGTTCTGCGTGCGGCACGCGAGCATCGCGTAATGCAGCGCCTTGATCTCGGCCAGCTCGGCCGCCGTCATGCGCTCCGCCGCCAGCTCGCCGGAAAACGCTTCGAGACCGCTCATCAGTTCGAAGGTCTCGCGCAACTCCGCCTCCGACATCTTCGATACCGACGCGCCCCGGTTCGGCTCGATCTCGATCAAGCCCTCCGCCGCCAGCACCTTCAGCGCCTCGCGCAACGGCGTGCGCGAAATGCCGAGCGTCTCGCACAACTCGCGCTCATTCAGTTTCTTGCCCGGCTCGAGCACCCCTTCGACGATAAACCGGCGAATGTGCTCAACCACCGTGTCGTGCAACCGCTGCCGCTCGACCTTCGGCATCAGCGGGGAAGCGCCCACACCCGCATCGAAATCCGAATTTTGCATACAAAAGCCCTCACATCGTGTTACGTCGGATTTTATCGGAAGCGCACCGATTAGTTAAGAGCGGGGGTAAACACCGGTCCAAAATGTCAAATTTCGTCTTGGGGGTGTCACGGATCGTCTGATATAGTTTTTTGCATGCAAAATTCAATCGGAGGAGCCCAATGCTCAAATTAGACTTTCACCCCGCTGGCCGTCACTTTCTGCAGATCCCGGGTCCGAGCCCGGTGCCCGACCGCATCCTCCGGGCGATGAGCTACCCGACCATCGATCACCGCGGCCCCGAATTCGGCGAACTAGGTCTGCAGGTGCTCGACGGCATCAAGAAGATCTTCAAGACGCAGCAGCCGGTGGTGATTTATCCGGCTTCGGGCACGGGCGCCTGGGAAGCGGCGCTGTCCAACACGTTGAGCCCCGGCGACCACGTGCTGATGTTCGAAACCGGCCACTTCGCGACGCTGTGGAAAAAGATGGCCGAAAGCCTCGGCCTGAAGCCGGAGTTTCTCGGACTGCCGGGTATCGAAGGTTGGCGACGCGGGGTTCAGCCGCAGATGATCGAAGAGCGTCTGCGCGCCGACACCCAGCACACCATCAAGGCGGTGTGCGTGGTGCACAACGAAACGTCGACGGGCGTCACGTCGGATATCGCTGCCGTGCGTCGCGCAATCGATGCCGCGGGTCACCCGGCGCTGCTGCTGGTCGACACGATCTCGGGCCTTGCGTGTGCCGATTACCGTCACGACGAATGGGGCGTCGACGTCACCGTGTCCGGTTCGCAAAAGGGTTTGATGCTGCCGCCGGGCATCAGCTTCAACGCGATCTCGCCGAAAGCGATTGCCGCCAGCAAGCAGGCGAAGCTGCCGCGCAGCTTCTGGGATTGGGCCGACATCGTCGAAATGAACAAGGCGGGCTACTGGCCGTACACGCCGAATACGAACCTGCTTTACGGGCTCTCCGAAGCGCTCGACATGATTCTCGGCGAAGGGCTCGACAACGTGTTCGCCCGTCACGAGCGTCTCGCCGAAGCGACCCGTCGCGCAGTGCGTGCGTGGGGCCTGGAGATTCAGTGCGCCGATCCGTCGGTCTATAGCCCGGTGCTGACCGGCGTGATGATGCCCGACGGCATCGATGCCGACGTGGTGCGCAAGGTTATCTACGAACGCTTCGACATGTCGCTCGGCACGGGTCTCGGCAAGATGAAAGGCCGCATGTTCCGCATCGGCCATCTGGGCGACTGCAACGACCTGATGTTGCTGGCCACGTTGGCCGGCTGCGAAATGGGTCTGCGGCTCGCGGGTGTGCCGCTCAAGGAAAGCGGCCTGCCTGCCGCTATGGAGTGGTTGAGCCAGCCGACGAAGGCGTCGGGTTTGAAGGCGGCAGCCTAAGCCGCCCCAGACGCGCGGCCGCCAGGCAATTTGCCCAGCGGCCGCGCAAAAAAAGCAACAAGCAATCGACAACACCAGCACCAGGCAACTCGCAGCCGGGGAAGGCGGGAGCACTTCCCTCACCAAGCCGCGCTGAGACGCGGCCCGAACAACATGCGATGGTCCCGCCTCAGCCTACGCCGCTGACGGGAAACGACGCAGCGCGCCATTTCAGGCGTGCCGTCGACACATGCAATGGAGAGAGACGATGAAGCGGTTTCGTGTGACCAGTGCGAGCGGTATCGTTCTAGTGATGCTATGCATCATGTACTTCATCACCTACCTCGACCGGGTGAACGTCAGCACGGCGGCTGCGGGTTTCGGCAAGGAATTCAACCTTTCGCATACGGAAGTCGGCCTCGTGTTCTCGGCCTTTGCGTATCCGTATCTGATCTTTCAGATTATCGGCGGTTGGGTCAGCGATCGCTTCGGCGCGAAACGCACGCTGCTGTTTTGCGGCGCCGTGTGGGGCATCGCGACCCTGCTGACCGGTTTTGCCGGTGGTCTGGTCTCGCTGCTGGCCGCGCGCGTGTTGCTCGGCTTTGGTGAGGGCGCAACCTTTCCCGCCGCGACTTCCGCCATGGCGCGTTGGGTCGCGAAAGAGAAACGCGGCTTCGCGCAGGGCATCACGCATGCGGCGTCGCGGATCGGCAATGCGGTGGCGCCCGGCCTGATCGTGCTCGTCATGGCAACGTGGGGCTGGCGCGAATCGTTCTATATCTGCGGTGTGTTCAGCCTGTTGTGGGTCGCCGTGTGGGCCTTCACGTTCACCGAGCATCCGAAAGATCATCCGCGTATCACGACCGAAGAACTCGACATTCTGCCCGCGCCGAAGCCGAAAGCCGCCAGCGTGCCGTGGGGCAAACTGTTCCGCCGCATGTGGCCGGTCACGATCGTGTACTTCTGCTACGGCTGGACCTTGTGGCTGTTCCTGAGCTGGATTCCGCAGTACTTTCTGCATAGCTATCACCTGCAACTGTCGAAGTCGGCGATCTTCGCTTCGGTGGTGTTTTTCGCCGGTGTGCTCGGCGATACGCTCGGCGGCATCGTGACCGACTGGATTTTCAAGCGCACAGGTAGTCTGAAGCGCGCCCGTAGCTGGATGGTGTCGGTCTGCATGTTCTTCTGCCTGCTCTCGCTGATCCCGCTGATGTTTACGCACGACCTGTATCTGTCGATGGCCTGTCTCGCGTCCGGCTTCTTCTTCGCTGAAATGACGATCGGTCCGATGTGGGCGATCCCGATGGACATCGCGCCGGAATTCTCCGGCACCGCGAGCGGCATGATGAACACCGGCTCGGCACTGGCCGCGATCATCTCGCCGGTGGCGGGCGGTTTCCTGATCGACTACTTCGGAAGCTGGGAGTTGCCGTTCGTCGGCAGCATGCTGTTGATGGCGATCGGCGTGGTGCTCGCGTTCCGCATGCAGCCCGAGAGCAAATTCGCAGCCAATCCGGCGGACAACGGGCAGGTGCCCACCCGTCTGGGCGCGTAACCAGCCGACGACACGACGCCGTTTTCTCTCCTCGCTTCAAGCACGATATGACGACATCACTTAGCCGGCGTCTCGCCGACGCACGCCGGAACCACACCACGCTCGACGCGCTGTCGCCAGAGCTTATCCCCGCCGACGCCGAGGCGGCCTACGCGATCCAGCACGAGATGCTGGACGCAAGCGGCGCACGGATCGGCGGCTGGAAGATCGGCGCGAAGTCGGATAGCGGTCCGATCCAGGGCGCGCCGCTGCCCGCCGTCGATATGCATGCCGACGGCGCGCGGCTGGCGCGTGCGGATTTCACGCCGTTGGGCCTCGAACTGGAAGTGGCGTTTCGCTTCGGCCGTCGCTTCGACGCTTCCACCACGCCGTATAGCGAAGCGGAAGTGCGCGCGGGCATCGGCTCGATCGGCGCGACGATCGAAATCGTTTCAAGCCGCTACGCGGCGTGGCCCGACATCGACAAGCTCGCGCAACTCGCGGACTTGCAGAACAACGGCGCGTTGATCGTCGGCGAGTTCACGCCGTATCGCGAGGACTTTCCGTTCGTGGCGCCGTCGCTGCGTTTCAGTTTCGACGCTCACGACGTGGTTCAGACAACACCCGCCAACCCCGCCGGCGATCCGCGGCGTTTGCTGACGTGGCTCGTCAATCACGCGACGTCGCGTGGTATTGCCGTGACGCCGGACATGGTCATCACCGCGGGCTCCTATACCGGTATGTTTTTTCCGCAGAACGCGGGCACCGCGAGCGGACGCATTGAAGGCCTCGCGCCGCTCAGCCTGACGCTGTACTAGCTAGCCCGTTTTTCCAAAGGCAGACGATATGACGAACCCCACCTCCGCTTTGCTCGTCAAGCCGATTCATCTGGTCCCCTCTGCCGCACGCCTGACGACGCCGCTCGCGCAGCACCTGCGCAAGTCGTTGCGCGGCGACGTGTTGTTCGATCTGGCGAGCCGCGGCCGTTACGCAACCGATGCGTCGATCTATCAGATCACGCCGATCGGCGTGGTCGTGCCGCGCGATCAGGACGATCTGCGCATCGCGCTGGAAATCGCCCGTAGCGAGAAAGTGCCGCTGCTCGCGCGCGGCGCGGGGACGAGCCAATGCGGCCAGACCGTCGGCGAAGCGCTCGTGATCGACACGACCAAGTGGCTCAACAACATTGTCGATTTCGATGCCGACGCGCGCACGGTCACCGTTGAACCGGGCGTCGTGCTGGACCATCTGAATGCGTGGCTCAAGCCGCACGGTCTGTGGTTTCCGGTCGACGTCTCGACGGCCGCGCAATGCACGATCGGCGGCATGGCCGGCAATAATTCGTGCGGCTCGCGCTCGATCGAATACGGCAACATGGTGCACAACGTCGAGGCGATCGACGCGATTCTCGCCGACGGTAGCGAAGCGCATTTCGCGTCGTTGCACGACGCGCCGCAAGGCGCGCGCTTGCAGCAGATACTCGACGGCGTGACGCGGATCGCCCAGCGCGAACGCGACGAAATCGTCGCGCAGGTGCCGAAGGTGTTGCGCCGCGTGGCGGGCTACAACATCGATCTGTTCGATTGCCAGAACCCGCGCACCTATACCGACGACGGTTTCGCGAACCTCGCGCATCTGCTGGTCGGCTCGGAAGGCACGCTCGCGTTCAGCCGGCAGTTGACGCTCAAGCTCGTGCCGCTGCCCATGCATAAGATGCTTGGCGTGGTCAACTTCCCAACGTTCTGGCAGGCCATGGACCTGACCCAGCACATCGTCAAGCTGAAGCCGGTCGCGGTGGAGCTGGTCGATCGCACCATGATCGATCTGGCGATGAGCAACCCTGCGTTCCGGCCGGTGATCGGCAAAGCGCTGGTCGGCGAGCCGCAGGCGATCCTGCTGGTGGAATTCGCGGGCGAGGATCGCGACGCGCAATGCGCGTCGCTCAAACAGCTCACGGAACTGATGGCCGATCTGGGCTTGCCCGATTCGGTGGTGGAGATGCCGGACGCGAACGAACAGAAAGCGTTGTGGGAGGTCCGCAAAGCCGGGCTGAATATCATGATGAGCATGAAGGGCGACGGCAAGCCGGTGTCGTTCATCGAAGATTGCGCGGTGCCACTCGAGCATCTGGCCGAGTACACGAGCCGTCTAACTGAAGTGTTCCATCGTTACGGCACCGAAGGCACCTGGTACGCGCACGCGAGCGTCGGCACGCTACACGTGCGGCCGATTCTCGACATGCGACGCGACGGCGCGGTGAAAATGCGCGCGATTGCCGAAGAAGCGGCGGCGCTGGTGCGCGAATACAAGGGCGCCTATTCGGGCGAACACGGCGACGGTCTGTGCCGCGGCGAATGGGTGGCGTGGCAATACGGACCGCGTCTGAACCAGGCGTTCAGCGAGATCAAGACGCTGTTCGATCCGGATAACCGCTTCAATCCCGACAAGATCGTGCGTCCGCCGAAGATGGACGACACGCGTAATTTCCGCTTTGCGCCTGGCTACCAGGAACAGCGGATCGACACCGCGCTCGACTGGTCGGCGTGGAATGTCGAACGCGATCCGCTCACGGGTCAGGAAACCTCGCCGGGAACCGGCAACGATCTGTCCGGCGGTCTCGCGAAAGCCGTGGAGATGTGCAACAACAACGGCCATTGCCGCAAGTTCGACGCGGGCACCATGTGCCCGAGTTATCGCGTGACGAAAGACGAACAGCACGTCACCCGTGGACGCGCGAACACCTTGCGTCTCGCGATTTCGGGGCAACTCGGCGAAGCGGGTTTGGCGAGCGACGACGTCAAGGACACGCTCGATCTCTGCGTGTCGTGCAAGGGCTGCAAGCGCGATTGCCCGACCGGCGTCGACATGGCGAAGTTCAAGATCGAAGCACGGGCGGCGCGCGTCAAACGGCACGGGCTCCGACTTCGCGACAAGCTGGTCGCCTTCATGCCGCACTATGCCGGGGCGGCGAGCCGCATGCCGGGTTTGATGGCCTTGGCCGACAACGTGCCGGTGCTATCGGCGTGGTTCAAGCGCGCCGTGGGTTTTGCGCCTGAGCGGAGTTTGCCGCGCTTCAGGAAATCGTTTCTGTCGAACGCAGTGGCGGCCAAACCGCCCAAAGGCGGCGCGTTGAAAGAGGTGCTGTTGTTCGTCGATACGTTCAACAACAATATGGAGCCGGACAACGCGCGCGCCGCTCAGCGAGTGCTGGAAGCCGCCGGCTACACGGTGCATTTCAATATGCGCCAGGGCGAACGGCCGGTGTGTTGCGGCCGCACCTTCCTCGCGGCGGGTTTGGTCGATCAGGCGAAGCAGGAAGCGCGGCGCATGCTCGATCTGTTCAAGCCGTTCGTGGAGCGGGGCGTGCCGATTATCGGTCTGGAACCGTCGTGCTTGCTGTCGTTGCGCGACGAGTTTCTGCACTACGGTTTCGGCGAAGAGGCGCGGCAATTGTCGAAGCAGGCGTTTCTATTCGAAGAGTTTCTGGTGCGCGAGGAAAAGGCTGGGCGTTTGCAACTCGCGTTGAAGCCGTTGGCCACGTCGCAGGCGCTGGTGCATGGCCACTGCCATCAGAAGGCCTTCGACGCGTTCACGCCGGTGCAAACCGTGTTGAAGTGGATTCCCGAGCTGAAGGTATCGACGGTGGAATCGTCATGCTGCGGGATGGCGGGCAGCTTCGGCTACGAAGTCGAGCATTACGCGACCTCGCTGGCTATGGCGGAATTGTCGTTGCTGCCGGCGGTGCGCAAGATCGACGCCAATACGGTGATGGTGGCCGACGGCACGAGTTGTCGGCATCAGATCCACGACGGCGCGGGCGTCGACGCGATCCATGTGGCGCGCGTGCTGGCAATGGCGTTGAAATAACGCTGAAGCTAACGCTAGATCGAGGAGGCAAGCCGCCTCGCGTTTCAGGCGGCGACAGCCTGCCGATACGCGGACGGCGCCACGCCGACGCTCTCGCGAAAGCGATGGCTGAAATGGCTGGCGTTCGCGTAGCCGCATTGTTCGGCGACTTGCGCGAGCGGCAGCGCGGTGGTGCGCAGCAGCGTGCGGGCACGTTCGAGCCGCTGTTGCGCGATCCATGCGGCGGGCGGCAAACCGAACGACGTGCGGAACATCCGCGCGAGATGGAATTCGGAAAGCGCCGCGACGCCGGCGAGTTCGCCAAGCGTGAGCGTCTGCGCAAGATGACTTTCGATGTAGTCGCGCAAGCGTCGGCGAGTCGCCACCGACAAACCGCCTTTAAGCGCCGTGTCGGTGCGACGCACGCCTTGCGCACGCAGCAGCAGACTCAACACCTGGTGCGCGGTTTCGTTGGTGCGCAGCAGGCCGTCGGGGTCTTGCCAGTCTTCATTGGCGAGTGCCTGACACAGACTGGCGATACGCGCGTCTTCGAAATAGGTGCGATCGGCGAGCGTCAGTTCGCGCGGCTCGCGATCGAGCTCCTGAACGGCGCGCTGCGTGAAGTGTTCCGGCAGGAAGTACAGATGCATGAAGTGCATGTGACCACGCACCCACCAACGCGATTCATGATCGCCGGGCAGGGTGCAGAGTCGCGACGGCGCGCCGTAATGGCCCGGCATTTTCTGCCGCTCGGTGCGGTACCCGCCATCCAGATAGCAGGACAACGTGTGATGGCCGGGCTGGTCGTAGACGGTCTCGGCCTCTTTCGTTTCGCGCGTCCAGACGGCGACGGCGAGCCGGTCGCCGAGCCACGCGAAGCGATCCAGATTGGCGTTGGAGCTGCCCAGCGTGTGACACACCGATTGAAGGCCGAACGGCGTTTCGATGGGATTCAACTCGGCGGCGGGCGGTCTGGCGTTCACGGAATAGGCGGAATACTTCTAAAAGCGGGCTGAGCGCCAGTATACGGGGATGCTTGCGCCGCCGCTGACCACCACGAAAAAGTGCGCAATCCTGGACAAGTGCGGCGCGCCGCGCGGGGGCATAGTCGGGCTTCCGACATTGTTGCTGCAGGCTTGACCATGAATCTGGCGCTTTATGCCGTTACCGTATTGATCTGGGGCACCACCTGGATCGCCATCAAATGGCAACTGGGGTCGGTGCCGCCGCCGGTTTCGATCGCGTGGCGTTTCTGGATCGCCGCGCTGGTGCTGTTCGCGTTGCTTCGCATCATGCGCCGGCCGATCTGGCCGCCGCGCGCCGCGTGGCGATTCCTCGTCGCGCAAGGACTGGCGCTGTTCTGCGTCAACTTTCTGTGCTTCTACTACGCCGAACAGGTCGTGCCGAGTGGGCTCGTGGCCGTGGTGTTTTCCACCGCGCCGCTGTTGAACTCGATCAATGGGCGTCTGTTCATGGGCCGGCCGCTGCAACCCACGGCGATTGCGGGGGCGATGCTGGGGCTCGTCGGCATTGTGTGTCTGTTCGTTCAGCAGATGGCGGGACATCTCGGCGATCACACCGCGTGGCTGGGACTCGGCATCGCGTTCCTCGGCACCCTGTGTTTTTCGGCCGGCAATCTGCTGTCGAGCCGCATGCAATCGATGGGTCTGCATCCGTTCGCCACCAATAGCTGGGCGATGATGATCGGCGCCAGTGTGTTGACCGTGGGCAGCGCGCTGGGCGGCTTGTCGTTTGCGGTCGACCCGTCCGTGCGTTATCTCGGCGCGCTCGGTTATCTGGCGATCTTCGGCTCGGTGATCGGCTTTACCGCTTATCTGATGCTGGTCGGCCGCATGGGCCCCGAACGGGCGGCCTACTGCACGGTGCTGTTCCCGATCGTGGCGCTGGCGGTGTCGACGGTATTCGAGGGCTACCAATGGTCCGCGCTCGCCGTGGTCGGACTGCTGCTCGTGGTGGCCGGCAATCTGGTGGCGTTCGATCTGACGCGACGCATTTTCATGCGACGGACGCGCGCTTCCTGAACGTTGCGTTTTCTTGGTTTACCCGACGGCGGCGAATTAATCCGCCGCCGTCCACTCCGGCCGTCTTCCCAACGTGTCGAACAGTTCGAGGATCGTCGCCTTGACCTTCTGCACGGCGTTGCTCAACAACGCCGTGTCGTGCCAGCACAGCGACAGGTCGCGCGAAAACAGCCGGTGATCGACTTTGGCGAGCTTCAGTTTGTGTTCGTCGAGTTCGACATGCGCGGCGGTCCACGGCAGGATCGTGACGCCGAGCCTGGCCATCACCGCCGCGAACAGCAGCGCGGTCGAGCTGGCCTCGAACAGAATCTCGCACGGCTGGCCGGCCTCGCGCAGCGCCCACTCCACGCGGCTGCGTATCGTATTCGGCGCGCTCGGCAGGATCAGCGGCATGCGCGCCAACTCGGCGATCGGCACCGGCTCGTCCGGCATCTGAAACTCCGGCCATGCGATCAGATAAAGCGCCTCGCTGAGCAGCTTTTGCGACGCGACGCCGCGTGTTTCGACCGCATCGACCACCACCGCCAATTCCACGCGTCCGCCGCCGATCAGGTTGGCGAGATCCGCGCTCGGTGCTTCGATCAATTCCAGCGCGATGCCCGGATAGCGGTCGCGAATCGTCCGCGCGAGCGGAATCGCGACCATGCGCGCCGTGCTCGACGGCATCGCCACCGATACCTTGCCTTGCGGTAGCTCGGCATCCTGACGCAGCAGTTCACGGGTGCTGTCGGCTTGCCGCAGCAATTCGATCGCGTGGCGGTAGAGTGTCTGCCCCGCAGCGGTCGGCGCGACGCCCTGCACGCTGCGTTCGAGCAGTTGCATACCGAGATCGGCTTCGAGGTTGCGCATCTGCTGGCTGATCGCCGGCTGCGCGATATGCAGCGCCTCGCCGGCACGCGTGACGTTGCCGCATTCCACCACCTTGACGAAATACCTTAGCTGTCGCAGATCCATGCGCGTCGCTCGCTCCCTCTTCCCATAAGAAAATCCGATCGAACAAGAGAAATATCATATTTTTCGATTATCGGATGCGTTCTTATACTCGAACCACAAAAAACCGAAGCGTGTCCGTCCCCATGGTGCGATGCCGCTTCAAACGGAGACAAGCATGTCCAAAGTGATCGCTGCATCGACGCCGGCGCTCAAGCCTCGGCGCACGCCCCTAAGCCGCGAGCAGATCGGCGGTTTCTGGGCCGTTTACTCGGGATGGGTGCTGGACGGCGTGGATTCCGTCATCTACGCGCTGGTGCTGATCCCGGCGCTGACCGAGCTGCTGCCCGCCTCGGGCATTGCCGCCACGCCGGGCAACCTCGGCATGTATGGCTCGATTCTGTTCGCGCTGTTTCTGATCGGCTGGGGGCTGTCGTTCATCTGGGGGCCGCTTGCCGACCGCTTCGGGCGCGTGAAAACGCTGGCCGCGAGCATCCTCATTTACTCGGTATTCACCGGCGCGGCGGCGTTCGCGCACAACGTGTGGGAGCTGGCCGCGTTCCGGCTGATTGCCGGCATTGGCGTGGGTGGCGAATGGGCGTTGGCTGGTACCTATGTGGCTGAGAGCTGGCCGGAGGATCGTCGCAAGATGGGCGCGGGATATCTGCAGACGGGTTACTACGTGGGCTTCTTCCTTGCCGCGTTGCTGAACTACACGGTCGGCGCAACGTACGGTTGGCGCGCGATGTTTCTGTGCGGTCTCGCACCCGCGTTGCTCGCTATTTTCACGGTGCTCAGGGTCAAGGAGCCGGGACAGTGGCGCAAGGCGGCCCACGGTGTCGGCCAGACGAGCGCGCCGTCGATGCCGGTTCGCCGTCCACTGCTGGAGATTTTCGCGCCGGCGTATCTGCGTCGCACGCTGACTAGCGCGAGTCTGGTGGGCGTCGCGATCATCGGCCTGTGGGCGGGTTCGGTCTACGAGGCGAGCGCTGTCGTGACGCTCGCGACGCGCGCCGGTATCGACCGGATCGGCGCGGTGCATCTCGCGTCGATTGGGGCGGCGGTGCTGGCGGTGGGGACGATTCTCGGCTGTCTTGTGGCGCCGTGGCTCGCCGAGCGCGTGGGCCGACGGCTCGCGCTCGGCGCGTATTTCGCCGGCATGGCGGTGTCGATCGTGTTCGCGTTCGGCTGGGTCTTCTATCTGCCGAACGGTCTCAACCTGTTCATGGGCTCACTGCTGTTCCTCGGGTTTTTCGGCGGCAACTTCGCGATCTTTTCGCTGTGGTTGCCGGAGCAATACCCGACGCGAATTCGCGCCACGGCGTTCGCGTTCAACGCGTCGGTGGGGCGCCTGCTTGGCGCGGGCGTCAACTTCCTGCTGGCCGCCGCGATTCACTGGCACGGCTCGCTCGGCTTGCCGATCGCGTGGACCGCGGCGGCCTTCGTGATCGGGCTGTTGATCTTGCCGTTCGCGGTTGAAACGCGTCATCAGACGTTGCCGGAATAGCGTGCTCGTTTAACTGTCATCGTCGATTAGCTGGAGAACTGCATGCAAGCATTACAAGGAATCAAGGTCGTCGAATTGAGCCGCGCGTTGTCGGGGCCGTTCTGTTCGATGGTGCTGGCCGATCTCGGTGCGGACGTAATCAAGGTCGAGCCTGGTCCGAGCGGCGACATGAGCCGCACGTGGGGACCGTTCGATCGTGGCGTGAGCACCTACTATCTGTCCTGCAACCGCAACAAGCGCGGCGTGTGCATCGACTTCCGGCAGCCGGAAGGGCTGGCCGCGATTCATCGACTGATCGACGGCGCCGACGTGGTGATCGAGAACTTCAAGCCTGGCACTATCGACAGCATGGGGTTGGGTTACGACGTGCTGAGCGCGCGCAATCCGCGCCTCGTGATGGGCAGCATCAACGCGTTCGGCGCGGATGGCCCGATGAGCGGCTGGCCCGGTTTCGATCAGATCGCGCAGGGCTATTCCGGCCTGATGAGCCTGACCGGTTTCGCCGATGGCGACCCGACGCGCACCGGCACGGCAATCGGCGACTTGAGCTCCGGCATGTGGCTCGCGATGGCGATTCTCTCCGCGCTACTGGAGCGCGAACGAACCGGCCGCGGCCAGCACGTGAGCACGTCGCTGCTGGCGAGCCTGGTGGGATTGCTGAGCGTGCATGGCCAGCGCTATTTGAGCCTCGGCGACATTCCGCGCCGCACGGGCAACGCGCATTCGGTGATTGCGCCGTATGGCGTATTCGAAACCGCTGATGGTCCGCTGAACCTTGCACCGATCACCTCCGACATGTGGCTACGCCTGTGCCAACTGCTCGACCTGCCTGCGCTACCGGACGACGCGCGATTCGCGACGAACGAAGCGCGCGTCGCGCATCGCGACGAATTGAAGTCGATGCTGGAAGCGCGCTTGAAGACGCGCGGCAAACGCGAGTGGACGGAGCTGTTCATTGCCGCGGGTTTACCGGCCGGCCCGATCAACACGTTGGACGAAGTATTCGCCGACCCGCAGGTCCAGCATTGCGGGCTGGTTGAAACGCTTGAGCATCCAACGCTCGGTGCGTTGCGCCAGGTGGTGACACCCGTGACGAGTTCCACCGAGGCGGGCGAACTGGCGAAGCACACGAGCCGCCACGCACCGCCGGCGCTGGGCGAACATACGGTCGACGTATTGCGCGAAGCCGGTTTCGACACAACCGCGATCGACGCGCTGCTCGCGACCAAAACCGTGCATCAAACGGGCGACTATTATTCGCAGCAGAGGGCATTGGAACGCGCTGCGGGGGTGACGCAATGAGCACGACGGAAGCGGGAGCATTTTCGGTAACGGCCGACATAGTGGACGAGCGAATCGCCCGTTTGACGTTCAGTTATCCGACACGAAGAAACGCGCTCAGCGCGGGGCTATTGGAGCAGATGGACGCAAGGCTGGTCGACCTGGCCGCGCAGCGGATCCCGGTGGTGATATTAGGCACGGACGTTGGCCAGGACGTCTGGAGCGCGGGTCACGACCTGGGCGAATTGGCACACGACCGCGACCCGATTGCTTATGGCAAGCCGCTTGAGAAGGTTTTGCGTCGCGTGCGAGCTTACCCGGGCGTGGTGATCGCGTTGGTGTCGGGTTCCGCGTGGGGCGGCGCGGTGGATTTGGCGATGAGTTGCGACATGGTGATTACGGACGGGAGCGCGCGTTTTGCGATGACGCCGGCGAACATAGGATTGCCGTACACGACGAGCGGTTTGCTGCGTTTTTTCAACAACGTGCCGATTCACGTATTGAAGGAGATGTTCTTCACGGCGCAGCCGCTCGATGCTGCGCGAGCGGAGCGGTTTGGCGTGATCAACCGTTTGGTGGACAGCGACAAACTGGAGGCGACGGCACTTGAAATAGCGCGCGGCATAGCGGCCAAAGCGCCGTTGGCGATCCAGGCGGTGAAGGAGCAATTGCGAATCCTTGAAGACATGCAGCCGATGCCCGTGCAGGCGATGGAGCAGATAGCGGAGTTGCGTCGACGGGTGTGTGAGAGCGCGGATTTCGGGGAGGGGCTCGTGGCGTTTTCGGAGAGACGTGCGCCGGTGTTTGGGGGAAGGTGAGGGTTTTCGGGAGAGGCTAAGGCGCTCGAACAAACCATTGGTGAGCTTTTTCGGGAGTGGAAAGAGGGCGGCCCGAATGGTCACTGTGGACTGTCGGCGAGTCGGGAGAGATCGAGTCGCCCTAGACTGCCAGCAAACCTCAACCGCGTTGAACGCCAATCCGCGAGCGCCTGAATCCGTTGTTGCTGCGCGTTTGCCAGTGCGGTTTGCGCATTGAGCAGTTCCAGAATGTTCCCGACGCCTGCCTGATACCGGCGCTGAGTTGCCAAAAATGAGCGCTGTGCAATATCGAACAGCGCGGCACTGTCCTCGACACCATTCATCGAGACCTGAACTGCCTGATAGCTGTTCCACACTTCCAAACCTACCTCCTGGCGCGTCTCGTCGAGTGTGTCTTGCTGGCGTTCGAGTTGGGCTTGCGTCTGCCGCACCTGGTACGTCCGGTTGAAGCCTTCGAAGAAGGGAATGGTGATCTGTACCCCGACATACCAGTCGCGCCCGGTTGCCGGGAATTGCGCGGCGCCGAGACCGAGGCTGGCGGGCTGGTTGTTGCGGCTGTATTTCGAAACGAGGATGAGATTGGGTAGACCCTGTGCGCGTGTCTCGTCCATTCTCGCCGCCGCTGCTTCGACCTGCGCCTGCGCGGCGAGTACGGCCGGATGGGTGCGGCGCGCATCCTCCATCAGTTCGCCAATTGAATGCGAGAAAGCTGCATCCGGCTTCACGCCGTCCGCGACCGCGGGCAACTGTAGCGGCGTATCGGGCGGCAGCGCGAGATCTGCAGCGAGCGTGCCGATTGCCGTCTTCCATGCGCCACGCGCCTTATTGCGGCTCAGGACCGCCTGGATGTATGCGGTCTGGGCCTGAAGCGCATCGGATATCGGTGCAATGCCTCGTTCGACACGTGCCGTGGATGCTTTCGCGCTCTCACTGGCCATGTGTTCGATATCGAGCGCCGCCGTGACTGCACCGGCCGCCGCCTGTGCTGTGTAGTAGTCTTTTGCGACTGTGACAAAGAGGCCCTGCAGCGTCGCATCCTGCGTCGACCGGGCGGCAGCCAGCAGCGCCGACGCGTGCCTGACCGCGGCCGCCCGCACGCCAAAATCATAGAGCGTCCAGTCCAGCGAGACGCTTTCCGAATTGACGCCGGAAGCATTGGCGGAACTGAGTGTTGGGTGCCCCGTCACATCGGTGGTCGACTGGTCGCGCACCCGTTGAGCCGTGGCAGATACGGTTGGCAGGTAGCCCGAACGTGCCATGCCGAGAGCCGCTGCCTGTGCCTTCACATCAGCCCATGCAGCACGCGTTTTGGGATTGCCGCACAGCGCGCGCTCAACCGCTTCGGCCAGCAGGAACGGGTTGCCGGGCGTACCAAACACGCAGCCGTCTGCGGCCGGTGCGATAGCGCCAGCCGCTGTCGTCGGGATTGATGCTTCAGTCCTCAGAACATCGAAAGCCTGGACCTCAGGCGATACCGTGAGCCATGTGGCGAGGGTTGCCGCGATGAATGGTCTAGCGCTCACGCATGCTCTCCTGCATACCTTCGACCAACGGCCCGAGGAAGTACCCAGCGACGCTGCGCCTGCCAGTTTTGATATCGGCGCTCACTTCCATGCCGGGTGTCAGCGTGATCCATCTGTTTTCGACATGCAGCCTGTTGGCGGTCAGTCGGATTCGGACCGGAAACGCCAGACCGGACTTCCGATCCTGCACGGCATTGTTCGAGACTGACACGACCGTGCCGGTGATGAAACCGTAGCGCGTGTACGGGAACGCTTCGACCTTGACGGCGGCTGTCTGGCCGACTTCGATGAACCCGACATCCCGATTTTCCAGTTGCGCCACCACTTCCAAATTGTCGTCCGGCACAATTTCCATCAGCGACTGGGCGGTGGTGACGACGCCACCCAGCGTATGCGTGGTTAGCACCTGAACGGTTCCTGCCACCGGCGCGGTCAGACTGAGCAATCCTTGGCGCGTCTGCGCTTTGGTGGCTTCATCACGGGTTTGGGCGACCTGCTGTGTGGCCTTCTCCAGCTCGTCGAGCTGGTCATGCCGGAACTTCGAAGCGGCCGTCGCAATCTGGGCGCGCTGGCCCGCTATGCCGGCCGCGAGTTCGCGAACGTGACTCCGCTGCGCAGCCAGTTCATGCTCCTGGCTAAGCGCTGTCGCCTCCCTGTCGAGATAGTCACCTCTCGCAACGTACTTCTCGCCCGCGAGCGTCCGGTACTCATCGGCCTGTTCGCGCGCGAGCGGTGCGGTGGCGTGGAGCCTGGCGACCTGCTGCCGGGTGCTGTCAAGTCCAGCCTCCTGTTTGCGCAGTTCGGCGCGGGCGCTATCCATTGCGTCCTGATACTCAAGGTATGCGCCCTCAGCCTGTCGCTGAGCCGCCAGCACGCGGTACTGCGGCGCACCTTCGACGGACTCGATCAGCGGTACATGATGATCACGCTGCGCGGCGAGCAACGCGGTTGCCCGTGCAATGGCGAGTTCGGCATCGAGCTTTGCGGAGTTTGCTTTGTGCGCGTCGGCGGCTGCCTGTGTGGTGTCGAGTTTCACCAGCAGTTGCCCCGCCGTGACCCGCTGCCCGTCTCGCACGAGAATCTCGCGCACCACGCCAGTCATCGCCGGCTGGATGACCTTGACGCGTTCGTTGGGGACGAACTTGCCCTTCGCCGTTACCACGATATCGAGTCGGCCGACGACGCCGACGAGCAGAACCAGCGTCACCAGTAGAACCAGCATGCGCATGGTCCAGCGTGGTGCGGGATGAAGCGGCGTTTCGGCCAGTTCAAGCTGCGCGGGTAAGAATGCGAGTTCGTGAGCCTCGCGCTCCGGCGCGTCGAATTGGTGGCGGATGCTCCAGGCACTGCGGAATATCGCTGCGTAGCGGGCAATCAGGTCGCCAGCGGCCTGCAATCGCATAAACCTCATGATTGAGCGTCCTGCAGCGAGACCAGATGGGCGTAATAGCCGTCGCGCGCGAGCAATGATGTGTGGTTGCCCTGCTCGACGATTCGGCCCCGGTCCATTGAGATAATCTGGTCGGCGAGCCGGACTGCCGTCAGCCGGTGCGCGATGATAATGACCGTCCGTCCCGCACACATGGCCCTCATGTTGGACTGGATTACCCGCTCGGTTTCGAAGTCGAGCGCACTGGTCGCCTCGTCGAAAATCAGGATGCGTGGGTTAGTGAGCAACGCGCGTGCAATCGCCAGGCGTTGTCGTTGCCCTCCGGACAGGTTCGAGCCGCGTTCATCGATGAGCGCATCGTAGGCTTGCGGCATCTCGCAGATGAATTCGTGCGCGCCGGCGAGTGTCGCCGCGCGGATGACCGCTTCGAGCGGCGCGCCGGGATCACTCAACGCGATGTTCTCGCGGATCGAACGGTTGAAGAGCACGTTCTCCTGGAGCACCACGCCAATCTGGCGTCGCAACCAGGACGGGTCGGCAAGCGCGAGATCGATACCGTCGATGCGCACCGTTCCCTGTTCAGGAACGTAGAGACGTTGCAGCAGTTTCGTCAGTGTGCTTTTGCCTGATCCCGAACGTCCAACGATGCCGACCACCTGGCCAGCTCTGATATGGAGGGAAAGGTTATCGAGAATCGGTGGCCCGTCGATACGATAGCGAAAGCGCGCGTTTTCGAAGCTGATTTCACCTTTGAGTGCGGGGAGCGCCTGAACGGTCGGCGGCAGTTCGGTCCGCGCGTTCAGAATGTCGCCCAGCCGGCTCATCGAAATGCCGACCTGCTGGAAGTCCTGCCATAGCTGAGCAAGCCGCAGGACGGGCCCGCTGACGTGTTGCGCCATCATGTTGAAGGCGATCAGTTGACCGACCGTCAACTTGCCGTCGATGACCTGCCGGGCACCAAAGAACAGGGTGCCCACCGTCACCAGCTTGCCGACCAGCTGGATAAGCTGCTGCCCTGCATTGCCTAGCGAGCTGACGCGAAACCCCGCCGCGACGTAGGCCGCGAGCTGCGTTTCCCAGCGTTTGATGAACTGTGGCTCGACCGCCATCGCCTTGACGGTTTCCATACCGGACACCGCTTCAACAAGGAAGGACTGGTTGTCGGCACCGCGCGCGAACTTCTCATTCAGACGCGCGCGCAGTACGGGGACGAGACCCGCCGAAATCGTGGCGTAGACGGGCAGCGAAAGAGCGACGATCACCGTCAGCCAGAAGCTGTAAAGGCACATCACGCCAAGAAAGACGAACGAAAATGTCAGATCGACAAACGCGGTAAGCGCCTGGCCGGTGAGGAAATTCCTGATGCTTTCCAGCTCCCGCACCCGGGCTACCGTATCGCCGACACGGCGCGCACCGAAATAGGCCAATGGGAGCGATACAAGATGCCGGAAGAGCCGCGCACCCAGTTCGATATCGATCCGGTTTGTCGTATGTGTGAAGACATAGTTGCGCAACCCGGTGAGCAGGACTTCGAAGACTGAACTGGCCAGTAGCGCAACACACACGACGTTAAGTGTGCTGTAGGTACGATTGACCAGCACCTTGTCCATTACCACCTGGAACATGAGTGGCGAAACCAGTCCGAACAATTGCAGAATCACCGAGACAAGCAGCACTTCGAGAAGCAGTCGCCGGTATTTGACGATTGCCGGAATGAACCAGGAGAAGTCGAAGCGGGCCAGACTGCCGGCCAGCGACGCGCGGGAGGTGAACAGCAGCATACGACCGCCCGAGCGGGCCATGACCTGTGCGGGTGAGCTCACCGACATCGTTTCGGCGCCGCATTCGAGCAGCATGGCGCGCGTTACGTCGCAGGCCGCCAGCACACAATGTCGCCCCGAACTGTCGAGCAGCAGGGCCGGTAGTGGCGTCGTGACAAAGCGGGTTTGGCTCACGGTGATTGCGCGCGCTTTCAGGCCGAGTGAGCGCGCTGAAAGAATCAGGTCCTGTTCGCCGAAGCGTTGTGTATTTAGCGCTGCTGCATGCCGGATCTGATCCGGCTCCGCCGCGATACCGTGAAGGCGGGCGATCAGTACGAGCGCCGCCAGGCCCGGATCGGCGGCGACGGTCTCTAGTCTTGCTGTCACGTCTGATACCTTGGTGCTGGCCCGTGCGACGGGCGTGGTTGCTGGTCAGTCTTGCGGCCGTTGCGCCTGAGACGGCGCGAGCGGGGGTGACAGGTGTCTGCCTGCGTGGCCGCACGTCATGCCGGTGCGTTCAAAAAGAGTCAGTGATGCAGGCTGCCGGGTGTCGCAGCCAGGAAGGTCGGAACGGTGCTTGCCGGCGTGCCCAAGAATGCCGGATCGAATCCGGCATCAGAATCGGTGAAGGTGGCCATCGCCTGGATTAAATGATTAACCTGGGCGCTCAGGGGCGTATTTCCTGCAGACACCCCGGTTACAGCCACCGCTCCCAGGTGGCTGCCTGTTGCCGCCATCTGGAGTAGCTGTTGCCGTGTCCACGTCGTGCCGTCCGAAAACTCGACCGTCTGCACGCCAAAGCCGTTGCTGCCCAGTTCGCCGTCCAGGGTGATCTGGTCACCGGCAACGCCGTCGGTCAGCACAATGCCCAAATTGTTTGTTCCCTTCACCGTGACCGATGACGCGGTGATCCCGGCGCCGAGTTTCAGAACGTTGTGAGGCGTGGCGGAGTTGTCGGTTTCGGCGATTTCAAGTTTTCCGTAGCCGGCGTTGAAGATAAACGTGTCTCCGCCTCCGCCGCCCTCAACGTAGTCATTCCCACCTCTGCCGTCGAATATTTCCGCGCCAATGGTGCCGTACAACGCGTCGTTACCTGTGGTGCCGGTAGTTGCCATCTGGAGCAGTTGCTGCCGCGTCCAGACTGTATTGTCAGAAAACCGTACTGCCTGCACACCCATTGAGTTGAAGAGCATTCCCAGGTCCAGCGTGATCTGGTCGCCGGCAATGGCGTCCGTCAGCACCATACTGGCGCCACTCGTGCCGCGCACCGTGACGGAAGCGTTGCTGATTCCCGGACCAAGCTGAAGTACGTTATAAGGACCGCTGCTGTTGTCGGACTCGTAGATTTCCAGCTTTCCGTAGCCCGCGTTGAAGATAAACGTATCGCCACCGCCGCCGCCCACCACGTAGTCGTTGCCACCCCGACCGTCGAACACCTCCGCGGTTGAGGTGCCATAAAGGGTGTCGTTGCCTGCTGTGCCGCAGAGAGCTGCGACCTGGATCAACTGTTGTCTCGTCCACGTCGTGCCATCCGCAAACTGCACTACCTGTACACCCTGTCCGCCGTCGCGCATTTCTCCGACCAGCGTGATCTGGTCGCCTGCAATGCCGTCTGTCAGCACCAGATCGCAGTTACTCAAGGCCTTCGCTTTTATCGATGACGGGTCGACGCCCTGACCAAACCGCAGCGTATTGGCCGGCGCGGCGGAGTTCGGGTCGCGTTCACGAATTTCCACAGCACCGTCACCGGCCGAGTAAGTGAAAATATCGTTGCCCGGCAACTGGCCCGCCGGGTTATTGCCGGCGTGGTCCCCGATCAGCAAACTGACTCCCGGGCCCGCGTAAAAATCTTGGTACGTCGTGGCACCCGTTTCCTGAATTCGGCCCGCCCCGTCGAAACTGATCTGCAGTCCGGATGCAATGGCGTTAGCAACCGACGCGACCGTGTCGTTCGTCGCTGCCGCTACGTATTTCTCGAACAGGGAGGCAGGCATACCCATGTCGAGTCGCGCTGCGTCGGCGACGCGCAAGATCAGGTCCCACGACCCCAAATTCGCCGCGGTAATTGCGCCGAGACGCTGGAAAACGGAGGCTATCGCGGGAGCGAGTGTCGCCGCTGCCTGGACCGTATCGCTGGCGGCGTCATATCTGAACTCGGGAGCTATGCTTGCGGCCGCCGGTGACTGCAGAACAAGCCGCGCCAGTGCTGCGTCGTACAGGTCGTTCCACGCGAGTTGCACATAGGCCGCTGCCCTGATTCCGGGATTGACACCGTCACCCGTGGTATTGAATGGGCGGCCGAGATACCGTTCGACGAAGCCGAGCTGGCGTGCGTCGATCATGTCGCCGCGTGACTTGGGGGCGACCTGACTCACCCCAGCCCACTGGAAGAGAATTGCCTCTGCTGCTGCTTTCAGACTGGAAGGGATTGTGTCAGCCGGCAGGCCAACGAACGCCTGAACCCGTTCCTGCAATCCCGGATCGAGCGTCATGGCTGAGCGCAAATCGCGCAACGTTCCCGCGCCAGCCATCTGCGGAAGCGCTGCGGCGATAGCGGTCACCTCAACGGGCGTTACCGGTTTGGTGTTCATGGTGCTGTTGGAAAACCACGCGTCGGCGATTTCGTGCGTGGTGCCATCCGCCAGCGTATAGCTGCTGATCGAACTGATGCTGTTGCCGGCGATCGTTTGATGCACCGCGGTGGCATTCAGGCTGATAGAAACAATGCCGAGATCGGCAAGCGTGTAAAGCTCGCCGGGATCAGTCATGCCGTTTCCGTTGGCATCGACCCAGACTCGCAGGCTTGCGAATGCGGAGTCGGACGCGTTGATAACGTTGTCGTGGTTGGTGTCGAGCGGGCGAAGAATGTCGAAACCGTCGGTCGTTGCGTTGCCGAATAACTGCGTGATATTCGTGACGGCCCGGTTATCCGGATCGAAACAGAGAAGACCCATTCCGGTACCGATCCAGCCCGTCTGACGAGCGAAGCCGTTGTTGGTCAGATCGAAGTAAGGAGAGCTTGTGTTGAGTGGCGTCAGGTTGATTCCCGAGCCAGTCAGATCGAGAACCAGCGGGCTGATTTGAGGGTAACTTTCCTCGTACTTGCGCATTGCGGCACCGCCCGCGCCGGATTCGGGTGTCGTTCCGTTGGTGCCAGGCGCACCGATTTGAGTAGAGCTCGACTGGCCACTAGTGCCGGACTGGGATGCGATGCTGTCAAGCAGATGGCTGATGCTGTTCGCTGCATCTCTGACTGCATCTACAACTGCATTGGTTGCGGACAGCACGAACAAGCCCGCCGCGGAAGAAATCGTAAGGCCGAGACTTATTAGAGGCGCCGCCGCTGCGGCGCCGATGACACCAGCAGCGCTCAACCCATCGGCAACGCTAACGATTATTGCGCCCGCTGAATTAATGACCGCGGCAAAATTACTTGTCAGACCTAAGCCGGTTGAGCTAATTGCCCCGCGGTCTCCCGATGTGACAGCTGCGTTGTAACTGGATAACGCTGTAGACAGGTTGCTTACCTGTCCGGGCAGGGTATTAATCGACGTCAACGCCGCGCCGCCAACGCCGGCGGCCGTGCTGAACTTTGATAGAGTTTCGCTATTGATGAGTGTGCTTTGCTGACTAGCAATCGCCGAGGCGGCGCCCGCGGCAGCTTGTACCATGTCTATTTTTGCCTGCTGCTGAGTCGCTGCTGTATTCGCTGATCGGCTTTCAGTCACGGCCCCGACTCCCGTTTCCACGACGCCGACGAGCGAATTAATAAAGTTAATTAATGTAGGGATAATGTCAGCGGTTGTGGTTATTTGACTCATCTTGTATTGATCAAGTAGATAATATAAAAATCCACCATTAATCTGAATAATCAGGCGGAGAATGCCACGATGTTAAAAATTCGCTTGTCCATCTTTCCCAGTCAGAAGTAGTCGGGCCATATACCCGCGGTACGGTTCTGATAGTGATGCGCTTTGAGAATAGAGAGTTTGAATTGTTGCGCAGGCCTTGTGATCGCTCGCAGTACGTAACCCTGCTAACTCGAGAAGAAATGACTGCGATCGGTCGCCAGGAAGCGATGTCGCAAGATTCAAAATTGCCTGCTTCGCATGTTCCTTTGTCAAGGTTACCGCAGGCAAATTATTGAGTTGAGCTTCGATAGCAGCCCTGTTCGTTGCAAACCAGGTCTTTGCTTCTGCATCGCTAAACAAATCCATGACCGGGTATGCATGAGGACCAAGGTCCGACAGGGACAGTTCCCCTCTTAGAAGACTGCTGCAAACCTTGTCATCCAAAGAATTCAGTATTTTTGCAAGAACTGGCAAATCCTCTTCCAGCAGAGCAGTCGGTAATCGCGCCATCCCTTTAGCCACCAATTGGCCAAGAGCTATCGAATGTTCAAATGATCCTGTCGTCCCACGTGCAATGTCTAGATTTTTGCCTGTCATTAACCAATGATGATATTTTTCAGCCTCACGGTATGCGGGTGACGATGCCGGGAACGGGTTTCCCCAGCCATTCGCTGTCGAGTTCGAAGCCGTCGTTATCTCCTCTCTTGACTCGAGAGCTACTTGGCGGTGGTTCACCGCCACTGCGCACATAATGGCACTTGTGCCGATAACCGTGGCCCACATCATTCTGGATAGTTTAAGCATTGAGTACGAAAACTTATTTTTGTGATGTTTAGAGTAATCGGCAAATTAAGTAAGGGCCGAATTATATTGAGATGCTCACGAATCTGACTATCAGGCGGGTTAAGAACAGTCCGAATTGCCGCCGACACATCCCGGTCGCCCATCTCTCCACCTTCATCATTCTTTCGGTGGGAGGTCTTCGTATCGGCGAGTCAAGCCGCTGGGCTTTCTCCCTGATACAAGCATTCTGGCAATGGCTCCGCGATAGGGCTCAGGCAGCGAAGATCCATGGGAAAAGATCGTTCGGACCGTCTCACAGGTTTTTTCCGCGCTCTCCGAGCGCAGATTTTCGACGCTCACTAGAAATGATTTGGCCTCGTCGGGCGAAAGTGATTCTGCGATCTTAATAACACCGGCTCCTGCGTCGGCCGTCGAAACTGGAATAATAGGGAGATTGTCGAGTTGCGCATCAATTGCGGCTTTTTCAATTAAAAATAATTTTTTAGCGTCGGCCTTGTCTAGCGAAGCAATGACCTGGTAGGTGTAAGGAGTCAGCCCAGCTAAATTCATCTCTCCCGTCACGAGATTTCCGCATGCCGTGTTATCGAGCGAGCCCACTACTTTCTCTATAAAAGGCATATACCCTTCAAGCAAGTCGGTCGGCAGTCGTGCCATTCCCTTTGATGTCAATTGTCCAAACAATTTTCTCCGATCAACCCCGCCTGCGTTGCTGGCAACCTGCAGCTTCCTGTTGTGCATTATCCAATCACGGAATTCCAGAAATTCGCGATGCGCAGGCGACGAAATAGGGAATGGATTCCCTTCTTCATCCGGTGAAACATTCACTACCGCCTTCGGTTCCCGCGGCGTGTGTGTCGCCCAAAAGTGCTGCAGGCCCCCCACGCTTTTGATGGCGAAATTTAAGATAGCTAACATCAGAATCAACCCAGATATTCTAAACATTAAGATATGCCAGGCAATACATCTAGAGATGGAGAGAGATTATGTTGCATTGCTTATTAAGATGTCTATCGGACGCGTTGAGACAAATCTGAATCGCGGCGATCGCGCGCCATTGCCTTGAATGAGTTTGCCGCCGGGTTGCACGTTCGAGCAGGCGGATGGGTAGACGTCGGCCTCCATCGCCCCTATAATCCCCTCATCGCAAATGTGAAATCGCAGAAAAAGAAGTCAAGTTGGAAGGGGTTAATTGCAAACAGAAACATATTGCACTGACCTTGTCGCTGGTAAAAACTGGCGTACTTAAAGGGACTCACAATCCCATCGGAAAAGCGGCTCAAAGCTGCTATCCAAACTTCATCGAAGGATCTGGCACCAGTATTGCTACCAAGCTAACTGGCAACAGCCACCGAGAGCGAAAAAACCCGCCCTCGCGCCGGAGGCACCCAACAAAACCTCCAGGCACCCTCGGTTCACCTCGCGGCTCCAAGCCTCGTCCCGAACTTCCATTCGCAGCGTCAACAAAGACGCCTGTGCAGCGTGGCTATTCCCGCACGCTGCTCGAACAAGGAGGCGCATCTTCATGATCGAACGTCCTGCCAGACTGATTGGCAGTCTTGTCGCCATCGCCGCAGTCATCGCGTTGTTATGCCGCGCGATCGACCCCAACGCACTGCACCAGTACGCCCCGGACCTCGTCTACTACACGAAGCGGCACCTACTGCTAGTCGCCTACTCGATGGCGCTGGCCCTACTAGTCGGCATCCCTTCCGGAATACTGCTAAGCCGTCCCGCTTTCGCGCGTCACGCCGAACGCTTCATGCAGATCTTCAACATCGGCAACACAGTGCCATCGTTAGCCGTGCTGGCGATCGCGCTCGGCATCTTCGGCATCGGCGATATTCCCGCGCTCGTCGCACTATTTCTCGCGTCGTTGCTGCCGATCACACGCAACGCCTATGAAGGCATGAAAAACGTCTCCCCCGCGCTGCGTGAAGCCGCACGCGGCCTCGGCATGACGGGCTGGCAGTCGCTGTTGCGCGTCGAGTTGCCGAATGCGATGCCGATCATCATCGGCGGCGTGCGGACGGCGCTTGCGATCAACGTCGGCAGCGCACCGCTCGCGTATCTGATCGGTGCAGATAGCCTCGGCACACTGATTTTCCCCGGCATTTATCTGAACAATCAGCAACAGCTTCTACTCGGCGCCGCAGCCACTGCGATTCTCGCGCTGGTGCTCGACGGCATCGTCTCAGCCGGCAGCCGCTATCTGCTTGCACGACGCGGGGTGACCGCATGATCGCTTTGTTTAAACGCCGCACTGCGCTAACCAGCCGCCTGATCGCCGCCAGCGCCATCCTGTTCACGAGCCTGCACGCAAACGCAGCCACCCTGGTTCTCGGTGGAAAAAATTTCACTGAGCAATACGTTCTTACCGAGATCACGTCGCAGTACCTGCGCTCGAAGGGCTACACGATCGACGCACGCACCGGCCTCGGCAGCACGTTGCTGCGCAGTGCGCAGGAGAACGGCCAGGTCGACATCACGTGGGAATACACGGGCACGGCGGCGATCGTCTACAACAAGATCACCGAGAAGCTCGATCCGAAGACCATGTACGAACGCGTGAAAGCGCTCGACGCGAAACGCGGCCTCGTGTGGCTCGACTGCTCGCCGTTGAATAACACGTACGCGCTCGGCTTGCCGCAGCAGGTGGCGCAGCAAACCGGCATCCGCACGATCTCGCAACTCGCCGCGAAGCTCGCTGCCGAGCCGAACAAGAAGCACGTATTCGCGATGGATGCCGAGTTCGCCAATCGTCCAGACGGTTTGAAGCCGCTCGAAGCCGCATATGGCATGCACTTTAGCCGCGAGGAAACCCGTCAGATGGATCCGGGCCTCGTCTACACCGCGTTGCATAACAACCAGGTGCCGATCGGTCTGATCTATACGACGGACGGCCGCGTGAAGGGCTTCAACATCGTGCCGCTCGAAGACGATCGCCACTACTTCCCCGCGTACAACGCGACGCCGGTGGTGCGCAAGACGACGCTCGACCAGAACCCGCAACTCGCGACGCAGCTCAACGCGCTCTCCGACGCGCTGAACAACGACACCATGCTAGAGATGAACAAGCAGGTCGACATTGACGGCAAGCCGGTGCGCGAAGTCGCGGCGGAATTCCTGCGCACGCACAAGCTGCCCTGAGCGGAGACCTTTGATATGACTGTATTCGACTATCTCTCGGCCAACTGGCCTGAGTTGCTGCAACTCACCGCGCAGCACGTGTGGCTCGTCGGCATTGCCGTGGGTTGCGCGATCGTGGTCGGCGTGCCGCTCGGCATCCTGATCAATCGTCACGAGTGGCTCGCCGCGCCTTTGCTGAGCGTCGCCACCGTGGTGCTGACCTTGCCGTCGATCGCGCTGTTCGGCTTGATGATTCCGGTGTTCTCGCGCTTCGGCCAGGGCATCGGCGCGGTGCCGGCGATCACCGCCGTGTTCCTCTATTCGCTGCTGCCGATCATGCGCAACACCTACCTCGCGCTGCGCAACGTCGACGCCGGTATCAAGGAAGCGGGCATCGGCATCGGCATGACTGTTTGGCAGCGGCAGCGGCTCGTCGATTTGCCGCTCGCGGTGCCGGTGATTCTCGGCGGCGTGCGTACGGCCGTGGTGATGAACATCGGTGTGATGACCATCGCCGCGGTGATCGGCGCGGGCGGCCTCGGCACGCTGATCATCCGCGCGATCGGCCAAAGCAACATGATGAAACTGTTGGTGGGCGCGGTGCTCGTGAGCTTGCTCGCGATCGTCGCCGACTTGCTGCTGCAGGCGTTGCAACGCCTGCTGACACCGAAGGGAGTGCAAAAGACATGATCGAACTCGATAAACTGACCAAAACGTTTACGCAGAAGGACGGCCAGCAGGTCAAGGCCGTCGACTCGGTCAGCCTCACGGTGGGCGAAGGCGAAATCTGCGTCTTTCTCGGCCCGTCGGGCTGCGGCAAGACCACCACGCTCAAGATGATCAACCGTCTGATCGCTCCGACGTCGGGCCGCGTGTTGATCAACGGCGAGGACACCTCGGGTCTGAACGAAGTCGAATTCCGCCGGCACATCGGCTATGTGATCCAGCAGATCGGCCTGTTCCCGAATATGACGATCGAAGAGAACATCACCGTCGTGCCGCGCCTGCTCGGCTGGGACAAGAAGCGTTGTCGCGAACGCGCCACCGAGTTGATGTCGATGGTGGCGCTCGATCCGAAGCAGTATTTGAAGCGCTATCCGCGTGAACTGTCGGGCGGGCAGCAGCAGCGCATCGGCGTGATTCGCGCGTTGGCCGCCGATCCGCCGGTGCTGTTGATGGACGAGCCGTTCGGCGCGGTCGACCCGATCAATCGCGAGTCGATCCAGAACGAGTTCTTCCAGATGCAGCGTCAGTTGAACAAGACGGTGATCATGGTGAGCCACGATATCGACGAAGCGATCAAGCTCGGCGATCGTGTCGCCGTATTCCGTCGCGGTCAGCTGGTGCAATACGATCATCCGGATACGTTGCTGGCGCATCCGCGCGATGAGTTCGTCGGTGCGTTCGTGGGGCAGGACAGCACGTTGAAGCGTCTCTTGCTGGTGAAAGCCGGTGACGCCGCGACTCAACCGGAAACCGCGCGCGCCGAGTTGCCGATTGCAAGCGCGTTCCAGATGATGGACGACAGCGATAGCCGCTATCTGACTATCGTCGACGAACAGCAGCAGGCGCTCGGTTATGTGACGCGCCGTGCGGCGCGCGCGGGGCAGGGCGTGTGCGGCGATCATCTGACGGCGTTCAAGGCGACGGTCCATGCGGACGAGCACCTGCGCATCGTGCTGTCGAAGATGTACCAGTTCAATTCGTCGTGGATGCCGGTGCTGGATGCGGACGGTCGTTATGTCGGCGAAGTCACGCAAGATTCGATCGCGGATTATCTGAGCTCGGGGCGCTCGCGTCGGCAGACGGGGCAGCCGGCGATCGTGTCGCCGGCGGTGGCCGCTGCGGAAGCGGCTGCTGCGGCGGGGCATGCGGTGACGGGGGCGCAGGGTTAGCGCACCACCCTCTCGCATTGCCCACCCTGCGTCGAATCAACCACCGGCCACGACGGCGACTCAACCCACCGCGTCGCAACCGTCCTAACCACGCCCGGCGCCTTTTCAAACACTTCCGCAAGCCAGTCGACAAACGCACGCACGCGCGGCGAAATCTGCCGGCTTTTCACATACGTCACCGACACCGCCACCGGCGCAGGTCTGCACTTCGGCAGGACTTCGATCAACTGACCCGAGGCGAGATACGGCGCAGCGGTCGCGCGTCCCGGCTGAATCAACCCTAAGCCTTCGAGTCCGCAAGCGAGGTGGGTGTGCTCATCGTCCACCTGGACGAAGCTGCTCACCTTCGCCTTGCTTGCGCGCGCCGCCACGCAGAAATCGAAGTCCATGCGCCGGCCGGATTGTGCCGACAACCAGCTCACCGCGACATGGCTCGACAGATCGTCGAGATGACGCGGCTCGCCGAAGCGCGCCAGATACGCCGGGCTTGCACAGGTCACGCGATCGAGCCAGCCGAGGCGTCGCACGAGCAGGCGCGAATCCGGCAAGTCGCCCAACTCGATACTGCAATCCACGCTCTCGCCGGTCAGATCCAGCGCGCGATGATTCACGCCAAGCGCCAGTTCCACATGCGGATGCAGCGCATGAAACGAGGCCAGTTCGGGCACCACGACCGACGCCGCAATCACGCCCGGCATCGCCACGCGCAACCGGCCGCGCAAGTTCTCCGGCCGATTGAATAAACCCGACTCGACCTCTTCGATCGCCGCGAGAATCTGCGCGCAGCGTTCGTAGTACGCGGCGCCTTCGGTGGTTAGCGTGACCTTGCGGGTTGTGCGCACCAACAGTTGCACGCCGAGCAGCGACTCGAGCGCCTGCACGGTGGTGGTCGCGGTGGCGCGCGGAATCTCGAGCGATTCGGCAGCGCGCGTGAAGCTGCTCGTATCGACGATGCGCACGAAAATGCGCATGGCTTGCACGCGATCTATCACGATGCTTCTCCAGTTAAACGCGGCTCGGGACGCTGACGCGTCAGACCGACCGCGAGCAGCGGCGCGACGGCAAAGAGGGCGAACAGCCACACGGCAGTGTGCTGAGCGCCAGGCAGCGCGGCCAACGTCGTGAGTCCCGCGCCGTTCGCGACGAGACCCGCGAGCGCCGAGCCGACTGCCATCGCGAAGAGTTGAATGGTGGTGATCGACAGCGACGCGAGGTTTTCCTCGCCGGGGCGCGCGGCAGTGAACACGCGTGTCAGCAGATGCGGCCAGCCGATGCCCACGCCGAGTCCGACGCTCGTCAGCGCCGCGCACAGCGCCAGGGTTCCGCCGGTGCTGTCGAACAGGTCCGGCATCGGCATCAGCCAGGCGAGCACGCCGAGTCCCAGTGCCTCGACGAGCGGTCCCGCGCGGCTCATGCGCTGCGCGACCGCGGCGGAACGTCCGGCGCTGAACATCGAGCCGACCGACCAGCCCGCCGCCATCAACGCGGTGAGATAACCGGCCGCAAGCGGCGAGCGGCCGTGAATCGTCTGCAGGAAATACGGCACGAAGATTTCGCAGGTCACGCCGATGCCGAGCAGGCTCATGCACGCATAAATGCTGCCGATGCGCGTGCGAATCGAGTACGAACCGCTCGGCAGCAGACGCGTGGTGTCGTCGTTGCGTTCGAGTCTCGCGAGTAGCCACACGAGCGCAAGACCCGCGATCACGCCGAGCGCATTCCACACCATCTGCTCAGTCAATGCAGCGAGCGAAATCACCAGCACGGAAGCGCCGAGCAACGCGGCCTTGAGCAAAGGAATCGGCGCGGCGGCTGCGCTCGAGGCGCGCTTACCGTCTACCTCGCGATGGACGATCACGGCGAGCAACAGGACGGCCGGCAACAGCACCCAGAACGCGAGACGCCAATCGCCGAGTTGCGCGAAGACGCCACCGAGCGCCGGCCCGCACAACGTGGCGACGCCCCACATGCCTGATACCAGACCCATTGCGCGAGGCCATAGACGCTCTTCGAACACGACGCGAATCAGTGCATAGCTGAGCGCGAGCAGAACTCCGCCGCCGAGACCCTGCAGCGTGCGGCCGGCAAGCATCCACGGCATGGACGGCGCACTCGCGCAGACCACGGTGCCCAGCGTGAAGACGGCCAGCGCGCTGAAATATGCGGACCGTGCGCCGAGCACGGCAAGCAGACGCATCGACAGCACCGACCCCAGGATCGATGCGACGACGAACAGCGTGGTGTTCCACGCATACAGTTCGAGCCCGCCGATGTCGTGCACGACCGACGGCAAAATCGTCGTCGCGACGTGCACGTTGGTGGCATGCAGCGCGACGCCGCCCGCGAGTCCCAAGGACCGCCAGCCATTACTCCCGGTGAGCAGATCGCTCCATGCCGGCGCGTTCGATTGCGGATTTTTCATATCGTGGACAGCCGTTCGTGGTTGACTTATTATGCAAGGATTGACTTGGATAATAATGTGGCCCGATGAGATATGCAAATGAAAGCTTGGATAATTCACCTGGCGCTGCGGCCACTGTGACGACGGCAGCGCCGGTGGATCGCATCCTGACTCTGTTGAAGACGCAGGGGGCGCTGTCTACCGCGTCGATTGCGGGTGAGCTCGGCATTACCGTCGAGGCGGCGCGTCAGCAGATTCAGAAGCTGCTGGGCGGCGGGTTGATCGAAGGGCGTCAGGCGTCGCAGGCGGGGCCGGGGCGGCCGAGTCAAAGCTGGGCGCTGACCGAGGCGGGCCACGCGCGCTTTCCGGATACGCATCCGCAATTGACCGTGCAATTGCTCGGCTCGATTCGCCAGTTGTTCGGCGAAGCCGGGCTCGACAAGCTGATCGATCAGCGTTCGGTCGAAACGCGCGCGAATTATCTGGCAGCGTTGAAGCCGATGAAAGGACTCAAGGCGCGACTCACGAAGCTGGCGGAAATTCGTAGCGCCGAAGGCTACATGGCCGAGTTGCACAAAGACGGACGCGACTGGCTGCTGCTCGAAAACCACTGCCCGATCTGCGCGGCGGCGCGGACTTGCCAGGGCTTCTGTCGCGCGGAGTTACAGCTCTTTGCGGAGATCGTCGGCGACGAGGGCGTGATTGTGCGCGAGGAGCATGTGCTGGCCGGCGCGCGGCGATGTGCGTATCGCATCACACCGGCCGCTAAATGAGCTAGGTCGGGTTAGCGCCGATCACGAATAGACGCGAACGCACGATCGGTATATAACAAGGTGCAAGGATGGCTTGTTCACCGAGGCATCAACAGTCACCAGTCAACAGGAGCGAAGTTTCATCATGACGCAAGACGTTTCGCCAAAGCCGCCCACGGGCGACCGGCCCGACCTGGAACACCTCGACGCAGCGCTCAGTCACGTGGACCAGCAGGTCTCTTCCGGCAGCATTGCATCGGGCGCCGCGAAGGGCATTCTGTATAGCCTGATCGAAACGCTCGGCGCGTTCGTCGGCGATCCGGATCTGCCGGAACACGCGCGTTCGGGTTACGAAGGGCTGCTGGAAACCGCGCGCGAATTACGCGCCAGGCTGGATCACTGAAACAAACGCGTCGCAGGATCTCGGCGACTCATCGGCCCATGAAAAAGGCGCACTGTAAAAAACAATGCGCCTTTTTTTCTGCTCTCATCACGCTTCCACGCTGTCACCGACGTCTAACGCCGCAAGCCATTCCGGCGGCGCAGACGTGAACGCCAATTGCGGCGTGCCATGCCACTCCGCACAACGTTGCAACGCACGGCGCAGATCGCCGGCAAGGCGGGCGCTCAGACGCACACCGGGTTCGATATGCAGCGACTTCAGTTCGAACACGCCCTGGGTGCGGTGCGCTTTCGCATCCATGCGGCCGACCAGACGGCCACGGCTCAGCAGTGGCAACACAAAATAGCCGTATTTGCGCTTTGCTGCCGGTGTATAGCACTCGATCGCGTAGTCGAAATCGAATAGCGCGGCGGCGCGCTTGCGGTCCCACACCACCGGATCGAATGGCGACAGCACGGTCGTCACGGTCGACGCGAGCTTGCCGTTTGCCGCGTCGTCGAGCATCGCCGCGTAATCGCGATGAACGAACGTGTCCTGCTTCCAGCCTTCCACTTGCACCGGAATCAGCTCGCCCTGATCGGCGAGCGCATGCAGTTCGTCACGATAAGGGCGACGCGGCAGGCGGTAGTAGTCGGCGACCCAGTCGGCGCGCGCTATGCCCAGCGCGCGGCAGCTGCGGCGCAACACCTGGTCGGCGACCGTGTGGGCGGGCGGCAGATCGCGTGCGTCGTCCCAATCGGGCAGCACGCGTTCGGTCAGGTCGTAAACGCGGTGAAAATTGCGTCGCTCGGCGACCATCAACTGTCCGATCGCGAACAGCACTTCCAGGTGGCGTTTCTCCGGCTTCCAGTCCCACCAGCCGTTGCCCTTGCCGGCCTCGCGCGCGAAATCCGCCGAACGTACCGCACCTGTCGCGCGGATGTGCGTGAGCAGCGCGTCGATCGCCTTGCGATGTTTTTTGTGCCACTCGGCCGCGTATTTCCAGCCCATCCCGCTCGGATCGAGCATGCGATGGCGCAGCAGGCCGTAGTCTTCGGTCGGCACGAAACAGGCCTCATGCGACCAGTATTCGAACAACTTGCCTTCGGCGAGATGCTCGTCGAGCCATTGCGGCGGGTAGGTGCCGAGCCGGCTGAACAACACGAGATAAGGGCTGCGCGCGACCACGTGGATCGTGTCGATCTGTAATTGCGCCATGCGGCGAATCGTGTCGAGCACGTCGGCTTTGACTGCCTTGCGGCGCGGTGGGGTCAGCAGGCCTTGTGCGGCCAGATGCAGCGTGCGGGCGGCGGAGAGCGGCAGAGTCTTCACGCGGGCGTCGATCAGTGAGTGACTGCGAAGGGAGCGGACGCGAGGTCCGGCCAGGATCAGCAGTCACTACTGTAACGTGAATACGGCAGACGAATCGGCGCGGGCGGTAGCGCCGCCCCAAGAGCTAGGCAAGAGGCGCTGACGAGAGACCCAAGGCGTGAACTGCTCTGGCCTCTCGCGTGCGCCTCAAGCGCCCAACGCGACCGCTTCCTCAGCCGAAGCGGCCAGCAGTTGATGGATCTGCGCGACCACGGCCGCGCCCTCGCCAACCGCCGCCGCGACCCGCTTCGTCGATCCGGCGCGGGCATCGCCGATCGCATACACGCCCTCTACCGTGGTGGCGAGATCGCAGACGGACGCTCCGTCGATGCTGGTGCCGGTGAGCACGAAGCCCTTGTCGTCGAGTTCCACGCCGCAGGTGCGCAGCCAGTCGGTATTCGGATCCGCGCCGGTGAAGAGGAACAGATGCCGCGTGTCGAAGTGATCGGTCCCGTCGGGCAAAGGCTTCTTCAGGCCGACCCGTGCGAGGCCGCTGTCGTCCGCCTCGAGGCCGCCCACCTCCGAATGCGGATGCACGAAAACATTCGGCAGCGAGCGAATACGGTCGATCAGATAGCGCGACATGGTCGCCTCGAAGCCGCTGCGCCGGATCAGCACGTGGACCTTGGCCGCGTGCGTCGCCAGATAGACGATCGCCTGGCCGGCCGAATTGCCGCCGCCCACCAGCACGATTTCCTGGCGCTTGCACAGCTTGGCCTCGACCGGCGACGCCCAGTAGTACACGCCGCGCCCATCGAAGCGATCGAGGCCTTCCAGTGCCGGCCGCCGGTACACCGCGCCGCTCGCAATCACGATGGTGCGCGAGGTGATATGGCCGCCGCACTTGAGCTCCAGCCGGTACGGCGATTCCGCGCAATTGAGCGCCTTCACGTTGACCGGAATCGCGACGTGCGCGCCGAATTTCTGCGCCTGCACGAAAGCGCGTCCCGCCAGTGCCTGCCCGGAAATTCCGGTCGGAAAACCGAGGTAGTTCTCGATCCGCGAGCTCGCGCCGGCCTGACCGCCCGGCGCCCGGCTATCGAGCACGATCACCGAAAGGCCTTCGGAGGCTGCGTACACCGCGGTCGCGAGACCGGCGGGCCCCGCGCCGACGATCGCCACGTCGTACACATGCGAGTCGTCGAGATCGGGCAGCAAGCCGAGGCAGGTGGCCAGTTCCGGCATGCTCGGATGACGCAGCACCGAGCCGTCCGGACAGATCACCAGCGGCATGTCTTCTTTCTGCGCGGCGAATTGCTCGATCAGACGCAGCGCGTCTTCATCGCGTTCGTCGATCACCGAATGAGGATGGCCATTGCGCGACAGGAAACCCTGCAGCATGACGAGCCGCGCGTCGCTGCTGTTGCCGATCAGAATCGGCCCGCCGGCGCCCTTTTCGATCAGCGACACGCGCCGCAAAATCAGCGCACGCATGATGCGCTCGCCCAGTTCGGCTTCGGCGACGATCAGCGCGCGCAACTGGTCCGGCGGAATCAGCAGCGCTTGCACGGCGCTGAGCGCCATGCCGTTGACGAGCGCGGGCCGGCCCGACAATTGACCGACTTCCGCCAGGAAATGCCCGGCGCCATGATCGGCGATTACCACTTCGCGGCCAATGCCGTCGCGCTGATACACCTTCACGCGCCCTTCCAGCACCACGAACATGCCCGGACCGGTGCGGCCGGTCTCGAACAGTAGCTCGCCGGCTTCCCAGTTGCCGATCTCGCCGAAGCGGCGCAGGCGTTCGATTTCCGCGCTGGTCAGCGAGGGAAACATCTGGTGCATGCGCGTCGCCAGATTCGAAAACGGCGCGTCGGCGACGATCGCCTGCGGTTGTCCTTCAGCTTCTTGAGTCGAAACGTCTTGAGTCGAAAGCATTGAACCGCTCCTTCGGTGTTCATTGATAGATCGAACGGAGGCGAGCGGCGCGGCGCGCCCACGGCGCCAGGGCGGATGCGCTGCCGCGCTACACGGCCTTCGGCGCGATGTCGTCGACCGTGATCTCGGGCGGCGGCGTGTCGGGCAGCGCCTCGACCGGCTTACCCGAGTCGCGCCAGGCTTCCATGCCGCCGCGCAACGGCAGCACGTCGGAAAAGCCGGCCTCGTTCAATTGTTTGGCCATCCATGCCGCGGAAATCTCGTTCGGGCAGGAACAGTAAATCACCAGCTTCTGATCGCGCGGATACGTGGCGACGATCTCGTCGAGCTGCCGTTCGTCCGCGAATAGCGAACCCGGAATCACGAACGGATCGAGCTTGCGCTTCTCCTGCGAACGGATATCGAACATGACTGGTGTTTTGCCCGCCGCGACGAGCGTGGCCAGCTCATCGACCTCTATACGTGCGGACGCAAGCTTGGAAATCAACTGGCGACGGCGAATCCACCGATAAGCCGCGTACAGCAACAGCAGTCCCACGGCCACCAGCGCGGCCGTGCGGCCGAGGCGCCCAGCCATGGCGAACAGCATGTCGATCTGTCTCGCGAACAAGGCGCCGATGATCAGGCCCGTGCCCGACCACAACGCGGCGCCGATGCTGTCGTAGGTGAGAAACGTGCGGTAGCGCGTGCCCATGGCGCCGGCCATTGGAATCGACACGATCGACAGGCCCGGCACGAATTTGGCCACGGCCAGCACGCGTACGCCCCAGCGGCCGAAAAAGCGCTCGGTTTTTTTCACGCAGGTATCGCGCGACAGCGAGAGCCGGCAGATCGTTTTCAGCGTGTTGCCGCCGTACATACGCCCGGCGAGGTACCAGACGCTGTCGCCGATCAGCGTGGCGAAGATCGACAGAATCAGAACCGGCGCCAATTGCGTCCCCACCGAACCCGGGTGCATGGCCGCCATGGCGCCGAACAGAACGAGCGACGGCATCGCCGGAACCGGCAGCCCGATGGAGGCCGCCAGCACGTTGACGAAGACGAGCGCCGGCCCATATTGCTCGACGAGATCATGTAGCATCGGCTTACATCCGCAGCCCTTTCGGGAGCGGCGCAGGTAGGGAAAGCAAAGGAGAATGCAGGGATTATGGACGTATTTTCGAGACGTGCAAACGTCAGGAAACGATGTCCTTAATTTCGTAGTTGAAAGCGGAGCGGTAGTGCGCCGAAAGCTTGAAAGCGCGAATGGCCGACGCGCTACGGACCCTCTGGAACGGGGTTGCGCGCTTCAGGTAGATACGGAAATAATGCCCGATTGACGTGGGCTGGGGTCACGCTCGAATCACCTAAACGGAAAGCTTGGCCGACTTGCCGTTGCGACAGGCGACAAACAGCACGCGGCAGGGCGATTAACCGCCGCTGCCGCGTGCTTGAACTTCATTGACGATGATTGTGCTGTTCGCCCGGCAGTTCGGCACCGTGCGCGCGGATCGCGGCAATCAGTTCGGCCGGCGTGATTTCGTAGCGCACTTCGCGATGTATGCCTGGCTTGCGCTCGTCGACCTCGACCAAAAGAATGCCTTTGCCGTCTTCGGTGGATTCGAGGCGCAGCGAGCGGAGTTCGCGCGCCGTTGCGTCGTCGTATTCGGTGAGCAGGGCCATTGACCCGGAGGACCCGGTAGTGCGCATCGAAGTTGTCCTTGTTCCGTTGTGTTGATCGAACCATTGTACGGGCAGGATAGCGCGCCGTCTGTCACGCCATTTCACGCCTCGCCGTTATGCCCGTCCATCTGCCAGCTTACCCGGACACCGCCGCGCGCGTTGCCTGGTGCGGCTCGCCGGGCAGTGCGTGTTGCGACGCACAGCTTGCGCAACCAGTTTAACGCGACTCTTCACTACGACGGCTGCATTTTTCGTGCCCCTGGGCGGTGCAATCGTTCTCCCTCGCTGTCACGCGGTTGACGTGCGCGCCGGTTATACGGGCGGCTCCCGTATCGCCTCACCGTTCGTCATGGTTGCGCAACGCGAAAGATCAGGGCGCACTGCCAAAAAAATAGCCCGTCCATCAATGGACGGGCTGCTAAACGCCGTTGTTACTCGGGTCAGCCGGCCCGTGCAACTAGTTGGGCGCTGACGAACACATCGTGCCCCTTCAATAGTGGACTGTCGAGGTGGGAGTAACGCCGATCTATCAGAACAATGTCGCTTCTTCCTGCGCGGCGTTGCGCTTCGCTGCGGGCGTCGAAGCAGTCGCGGCGTTCTGCGTGCGTGGCTGATGGCTGGGCGTCGCGGCGCGTTGCGCGGGCGTGGCTTCGGCGACGGTGAACAGCCGCACGGCCTCATCCAGCACGTCAGCCTGTTCCGCGAGACGTTGTGCCGTGGCCGCCGCCTGCTCGACGAGCGCGGCGTTTTGCTGGGTCGCGCCATCCAGATGCGAGACCGCCTGATTGACCTGGCGAATGCCTTCCGCCTGTTCGCTGCTCGCATTCGCGACTTCGACGATGATCGACGACACGCGGCTCACCGCCTCATCGATCACCCGCATCTGCGAGGTCGTGCGGGCAACGAGCGCAGTGCCCACGGCGACTTCGCTGGCGCTCGCCTCGACCACCGACTTGATTTCCTTCGACGACGCCGCGCAACGCTGCGCCAGCATCCGCACCTCGCCCGCGACGACCGCGAACGAGCGGCCCGATTCGCCGGCGCGCGCTGCTTCGACGGCGGCATTCAGCGCAAGGATGTTGGTCTGGAACGCGATGCCGTCGATCACGCCGGTGATGTCCGCAATCCGCCGCGACGCCGCCGTGATGCCGGCCATGGTCTGCTCGACCTGACCCGCGATCTGGCCGCCGACCGCAGCGGCCGCCTGGGCGTCCTTGGCGAGATCGAGTGCGCGCACGCTGGCGTCGGCGTTGGCTTGCACGGTGGTGGTCAGCTCTTCCATGGTGGCCGCGGTTTCTTCAAGCGAGGCCGCCTGCAATTCCGTGCGACGCGCGAGATCGACATTGCCGCTGGAGATTTCACGCGCGTTGTCGAGCATGCCGGTGATTTGCGCGCGCACGTCGAAGACGATCGCCGCGAGATTCGCCTTCAGTTGATTCAAGGCCTGCAGCACGTCGCCGAGATCGTCGTGGCGCGCGATCTCCAGATCGGCGGTCAGGTCGCCCGCGGCGAGACGCGTCGCGAAGCCCGACATGTCGCGGATCGGGGTGGCGAGCTGGTGCGTCAGCACTTGCCACAACACCACGCTGAGCGCGGCGGTGACGCCGAACGCAATCCAGAACGGCACGGGCGGCACGCCTTGCCATGCAGCGAAACCGGTCGCCAGCAGCGCGAGCGGCGTCAGCGCATAGCCGATCGCCGCGCGCGTCGCGACCGGCAGACGCATCAGCGCCTGAATCCGGCCGAGCACGCCGGTGCGTACCACCACGCCGCGGCGCAGTTTCAGGCCACGCGACTCGCCCGCGCTCATGCGGGCGTAGAGCGCGTCGGCGTCGCGCACGGCTTCGCGTTCCGGTTTCACGCGCACGCTCAGATAGCCGACGATCGCGCCTTTCTCGACCACCGGCGTGACGTTGGCATGGACCCAGTAATGGTCGCCGTTCTTGCGGCGGTTCTTGACGAGCGCGGTCCAGGGACGGCCGTCGCGGACGGTCGTCCACAGATCGGCGAACGCCTCGCGCGGCATGTCCGGATGGCGGATCAGGTTATGCGGCTGGCCGATCAGTTCTTCGCGTGTGAAACCCGAGACGGCGATAAAAGCCGGATTGCAGTACTGGATACGGCCGGTCAGATCGGTCGCGGAAACCAGCATTTGCGACGAAGGGAATTCGTACTCGTGCCCGGTAACAGGCTGATTGTTGCGCATGGCGTTCCTTGCTCGTGCTACCCGCAGACGGGTTGCGGTGCTTACGTGGTTGCAAGGTTTAACGGCAAATTAACGCGTTTCCTTGAGGGTTTTCCCAGTAAACCACTCAGGTTTATGCCGCCTGCGGCCGTTATTGCAGGGTTGTTCATGCATTTCGCGTAGCTGTCGAATACTGTCGGATGAATGCGGCGGCTTGCTTCAAAAGCGCTACACTTCGGCCGTATAACGCTTGCAGAACCCTTTGTCCGCCTCGCTACCGTGGCGGCCTGTCGGCTTGATTCACGCTACCCACGCGAGTCGATGCAGAAGATCCTCGATCGTACTCAAGAGTCACTGGCGCACGCATTTGCTTCGCTGGAGCAAAGCGCGAAGCGTCAACAGCGGGTGTACCTGGCGACGATCGCCTCGCTGATGCTGATCGTGGTCGTCTTCGCGCTCGCCCTCGCGGTAATCGGCGCGAGCAAGCAACTGGACTACCTGCATACTTACGCCGCGCAGAATGCCGCGGAGTTTTCGCTGGTGCTGCATCGCGAGGAATCGTTTCTGCGGCGCACCGAGTTCACGCTCGACTTCTACCAGACCACCACCAACGTATTGCGCGTACCCGACGCGGTCGAGGACTCGATTCGCCAGACGGGCCTCGCGCGCGGCGACATCGAGCGGATCGGCGCCGGCTTTGACGTGCTGATCGGCGAAGCAACGCGGACCGCGTGGGGCGACGCGTTGAGCACGAAACTCTGGCGCCTGTACGAAGCCGCGCAATCCACGCTGGTCACGCAGCAGGCGTTCGAACTCCGTCAACGCGCGGTATTGCTTGGGCTGAACGAAGACTACGCCGCGATTTTGCCTTCGGTCGTTCAGCCGGCCGCGAACGGCTCGCCCGCTACGCCGCCGTTGCAAGCGTCGGCAGTGGGCGCGTTGCGCGCGACCCTCCTGCACGAACTTCAGACGCAAACCGGCAAGCGGTTGCCGGGCAAGGGCGAGCGGGTCTGGCTGGGTCCGTATCGCGACCCGCTGCAAGGCGTGCCGGTGATTTCGGCGGTCAGTGCCTACTACGATGCGGACGGCAAGCCGGTCACGTTGATGGTGATCAGCATCCCGGTCGAGACGCTGCCGGCGCGTCTGCAGTGGCCCAACCGCGAAGGCGCGATGCTGTTGATGATGGCGGATTACCGCCTGATCGTGTCCTCGCCGTCGCTCGACGTGCAGAGCGTGGCCATGTTGCAGGGCATCGTGGCGCACACGCCGCCCGACACCAACCGCTATACCCGCGATGGGGTCGCTTTCTACGAGCCGCTGACGCCCGGCTTCGGCGCGCTGGTCGGCTATGTGACGTGGCGCGGGCTCGCGTCGGCGCTCGGCTGGCAACTGGCGGTGCTCGCCGTGCTCACACTGCTGATCTTGCTGGCTATCGTGCTGACCGCCCGTTTCTGGGGTTTGCGGCTGTTGCGCGTCAGCTTTGTCGAGACGTCGCGCGCATTGGAAAGCGAGACCATCAATCACATTCTGGTCAGCGCAACGCCGATCGGTTTGTGCATCGTCCGGCAGAGCGATCATTCGATTCTGACCGCGAATGCGTTGGCCAAAGAACTGCTGCATATCGAGCCGGGCGGCGAGCGCTTGCCGTCGCATATCGTCGACGAGTTTCACGCGCAAGCGCCGGATCAACCCTCCGCCAACGCGTTTGCGAAAATTGCCGCGTTCGTCGTGCCGGCCTTGCCCGCGCAGGTCACGCAGGCCACGCAGTCTGGGCAAACGCCACCGCCGCTTCCACCGCTGCCCGCCGCGCATCCGGACGATCGCGACGCCGCGCCCGGCCGGTTCCTCCAGGTCACGTACGCACCGGCCCGTTACGACGAGCAGGACGTGCTGTTCTGCGCGATTCTCGATGTCACCGCGCAATATGAGCTCGAACAGCAGTTGCGGCTGGCGCAGCAAACGTCGGAAAACATGATGCGGGCGCGCTCGAATTTTTTCGCGTCGATGAGCCACGAAATCCGCACCCCGTTGAATGCGCTGCTCGGCAATCTCGAACTCTTCGCGCGAACGCCGGGACTCGACGCCCATACCCAGCGGCTCGCGACCCTGGGCGTGGCGGCGAATGCGCTGCGTGGCATCGTCAACGATATCCTCGATTTTTCGAAGATCGATGCCGGCGAGATGCGGCTCGCCGCCGAGTTGTTCCGTCCGGTGGACGACCTGGAAAACATCGCGCTTTCGTATGCGCCGATGAAGGCGGACCGGCCGATCCGCTTCTACTCGCATCTGTCGCCAACGCTCGACCAGCCGCTGCGCGGCGATCGCACGCGCATTGCGCAGATCGTGAACAACCTGCTGAGCAACGCGTTCAAGTTCACGTCGTGCGGCAAGATCACGTTGAGCGCGGAGATCAACGACGACCCGCAGGGCAACCCCGTTCTCATCTGCCGGGTCGTTGATTCGGGGATCGGTATGGATCAGGCGCTGGTGGCGCGCGTTTTCAATCCGTTCGTGCAAGGCGAGGCGAGCACGTCGAGCCGCTACGGCGGTACGGGCCTCGGGTTATCGATCTGCGCGCGGCTGTGCGAGTTGATGGGGGGCCATATTTCGGTCGAAAGCGTGGCGGGCGTCGGAAGTGCATTCAGTGTCGCGATTCCGCTTGCTCTGCCGCCGGAAGAGTCGCGCACGGCGGCCGTCGAAGCGCCGCGCCGTGGCCATGCGCTGGTGTTGTGTCAGGAGCGCGAGTCGGGACAATTGCTTGAAACTGGCCTGCAACGGAGGGGCTGGAGCGTGCATGCCGAAACGTCGATGCGCGGCGCGCAAGTGTGGCTGCGAGTGAATCGCCCGGATGTGCTGGTGGTGACCGGCGAATACGATCTCGATGCGGTGACTGAATTACGTGAGGCGCAGGCAATCGGGACGGTGTGGATCACGTACAGCGGTCCGCATACGCCGGCTTCGCGCGGTGACGGCATCTTCGAAGTCAGCGAATTCAGCCGCAAGGCGGTGCTGTCCGCGATCGATCTCGCGACTGGCGCCGCGAATGCGCACAACGCCGTTGCGGCGCCGCCCGTCGAGCCCGCTGTCGCGTTGCCTCAGGAAGTTCCTGCCGCGTTGCAGGGGCTGAGCGTGCTGGTCGCTGAAGACAATCCGTTGATTCAAAGCCTGATCGTCGAGCAACTCGCTACGCTGGGCTGTTTGCCGACCATCGCCGGGGACGGTCGGCAAGCGCTGGCGGCCGTTCATCAGGCTCAATTCGACGTGCTGCTGAGCGACATTCATATGCCGGTGATGGACGGATACGAGTTGCTGGCGCGCGTGCGCAAGTCGCATCCGGATCTGCCGGTGCTGGCGTTCAGCGCCGTGACCGACATGCGGGACGATGCCGCGTGGCGCGAGCGCGGCTTCGCGGGGCATGTCGCCAAACCTGCGTCATTGGGCGAACTGGAGGCGGCGTTGCTGGAGGTCGCGTCCCCGCGTTCGCATGGCGTTGAGGAGCCGGCGGCGGAGACCGGCGCGAGCGCTGCGCCAGTGTCTACCCTCAGCGCGGACGATAAAGCGCGCTACAACGCCATGCTCAGAACGCATCTGCAAAGCGAACTGCCGAGGCTGATGGCGATTGTCGAAGAAGAGGATCGGGAGGCGCTGGGCGGCTGGGCGCATAGCGCGGGCGGCGCGCTCCTGATCGTGCAGGAGGCCGCCTTCGCGCAGCAATGCCGCGAGTTGCAGCAGCTATGCCGCGGCAGCGAACGGTGGACGGTTGAAATGGACGAACGCGCCATCTCGTTGCACGACGCGTTGATCGATCACTTCGACCTGGACGAACAGTCGATGCATTGAATTGACGGCTAGCGTTGCGTTGTTCTGCGTTGGCGCGCATCGCTCCGCTCGCTCACCTGCCCGGCCGCCCGCTATGAGAATTAGCCCGGCCCCGGTCGTTTCGCAATGAAGTCGATCTCGACCAGCGCATCGCGCGCAAGCGCGGTGACGCCGATACAGGTTCGGGCCGGCAGCGCGGTCGCGGGAAAGTAAGCGCGGTAGACAGCATTCATCGACGCGTAGTCGCGCTTGAACTCGGTCAGAAAGAGGCGCGCGGCGACGACGTGTTGCAGGCCGAGGCCAACGCCCTGGAGGACCAGCACCAGGTTGTCCATGACGCGCTGCGTTTGCGCGACGACGCCCTCGGGTAAGGGCGCGTTGTCGTCGGTGGGCGAGGTCGGCATCTGGCCGGTCACGAAGACCCAGCCGTCGGCTTCGGTCGCCGTTGCCCATGACCGGAAAGCGTTCCGGTTTAAACCAACCCAGTCGCGTAATACACCCCGATCACGAAGAACACCGCCATCGTCTTGATCACCGTCACCGCGAAAATGTCGCGATACGACTGACGGTGCGTCAAACCCGTCACCGCCAGCAGCGTAATCACCGCGCCGTTATGCGGCAGCGTGTCCATGCCGCCGCTCGCCATGGCGACGACCCGGTGCAGCACTTCCATCGGAATTTGCGCGGCCTCCGCGCCTTTGATGAACGTGTCGGACATGGCAGCCAGCGCGATGCTCATACCGCCCGACGCCGAACCCGTAATACCCGCCAGCGAGCTCACCGACACCGCTGCATTGACGAGCGGATTAGGAATGCTCTTCAGCGCGTTGCTGACCACCAGAAAACCCGGCAATGCGGCGATCACGCCGCCAAAGCCATACTCCGACGCGGTATTCAACGAGGCCAGCAGTGCGCCTGCCACCGCAGCCTTGGTGCCGACCGCAAAGCGTTCGCGCACACGGCCGAACGCCGTGATTACGACCATCACGATGCCGAGTAGCAGTGCGCCTTCCACGGCCCAGATCGCGACCACGCTCTTGATCGTCGTGGTGACCGGTGCATGGATGCCCGGCAGAATGTCCGGCGCCACCGTGTACGTCGCGCCGTACCAGTTCGGAATCCAGCGGGTCAGCAGAAAGTTCGCAACGCCCACCAGCACCAGCGGCGCCACAGCCAGCAGCGGATGCGGCAGTTGTTTCGATTCGACGCGTTCCGGTTCGTTGACGAGATTCGTGCCGTAGCCTTCGCCGGTAGCCATTGCCGCGCGGCGGCGCCATTCCAGATACGTCAGGCCGACCACGATGATGAACAGCGAACCGATCACGCCGAGCGCGGGCGCGGCCCACGAAGTCGTCTTGAAGAACGTGGTCGGGATGATGTTCTGGATCTGCGGCGTACCGGGCAGCGAGTCCATGGTGAACGAGAACGCGCCGAGCGCGATGGCGCCGGGCATCAGGCGCTTCGGAATATTGCTTTGACGGTACAGCTCGGCGGCGAACGGATAGACCGCGAACACCACCACGAACAGCGACACGCCGCCGTAGGTGAGCAGCGCGCACACCGCGACGATCACCGCATTGGCGCGCGAGCGGCCGATATAGCGAATGGCCGCGGCCACGATCGACTCCGAGAAACCGGACAGTTCGATCACCTTGCCGAACACGGCGCCGAGCAGAAACACCGGGAAGTAGAGCTTCACGAAGCCGACCATCTTCTCCATGAAGATGCCGGTGAAGACCGGCGCGACCGCGGACGGATCGGTCAGCAGCACGGCGCCGAGCGCGGCGATCGGCGCAAACAAGATGACGCTGTAGCCGCGATACGCGGCGAACATCAGGAACGCCAATGCGGCGAGGACGATGACAAAGGACATTGAGTCTCCAAAGCTTGGTTGTTCTACGTGGTCGCCGTCCCGACGACGCGACGGCACGGCCGCCCGCAAACGCAGGTTCCGTGCCATCCGCGGCATAACGGCTAGCCCATTGATTTCGCAGGCCGAAGTTCGAAACGTGATGCGGCCGATTGTACCCAAACGTCTCTAAAACGGGACGCAATTCAACAGAAGATACGTCAAACCGAGGTTAAACCCTTATCTGGCAAGCTTGCTGGCGATCTCCTCGATGAGATAAGCTTGTCTACGAAATGAGAAAACATAACTAGAACGATAGCCGGAGACAGCGACAACATGATGAACGACTGGGCGGGCCTTCCTGCTACCTACGGCGATGTACTGCGCCGGGCGATGGACTCGCTGTTCCGCACCTTCGAAAATTTCAGCGAAGGCACGTTCATTGTCGACGCCGAGGCGCGCGTCGTCTGGATCAACAAGCGCTACGCGGCCCGGTTCGGTTTCTCGGACCCGCAACAGGCGATCGGCCGCGACTGCGAAGCGGTGATTCCCAACAGCCTGATGCGCGAGGTCGTGAAGACCGGCAAACCGATTCTGCTCGATATTCTGGAAACGGACCGCGAGCCGCTCGTCGTCACGCGTTTGCCGCTCAAGGACGACGCGGGGAACACGGTCGGCGCGGTGGGTTTTGCGCTGTTCGATGAGCTGAAGGCGCTGACGCCGCTCTTTTCCCATTACTCGCGCGTGCAGCAGGAATTGATCGCGACGCGTCAGTCGCTGGCTCAGGCGCGGCGCGCCAAATATACGTTCGGCAGTTTTGTGGGCACGAGCGCGGCCAGTCTCGAGGTAAAACGCCAGGCGCGCCGCGCGGCGCAACTCGAGTCGCCGGTGCTGTTGCTCGGTGAGACCGGCACCGGCAAGGAGTTGCTTGCGCATGCGATTCATGGCGGCTCGGCGCGCGCGAATCAGCCGCTCGTGACCGTCAACGTCGCGGCGATTCCCGATACCTTGCTTGAGGTCGAGTTCTTCGGCGCCGCGCCGGGCGCGTACACCGGCGCGGACCGTAAAGGGCGGGTCGGCAAGTTCGAACTTGCGAACGGCGGCACGCTGTTTCTCGATGAAATCGGCGATATGCCGCCGCCCTTGCAAGGCAAGCTGCTTCGCGTGTTGCAGGACAAGGAGTTCGAACCGCTCGGCTCGAACCGGATTGTTCGCGCCGACGTGCGGATCATTGCCGCGACGTCGGCCGACTTGCCCGCCCTGGTCGCGGCGGGACGCTTTCGCGCCGACCTGTTTTACCGGCTGAACGTGCTGACGATCCAGGCGCCGCCGTTGCGCGAACGCGCGTCTGACATCGAGGCGCTGGCCTACGCGATGCTCGAGGATCTGTCGACGCAAGCACGCGGCGGCAGTCATTTCGAATTGCAGGACGACGCGTTGCGGCTGCTGTGTTCCTATGGATGGCCGGGCAATGTGCGCGAGTTGCGCAATACGCTGGAGCGGGCCGTGATGCTGTCCGACAGCGAGCGGATCGATGCGCGGGCGCTCGCGCCGTTGATCGACATGGCGCACGGCGTCGGTGTGGGTGTGGGCATGGGCATGGTCGTCGGCACGGCTTCGGCGACTCACGCGTCAGGGACGCCGGCCGGCGTCGCTGAACCTACGTCATGGAGCGACGCGATGGCGGCGTTCGAGAAGCGCTTTCTGAGCGATGCATTGCGCGCCAACGGTGGGCGCGTGATCGACACGGCCGCGCAAATCGGCATGGGCCGCGCAACGCTCTACAAGAAGATCGCGGCGTACGGTATCGACGCGTAACGAAACCCGCTCATATCGAGCGACGCAGCGTAATAGTCGCGTGGCACAATCGCGTGATCGAAAAACAAGACGTGATCGGGGTTTCAAATGAAACGCAGTCTCTCCTTCTTTGCGCGCCGGACCTGCGCCGTCGCGGCGGTGGGCGCCGTCGCCGTATTGAGCGGTTGCAGCAGCAGCGCACCGCTGTTCTTGCCGGACGGCCGCGCCACCACGCTGGTTCAATGTCCGGTCGGCTCCGACTCTTGCGCGCAGCAAGCTAACGCAAGCTGCGGCGGCGCGTTCGACGTGGTGCGCCAGTCCAGCGAAAACGGCACGCTCAGCCTGATCTACGCCTGCCGCCCCAAATGACGTGGCGCCAGCGCAAAGCTGGCGCGGTCTGATCGATCCGTTTCTCTGATGCTCCGCGTGCCGTCATTCCACGAACGCGGCGCCTCTGTCTCACAGCTTTCATTTTCGCTCGTCACACTCAACCGGCCGGGGAGTCAATTTCTCGGCATCTCCGTATTAAATGCATAGTGGTCGGTAATGTTCTATCCGTGACAGGTAATCGTTTCTGCGGAAAGTAATCATATGAAAATCTTAAGCGCCATTTTTTCTGATTATTTTGCTTCCCACTATCGTCGTGTAATTGCAAGCCCCTATTTTCTCGTCTGTGAACCGAGTCGGTGCGGCACCTAACGGAACGCGAAGTTTGTCAGCAGTACGCTTTCCCCTGCGCTTTGTGATTAAGGCGCTATGCAGATTTTGCTGATTTTTTATTCACAGCGGAGTGCGCACAGAATAATTTTCCGTAAGGGTTAACGGTGGTAGGCCACCTGCGGCACGCTTTATGCTTTGAAAATTGCTTCGAAATGAGTTCAATGAGTATTCCGGGGAAAAGCAATGGATCATCACCAACTCGAAAAAGATATTGAGCATCTTGAGCACGTCATCTCACACATCTCTGCCGAAGACCGCATTCCGCTGTCCTACTGGCGTGGCCGCATCGATTCGGTGTCCGGCGCGGTGCGGATGCCCGCCCAGGCCAGCCGCGTCAAACGTCTCAATGCCGCGCTCTCGGAGCTCGAGCAGCGGCAAAAAGTCTGACGCGTCGCCCCAGTGGACGAACGATGTGTCACGCCCAAATCGGGTAACGTTTTCTGAAAAACGTGGTAACGGTCATTATTTCCGAATAAGCCGACGCGTTATCTTTTATCCGACTTGCGTCATGTCCGGCGTTACGATTGCACGGGTTTTCCAGTGTCGATCGTCGACGATCGGACGTCGCACGGGCGGGTGAAACATAAATGGGCGAATGCGTCCTCCACTGATTCAGGATAAACATGCAACCAGCAGGACTTTCAGCGACGCGACTGACGGCGCTGACGAATGCCATGCAAGGCTACGTGGAACGCGGCGAAGTGGCGGGTGTGGTGTCGATGGTTTGGCGGCGTGGTGAAATCGGTTATTTCGAGCCACTGGGCTGGCGCGATGAAGCCGCGCAATTGCCCATGGAACGCGACACGTTATTTCGCATTGCGTCGATGACCAAGCCGGTCACGAGCGCCGCGATTCTGATGCTGATCGAAGAAGACCGCCTCGCGCTGGACACACCGATCTCGCTGTGGCTGCCCGAACTCGGCGCACCGCGCGTATTGCGCGATCTCACCGGCCCGCTCGACGAAACCGATCCGGCCAAGGCGCCGCTTACCGTGCTCGATCTGTTGACGCATCGCGCCGGCTTCGCCTATCACTTCACCGCGACCGGGCCGCTGGCGGAAGCGTATGCGGCCGCGTTCAACGGCTTCGAAGCGCACGGCGACGCCGGCGCGTGGCTCACCCGCATCGCGGCCTTGCCGTTGATGTTCCAGCCGGGCTCGCGCTGGCACTACGGCGTTGCGACCGACGTCCTCGGCGTGCTGATCGAACGTGTGAGCGGCATGTCGCTCGGCGAGTTCTTCCGCACGCGGATTTTCGAGCCGCTCGGCATGCGCGATACCGCGTTCTGGGTGCCCGACTCGCAGCTCGCCCGACTGGCGACCGCTTATGGCGTCGAGCCGGGCACGCGGCAGCGCGTGGTCGAAGATCATCCGTCGGCGAGCCGTTGGGCGAATCCTGGCCGCTTCCAGAGCGGCGGCGGTGGTCTCGTGTCGACGGCTGCCGATTATTTGCAGTTCGCGCAACTACTGCTCGGCCGCGGACGAGTCGGCGCGACGCGCTTGCTGTCGCATCGCTCGGTCGATCTGATGCGCTCGAACTTTCTCACGCGCGACCAGCGCCGCGTGCCCGCGTTCGGCCATGTGTTGTGGGCGGGGCAGGGGTTCGGCCTGGGCTTGTCGATCGTCGACGATCCGGCGCAGCAATTGCCGCTCGGCTATCGCTCGCTCGGCTCGTTCGGCTGGCCGGGCGCGTATGGCACGAGCTGGTTTGCCGATCCGGTGGAAGACCTGATTGGCCTGATGCTGATTCAGCGGCGCGCGATCGAACCGTTCCCAATGGCACTCGACTTCGAACGCCGCGTGTACGATGCAATTGACGATTGAGTACCCCGGCTGCGTTCGCCAAGCCGTCAGCCTGGAAGGCTCACCAAGCGGGCCTCCCTGAGCGGGCCTCCCTGAGCGGGCCTCCCTATCCGGCACTTTATTCGTCTGATAGTGTCCACGAGGGGACTTCCTCAGGGGCGTCCTGCAGTTCGTCCACCCGAAACGGAGCATCCGCCATGGCCACGTACAAGCAGTTGACTGCCCAGCTCGAAAAACTCCACAAGGAAGTTGCCGTGGCCCGCGAGAAGGAAATTGCGCAGGCGATCGTCGACATCAAGCAGCAAATCGCCGACTACGATCTGACCGCCGAAGAGCTCGGTTTTACGAGCAAGCGTGTGCCGGGACGTAAAGCGGCGTCGGTCGCCAAGTATCGCAACCCGAAAACCGGCGAGACCTGGAGCGGTCGTGGCCGTTCTCCCGGCTGGCTGACGGGCAAGAATCGCGAGCGCTTTCTGATCGAAAGCTGACGCCTGGCGTTGCGTGGCGCGTGCAGGGACAGCGCATCGCGCTGTCTGAAGTGATGTTGCGCGCGGTTTTTTCCGCACCGCTGGGCAGATCCCGAAAACACTCACCTTTGACCTCGCGACGAGTTGCGGACCACGGCATTTTCTAGATAGCGCATAGCGGGCTGCGTTGTTTCGGTGAGCCTGGTTTTGTCGACTGACGCACCTTCGAGTGTGCTTGCGGCCGCTCTCCCGAGCCCGCGGACGATCCCGCCAAACCCGTGCCAGCCTTGGCTGGCGGGCATTACCAGGCGATCCGAAGAATCGGTTTCCACCCACTTCATCGCATTTCAACTCTCTTTTCAGCTTCGTGTTGCCAGTGCGTGAGCGCCGTCTCGCGTGATCACCTTTCAGGGTGATTCGGGCTTCACCGTCGCAGGTCCCGAAAACGCTCACCTTTGCGTTCGCCTCAGGCTGACGCCCGTCGTCGCGCTCCGCACAAACCCGGAGTTGAGTTCGCCTCATACCCCGCATCAAAACTCATCGTTACAGGGGCGAGGTTGCCGAACAGCACAATCGGTCATCCCTTTACCCCCCAACGGAATGACCATGAGCGTATCGACGGACAAACAACTCTTTATCGGCGAAGGATTCGAAGGCCCGGGCGTCAACCTCGCGCACATCAACGTGCTGGTCGGCCCGCGCAACGGTCCGGCGGGACAGGCCTTCGCTACCGCATTGGCGACGCCTTCTGCAGGCCACGCGCCGTTCGTCGTGATCGCGCGTCCGGGCGTGCCGACCAAACCTCTGACGCTGTATGTGAACAAGGCGCAGATCGGCAGCGACTTCCACGGCAACGCAACCTGGGGCGCTTCGCAAGCGGGCATTGCGAAGGCGGTCGCCGAGTCGCTGGAAAACGGCACGCTGCCGCCCGAAGCGGAAAACGATTGGGTGGTGGTGTCGGCGAACTGGGTCAATCCGAGTACTGACGATCTCGACGCCGTCTTCGAGAACAACTACCGCGCGTGCAAGAACGCGATTCTCGCTGCGATGAAGGGCCTGCCGCATCGCGATGAAGTATTCGCCGCAGCGCGCGAAGTGTCGAATCCGTTTTACACACCCAAACAACGTTGATCGTGTGGCGCGCCATGTAGCGCAGCCTCATACGACAGGAGACAAGCATCATGGAATACATTCGCCTCGGCCATTCCGGCCTCAAAGTTTCGCGTTTGTGCCTCGGCACGATGAACATGGGCACGCCGCAATGGAAGCCGTGGATCTTCGACGAAGCGCAAAGCGAGCCGATCGTTCGTCACGCGATCGAAGCGGGCGTGAACTTCATCGACCTGGCGGATTTCTATTCGACCGGCGTCGGTGAAGAGGTGGTGGGCCGCATTCTGAAACGGATCGCGCGTCGCGAGGAAATCGTCGTGACCACCAAAGTCGGCTATGACATGGGCGCGTATCAGAACGCCGGCGGCCATTCGCGCAAGCACATCATGGACGGCATCGACGGTTCACTGACACGCCTGGGCATGGACTACGTCGATCTCTACATGCTGCATTTCTTCGACGTCAACACGCCGGTCGAGGAAAGCATGAGCGCGATGAACGATATCGTGCGCGCCGGCAAGGCTCGCTATATCGGCGTGTCGACCATGTACACGTGGCAGTTCGCGAAGATCATGCAGGTCTGCGAGCGCAACGGCTGGCACAAACCGATCAACATGCAATTGCAGTTGAATCTGGCGTATCGCGAGGAAGAGCGCGAAATGATTCCGTATTGCCAGGATCAGGGCGTCGGCGTGTCGGTGTTCAGTCCGCTGGCGCGCGGGCTGCTGACCTGCGATCCGAACTCGACGCGCAATCAGACGGACTTCTTCACCGCGCAAATGTACGGCGACGACGCTTCGCGCGAGATCGCCGCGTCGGTGGCGCGGGTGGCCGCACGGCGTGGCGTGTCCGCCGCGCAAATCGCGCAGGCGTGGGTGCTGAATCATCACGGCGTCGCGAGCATGCTGGTCGGCGCGGATACGCCGGCGCAGTTCGATAGCGCCGTGGCCGCGCTCGGCACCACGCTCTCGGCGGATGAGCTGTTCGAACTCGAACGCAATTACACCCCGTGCGATCTGATCAACGATTACACCTCGGGACGGCGTATCGCTCGTGAGCCTCGGCTCGCGCAGGGCACATTCGTCGAGAATCTGGAGAAGGCGGCATGAACGAATTTCTGCGGACGGCGCATTACATTGGCGGCGAGTGGTACGAGAGCACCAACACCTATGCCGTACTGAATCCCGCGACCGGCGAGGTCGTCGCTCAGGTCGCGAAAGGCGGCGCGGAAGAAGCCGGGCAGGCGATCGCCGCCGCCGAGCGTGCGTTTCCCGCGTGGCGCGCATTGACCGCCAAAGAGCGCGGCGCGCGCGTCAAACGCTGGGGCGAGCTGATGCTCGAAAATCGCGACGCGCTCGCCGAACTGCTGACGCTCGAGCAAGGCAAACCGCTTGCCGAGGCGCGCGGCGAAGTCGGCTACGCGGCCAGCTTCTTCGAATGGTTCGCGGAAGAAGCCAAGCGCGCGTATGGCGACGTGATCCCGAGTCCCAATCCGAACGCGAAGATCATCGTCACGCGCGAACCGGTGGGCGTGGTCGCGGCCATCACGCCGTGGAACTTCCCGCTTGCGATGATTACGCGTAAGGCCGGTCCCGCACTGGCGGCCGGTTGCACGATGGTGCTCAAGCCGTCGGAAGAAACGCCGTTGTCCGCGTTGGCGCTCGCGGTGCTGGCGCAGAAAGCCGGCATTCCGTCGGGCGTGTTCAACGTCGTTTCGGGCGACGCGGTGGCGATTGGCGGCGCGCTCACCGAATCCGACGTGGTGCGCAAGCTCTCGTTCACCGGCTCGACGCGCGTCGGCAAACTGCTCGCGAAGCAGTCGGCGGATACGCTGAAGAAGCTGTCGCTCGAACTCGGCGGCAACGCGCCGTTCATCGTGTTCGACGACGCCGATCTCGACGCCGCCGTGCAAGGCGCGATGGCGTCGAAATTCCGTAACACCGGGCAGACCTGTGTGTGCGTCAATCGCTTCTACGTGCAGGACGGCATTTACGACGCGTTCACGCAGGCGCTGACGAACGCGGTGCGCAAGATGCGCGTCGGGAACGCGTTGCAAGGCGAGGTCGAACAAGGTCCGCTGATCAATCAGGCTGCGTTGAAGAAGGTCGAAACGCACGTCGCCGATGCGTTGCAAAAGGGCGCGAAGATTTTGACGGGCGGCAAACCGCATGCGCTCGGCGGCACGTTCTACGAGCCGACCGTTCTCGCCGACGCCTCCAGCGCGATGCTGATCGCGGCCGAAGAAACTTTCGGTCCGGTCGCGGCGTGCTTCCGCTTCAAGACCGAAGAAGAAGCCATCCACGCGGCCAACGACACACCGTTCGGCCTGTCGGCGTATTTCTACACGCGCGACCTGGCCCGGGCGTGGCGCGTCGGCGAAGCGCTGGAAAGCGGCATGGTCGGCATCAACGAGGGAATTCTGTCGACGGAAGTCGCGCCGTTCGGTGGCGTCAAACAATCGGGCCTCGGCCGCGAAGGCTCGAAGTACGGGCTCGACGAATACACCGAGTTGAAATACATGATGATGGGCGGCCTCGGGCGCTGAGCGGAAAATCTGCGCGTCTCGCCACGCGCATGCCGGAAAAATGCCGCGGAAAACACGCGGCGTAACCTGGCACAACCGGGCGTGGCCGGCAAGACGCCGGTCGCGCCCGGTCATTCATAAACACGAAGGAGACAGCGTGAGCAATCAGGACATCCAGACGGCCGCTCTCGGCCTTGCCCCTACCTTGCCGGCCGCGGCGGCCCCCGCGCGCGGCCGCATTTCGCTCGACGACGTTCCGCTGAACGCCTTTCACGTCAAGATCGCCGGTTTGACGTTCGGCGCGCATTTCACGGAAGGATTCGCGCTCGGCACGATCGGCTACGCGCTTGCCGCGATGAATCGCCAGATGCCGCTCGACGCATTCTGGATGGGCATGATCGGCAGCTCCGCGCTGATGGGGATTTTCTTCGGTAGCCTGGTGTTCGGCTGGTTGTCGGACCGGTTGGGACGCCAGAAAATTTTTCTGCTGAGTTTCCTGATCATCACCGCGGCCGCGTTCGCGCAGTTCTATGTGCGCTCGCCGGCTGAGTTGTGTTTGTTGCGCGTGCTGATCGGCTTCGGCATGGGCGGCGATTTCGCCGTGGGGCATGCGATTCTCGCGGAATTCTCGCCGCGCAAGCATCGTGGCACCTTGCTCGGCTCGTTCAGCGTGGTGTGGACGATCGGCTACGTGGTGGCGAACGTGCTCGGCATGCATTACGCCGACGCATCGCCCGATGCCTGGCGGTGGTTGCTTGCCTCCGCGGGCGTACCCGCGCTGATCGTGCTGGTGCTGCGCATGGGCACGCCTGAATCGCCGCGCTGGTTGCATGGCAAAGGCCGCGTCGCGGAAGCCCGCGCGGTCCTGCTCAAGCATTTCGGCGCCCACGTCACGCTCGACGGCGGCCACGACGAACATGGTCAGATGGCCGGCGGCTTCGCGCGTCTGTTCAGAAAAGACCTGATTCGCCGGACGATTTTCAATTGCGCGTTTTTTGTGTGCCTCGTCATTCCTTATTTCGCGATCTATACGTTCCTGCCGACCATCCTGAAAGCGATCCATTTGAACAACGACTCGAGCGCGGATTTTCTGCTGAACGGATTTCTCGTGCTCGGTGCGCTGATCGGTATCTGGCTGACCATCAAACTGCCGCGCCGGGTGTTCCTGATTGGATCGTTCGCGGTGACGTGTTTGTCGCTGATCGCGTTGAGCGTGCTGCCGGAATCGGCGGCGATGGGCATGATCGTCGCGTTCGCGATCTTCACGCTGACGATGTCGGCGTTCTCCAATCTCGTCGGCGTGTTTCCGCCGGAATGCTTTCCGACCGAGGTGCGCGCCTGCGGCGTGGGCCTCGCGATCGCTTGCAGCCGGCTCGGTTCGGCAGTCGGCACGTTTCTGCTGCCGCTGGGCATCGTCCACCTGGGTTTTCACGCGACGATGACGGTGCTGGCGACGGTCCTGCTGATCGGCATGGTGGTGTCGATAGCGTGGGCGCCTGAGACGAAACATCTCACGCTGAACGAAGCCAGCGGCGCCTAACTCGCCGCAACGCTGAAAAAAACCCGCCGCATCGGCAACGATGCGGCGGGTTTTCTATTGGGTGGCTCAAATTGTGGCTCGATCATTCGATTCGGGCTTTTTCTCATTGAATTTTTAGGAGAAGTCTTATTTTCTCCTTGATCGAAAAACGTATCAGCGAAACGCCTCAAATCACACCGCGCTCCTTATCTCAATTAATAAGAATCGTCCTAGATATTTAAGAAGTGCGAAATCTTAATATTTCTTTGCGCCTGAACGACAGGCCACTTTTCAACTTACCGGAGTAGCAAACATGAAAGCCATTCTTCCCGCCATCGCCCTCGCAACCAGCGGTCTGTTGGGTCTCGCATCATTCAGCGCGCAGGCCGCGGACGGCACGATCACCATTACCGGCACGGTGTCGGATACCACGTGCTCGATCAACGGCACGGCAACGGGCACCCCGGCTGACAAGTCGATCACGTTGCCGTCGGTGTCCGCAGGTTCGCTGTCGACGGCTGGCAACGTGGCCGGTACGTCGAACCCGAGTGACCTGGCACTGACCCTAAGCGGTTGCACAGGCGCCGCCACGAAGGCAATCGCCCGCTTCGAAAACGGTCCTACCGTCGACCAGACCAATGGTTACCTCAACAACTCCGGTACGGCGACGAAAGTGCAGGTTCGTTTGCTGAACGCGCAGATGCAACCGATCAACATCATGACGAATGCGAACAACGACATCTCGACGAACTCGACCATGATCAGCGGCGGTGGCGCGAGCGTGAAGTATTTCGCGCAGTACTTCTCAGAGGGTAAGGCGACCGCCGGCACCGTCAGCACGTCGGTTCAATACACGATGCAGTATCAGTAAGCGAAGGCCCAAGGCGTTCGTTGACGCGAACGCCTTTTTTTAACGGCTATTTTCAAGATTATTGTCAAAGGTGCTGTGATGAAGTTGCTCGAAAAAATGACGATGGGAATCGGTTTTGCCTGCGCGCTGCTTGCGGGTGGCGCACAGGCCAGCGTGACGATCGGTGGTACGCGCGTGGTGTATCCGCTGGAGCAACGCGAAGTCACGGTCAAGCTGGACAACGATAGCCGCGGCCCGTCGCTGGTTCAGGTATGGATGGACGACGGCAATCCGGACGCAAAACCCGGTGAAATCAAGGTGCCGTTTGTGATCACGCCGCCGATCTTCCGGATGGATGCGAAGAAAGCGCAGACGCTGCGCGTGATGTATAGCGGCGAAGCGGTCCCGCAGGATCGCGAATCGATCTATTGGCTCAACGTACTCGACATTCCGCCTAAGGCCGACAGCGCGCCGGACGTCAACTCGCTGCAACTGGCGTATCGCACGCGTATCAAGGTCTTTGTGCGTCCGGCCAGATTGCCGGGCAATCCCGAGGACGCACCGGCGCAATTGACCTGGAAGATCGCGATCTCGCCGGATGGCAAAGGCCAGGCGGTCAGCGTCACGAATCCGACGCCTTACTACGTGTCGTTCAGTGAGGTCGATGTGGAAAGCAACGGGCATGTCTTCAAGAACGAACAGGGCGGCATGGTTGCGCCGCGTGCATCGGTGGTTTTGCCGATCGCAAAGATGAATGCCGCCGGCGCAGGCGCCAAGGTTCACTACACCGCAATCAACGATTACGGCGGCGCCCTCGATGGCGACGCGTCGCTCGGTCAATAGGCCGCGGCAGTTTGCCGGCCGGGCGGCCGCCTCCGTCCGAATTCAACCTTTTTCAAGCACGGCGTGCGTTGCCTCCGCAACGCACTGGGACAACGCACGTCTGTTGCAGACATTGGAAGTCAGTCAGATCATGAAACGCTCACCGGGTCATCAGTCGCAAGTTCGCGCCAGCGCGATCACGGGTCCGTTCGGCCTGAGCCCTGTCGCTACCGTCGTTATGTCGGTTTTTGCGGTGTTGGGCGGCGTGCAGTCGGCGAGCGTGAGTGCATCTGAAGCCCATAACGCGGACGCGGCCGTCCAGTTCGATACGACGTTTCTGCGGACCGATTCGACTCAAGGCGTGGACCTCGCGCGATTCGCACGCGGCAATACGGTGTCGGCGGGCGTGTATTCGGTCGACATCTGGGTCAACGATATTCGGGTGGCGCGTCAGGATCTGCGCTTTGTTGCGGCACGTGAAGGACAGAGCGCTCGCGCTTGCTTGAGCCGTCAAATGCTGGAAACGCTGGGTGTCGATTTTGCCAAGGTCGGCGTGAATCAGGATGCGAAGGCCGGTGACGAATGCGTCGATCTCGCGGTACTCGTGCCGGAGTCGTCGATCGACTTTGATTTTTCGGAGCAGAAGTTGATGCTAAGCGTGCCGCAGAAGTACATGCGTAACGCCGCGCGCGGCTACGTGCCGCCTGACATGTGGCAAACCGGCGTCAACGCGGGCTTTGTCAGCTACAACGCGAATACCTACCGCACCGCCGGCTCGGGCATGGATTCGACGCAGAGCTATCTCGGTCTGAATGCCGGCGTGAACATTGGCGCCTGGCATGTGCGTCATCAATCGTCCGTTTCGCAGCAAAGTGGCCAGGCCACGCGCTTCGACGACATCGCGACCTATGTGCAACACGACGTTGCCGCGCTGAAATCGCAGGTGACGCTGGGCGACGGTTACACCACGGGCGATATATTCGACAGCGTGCAGTTCCGCGGCGTGCAGATCGCCACCGACGACCGCATGTTGCCCGAATCGCTGCGCGGCTATGCGCCGGTCGTACGCGGCACGGCGGAAACGAACGCGCGCGTGTCGATCCGGCAGAACGGCCAGGTGATGTACGAAACGAGCGTGTCGCCGGGCCCGTTCGAAATCAATGATCTGTATGCGACCGGTTATGGCGGCAACCTCGACGTGACGGTGACCGAGGCCGACGGTCGCACCAAGCGTTTCACCGTACCGTATGCCGCGGTCGCGCAGTCCTTGCGGCCCGGCACGACGCGCTTCTCGGCGACGGCCGGCCAGTTGCGCAACGCGACGCTCGATACGAAGCCGAATTTTGCGCAGTTCACGCTGCAACGCGGCCTGACGAACTCGGTGACGGCGTATGGCGGCGGCGTCGCGGCAAACGGTTATGTGGCCGCCGATATCGGCGCGGCGCTCAACACGAAGTTCGGCGCGTTGTCGGCCGACGTGACCGCCGCGCAGACGCAGGTGCCGAACCAGAACAGCCAGCGCGGCGCCAGCTTGCGCATTGGTTACAGCAAGTTCATCGATCCGACCAACACGAACATTTCGGTGGCGGCTTATCGCTATTCGACAGCGGGTTTCATGAATTTGTCGGATGCCTCGTCGGTGCGCGACCTCGCCATGCACGGCGGCGATATCGATTCGGTTTATCGGCAACGCAACCGTTTCCAGCTCTCCGTGAACCAGAACTTCAAGAACTACGGCTCGGTGTTTCTGAGCGCGTCGGCCCAGCAATACTGGAATCGCGACGGCAGCGATACGTTTTATCAAGCGGGTTACACCAACAGCTACAAATATGGGACCTACAGCGTGACCGCTGGGCGCACACGCAGCGCTAACGGCTCCATGTCGAATCAGTACATGGTCAGCACCACCATTCCGCTTGGCCGCAGCCAGCACGCGCCGTTGCTGTCGACCAATCTGTCGAGCGCGTCGGGCAGCACGAACCTGCAGGCCAGCGTCGGCGGCTCGCTGGGCGATGCGAATCAGTACTCTTATAACGCGTACGGCACGTATGGCACGTCCAGCGGCGGCAACGGCGGCAGCTCCGCCAATGCCGGCGCGAGCGGCACGTACCGCGCGCCGTATGCGCAGATGACGGCGTCCGCGAGTTCGGGTTCACAGTCGAGCCAGGTGTCGGCGGGTATCAGTGGTTCGGTCGTCGTGCATCCGGGCGGCGTGACGCTGTCGCAGACCGTGGGCGATACCTTCGGCATCGTCGAAGCACCGGGGGCAGCAGGCGCGAAGGTGACCAGCGCGCCGGGCGTCAAGCTCGATCGCCGTGGTTATGCGGTGGTGCCGTACCTCACGCCATACGGCATGAATACCGTCGATATCGATCCGAAGGGCACCTCGACGGATATTGAGTTCGAATCGACGTCGGAACAAGCCGTGCCGCGCCTTGGGTCGGTTGTGATGCTCAGGTACAAAACCGTGAGCGGCCGTGCCGCGCTGATTCGCGCGCCGCAACTGGGCGACAAGGCGCTGCCGTTCGGCGCGGATGTGATGGATGGCAACGGACGCACTGTGGGTGTCGTGGCGCAGGACAGCCGGATTTTTGCGCGTGGCCTCGACGATAAGGGTGCGCTGTTTGTGAAATGGGGCGCCGCGGCGTCGGAAGAGTGCCGGATCGAGTATGTGTTGCCGAAGAAGACGGGTCAGGCGGCCACCGCTTATACGTCGGTGGAAGCGCACTGTATTTCCGACGTGCAAACGAGTCAGCGCGCCGCGATTTCCGCCGACTAGCCGGCACCGCGCCCTCGGCGCGGCACGTCCTTTCCCTCCTTCCGCCCCCATGACGTGTATCATTCGTTCCCTGCGCTGTTCTGCGCTGGCGATTCCCGGATTGTCGAACGCTCGTTCGTGACCTGTTTCCGACGCGCTCGGGTCGCCACTGTGACGCGGGTCCCGGCCCAACTCCCGCAGCTCGACGCCGCCGCGCAAGGCGCGGCACGCCGGTCGCCACAAGCCGCCGGGAACCGCCCGAACCCCTATCCGTGACCGCCAGACCCGATGTCAGTCTCCGAACTCAAACGCCGCCGCACGTTCGCGGTTATTTCCCACCCGGACGCGGGTAAAACCACGCTCACCGAAAAACTGCTGCTGTTCTCGGGCGCGATTCAGATCGCCGGTACCGTGAAGGGCCGCAAGAGCAACCGCTACGCTACGTCCGACTGGATGGAAATCGAAAAGCAGCGGGGCATTTCGGTGGCCAGCTCGGTGATGCAGTTCGAGTACGGCGACGCCGTCATCAACCTGCTCGACACGCCGGGCCACGAAGACTTCTCCGAAGATACGTACCGTGTGTTGACCGCGGTCGATGCCGCCGTGATGGTGATCGACGGCGCCAACGGTGTCGAAGCGCAAACGCTGAAGCTGCTCGAAGTCTGCCGCAGCCGCAAGACGCCGATCGTCACCTTCATCAACAAGCTCGACCGCGAAGTGCGCGAGCCGCTCGAACTGCTCGACGAAATCGAGCAGCATCTGGGTGTGGCCGCCGTGCCGTTCACCTGGCCGATCGGCATGGGTAAGGAATTCCAGGGCGTCTACGACATCCAGCGCGATCAGGTGCGTTTGTTCCGCGCCGGACAGGATAAGGCGGGCGGCGAGGTCGAAACGCTGCAGGCGCTGGGCAACGAAGAAGGCGAACGCCGCTTCGGCCATAGCTGGGTGAAGGCGAAAGAAGAAATCGACCTGATCACCGGCGCTTCGCCCGACTTCGATCGTGAGCAGTTTCTCGCCGGTCAGCAGTCGCCGGTGCTGTTCGGCTCGGCGATCAACAACTTCGGTGTGAAGGAAATTCTCGACGCGCTGGTCGATCTGGCGCCGCCGCCGTCCATGCGCATGACCGTGCAGCGTCCGGTGCTGCCGGACGAGCCGAAGTTCACCGGCGTCGTGTTCAAGGTTCAGGCGAACATGGATCTGGCGCACCGCGACCGCGTGGCGTTTATCCGCGTGTGTTCGGGGCACTTCGAACGCGGTATGGCGGTGAAGGTGACGCGTACCAACAAGACGTTCCGTGCCAACAACGTGGTGACGTTTCTGTCGCAACGTCGTGAGACCGTGAGTGAGGCGTATCCGGGCGACATCATCGGTATTCCGAATCACGGCACGCTGAGTCTCGGCGACACGTTGACCGAAGGCGAAATGCTGCAATTCGTCGGCCTGCCGTTCTTCGCGCCGGAAATTTTCCAGACGGTGGAAGTGGTCGATCCGATGCGCGCCAAGCAGCTCGGCGAGGCGCTGAAGCAACTCGGCGAGGAAGGCGCGATTCAGGTGTTCCGTCCGGAAGTCGGCGGCTTGATGATTCTCGGCGCTGTCGGGCAACTTCAGTTCGAAGTGGTGGCGCACCGGCTGTCGACGGAATACAAGGTCGATGTGCGGATGGCGTCGGCACGCTACCGGATGTCGCGCTGGGTGACCTGCGACGACGCGGCCGAATTGCGTCGCTTCACGGATTCCTACGCAGCGCGGATCGCGCTCGACGCATCAGATGCGCCGACGTATCTGGCGTCGCACGTGTCGGAGATCGAAGTTGCGCAGAAGGCGTGGCCGAAGATCGTGTTCAATGAGTTGCGCGAGCATTCGGGTGCGCCGTTCAAGAAGACGATGTAGGTCTATCGAATTTGCCCGGTTTCGGCTCGTGCCGGCGCCTCACCGCAAAGCAAAAGGCCCCGTCTTCTTGACGGGGCCTTTTGCTTTATTGGCTAACGTGACTATTGATAGGTCATCGTGAATATAGCCGCAGCATTGACGGTGCCTGGCGCCACGGATGCGACACCCAAACGATAGTACTGCGCGAAAAACTGGAACGATGCATTGCCTGTGGTACCGGAAGTCAATTGGAGTGGGCTATCCAACTTAATTGCCGAACGAGAGGCATTGAGCAATTGCACGCCTATGCCAGTCGCCGTGCCGTTCGACGCGATGACGTTCGGCAGGCTTGATGAGCCGGACGCTGACGAAAAGGTGACGGCAACTGAGACGCCAGCCTGGCAGCTTAGACCGATCGAGAACGGCGCATTTGCTGCCGTAGAACCTGCGGCTGGGAATGCGGACGCGCTAACGGGACGTAGCGCGATGGTTTGGGTGGCTGTATCGGCCGTGACCGAACAAGTGACGGGACGAATCGCGCCTGTCGTAAGGGTGAGTCTGTTCGAGCCATTATTGAGCGGGATATTGGTGTTCAGGACACCACTGACGTACTGCGCCGACGTGATTGTGCCGCCAGTAATGCTGCCGGTCTTCACCAGTTCAACGGTGCCGGAGACATTGAAACTCCCATTGGAGGTGGTATTACCTAACGACGAATCGGCACCGCAGGTCGCTGACGGATTGAGCGCGACTCCCTGGCTGTTTCGCATGCGCATACCCACTCCGGTTAGCCCTGTCGTGAAGACCCCGGGCATCCCCGGCACAGGTGTTTGGCCGGAGGTGCAGACAACGACTGGTATGTCGAACGTTGTCGAGTTCGTGCATTGCCCTGACAGCGTGAAACTCTTAACGGTGCCTGGGATCGTATCGCCAGCGACAAGCGAATTGGACACGGCCACAGTCCCATACGTAAAGGTTGCCGGCAGGCCGGTGGTGGGGCAATCCGCGTGAGCACTGGCGGTCCAGCCAAGCGCAAAAATGGCAAGCACAATAAAGCGCGCGGTGGCGCGTGTTCTACTTGCAAGAGAGAGCATCTTCGGTACCTACGGGTCGGGGCTGTCGTGCGAGAAGACTTGCCGTTGTGCCTCACGTCGTGACCGATACGCGCGACAACTTTGGTCCTTGATGCCCTCTCGGCCTCACCGCGGCGAGTGCCGTGGCTATCCAGAATTTTGGTCCGTCCGCATCTCAAATTAAATCGGAGCATTCTTAGGTTTTCGAGAAATCGCCGCAAATATCGCGCGGAATTCTGGCCCCTTCACCCCACCTTCAACCCCTCTTCCCGCATCCACCCCGCAAACGCCTGCACATGCTCAAGCCCAGCATGACGTTGCGCGACATCTAACCAATACCCAAACGGCCCCGCCACTTCGATATCGGAAAACTGCGCGAGACTTCCATCCGCGAGTTCTTCGACGATCATGTTCCGGTCGACGATCGCCAAACCCGCGCCTTTGCGCGCGGCACGAATCGCCTGTTCCAACGTCGAGAACTCGGTACCGTTTTCCGCGTAATGCGCAGGCAAACCGGCTTTGGCCAGCCAGTTCGGCCACAGATCCAGCCGCGCATCGTTATGCAGCACATGCAGCGCGGGCATCTGTTCGAGCAGTTGATCGAGCGGCTGTCCCAGCAGACGCGGCGCGCCGACCAGCACGTGACGCTCGATCATCAGCAATTCGGAATGGGCATCGGGCAGCGCATGGCGGCCGAAGCGGATGGTGCAATGACAGTCGTTGGTCGGCTCGGTACGGATCGACAGCTCGACGTCAGGCAGCTCCACCGCGAGCGACCCGAGCCGCGGCGAAAACCATTGCGTCGCGAACGTGGGCGGCACGGCGACCACCAGGCGTCGCTGTCCCTTCGCCGCGGTAATCTGCCGGAAACCACGCTCGATGGTGTCGAACGCTTCGGACAGGCACGGCAGGAACTGCACCCCGGCCGGCGTCAACCGAATGCCCTTGTGATCGCGCTCGAACAGTTTCGCGCCCAGCGATTCCTCGAGCAGTTTGATCTGCCGGCTCACCGCGCCTTGCGTCACGCACAGCGCCGTCGCCGCGCGATTGAAGCTCATATGGCGGGCCGTCTCTTCGAAGAAACGCAACGCGATCAACGAGGGCAAGCGTCGCATACATCACCTTCTATTTCTTTAGTCATGCGGTGCGGGCGGGTCAGGGTGCGAGCCGCACTGCGGAATGGATGGCCGTACTGCGTACTGACCGCGCGTTGTCTCCCACGCGCCGCGCGAGCCGTGGTCGGCTCGCGTCTTTATTCAAGCGATGCCAGTTGGCATCGCTTGGGATTGTCGCACTGACGCTGGATATTGTGCTTGGAGCGTCGGAAAAAATTCCGTGGCATGAAAGTGAAAATCAAGCGGACCACGCAACTTGTCACGCGAGCGCTCGCGATGCGCCGCGCAAGCGCCCGACTTCGCCTATCCTGACGAGACGCGCGTTCGGCGATCAAGCCGCCGCGCCTTCCCACTCTACGGAGCGCCCGTGACCGTCCGCAACCTCGACGCCTTATTCCGACCCAAATCCGTCGCCGTGATCGGCGCTTCCGAGCGGCCGGGCAGCACCGGCGCGATGGTGTGGGCGCGCGTGCTGGAAGGCGGCTTCGACGGTCCGTTGTGGCCGGTCAATCCGAATCACGCGACCTTGGGCGGCCACACGGTGATCGGCGATGTCGGCGATCTGCCGCAAGCGCCGAGCGTCGCGGTGATCTGCACGCCGCCGGCCACGTGGCCCGGCATCATCCACAAGCTCGGCGGGCTGGGCACGCGGGCGGCGATTATCGTCGGCGAGGCGCGCAGCGATGACGACCGCCTCGCGTTGCGTCACGCGCTTTCGGCGGCGCGGCCGCATCTGCTGCGGATCGTCGGACCGGGCAGCCTCGGCGTGGTGTCGCCGGCGCTGCGCGCGCATCTCGGCGCGCCGTCGTGCACGGTCAAGGCGGGCGGCGTCGCGTGGGTGTCGCAGTCGAACGCGCTGACCAATGCCGTGCTCGGCTGGGCGCACGCCCGGGGGCTTGGGTTTTCGCACGCGGTCGCGCTGGGCGGCGAGGCCGATGTGGATGCGGGCGACGTCCTCGATTATCTGGCGAGCGATCCCGGCACGCGCGCCATTCTGCTCGAACTCGACAGCGTGCGGGCGGCGCGCAAGTTCATGTCGGCGGCGCGCGCGGCGGCGCGTAACAAGCCGGTGCTGGCGTTGCGTTCAGGGCGCGCCGATCCCGCGGATGCGCTCTACACCGCCGCGTTCCGCCGGGCCGGCATGGTGCGCGTCGACGCGCTCGACGATCTGCTCGACGAAATCGAAACGCTCGGCGTGGGCCGCGTCGCGGCCGGCGCGACGGCGACGCTGATCACCAGCGACCGTGGCCTCGCCACGCTCGCTTGCGACGCCTTCGCGGCCGCCGGCGATACGCTCGCGCCGTGGCCCGACGAAGCGTCGGACGCGCTGCGTCAGGTGTTGCCGCACGCGGTGGGCGGCAACCCGCTGCAACTGGGCGACGACGCCCGGCCGGAGCACTTCGGCACCGCGCTCAAGCTAATCGCGGACCATCGCAGCACCGGCACGGCGTTCGTGGTGCATGCATCGACGCATGGCGCGCCGGTCGGCGAAGTCGCGCAGGCGCTGATCGCTAACCAGCGGTTCGCGTACCGTGGCTTGCTGGCGTGCTTCTTCGGCGGCGTGGATGCTGCCACGCGCGACGCCTTGCACGCGCAGGGCATTCCGGTTCATACGACGCCGCAGCGGCTCGCCCGCGCCTTCGCGCGTCTGATCGATTACCGGATGGGGCGCGAATTGCTGATGCAGACGCCGGAAGGTTTGCCGGCGCAGATTCCGGCGGCGATCGACGCCGCGCAGGCGCAAGCGCGCGCGGCGCTGACGGCCGGCGAGCACCAACTCACCGGCGCAACGGCGATGACCTTTCTCCGGCGTTTCGGGTTGCGGGTCGAGGCGCAACCCGATTTCGCGGAAAGCGACGCCGCACCGTCCACGCGGCCCGTCGTCGACATCGCCGTCGAACTCCACGACGACGACAACTTCGGCCCGGTCTTCCGCTTCGTCGCGCCGTCGGTGGATGGCGTATCCGAAGCGCTGCGCGTCTACGGCCTGCCGCCGCTGAATCCGATGCTGGCGCGCGACATCGTCACGCGTTCGCGCTATGCGCGGCTGGTGTCGCCCGAGCCGGCGCTGGCCGCGTTGACGGCGCTCTCGCAGGCGGTGTGCGACGTCAAGGAAATCGTGGGTCTGGCATTGACGCTGCGAGTCTTCAAGGAACACGTGGTGGTCGTCAACCCCACGCTAAGCATTGCCACCACGCGCAGCCGGCTCGCGATCGTGCCGTATCCGCGCCGCTTCGAAGAGACGCTCGACTGGCAAGGTTTGCAGGTGACCGTGCGGCCGATCCGTCCCGAAGACGAGGCCGCACATCATGACTTCGTCGAAGCGATGACGCCGGAAGATTTGCGCCTGCGGTTTTTCGGCGCGGTGGGCAGCTTCGACCACTCGCAACTCGCGCGCATGACGCAGATCGACTATGACCGCGAGATGGCGCTGATCGCTACAGTCATGAGCGACGAAGGTTTCACACGCACGCTCGGCGTGGTGCGCGCGGTAGCCGATCCCGACAACGAAACGGCTGAATTCGCGGTGGCGGTGCGCTCGGACCAGAAAGGCCGGCGGCTCGGTCAGTTGCTGATGGACCGCATCATCAAATACGCGCGGGCGCGTGGTACCCATTGGCTGGTGGGCGAGGCGTTGCGGGAAAACGGTCCGATGATCGCGCTCGCCAAAGCCTGCGGTTTCACGGTCACGCCGACGGAAGATCCGGGGGTGGTCGGCTTCCGCATGGCGCTAGACGAAGCGACCGACGCAACCAACGCGACCAACGCCACCGCAGAGTCAGCGCAAAAAAATAGCGTCGAGTGAGACTTGCACAGCCTCACTCGACGCTAAATCCACTACACAACCTGCTTAAGCCGGCAGCTTGGCCACGGCCTCATCGACCTGCGCACGCGTCACCGACAACTCTTCCAGCCACGCATCCGCATACACCGCGCCGGTTTCGCGCTCCAGGCGCGCAATCGTCGCCGCGCAACGATTCGCATCCTTCAGCGTCGCGATGAACGACTTCACCGATTCACCGGCTTTGAATGCGTCGAACAGGGGTACGCGAATATCGTCCGGCAGCGCACGGTTGGTCCACTGGTACGGCTTGCCGTTGAACGTGAACTGCGGCGGCAGCACGCGCTCCTTCTTGGCGGCCGGAATCAGACCGAACATGCGCGCGGCGTCGCCGATCTGCTCGGCCGAAAACAGCTCGTCCGGGCTGATGTCGAATTGCTGAATGAACGTCTCGATGCTTTGCATCGCCGCAGCGCGGTCGTCGCGGCGCTTTTGCGCGTGCGCGACGATGTCGCGCAGTTCGTCGGCTTCTTCGGGCGTGATCGAGAAGCTCGACTGCTTCTGCTGGAGTTCGGAAAAACGCTGGAATTCGGAATCGGTCAGAAGTTTCGCCATTGCTTTTCGATGCGCGCGCATGAGCGAACCCATGCGGCTTAAATTTGAGAGGGTCGCCATTCTAAACCATGTGCGCGCGCGACCGATTTTCGACGAAGTTTCGACGCGGCACGGTTCGACGACGCGCTCTCCGGACGCCGCGCTAGCCGACGTCCTCGCGAAACATAGACAACGCCTGCACCGTCTCGCGTAGCTGCGTGGTCGCGGCCTCCAGCGTCGGCGCGACGTATTCGTCGATCCGCCGCAGGTAGGGGCAGGTGAGCACGGCGATCGCCTGGCCGGCCGGTCCTTGAATCGGAAACGTGACGTCGGTCACGCCGAAGGTCTGCTGGCTGTCCTTCTGCGAGAAACCGGCCGTGCGAATCCTCTCGCAGGCCTGTTCGAGCGCGTCGCGATCGATCGTGACCTCGCCCTTCACCCGGGTGTGTTCGGCCAGCATCTGTTGACGCTGCTCGATGCTTTGAAACGCGAGCATCACGCGTCCCGAACCGGTGTCGATCAAGCCGACCCGCGAGCCGAGCCGCACCGACATGCCCCATGTGCCGGGGCCATCCACCTGGGCGATCACCAGCAGATTGCCGCGGTCGTACACCACGAGGTGACACGATTGTTCGGCAGCATCGGCGAAGCGCTGCATCAGCGGCAAGGCTTCCGCGATCAGACGGTTCATCGGCGGATGACGGTGCGCGAGCGCGTACAGCTTCAGGCTCAGCGAATAGCGGTCGCCGGCGGCCGAGCGCACCACGTACTGGCGCGCCACCAGGCGTTCGAGCATCCGGTACATCTCGCTGGCGTTGCGTCCCAGCAGCTTGGTGATTTCGGCGCGCGTCAGTCCATCTTTCTGCTCGGCGAGCAATTCCAGGATGTCGAGGCCCTTGTCGAGCGCGGGGGCGCGGTAACGGTCGGCGTCGTCTTTGTCGTCTGCGTCCATGGTGAGCGAGGTTCCGTGGCTTTTTCTCATTATCTGGCGCGTCAGTGTAAGTGCGGGGTGAATCTCTAGCGAGCGGACCGATGTCCAGGGAAAACACGGGGGCATGCTGCAGTGCACTTTCCTTGACTTCGAAAAGTCCGTATATGAATAATACGTTCATTGGTGAATAGACGCACACCAATACACGATAAGAAAGCGCAGGACGAAGTGCCGGCCGCCAAGGTCCGGTTCACGCCGTTCCCACAACGCAGTGCCTTGCATGGGGCTGGAGGAAGCGCTAAAGCGCCAACTCCGGCCCGACCGCAGGTGCCCTGCATGGGGCCGGAGTAAGTGCTGAAGCACTAACTCCGGTCCGACATAGGAGACAACCATGTCGTTCGCGAAAGGGCCGCTCGCGGTCCGCCGTTCGTTCCGCAGTTCGCTCTTCACCATGGCCGCCGTGGCGTGCATCGCCAGCCTCGGCGTTGCCGGTACCGCCCAGGCCGATACCGGCAAGATCGGCCTCGATCTGCCGCTGCTCACGTCGCCGTTCTGGCAGTCGTACAACAACTATCTGCCCAAGTACGCGAAGGACTCGGGTCTCGATATCCTTGCGCCGGTCAACTCGAACGGCGATCCCGCGCAGCAGATCACCGACATGAACAACCTGCTGAACCTCGGTGCGAAGGGCATCGTGGTCGGCCCGCTGGATTCGGCGGCGATCAGCCGCGCGCTCGACGCCGCAGCGGCCAAAAACGTCCCCGTGGTGGCCGTGGACGTCGCGCCGACGCAAGGCAAAGTCGCGATGGTGGTGCGCGCCGACAATCGCGCGTACGGCGAGAAGGCGTGCAAATACATCGGCGATCACGTGAAGTCGGGCAAGGTCGTGCAGATCATGGGCGATCTGGCGTCGGTGAACGGGCGCGACCGGTCGGAAGCATTCCGCTCGTGCATGAAGGCCTATCCGGGCCTGACGGTGCTGGAAATTCCGGCGGCCTGGAAGGGCGATGTGGCGGCCACCGCGCTCGACAGTCTGCTGACCGCGAATCCCGACGTGAAGGGGATCTACATGCAAGCGGGCGGCGTGTATCTGTCGCCGACGCTGCAAACGCTGCGCCGCAAGCAGATGCTGTTTCCCGTGGGCGACCCGAAGCATGTCGTGATCGTCAGCAACGACGGCATCCCGCAGGAGTTTGATGCGATCCGTCGCGGCGACATCGACGCGACCGTGTCGCAGCCCGCCGATTCGTACGCGAAATACGGCCTGTTCTATATCAAGGCCGCGCTGGCGGGGCAAACCTTCAAGCCGGGCCCGACCGATCACGGCAGCAACATCATCCAGTTGGCGCCGGGGATTCTCGAAGACCAACTGCCTGCGCCACTCGTGACGAAGGCGAACGTCGACGATAAAGCCTTGTGGGGCAATACCGTCAAATGAGCGAGCCGACGCCCTCCGTGCCGGTGGTCGAAGCGTTTGGCGTCACCAAACGCTACGGCTCGACGGCCGCGCTGAACGACGTGAGCATTCGCGTGATGCCGGGCGAGTCGCATGCGCTCGTCGGGCGCAACGGCGCGGGGAAATCGACGCTGGTGTCGATTCTCACCGGCCTGCGCAAGCCCGACACCGGCGAAGTGCGTTTCGGCGGCGCGGCCGCGCCGTCGATCGCGGATCGCGACGCGTGGCGTGAACGCGTGGCGTGCGTCTATCAGCATTCGACGATCATCCGTGATCTGAGCGTCGCGGAGAATCTGTTCATCAACCGGCAGCCGTCGCGCGGCGGCGTGATCGACTGGCGCGCGATGCGCCGCGACGCGCGCGAACTGCTCGACCACTGGAAGATCGACGTGCGAGAAGATGCTCGCGCCGGCGATCTAAGCGTGGAAGCACGGCAGTTGGTGGAAATCGCACGCGCATTGTCGTACGGCGCGCGTTTCATCATTCTCGACGAACCGACCGCGCAGCTCGACGGCGACGAAATCAAGCGTCTGTTCCGGCGTATCAGCGAATTGCAACGCGAAGGCGTGACCTTCCTGTTCATCTCGCACCATCTGCAAGAGGTGTACGAGATCTGCCAGGCCGTGACGGTGCTGCGCGACGCGCGGCATATCGTCAGCGCGCCGGTGTCCGCGTTGCCGCGTGAACAGTTGATCGAAGCGATGACGGGCGAACGCGGCGGCCTCGCCGTCGCCGATGCGGCCGCGCGCGACGCGTTGCCCGCCGATACGGCGATTGCGCTACAAGTCAACGATCTGGCCGGTTCCGATTACGACAAGGTGTCGTTCACCGTGAAGCGCGGCGAAGTGGTCGGCCTGACCGGCGCGACGAGCAGCGGCCGCACGAGCGTTGCCGAAGCGATTGCCGGTTTGCGCGCGGCCAAACGCGGCACGATCAGTGTCGACGGCGCGGTCTTGCCGCCCGGCGATGTGCCCGCCGCGCTCGCGCACGGTATCGGCTGCGTGCCGAAGGATCGCCATCATGAAGGCCTGGTATTGACGCAATCGGTCGCGGAAAACGCGTCGATGACGATCGCACATCTGCTCGGCAAATTCGGCATCGCGCCGCCCGCGAAGAAGAACGCGTTCGGCCAGAAAATGATCGACGCGCTCGGCATCGTCGCGCAAGGCCCCGAGCACATCGTGTCCGGGTTATCCGGCGGCAATCAGCAGAAAGTGGTGATGGCGCGCGCGCTCGCCACCAACCCGAACGTGCTCGTGCTGATCGACCCCACCGCGGGCGTCGACGTCAAATCGAAAGAAGCGTTGCTCTCCGTCGTGGATCGCGTGCGCGAAGAGGGCAAGGCCGTGCTGGTCGTGTCCGGCGAACTCGACGATCTGCGTACCTGTGACCGTGTGCTGGTCATGTTCCGTGGCCGTGTCGCGGCCGAATTTCCCGCGGGTTGGCAGGACCACGACCTGATCGCATCCGTTGAAGGAGTCAGTCTCCATGAAGAATAGTGTGCCCAGTCCCGCATTCAGCACCGCGAGCACCGCGTCAGCCTCAGGGCCGACGCAGGCTGTTGCCGCCGCGACGCGCGGCAAACGCGCGCGCTCCGAACTCGCGCGGCTGCGTGAACTGGCCTTGCTGCCCGCACTCGCGTTGCTGCTCGTGATCGGCGCGTTCGTCAGCCCCAGCTTTCTGACGAAGGCGAATCTGATCAGCGTGCTGGGCGCGTCGGCGGCGCTCGCGCTGGTGGTGCTCGCGGAATCGTTGATCGTGTTGACCGGCAAGTTCGATCTGTCGCTCGAGTCGACCGTGGGGATCGCGCCCGCCGTCGGCGCGATGCTGGTGATGCCGGCCGCGTCCGCGGGCTTCGGCACGCAATGGCCGGCGGCGGTCGGCCTGCTCGCCATCCTGGCGGTGGGCGCGGTGATTGGCCTGATCAACGGTTTTCTCGTCGTGCGTTTGCGGCTCAACGCCTTCATCGTCACGCTGGCCATGCTGATCGTGCTGCGCGGCATGCTGGTCGGTGCGACCAAAGGCGGCACGCTGTTCGATATGCCGCCGTCGTTCTTCTCGCTCGCCACCACCATCGTGTTCGGCTTGCCGTTGTCCGTGTGGCTCGCGGCCGTGGCCTTCGCGATCGCCGCGTTTGTGTTGCGCTATCACCGGTTGGGCCGTGCGCTGTACGCGATTGGCGGCAATCCGGAGGCGGCGCGCGCGGCGGGGATTCGCGTCGAGCGCATCACGTGGGGCGTATTCGTGCTCGGCAGTATGCTGGCCTCGGTAGGCGGCTTGATCGTGACCGGTTACGTCGGCGCGATCAACGCGAACCAGGGCAACGGCATGATCTTCACGGTGTTCGCGGCGGCGGTGATTGGCGGTATTTCACTCGACGGCGGCAAGGGCACGATGTTCGGTGCGCTCACCGGCGTGCTGCTGCTCGGCGTCGTGCAGAACCTGCTGACGCTCGCGCAGGTGCCGTCGTTCTGGATTCAGGCTATTTACGGCGCGATCATTCTGGGCTCGCTGATGGTGGCGCGGCTCGCTAGCGGCGAAGGCCAGAACTGATGCGCACGTTATCCGGAGAACTCATTTGACCCGCCAACCCGTGCAGACCGATCCTCGCCTGATCCTGCTCAGTCCCGCCGACAACTGCCTGATCGCGGCGGCGCGTCTCGACGCGGGCACGTCGGTTGAAATAGAAGGCGAACGCGTGACGCTCGTCAAAACCATCGAACTCGGTCACAAGGTCGCGCGTCATCCCCTCGCGAAAGACGACAAGGTGCTGCGCTACGGCGCGGTGATCGGTCATGTGACGGACGCGGTGGCGCGCGGCGCGCATCTGCATACGCACAACCTCGAAAGCGATTACCTGCCGACCTATACGCACGACGCGGGCCACGAATTCGTTCATCACTGAGATGGACACAATGACGTGGCCTTGCGCCGCGCTGGAACGATCATGACCGACACTTCCGTAGCAACCGCCGGCGCGCCGCCGATGCTGCAAGGCTATCTGCGTAACGACGGCCGCAAGGGCATCCGCAATGTGGTCGCGGTGGCCTATCTGGTGGAATGCGCGCATCACGTGGCGCGTGAAATCGTCACGCAGTTCCGCGAGCCGCTCGACGCGTTCGACGACCCTTCCGCCGAGCGCGAACCGCCGGTGCATCTGATCGGCTTTCCCGGCTGTTATCCGAACAGCTATGCCGAGACGATGCTCGAACGGTTGACCACGCATCCCAACGTGGGTGCCGTGCTGTTCGTGTCGCTCGGCTGCGAGAGCATGAACAAGCACTATCTGGTGGACGCGGTGCGCGCAAGCGGCCGTCCGGTCGAAGTGCTGACGATCCAGGAAAAGGGCGGCACGCGCAGCACGATTCAATATGGCGTCGACTGGATTCGCGGCGTGCGCGAACAACTCGCCGCGCATCCGAAAGTGCCGATGGCGCTGAGCGAACTGGTGATCGGCACGATTTGCGGCGGCTCGGATGGCACCAGCGGCATCACCGCGAACCCGGCGGTGGGTCGCGCGTTCGATCATCTGATCGATGCGGGCGCAACGTGTATCTTCGAAGAAACCGGCGAACTGGTGGGCTGCGAATTTCATATGAAGACGCGTGCGGCGCGGCCGGAACTCGGCGATGAAATCGTGGCCTGCGTCGCGAAGGCGGCGCGCTATTACTCGATACTCGGCCACGGCAGTTTCGCGGTCGGCAATGCGGACGGCGGCCTCACCACGCAGGAAGAAAAATCGCTGGGCGCGTACGCGAAAAGCGGCGCGTCGCCGATTGTCGGCATCATCAAACCTGGCGATATTCCGCCGACCGGCGGCCTCTATCTGCTCGACGTGGTGCCGGACGGCGAGCCGCGCTTCGGCTTTCCCAACATCAGCGACAACGCGGAAATCGGCGAGCTGATCGCGTGCGGTGCGCATGTGATTCTGTTCACTACCGGACGCGGCTCGGTGGTCGGCTCGGCGATCTCGCCGGTGATCAAGGTGTGCGCGAATCCCGCGACGTATCGCAATCTCGCGGGCGACATGGACGTCGACGCGGGCCGGATTCTCGAAGGCCGCGGCACGCTCGACGAAGTGGGCCGCGAAGTGTTCGAGCAAACGGTCGCGGTGTCGCGCGGCGCGGCGTCGAAATCGGAGACGCTCGGGCATCAGGAGTTCATCCTGACATACAAGACGTTCGAACCGGTTGGGCCTGCGTGCTTGCCGTCGGGCGCCGCGCCGGCGCATCGGGTCGTCGCGATCGAATCGCACTGAGCGCCCGGCAACCCGCCATGCAGCGCGCCGCGTTGCGCATGTGGCGGTGTCACCCTAGCAGGCCGGGCAAGCTGCGGGCAAATCTCGCCCGCCCATGTTAAAACGTAAAAAACAGGAGACGCGCTCCATGACGGCAACGATCGGTTCGAAGATCGGGCAGCGGCGCCGCATCGGTCGCGGTGCGCTGCAAGTGAGTGGATTGGGACTCGGCACGGCGCCGCTCGGCGGCCTCTACCGCGATCTATCCGACGAAGAAGCCCACGCCACCATTGCCGCCGCGTGGGACGCCGGTGTGCGCTATTTCGACACCGCGCCGCACTACGGCAACACGAAGGCCGAGCACCGTCTGGGCGACGTGTTGCGCCGTTATCCACGCAGCGAATACGTGTTGTCGACCAAGGTCGGGCGCCGCTTCGTGCCGCGCACCACGCCGTTCGACGACAGGGAAGGCTGGCAAAATCCGCTGCCCTTCGAAGCGATTTACGACTACACGCACGACGGCATTCTGCGTTCGTTCGAAGATAGCCAGCAGCGCCTCGGCATTGTCGAGATCGATATGCTGCTGGTGCACGACATTGGCCGCATGACGCATGGCGACAATCATCTCCATTACTGGCGGCAATTGACTGAAGGCGGCGGCTTCCGAGCGTTGGACACGCTGCGCTCGTCGGGCGCGATCAAGGCTGTCGGACTCGGCGTCAACGAAGGCGCGGTAATACTTGATGCGATGGCCGAGTTCGATATCGATTGCGCGCTGCTCGCGGGCCGTTATACGCTGCTTGAGCAGACCACACTCGACGACCTGTTGCCGGCATGTGAAACGCGCGGCGTCAGCATCCTGTTAGGCGGCGCGTTTAACTCGGGCATTCTGGCGCGCGGCGTCGAAGGCGATCTGAAATTCAACTACGGCACAGCGCCGCGCGAAGTGATCGAGCGCGTCGCGCGGCTGGAAGCCGTGTGCCGAGTTCACGGCGTGCCGCTTGCTGCCGCTGCCTTGCAGTTTCCGTATGCGCACCCGGCGGTCGCCACCGTGTTGACCGGCGCGCGCAGTGCCGACGAATTGCGCGAGAACGTCGCGTCGTTCGAGCAGCCGATCCCCGCCGCGTTGTGGTCCGCGTTGCGCGGCGAAGGCTTGCTCGACAGCCGCGCGCCCGCGCCCGAGGACTAATCTGACAATGGCAATCGATGCCCACCAGCACTATTGGGACCCCGCTCGCGGCGACTACGAGTGGCTGACGCCGGAACTGAAGCTGTTGTACCGGCCGTTCGGACCGGCGGATCTCAAACCGTTGCGCGAACGCGCGGGCATCGAGCGAACGGTGGTGGTGCAGGCGGCGCCGACCCTCGACGAAACGCGTTATCTGCTGGACGTCGCGCGGCATGAGCCGTCCATTGCCGGTGTGGTCGGCTGGGTGCCGTTGCTGTTGCCCACCGCGCCCGCGCTGATCGAGGCGCTCGCGCACGAGCCGAAGTTCAAAGGCGTGCGGCCGATGCTGCAGGATTTACCGGACGACTCCTGGATTGCGAATCCCGATCTCGCGCCGGCGATCGAAGCACTGATCGCGCACGACCTGACTTTCGACGCGTTGATTTACGCCCGCCATGTCGAGCACTTCGACACCTTCGCGACGCGTTTTCCGGCGCTGCGCATCGTGGTCGATCATGGCGCGAAGCCGCCGATCCGCTACGGCCGCGCCAGCTACGCAGGTTGGGCCGACGCGATCACTCGGCTGGCGGCGTTGCCGAACGTGCAATGCAAGCTGTCGGGCCTCGTCACCGAAGCGTCGCTCGGGTGGACAGAAGACACGCTGCGGCCCTATGTCGAGCATCTGCTGAAGTCGTTCGGTCCGGCGCGCCTGATGTGGGGCAGCGACTGGCCGGTGCTCGATCTGAACGGCGATTATTTGCTGTGGCATTCGGTGGCGACCACCTTGCTCGCGTCGTTGAGCGACGACGAACGCGAAGCGGTGTTCGGCGGCAACGCCACGGCGTTTTACCGGTTATGAACTGACGAAGCGAAACAAGACAAGCCCATTCAACTGGAGTCGTAGATGACACAAAGACTGGCTGGCAAGACGGCCCTGATTACCGCGGCGGGACAAGGCATTGGCCTCGCCACCGCCGAACTCTTCGCACGCGAAGGCGCACGCGTGATCGCGACGGATATCCGCATCGACGGGCTGGCCGGCAAGCCGGTCGAGGCGCGTCGGCTCGACGTGCTCGACGGCGCGGCGATCAAGGCGCTGGCCGCCGAACTCGGCCCGATCGACGTGCTGTTCAACTGCGCGGGCTTCGTGCATGCGGGCAATATTCTCGACTGCAGCGAAGAGGATTGGGACTTCGCGTTCGACCTCAACGCCAAAGCCATGTACCGGATGATCCGCGCGTTCCTGCCGGCCATGCTGGAGAAAGGCGGCGGGTCGATCATCAATATGTCGTCGGCGGCGTCGAGCGTGAAGGGCGTGCCGAACCGCTTTGCGTACAGCGCGTCGAAGGCGGCGGTGATCGGTTTGACCAAGTCGGTCGCGGCAGACTTCATCACGCGTGGTGTACGCTGTAACGCGATTTGCCCGGGCACGGTGGCTTCGCCGTCGCTCGAACAGCGAATCGTCGCGCAGGCCCAGGCGCAGGGCGCGACGCTGGATGCCGTGCAGGCCGCCTTCGTCGCGCGTCAGCCGATGGGCCGCATCGGCAAGCCTGAAGAAATCGCTGCGTTGGCGCTGTATCTCGCGTCCGACGAATCGTCGTTCACCACGGGCCACGCGCACGTGATCGACGGCGGTTGGTCGAATTGACGCAAGCTAATGCACACTGACGCGCACGGATTGACGAACCGAACACCCTTGAACGATAGGAAAGTGCCACGATGAAACTGCTTCGTTATGGGCCGAAAGGCCAGGAAAAGCCGGGCTTGCTCGACGCGCAAGGCAAGATTCGCGATCTGTCCGGCGTGGTCGCCGATATCGACGGCGCAGCGTTGACCGATGAAGGCCTCGCCAAACTGCGCGCGCTCGATCCGGCGTCGTTGCCGGTGGTGGAAGGCAATCCGCGCATGGGACCGTGCGTCGGCAAGATCGGCAAGTTCATCTGCATCGGGCTGAATTACGCGGATCACGCGGCGGAATCGAATCTGCCGGTGCCGGCCGAGCCCGTCATCTTCAACAAGTGGACGAGCGCGATCACCGGTCCGAACGACAACGTCGAAATTCCGCGCGGTTCGAAGAAGACCGATTGGGAAGTGGAACTGGGCGTGGTGATCGGCAAGCCGGCGAAATACGTCGACGAAGCCAACGCGCTCGACTACGTCGCCGGTTATTGCGTGATCAACGACGTGTCGGAACGCGAATGGCAGATTGAACGCGGCGGCACGTGGGACAAGGGCAAGGGCTTCGACACATTCGGCCCGATCGGTCCGTGGGTCGTCACGCGCGACGAAGTGGCCGACCCGCAGAATCTGAGCTTGTGGCTTGAGGTGGACGGCCACCGTTATCAGAACGGCAGCACGAAGACGATGGTGTTTGGCGTCGCCAAGCTGGTTTCGTACGTGTCGCAGTGCATGAGCCTGCAACCGGGCGACGTGATCTCGACCGGCACGCCGCCGGGTGTCGGCATGGGCGTGAAGCCGAATCCGGTGTATCTGAAGCCGGGGCAGACGATTCGCCTGGGTATCGAAGGTCTCGGCGAGCAGATGCAGAAGACCTACGCGGCGGAGTAAGTCGCGCAGGTTTTTGGGGCACCGCTGCGGGCACGACTGGAAGCTCGACCCGCAGCGTAACCAGAAAGTAGAAAGGCCGTTCCGGCGTTAAGCCGGAACGGCCTTTGTCATTGTCATCCGGGCGCGGAAGGTCGGCGTTCTTATGCCGTCGGCTCGTGCTCGCCCGACTCGCCGATGCGGTTGATCGTGCCCTGCGCCACGGCGACCAGCTTCTCGCGGTCGCCATCCATCACATAGATGTTGCATTGGCAGGTCGCCTGGGAGCGGCCCGCGAACACCACCTTGGCCCGCGCGATCAGCGTGCCGTTCATCACCGGACGCAAATAGTTGATCTTGAACTCGCCGGTGACCACCCTCGGCCCCAGCGACAGCGCACCGGCAAACGTCAGCGCGTTATCGGCAAGGTAGCTGATGACCCCGCCATGCACGAAGCCGTGCTGTTGTCGCAGTTCATCGCGGATCGGTAGGCACAGCGTCAGCTCGTTAGTGGCGGTGTGCATCAACTCGGCGCCAAGGAGCATGCTGAACGGCTGGGCATGCAGCGCGCCGCGCGCCCGGTCGAGGAGGTCGGTCATCGTGATTCCTTGGGGCGAGGCCCGCAGTGAGATCCGCACGGGAGTGCGTTGTGCAGTCCTTACCCACTCTAGGAAGCGCTGACGCGTCACGTCAAGGTGAATCGGAAAGATGTGCGTGGCATTGTTGTGAAAAATGACCGGAATTGCGAAATTGGGCGATGAAAAGGGGTGGTAAGACGATCTTTGCCGACATTGATCTCAAGCAAAGTTCAGCGTTGCCGTTAACCCTGACGTAGCTCCCGTCATTCTTTGCTTTCAGGTGTTCACGATGTTCAGCAAGATCAAGGTCGCATCCGGCCTGTTGTGTGTTCTGGCCGCGTTCTGCGTTTTTCAGCTGGTTACGGTGGGATTGGGGTTCTGGTCGCTCACGCGTACTCATGACGACGTCGGCGATCTGTCGAATATCGCGTTGAAGCAGGTCGACGCAGTCAATGAAACGACCCAGCATCTGATGGATGCGCGAATCAATCTGTCGCGCGCCGGTACGCGCATGGTGCGCGGCGGCGGCGAGCCGGCCGACATCGTGCAGCACGCCCGCGAACAGCTCGCGGTCGCCGATCAGTCTTTCGCCGCTTTCATGGGCGCCGAAAAGACCAGCGACGAGAACAGCGCGCGCGCCGCCGCGCTCGCCGACCGGTATAAAAAGCTCCACGACGCGCTCGCGGAGCTCGTGCAGTTCCTCGATGGCAACAATATTCAGGCGTTCCTCGATCAGCCGACCCAGTCGTTCCAGGATGCTTACCTCGTCGAGTCGCACAACTTCGTGCAATTCGGCAATGCCGCTAGCCGTGCATCGCTCGATTCGATCGATACGCGCATGGCCATGTTTCGCGGTGTGAGCATCGCGATTCTGGTGCTGCTGGTGGTGGGCACGGCCGCCGTCTACGCGGCGCTGCGCCGCGGCGTGGTGGCGCCGCTGGAAGAAGCGGGCCGTCACTTCGACCGTATTGCGCTGGGGCGCCTCGACCAGCCGATCGCGTCGCGCGGCACCAACGAAATCGGCCGCCTGTTCTCGGGCCTCGCCAAGATGCAGGCGAGCGTCGCGCGCACCGTGCAGACCGTGCGCGAATCCGCCGACTCGATTCACCTCGGCGCCGACGAAATCGCGACCGGCAACGCCGATCTGTCGGCGCGCACTGAAAACCAGGCGGCGTCGCTGGAAGAAACCGCGTCGAGCATGGAAGAGCTGACGGCCACGGTTCGCCAGAACGCCGATCACGCCCGCGAAGCCAATGCGCTCGCCGAAACCGCGCTGGAGGCGACCTCGCGCGGCAGCGAAGTGGTCAACCAGGTGGTCGACAAGATGCGCGGCATTGCGCAGAGCTCGGACAAGATCGCGGAAATCATTTCGGTGATCGACGGCATTGCGTTCCAGACCAATATCCTCGCGCTGAATGCGGCCGTGGAAGCGGCGCGCGCGGGCGAGCAGGGCCGTGGCTTTGCGGTGGTGGCCGGCGAAGTGCGTGGCCTCGCTCAGCGCAGCGCTCAGTCGGCGAAGGAAATCAAGACGCTGATCAGCGAATCGGTCGCCGAGATTCAGGGCGGTTCGACGCTGGTCGAGCATGCCGGCGAGGCGATGAGCAACGTGTCCACGTCGATTTCGCGCGTCACGCAGATGATGGCGGAAATCAGCGCGTCGTCGCTCGAGCAGAGCACGGGGATCGAGCAGGTCAACCAGGCGGTCGTGCAGATGGATGAGATGACGCAGCAGAACGCGGCGCTGGTCGAACAGGCTGCGGCGGCGGCAGCTTCGCTGCATCAGCAGACGCAACAATTGAAGCAGGCCGTTTCTGTGTTCGAAATTTCGGCAACTGTGTTGCGCACGCAACATTTCGACGACGTGCGCGGGCAAACCGGCGGAATGGCGTTGTCTGGCATGCGCGCAATTTAAGCATCGCGGCGCTCAGAAACGCTTAAAAAGAAAGCAGCAGACAAAAGAAAATGGCCCGCCGAAGCGGGCCATTTTGCATCAGACGCAAGCGCCTAAGGGTGCCTCAAAGTACCTGAAGGTACTTAGGCCGGCTGGATGTTCGCAGCCTGCTTGCCCTTCGGGCCTTGCTTAACTTCGAACGTCACTTTCTGGTTTTCCTGCAGGGACTTGAAGCCGCTGCCTTGAACTTCCGAAAAGTGCGCAAACAGGTCTTCGCCGCCGTCGTCCGGCGTGATGAAGCCAAAGCCCTTTGCATCGTTAAACCACTTCACAGTACCTGTTGCCATTTTTGATCCAATAAATGTTGTGTGTTGCATTCGCGACCGCTATTTCTCAACGTGAGATCGAGCGCGAAGTACGAGTTGTATCACGTCTTTATGATGGACGCCAATCAACCAGTATTCGGGTATTCCCCCGCTCGGGCCCTTTTGAGGCCTGAAAAGCATTTTTAAGAGGGCTCCGCCCGGTAGGGTAAACTGTTTGTATTACTCTTCCAGGAAAAACATTGACACATTATTTGCAGGAAGAACTTACGTCGTTCTGGAGTCGTTTGACCCCCTATCTGGCGATATTGGAGTCTAAATCTCCTCAGGAAGACACCCCGGACCCGATCGGCCGCATCACCGTGGATGCCGAAGACCGTCAGGCTTTCGCCCTCCACACGACTGATAAAAAGCCGCTCGGCGACACGTCGGATACCCCCACCGGACACAGCGCCACTTATATGCGTTTCAAATCAGCCGACAGCGGCTGGGGTCCTTGGGAACGCGAAGAGTATTGATCGACCAGGCGGTCGGCTCATGGGCCGATGCCCGGCGAGACGCTGACCGCCGCTCAGGCCGGCAACGCGTCGTAGGCGGTGGCGAGGTGGTAGGGCGTGGTCGACGGCATGTCGGCGCGCGCCACGTCGCCAGCCACCGTTTTGCACTCGAACCAGCCTTGCGGACGCAGAAAGCGTTGCTGGAACAGCGTGATTTGCCGCGGTAGCGCGGCGCGCACCGCCGGGTCATCGTGACTCGCCAGCGCACGCAAATATTCCGTTTGAGCCCAGATCCGCTGGGTGGCGTCCTTGATGCCGCCGGCTTCGTCGAGCGAGGCGCACACGCCGCCGGTTGCCTCGTCCACGCCGTTTTGCTGCGCAAACGCGAACGCGCGCGGCAGGGCTTCGGCAAGACCCGAGCCTTCGAACAACCCTCCCGCCTGCTTGACCAGCCAGAACCATTCGAACTGGTGGCCCGGTTCCAGACGGTTGTCTGCCGCGCCGATCGGCAATTCGGCGACGCAACCGGTGGGCTCATGCACGAAGTGCCGCGCGATCGCGCCGGCGAGGTGTCGCAATGCGGCGTCGAACGCGTTGTCACGGGTTAATTCGCGGGCGGCGAGCCAGGCTTCGGTCAAATGCATCAGCGGATTCTGGATCGGCGTGCCCGTCACGCTTGCGAAGTCGGCGGTGAGCGCGGCGTTGAACAGATCGCCCTCAGCGGCGAAGTTCGACTGGATCAGCGCCGACGTGCGATGCACGGTTTCCAGCGCGTCGCGATTGCCCGAACGTCGGCCGAATTCGGCGCAGGCGAACACGACGAACGCCTGCGTGTACAGGTCTTTGGTCGTGTCGAGCGGCGCGCCTTGCGCGTCGACGCTGTAGAACCATCCACCGTGGCGCGTGTCCTGAAAGGTGTGCATCAGCGAGTCGAACAGCACTTGCGCATGAGCCGCGTCGCCGGCTTGCGAGAACACGAACAACTGTCGCGCGCACGCCATCGCACGGTAGCGTTCGGCGGGCATGGGCTGGTGATCGTTCCCGGCGCTGACCGCTTCGTACGGCAGCTTCAGCGCGGTGTTGAAACCCGGGCCGCGCCACATGGGCAGCACCACGCTTGTGAAGTGATCGCGTAGCGCGGTGGCGAGGGCGATCGTCGAAGCGGCGGAAGGGTTCATGCTCTGCATAGTCGTTCGGTTGGTCAAACACGGTGTGTCGAAGCGTCTGCGGACTCCGGCCACAGTCTGCGATGCGACGCGCGACGCAGTGCGGCGGCGCGGCGGCCGGCAAACCGGCGGGTGAGCGCGGATGCTACCCGGTTTCCTGATGCGCGGTTCGGAATCGGCGTGGCCTCTGTCGACGCGCTCCGCTTCGTTCCGCGCAACAACGGTGGCCGCCGCAGCGTGCGACTTAGGATAAAGCAAACGGGTCCCGTTTGGCACTGCGACCCCGTAGCGGAAACCGCTCCAGATAATGTCCAGTAAGGAGGAAGAACCATGTTGGGGAATCTCGATCTCATCTTGCGGCTGGTGCTGGCCGCTGCGCTCGGCAGCGTGATCGGCTTTGAGCGGGAACGGCTTTCATGGGCCGCCGGGCTGCGCACGCATATGCTGGTCTGCGTCGGGTCGACGCTTATCATGATCGTGTCGGCCTATGGGTTTGCCGAAGTACTCACCGGCGATCACGTCGTGCTCGATCCGTCGCGGATGGCCGCGCAGGTGGTGTCGGGCATCGGCTTTCTCGGCGCGGGTTCGATCCTGCTGCGCGGCGAGATCGTGCGCGGGTTGACCACGGCGGCGAGCCTGTGGTCGGTCGCGGCGATCGGGTTGGCGGTCGGCGGCGGCCTGTACACGGCGTCGATCGCGGCGACCATCATCATTCTGATCATCCTCGCGGGCATCAAACCGCTCGAACGCCGTTTCATCACCGTCAAACAGCGGCGCCAACTGACGATGATCGTCGAGCGCGGCACCATGACGTTTCATTCGCTGCACGACGAACTCGGCGCCGCGAGCCCGCGCGTCAAGCAGTTCGTGATGCAGCAAAGCGACGACGCGCCCGAGTGCGACGAGGTCATGATTACGCTGCATCGGGTGTCGAATGTGGAATACGAGGCGATCTGCGCGCGCTTGCGTCAACTGCATGGCGTCAAGCAGTTCCGGCAGGACGAGGCGTCGTCTTAAAAAGCCGAAAATCGTCGGCGAATGGCTTCGGCTGGGGCGGGCGGCCATGCGACAATGCGGTCTCAAAAATTCCAACGGCATTGACGAGCGGTGCTCGGCGCCCGCTTTCCGGCGACGACCGCTTTTTTCTCTATGGCAGATTCCGTAGCATCCACGCAGTCCCGGCTTTCGCGCGCCGCTTCGAAGAAGCGACGCCAGGCCACCGTCTCGACCGAAACCGAAAACAAGCTGGCGCGCGCCGCGCGTTCGGCACAACGGCTCGCGCAACTGAGCGACGCCGCCCGCGACGGCAGCACGCTCGACCTGTTCCCCGACGATCCCACCCGCGCGACGCTGGAAGCGATGAATATCGACGTCCGGCAAGGCACGCTGCATGGTTTCGAATTACCCGATGTCGTGTTGGCCGCGGTCGGCGTGATCGATGCCGGCGACGGCGCGCTGCCGGACGCGCGGTCGGTGCGTCGTGCGCCGCGTGCCGCGAAGGCCGACGAGCCGACGCCGGTCAACGCGGTATTGAGCGGACTGGATATGGAGCCTTGGGACGCGGCGGGGTCGTCGGCGGCTGAGCTGGCGTTCGGGGACGTGACGCCGAAGGAACGGACTGCCGCGGGTGATAAGTTGGCGACATCGACGTCGACATCGGCGCGCGATGCGGCGACGCCGCTGACGCCTGCGATGGCGGCGGCGACGGTGGCGCGCAGCGTGACCGCGCTGCGCCAGGCGAGTGCGATGGGTGCGACGTCGACGGATGATTCGGCGATGGCATCGACCTCTGGCGGCGTGAAGACGCCGCCGCGATTCGCCGCGACGTTTGCCAAGGCGACGACGGCTTCGCGCGACGTGGGACGTGCGGCGGGTGTGGTCGCTGATGTGAACGCGCGCGCCGCTAGCGCGGCTGGTAATGCGCCTGCTGGCGCGGCTTCCGATGCGTCCATGCGCGCGAGCGACGGCGTCGCGGCAGATGCGAACACGGGCGCAGTAGCAGGCACGGACATCGGCGCCACTGCCGACGCGAACACTGGCAAAGCCACCGACACGAATGCCACCGCGACCATCGGCGCGAGCGAGCCGAACGAGCCGAACGAGCCGAACCAGCCGAACGAGCCGAACGCGTCAAGCGATCGACTCACACCACAATCGGTTGCAGCATCCGCCGGGCCGAAACCAGGCGTGAACCCGTCGCTTACCGCCGCCGGCTCCGCCAACGCCGCGTTCGCCGAGCCCTGGCGGGAAGCGCGCCGCGCCGAAGCGGCCGCAGCCGCGCTACGTGCCGCGCCGGAGCTCGATCGCGCACGGGCGACCGCCTTCGCCGATACCGTCGATGCGCTATACGGCGTGATCGCCGATCAGCGCCGCGCGGCAAGTGATCACTCGCGTCGCATGAAATGGTTGCTGCCGATCGTGGTGGGCGCCTTGCTGGTGACTGTGGCTATCGGCATTACGCAGACTGTGCTGTTGATGCGTCTGACGCGCGAAACCACCGCCCAACAGCATCGCATCGAACAGTTGATGCAGAACCAGCAGGCGGCCATGACCAGCCTGCTCGATACGCACATGGCGATGGCCGCCGCCGCCGCTGCGAATGCCAATGCTGCCGCTGCGGCCGCTTCCACCACGCCTCAGCAAGTAGCCGCCACGCCGGCGCACAGCAAGCGTGCTGCGCGCGCGCAGCACGCGCACAAGCCGAAAGCCTCCAACTCGCGCTGAAACTGAGACTGAGACTGAGCGAACGCCGCGCCACGCCAACGCTTCATTGGCCGCGGCGCGGGCCGTTTCGATGGCCTGGTCTCGCTCGTGTCTGCTCTTTTGCCCCCAAATCTCAAAAAAAGGGACGTTGTCATGATGCGACGCACCATGACGATCAAGCCTGTGACAACGCACCACACCCGAAAAAATGCTGCATTGCACTAGATTTTGCCTAGGGAAAACCCTATAATCTCAATTAAGGGAAAACCCTAGTCAATGCAGCATCAACCGGGAGTCGCCATGAGCTTCATTTTTGCTTTGTTCCAAAAGGTCAGCGACCTCTTCGCGTCGCCCCATCTGCCGCTGGATTCGGACTACTCGTACGAAGCGCGCAGCCGCGAAGCGGACCGCGTGCGCCGTGCGCAGTCCACGTTGTTCGGCGTCAAGCTGAGCGACTAAGAAAACCAGGTCGTATCAGCCTGAGCGTGGACCACCGCGCGCGGGCGCGCACTTCGGGTGCGCCGTATCTTTAGAGCCACTGTTCGCGAAACGCGTACCGTGGCTTTTGTTTTTTGGGGCGCCTCCGCACCGGCTTGCCCACGTCACCGAATATTTCCGCGCCGAAATGAGTGTAACGGGGGCTGACAGTCTGCTGACGCGTCGCCTGCACGATTCGTCGCGCATGGCTTTGCAGGTGGGAGTTCCGCGCGAGAACGCGGCCCTGTCATCGGTCCCTTTCATTGAAATCTGCGCTTACAAGTCCTCACGTCTTCATGCGGTTTGCGCCGCTAAAGTTGGTTTCAAGCGTACGGCGTCTGGTTGGAGCCTGAAACCCTAGGTCGCGGTTGACCGCACACGGACGCTGGCTTGATACCAAACTTTGATGGGAGGTCACCATGAAAACCTTTAACAAAACATCGCGTTCGATTATTGCGACCCTGCTAGCCGGCGGCGCATTGCTGGCAGCAGGCAGCGCTTTCGCGCAGGAGCGGGTAGTAGTCGAGGGCGGCCCGGGCCCGGTGGTCTACGGTCAGCCGCACATGATGCCGGTGGGCGTGTCGATCGACATCGGCTGGCATGGCGATCGTTACTACGACGGCCATCGTTACTGGGCGCACGACGACTGGATGCGTCGTCATCCGCACGACAACGATCCGCGTCACCATGACGACCATCGTCCGCCGCCCCCGCGTTATTGATAGGCGCCAGGCGCCAGCAACGGGCGCGTGACCGCGCCGCATGACGCGGCGTGAAATCGACAAAGCCGGTCCTTCCTCGCGGAAGACCGGCTTTGTTGCGTTCGGGGCGGCGAACGGACGCGCTGCGCTATGCTTCAAAGCTTTCATCGACGGTAGCGGGAGAGCGGCGTGGAGAAGGACGTGATGAAGGCAGTGATAGGCGTAGTCGGCACGGGATTGATGGGCGTGGGCATCGCGACCCAAAGCGCGTTGCATGGGCACAGGACGATCGTTCACGACGTCGACCCGGCGCGTCTCGCAAGCGTGGCGCCCAAAGCGGAGGCGGTGCTCGACGAACTGATCGACGCCGGGCGCATCGACCCGGCCGCTAAACAGGCGGCGCTCGCGCGCATCGAGACGCATGCGCAACTCGACGTGATGGCGTCGGCGCAATTCGTGATCGAGGCGATTCCCGAGGTGCTCGAACTGAAGCATCGGCTGTATGCGGCGCTGGCTCCTTTGCTGGCAAGCGACGCGATTCTCGCGAGCAACACGAGCGGTTTTCCGCCCGATCAACTGGTCGCGCCATTGCGGGCGAAAGAGCGTTTTCTGATCGCGCATTTCTGGAATCCGCCGCACATGATTCCGTTGGTCGAAGTCGTGCCGGGCACCGCGACTGCGCCGGACGTGACGCAACAAACCGCCGCGTTGATGAGCGCGATCGGCATGGAGCCCGTGGTGCTGGCGAAGGCGATTCCGGGTTTTGTCGGCAATCGCTTGCAGTTCGCGGTGCTGCGCGAAGCTTTGAATATCGTCCGTTCAGGCGCAGCCACGGCGGAGGTGGTTGATCGCGTGATGAAGGCGTCGCTCGGTCGGCGTTGGGGAATCGTCGGGCCGCTGGAGGGCGCGGATATGGGTGGGCTCGACACCTTCCTCGATATCGCCTCGCATCTGATGCCGGAATTGGCCAAAGACGAAGACGTGCTGGATCTGTTGCGGCAGCAGGTCGACGCCGGCCGAGTCGGTGTGCGCAGCGGCGCGGGGTTTTATGAGTGGGACGAGGCGCATTTAGCGCACGTTAAGGCAGGTCGCAAGCGGTTGATTAGTCGCGGATAATCGGTCCGGGCTGAATCCGGTTGAATGCGTAAATATGCAAGTTGATTAATCGTTCATTCGAGATGCATTTTACGCGTTAGATTATTTCAAATTACTTTCTGATGTTATGATTATGTAATTATTTTCTCGAAAAATTCTCCCCGACTCCCCTAAAGAACTCGCTGCTTAACGTCGATATTAGTCTTACGAAAGACGCGGCTCATTGTAAGCCGTGCAAAAGACCACACCGATCGAGCGAGCTCGCAACGAAAAGTTGCGTGAAAACAAGAATGTACCGGAGCACTCGGGGAAGCGGCGCAGGTGTCGGGAGCCTGCGTTCGCACTGTCATCCAGCCAGACTGGCTGTCGTACTGTTGACCGCCGCGCCTTTGTGCGCCGGGGCGGTCGGCATTGCCGTGGACGGCGGAACGGCCACGTCCGTTTCAACCGGGTCGAATGGCCACCAGACGGTCAATATCGCGCCGGCTTTCGCGGGCGTGTCGAATAATACCTATAGCAGTTTCAGCGTCGACACGGCCGGCGCGTCGCTCAATAACGTGGGCATCAATGCCCGAACGATTGTCAACCAGGTAACGAGCACCAATCCCAGCATTATCAGTGGGCAAATCGACGTGCTCGGTCCGCGAGCGAACGTGATATTGGCCAATCCAAACGGCATTACGGTCAATGGCGGTTCGTTCATTAATACGGGCCGCCTCGTCCTGACCACCGGCCACGTCAGTTTCAAGGACACCATACCGGTGGCCGGCTTGCCCGAACGGGACATCGTGCTCGATACAAGCACCGGGACCATCGTGGTCGGTCCGCAGGGATTGGCGAGCGCGCTGATCGGGCTCGATCTGATCGCCAAAAATGTGCAGATCAACGGTCCACTCGCCAACACCTTCGACAACGGCAACGCCTATACCCGTGTCGTAGCTGGCACCAGCAACGTCACGCTGAACACCGCCGTTTCGCCGAACGACAACGGCAACGACTGGCTCACGCTGAGTCCGTCCACCCCCCCGGCCACCGCGCGTTCATTCGCGATCGACATCACCGCCGCCGGCAGCCTGTCGAGCGGCCGCGTGCAATTGATCGTCACCGACCAGGGGCCGGGCGTGCGCAGCGCGGGGCAGATGAATGCGTCGCTCGGCGACTTCACGCTTGCATCAAACGGTTCGGTGCAGTTTCTGAATACGTCGCTGACCGCGGCGAACAATATCAACCTGCAGGTGCAGGACGGCATCGCGATTTCGGATACGCAACTCAAAGCGAACGCCGGCTCGGCCACGCTGAGCGCGACCGGCGCGGTCAGCCTGACCGGCAGCAGCCTGCTGGCCAACACCGGCATCGACATTAGCGGCGCGGGTATCTCGTCGATACAAGACGCCACCGCGCAATCCGTGATCGCGTCGACGACGAGCGGCGTTGTGCTGACCAGTTCCGGCGACATCACCAACATCGGCTCGCTGATCCAGGGCGAGCAAAAAAACGCCCTCGACTCCGCCTCGCTCGGCGCGATCACGCTGAACGCGAAGGGCAACGTGCTGAATCAGTCCACGCCTGACACGCAACTCGGCATCATCTTCGGCAACACGGGCGACGTCTTGGTGACTGCTGGCGGTTCAGTGACCAACCGTAACGCCCGCATCCTGTCGAATCAGAATCTCACGATCACGGCCGGCGGCGACGTCGACAATATCGTCGATCATTCGAGCGGCACGAACGGCGGCGCGCCGGTCCGCTATTCGGATAGCAGTTGGCGGCTGATTTTCGTCAAGCATCGCGAGGACGGCTTCACGGTCGATTACGGCGCGATTGCCGATCCGAACAAGCTGGCGTACCTGACCGCCGCCGACGGCGGTAATGTAACGATCGCCGCGCAGAACGTGCACAACATTGGCGGCACGATTCAGGCGGGAACCGACCCGGCGCACCCGGATGTCGGTGGCTCGATCTCGATCGCCGCGCGCGATCAACTGGTCACGCAGGCCATCTTCACCGGGCAGGCGTCGTTTCATCAAACCTGCTTTTTCTTCTGCAGTTCGAGTTCGTCGAGCACGGTGCAGGGTTATGGCGGCGTGATCCAGGCGAACAACGACATCAACCTGAAGGCCGGCACGCAGATCACGAACACGGGTGGCATCGTGCTAGCGGAAGGCACGCTCAAACTCGACGCCCCGAAAACGCTCGCCCAAGCCGTGCTCGGCTACAGCGCGATCAACCGCACCCATGACCTCAAGGCGTGGTTCGGCAACTCATGGTCCGCAATTTTCGCCGCGGACACCGGTGGCCTGTTCAGCGGCGGCAGCGGCCAGGTCGAGCTGACCGGAGAGGCGGACATTGAAGGCGGCTCGTATAACGCGCCCGGCGGCATCAAGGCGGCCGGCGGTGTGAACACGATTCGCGTGCCGTATCGCGCGCCGGTCACGATCGGCAATCACAACCACCTCGGGTTGGTGTCATGGTTCGGGCTATGAGGTCGGCCATGAAGCGGACCTTCAAACGCGCGATCAGACGTGCGGTCGAACGCCCCGCGCCCCGTCTTGCGCATTGCACGCTGGCGATTCTCGCCGGCACGGCGGCGGCGCGCGGCTATGCGCAAACGCCGCCGGGCTTGCCGAATGTCGGCGCGTTGGGCGGCGCGGCCTTCGGCGTGCCGGCGCGCGTCGAACAGGATCCCGCGCAACGCCTGTTGCAGGAGCAACGCGACCGGCAGCGGCGCGACGAGATCCAGCAACCGCCCGCGCAGATCGACGTGCCGCAGCAGGCGGTCGTCAATCTGCCCGAAGGCGCGGACGTCGAAACGCTGCCCGACGTCGAGCCGCTGTTCAGGATCGAGCACATCGAATTCATCGGCGATACCGTGCTCGGCAAGAGCGAACTCGATACGATCGCCGCGCCGTTTATCGGCAAGCAACTGGGCCGCAATCGCATCAACCTGCTGCTGCGCCGCGTGACCGAAGCGTTCATCGCGCGAGGCTACATCACGACGCGTGCCTACCTCGGCGCGCAGAATCTCGCCTCCGGCACGCTGAAAGTTAATCTCGTCGATGGCAAGGTGTCGGCCTTTACGCTGAACGGTCACCCGCTGCGTCCACGCGATCCGAACGAGCCGTGGTACACCACGCACGGCGGCGGCCTGCTGACCGACGCGGGCACCGCGTGGGCGTTCGCCGACAGCCGTGGCGACGTGCTGCGTCTGCCCGATCTCGAACAGGGCGTCGACCAGATCAACCGGCTGCGGCGCAATAAGGCCGAGATCCAGATCATGCCGGGCGAGACGCCGGGCGATTCGGTCGTGGCGATCACCAACCACTACGGCGATCGCGTTTTCTACGACCTCGGTATCGACAACTACGGCAGCTCGCAAACCGGCACGCTGCGCTATCGGGCCGGCGTGGAAGCGGACAACCTGATCGGTTTGCAGGAATCGTTGTCGTTCAACTATGTCGGCACCCAGGACAGCAACGCGGTGGTGTTTTCCGCGGCGGCGCCGTACGGGTATCAGACCTTCAGCTATACGACGTCGCTCTCCGAATACCAGCAGACCATCAGCGACGTCGCGCTGCTCCAGGGCCGCACGTTCAGCCAGACGCTCGGCTGGAACGACGTGCTGACACGCTCGCGTGCCGGGCGCACGAGTGTGGACGTGACGCTCACCAAGATGCGTACGGAGCGCTCGCTGAACGGCATCGACCTGCTGCCGCAAGACCTCACGGTGTTGCGCGTCGGCCTGAACGGTTTGCGCCGTTTCGTCGCGCACGATCAGGCGGCGGCCGCGACGTGGGACGTCGGCGTGTCGCAAGGCTTGCCGTGGCTTTCCGCGAGTCACGACGGCCCCGGCATCGACGAGGTCGACGCGCACAGCCAGTTCACCAAACTCGACGCAACCGCCACGCTGCAGGTCGCGCTCGGCACGCTGGCGGGCACGCAATGGACCTATCGCGGCACCTTGCGCGGCCAGTACAGCCATGTCGCGCTGTTCGGCAACGAGCAGATCTTCCTCGGCGGCATGGATTCCGTGCGCGGCTTTACCGAAGGCGGCATTGCCGGCGACAGCGGTTTCTATCTGCGTAACGAGGCCGCCTGGCAAAACGTGCCGGCCTGGCGCGACCTGCAAATCGAACCCTATGTGTTTCTCGACGGCGGCAAATCGCATCTGGTCGCCCAGGGCGGCTGGCCGACGCTGATGGGCACCGGCCTCGGCGCGCGCATGCAATGGCGCCACAACGCCCATACCGTCACCAGCGAGGTGCTGCTTGGGCAGGCCTTGCTACAACCGGCCGCACTCGGCAAAAAAGCCACGGTGCTGCTGGCCACTCTCAACTGGTCGCTCTGAAGAGGTTGCTATGAAAAATCGTCCGCTCGCACAGGGTTTCACCGTCGTGATTCGTCACGCTGCACTGGTTGCCACGCTGGGTCTCGCGGTGGGCTGCTTGCCGGCCGCGCAGGCCGCCACCAAGACCACCGCGAAAGCGTCCGCCGACAAGACTTTGGACGCCGTCGGCGGGCCGCTGCCCGCGAACGCGGTGGCGCGCGTGAACAACGTGCTGATCACGCAGGATCAACTCGACCAGGCGGTCCGCGCGCTCAATGTGGCGGACACGCCCGCATTGCGCACTTCGGTGAAGAACCAGTTGATCGCGCGCGAACTGTTCCGCCAGGCCGCCGAGAAACAGCATTACGATTCGCGTCCGCAAGTCACGGCCGCCGTCGAACAGGCGAAGACCGCCGCGATGACGGCGGCTTACCTGCGCGACGAGGTGAAGCCCGCGCCCGTCACCGATGCCGACGTCAAGGCGAAATACGACGCCATCGTCGCGACGCTGGGTGAGAGCGAATACAAGCCGAGCGCGATCGCCGTGAAGGACGCAGACACCGCCCAAACGGTGCTCACGCAACTGAAAAAGGGCACCGACTTCGCGCAACTCGCGAAGCAGTACAGCCAGGCGCCCGGCGCGGCGCAAGGCGGCGCGCTCAACTGGATTTCGTTCAAGACGCCGATCCAGGCCGGCAACACGCAGAACTGGCCGCAGCCGCTCGCCGAAGCGCTCGTCAAGCTGCCGCAAGGCGGCGTATCGAGCACGCCGGTGCAGATCGGCGACGCGTACTGGATTTTGCGCGTCGACGAAAAGCGTCCGACCCAGATTCCGCAGTACGACACGATCAAGGACGCGCTGCGCAAACAGCTCGAACAGGTCGCGCTGGAGAAGGCCACGGCGCAGGTAGTGGTCGATCTAATGAAGAACGCGAAGATTCAGCAGCAGTAAAGCAGCAGTAAAGCAGCACGAATTTGCCCGGCATAGCGACCGGGGCAAACGGGGCGCAGTGAGTGTGGCCAGGTCGGCCCGCCACTGCGGCCATGACGCGTGTCGGTCAACGCGCGTCATGGATAAAAACGAAGAAGAAAGAGAACAACATGAACACGTCAGCGCGCAACGCTTTAAGGCAACTTGAGCAAGGTCGCCGGGTACGGGACGAACGGTTCGACGTCGATCACCAGCCGGCACGGCCGTGGTGGTCCGTCGGCACGTCGCCGCGCCCGCACGGCCTATGGCAGCGCGCTGTCTCGGCGCTGGTCGCGTTGACGCTGTTCGCCGGGCCGCTATCGATCACGTTCGAACAAAGCCGCGACGCGGCCGGCGTGCTGGCCGGCGGCAGTCATCGTCTGGATGACGAAGCATGGCAACGCATCATCGACCTGAGCTTTGTACGTGTGCGCTTTGAGATGCAGATGGCGCAGGCCGCGCCGATCGTCGACCCGAGCGCGCCGATCACGTTTCAACCGAAGATCACGCAGACCACCGGCGCGAATGGCGGCGTCCCTGTGGTCAACATCACCGCGCCGAATGCGGCCGGGATTTCGCTGAACAAATTCCAGACCTTCAATATCGACCCGATCGGGTTGATTCTGAACAACAGCCTGACGGGCGGCACGTCGCTGACGGGCGGCAATCTGCAGGCCAATCCGAATCTGGCCGGCCGTACGGCGAGCGTGATCGTCAACCAGGTTACGTCGACGGGCGCCGCCTACGCGAGCTTGCTGAACGGTCCGCTCGAAGTGTTCGGCGCGCCGGCCACCGTGATCATCGCGAACCCGAACGGCATCACGACGAACGGCACCGGCTTCACGAACACGATCGGCGTGACGCTCTCGACCGGTACGCCGCAGTTTCTGAGCGACCTGAAGGGCACGCCCACCGACTTCAACAACGCGCAGGCGATCGGCTACAGCGTGGTCGGCGGTCATATCCAGATTGAAGGCAACGCGGGCGTGAACGGCCCCGGCGCGGGTATCGAAGGAACGGTCGGCACGATCGACCTGATCGGCGAAACCATCGGCGTCAACGCGCCGTTGTATGCCGGCTCGCGAATCAACGCGATTGCCGGGCGCCAGTTCGTGCTGCCGTCGGCGGTGAGCAGCAACGGCACCACGTATGCGACGTCGGCGAACGGGGCGGATAACAGCGCCAACGCGATCAATAACGCCAACGGCCACGCCAACAACGGTCTGGCCATCGACGCCACCGCGTTCGGCGCGATGACGGCCGGCCAGATCCAGGTGATCGGCACGGCGGCCGGCATGGGCGTGCGCACCGACGCGCAAATGGCCGCCAACACCGGCGACCTGCTGCTGTCGTCGAACGGCGACCTGACGGTCAACGGCTCGGCCGCGCAACAGCAGGCGACGCTGCAAGCGGGCGGCAATCTGTCGATGACCGGCGCGCACGTCGGCATCAACGGTTACACGATCAATGCGAACGGCGACGTCACGTCGACCGGCACGATCCAGACGGGCGGCAAGCTCGCGGTGACGGCGGGTGGCAACGTCAACCTGGCGAACGCGCAGTCGAACGGCGACACGGCGGTCAACGGCGGCGCGAGCGTCGCGCTCGGCGACGTGCAGACCGGCGGCGCACTCGCGGTGACCGCGCAGGGCAATGACGGCACGGGCGACATCAATCTGAACGGCACGTCCGTGATGAGCGGCGCGACCCATCTGCAGGCGGCGCGCGATGTCAACGTGAACGGGCAGACCAACGGCAGCACGATGCAGGTGACGGGGCAGCGCAACGTCAATGTGAACTCGAGCGGCGTTTTACGCACCACGGGCGATCTGACGGTGGCGGCGACCCAAGGCAGCCTCACATCGAGCGGCAATGTGGCGGCCGGCGGGCAGGTCACGCTGACGACCGGGCAGGACGTGCGGTTTACCGGCGCGTTGCAGGCCAACCACGATTTGCAGGTGAACGCCGGCAACAGCGCGACGCTGGCCGATACGCAGGTGGGCGGCGCGTTGCGGGTCACGGCGAACGGCACTTCGAACGGCGATGCGACCTTCAACGGCAACACCCAGGTAGTGGGCGCGGCGGCCGTGCAGGCGGCGCGCGATGTCGTCGTGAACGGCACGCTTGCGAGCGGTGCGCAGGTCACGCTGAATGGGCAGCGCAATGTCACGGTCGCGAACACCGGGACCGTGCAGGCGAACGGCGATCTGAACATGACGGCGGCGACCGGCAACGTCACGTCCAGCGGCACGCTCACCACGGCGGAGAACCTGAACGCGACGGCCGGCCAGGACGTGGCGCTGACCGGCACGACCGGCGCGGTCGCGAATACGAGCTTGCGCGCGGGCCGCGATCTGACGGTCGGCGGGACGCTGAACGGCCAGGGCACGGCGACGCTGACGGCGGGGCGCGACGCGTTGCTCGGCGGCACCAGCGGCTTTACGCACGACGTCACCGTGAACGCGGCGAACAACCTCACCGTGAGCGGCACGCTGATCGGCATGGCCACGCTGACGCTGACCGCGGGTCAGGCGGCGACGCTCAACAACGTGCAGTCGACTGCCGCGTTGCAGGTTGCCGCCAACGGCGGCCCGTTGACGATCAACGGCACGGTGACTTCGCTGGCGGGTGCGTCGCTGACGTCGGGCGGCGATTTCGCCGTCAACGGTACGTTGCAGAGCAACGCGGCGTTGAGCGTGGCGAGCGGCGGCAATCTGTCGGTGGCCGGCACGGTCAACACGTTGTCGACCGGGGCATTCAATGCCGCGCGCGACTTCAATATCGCCGGTACGTTGCAGACGAGCCATTCGCTGAGCGTCACGAACGGCGGTAACGCCGTCATCTCCGGCACCGTCAATTCGTTGGCCGACGCGTCGATCACGTCGGGCGGCAACGTCGGTGTCAATGGACTTCTGCAAGGCGTCGGTGCCCTGCTGGTCACAAGCGGCGGCGATACGTCGGTGGGCGGCACGGTGCTGTCGACCAGCGACGTCACGCTGCGCAACGCATCAGGATCGATGACCAGCACGGGCACGTTGCAAGCGGGCGGCAAGCTGCTGATCGACGCGGCGCAGTCGGTCGATCTGGGGCATCGCGACACCACCGCGCAAGGCGATCTGACCGTCAACGCCGGCCAGAACCTGACCATGAACGGCACAGTGACGGGCCAGGGCAACGGCACGCTGACGGTGGGCGGCGCGATCGCCGGTTCGGCGGCGGCGGCGTTTGTCGGCGCGGCGACGCTGCGGTCCGGCGGCGATACCACGCTGACCGGCTCGCTGCAGGGCAATACGGTGCAGACCGGCGCGGGCGGTTCGGCGACGCTGCATGACGTGATGGCGGCTTCGACGCTGTCGCTGTCGGCGGCGAACGATCTCGCCACCAATGGCACGGTCTTGAGTCATGCCACCGTCGATCTGAATGCGGGACGCGACCTGACGACGAGCGGTCCGGTGCAGTCGATCGACAATATGACGTTCACGGCGGGGCGCGATCTGAACGCGACCGGCGCGCTGACCGTGCAGACCAACGACCTGCGCATCACGGCGGGCAATAACGCCAGCATCGCGGACGCGCAAGTGGGCGGCGCGTTCACGATCGCCGCGAACGGTGTGAACGGCGCTGGCGGTCCCAACGGGCTGACCGGCGGCGACATCACGTTCAACGGCACGATGACGACGGTCGGGGCATTGACCGCGCAAGCGGCGCGCGACGTGGTCGTCAACGGTAAAACGGCGGGTGGCGGCGTGACCGGTCTGCAGGCGGGCCGCGATGTGCAGGTGAACGGCACGCTGGCGAGCACGTCGCAGGCAACGCTCGACGCCCAGCGCAATGTCGGCGTGGCGACGAGTGGCGTCGTGCAGGCCAACGGCCCTCTCGCGATCACGGCGCACACCGGCAACGTCACCTCGACCGGCACGCTGCAAGGCGCGGCCAACCTCGACGTGAACGGCGGCCAGGACGTGGCGCTGACGGGCACGACCGGGTCGATCGGCGCGGCGAATCTGCAGGCGGGTCACGATCTGACGATCGGCGGCACGTTGGCGGGGCAGAGCGGCGCCACGCTTGCCGCGGGTCACGATGTGACCGCGGGCGGCAGCATCGGTTATATGAACGACGTCGGCGTGACCGCGGGCAACAATCTCGCGGTGACCGGGTCGCTGGTCGGCGCCGGTGTGACGCTGACGGCGGCGCAGGCCGTGACGCTCAACAACGTGCAGTCGGACCACGCGTTGCAGGTCGCGGCCAACGGCGGCGCGCTGACCGTGAGCGGCACGGTCACTTCGCTTTCCACGGCCACGCTGAATTCGGCCGGCGATTTTGTCGTCAACGGCACGCTGCAAAGCGCAAATCAGCTCGCTATTACGAGCGGCGGCAAAACCGCGATTGCGGGGACGGTGACGTCGCTGTCGACCACTTCGGTGACGTCGGCGTCGGACGTTACCGTCGGCGGTGCGCTGCAGAGCACGGGCGCATTGACCGTGACCAGCGGCGGCAATACGTCGATTACATCGCCCACGGGCATGGTGCAGTCGAATGGCGATCTGACGTTGCGCAATGCGTCGGGCTCGCTGACGAGCGTCGGCTCCATTCAGACGAACGGCAACCTGCTGATCGATGCCGCACAATCGGTCGACCTCGGCACGCAGAGCACCACGGCGCTCGGCAATCTGACGGTGAACGCCGGGCAGAATCTGACCATGAACGGCGCAGTCGGCGCACAAGGCAACGGCACGCTGAACGCAGGCGGCGCGATTGCTGGCGCGGCAACGGCCGCCTTCGGTCAGGCGCTGAATGTCAGTTCCGGCACGGATACGACGCTCACCGGCTCGCTGCGCGGCAATACCGTGCAGACGTCCGCAGGCGGATCGGCCACGCTGAACACTGTTACGTCTGCGTCCACGCTTTCGCTCGCGGCCAATGGCGATCTCGGCACGACCGGCGCGGTCACCAGCGGCGCAACGGCGACGCTGAACGCAGGCGGCAACCTCAACCTCGGCGGACCGCTTCAGGCGGTCGGCGATACCCACTTCAGCGCGTTGAGCGGCAGCGTCGTATCGACGGGTTCGGTCGCCACCAATGGCGCATTCAACGTGCAGGCCGGGACGGATATCACGCTCGGCGGCCCGGCGGCGGCCTCGCTCGGCATGACGCTGGCGGCCGCGCGCAATGTCAGCGCGACCGGTGCGCTGAGCGTACTGGCCGGCGATCTGCAGATTACCGCCGGCAACAACGTCGGCGTGACCGACACGCAGGTGAGCGGCGCATTCGGTGTGGTCGCGAAGGGTGTCAACGGCGCGGCGGCGGGCGGCGACGTGACGTTCAACGGCACGGCGATCGCGCTCGGCGCAACGAGCGTCCAGGCGGCGCGCGACGTGATCGTCAACGGCATGCTGGCCGGCGGCGGCGACGGCACGCCAGGCGCCAGCGCGACGGGCAACAGCCCGACGACCGTGCAGGCAGGTCGCGACGTGAACGTCGCCGGTTTGCTGGCCGGCGGCGCACAACTCGGCGTGACGGCGCAGCGCAACGTCGCGGTGGGCACGAACGGCACCGTCGAAGCGGCGGGCGATCTGAGCGTGGCGGCGACCACGGGCGGCGTGACGTCGACGGGAACGTTGAACAGTCAATCCACGCTGCACGTCAACGCGGCGCAGGATGTGTCGCTCACGGGCGTGGCCAGCGTGGTTGGGGCGACGACGCTCAACGCGGGTCATGACCTGACGGTCGGCGGTACCTTCGTCGGTAAGAGCGGCGCGACGCTCGGCGCGGGGCACGATGCCACGCTGGGCGGCTCCAGCAGTTTCTCCGGCGATACGTCGGTCAACGCGGGCAACAACCTCACGGTCAGCGGCGCGCAGGTCGGTGCGGGGGTTTCGCTGACGGCGGGGCAGGCAGCGACGCTCAACAATGTGCAATCGAACAACGCGTTGCAGGTGGCCGCGAACGGCGGCCCGCTCACGATCAACGGCACGGTGGCGTCGCTGTCGACGGCTACGCTGAGTGCCGTCGGCGACTTTTCCGTCAACGGCATTCTGCAGAGCGCGGACACGCTCAGCGCGACGAGCGGCGGCAAGTTCACCGTGCCCGGCGCGATCAATTCGCTGACCGGCGGCACGTTCAGTTCGAGCGGTGACTTCACGGTCGGCGGCAGCTTGCAGACCACCGGCGCGCTCGGTATCACCAGCGGCGGCAATACGTCCATCGCGGGTACGGTTAATTCGCTCGCGGGCGGCGCGCTGAAATCGACGGGCAACGTCGCGGTGACCGGCACCTTGCAAGCCGCTCAAGCGCTCGACGTGACGAGCGGCGCCGACACGACGAATAGCGGAACGATCCGTTCGACCAACGGCAACCTGAGCCTGCACAACGCGGCCGGTTCGCTGACCAGCACCGGCACGCTGGAGTCGGGCGGCAATCTCGCGATCGACGCCGCGCAATCGGTCGACCTCGGCACGCAAGGCACGACAACGCTCGGCAACCTCACCGTCAACGCCGGCCAGAATCTGACGATGAACGGTTCGGTGGCGGCGCAGGGCAACGGTACGTTGACCGCGGGCGGCACGATTGCGGGCGGTGCCACGGCGGCGTTCGGCCAGGCGGCCGTGCTCAGTTCCGGCGGCGATACGAACCTCACCGGTTCGCTGCGCGGCAGCACCGTGCAGACCAACGCGGGCGGCTCCGCTTTCGTGCACGACGTGCTGTCGGTGTCGACGCTTTCTTTGGCGGCGAACCAGGACGTGAATGTCAGCGGCGCGGTGACTAGCGGCGCTACCGCGGCCTTGCAGGCCGGCGGCAATTTGAACCTCGCCACGTCGAGCGCGATCCAGTCGGTCGGCGATACGTCGCTGACGGCGGTGAGCGGCAGCGTGACGTCGACGGGTGCGATTGTCAGCAACGGCGCGCTCAACACGAAAGCCGGCACGGATATCAACCTTGGCGGCACCGCCAATGTGACGGGAAATACGACGCTCAATGCGTCGAACAACGTCAACCTGAACGGCAGCTTCGCGGGCAGCGGCGCGTTCGCCGCGCAAGCCGGTTCGGCGATCAACCTCGGCAGCGCGGCTAGCGCGGCCTCAACGCTCGACACGTCGTTGAAGGCGGGCAGCGACATCAATCTTGCCGGCACGCTTACGAGTCACGGCGGTTTGAATGCGCAGGCCGGGCGCGATATCGCGGTCGGCGGCGCGATCACGACGGCGCTCGATACGCTCTTCAACGCCGGGCGCGACATCAATGTGTCGGGCACGCTCGCGGGTGTCGGTTCGGGCAGCGTTGCCGCGGGTCGCGACATCATCGGCGCGGGGACGTTTGCGTTTGGACAGGCGGCGACGCTCAGCGCGGCTCGCGATGTCGTGCAGGGCGGTTTGATTCAGGGGCAAACGATTCAGGTGAGCGCTGCGGGCAACGCGACGGTGACCAACATCACGTCCGCTGGGACGCTTTCGCTGGCCGCCAACGGCACGAATACGGCGACCGGTCCAGGTAACCTCATTGTCAACGGCACGGCCACCGCGGCGGGCGCCGTGACGGCGACCGCGCAGAACGACGCGACGATAGCCGGCAAACTCGAAAGCGGTGCGAGCCTCGGCCTCACTGCACAGCAGAGCGTGGCGATCAGCGGCGCAATTCAATCCGTCGGCGATATGAACGTCACGGCGCAGGCGGGCAGTCTCACTGCGACGGGCGGCATCAACAGCGGCGGCAAGCTCGCCGTGTTGACGGGCCTCGATCTGTCGCTGGGAACGGCGTCGAGCACGAGTGCCGTTAGCGACATGACGCTCGGCGTGGGCCGCGACGCGAGCCTGAACGGTTTGCTGATCGGCGGAACCAGCGGCGTGATTACGACGGGCCGCGATCTCAACGGTTCGGGCACGCAGGCGTTCACGGGCGCCGCCACGCTGAGCGCACAGCGCGAACTCGCGTTGACCGGTGCGCTTCAGGCGAATGCCATCGGCGCGACTGGCGGCGACAGCGCCAGCTTGCACGACGTCAATTCGGCGACGACGCTCGCCGTCACCGCGCAAGGCAATGTCGGCGCGGGCGATGCTTCGATCACCGGCACCGCGACCGCAGCGGGCACTGCGACGGTCAATGCCGCGCGCGATGTGCTGGTCAGCGGATCGCTGGCCAACGGCAGCACGCAGACGTTGAACGCCGCGCGCAACATCTCGGTGACCGGCGCCGTAAAGGCGGCCGGTGATCTGAATGCAACCGCCACGACTGGCAACATCGCGTTGTCGGGCACCACGACCACGGCGGGCGCGCTGAATCTCACGTCCGGGCTCGATACGCAACTCGGCGGCCAGGTGGCCGCTGCGAATCAGGCGACCGTGCAGGCCGGTCGCGACATCGATCTGAACGGCGCGCTGGCGGGGCAGATGGGCGGCACGCTGACGGCGGCGGGGAATATCGCCGGAGCGGGTTCGACGGCGTTTTCGCAAGCCGCGACGCTCAATGCATCGAACAACATTGCACTGACTGGTCCGCTGCAAGGCGGCAGCCTCGCGTTGACGGCCGGCAACAGCGCGGCGCTCGCGAATGTGCAAGCCGTGACCGGCGGTCTTGCCATCACGGCGAACGGCAATGCGGGCGGCGGCGATATCACGGTGAGCGGCGCAGCGACCGCATTCGGCGCATTGTCGCTGCAGGCGGCGCGCGACACCAGCGTGACCGGCGCGATCAATACCGGCGGTGCGACCACCGTCAACGCGGGACGCAACGTCACGCTCGGCGACGTCAATGCATCCGGCGATATGGCGCTGACGGCCACCAGCGGCAACCTTGGCGTCGGGAATCTCACGACGCAGGGCAATCTGGGTGTGAACGCCGGTCAGGCACTGACCGTTGCGGGCGCAACGGTCGCCGGCGGCAATGCGCAGTTGAAGTCCGGCGGCGATATGACGCTGACGGGCAGCATCGGCGCGCAGAACGCCGGGTCGTTGAGTGCGGGCGGCTCGATCAACGCGGCATCGGTGGCCTTCGGGCAACAGGCGACGCTCAACGCCGGCGGCAGCATCGGCGTGACCGGCAGCGTGGCGACCAACGGTGCGCTTAGCGCGACGGCCGGCAACGATCTGTCGATCGGTTCCGCGCAGGCAGGCGGAACGCTTACCCTGCAGGCGCAAGGGCACAGCGGCGCGGGTGACGTGAAGGTCGGCGGCACGCTGGCTTCCGGCGCGGCCACCACCGTGACGGCGGCACGCGATGTGACGCTCGGCGGCAACGTGACGAGCGCCGACAAGTTCAGCGCGACCGCGGGCCGCAATCTCACCGCGAACGGCGCGATCGGCGCGAACTCCGACGTCGCGTTGAGCGCGACGAGCGGCAATCTGGGCGTCGCTGGTTCGATCACGAGCCAGGGCAATCTCAATGTGAATTCGGGCAGCGCGTTGTCGTTGTCCGGTGAACTGGTCAACGGCAATACGACGCTGAGCTCGGGCGGCAACACCAACCTGAGCGGCGCGTTCCTCGGCCTCGGATCGGCGACGCTCAACGCGGGCGGTTCGGTGATGGGCAGTGGCGCGGCGTTGACGTTCGGCAAGGACATCACGATCGGCGCGGGGGGTGGCGTCACGCTCGGCGGTATCCAGGGCGCGGGGCAGTTCAGCGCGACGTCGACCGGCGACATGTCGCTCGGCGCCACTACGGCGGTCGGCAATGTAACGGCGAAATCCACGGCCGGCAGCGTGAGCTTCGGCGGTGCGCTGCAATCAGGTGGCAACGTGCAGGTCGTCGCGGCGAATAACGTCTCGGTGGCGGGCGCGGTGTCGTCGATGGGCAGCGTCAACATGACCGGCACGGCGGGCAATGTGACGGTGGCGGGGGTGTCGTCGAACGGCGATACGACGCTCAACGCGGGGCAGACGCTGACGCTGAGCGGCACGAGCACGGTGGCGGGGCAATTCACGCTGAACGGCGGCAACGTCACGTTGAGCGGCTCGCAAAGCGGTTCGAAGAACGTCACGGTGAAGGCGGCCGGCACGCTCGATGCGAGCCATACCACGCTCGTGTCGACGCAGAACATGCAGTTGAGCGGGGCCAATGTGACGCTCGGCAATGTGGTGGTGGGCGGCGCGTTGACGGCGGCGGCGACGAATCAGTTGTCGCTGGTGGGAAGTGCCGTGGATGCCGTGGGCACGGCCACGTTGACGTCGCAGAATGGATTTTATAACGCCAGCAATGTGCTGGCGGGCGGCAATCTTTATGTGTCGGCGCCGAATTTGACGAATGCGGCGAATGCGTCGCTGGCATCGACCGCGACGACAACGGTGAACGGCACGTACTTCACCAATGCCGGGCTGGTGAACGGCGCGACGACTGCGGTCAACGTGGCCGGCAATCTGAACAACACGGGCGGCTCGCTGATGGGCGTGAACGCGTTGTCGGTCACGGCGGGTTCGCTGAACAATCAGAACGGCGTTATTTTTGCGGGCAATCCGAAGACGCCTAATGGCCCGACAACCGGCGATGTGTCGCTAACGGTTACCGGCGGCGCGGGTTCGTTCTATAACGCGGGTGGCCAGTTGCTGGCGCAGCGGAATATGACCGTCGGCATGAATGGGCTCACGCTCGATCTGTCGCAGGGGACGATTAGCCAGGGCGGCGCGCTGTCGATCACGGCTGGGCAGATCAGCAATAGTGGAACGTGGAATTACGGCGGGCAGAGCGTCAGTGTCTACGGTCTGTATGGGATGACCAACAGTGGCTTGATGACCGGCAGCGCACCGCTGACGTTGGGTACGGGGGGGACGTTTACCAACTATGGTCAGGTGACTGGCGGCAACGTCACGTTCAATGGGACGTTGAATAACGTTGCCGGTGCGGTGATGCATGCCGACAGCACGCTCGCGCTGAATGGCAATACGACGAATCGCGGGACTGTCGAGGCCGGTAGTGTGCTCTCGGTGACGGGCGGGAATTACGATAACCAGGGTGCGACTACGCAGTCGAAGGGGGATGTTAACTTCAATATTGGCGGGACGCTGTTTAACACCGGCGGGTCGATTTTCGCGGGGAATAACGTCAATATTAGTGCGGGGGCGGTGGTTAATGATCAGACGGCGCCGGGCGGCGCGGTGACGACCACGACGATCGTCTCCGATCCGTCAGTGCTGTGGTCTGGCGCCATCGGCCAGGAGAGTGCGGGGCTGGTCTACACGTACGGGCACGGCGGGGATCAGTACACCGGTACGTCCAGCTTCTCGTTCTCCACGACGCTCGGCAACCTGCTCTCCCCGTCCGGTTATCAGGCCGGAACGACCCCTGCCAGTGCGCCGCGCGATGGGTATCCCAATGGCGGTCACTGCTCTGGAGATTGCACGGTGGACGGCTCCTCGCCGCTCGTGAGTTCGGGTACCGTCACGTTCAACGAGTACAACGTGTATGTCGGCGACAGCGTTCACGACATGCCCATTTACGAGAAGCTCTGGTATGTCTCGACGAGCGCCGATCCCAACGCCCTTGCGTCGCAGACGTTTACGCTGCCCACGGTTTACCGGAGCTCGACTGTTCAACAGCCGGGGGCTTCGGGTGTCATTTCGGCGGGCAATTCCATATCGCTGACTGCCGGTTCGCTATCGAATCGCGGCGGCCAGATCGCCGCGCAAGGCAATGTGTCGCTCAACGTGCAATCGTTGAGCAACGGCGCCGTGGCGCCGACGCTCGCGACGCAGGCGACGGACTATGTGGACCAGGCCGCGTATTCCGCCTTCCTCTCGCAACTCCAGGGTCTAGGCACGATTGCGGCCAACGATCCGACGCGTCTGGCGGACCAGGCATCGCTGCCGATGTTCACCATCGCTCCGGGTTCGGCCGCACCGTCTGCCGCGGGGACGCTGACCTACACCACGCCAACTGGCATGGTGATGGCCGGTAACAATCTGCAGCTCGCTGGCGGGAATCTCGTCAACGCAGGCCTGCTATACGCAGGCAACAACGTACAGGTCAGCGCCGCCAGCCTGACCAACCAGGGCGGCAACCAGCAGAACTATTCGTCGCAGGTTGGATGTGCGGCAGGCGTGCCGAACAAGGCATGCGGAACGGGCGGCGACACGCGCGGCGCAAACCCGACTACGACGACGTTCGGCTACAACCAGAACGACGCGACCATCTACGCGGGCAATGACCTTGTCATTGCTGCGGGGCAAATCAACAACACGTTCGGCAATCTGCTTGCGGGTCACAACATCGTGATCGGCGGGGTCGGCACGACCGCGAGTTCGACGACACCGGCTAGCAGCCTGAACAACACGTCGGGCAACATCGTCGCGGGCAACAACATCACGTTGAATGTCTCGGGCGCAATTACGAATAATTTGCCGCCGCCTGTGCCGGTGCACGAGAACTACGGTTCGAAGGAACAGTATTCGGGCTGTATGACGGCGGGTGGCTACAAGGAGAGCTACTGCGAGGGGTATGTCGATCAGCAGTCGGGTAGTTCGTCCGTTATCAGCGCAGGGAACAACCTGCAGATCAACGCAGGAAGCCTGACGAATATCGGCAGTCTGATCGCGGCAGGGAATAGCGCGACGATCCATGTTGCTGGTCCGGTGGTGAACGAGGCGCAGACGTTGAATGCCTACTGGCACTCGCATTGGGTGCAGGAAACGGGCGATTTCAGTGCCGATAAGCGTCACGATGTCTGGGCGTGCGGTTCGGCGGCGGAGTGTACGGCGCTTTACGGCAGCGCCTACACGAGCAACGGAGGCGCGATCGATCCGCCGCAACCCGTCGGCAATATCGCTGCGACGATTCAGGCGCCGAATCTGTCGATTACGTCGGGTGGTCAGATTCAGAACGTGGGTAACGTGATCGGTACGTCCGTGACGTTGACCGGACAGAAGCTTATCAACGGCATCACGACTCCGAATACGTATACGCCGCGCGTGAATGCGCCGTCGCAAGTGATCTCGCTTAGCCCGATCAACCTGCCTGGGTTGAACCTGTCCATGCCGCGTGCCGTTGGCGCGACGCTGCCGACGCCGATCGCGGGGAAAGCTTCCTATGTCGACAACTCCCTGGGTGCTTCGGCAATCGGCAATTTGAGCCCACAGGATCTGCTTACCGCGTTGCCGGCCAATCTTCAGCCGAGTTCGACGCTCTTCTACTACAACCCGCAGGAAGAAGACCTGATGCTGCAGCAGGCGGCATTGCAGCAAACGGGTAAGGCGAGCTTTATCGATGGGCTGACGTACGACAGCAAGACGAACACGTCGGTGACGGAGCAGGAGAAGCAGTACCTTTATCAGAACTCGCTTGACTATGCGAAGGCGAACAACCTGCAGCTCGGCGATGCGTTGACGCAAACGCAGATCAATGCACTCGACAAGCCGATGCTCTGGTATGTCGAGCAGACCGTGCCGGACCCAACGTGCACGGCGACAGGCGTTGTCGCGTGCCCAACGATTACCGCGTTGATGCCGCAGGTTTATCTGCCGAACAATACGAGTGCGATGTCGGCGGGTGGGAATATTTCAGGTCAGGATGTCACGCTTAATTTCGATAAGGGGAGTGACGGTAGCGTCCTGAACACGGGCAGCATTACTGCCTCCGGGACGTTGACGGTCAATACCGATTCGTTGACGAACCAGGCGAATCAGGTCGACGTCGGCCAGATCTGGAGCAAGATCAAGGGCGGGTACCTCGACGAGACCGGCACCACGGTTCAGCCGGGTGGCTTCATGAGCGCGGCGAACATGGATCTCAACGTTGAGACGTTGAGCCAGATCGGTGGGGCGCTGCAGAAGCTGAATGCCGACGGAACGGTGGATCAGGCTGGCACGCAGCAGATGCTGGCTGCGCTTCAGCAACAGCTTGGCGGGAATTTCACGCAAACCTCGGTTAGTGACGATTTACATACGAGCTTTACGGCGGAGGGCGGTTTCGGCATCCAGCAGATTGCGGCGATGGTGGCCGCCGTGGTGGCGTCGGTTGTGACGGCTGGAGCGGCAGCGGCGGTATTGGGGGTCGCTGTCGCCCAAATGACGCTGGGTGAGGCAATCATGGTTGCCGCGCTATCAGGTATGGCCTCGAGCGCCGCAAGTCAGATCGTATCCGGCAATGGCTTTAGCCTGACGTCGATGCTGGAAGCCGGCGCTGTGGGGGCGCTTACCGCGGGCATAACTAACGGGATTACCTACAACAGCTCAACTGGGGCGTTCGGGCTGGGCAATCTGGACCAGGGGTTGGATAGCCTGGCGCAGAACACAAGCACGCTGGGCCAGATGGCGGGGATTTCGAGCATAGGCAATGCGATGGCCGGCACGGTCGCGCAGGCTGGGGCGACTGCCGCGAGCAATTTGCCGGAGGAACTCGCTGCGCTCGGTGCGACGGCGACGATCAGTGCGGGTGTTCAGACGGCGATCGAGGGGGGAAGCTTCCTTGATAACCTCAAGACGGCCGGCGTGGGCGATCTTGCTGCAGCGGGTGCATTTGCAATTGGGCAAGCCAATGCGAATGGTGTCTTCAAGGACACGCTGGGCGATTTCGGTGAGGCGGGGTATATAGCGACCCACGCCGCGTTAGGGTGTGCTGCGAGTGCGGCGCTCGGAACGGGTTGCGCGGGCGGCGCCATTGGCGGGGCAGCCAGTGCGGTCGTTGCGCCTCTGGTCCGGGACGGGCTATACAACGGTACGCAGACGGTCACGTTGACGGACAACGGAGATGGCACGCTCACGCAGACAACGAGCTATAACAACTCCGCATTCAACGTCATTACGACTTCGATGGCGGCACTGAGTGGCGGACTAGCTGCAGGATTCGCCGGAGCTAACGCTCAGGCCGGTACAACGTGGGCCGAAAACGAAGCGCAAAACAATGCGACCACGCCAAAAACTGTCACTCAAAGTGTCGTCCAGAGCGTAATGTTTGGGCTGATGCCATGGGGGGCGAATAACCCGTTCTCGCAGGCTGTGGGCTCGGCAGCTCGGTCTACGGTGCAAGGCGTAATGTCGCAGATTCAAGCGAACTACGGAGGACAGAACCCGCAAGCGGATGCGAACAACCAGATTCCGGGGTCGGACGACAACGACACATCCCATACGGGGGCGGCGCCTGTAACATCCTTCTTGGCGGCATTGTGCCTCGCGTTTACAGAAGGACTTGGATGTGGCGCAACGTCGGCACCTATACCCGGTACGTCGGGCGGCAACAGGCCGGGCAATGCGACTTTTTCGAGTGGTAACAGCGATAGTGGGTCAGGGAGTAGCGGTGGTTCAGGTGCCACAAACAGCAGTGCGACGGGAACCACTGTTTCCGCGAATTACGCCGTAGGTAAGGCGGCTGAGGTCGAGGTGCAAAACTACATGGCAGATCAGCCGGGCGTTACAGTTCAACCGCAAGTTAGTCTTGTTAGTGGCTCAACGCGCGCTGTTGCGGACCTCGGGATAAATGGTGTGCCAAATTCGACGGTGCAATTGCCCCCCGGATATGTGGCCGAAGACGTCGTCAGTGGAAATGTTCTGCTCGACGCGAATGGCAACCCAGTAACGTCAGTGCGGCTAAACGCTCAAGGACAGGCAATATTGGAAGTCAAAACTGGTGGAGCGACAACGACATCGAACCAGAGTACGGTATATCCAGCGGTACAATCTGGTACGGCATCCGGTACCGGGCAAGGAACCAATGCGGCGAAAGCTAATATGAATGGGCCGCTTCCGCCTACGCCCGTTGTTATTGTTCGAAAGGTTAACTAGCTATGGGCACATTGAAAACGGAAATCTATGGGCTGTGCAAAGATACTACTGCAGAGTTTCCTGGATGGGAATTCTCTGCCGGGAAGTTCAAAAATAGCTCATTGAATCATACGGAGCTGATCGTTGACCCGGGTCTCTCCTTCGATCGTGGATTTGCTCACCTTCAGCCAAATATCGCCTTGAATAACAAGCGCGCAATTAAGCTGAGTAAGAAGCTGCTTGGAGAGGCGATACCGACAGCGACCGTTAGCTTTCAGGTTATCGCTCATCTACTGACAGCTATGCCGGAGCCGATCAGGCTATCCTGCCTCGTTTGCGACGACAAGGCTCAGTACATGGCAACTGTTCGCCAGTCCAATCGGTTCAGTGAGAAGGTGTTGGAGGACCTTGATGAACGGTCGATAGATCTAAAGAACGCACCTACTGTGTTGGCCGCTATGCTGAGAGACGGAATTTCATTTATTGAGAGATATTATCAATTGGTAAATGAGGAAAGCTTGCTGGGAAATCTTCCCGCAAAATATACAACTCGCAACGAAATTCCATATGATGAAATGGAGAGGCAGAAGGGCGTGATGATGTGCCTCGTGCATATTCTTCTTGGTGATTTTGATTTTGTGAATCACTATCGGAGCGAAGATTTCAAAACTGTCTTTCCAAAGCGGATGGGAGAATTGGACAAGATCGTGGTTGCGTTACCAGATTTGAAGAGGCGCTACGCAGAAACGGGGTTGGTTATATAGTTTTCATAAGATGTCGTTGCCACAAACACGGCGTCTGTTCAAACGGCGGCTCAGAATCTCGGTGTCAACCTAAATGCCGTTACAGTCAACAGCAGCGGCGTCGCGCAGGTCACAATTGGCCTCACAAATTCGATGAGTTTCTCGGATGTCCAAACGTTGGTGGACTACGCGGGGTCTTTGGGGGCAAAGTCTGTTGAGGTAAATTCAGGATATCTTGCCAACCCGAAGCTTGATGCACTTCTGCAGAATTTCGCACAGAGCGGAAGATCACTTTACGGCGGGACCGTCACATTGAATCCGGGGTCATCCGGTGATTACATCATCACGTTTCCGGTGGGAAAGAAATGAAGAAGTCAGACTGGTATGAAAATCGAATCCTGTGGCGAGCGGGAAAGCTTCACTTGGAGACCTATGCGTGGCAGCATTTCTTGCTGTCGAACGAACAGCACGCGAGAAAAGTCTTGGAGGCGGTGGGTGGGTTTGGTGTTCCGCTTTTTATTTTCTGGTTGAGCGATGACGTTTGGACACTGCTTACCAATCAGTTTCTGGTTGGGAAGCTTGGTGGGGTGCTGTCTTCGGTTGATCTCGATAAGCTAGCGGAGGTATCGACAGTAAACGACAAGGACTTGCCGCCGGATGAGTTAAAACGGCGTGCAGAGTTCATCAGCGCGGGGGGCGATCGGAAAAATTTTTGGACGCCGGCCGGGAACGTCCATTTCTCCCTTAGAAACATTCTCGGGATGTTTCCGATAAACGTTCCGTAGTTGGTTTGTCAGTCTGAACGTGGTCGCTGTAATTTGTTGCCACAAACACGGGTAACTTACCCACAGGCGCTAAAGTGTTTACTTCCTCTGATCCCATGGTCGGAGATACCGCCAATACTCTAGAGAAAGCACTTCCCGGGACGGTCAAGGACGTCAATGTACCCATTCAGAATCAGACACTTGGATTGTCTTCTGATGCAGATATCATGCTCAATAACGGGGATGTCATCGAGGTGAAGTCCGGAGGAGGGAAAGGAACGACCACTCAGGTTGCTAACCAAAGTCAGATAATTGGCAGCTCTGGTGAGGTGATTGTTTACGGGCCAAACCTTAAGCCGTCAGTTGTTAATGGAATTCAGAACTCTGGCACGAAGGTATTTACAAATATGAATGACCTCCTTTCATACGTAAAATCAAAAGGGGCAAGCTGATGTTTTCATTCTTGCTCATTGGTAGCTTGTCGCGACAGCTTGATGCCCGTACTCTCGTTGAGAACCTGGGCATTGTGCAACGTGAACAGGGCGAGCGGTATATCGCTTTTGGACCGACCGGCATGCAGGACGGGTGGATTGCCGTGCAGGCACTGCAGGATGCCGAAAAAGATTTTGAACCTGATGAGCTTGATAAGGTTAGGAAATTTATCGGGGATCCTTGGTTTCTTCTCGTTGAGGGACGAGACGGCAAAGCTAGATTCTCAGACAACTTCGTACTTGGCATTGAGCATCCCGAAACGCTTGTGATCGATAACGATCACGGACTCATTGATAGAGCAGATACGGTCCAAAACATGATTCGAGACGGTCGGGTCTGGCTTGAAGTTAGTTCATGACAAGGTGTTGCCACAAACAACACTCTAAGGAATGTCTGCAAAAGTCCTGGCATTGACGTCCGGGTGAACTATCTTGGGAAGAGGAAAGTTAGTTCAGGAGAGCCTTGATGACGCAATTAGGTCTTGGTCTGGATCTGTCAACGAAGCGTACGCGCAAACGGGAATTTCTCGATGAGATGCACCGAGTGGTACCGTGGTCAAGATTGATTGCGCTAATCGAGCCGCACTATCCCGCTGGTAAAACTGGACGGCCGCCGTTCCCGATCGCGACGATGCTGCAGATTCATTTTATGCAGCAGTGGTTTGGTCTGTCGGACCCTGCGATGGAAGAAGCGCTATATGACGTGCCGCTGTATCGCGACTTCGCGGGGCTAGACGGTGGCATGACGCGCTTGCCGGACGAGAGCACGATTCTGCGGTTCCGTCACCTGCTCGAAACTCACGGACTGGCGGTGCAAATGCTCGCGCTGGTCAACGAAATCCTGGTGGGGAAAGGCTTGATGCTCAAAACCGGTTCGGTGGTCGACGCCACTTTGATTTCGGCGCCCAGTTCGACGAAGAACGACTCCGGCACACGAGACCCGGAAATGCACCAGACGAAGAAGGGCAATCAATGGTACTTCGGGATGAAAGCGCATATCGGCGTGGACGCGGAGTCGGGCCTGGTTCACACGGTCATCGGCACGGCGGCGAACGTTCACGACATCAATGCAGCCGAAGCGTTGCTGCACGGCGATGAAACGGATGTGTACGCTGATGCAGGATATCAGGGCATCGAAAAGCGTTGCGAGGCTGACGCAGTGCGCTGGCATGTCGCGATGAGACCAGGCAGGCGCAGACAACTGGACTTACGTGATCGTCTGGACGCGATATACGATCAGATCGAACGCCTGAAGGCTGGCATCCGCGCCAAGGTCGAACATCCATTCCGAGTCCTCAAGCGGCAGTTTGGCTACACGAAGACCCGGTATCGTGGTTTGATGAAAAACACTGCCCAGATCATGACGCTGTTTGCTCTAGGCAATCTGTGGATGGCGCGCAAAGCTTTGCGAAAAACCTGAAACACCAGAAGGTGGAAGCTCCGGGTCCCAGCAAACGTCGCCCGGCACGACGCAATAGCCGGGCGACCAACGTCTCAAGAAATTCTCAACGCTGACACCGTGCAGGAAGCAAAAGGTCGGCGCTCCAAAAAACGGGTTATGCAGACCCTCCCTAAGTTTCGGTCCGACTACGGCGATGATCAAGCGCTCCCTGTCGAGTTTGAATAGCGGTTCGTTATGGACACCGGATAGCTTTCGTTGAGTTTTTGAGTTGCCACAAACACGGGTAACTTGCCCACAGGCGAAAAGGTGTTTACTTCGTCTGATCCCATGGTCGGAGATACCGTCGATTCTCCAGAGAAAGCACTTCCCGGGACGGTCAAGGACGTCAATGTGCCCATTCAGAATCAGACACTTGGATTGTCCTCTGACTTAGATATCGTGCTCAATAACGGGGATGTCATCGAGGTGAAGTCTGGATGAGACGAACCCGGCCTTGCCAGTCCCGCTTGCGAGGCCGCCTCGCCAATTACCGAACCGTCGCAGCCAGCAATCTATCCCGTTGCCTCTCAAGCCCGCTCAGAATCGACTCCGCGAGTCCATCTGGAAAACGCGGAGGCACTTGCTTACTCACCGCACTGATCACCCCATCAGTCGCATCAACCACTTCCTCAATGATCTCCTGCGCAGCCACCTTCCCTAACCCAACTTGCCGAGCCTGTTCAATCCAATGCCGCCCTTGAATCCTGTCGATCAGATAGTGATTCGTGCTGTCACGAACCGCCATTGCCATTTTGGCCTTCTGACGGGCAATCTGATTCCTTCCCGAACCGATGATCGGATGCGCGGATAGCACGTCGTAAAGCGGTGTTGACCGATACCGCCCGCCCGGCAAATGAAAAATGCTGAAGTTCTTCGCGTGCCCGTCCGTCGCCGCGAGTAGCCAGAACACCAATTGCGTCTTGAAAAATTGCAGCCGATCCTGATCGGCATTCTCTGAACCGAGCAAGACGTCCATGATCTCGGCGATGCCAGGGCCGCCATCGGCCTGATACTTCAGATGCGACGGTCGCCCGGTAGCCTGGCACATGTCCTCCTGCGGAAGACGCACGATCCAGCGAGCGTCGCTCGATAGCCTGCGATCAAAGCGTTCGACGACGAGTGCTTTCTGATCCTCGAATGTAGCCACTTCGCAATTCGCCACAGGCAGTCCATAAGCCGCGACGATTTTGGCGCACAACCACTCGTTCTCAATCGATGTGCGCATGTCCGCTTGCATATTCCCAACCAGCCCGAGTGGCAGCTTGAAGATATGCGTGGTTGGCGTGCTACCTGTCGGGTAGATCCATTCCCCGTCACGGCGCAACAATGCGGTTTTCTCCTGCGCGCCGGCAATCGATAAGCGCAGATCCGCACCATCGTCGTATTGGCCGAGTGGGGCCGCAGCGGTTGCATTGCGCAGAAGCTGTGCGATCTCCGACTCGGAGAGCGGCGCGCCGGAGATACCGTAAAGGTCGGTGGGTTTTTCATCCACCGGGAGTAACTGGATGGCGCCGACGCAATCGCGGCCAAGCGCGACCAGCAGATCGAACGCATTCGTGCTGCCTGTACGGTGTCGCTGAGCTAGCCGCCGCCGAATGGCATCGTTGTCTGGAAGCAGATTGTCGAAGAACGCGCTCACCAGGTCGCCCCGATAAGGCTGATTGCCGGGTGTGAATGGCATCGACAAGGACAGCGGGCGCCCCTGTTCATCGCCGATCCACGTGTCGAAATAACTTAAACGCTCACCGTCACGCGCTCTTTCCCAATAGCCGACGGGGATACCGTTCATCCAGATGTCGAGTCGTTGCGTCTGAGCGCGGCGCGCCATGATTACCAGTTTTCCTTTTTCTTTTTGGCCGTGACTGGCCGGACTTTCTTGACCGCCGGGGCGGATCGTTGACGTTTCGGTGTGGCAACCGACGCAGATTCGCTACTCGCTGCGGCCAGCGTTTGACTTAATCGCAAATCCACATTGAGCAGACGCATGACCTTAAAAATACGTTCGACGCTGGCCGCTGCGGGATTGGCCTCCAGTTGCGCGTAGCTTTGCTGGGTGATGCCTAACAGTTCGGCGACCGCCGCTTGAGTGAGTCCCGCGGACTTGCGAAAGCCCTGCAAGATGGGCCGGAGCTGACTCGGCGTTTTGATAGCGTAATCCATGGGATTATCTTCGGTCTCATACAGTCTTTAAACTGTACCACACAAATACAGCCTGAAAGCTGTAATTAATATAAACAGTCTATGGGCTGTATTTTGTTTAAACAGTACATAGACTGTTAAATGAAGAACGCCAGCAGGGCTGCTTCATCACGCCACCCCGAGCAGCCTCAAAGACTCTGCGGTATAAATACCCCTCCGCGTCCCCCGCAAAAACCTCCAGCCCAATCATGTCCCACTACTTCTACAACCCCGCCACTGGCCACGGCCTCCCGCACGATCCATTCAAAGCCATCGTCGCACCACGCCTGATCGGCTGGATCGCGTCACGCGATACAGAAGACACTCTAAACCTCGCCCCCTACAGCTTCTTCGGCGCCTTCGCGAGCTTCCCGCCGATCATCGGTTTCTGCAGCGAAGGCCGCAAAGACAGCATCGCCAACATCGAAGCCACGGGCGAATTCGTCTGGAACCTCGCGACCAAGCCGCTCGCCGAGCAGATGAACCGCTCATCCGCCCCTGTCCCGCCGCATATCGACGAATTCGAACTCGCCGGCCTCACCGCCGCGCCGGGCCGCAACGTGAACGTGCCGCACGTCGCCGAATCGCCGGCCGCGCTCGAATGCAAGCTGCTGCAAGTGGTACGTCTGCATACGCTCGACGGCACGCCGATGGACAACTATCTTTCGCTCGGCCAGGTGGTCGGTGTTCACATCAACGAGGCTTATCTGAAAGACGGTCTGTTCGACACGCACGCCGCGCAGCCGATCATGCGCGCGGGCTATCGCGCGGACTACGCGGAAATCGGCGACATGTTCCAGATGTTCCGCCCGACCGCATAGCGCAAAACCCCTCCGCGCAAACTGGCCCGCTTGATGCTTGCAACCGACGCTCCAACGCGTCGTTTTCAACTGCCGGCTCACTCTCCAGGAGCGCGATCATGTCCACCGAATTCGCCACGCAGTTCAGCCACATCCGTCCGCAAGACACGTCCTACGAGGATCAGGGTCTTCGCGACTTTTTTCTCTACCGCGATTTAGGCATTGCACAGGCGACCGGCGGCAAGGTCCTCGCGCAACTCGTCAAGGCGAATCACGCACCAGAGCAAGGCACCGGCTGGCACCGTCATGAGGCCGATTTCCACATTGTGATCATGCTGAAGGGCTGGGCGCGCTTCATGTACGGCGACAAGGAGACGCTCGTCGCCGCCGGCGATTGCGTGCATCAGGCGCCGGGGATCGTCCACTATCTGTTCGATTACTCGGAGGATATGGAGTACATCGAGATCGTGTCGCCGGCGGATTTCAAATCGATCGACGCCGACGGTCCGTGCGAGGTGCCGGCCGTCAAGCCATGGAAGAGCGTCGCGGCTTAAGCCGCGACGTTTTAGCTTTAAGTTAAGCCGAGCCGCCGCCACCCACGCGGCGGGTAGCCACCGACACATCCACCACCGCCGCCGCAACCGGCGCCGCAGCGATCACCTCGGCCGCGGTGGCCGCCGGCACTGACACCGGCTGAATCGTCCGCGCCTTCGAACTCACCAGCACCGCGCGCGGCTCGTTGTCGTAAATCACGGCCCGCACGCGCGGATAAATCTGCCGCTCCCAGCGATGCCCATTGAACACACCGTAATGCCCCACGCCGGTCTGCACATGATGCGTCTTCAGATACGGCCGTAACTTGTCGCACATATCCTGCGCGGCGAGCGTTTGCCCGACCGCGCAGATATCGTCCTTTTCCCCCTCAACGGTCAGCAACGCGGTGCGACGAATCTTCGACGGCTCCACGAGACGTCCCGCCACCTCAAGTTCATGCAACGGCAACGCATGCCGCTGAAAAACCGTATCGACGGTCTCCAGATAGAAATCGGCGGTGAGGTCCATCGTCGCGAAATACTCTTCGTAGAAGGTGTGAATCGTGTCGGCCTTCGCCGGATCGCCTTTCGCGCGCTCGTAATACATCGTCTCGAACGAGTCGAGATGCCGGCCGAGATTCATCGACATGAACGCGGTCAACTGCATGAAGCCCGGATATACGCGCCGCTGCGCGCCCGCGAAACCGAACGGCACCGCGCTGATCAGGTTCTTCTCGAACCATTCGAGCGGTTTGCTTTTGGCCAGTTCGTTGACGCGCGTCGGGTTGATGCGCGTATCGAGCGGACCGGCCATCAGCGTCATGCTGGCCGGCTGCGCGGGATGATCGTCGGCGGCCATCAGCGCGACCGCCGACAGCGCGGCAACGGTCGGCTGGCACACAGCCAGCAGATGCGCGCCGGGGCCGATCGTCTCCGTAAAGTCGATCACGTGCCGCACGTATTCGTCGAAGCCGAAGCGGCCTTCGCTCAGCGGCACATCGCGCGGGTTGTGCCAGTCGGTGATATAGACGTCGTGTTCGGCCAGCATGGTGCGCACGGTGCCGCGCAACAGCGTCGCGAAGTGGCCCGACATCGGCGCGATCACCAGCACGCGCGGTTGCGGCGTCGAGAGCGTGGTGTCCTTGCGAAAATGCAGCAGCGAACAAAACGGCGTGTGCGCGGCGACCTCTTCGACGATCGCCACCGGTTTGCCTTCCGTCACCACACTGTCGATGCCGAACGGCGGCCGCACGGGCGTCAGTCCGGCCAGCGTCATCAACTCGCAGGCCGCTCGCATCGAACGTCCGTGCGATGTTTCACCGAACGCGGGCCATGCGTCGAGCGAGTGAATCATCAGGGCCGCGCTATGCCGCATCGGCAGCATCATGTCGGCAAAGGCCTGGTATGTGGGATATGCGAACAGGTTCATAACCTTCGCACGAGTGCTGAAGAGGATGGAACCCACATAGAGGCAAGTCATGTGCCAATCATGCAAGCGCACACGTGCAACCGCTGCTGCACATTGGCATAGCATTTGCGCTGTTCAGGGCAACGGGCCGAAATTGCCGCGCTTTGGTGCGTGCGCGCACGGCAACGTGCATACAGCGCGTCAGGCGACGGCCGAACGCGTCATCTGGAGGAGAATCGTATGGCGAATACCACGCTCACTATCAGCAGCAAGAACTATTCGTCGTGGTCGTTGCGCGGCTGGCTGCTGACGCGCTTCAGCGGCCTGCCGTTCGACGAGATCGTGATGCCGATCGACGACCCGGCGGCGCGCGCCGAATTGCTGCTGCTGTCGCCGTCGATTCTGGTGCCGTGCCTCGTTCACGATGGCATCAAGGTGTGGGACACACTGGCTATCGCGGAGTATCTGAACGAGTTGAAGCCGGAAGCGGCGCTGCTGCCGAAAGACATTCGCGCGCGGGCGCATTGCCGTTCGATTTGCGGCGAGATGCATTCGGGTTTCGGTTCGCTGCGCTCGGCGCTGCCGATGAACCTGAAAGCGCATTTTCCGGGCTTCAAGGTATGGGCGCGCGCGCAGTCGGATATCGACCGGATCGTGACGATCTGGAGCGACTGCCTGAAGCAGTACGGCGGCCCGTTTCTGTTCGGCGAGCGCAGCGCGGCGGACGCGATGTACGCGCCCGTGGTCACGCGTTTCGTGACTTACGACGTCAAGCTCGATCCGGAGATCGTCGACTACGGGCAGCGGATCATGGCGCTGCCCGAGATGCAGGCGTGGATTGCCGACGCGCAGCAGGAAGTGGAAGAGATCGACGAACTGGACGTCGAGTTTTAACGACCGCTAGTGCTCAATCGCGGCCGCTTTCCAGCTTGAACACACTCACCACCTGCGCAAGCCGCGCGGCCTGATCGCGCAATTCGGCCGCCGCGAGTTCCGCTTCGCCGACGATCGTCGCATTCTGCTGGGTCGCCTCGCCGATCTGCGTCACGGCGAGATTGACCTGCTCGATGCCGCCCGATTGCTCGCGCGACGCGACGCTGATTTCGCCCATGATCGCGCGCACCTGGCCGACTTGCTGCACGATGCCCTGCATCGTCGAACTGGCTTCTTCGGCGATCTTGAAACCGCTGCGCACGGTCGCCGCCGAGGTCGCGATCAAACTCTCGATCTCCTTCACTGAGGCCGCGCTGCGTTGCGCCAGCGCGCGCACCTCCGACGCCACCACCGCGAAGCCCTTGCCGTGCTCGCCCGCCCGCGCGGCTTCCACGGCGGCGTTCAACGCGAGGATATTGGTCTGGAACGCGATGCCTTCGATCACCGTGGTGATCTCGGCGATTTTCTGCGACGAGCGGCTGATCTCGCCCATGGTCGACACCACGCGTTCCACGGCGCGGCCGCCTTCGAGCGCCGCCTCGGCCGCGCGCGTAACGAGCGTGTTGGCTTGCGCCGCATGGTCGGCGTTCTGCTGCACGGTCGACGTGATCTGCTCCATGCTGGCCGCCGTTTCTTCGAGGCTGCTCGCCTGGGTGGCGATCCGCGCGGCGATATTGCCGCTGCCGGTAGCGATCTTTTCCGTACCCTGCGACATACCCGCCGACGCGTTGCGCACTTGCGAAACGATGCGCGCGAGCCCTTCGCCAATGCCGTCGATCGATTGCATCAGGCGGCCGATTTCGTCGGCGCGGGCGTTGCCGCCCTGGGCCACGCGCACGCTCAGATCGCCTGAGGCGAAGCGTTCGGACGCTTTGGCCGCTTCGGCGAGCGGACGGCTCACCATGCGCCGCACCGCGATCAGGAAGACCACCGCGAACGCGCCGACCAGCACGAAGCCGAGCACCAGGAACGTGTTGCGGGTCGTGGTGACGTCGGCCATCACTTCGTCACGCGGCGCGACGCCGCCGACCAGCCATTGCCATTCCGGCACCGTGACGAACGAGACGAACTTGTCGCGTGCGTCGCGCTCGCCGAGCGTGGCGTCGGCCGAGCGGTACTCGAGCTGGCCGTCCTTCATGTCGAGCATCTGCTGATACGGCGCGTTCGCGTTGTCTGCGCTCTGGCCGGCCGCGGCCGGATGCACGATCAGCTTGCCGCGATCCGCGCCCTTCGACGCGTTCAGCACGAAGTAGTAGCCGCTGTCGCCGATCTTCAGATTGCGGATATCGTCTTCGACCGACTGGATCTGTTTGTCCACGTTCACGCCGACGAACAGCGCGCCGATCACGCGGCCGGTTGCGTCGGCGATCGGCCGGTATTGGGTGATCAAACGTTTGCCGAACAGCGCGGCCAGTCCAGTATAGGACTTGTTCGCGAGGATCAGCGCATACGCCGGCGCTTTGCGGTCGAGCAACGTGCCGATGGCGCGCGAACCGTCCTGTTTCTTCAGCGACGTCGTCACGCGCACGAAGTCGTCGCCGCTGCGCGCGAACACGGTGGCCACTGCGCCGCTGCGCTCGAGAAACTGGTCGGGGATCGTGAAGTCCATGTTGAGGACCTTGTCGCCGGCCTTGATGGTCGGGGTCGCGACGCCGCCAATGTCGACCTTCTGGGTGTCGTCGAGCGTATAGCCGGTTGGCAGGAAGCTGGCGAACAGCGACATCGACCGGTCGACTTCGGCCGACAGCGCCTTGTCGAATAGCGTGATCATCGCGGCGATCGAGCGGTCCCGATCGGCGATGCGGTCGAGCACCTGATCGCTAACCTGTTTGCCGGCCGTGCGGGTGAGCGCCCAGGTGAAGGCGGCGAATATCAGCGCCACCAGTACGCACGAGAGAACGGCAAGCCGGGCGCCGACGCTGGCGCGGCGCAAAGAGAGGAATTCCATTGACGATTACGCAGTGAGGAGGACAAGCGAAAGCGCGGGCCCTGCGTAAGCCGGGTCCGCGCGTTGATATCTGGTTATCGGCTGTGTCGTCCGCTTTCTTTAGGGTTTTTGAAAGCTTGACGTAATCGACGAGGTGTCCAGGGGCGACCGGAGCGTTTTGCGGTCAGCGTCCTGTGTGTTGCTGCGCAACGCGCCAGGTGCGCAGCAACAGTGCGTTGGTGACGACGCTGACGCTCGAAAACGCCATCGCCGCGCCGGCCAGCATCGGGTTTAGCAAGCCGAAGGCGGCCAGCGGAACCCCGATCAGGTTGTAGACGAACGCCCAGAAAAGGTTCTGCTGGATCTTGCGCCAGGTCCTGCGCGAAATGTCGATCGCGTCGGCCACCAGCGCCGGATCGCCGCGCATCAGCGTAATGCCGGCCGCGTGCATGGCGACGTCGGTGCCGGTCGCCATCGCGATGCCGATGTCGGCGGCGGCCAGCGCGGGGGCGTCGTTGATGCCGTCGCCCGCCATCGCCACGATGCCGGCGCTGCGGATTTTCAGGTCGCGGATCACGCGGGCTTTGTCGTCGGGCAGCACTTCGGCGTGGAATTCGTCGATGCCGAGCGCTTTGGCGACGCTGGCGGCGCTGCCGCGGTTGTCGCCCGTGACGAGCACGCTTTTGATGCCCATCCCGGCCAGCCGTTCGATGGCCGCGCGCGCCGTCGGTTTGACGGTGTCGCCGAAAGCGATCAGGGCGAGCGCGGTGGGCGCTTGCTCGTCGCGCTGCATCAGCCAGGAGACCGTGTTGCCGGCGGCTTCGAGTTCATGGGCGCGTTCCGTCAGCGCCGGCGGTAACGCAATGCCGAGCTCGCTGAGCCAGCGCGTGCTGCCCAGCGCCAAGGTGCGGCCGTCGACATCCGCTTCGACGCCACGACCCGCCACGGCGCGCGCGGCGCTTGCCGTTATTGCCTTACTTGCCGCGTTGGGCTGGCTTGCCGATACCGCCTCATACGCCTTGATCACCGCGCGCGCCAGCGGGTGATCGCTATGCCGCTGCACTGCTGCGGCCAGCGCTAACGCTTCGTCATGGCGGATCTCGCCGATCGGCTCGAACGCCGTCACCGACGGTTGGCCGAGCGTCAGCGTGCCGGTTTTGTCGAACGCGACGATCGTCACGCGATGCGCGGTTTCCAGCGCTTCGGCGTCTTTGATCAGCACGCCGTGCCGCGCGGCAACGCCGGTGCCGGCCATGATGGCGGCCGGCGTGGCGAGCCCCAGCGCGCACGGGCAGGCGATCACCAGCACGGCCACCGCGTTCAGGATGGCGGTCTCGCCGCCCGCGCCCGCGATCAGCCAGCCCACCAGCGTGAGCGCGGCGATCGCCAGAATCGCCGGCACGAAGATCTCGCTGACCCGGTCCACCAGTCGCTGAATCGGCGCTTTCTCGGCCTGAGCGCTTTCCACCAAGCGGATGATTCGCGCGAGCGTGGTTTCCGCGCCGATCGCGGTGGTCGTCACGGCAATCGCGCCTTCGCCGTTGATCGAGCCGGCGGTGACTTTGTCGGCGGCCTGTTTCGGCACCGGCAGGCTTTCGCCCGTAATCAGCGATTCGTCGATGTGCGTGCGGCCTTCGAGCACCGCGCCGTCCACCGGCACGCGTTCGCCGGGACGCACGATCACGACCGTGCCGACCCGCACTTGCGCGAGCGGCACTTCGCGCTCGTCGGCGCCGACGCGAATGCGCGCGCGGTCGGGGCGCAATGCATTGAGCGCGCGGATCGCGTCCGTGGTCTGGCGCTTGGCGCGCGCTTCGAGCCACTTGCCGAAGCGCACCAGCGTAATCACGACCGCCGATGCTTCGAAATACAGATGCATCATGTCGCCCGGATGCGTGGCCAGTTCGTAGACGCTGATGCCATACGCCGCCGATGTGCCGAGCGCCACCAGCAAATCCATGTTGCCCGCGCCGGCACGCACGGCGCGGAAGGCGGCGCGATAGAAGCGCGCGCCGAACACGAATTGCACGATCGACGCGAGCGCGAACTGCAGCCACGGCGACAACATGGCTTGCACGCCGAACCATTCGGCGACCATCGGCACGACGAGCGGCAGGGTCAGCACGGCGGAGGCGAGGACGGCGGCCAGTTCGCGGCGGCTTTGGTCGCGTTTGCGGTCGGCGGCGGTTATGGAGGCGGGGGCCGTGTGATGGCGATGATCGCCGTGCTCCAAACGGCTCGCCTGGCCTGCCTCGGCTGCAAAAGACGGCGCCTCCGGCACTTCCGGCGGCACGATCAAGGTTGCCTCGTAGCCGGCTTTCTTGACGGCCGCGATCAGTGCCTCCGCGGCTGGGTCGGACTCAGCGCCGCTGAGGCTGACGGTCGCCGTTTCGGTGGCGAGATTCACCGACGCGCGTGTGACGCCCGGCACTTTGGCCAGCGCCTTCTCGACGCGCGTTGCGCATGATGCGCAAGTCATCCCGCCAATGTCGAGTTCGGCGGTTCGGGCCGCAATGGCGGTGGTATCCGTGGGGCGCTGCGGATTGGCAAGTTCGGTCATGGTAGGCAAGGCTCATGGCGGCATTGGGCCGCGTAATGAACCCAGTATTGTCCTTCCCATGATGGGAAGGTCAAGGACGGTTTGCGCGGGTGCGGCCGAAAGTCGCCGCTCAGAACGGCCGCCGCTCAAAGCACCGGCGGTGCATCCAGCATGGCCTGCCCGACTGCCTGCTGTTCATCGCTGGAGCGCGCCAACAGCGTCTCGGCCGCGCCACGGCGGTCGTCGGCGGCCTTGTTCTGGCCGAGCTTCCATTTGCCGACCAGCCGCGTCACCTCGATTTCAATGCCGACGATCGCGCCGAGCATCTGCGCGATAAAGTCGGCGGGCGCGTCGCCCATCTTCCACGGCACCGGCTCGCCGGCTTCCATCTTGCGGGTCAGCCGCGCGACCAGACCGCGGACGAACGCTTCGTCGTCGCGCACGACGATCCGGCCGTGCGCATGCACGACCATGTAGTTGTAGGTCGGCACCTGCCGATGCGCGTCGTGCTTGCTCGGGTACCAGTTCGGCGAAATGTACGCGGTCGGCCCCTGGAAAATGACGAGCGCGTCGGGATGCGTGGCCGCCTCCTGCCAGACCGGATTGGCCCGGGCGACGTGAGCCCGGAGGATGACGCCGCCAGCGGGCGCGACGTCCAGTTCGAACGGCACATGATTCGCGTCGAGCCCGTTGGGTCCGTTCGTAATCAGCGCGCCGAGCGGCTGCTCGCCTATCAGGCGATGGAGCACCTCGGGCCGGTTCTCTTCGAAATGCGCGGGCATGTACATAAACCACTCCAGATCCACATGGGTGAAAGCACCGCCAGACTTCGACACGTGCGACTCGGCAGACAGCGCAAAACAAGCCGAATCCGACGCAATCGCACATGGCGTGTGCATGACAACGCGCTATTCATGCCTTTGCGCTTGCCTGGTGAGCAAGGATACGATACAACCCGGTGTTGTCGGCATCGCGCACGGCGGACTGGCTGCGCGGGGTTTGGGGAGACCCCGCCAAAGCAGATCTCGCTGCGCGCCGACGTCTCCCTTAGGACCGCACGTTCCGCCACCTGAACGAATGATAAAAAATCGCCGAGAACTGTTTTCGCTTCACTGGACCTGCGCATCGTTCGCAGGCCTCGCATTGCTGGCCGGTTGCGCGTCGCCGCCTGCCGCGACACAGAAGCCCGCGGGCTGGATCAAGGACGAAGTCGCCGACTCGTACGTATTCGGCTACCCGCTGGTGCTGATGGGCGTCGCGCGCGACGCGGCGGTCGGCACCGATCCGGGCCAGGCACCGCTCAATACGCTGCGCCACGCGCAGGCATTGCCGCCGGTCGGCGCATCGAACCCGCCGCAGCCTAGCCTCGACACGCTCGACTCGACCGGCTGGCTGGACGTCGGCAGCGAACCGGTGATCGTTTCGCTGCCCGATTCGCACGGCCGTTACGTCGATGCCCGCGTGCTGGACATGTGGACCAACGTCGTCTGGTCCACCAGTGCGCAATTCACCACCCGCGCGGCCGGCATCAAATCGCAAACCATTGCCTTTGTCGGCCCCGGCTGGCAGGGCGATCTGCCCAAGGGTGTGAAGCGCGTCGACGTGCCGACCCGCAACGCGTGGGTGAGCGTGCGTATCCAGTCGAACGGCACGCGCGACCTGACGGCGGTGCGCAAGTTGCAGCGCGCCATTCGCGTTGCGCCGCTCAGCGTCTATGCCGGCGACACGCGCACGGCGACGATTACGCCGCCGCGCAGCAATGCCGCCGACGCGGCCATGAGCGCGTCCGGCACGCCGGCCGCGCAAGTTGCCGCGCTCGACGCCAACGGCTTTTTCACGCGACTCGCGCAAGCCTTGCCCGACAATCCGCCGACACCGGCCGATCCGCATGCGCTGAAATTCCTCGCCGACCTCGGCGTCACGCCGGGCGAGCCGGTCAAGCTGCCGAAGGCGGCGGATGCGATTGCCGCCGGCCTCACCGAAGGTCATGAGCGCGTCGTCACGGCGCCGACCAATCTGCTGAACGGCAACGGCTGGAACTGGTTCGGCGACGACGTCGGCAATTACGGTCCCGACTACGCGTTGCGCGCTTATGCCGCGTCCATGCAACCGGGTATCGGCACGAAAGACGACGAAGTGCGCGCGGTCGTCACGCAAGACAGCGACGGCCACGCATTGAACGGCGCCAATCGCTACGTGATTCACTTTGCGCCGAACCAGTTGCCGCCGGTGCGCGGTTTCTGGTCGATCACCGCCTACACGAAAGACGGCGCGTTGGGTGAAAGCGCGCCCGCCCGTCTGGCGGTCGGCGATCGCAATGGCGCACGTCGCAATCGCGACGGTTCGCTCGACGTGACCGTCTCGTCGGTGCGTAGCAAGAGCGGCAACTGGTTGCCGGCGCCGCGCGCCGATCTGCAACTGGTGCTGCGTTTGTATGCGCCGAAGCCGCAAGCGACCGACAGTAGCTGGCAACCGCCGGCGGTCGTGCGTCAGTGAAATGCGTCGCCGATGTGACAGTGGCGCGTGATTGATGCGTCGATTAACGTATGCCCGCCGTTTTACAGCGGCGGGCATAAACTTTTAATAGCGTCAGCGATTGTGTAAGCCTCGGCTTACATTTCTATCCCACACCAGATTCACGACTTATACTGCCGCTTGCGGGATTTTCGTTTTCGCGGCGGGCTTGCCGCCGCACTACCCAAGACCGAGCATGGCAAGCCTCAACAAAGTATCTTTAGCCTCCTCCATGCAGACCGTGCGCGACGTCGCGCAGTCGCGCCGTACCCGGCGTGTCCTGACCGGCCTGCTGATCTTCATCGTATTGTTCGGTCTGCTCGGCTTCTTCGCGGCGCCGCCGCTGATTCGCCATATCGCCGAGCAACAACTCAGCAAACAGCTCGACCGTCCGGCCACCATCGGCCGGATCGCACTCAATCCCTATACGCTTAAACTCGAAGCCGACCGCGTGCATATCGGCGATAAGGACGGCGCGGGCGATTTCGTCGATATTGCGCGGCTTATCGTGCAGGCGTCGTGGAGTTCGCTGTTTCGCGCGGCGCCGATCGTCGACGAAGTGCAGCTCGATTCGCCGCGCTTTCATATTGTTCGTTATGACGCGCAGCGCTTCAATTTCACCGACCTGATCGAGAAATTCTCGAAACAGCCGGCCGAGCCCGACAGCAAACCGACGCTGTTCTCCGTGTCGAATATTCGCCTTGAAAACGGCCAGATCACGTTCGACGACAAGCTGCTCGGCGTGACCCATGTGATCGATCAATGGAAGCTCGGGATTCCGTTTATCGCCACGTTGCCTTCGAAAACCGACATCTTCGTCGAGCCGCTGCTGCGCGCGCGGATCGACGGCAGTCCATTGGCAATCGACGGCAAGACCAAGCCGTTCGCCACGTCGCGTGAATCGGAAGTGTCGCTGCGCTTCGACGGGCTCGACGTGCCGCGGCTCATGTCATATGTGCCGACCAAACTGCCGGTGATCGTGCAGTCCGGCAAGCTGTCCACCGACCTCAAGCTCAACTTCGTGATCTCCAACGACGCGCCTTCGCTGCGCGTCGCCGGCACCGTCGATATGAACGACGTGGACGTGCGGGATCAGGGCAAGGCGCCGTTCTTCGCGGCCCACGCCGTGCATGTAGCGGTCGCGACGCTCGAGCCGTTGAAGAGCCTCTATCACTTCGACGATATCCGCATCGACGCGCCGAGCGCCGATCTGGCGCGCGATAAAGACGGCGTGTTGAGTGTCGAGCGCATGTTCGCGCCTGCACCGGCGGCGTCTGGCACGGCCGCGGCGTCCGCACCGGCGACGGCGTCGGCTGCTGCCTCGACAGGCAAAATTGCCAGCGCACCAGCCGCCGCATCCGGCACCGCTGCAACGGGAACGGCTGCGGCGCCGCCGCTGGATCTGGCGATCAAACGCTTCGTGCTGAATGATGGCACCGTGAATGTTCACGACGAAGCCGCTTCGCGGCCCGTCGACGTTGGTTTGCAAAAACTGGTTGTGACGCTGACCGATTTCTCGACGCTCGCCACCGCGCCGGCGCATTACACGCTGAATACCGACTTCAAGGACGGCGCCGGTTCGCTCGGCGCGGCGGGCGCGTTCGGCCTCGTCGCGAAGACAGCGAGCGCGAAGCTCGATCTGAAATCGCTGAAGCTGCCGCTGCTGCAGCCCTATATCGACACCGCAACCGCCGCGCAAGTGACCGACGGCGCGCTGTCGGCCTCGGTGAATATCGGCGCGAACTGGTCGAAGGAGCCGGTCGCTGTGATGGTCGCCGACACGCAGCTCGATCTGCAATCGCTGAAGCTGGCGGCGCGCGGCAGCAAGCAGCCGCTCATCGCGCTCGCGCAGGCGCACGTGACGGTCAAGCAGGTGGACGTGGCGGCACGCACCGCCGACATCACGAGCGTCGAGACGACCGGTCTCTCGGTCGACGCGCAACGCCTGAAAGACGGCAGCATCAATCTCACGTCGCTGGCCGGTCCGCATGAAGTCGAGCCGCAGCGCACGGCGATTCACGCGGTCAAGAAGGCGCAGGCGCAGGGGCCTGCGTGGCACTACAAGATCGGCGAACTGAACCTGAAAGACGCGACCGCCAATTTCACCGACAACACCACGCCGCAACCCGTGCGCCTGAGCATCACGCCGTTGCAACTGAAGGTGCAGCAGATCAGCGACGACCTCAGCCGTCCGCTGCCGGTCGATCTGCAGGCCACGTTGAACAAGAAAGGCACGCTCGCCGTGAAGGGCGACGTCACGGCCACGCCGCTCAAGGTCGCGGTCAAGGTGAACGCGAACCGGCTCGACGCGGCGGCGTTCGAACCGTACTTCGGCAGCAAGCTCAATGCGGTGATCGCGAGCGCGTTGCTCAATGCGAACGGCGAACTCGCGCTGAGCCAGACGAAGTCGCTGAAGGCGAACTATCACGGCGATATGGCGCTGGTCGACGTGCGGATGCTCGACAAGGCGACCTCCGACCCGTTCGCGGGCTGGGGCTCGCTCGCGCTGACTAACCTCAAAGCCGATTATGACGAGCGCGGCACGGAAGTCGACGCGGGCAAAGTCACCTTCACGAAGTTCTACGGACGCGTACTGCTCGACGCGCAAGGCAAGCTCAATCTCAAGGATGTGGTTGCGCATGAAAGCGGCGCGCCCCAATCGCTGACGCGCGACAAGAGCGGCGCCGACCCGGTGCCGCTGACGCCGCAAGCACCAGTGGTGGCGTCCGCACCGGCGCCGGCTTCGTCGGCACCCGCCACGCCCGCCGCTGTGACAGCCGCTACGCCGCCGCAAAGCCCGGTCAAGCTGCACTTCGGTCAACTGGTGCTGCAGCAAGGCCGCGTGACCTACACGGACAACTTCATCAAGCCGAATTTCACGGCGAATCTGGTCGGCATTACGGGCACGATCGGCGCGTTCGGGACGCAATCCACGACGGCCGCGCCGGTCGACGTCGCCGCGAAACTGGCGGCCAACGGTCCGCTATCGATTCGCGGCACGGTCAATCCGCTGATCGAGAAACCGGCGCTCGATCTGACGGCGAGCGCGCACGATATCGAGCTGACCAACCTCACGCCGTATTCGGCGAAATATGCCGGCTATCCGATTACCAAGGGCAAGCTGAACGTCGATCTGCACTACCAGCTCGCTAACGATCAGTTGAACGCGAACAATCACCTGTTCATCGATCAACTCACGTTCGGCGACCACGTGCAGAACGATACGGCGACCAAGCTGCCGGTGCGTCTCGCGATCTCGCTGCTGAAGAATTCGCGCGGTGAAATCGACGTGAATCTGCCGGTCTCGGGCTCGCTGTCGAATCCGGAGTTCAGCATTGGCGGCCTGATCTGGCATGCGGTGCTCAACCTGCTGCAGAAGGCGGTGACCGCGCCGTTCTCGCTGATCGCCAACGCGTTCGGCGGCAGCGGCGAGGAATTGGGCTATGTCGAATTCGAGCCGGGCTCGGCGAAACTCACGGATGTCGACAACAAGAAGCTCGACACGATCGTGAAGGCGCTGGCCGACAAGACGTCGGTCAAGATGGACTTGATCGGCCGCGTCGACCCGGCTGTCGACGAACCCGCGTTGCGTACACAATACGTGGATCGTCTGGTCAAGCAGCAGAAGATCAAGGACGTGGTGGGCAATGGCGAGAGCGTCGATCTGTCGACGGTCACGGTCGATCCGAAGGAATACGACAAGTATTTAACCCAGGCTTACAAGTCCGCCGACTTCAAGAAGCCGCGCAATTTTGTCGGCCTGACCAAGAGCTTGCCGGACGACGAAATGAAGAGCGCGATTGCCGCCAACGCGCCGATCGACGACGCCAGCCTGCGTCAGCTCGCGCAGCAGCGGGCACAGAGCGTGCAGCAGTATCTGGACGGCAAGATCGACAGCAGCCGCGTGTTTATCGTTGCGCCGAAGCTGACCGCCGACGGTATCAAGGACAAGGGCGAGACCACACGGGTCGACTTTGGTTTGAAGTAACGTCACGGGTCGGCGCGCGCTGCGTGCCGCCGCGCGCGCGTAAAGGCACGCGGCGATAGCATGTAAAACCACACGCGCCACGCGCCGCGCAATCAGGCGGCGCGCGTCGGCTTCTTCAACGCGGTCTGCTCGATCACGCGCGCGAGCGTGTCGAACGCGGGGCCGATCTTCTCGTTCGGCACGCACGCATAGCCCAGCAGCAAACCGCGCCGCGCGGGCGTATCGCTGCTGTAGTAGCTGGCGAGCGGACGCACGATCACGCCGGCATCGTAAGCGGCGGCGGTCACCGCGCGATCGTTCGCGTGATCCGGCAAACCGAGTACCAGATGCAAACCGGCCTCGTCGCCCATGACCGGCAGTTCGCTGCCGAAGCGCGCGGTAATCGCGTCGATCAGAATCTGCCGGCGCTCGCCGTACAACGCACGCATGCGCCGAACGTGCGACGTGAGATGGCCGTCCATGATGAAGTCTGTCATCACCGCCTGCTGCATCAACTGCCCCTCGCGGTACAACTCCGCGACGCCTGTGCGGAACGTCTCCACCAGATGCTCCGGCGCGATCATGTAGCCGATCCGCAAGCCGGGAAACAGCATCTTGCCGAGGCTGCCCACGTAGATCACCTGTCCGGCTTCGTCGAGTCCTTGCAGCGATGCGAGCGGCCGGCTGCCGTAGCGGAACTCGCTGTCGTAGTCGTCTTCGATAATCCAGACGTTGTGCTGACGCGCGTATTCGAGCAGCGTGCGGCGACGCGCGAGGCTCATCACCATACCGAGCGGATATTGATGCGACGGCGTGACGAGCGCGAGACGCGGCGGCTGTTGCAGATCCTGTTCGCGCGGATTCAGACCTTCGGCGTCCACGGGCACCGGCACCAGCGTGATCCCCGACGATTGCAGCACACTGCGTGCGCCCCAATAACACGGCTCCTCGACCCACGCGCGATCGCCGACGTCGGTCAATAAACGCACCGCCAGATCGATCGATTGGTGAATACCCGTAGTAATGATGATCTGGTCGGGCGTGCAATTCACCGAGCGCGCCACGCGCAGGTAATCCGACAACGCACGCCGCAATGGCCGATAACCGCCGCCCGGCGCGTAAGTGAGCAGATCGGGATTGGCCTCTTTCCATAACCTGGCCTGCAAGCGGCTCCACGTACGCGCCGGAAATTCCGCGACGTCGGGCACGCCCGGCATGAATGCACCCCATTGCTTGGCGGATACCCCCGCTTTGTCGATCAGCCGACGCCCCCGCATCGACAGGTCGCCGAGATCGCGTTTAGGCGGCTTGGGTGGCGGCTCCGCGGCGGGACGCGGTGGCGTGTCGACACTCGCCACCGCGGGCTGCTTGCGCGCGTTCATCGCGGCCGTGTCCGGCCTGGTGTCCGCGACATAGGTGCCGCTGCCGGTGGTCGAGATGACATAGCCTTCGGCGGTCAACTGATCGTAGACGTGCAGCACCGTATTGCGCGCAATGCCGAGGTCTTCGGCGAGTGTGCGTGAGCTCGGCAGCTTGGTGCCGGGCGGCAACTGGCCCGTCAGAATGGCCTGCTGCATCAGTCGCAAAGTCTGTCTGTAGACCGGTTCGGCGGCCGTACGGTCGAGCCTCGCGGCGAGCCAATCCGACAAGATCACGGTGTCCAAGTGGTTCTATCCGGAATAATGAAATGGTTCCATATTGTAGAACCGTAACGGTCTATAGTGAGCCACGCAATTGACACAATCCCGCTGTTTTGCAGGGGGAGCCAGATGGATCGCAGAGGAGACTGGAGCGATGAAAACCGATGACGTGATCGTCAGCTTTCGCGGCGTGCGCAAGACCTACGACGGCGAAACGCTGGTCGTCAAACAGCTCGATCTGGACATCTATCAGGGCGAATTCCTGACGTTGCTCGGGCCGTCGGGTTCGGGCAAAACCACGTGCCTGATGATGCTGGCGGGTTTCGAATTTCCCACCGGCGGCGAGATCTGGCTCGACGGCACGTTGCTCAATACGGTGCCGCCGCATAAGCGCAACATCGGCATGGTGTTTCAGAACTACGCGCTGTTCCCGCACCTCACCGTCGAGCAGAACGTAGCGTATCCGTTGACCGTGCGCAAGGTTTCGGCGCAGGAGCGTGTGGAGCGCACGCATAACGCGCTGAAAATGGTGCGCATGGAGAGCTTCGCGAAGCGCTATCCGGCGCAGTTGTCGGGCGGTCAGCAGCAACGTATCGCGCTCGCCCGTGCCCTGGTGTTCGAGCCGAAGCTCGTGCTGATGGACGAACCGCTCGGCGCGCTGGACAAACAGCTGCGCGAACACATGCAGTACGAACTCAAGTCATTGCACGAGAAGCTCGGCGTCACCTTCGTGTACGTCACGCACGATCAGGGTGAAGCGCTGACCATGTCCGATCGCGTCGCCGTGTTCGATAAAGGCATCGTCCAACAACTCGATACCGTGGACCGTCTGTACGAATCGCCGTGCAACGAGTTCGTCGCCAACTTTATCGGCGACAGCAACAAGCTGCGCGGCACGATCGCGAATGTCGACGGCGAGTTCTGCGAGTTTCATCTGAGCGACGGTACGCGTCTCACCGGCCGCAATATCGGCGGAGCGCGGGCGGGGACGTCGGCGGTCGCGTGCATCCGGCCCGAGCGTATGAAGCTGGCCAATCGCACGGCAAACGGTGAGCGGCGCACCGGCGCCAACGCGCTCAGCGGCGAAGCGCGCGGGCTGATCTATTTCGGCGACCACGTGCGGATGCGCTGTGGTCTGCCGCAGCAGGACGAGTGCTTCGTCAAGGTGCCGCTCGGCACGACAGCGCTCGATACGTTTGAACCCGGCGCGCCGGTCGCGTTGGAATTCGCGCCGGAGCATCTGCGGGTTTTCGCCGACGCTTAAAGACGTTGAGTGTATTGAATGCAGTGAACACGCCGGACGTGCAACGCGCCCGACGTGCGTAGGTCTTTTCAGCAGCACATAACAAAACCGCGTCGTACCTGGATTTGAAGCACATCACCCAAGGAGAGCAACACACCATGAGCAAGATCGTGAAATCGCGCTGCGCCATCGCTGTCGGTGCTGTCGCGCTCGCGCTGGGCGCCGCGCAAGTCAATGCCGCCGAACTGACGGTTGTCAACTTCGGCGGCGCGAATGGCGACGCGCAGAAGGCGGCATTCAACCAGCCGTTCGAAACGCAGACCAGCAATAAAGTGACCGCCGTCGAATACAACGGCGAGCAGGCCAAAGTGAAGGCCATGGTCGAAGCCAAGCATGTGAATTGGGACGTGGTGGAAGTCGAATCGGGCGACATTGGCCGTGGCTGTGATGAAGGCCTGTACGAGAAACTCGACTGGTCGAAGCTCGGCAAGAAGTCGGATCTGATTCCTGAAGCCCCGCAAACGTGCGGCGTCGGTTTTTTCGTGTGGTCGACGGCGCTCGCGTATAACGCCGACAAGCTGAAAACCGCGCCGACCGGCTGGGCCGACTTCTGGGACGTGAAGAAATTCCCGGGTAAGCGGGCCATGCGCAAGGGCGCGCGCTACAACCTCGAATTCGCGCTGATGGCCGACGGCGTGGCGCCGAAAGACGTCTACAAGGTTCTCGCGACGAAAGAAGGCCAGGACCGCGCATTCAAGAAGCTCGACGAGCTGAAGCCGAATATCCAATGGTGGGAAGCGGGCGCACAGCCGCCGCAATTCCTCGTAGCGGGCGACGTGGTGATGTCCACCGCGTACAACGGCCGGATCGACGCTGCGCAGCGCGAAGGCAAGAACCTCAAGGTGGTGTGGAACGGCAGCATTTACGACCTCGACTATTGGGCGATTCCGAAGGGCACGCCGAACAAGGCGCTGGCCGAGAAGTACATTGCCTATTCGATCTCGTCGAAGCCGCAACAGGACTACGCGCATAACATCGCCTACGGTCCGGTGAACGTGACGGCAATCAAGGCGCTCGACGCGAAGACGCTCGCCAATCTGCCGAACTCGCCGGCCAACGGCAAGAACGCCGTGCTGCAGAACCTCGCGTTCTGGACCGACCATGGCGATGAACTGGAGCAGCGCTTCTCGTCGTGGGCTTCGAAGTAGTAACCGGCTGGGTTTGAGAAGGCGCGGCTTGATTGATACCAGGTCGCGCCGTATCGATGCAATGCAACGTTCGCGCATATCGGATAGATGTGCGCGAACGTTCAGATGGAGACAGGTGTGACTACGATGACGATCGCCGCCGATTCGACGCCTGAAGCAAGTGGCCGACTCAAGCGTGAACTGAAGGCCGCGGAATCGAAAAAGCGGGCCATGGCCTTGCTATTGATCGCACCGCTCGCCATTTTTCTGCTGCTGATTTTCGTCGTGCCGATCGGCGCACTGTTGACGCGCGCGGCACAGAATCCGGAAGTGGTCGGCGCGCTGCCGCATACGCTGAGTGTGTTGAGCGCCTGGGACCGCAAGACGCCGCCGCCGGATGCCGCCTATGCCGCACTGGCTACCGACCTCACCGCGGTCGCCGACGGCGACGGCATGGGCGCGCTCGCGCGCCGCCTCAACGTGGAGATTCCCGGTTATCGCTCGCTGGTTGCGAAATCAGCGCACGCCATGCCGTTCGTCGACGACAACAACAAGCCGCTGCAGCTGACGCCCGCGCAGGTTCACGCGAAATTCGTCGAACTGGACGAACGCTGGAACGACGTCACTTACTGGCAAGCCATCGCAAAGAACTCGGGTGTGTACTCGGCGTTCTACCTGCTCGCTTCGCTGGATCATAAGCAGGACGCGTTCGGTCACATCATTCCGACCGATCCCGATCAGCAGATCTACCTCACCGTGTTCGGCCGCACCTTTGTGATCGGCGCGGTCGTCACGTTCTTCGCGCTGCTGCTCGGCTATCCGCTCGCGTACTGGATCTCGACGCTGTCCGAGCGGCGCGCGAATCTGGTGATGATCCTCGTGCTAATTCCGTTCTGGACTTCGATCCTCGTGCGCGTGGCCGCATGGATCGTGATTCTGCAGGGCGAAGGGTTGGTCAACAAAGCGCTGATCGCGAGCGGCCTGATTCACGATCCGCTCGCGCTGCTGTTCAACCGCACCGGCGTCTACATTTCAATGACGCACATTCTATTGCCGTTCATGATCTTGCCGCTGTACAGCGTGATGAAATCCATCCCGCCCACGTATCAGCGCGCCGCGGTGTCGCTCGGCAGCCATCCGTTCGCCGCATTCTGGCGCGTCTATGTGCCGCAGACCTATCCGGGCATCGGCGCGGGCGCCTTGCTGGTGTTCATTCTCGCGATCGGTTACTACATCACGCCGGCTTTGCTCGGCGGCCCGGGCGATCAGATGGTCAGCTACTACGTCGCGTATTTCACCAACGTCACGATCAACTGGGGCATGGCGTGCGCGCTCGGCGGTCTGCTGCTCGCCGCAACGCTCGTGCTGTACGTGATCTATGGACGCTTCACGCGTTCGTCATTGAGCCTTGGCTGAACGGAGTCTATTGCGATGAAACTTGCCAAGCCCCTGTTCGCGCCGCATACGTCGATGGTGGAGCGCGTGTGGTATTTCGCGCTGCGCGCATTGGCCGTGCTGACGCTGCTGTATCTCATTCTGCCGGTGCTGGCGATCGTGCCGCTGTCGTTTTCGTCGAGCACGTTTCTGGTGTATCCGATCCCGGGCTGGTCGCTGCGCTGGTACCAGAACCTGCTCGCCTCCGATGAATGGCGCACGGCCGCCAAAAACAGTTTCATCGTGGCGCCGTCGGCAACGATCGTCGCGACGGTGCTCGGCACCCTGGCGGCGATCGGGCTCACCAAAGCGAACTTCCGCGGCAAAGGGCTGCTGATGGCGATCCTGATTTCGCCGATGATCGTGCCCGTGGTGGTGGTCGGCGTCGGCATGTATCTGTTCTTTGCGCCGCTTGGGTTGGCCAATACGTATATCGGGCTGATTCTCGCGCACGCATCGCTCGGCGTGCCCTTTGTCGTCACGACGGTCGCGGCCACGCTGCAGGGGTTCAATTACAACCTGGTGCGCGCCAGTTTGTCGCTGGGTGCGAATCCGGTGAAGACGTTCTTTCGCATTACGTTGCCGGTGATCGCGCCGGGCGTTATCTCGGGCGCGCTGTTCGCATTCGCGACATCGTTCGATGAAGTCGTCGTCACGCTGTTTCTCGCCGGCGCGGATCAGACCACGCTGCCGCGCCAGATGTTCACCGGCATCCGCGAGAACATCAGCCCCACCATTGCGGCGCTGGCAACGATTCTGATCGTGTTTTCGACGGGCCTTCTGTTGGCGCTCGAATGGTTGCGAGGACGCAATGCCGCACGCGCGGTCAAGGCGTGAGGTCCCTGATCGACAGGGCGACGTTAGATATTTAAGGTTCCTTACATTCTGCAAAGTTCCGAACCGTTTCTAAGATTGTTCCCATTCCCCGTGTGTCTGCGTCTGTTCATACTCTGAGCCCTCTTCAGGAAGATGCGCTCGACGCAGACAGTCAATGAAACTCCAGCTAACAATGCTTGTCTGCGCGCTGACCTTAACGGGCTGCGCGGACCGTGCTGCGCGTGAGCGGCTAGGTATCGAAGACATCTCCGTGTTGAGAACAGGCATTGGCGCCACGCAGGACGAACCTGCGGGCGCGGCCAACTCGCAATGGGTGAACGCTTACGCGCCGATCGCGAACAGCCGCACCGCCATGGCTTCGTTACAGGAACGCCTCGATCGGGCGCCCGGCAGCAGCAATAGCTATTTTCGTGCGAAGGCGCAATGCTGGCTGGACGCCGCCCAACAGGCGCGACAAGCGCATGATCAATGGGGCTTCGTCGAGGAGGCGATCGGCCAGGCCGCAACGATCACGATCGGCGTTGAGCGCGGCACGCCGTTATCCGCCGCAAATCCCGCGTTGCGCACTGTGTCCACGGTACGTCCTGATCTGTGGGCGATCGTCAACGCCATCAAGGCAGATCCAGCCGTCGCTCAATGTCCGCAAGCGCAGCTGCCGCTTGCCTGCGCCGAAGTCGAACTGATGCAGGCGGGGCACGACGCATGGATACGTAGTTTTGCTAGTGCCGAGAAGCGCCTGCCTGAAGTCAAAGACAAGCTGCGCAAATCGGCTGAAACAGCGGTGCAATGCAAGCAGGCCACGTCGGCATCGGTACCTGTACCTGCCTCGGCGTTGCCGGCAAAAGCACCGCAAACCATTACGCTGCGCACGGATTCGCTGTTCCGTTTCAACGACGCCTCGATATTGCCGCGTGGACAGCACCAACTCGACGGTGTGGTGAGCGATCTTAAAAGCGCGGCGGCCATTCACGCATTGCAGGTCACGGGCTATGCGGACCGTCTTGGCGGCGCGGCCCACAATCAGTGGTTGTCGACCCAACGTGCACAAACAGTCGAACGGTATCTGCGCGCGCAGGGTGTGACATTGCCGATTACCGCGCGAGGTCGGGGCAGTGCGAATCAGCGGGTTGAATGCCATCAGAGCAGGCAGGACGCTTTGGTGCGATGTCTCGCACCGAACCGCCGCGTCGAGATAAAGCTGGTAGGCGTGGCGTCTTAGCGCGTTCTTCTGTCGAGCGTGTCTCTGAGCGAAACGGAGCCGCTAACCTGAAACACGGCACGTTCTCGTCGCCATGCGACGGCCGCCACTCGCGTGCAGGGATGCGGTCGTAGTCGCCGATCCTCTGTCTTCCATGCTCGGAACGAGCGAAAGCGCCGCACCAATTAATGCATCGTCACGCCAGGTGGCGTCAACGATTTGTGCGGCAAAGGATATTTTTTAGAAAAGGAAAGTAAACCATGTCAACTATTCTGGTTATCGATGATCATCCGGCATTCCGAATGGTTATCAAAATGCAGCTCATGCAATTACTCGGTATCGAAGAAGTCATCGAAGCCGACAATGGACAAACCGCTGTCGAGCTCGCCCGGCAATACACACCGAAACTCGCCATATTGGACCTCGACATTCCGCGCATCAGCGGGCTCGATGTGATCCCGCGTCTGAAGCTTGCGCATCCGGCAATTCTTGTGCTGGTTCTGTCTGGACACGATCCCGCCATTTTTGCGCCGCGCGCGATGCGCTCCGGCGTGCACGGCTTCGTAGGCAAGTCGCAGGAAATGAAGGAGATCTTGCGCGGCGTGGAAGCGGTATTGGCGGGCTACACGGTGTTCCCGGTGAACGCCAACGGCGCCGGCATCGCGTCTACCGTCGGCATGGATGGCGAGGAAGACAGGATCGGTCTGCTGTCGGACAAGGAACTGGTTATTCTTCAAATGCTTGCGAAAGGCCTGTCGAATAAAGCGATTGGTGACGCGCTATTCATGAGCGACAAAACCGTCAGCACGTACAAGAGCCGCATTCAGGAAAAACTCGGGCTCTCATCATTGGCGGCACTCATTGAGTTCGCTTCATTGCACCGACTGATCGATTGAGTTTCGCCGCTATGAATAAGATGAGCCCGTCGCATTCTTCCGCGGGTGTGCATTGTCGTACGCGGTGCCTGGTTCGCCATGTTTCTGCTGGTCATGCTTGCCGTGTTGGTTTGACTTCAATCCGTTTCGCGTCGGTATTGGGGTGTCTTTGTGCATTTGCATTGCTGTGGGTGCTGTCAATGCGCGCGAACGCGCTACCGTTGGGCGACAGCACAGCGAACGCCGTGCAGATCGATATTTCGCGGCCGGGCGCGCACGGTGCGGCAGGCCAGCAATCGTGGATATTGATGCTCGTGGCGCCGGTTGTTGCCACCCTCGCTGGCGCCTGTCTATTCCTGGTCGCGCAGCGGCGTGCTGCTCAGAAGGCAAAAAAAGCTGCTCTTAAACGGAGTACCCATTGCGAACTAGCCGCGCCGGGCGGCCGTACGAGCTTGAGTGCGCCGTTTGCCGTCGAGTCATGGAGCGAACGGTCGAGATTGGCTCACGCCAATCCACAGGCGCCCGTTCCTTCCAACGCGCCGATCGGGGAGGACCTCTCCGGGAACGCGTCTTTCGAACCCTTCGAAGCACGTTATCTTCAGTCGCTGTCTGAAGAGGGCATCGATCTCCAGGCGTTTCTGGCTGGCTGGCGCCGTGCAATGGACGAAGACCTCGCCCATCTCAACGCGCTGCGTCGCGACGGCGAGTTCGACCGTTTGCGCAGCGTGCTGCACCGGTTGAGCGGGGCGGTCGGCCTCGTCGGCGCGTGCAGTTTGATGGAAGCGTTGCGACACACGAGTGCCGCGCCGCCGGCGCATAACGCCAGTTCCATCGACGTGCTGACAACCCGCGTGAGGACTTTGATCATGCAACTCGAGACAGCGGCCCACGCCTATCGGAGCACCCCGCGATGAACCGACCATGGGCCTTGATTCAAGGCGATCTGGCGTTGCCGAATGCGCGACTGCTCAGCGGCTTGCCGGCGCCTTTCGGTTTGAAGCCGCAGCCGGTGCGGACCGGCGCGCAGCAAGAACCGCCGTCCGTGGTGCGCGATGCGGCGCAACAAGCCATTCGGCACGCGGTGCAGGCCCAAGCGCCCGCAACACAGCGGGATCCCGTTACGCCGGGGTCGAAGTTTGTCTTTTTCTACAAGTTGCCGCCGCGGCGCGAACATTCGGATCGTTTCGACGCGCAGTTGGCCGAAGCGCGGCGCTACCTTGAAATGGGGAAGGTGCGACCGCGTTCGTCTCGCTCGGACCATCTAGTCGGAGCGGCGATTTTTCTGAGTTGCAGCATTGCGCTGGCCTGGCTGCTGTCGACCTGTGCGACGCGCGAGGCCAACAAGACAACGTCCGTAGCGGTAACGCGTCCAGCCGTGCCATTGCATGGCGGCACAGGCGCGGCTTCGCGGAAAGCGCACGCCGAAGTTCGTTCGGCAGACGTGCTCACGGCCCGTCCGCAAACACCGGGCTCTTCGGTGTCCACAACGCTGGATGCCAGCCGGCATCGTACGAGCAACGCGTCGCCTGCCGTCGACACGGCGCCGAAAATCGCGCTCAAAGCTGAGCCAACGCGAATCTCGCCCCGCGTCGAGTCGCATTTGGCCACGCGAGATTCTCGCCGCAACCCCGAAACGAAGCTCACTGGCGCCAAACCTGCCGGGCGTGTCGCCATGGCGCGCCTGACCGGGGCGCAGGTCGACGCGCGCGTTGCTCTGCGCCGCGCCGTTCCTTCGGCTACCCGGCCGTCCCTATCGCATCAGACCGAATGGACCGCGCAGGCCTCGTCCACCCACGACACGGCCGAGCGCGCCGCGTTGCTCGATTGGGCGGCGCGTCAGCGGCACGCGAACGTCACGTTGCGCGCCGCAGTGCCCGCGCCCGGCGAGACCGAGAACGACTGGAATGCCCGCATGACCCAGCGAAGGATCACCGATAACCCTGCCGCCTTCCAGGTCAACCGCGACCAACCGTAACGGCGTGCCGAAAAGAGGCGTGCATAAAAAAAGCCCGACCAACGGTCGGGCTTCTAAAGTCGGCTGCGTCCTTCCACAGAACGCAGCCCCTGCAAAACAGCATGGCTGTTTGCGTTGCTGCTAACTCAGCTAAACAGTCAGCTTAAGCCGCCAGCAGCGAACGCAGCACGAACGGCAGAATCCCGCCGTGCTTGTAGTAGTCGACTTCGATCGGCGTGTCGATACGCAGCAGCACCTGAACGCGCTTCTCCTTGCCGTCCTTGCCACGAATCACCAGCGTCACTTCCTGTTGCGGCTTGAAGTCCGAACCCAGGCCTTCGATGTCGTACGTTTCTTCGCCGGTAATACCGAGCGATTGCACGCTATCCGAGCCCTTGAACTGCAGCGGCAGAACGCCCATGCCGACCAGGTTCGAACGGTGAATCCGTTCGAAGCTGCGTGCGACCACGGCCTTCACGCCCAGCAGTTGCGTACCCTTCGCAGCCCAGTCACGCGACGAGCCCGTGCCGTACTCTTCGCCCGCGAACACGATGGTCGGCGTGCCGGCGTCAATGTACTTCATTGCTGCGTCGTAGATCGATTCCTGTTCGCCGCTCGGCTGGTGAATCGTCAGGCCGCCTTCCACGCGCGTGCCGTCTGCCTTCGCCGGGATCATCAGGTTCTTGATCCGGACGTTCGCGAACGTGCCGCGCATCATCACGTCGTGGTTGCCGCGGCGCGAGCCGTAGCTGTTGAAGTCGGCTTTCTGCACGCCGTTTGCCTTCAGCCACTTGCCTGCCGGCGAGTCTTCCTTGATCGAGCCAGCCGGGCTGATGTGGTCGGTCGTGACCGAGTCACCGAAGATGCCCAGTGCGCGTGCGTTCGTGACCGCGGCGATGCTGTCGGCCGGCGTCATCGAGAAGTCCTTGCCGAAGAACGGCGGCTCGGCGATGTAGGTCGACTTCGGCCAGTCGTAGACTTGACCTTCTTCGCCTTCGATCTTGCTCCACAGGTCGCCCTTCTTGGTCAGCGACGCGTAGTTCTTGCGGAACGCGTCGGCGTCGAGTGCGAACTTGAGCAGCTCGTTGACTTCTTCGCTGGTCGGCCAGATGTCGCCCAGGTAGATGTCCTTGCCGCCCTTGCCCTTGCCGACCGGTTCGGTCATCAGGTCGCGCGTGATGTTGCCGGCGATCGCGTAAGCGACGACCAGCGGCGGCGAGGCCAGGAAGTTCGCGCGGATGTTCGGGTGAATCCGCGCTTCGAAGTTACGGTTGCCCGACAGCACCGCAGCCGCGACGATGTCGTTCTTCGTGATCGCTTCGTTCAGTTCCGGCGTCAGGTCGCCCGCGTTACCGATACAGGTCGTGCAACCGTAAGCGGCCAGCGTGAAGCCCAACTTGTCGAGGTACTTCAGCAGGTCGGTCTTCGTCAGGTACTCGGTGACGATACGCGATCCCGGTGCGAGCGAGGTCTTGATGTGCGGCGCGACCGTCAGGCCGGCTTCCACCGCCTTCTTCGCCAGCAGGCCGGCGGCCAGCAGCACGCTCGGGTTCGACGTGTTCGTGCACGACGTGATCGCGGCGATCAGGATGTCGCCGTTCTTCACGTCGACGCCGTTGGTCGTGGTGTATTGCGCGTCCAGATCGGCTTCCTTCTTCGCAAAGCCGTTTTCTGCCACCGGCTTCGAGAACAGGTCGCTGAAGGTCGACTTCACGTGACCGATTTCGATCCGGTCTTGCGGGCGCTTCGGACCTGCCAGCGACGGCGTCACCGTGCCGAGATCCAGCGTGACGACCTTGGTGTAGTCGATCTGGCCAGCCTTCGGAATACCGAACAGGCCTTGTGCCTTGAAGTAGTTTTCGAAGGCGGAGATTTCCGCGTCCGTGCGGCCCGTGCCCTTGAAGTAGTCGATGGTTTTTTCGTCGACCGGGAAGAAGCCCATGGTTGCGCCGTATTCCGGCGCCATGTTGCCGATCGTTGCACGATCCGGCAGCGACAGCGATTTCGTGCCTTCGCCGAAGAACTCGACGAACTTGCCGACCACTTTCTCTTTACGCAGCAGTTCGGTCACGGTCAGGACCAGATCGGTCGCCGTCAGACCTTCGCGCAGCTTGCCCTTCAACTCGACGCCAACCACGTCAGGCGTCAGGAAGTACACCGGCTGGCCGAGCATGCCGGCTTCCGCTTCGATACCGCCCACGCCCCAGCCCACTACGCCGATACCGTTGATCATGGTGGTGTGGCTGTCGGTGCCGACCAGCGAATCCGGGTAGTACACCGTATCCGTGCCTTCAGCCTTCTTGTGCACGCCGCGTGCGAGGTATTCCAGGTTCACCTGGTGGACGATACCGACGCCCGGCGGCACGACCTTGAACGTGTCGAATGCCTGCATGCCCCACTTCATGAACTGGTAGCGCTCGTTGTTACGCTGGAATTCCAGTTTCATGTTCAGATCGAGCGCGTTCTTTTCGCGGAAGTGATCGATCTGCACCGAGTGATCGACGACCAGATCGACCGGGACCAGCGGTTCGATCGACTTCGGATCCTTGCCCATCTGTTGCGCGACACCGCGCATGGCAGCGATGTCGGCGAGCAGCGGCACGCCGGTAAAGTCTTGCAGCACCACGCGCGACACGACGAACGGGATTTCGTCGACGCGCGAGGCGGTCGGCTTCCAGTTCGCCAGTTGCGTGATGTGTTCTTCGGCGATCTTCTTGCCGTCGTAGTTACGCAGCACCGATTCCAGCACGATACGGATCGAAACCGGCAGGCGGTCGATCTTGATGTTCAGTGCCTTGCCGAGTTGCGGCAGGGAGTAGAACTTGCCTTTGCCGGAACCGCTGTCGAATTCCTTGAGCGTTTTGTGGAGGTTGTGGGCCATGGTGTTTTCCTTGGTTTGATCGCGGAACTACAGTACTTATTAACTTGACTAGATGACGTACAGATCGACGTACTCATTGACCGGCATGGCTTCGAGCCGTGCCTGATCCAGCGACACGTCGAGAATCGCCAGTTGTTGCCTGACCGGAAAGCGGCGCGCGAGGTTGGTCTTGAACTTCTCGACCAGCAACGGAATCCCGTCTTCGCGACGACGCTTATGACCGATCGGATATTCGACCACGACTTCGTCGAATGACGACCCATCGTTGAATTCGATCGTCAGTGCATTGGCGATCGAACGTTTCTCCGGATCGTGGTAATCCTTCGTGAACTGCGCGTCTTCGACACAAGCCATCCGGGCGCGCAGCACATCGATTCGCGCGTCCTGCGCGATCGAATCTTCATAGTCCGCGGCCGTCAGGCGGCCGTGGATCAGCGGCACGGCGATCATGTACTGAATGCAATGATCGCGGTCGGCCGGGTTATTCAGTGGGCCCTTCTTGTCGATGATGCGCAACGCGGCTTCATGCGTGCGAATCGTGATCCGGCTGATGTCTTCGATGCGTTTGCCGTGCGCCACCAGTTGCGCATGCAAGGTCATTGCCGCTTCCACCGCAGTCTGCGCATGGAATTCTGCCGGAAAAGAAATCTTGAAGAGCACGTTTTCCATCACGTACGACGCGTACGGTCGCTGAAACTTGAACGCGTTGCCTTTGAACAGGACGTCGTAGAAGCCCCAGGTCGGCGCCGTCAGCACCGACGGATAGCCCATCTCGCCGGTCCTCGCGATCAGCGCGAGGCGCACCGCGCGCGACGTCGCGTCGCCGGCGGCCCACGATTTGCGCGAGCCTGTATTCGGCGCATGGCGATACGTGCGCAGCGCCTGTCCATCGACCAGCGCCAGCGACACCGCGTTGATCAGCTCGTCGCGCGAGAGGCCGAGCAGTTGCCCGACCACTGCGGTGGACGCCAGCTTGACCAGCAGGACATGATCGAGCCCGACCTTGTTGAAGGAGTTCTCGAGCGCGATACAGCCTTGAATTTCGTGCGCCTTGATCATGGCGATCAACACGTCTTTCATCGCCAGCGGCTTCTTGCCCGCTGCGATGGCGCTGCGCGAGAGCCAGTCGGCTGTCGCGAGAATGCCGCCGAGGTTATCCGACGGATGACCCCATTCGGCGGCGAGCCAGGCGTCGTTGAAGTCCAGCCAGCGGATCATCGCGCCGATGTTGAAGGCGGCCTGAACCGGGTCCAGCTGGAACGACGTGCCCGGCACCTTTGCGCCGTTGGGGACGATCGTGCCCGGCACGATCGGTCCCATCAGCTTGGTGCAGGCCGGGTAGGTGAGCGCCTCGAGTCCGCAGCCGAGCGTGTCGATCAGACAGTGACGCGCGGTTTCCAGCGCGAGCGCGCTGTCGATCGGATAGTCCAGAACGTAATCGACGAGTTCAACCAGGACCTGGTCCGGGTTGGGTCGTACGTTGGAAATCGGAGCGGACATCGGGGAGCGTTCCTGACGATGCTAATTAGTTGGTTTTGTTGATCGCGTTCGATTGCGTCGGCGCCGGCGAACCCTGGATCATGGCGGCCGTCTTGCATTCGTCGGCCAGACGCGAGCTGTCCTTATCCGAGAACAGCATGGCCTTCGTCGGGATCACGACCAGATCCATACCCGATGCGGCGTCGTGGAAACGGTCTGCGCCCGTGGTGGTCGATTCGCGCGGCAGGTTGTAATTCTTGTTCGCCCAGTGAACCGTGACGATCTGGTCACGCTTCATGTCGCCCTTCAGTTCGAAAGCCAGGCCTTCGTTGCACGACCACTTTTCCGCGCCATCCGGTACCGGATCGACCTTCGCTTCCTTAGCCGGATTGACCTTGCGCTTGATCAGGCGCTTCGGTTGCGGGCGCTTTGCCACCGCTTTCGTGGCGGGCTTGGCGGTCGTGGTGGTCGTCGTTTGCGCGGCGGCGTCAGTCGCGACGGTCAGCATCGTCGTGGACAGGGCGCCAATCACGGCGGCGATCATCAGCTTTTTCATGGAGAAAACCTTTCTATCTAATTTCAGTTGAATAGTGCGCGGGCTGCCGGTCCAGGCGACCGCGTCGGTGGAACTGCACGCGCCTTAAAAACGCACAGCGGCCGCTATTTTCTCCTATTTAGCGGCAGGTACTTCAAATTCTCCGGTCCGGTGTAATTCGCGCTCGGGCGGATGATCTTGTTGTCGATCCGCTGCTCGATGATGTGCGCGCTCCAGCCGGCCGTACGGGCGATCACGAACAGCGGCGTGAACATCGCTGTCGGCACGCCCATCATGTGATACGACACCGCGCTGAACCAGTCGAGATTCGGGAACATCTTCTTCGCTTCCCACATGACCGATTCGAGACGCTCGGCGATGCTGAACAGCTTGTTGTTACCCGCTTCTTTCGAGAGCTTCTTCGCGATTTCCTTGATGACCTTGTTGCGCGGGTCCGAAATCGTGTACACCGGGTGACCGAAACCGATCACCACTTCCTTGTTTTCCACGCGACGGCGGATGTCCGCTTCGGCTTCGTCCGGCGTCTGATAGCGCGACTGGATTTCGAACGCGACCTCATTGGCGCCGCCGTGTTTCGGGCCGCGCAGCGCGCCGATCGCGCCGGTGATCGCCGAGTAGATGTCCGAGCCCGTGCCCGCGATCACGCGGCCGGTAAAGGTCGATGCGTTGAATTCGTGCTCGGCGTACAGGTTCAGCGACACATGCATCGCGTCGACCCACGACTTCGACGGCTCCACGCCATGCAGCAGATGCAGGAAATGGCCGCCGATCGAATCGTCGTCGGTTTCCACTTCGATGCGCTTGCCGTTGTGCGAGTAGTGATACCAGTAGAGCAGCATCGAACCGAGCGAGGCCATCAGCTTATCGGCAATGTCGCGTGCGCCCGGCAGGTTGTGGTCGTCCTTCTCCGGCAGCACGGTGCCGAGCACCGAGACGCCGGTGCGCATTACGTCCATCGGGTGGGCGGCGGCCGGAATCCATTCAAGCGCGGCTTTCACGTTCGCGGGCAGGCCGCGCATGCCTTTGAGCTTGGTCTTGTAGGCGGTCAGCTCGGCCTGGGTCGGCAGCTTTTCGTGGACCAGCAGATAAGCGATCTCTTCGAATTCGCACGCGCCGGCGATGTCGAGAATGTCGTAGCCACGGTAATGCAGGTCGTTGCCGGTCTTGCCGACCGTGCACAGGGCGGTATTGCCCGCCGTCACGCCCGACAGCGCCACGGATTTCTTCGGCTTGAAGCCGCTCTTGGGTTCGTCGCCGCCTTGTGCACCGGCGCTTTGCGTTGTCTCGCTCATCTCCCGCAATCTCCTTTGTGCCTGCTCGTTGCTTCAGGTTGAACCGCGTGTTCGACGTGTGCTGCGTGCTGCCTGATCTGATCTTGCGAGCCGATTGCCCGGAGGCGGCGCGTGCCAGCGCTGTTCAGCGACGCGAGGCCGGCGGCATGGCGGGGCGGCGCCAAGCTCATGATGCGGCGTGCCCGTTAGCGCCCACTTCCGTGAAGAGCGGCGCGGCGTCTTGCGCGATCGCGCGGCCCGTGGCTCGCGCACGGCGCAGCACCGACCAGTAGTAGCGATAGCTGGCGCGATCGTGCAGCGTGTCGTGATGGCGCGTCGGTCCCCACTGGGCGGACTGTGCGGCGAGCAGGATCTCGGTGGCCGTGGCGATTTCTTCGTCGCGCGGGGCGAACGCGGCGACGATCGCCTCGATCTGCGCCGGATGGATGCTCCACATGCGCGTGTAGCCGAATTCGTTGCGAGCGCGCGCGGCGTCGTTCGCCACGACGCTCATGTCGCGCACTTCCGTGCTGACGTTATGCGACGGCACCTTGCCGTAAGCGTGACACGCGGCCGAGATTTCCAGCTTGGCGCGCCGCACTAGCGGATGATCGAACTGACCGGGCGAGCGCATTGCGGTATCGGGAATCGCGCCGTTGTGCGCGGAGACGAAGTCCATCAGGCCGAAGCTCAGGGCTTCGACGCCCGGCAGCGCGGCCAGATCGAACACGCGCGTGAGCGCGCCGTGCGTCTCGACCAGCAGTTGCACCGGCACCGGTTGCGCGATGCCCAGCTCGCGGCGCATCGCCTCGATGTACGCGACCATTTCGGCGGCGTCGGCGACGTGGCGAATCTTGGGCAGCGTGATGTAAGCAGGCGCTCGCTTCGCGGCCCGCAGAATGAGACGGACGTCGTCGCGCCAGTGCGCGTGATCGAAGTCGTGAATCCGCACGCCGACGCGGCCGAAGCGGTCATGCTCACTGCCCAGCAGCGACGCGACGAGCTCCGCGTGTTCCGCCTCGCGGCCCACCTGAGCGCCGTCTTCGCAGTCGAGCGTGATGTCGAACACCGGCCCGAGTTGCTGCTGCAACGCGAGCGATTTCAGCATCAGCTTTTCGCTGCCGGCGTAGTGATCGCAGGCAGGCAGCACAGCGGGCGGCACTTCGCCGTCAAACAGCACTTCGGCGGGTGTGAGGGCGCGCATCTTCGGCGTCAGGAGCGTGGGAAATGTTGAGAGAAGGCTGATTCGGACGCGCTCTGCGGGCTGTGCGGCTTGTCATGCCGTGAAGCAGCAGCGCAAAACGCGTTCGAATCAGGTGCGAACCGCCGTGTCGGCATCATCATTCGCACGTAAAAAACCGGAACCCGCCGCGGTGATACTACGGAGGAGTTCCGGCTCATCTGCATGGGCGCTTAGCCGAGCAGGTGTTGAACGCCTTCGCGCTCTTCCAGCAGTTCGTTCAGCGTGCCGTCCATCTTCTCGCGCGAGAACGCGTCGATTTCCAGGCCTTCCACACGCTTGTATTCGCCGTTTTCGCACGTAACCGGCACACCGTAGATGATGTCTTCCGGAATGCCGTACGAACCGTCCGACGGGATACCCATGGTGACCCACTTGCCGTTCGTGCCGAGCACCCAGTCACGCACGTGGTCGATCGCAGCGTTAGCCGCCGACGCTGCCGACGACAGGCCGCGCGCTTCGATGATCGCCGCGCCGCGCTTGCCGACGGTCGGGATGAACGTGTTGCGGTTCCATTCTTCGTCGTTGATCAACTTGGTCAGGTCTTGACCTTCTGCCGTTGCAACGCGGAAGTCCGGGTACATGGTCGGCGAGTGATTGCCCCACACGGCCAGCTTTTCGATCGACGCGACCGGCTTGCCCGACTTGGCGGCCAGTTGCGACAGTGCACGGTTGTGGTCCAGGCGCAGCATGGCGGTGAAGTTCTTCTTCGGCAGATCCGGCGCCGACTTCATTGCGATGTAGGCGTTCGTGTTGGCCGGGTTGCCGACCACCAGCACCTTCACGTCGCGGCTCGCGACTTCGTTCAGCGCCTTGCCCTGAACCGTGAAGATTTCAGCGTTGGCCGACAGCAGGTCTTTACGCTCCATGCCTTTCGAACGCGGGCGGGCGCCGACCAGCAGGGCCACGTCGGCATCCTTGAATGCGACCTTCGGGTCGTCCGTGATCACGACGCCCGACAGCAGCGGGAATGCGCAATCATCCAGTTCCATCACGACGCCTTTGACGGCGCCTTGCGCTTGCGGCAGGTCGAGCAGTTGCAGGACAACCGGTTGGTCCTTGCCGAGCAGGTCGCCATTGGCGATGCGGAACAGCAGGGAGTAAGCGATTTGACCTGCGGCGCCGGTGACGGCAACGCGCTTTGCGGGCTTAGCCATTGAGAAATCTCCAGGACGATGCGTTAGACGCTAGGGAAAACGCCATTCTATATGTGCGTTCAGCGAAGCGTTGTGAAACACGGCGGAATTCACTGTTCGCGGACGACCTCGTAATCGTGACGAGGCCGGGTGGCGCGCTGCGACAAGACCGCCATGCCGGAAACCTGACTCTGTAACACCGAGCGGGGGAGCGGAATAACGAGGCGCCGAGTAGCCGCTGCACGGTGCGGGCTCCTGCAAACAGCGCGTTTCGGCAAGCGTCTGACCAACGAATGGCGGGCGGATCGAAACCTGAACTGCGAGGGAACAGCATGGTGCAGAGTGGCTGCCGGTGCGTCGCGGCGCTGCCTTCAGCAGCCTCCGAAAAACCCGCAAACCCTTGCTCGACAAGGAGTGTAGGAGTCGTCAGACACAAAGTCAACATTATCTTATGTCTTATATAAGACATATCTGTTGCGGGGAAAACCCTAGACGCGGCCTAGGCCTTTATGATGAAATGCGCGCATGAATTCGAACCCGGCGAACACAACGAATCCGAGCGGCCAGGCGGCCGCGGGCGAAGGTGTACCCGCTGTCGTTCCCGCCACGTCGCCGACTTTCAGCCCCTTGTATCAGCAGATCAAGGGCTTGATTACGCAGAGTCTCGAAAGCGGCGAATGGAAGCCGGGCGAGATCATTCCTAGTGAAGTCGAATTGGCGGCCAGATACAAGGTCAGTCAGGGCACGGTGCGCAAAGCGATCGACGAACTCGCCGCGGACAACCTGCTGGTCCGCCGCCAGGGCAAGGGCACGTTTGTTGCAACGCACAACGAAGACCGCGCCCAGTTTCGCTTCCTCAGATTACTGGCCGATGACGGCGCGGAGCATCCGCACGTCAGCCGCCTGCTGGAATGCCGGCGCTTGCGCGCTTCGGCGGACATCGCGCGGCAACTCGATCTCAAGCCCGCCGATCCGGTGGTATTGATCAAGCGCCTGCTGCAGTTCGACGGCGAAGTCACCGTGCTCGACGAAATCTGGCTGCCCGGTGCGGTGTTTCGCGGCCTCACGCTCGAACGGCTGTCGGAGTATAAAGGTCCCCTCTACGCGATGTTCGAGACGGAATTCGGCACGCGCATGATCCGCGCCACGGAGAAGATCCGTGCGGTGGCGGCGGAGCCCGCCGTGGCGGATCTGCTGAGTGTGCCGGCAGGTTTTCCGCTGTTATCGGTCGAGCGCGTGTCCTATACATATGGTGACCGGCCGGTTGAGGTGCGCCGTGGTTGGTATGTCACAACCGGGTATTACTATCAGAACGATCTAAGCTGAACAGGCTGGAAAAAGGCGCGGCGTCCCACACCCGCGCCTGTTTGAAGGCGTCTTTATCGCGTGTGCTGTAACGGACCTGTCGTGGTTTTCGCTGCAGCGCGATATAAAAAGGCGCTAAAATTGCGGATTAGTGTGACTACATAGTAGGGGTCTAGCATGGCTGAAGCCGTAAAAAAACCGAGGCCGGAATTCCGGAACATCGGTATCGGGCAGATTTTGACGGCATACCGTCTCCCGCTAGCGGGGCGAGTGTCGATCTTGCACCGCTTGAGCGGTGGTCTGCTTTTTGTTTTTCTTCCGTTCCTGCTGTACCTCTTTGATCAGAGCCTGACGTCCGAACTCAGTTTCGATGTCTTCAAGGGCTTCCTCTCCAACATCGTCGTCAAGCTCATCACGCTCGTTCTCGCGTGGGCCTTCCTGTTCCACTTCTGCGCGGGTGTGCGTCACCTGATCATGGACACGAGCCACGGCCTCACGACCAAAGAGAAGGGCAAGCAAACCTCCATCGTCGTACTGGTCGTTTCGTCGCTTCTGACGATTGTCTTCGCGCTCAAACTCTTCGGAGCATTCTAAAAAAATGGCAAGTAATAACCGAATTGGTCCGAAGCGTCTCGTCGTCGGCGCGCATTACGGTCTGCGCGACTGGCTCGCGCAACGCATCACCGCCGCCATCATGGCGGTCTACACGGTCATCCTGCTCGGCTGGTTCTTTGGCGCGCACGATTTCTCGTACGACGGCTGGGCGTCGATCTTCGCGACGCAATGGATGAAGCTCGCCACGTTTGTCACGCTGCTCTCGCTGTTCTATCACGCGTGGGTCGGTATCCGGGACATCTGGATGGACTATGTGAAGCCCGTTGGCACGCGCCTGCTGCTTCAAGCGCTGACGATCGTCTGGCTGCTCGCGTGTGCGGGCTACGCTGCGCAGATTCTCTGGAGAGTGTAAAAGAATGGCTGCAATCAAGAATTCTCTGCCGCGTCGTCGTTTCGACGTGGTTATCGTCGGCGCAGGCGGCTCGGGAATGCGCGCTTCGCTGCAACTCGCGCGCGCCGGTCTGTCGGTTTGCGTGCTGTCCAAAGTGTTCCCGACGCGTTCGCACACGGTGGCTGCTCAAGGCGGCATCGGCGCTTCGCTCGGCAACATGAGCGAAGACAACTGGCACTACCACTTCTACGACACGATCAAGGGTTCCGACTGGCTCGGCGACCAGGACGCGATCGAGTTCATGTGCCGCGAAGCACCGAACGCTGTCTACGAACTCGAACACTTCGGCATGCCGTTCGACCGTAACGCCGACGGCACGATTTACCAACGCCCGTTCGGCGGCCATACCGCGAACTACGGCGAAAAGCCGGTGCAACGCGCTTGCGCGGCCGCCGACCGTACCGGTCACGCGCTGCTGCACACGCTGTATCAGAAGAACGTCGAAGCCAAGACGCAGTTCTTCGTCGAATGGATGGCGCTGGATCTGATCCGCGACGCCGAAGGCGACGTGCTCGGCGTGACCGCGCTGGAAATGGAAACCGGCGACGTCTACATTCTCGAAGGCAAGACCACGCTGTTCGCTACGGGCGGCGCGGGCCGGATCTTCGCGGCATCGACCAACGCGTTCATCAACACCGGTGACGGCCTGGGCATGGCCGCGCGTTCGGGCATCGCACTGCAAGACATGGAATTCTGGCAATTCCACCCGACCGGCGTGGCCGGCGCGGGCGTGCTGATTACCGAAGGCGTGCGCGGCGAAGGCGGCATTCTGCGTAACTCGAACGGCGAGCGTTTCATGGAACGCTACGCGCCTACTTTGAAGGATCTGGCGCCGCGTGACTTCGTGTCGCGTTCAATGGACCAGGAAATCAAGGAAGGCCGCGGCGTGGGTCCGAACAAGGACCACGTGCTGCTCGACCTGTCGCACATCGGCGCCGAGACGATCATGAAGCGTCTGCCGTCGATCCGCGAAATCGCAATGAAGTTCGCGAACGTCGATTGTATTAAAGAGCCGATCCCGGTCGTGCCGACCATCCACTATCAGATGGGTGGCATTCCTACGAATATTCACGGCCAGGTCGTGGGTACGTCGAAGGGCGCGGAAGATCCGGTCAACGGTTTCTACGCCGTGGGCGAATGCTCGTGCGTGTCGGTGCACGGTGCGAACCGTCTCGGCACGAACTCGCTGCTCGACCTGGTGGTGTTCGGCCGCGCGGCCGGCAACCACATCGTCAAGCACGTGAAGGAAATCAAGGAGCACAAGCCGCTGCCGGCCGACGCTGCCGATTTCGCGCTGTCGCGTCTGGCTAAGCTGGACAGCTCGTCGTCGGGTGAGTACGCGCAATCGGTCGCGAACGACATTCGCGGCACGATGCAGAAGCACGCTGGCGTGTTCCGTACGTCGGCTCTGCTGTCGGAAGGCGTGGAGCGCATTCGCGAAGTGGCTGAACGCGTCGACAACATCCATCTGAAGGACAAGTCGAAGGTGTTCAACACGGCGCGTATCGAAGCGCTGGAAGTGGCGAACCTGATCGAAGTGGCACGCGCCACGATGGTTTCCGCCGACGCTCGCAAAGAAAGCCGTGGCGCGCACGCGCAGAACGACTTCGAACATCGCGACGACGAAAACTGGCTGCGCCATACGCTGTGGTTCAGCGAAGGCGATCGCCTCGACTACAAGCCGGTTCACATGCAACCGCTGACGGTCGAATCGGTTCCGCCGAAAGCGCGGACCTTCTAAGGCACAAGCTAAAGGAATTCAGAAATGGCAAAGCGTACATTTGAAATTTATCGTTACGACCCGGACAAGGACGCAGCGCCGCGCATGCAATCGTACGAGATCGAAATCGACTCGCACGAACGCATGCTGCTCGACGCGCTCCTCAAGCTGAAGGAAGTCGACGAAACGTTGTCGTTCCGCCGTTCGTGCCGCGAAGGCGTGTGCGGTTCGGACGCAATGAACATTAACGGCAAGAACGGTCTGGCGTGCTTGACGAACCTGAACGATCTGCCGCAAAAGATCGTGCTGCGTCCGCTGCCGGGTCTGCCGGTGGTGCGCGACCTGATCTGCGACTTCACGCAGTTCTTCAACCAGTACCACTCGATCAAGCCGTACCTGATCAACGACACGCCGCCGCCGGAAAAGGAACGTCTGCAGTCGCCGGAAGAGCGCGACGAGCTCGACGGTCTGTACGAATGTATTCTGTGCGCTAGCTGCTCGACGTCTTGCCCGAGCTTCTGGTGGAATCCGGATAAGTTCGTCGGTCCGGCTGGCCTGTTGCAAGCCTATCGTTTCATCGCGGACAGCCGCGACGAAGCGACCGGTGAGCGCCTCGACAACCTGGAAGACCCGTACCGTCTGTTCCGTTGCCATACGATCATGAATTGCGTCGACGTTTGCCCGAAGGGCCTGAACCCGACCAAGGCGATTGGCAAGATCAAGGAATTGATGGTGCGTCGCGCTGTCTAGGATGATGAACCCAGAAACACCGCATCAGTCCGACCCTCTTCGCCGCGCGCGCCTTCGCTGGCGCGCGCGGCGCGGCCTGCTGGAAAACGATCTGATCTTTGAGCGTTTTTTCGGCCGATATGAGCATGACCTCAGCGATGCCGACGTGGGCGCTCTTACGCGCCTGCTCGAGCTGAGCGATAACGACCTGATGGACTTGCTGCTGGCTCGCAAGGAACCGGAAGGCGACCTCGCGGACCCGGATGTGATCCGGGTGCTGGAGCTGCTGCGCAACGCTTGAGCGCCGCTAGTCCGTTGTTCCAGGCGTGCAATTATCGAAACCCTGTTTCCATACTTCGATTGAGGATGTGCTATGACCCCGTCAGATGTTAAAGCCACGCTATCGTTCAGCGACAATTCGCCGAGCGTTGAAATGCCGATTTACAAGGGCACTCTCGGCCCGGACGTGATCGACATCCGCAAACTGTACGGCCAGACCGGCAAGTTCACGTACGACCCGGGCTTTATGTCGACGGCGGCTTGCAATTCGGCGATCACCTACATCGACGGCGACAAGGGCGAGCTGCTGTATCGCGGCTACCCGATCGACAACCTCGCGCAAAACGCGGACTTCCTCGAAACCTGCTATCTGCTGCTGAAAGGCGAACTGCCGAATGCACAGCAGAAAGAAGAGTTCGTGAACACCGTCACGAAGCACACGATGGTGCACGAGCAAATGCACTTCTTCTTCCGTGGCTTCCGTCGCGACGCTCACCCGATGGCGATTCTGGTGGCGGCCGTCGGCGCGCTGTCGGCGTTCTATCACGACTCGCTCGACATCAACAATCCGCGTCACCGTGAAGTGTCGGCCATTCGCATGATCGCGAAGCTGCCGACGCTGGTCGCGATGGCGTACAAGTACAGCATCGGCCAGCCGTTTGCGTACCCGAAGAACGACCTGTCGTACAGCGCGAACTTCATGCACATGATGTTCTCGAACCCGTGCGAAGAGTACAAGGTCAACGACGTGCTGGTGCGCGCGCTCGACCGTATCCTGATCCTGCACGCGGATCACGAACAGAATGCATCCACGTCGACCGTGCGCCTCGCCGGTTCGTCGGGCGCGAATCCGTTCGCGTGTATCGCGGCCGGTATCGCCTGTCTGTGGGGCCCGGCGCACGGTGGTGCGAACGAAGCCGCGCTGAACATGCTGGAAGAAATCGGCTCGGTCGACAACATTCCTGAGTTCATCAAGCAGGTGAAGGACAAGAACTCGGGCGTGAAGCTGATGGGTTTCGGTCACCGCGTGTACAAGAATTACGATCCGCGTGCGAAGCTGATGCGCGAAACCTGCCACGAAGTGCTGGAAGAGCTGGGCCTGCACGACGACCCGCTGTTCAAGCTGGCCATGGCGCTGGAAAAGATCGCGCTGGAAGACGAATACTTCGTGTCGCGCAAGCTGTACCCGAACGTCGACTTCTACTCGGGCATCGTGCAACGCGCGTTGGGCATCCCGACGTCCATGTTCACGTGTATCTTCGCGATGGCGCGTACGGTGGGCTGGATTGCGCAGTGGAACGAAATGATCGCCGATCCGGAACAGAAGATTGGCCGTCCGCGTCAACTGTTTGTTGGCGATACGGAACGCGAAGCCAAGCCGATCACGCAACGTTGATCGACTGGTTTTAGCAGGATCGAAGCCCCGGCAATTGCCGGGGCTTTTTTGTTTGTGCGCTCGAAAATGACGCGTGCCTTTGAGAGACCCGCGTCGTCATGTCTCAGGTCGTTTTCCGTCGATCGACGCTTTCATTGAGACGGCCGACCGCACAGTCTCCGGACAGAAAGAACCCGTTGACATGATGAAAATGTCATCGACAGGTCACGTGAAAGTGGGCGAACGCTCAATAATGTTCAGCTATCAACTCTTCACCGGGGAGGTGCTGATAATATCAATAAGTCGATTAAATGGGTAGCGGCGGCGCGTGCGCTTTTATTGGCACTTGTTTCTATTGCGCCCGTGCAGAAAGCTATCGCAACCGGACCGGATCTTTCAACTAGGATTGAGTTCACACCGCTTTTTTCCCAGCGATACAACCTTTCGTATTTTGACGGTAGCACCTGGATTACGTCTCCAGTTTCAACGCAGACCGTGCAGTTGCAGCCTCGTTTCCGGTTTGAGGAGTCCAGGCCCTATGTTTACAACTACGTTATTTATCTGCAAGACAAAAGCAATGCAGATTCGGCTTTTTATTTGATGATTTCAACAAGCGATGGACGATGTCTTCTTCATAAAACGTCATCTGCCGATAATTTATCAAATGTCTCTTTGGGCCGTGTTTACAACATAACGACACAGTACACTTATCTCGGGACTACGAATCCGCTTAATTCAAATATATCAACGGTTTATTCCGTTTGCAGTCGCGAAGATGCGCTCGCGCTACGGTTTTTTGATCCGATAACAACTGGCATTCCTATAGGAATTGGCCAATACGTGCTGGAGCCGGGCGAGCGGGTTGCCGAGACGTATATTTTATTGAATACAGAAGGAATACTGTACCCGAACTAGACCGCCGGTGATTCGAAAGGAGGACGTATGAGATTATTGTCGATTACGATAATCGTTTTTTCGATATTGACTGCGGGAACGGGGAATGTCGTTGCGCAGCCCGTGCAAATGCCCGAATTCGTCTACCGGGCGGACACGCGCGCGCCGAGTGATGTAAGGCGCGCAGGGGGATTCGTTGCCAGGGGTGTGGATGCGTCACGCCCCGGTACAATTGTCGACCTAAGTCTCTTCAATCATGCAATCGGCCATGCCGGACCGCAGAACGACTACTCGGGCTACGTTGCCACGACGACTGACTTCATGTGGGCGTACCACTGGTTGTGGGAATCCGGAGGCGGTTTCCGAAGCGGTTATGTCTATACGATCCGGCCGACCGCCAATTTCATCGACGTCAACGCCAGCTTGGGAAGATACCTGGAGCCCGTTACCCGGGAGGAACATGAATGGGCGGCAATGGGCCGGATACATTGGTATCAAGTGGTGGGTTGGCGCTCCGCGGCAGAACCGCCCACTACGCCAATAACGCCTAACCCTCAATACAATCCGAACCATATTGCGTTCACATTGCCACCCGCCGCGTCTCAACCTGCGCTTGCGCAATTTCCTGTGGGGCATCCAGCATGGAACGAAATGCCGTGGAGGGCATTCACTAACTGCGCGGGATCGTCGTCGCCGAACCGGAAATCGACGCAGAGACTCGCGGCAGGCGAATGTATTCCCTTTGAAAATGGCGCCATGGATTATAAATATTATTCCGGATATTTGGCGGATTTAAGTTCAAAAGCATGCGGTGGCCCATGTCTCGAGGGAGAGCGCAGTTCGAATCAGGACGAAATTTTTTACGAATCTTTGATTATCAGGTTAAACGATTCAGGTCCTGCCTCCTGCGATCACAGCGAAGAAGAAGTGCCGGAAAGCATTGTGGAAATATACAAATTGCCATTATGTCACCGTATGAACGTGGGCGACAAACTCCGCGTTCGCGGCGGTTACTTGTCTAAGCTCGATGATTCGAGCTGTACGATGGTAGGAGCGCTGGATATCAGCGTGCGGACGGTGCAATATGTCAACCACGGACTAACTATATATTCGAAACGAATAGTTCCATACCCGGGTGTCCCGCAGGATATGAGTTAGTGACGGCGGAAGATCTGGAAACAAATGCGAGCATCTGTTTCACGCAACTGGATTTACATAGTGTGGCCAGGCTGGCCGGTCGACATATCGTATCGGGAAGTGAACATGTTCCATGCCTCATTGCAAAAGGAAATCGTCAAACCGAGACCTCCTTGTGCAAAAAAATCTCACGCACCACACCTGAAATCGTCGTTTCGTCCGAGTCGCCTGAGGGATCGGTGTGCTGGGGACGCTATGCGCCGGTCAACGTTAAACAGGCTATGGCAAATAGAACGAAGTTATGTTCGATGCTCTTTCATTCGTCGATCGGTGTCACTCAAATCGGTTTGGCCGACGGTTGGTTTGGCGCGGCGAGTTGCGCCGTATGGAAGGCGCAACTGCCGCAAAAGCCGGCGTACACGTTCTGCAACAACGGTGTCGGCGAAGATAATAGATTTCTCTCGACCATGACCTTGGTGAAAACCGGAGAAACCTGTCCAGCCGGCTTCGAACTGGCAACCGAGTCGGACTTTCAACGCGACCCGAAGGTGTGTTACGGCGAACTGCCGCCGGGATCGAGCGCGCGGCTCGCGCATTCAGCTTCGGTGACAAGACGAGGTTATAACGAAACGACGAAGCTATGCTCCACCAAGTCGTGGGACTCATCGACATTGACAATGGCCGTCTGTAAAGCCGTTGCCCCCGCACACTAGTGGCGTCTTGCGCATGCGGATAGACGGTCGGTCACGGAAACCGCCTTCAGCGTGCGTTGCGTCGATCGTCGATCGTCGAGATTCGCAACGCGCAGCGCCCGCCTCGCGCTGCGAATCCCGACGTATCGCCGCATTCACCACTGCTCCAGGCCGAGAAGTTTTTGCCCGCGCGCCGATAGTTCGGCGCGCGGGTAACGCGCTTTCTCCCAGCCGCGCGGATCGCCCGGAAACGCGTAGCCCTGCGGAACCTCGCGCTCGCGCCAGCAGTGGACGCGCCATTGTCGCAACGTCTCGTTGTCTTCTTCGGCGGGGCTCATCGAGATGTATTGTGCAAGCCTGGCCCGGTCGTGAGACAGATTGGGTCGAATGCCATGAGCCAGCAGGCTGTTGAAAACGAGCATGTCGCCGGGTTCCATATTGACTTGGGTCGCCTCGAGTTCTGTCATGTCCGGCTTGAACCGGTCGCGATCCGCCGGCTGCGTTTTTAGCCACTCGTCGAAGCTGTAAAACAGTTCCGGCACGCACTGAAATCCACCCACTTCCGAATCTGTCTTCGACAACGCGAGCACGCCCTGGACGCCGACCGGCCGGGGAACGATCGACGAGTCGACGTCCCAATGCATGAAGCCTTGAAATTCACGGCCGTGCCGGTTCGGCGGATTCAGATTGGCGCGGTCGATGCTGACCCACAGCTTCTCGTTGTCCCAGATATCGACGAACAGGTCGTACATGCGCTGCGCTGTCCGGTTGTCCCACAAGCGTTGATTGTTGTAGGCCTCGACCATGCCGCTGTTGTTGAGCTCCGCCATCTCGATCGAGCGGCGCTGCGGCGCGAACCAGCCGGCCGGATCGGTGGGATCGAGTTCCTGGAATTCCCAGAGAAACCGGGCCGTGCGCTCGGCCTGTTCCGGAGAAATGACGGACTTGACGACCAGATAACCGTGGTGTTGCCAGAAGCGGAAGTCGTCCGTGCTCAGCACGCGCAGCGGCAGACGCTTGACGATGCCGGCCAGCGGCGTATGCGCAGCGCCGCGCTTGCTGTTGCCGAGCGCATCGGCGCCAGCTTCGGTTGTGTAGAGATCCTTCATACGTGGGTTCCTCGCTGGACAAACGGTCAATTTAATACCACTTAAATACGTTTAATCCTGGCCGATCAACTGTCATACGTCAAGCCTGAAAAGGGATTTCAGGGTTTACACCGCGCACCGGATCAAACAAATTGGAGTGGTACTATCGTCGCGTTATTTGGGCGAGAACAACCAATGGACCGACGACTCCGATTGCTTCAACTCGACGAGGCCGACGCGACGCCGCTGTACGTTCAGCTCGCGCGCAAACTGACGTCCGCGATCGAGAGCGGGCAGTGGCTGGCGGGTGAAGCGTTGCCGTCCGAGCGAACCCTGGTCGAGACCTTGGGCATCTCGCGCGTGACGGCGCGCAATGCGATGCAGGTGCTGGACGATCAAGGCGCCATACGCCGCACGCGGGGAGCGGGAACGTTCATCGCGCCGAAGTTCGAACAGCGGCTTTCCCGGCTGGATAACTTCAGCGAAATGGTTCGCCCGCATGGACTCACGCCCGTCAGCGAGCTGATCGCATCGGCGCGGCGCCTGGCGACGGATGCGGAGCGCACCGCTCTCGCTTTGGGCGACGGTGACGAGGTGATCGTCGTGACACGGCTCAGAAAGGCCGACGACATGGTGATCTCGCGGGATAGTTCGGTGCTGCCGGCCAGTGTCCTGCCCGCCGCTGAACGTATCGGCGAATCGCTGTATGCGTATCTCGACCGGATCGACAAGCCTGTGCTGAGAGCGCTTCAGCACTTTCGCGCGACGGTAGCCGACGCCGAGCTGGCGATGCAATTGGACGTTCCCGTCGGCGAGCCGTTGTTGCTGGTGTCCCGACTCGGCTTCACGCACAACGACGTCCCCGTTGAAAGCACCCAAACCTGGTGTATCAACGACTACTACGATTTCGTCATCGAGCTGCGTCGTTAAGCGGCAAGCGTTGCCGGGTGGCCCAGATACAGGTATCGTCACTACCACCCAACTCCCTGTTTTTTATCGGTTTTCTCCGGGGATGTGCGGCCCAAAGCGGGACGCTGCGTGGCATAATCGACCGACACAGTCAGCCCGCAGTCATTACTATCCCGCATACACCATGGCACAGACTCTCTACGACAAATTGTGGAACACGCACGTGATCCACACGGAAGAAGACGGTACGACGATTCTCTATATCGACCGTCATCTGCTGCACGAAGTGACCAGCCCGCAAGCATTCGAAGGCCTGAAGCTGGCTAAGCGTCCGGTGTGGCGCATCAGCGCGAATCTGGCGGTCTCCGACCACAACGTGCCCACCACCGACCGTAGCCACGGCATTGCCGATCCGGTTTCGAAGCTGCAGGTCGACACGCTGGATACGAACTGCGACGCCTACGGCATCACGCAGTTCAAGATGAACGACCTGCGTCAAGGCATCGTGCACATCATCGGGCCGGAGCAGGGCGCTACGCTGCCGGGCATGACGATCGTCTGCGGCGACTCGCACACGTCCACGCACGGCGCGTTCGGCGCGCTCGCGCACGGCATCGGCACGTCCGAAGTCGAGCACGTGCTGGCCACGCAAACGCTCTTGCAGAAAAAGAGCAAGAACATGCTGGTGAAGGTCGAGGGTCCGCTGCCGCGCGGCTGCACCGCGAAAGACATCGTGCTGGCGATCATCGGCAAGATCGGCACCGCGGGCGGCACCGGTTACGCGATCGAGTTCGGCGGTTCGACGATTCGCGCGCTGTCCATGGAAGGCCGCATGACGGTCTGCAACATGGCGATCGAAGCCGGTGCGCGCGCCGGCATGGTCGCGGTAGATAACACCACGGTCGAGTACCTGAAAGGCCGTCCGTTCTCGCCGGAAGGCGTGGAATGGGATCACGCGGTCGAATACTGGAAGCAGTTCAAGACGGACGACGGCGCGCAATTCGACCGCGTGGTCGAGCTGAACGCCGCCGAGATCGTGCCGCAGGTCACCTGGGGCACGTCGCCGGAAATGGTCACGGCCGTGGACGGTCGCGTGCCGGACCCGGAACGCGAAAAAGATCCGGTCAAGCGCGACGCGATGGAACGTGCGTTGAAATACATGGCGCTCGAACCGAACGCGCCGATCGAGTCGATCAAGCCGGATAAAATCTTCATCGGGTCGTGCACCAACGCGCGCATTGAAGACATTCGCGCCGCGGCTTACGTCGTCAAGAAGCTCGGCCGCCGCGTCGCACCGAACATCCGCCTCGCCATGGTCGTGCCGGGTTCGGGTCTGGTGAAGGCGCAAGCGGAACGCGAAGGCCTCGACAAGGTCTTTACCGATGCTGGTTTCGAATGGCGTGAACCCGGTTGCTCGATGTGTCTCGCGATGAACGCCGACCGGCTGGAGCCGGGCGAGCGTTGCGCGTCCACGTCGAATCGTAATTTTGAAGGTCGTCAGGGCGCCGGTGGCCGTACCCACCTGGTCAGCCCCGCGATGGCTGCGGCTGCGGCCATCGAAGGGCATTTCGTCGATATTCGCAAGCTTGGATAAACCGCATGATGAAGAACATGAATCGCACCACTCTATTGCGCCGTTTCGCGCTCGGTACCCTGGCTGGGCTATTGCTCGGTCTGGCCGGCTGCAACACGGTGCACGGATTCGGCGAGGACATGTCACACCTCGGCAATTCGATCAGCAATCACGCTGATAAATGAGCGGTTTTTGATTGTTGCCGGCTTTGCGGCGAGCGGCATTCCAGCCGCCGCGCGCATTGCCCGCTTTTGAAACAGGCGCAAGCGTCATGGATAAATTCATCGTACACACCGGCGTCGTGGCGCCGCTCGATCGCGAGAACGTCGACACGGACGCGATCATTCCGAAGCAATTCCTGAAGTCGATCAAGCGCACGGGTTTCGGCCCGAACGCGTTCGACGAATGGCGTTACCTCGATCACGGCGAACCGGGCCAGGACAATTCGAAGCGTCCGCTGAATCCGGATTTCGTGCTGAACCAGGCGCGTTATCAAGGCGCGTCGGTGCTGCTGGCGCGTAAGAATTTCGGCTGCGGCAGCTCGCGTGAGCATGCGCCGTGGGCGCTGCAGCAATATGGCTTCCGCGCGATCATCGCGCCGAGCTTCGCCGATATTTTCTATAACAACTGCTTCAAGAACGGCGTGCTGCCGATCGTGCTCACGGAGCAGGAAGTCGATCATCTGTTCAACGAGACCTACGCGTTCAACGGTTTCGAGCTGACCGTCGACCTCGAGGCGCAAGTCGTGCGCACGTCGGACGGCGGCGCCGCGTATCCGTTCGAAGTCGCCGGTTTCCGCAAGTACTGTCTGCTGAACGGGTTCGACGATATCGGCCTCACGCTGCGTCACGCGGACAAGATTCGCCAGTTCGAAGCGGAACGCCTGACCAAGCAGCCGTGGCTGAATCACCGCATCGTCGGCTAACGAACGCGTTCCACTTTCTCGAAGCAAACCTCAAGGAATTCGCATGAAGATCGCAGTCTTGCCGGGCGACGGCATCGGTCCCGAAATCGTCAAGGAGGCCGTCAAGGTCCTGAACGTACTCGGCGAAAAGTTCGAGCTCGAAGAAGCGCCGGTTGGCGGTGCGGGCTACGAAGCGAAGGGCCACCCGCTGCCCGAGTCGACGCTGGCGCTGGCGAAAGAAGCCGATGCGATTCTGTTCGGCGCGGTTGGCGACTGGAAGTACGACAGCCTCGAACGCGCGCTGCGTCCGGAGCAGGCCATTCTGGGCCTGCGCAAGCACCTGCAGCTGTTCGCGAACTTCCGTCCGGCGATCTGCTATCCGCAACTCACCGGCGCTTCGTCGTTGAAGGAAGAGATCGTGTCGGGCCTCGACATCCTGATCGTGCGCGAGCTGAACGGCGACATCTATTTCGGCGCGCCGCGCGGCGTACGTTCGTCGCCGGATGGTTTGTTCGAAGGCGCGAAGGAAGGCTTCGACACCATGCGTTATTCGGAACCCGAAGTGCGCCGCATTGCGCACGTCGCGTTTCAGGCCGCGCAAAAGCGTCAGAAAAAGCTGACGAGCGTGGACAAGGCGAACGTGCTGGAAACGTCTCAATTCTGGCGTGACGTGATGATCGACGTCTCGAAGGAATATGCGGACGTCGAACTGTCGCACATGTATGTCGACAACGCAGCCATGCAACTCGTGAAGGCGCCGAAGGCGTTCGACGTGGTCGTCACCGGCAACATGTTCGGGGACATTCTGTCCGACGAAGCAGCCATGCTCACGGGCTCGATCGGCATGTTGCCGTCGGCTTCGCTCGACAAGAGCAACAAGGGCTTGTACGAGCCGTCGCACGGTTCCGCGCCGGACATCGCCGGCAAGGGCGTGGCCAATCCGCTGGCGACCATCCTGTCGGCCGCGATGATGCTGCGCTATTCGCTGAACAAGGCGGAGCAGGCGGATCGCATCGAAACCGCGGTGAAGAAGGTGCTCGAACAGGGCTATCGCACGGGCGACATTCTGACGCCGGGATGCAAGCAGATCGGCACGGTCGCGATGGGCGACGCGGTGGTCGCGGCGCTGTAAAGCGGCTGCGGTTCAAGCAGAGACCAGGCGCGTTCAAACGCGGCCTTTAAAGCGCGAATCGGCCTTGAAACAGGCCGATTCGCGCGTAATACGGACGATAGCGACGGACTTTAGCGTCGCCAGATTCAGGTTTTCGTGTATATTGTAGCGATGGCACAAGCAGCTCAAATCTCCTCGATTTCAAAATTGCACGGCACAACGGCCCGTGTGGTTAAGCTCGCCATTACCACCAAAGCAGTCACCAAAACGATTACCCCGAAAACGATCACGAAACGCTGATCGTCCGTCGTGCCCGCCCATCTTCCCCGCGCGGTCACTGCGGGCAAAGATGCGGGGAAGTTTCCATTCGAAGGGTATGAAGTCATGAACGTAGGTCTCGTAGGTTGGCGCGGTATGGTCGGCAGCGTCCTGATGCAACGTATGCAACAGGAAGGCGATTTCGACTTGATCGAACCGGTGTTTTTCAGCACCAGCAACGCGGGCGGCAACGCGCCGTCGTTCGCCAAAAACGAGACCAAGCTCAAAGATGCGACAAGCATCGAAGACCTGAAGAAGTGCGAAGCGATCATCTCGTGCCAGGGCGGCGACTACACGAACGAAGTGTTCCCGAAGCTGCGCGCGGCAGGTTGGAACGGCTACTGGATCGACGCGGCTTCGTCGCTGCGCATGAAGGACGACGCGGTCATCATTCTCGATCCGGTCAACCTCGACGTGATCAAGAACGCGCTGGTTAAAGGCCAGAAGAATTTCATCGGCGGCAACTGCACGGTCAGCCTGATGCTGATGGCGCTGGGCGGCCTGTTCCGCGAAAACCTCGTCGACTGGATGACGGCCATGACGTATCAGGCCGCTTCGGGCGCGGGCGCGCAAAACATGCGCGAACTGCTGCAGCAAATGGGCACGCTGTACGGTGCCGCGAAAGAGGACCTGGCGGATCCGTCGTCGGCGATTCTGGATATCGACCGTCGCGTGTTGTCGGCCATGAACAGCGATCGCATGCCGACCGACAACTTCGGCGTGCCGCTCGCCGGTTCGCTGATTCCGTGGATCGACAAGGATCTCGGCAACGGTATGTCGAAAGAAGAGTGGAAGGGCGGCGCCGAAACCAACAAGATTCTCGGCAAGCCGGCCATGGGCACGCCGGGTTCGATCCCGGTAGACGGGCTGTGCGTGCGGATCGGTGCAATGCGCTGCCATTCGCAGGCGTTGACCATCAAGCTGAACAAAGACGTGCCGCTGGACGAAGTGAACAGCATCCTCGCGTCGGGCAACGACTGGGTCAAGGTCGTGCCGAACGAACGCGAAGCATCCATGCGCGATCTGTCCCCGGCGGTGGTTACGGGTACGCTGACGGTGCCGGTCGGCCGCGTGCGCAAGCTCGCCATGGGCGGCGAATATCTGTCGGCTTTCACGGTCGGCGATCAGTTGCTGTGGGGCGCGGCGGAACCGCTGCGTCGCATGCTTCGCATTGTGCTCGACAAGTAAAGTAAACTACGCGCTCACGACGCGTAGAAAACTCAAGAAGCGTCGCGCTTGCGCGGCGCTTTTTTCATTGTGTGCTCCGATTATCTTGTCTCTTTCCAACCGCAAAAAAGGGCTGCGCGCTGACGCGCCAGGGGTCCCGATGAACCTTCGACTCTCATCCCTTCGGGCTATGTTCATTCATCAGGGCAACGGCCGCTTGTCGGCTACGGCGGCTGTGGCCGCAGTAGCCGCAGTCACGTTCGCGCTGGCTGGCGTCGGCATGAGCAGCGCGCTCGCCGCGCCTGGCGCTGCCGCAAGCGCGCCGGATGCCGCGTCCGTTTCGTATGCGAACGGCGGTCAATTCACGGTGAAGCCGGGCCAGTCGTTGAACGACGTGGCGATCGCCGTCACGCAGTCGCACGACCGGGCGACGCTCGCACGCGCGTCCCGCGCGTTGTTCGATGCGAACCCGAACGCGTTCATGAGTCACGATCCGAGCCGGATGCGCCTCGGGGCGGTGCTGACGGTGCCGGCGCTGGATGCGTCGGGGGTGTTGGCGGCTTCGGCGGCGGCGGTTACGGCTACGGTTTCGGGGGCTTCGGCTTCGGCTTCATCTTCGGCTTCGGCGGCTTCCGCTTCCGCGCCGGTTGGGACGATAGCTGCGACCACCGCGACAGGTGCGGCTGCTGCGACTGGCGCGGCAAGCGCTGTGGCGCAGGTCAATGCCGCAGCGGCGAGCGCGGCCAGTGCTGCGGCTCGCGCTGCGGCGCCGGCTACGCCGGCCGTGCCGGGGACCGCCAGCGCGGTCACAACGGCAGGCTCGGCGACGCCGGGTAGCGGCACCACGACGGCAGGCGGCGCGGTTGCGTCCGCGCCCGTGGCGGGCTCGCAGACGGCATCGCCGGCCAGCGGCGCGCATGAGTGGTCGGGGTCGATTCAGCCGTCGGCTAGCGAGTCCGCTGCGGGCGCCTCCGCGTCTGCGGCCGGTAGCGCGGCGACGGCTGCGCAGGCGGCGTCGCAGCCGCGTGCGCAGGTGTCCAGCTTGCAGCAACTGCTCGCGTTGAAAAATCGCGTGCTGATGGAATTGCAGAAGCACGGCATCGGCGGCTCTCCGGCCGCGACGCGTGCCGCTTCGACGGGCGCTGCGGTGCCGGTGGGTGCGTCGTCGGCGACGGCCGCTGCGTCGGGGCATGGCGGCGCGGTGACCTCCGTGTCGAATGACGGCGGTATTTCGCAGGTCGGCTTGAGCATTGCGGCGGCGGTCGGTGCAGCGCTGGTGGTCTTGCTGGCGGCTTTGCGCATGCGTCGACGTAAGCGCGATGCGAACGCGACGGCCGAGGTCAGCGCAGCGGATGGCGACGCCGTGGCGTCGGCGCAAGCTAATGATCCGCACGACGTTGCGTCGGCACGCGAGCAGGCTTCGGTGCGAGATACGTCTGACGATAGCGCCGACGTGTCGGTGTCGCATGCGGCCGCATTGGCCGCCGCTGAACATGAAGCGGCGGAAGGCGCGGCGGCTGCGCGCGAGCAGGCTGAACGCGAGGCTGCGGAACGTGAGGCGGAGATTCGCCAGGCGGCGGCGCGCGAAGCGGAGCACAAGGCAGCGGAAAGTGCTGCCGCGGAACGGACAGCAGAGGAGCACGCTGAGTCGGAGCGCGTGGCGAAGGAACAGGCAGACGCGGAGAGTGCTGCAGCGGAACAAGTCGCAGCGGAAGAGCGCGAGGCATCAGAGCGCACAGCGGCGGAACGCGCAGCATCAGAACAAGCCGCTGCCGAGCGCGCGGCAGCGGAACACGCGGCAGCAGAACACGAGCATTTCGCCAGCGCAACCACTGCCGCAAGCCTCGCCGCCGCAGCCGAACTCGGCGCCGAAGCTTTGCCGCTGACCCCACTCGAACCGGTCGACGAATCCTTCCAGCACGAGCCGCCCGCCCACCGTCTGCAATGGGATGACGAACCCGCGCCGAGCGCACCGGCCGCTTCGCAAACGGCATCGGCCGAACTCCAAAGCCCGCTGAACGTCCCGCCGCCGGCCATCGATTTCACCCAGCAACCCGCCGAGCCGCGCGATACGCCGACGCCATTCGGCCAGCCTTACGCCGACGCATCGGCGCATCCGCTCCCCGACACAACGTTGCCCCCCGTGCCGCTGACGCATCTGGATCCGGCACACGACGAAGCGACCTATCAACCGTCCTACGAGCTGCATCAGCCGACCCATGCCGCAACGCCTGACGGCGCATCAACCTTCTCAGAACCAACACCGTTGTCGCAAGCGCAGCACACCCTCACCGCACCGACCGAATTCCCGCGCGACGCCGTCGACGCCTTCAGCGCTCTCGACATGCCGCTCCCGCCGCGGATCGAATCGCCGTTCGAGGGCCTGCATGCTCCCGCGTCATTGACCACGCAGCCGGTTGCATCGCCGGAAACGACCGCGCAGCAAGCCCTCGCGCCGCACGACCCCGACGACGTCCCGCATATCGCCGATGAAATCACCGCCGGCACCGCGGGGCATGCCGCCGTCGCGGGCCTTGGCGCGAAGGGTTTCGGCGCGATGGGCGGCTTGGGCGCCGCAGGCTTCGGTGCGCTGAAGCTCGACTTCGACCTCGAGTTGCCGCCGAGCCCGGCCCAGCCGTTGCCGGCATTTACGCCGGCGGATCTCACCCGAATCGCGCGAAACAAGCTCGATCTGGCCGCCGAGTACATCGACCTCGGCGATCTGTCCGGTGCTCGCTCGCTGATCAACGAAGTGATCGAAGCGAACGATCCCACCACGCGCACCGAGGCCCGCGCGTTGCTGTCGACGCTCGCGCCGTTGTCGTGAAGCGGATTGCGTTAGGGGTTCAGTACGACGGTTCGGCGTTTTGCGGCTGGCAGTCGCAACCGCACGGCAATACCGTGCAGGACGAGCTCGAACGGGCATTGAGCGAATTCGCGCGGACGCCCGTGCGTATTACCGTCGCGGGCCGCACGGATACGGGCGTGCATGGGCTCGGCCAGGTCGCGCATTTCGACACCGAACTCGACCGCACGGACAGTTCATGGGTGCGCGGCACGAATGCGTTCTTGCCGAAAACGATCTCGGTCCAGTGGGCCAAGCCGATGCCGGACGAGTTTCACGCACGTTTTGCCGCGTTCGAACGGACCTATCACTACGTGCTTTACGTCCATCCGGTGCGTTCGCCGATGCTGGCGGCGCGCGTCGGCTGGGTTCACACGCCGCTCGACGTCGACGCCATGCGTGCCGGCGCCGCGCATCTGATCGGCGAGCACGATTTTTCGGCGTTCCGTTCGTCGCAATGTCAGGCGAAAACACCGGTCAAGCACCTGTATCAGATCGACATCCGGCAGCAGGGCGATTTCGTCCACTTCCGCTTCCGGGCCAACGCGTTCCTGCATCACATGGTGCGTAACCTGATGGGTTGCCTCGTATATATCGGCCGTGGCCGTCATCCGGCCGAATGGATGGCCGAGGTGCTGGCAAGCCGCGACCGCGACGTTGCCGCGCCGACCTTCATGCCGGACGGCTTGTATCTGGCGCAGGTGGGCTATCCTGAGCAGTACGCGGTGCCCGCGCCGCACACCGGCAGCGTGCCGTGGAGTACCGTATGGACCGAGCAAACGGAATCATGAACAGCACCGAAAACCTCGCAACCGAAGCCCAAGCCGGCGCGCAGCAAACCGCCGCGCCGCATCGCACTCGCATCAAGCTGTGCGGCCTGTCGAAACCGGAAGACGTGAGCCACGCGATCGACCTCGGCGCCGACGCGATCGGCCTCGTGTTTTATCCGCCGAGCCCGCGCTCGGTGAGCATTGCGCAAGCGGTCGAGCTGGTGCACGACGTGCCGCCGTTCGTGTCGGTCGTGGGTCTGTTCGTCAACCCCACGCCGGACTGGATCCGCGAGGTCGTCAGCAACGTCGGCCTGACGCTGCTGCAGTTCCACGGCGACGAGACCGCGGCGCAGTCCGAAACGCTCGCCGGGGTTGCGGGTTTGCCTTGGTTGCGCGCGCTGCGAGTTGCAGCCGATACTCAACCGGCTGATTTGGTAAAATCGGCTCTTAACTATTCAGCAGCCAGCGGCCTTCTGTTCGACACTCATGTCGAAGGCTATGGCGGCGGCGGGAAGGTTTTCGATTGGTCACTTATTCCAGCAGAGCTCGCGCGTCGGGCCGTTTTGAGTGGTGGGTTGAACGCGCAAAACGTCAGTGATGCGATCCATCGCGTGCGCCCGTACGCGGTCGATGTCTCGAGCGGCATCGAAGTCGCGGGCGCCCGGGGCGTGAAAGATCACGCCCGGATGGCGGCATTCGTCCGCGCCGTGCGCGCGGCGGACGCCGAATGATTCCGGCCACGCGGTTTTCTCTTACGAAAATCGCGGGCCACACTGAGAAGAGTGATCACCATGTATAACTTGCCAGACGAAAGAGGCCATTTCGGCCAATATGGCGGCGTGTTTGTCGCTGAAACGCTGGTCCACGCGCTTAACGAGCTGCGTGAGGCGTACGAAAAATATCAAAAAGACCCGGAATTCGTCGCGGAGTACGAGCGCGAATTGAAGTATTTCGTCGGTCGTCCGTCGCCGATTTATCACGCGAAGCGCTGGAGCGAAATGCTCGGCGGCGCGCAGGTTTTCCTCAAGCGTGAAGACCTGAATCACACGGGCGCGCACAAGATCAACAACGTGATCGGCCAGGCGCTGCTCGCCAAGCGCATGGGCAAACCGCGCGTGATCGCCGAAACCGGCGCCGGTCAGCACGGCGTGGCAACGGCAACCATCGCGGCGCGCTTCGGCATGGAGTGCGTGGTCTACATGGGCGAGGAAGACGTGCGCCGCCAGGCCGCCAACGTCTACCGCATGAAGCTGCTCGGCGCGACGGTCGTGCCGGTCACATCCGGCTCACGTACGTTGAAAGACGCGCTGAACGAAGCCATGCGCGACTGGGTTACCAACGTCGAAAACACGTTCTACATTATCGGCACGGTCGCGGGTCCGCATCCTTACCCGATGATGGTGCGCGACTTCCAGCGCGTGATCGGCGACGAGTGCAAGGTGCAAATGCCCGAGCTGGTCGGTCGTCAGCCGGATGCGGTGATCGCGTGCATTGGCGGCGGTTCGAACGCAATGGGTATCTTTTACCCGTACATTGACGACACATCGGTGCAGTTGATCGGTGTCGAAGCAGCTGGCGACGGGCTCGAATCCGGTCGTCACGCGGCTTCGCTGATCGCCGGCAGCCCCGGCGTTCTGCACGGCAATCGTACCTACCTGCTGCAGGACGAAAACGGTCAGATTATCGAGACGCATTCGATCTCGGCCGGCCTCGACTACCCGGGCGTCGGTCCCGAGCATGCGTGGCTAAAAGACAGCAATCGCGCGCAATACGTCAGCATCACCGACGAAGAAGCGCTGAAAGCGTTCCACGATTGCTGTCGCATCGAAGGCATCATTCCGGCGTTGGAGTCCAGTCATGCACTGGCCTACGCCGCGAAGCTCGCGCCGACGCTGCCGAAGGACAAAGTCCTTCTGGTCAACCTGTCGGGCCGTGGCGACAAGGACATGCATACGGTCGCCGAGCGATCGGGCATTCAGTTCTGAGCGCCGCGACGATGCGTGACGAGTTCGACGAGCCGCAGCCGGCGATTGAAACCCTTGATCCGGTCGCCAAAGTAGCGGCCGCCGCGGCACCTGAAGCTTTACTGCCGCAGGTGCCGGCCGGCATCCAGCTGTTGAACCGCGATTTTCTGACCGATGTGGCGAACATTCCCAACGGGTCGATCGACCTGATCGTGTGCGATCCGCCTTATGGGCTCGGCAAAGATTATGGCAACGACTCCGACAAGCGGACCGGCGAGGATTTTCTCGCCTGGACGCGTAGCTGGCTTGAGCTGGCTGTTCCCAAGCTCAAGCCGTCGGGGTCGCTGTATATCTTCTGCACGTGGCAGTACTCACCGGAAATCTTCAGCTTCCTGAAGACAAAACTCACGATGATCAACGAAATCATCTGGGACCGGCGCGTACCGAGCATGGGCGGCACCGTGCGCCGTTTTACTTCGGTGCACGACAACATCGGTTTTTTCGCGGTGTCGAAGGATTACTTCTTCGATCTCGATCCCGTCCGCATCCCGTACGATGAAGTCACGAAGAAGGCGCGTTCGCGTAAATTGTTCGAAGGCAGTAAGTGGCTGGAGGTTGGCTATAATCCGAAGGATGTCTGGTCGGTGTCGCGACTGCATCGGCAACATGCCGAACGCGTCGCGCATCCCACCCAGAAACCTCTGGAAATTGTCGAGCGAATGGTGCTGGCAAGTTGTCCGAAGGGCGGGCGCGTGCTCGACCCGTTCATGGGCAGCGGCACCACCGCAGTCGCTTGCGCCCGACAGCAGCGCGAATTCGTCGGCTATGAGATCAATGAAAGTTACTGTGCGATAGCGCGTGAACGCGTCAGCATCGCTGCGAATCCTGTGCCTGTGAAGGCGCGACCGGTTAAGGCCAAGGCTAAACGGCAGACCGAAACGCAGTGAGCCGCAGTGTGTGTCACGCAGCACGCGCCGCGTAAGCCGCGCGCAGTTGCTTAAATTCGAGAAATTTCCATGTCCCGTATCAAGAACACGTTTGCCGCGTTGTCTGCTCAAGGTAAGAAAGGCCTGATTCCTTTCATGACGGCCGGCGACCCGGACCCGGCCCGCACGGTCGAATTCATGCACGCGCTCGCTGCCGGCGGCGCGGATGTGATCGAACTCGGTGTGCCGTTTTCCGACCCGATGGCCGACGGCCCCGTGATCCAGCAATCGTCTGAGCGCGCGTTGGCGCATGGCGTGTCGCTGCGTCACGTGATCGCGGACGTCAAGCGCTTCCGCGAAACCGACAACAAGACGCCCGTCGTGCTGATGGGCTACGCCAATCCGATCGAACGCATGGGTATCGACGCGTTCGCGAAAGCCGCGCAGGAAGCCGGCGTGGACGGCGTGCTGGTGGTCGATTACCCGCCGGAAGAGTGCGCTAACTTCGCTGAAAAGATGCGATCCGCCGACATCGACCCGATCTTTTTGCTGGCGCCCACGTCCACGGACGAGCGCATCGCGGAAGTCGGCAAAATTGCCAGCGGCTACGTCTATTATGTGTCGTTGAAAGGGGTGACCGGCTCCGCGAATCTGGACGTTTCCAGCATCGCGGGTAAAATCCCGGCCATCAAGTCGCGCGTACCCCTGCCGGTGGGCGTCGGTTTTGGCATCCGCGACGCGCAAACCGCGCGTTCGGTGGCCGAAGTGTCCGATGCCGTCGTGATCGGCAGTCGTATCGTGCAATTGCTCGAACAGGCGCCGCCGGAGACCGCGGCTGAAACGCTCACGCGTTTCATCGCCGAAGTGCGCGAGGCGCTAGATAGCGTCGCGACTGCCCGATAACAGTTATTTTTGTCGTCTGTAATGTGAGCGGCGGGTTTATCCCGCCGTTTGCGCAACCGCCGACCCCAGAAGGATTCAATATGAGCTGGCTCGATAAGCTGCTGCCGCCGAAAATCAAACAAACCGACCCGAAGAACCGCAAGGGGATTCCGGAAGGCCTGTGGATCAAGTGCCCGTCGTGCGAAGCCGTGCTGTACCGCAACGACGTCGAGGCCAATCTGCACGTTTGCCCGAAGTGCGACCATCACATGCGCATCGGCGCGCGTGAGCGGCTCGACGGCCTGCTCGATCCGGAAGGCCGCTACGAAATCGGCCAGGAAATCGTCCCGGTCGACGCGTTGAAGTTCAAGGATAGCCGCAAGTACCCGGATCGCCTGAAAGAGGCGATGGACGACACCGACGAAACCGACGCCATGGTCGTGATGGGCGGCGCGATCCATACGCTGCCGGTGGTCGTGGCCTGCTTCGAGTTCTCGTTCATGGGCGGCTCGATGGGTTCGGTGGTCGGCGAGCGCTTTGCGCGCGGCGCACAGAACGCGCTCGAACAGAAAGTGCCGTTTATCTGCTTCACCGCTTCCGGCGGCGCGCGCATGCAGGAAAGCCTGCTGTCGCTGATGCAAATGGCGAAGACCACGGCCATGCTGACCCGGCTGGCCGAAGCCAAGCTGCCGTTCATTTCCGTGCTGACCGATCCGACCATGGGCGGCGTGTCGGCGAGTTTCGCGTTCCTCGGCGACGTGGTGATCGCCGAGCCGAAGGCGCTGATCGGCTTTGCCGGCCCGCGCGTGATCGAACAGACGGTGCGCGAAAAGCTGCCGGAAGGCTTCCAGCGCGCGGAGTTCCTGCTGACGAAGGGCGCGGTGGACATGATCATCGATCGTCGCAAGCTGCGTGAGGAAATCGCTCAGTTGATGGCGCTGTTGAGCCACCAGCCGGCGGATGCCGTCGCGTAAGCCGACGTTAAGCAGCAGACAGCCCGCGCGCCGCTGAGCGCTGACGGCCGTCAAAAAAGCAGGCAAAAATAGCGCGCCGCGTGAGTGATCAAGCGGCGCGTTGTCATTTCCAGGATAATCACGGCGCACCACCGCCTAACCGATTCACTCGCGATTCATTCGATGACGACATTCCCCACCCTCGACGCGTGGCTCACGCACCTTGAATCCGCGCATCCGGTCGGCATCGACATGGGTTTAGGCCGCATCTCGCAGGTACGCGACGCGATGCAGTTGTCGTTTGCGTGCCCGATCATCACGGTCGGCGGCACGAACGGCAAGGGCTCCACGTGCGCGATTCTCGAATCGATTCTGCTGCGCGCTGGCTTTACGGTGGGCTGCCACACGTCGCCGCATCTGCTGACGTTCAACGAACGCGCGCGCGTGAACGGCGAAATGGCGACCGACGCCGAACTGCTGACGCACTTCGAAGCCGTCGAAACCGCGCGCCTGAGTCTCGCCGAGTCCGTCACGCTGACCTACTTCGAATTCACGACGCTGGCGATCATGAGCCTGTTCGCGTCGCGCGGCTTCGACGCGGTGATCTTCGAAGTCGGCCTGGGCGGCCGTCTCGACGCGGTCAATATTCTTGATACCGACTGCGCAATCATTACCAGCATCGACATTGATCACACGGAATATCTCGGCGATACGCGCGAGAAGATCGGCTTCGAAAAGGCTGGTATTTTCCGTCCGGGCAAGCCGGCAATTTGCGCCGACCCGGTGCCGCCGCAGTCGCTGATCGATCATGCTGAGAAGATCGGCGCGGAACTGTGGCTCTTCGGTCGCGATTTCCGCTACGAAGGGCAGGCGGGCAGCGAGCGTCAGCAGTGGAGTTACGTCGGTCCGACCATGCGGCGTTCGTCGCTCGCCTATCCGGCGTTGCGCGGCGCGAACCAGTTGATCAATACGTCGGCGGCGCTGGCTGGACTCGAAGCACTGCGTGACCGTTTGCCGGTGTCGGCCCAGGACATCCGCCTGGGCCTCGCCAACGTCGAGCTGCCGGGCCGTTTCCAGGTGTTGCCCGGCAAGCCGGCTATCGTGCTGGACGTCGGCCACAACCCGCACGCGGCCGCCGTGCTGACGCAGAACCTCGGCAACATGGGTTTTTTCCCGTACACGTACGCGGTATTCGGTGCGATGCGCGACAAGGATATCGCCGGCGTATTGGCGCATCTGAAGGGCGAAATCGACCATTGGTGCGTGACCGATTTGCCGCTCGCGCGGGCCGCTACGGCTGAACAGCTCGAAGCGGCGCTACGCGAGCAGGGCGTGGACGAAGCCGCCGACAGCAGCGTCACGCGCTACGCCACACCAGCCGATGCGTACCAAGACGCGCTAAAACGGGCGTCAGAGAATGATAGAATCGTGGTTTTCGGCAGTTTCTATACGGTAGCCGGCGTGATGGCCTACCGTAAATCGCAGCAACACTGAACGGGCGCCAGGCTCGAACCAAGCGATTCATGGGAATTTTCTCGTTCGGCAAGAAAGACGACGCGCCCACCCGGCGCGGCGCAAATACCAGTTCCACCCGGGCCGCCCGTGGCGAGCGCGTGGAGCGGCGAACCCGCCGCACGGAGCGCCCCGTCGACGCCATGCTGCTCGACCCTACGTTGCCGGAAAAGCAGCGTGCGCGGCGCCGCCTCGTCGGTGCGATCGCGCTGGTCGTCGCGGCGGTCGTCATCCTGCCCATGGTGCTGGACTCGCATCCCAAGCCGGTCACCGACGACATCGCGATCGACATCCCCAACCGTCCCGCGCCGAAGCTCGCCAAGGCTGACGAAGACACGCAGGCCGGCGTAGCACCCGACAATCCCACGCCTGACGCGGCACTCGCCGCTTCGGGTCTTGCGCCGACAACGGCCGCGAAGCAAGGCCAGTCCGGCAGCACCCAAGCGCAAAGCTCGAGCGCAGGCACAAACACAAACGCGGCGACAAGCGCTGCGGCGCCCGCAGCCAAGCCGGCGGCGAAATCGCAGGCACCGGCCGTCGCGGCGAACACCGCACCGGCCACGCCGACAGCGCCCGCAAAGCCAGCCAAACCGCCGGTCACGCACAACGCCGCGGCCACACCGGCCCCGAGCGCAACCGACGACACGAACACCACCGCCGCCAGCGCGGACGCGAATTCCGGCACGCCGGCCTCGCCGCCGGGCAGCCGTTTCGCGGTTCAACTGGGCGCATTCGCCAACGACGCCAACGCGCGAAATTGGGCGGCCAAGTTGAAAGCGGCGGGAGTGCCCGCATATACCGAACATCGAAAGCAGGCTGACGGCTCCACGCTCACGCTGTTGCGGGCTGGCCCGTTTGCCGATCGCGCCGCGGCCAGCGCCGCGATTGCGAAAGTTCGCGAGGCCGGCTTGACGTCGGGCGCGAACAGCGGCACGGCACAGTAAGCGAGCGATGTTCACCGCCTTCGACTACGCTGTAATGGCGGTGATCGGTTTGTCGGCCTTGCGCGGCACATGGCGCGGGTTTTTGTCCGAGATATTCGGGTTGATCGGCTGGATCGCGGCGTTTTTCATTGCGTGCCGCTTTGTCGGTTATGTCGTGCCGTTTATCCCGTCCACGTGGCCGGGTGGCGCGTTGACCCAGTGGCTGCTGGCCTTTGCGCTGGTGGTGATCGGTGTGGTGCTGGTGGCGAGCGTGCTGAATGCCCTCCTGAGCCGCATCGTGCAGGCAACCGGCTTGAGCGGTGTGGACCGCTCGCTCGGTTTGATGTTCGGCCTCGTGCGCGGGGTCATTCTGGTGCTGATTCTGGTCGCCCTCGCTGGCTTGACCGAACTGCCCCAACAGGAATTCTGGCGCAACGCCTTGCTGCGGCCCTATGCGGTCGAGGGCGTGCACGTAATGAAACCGCTGCTTCCCGAGACGCTTGCTGCCTACGTCCGCGTGTGACGATCAGGCGAGTGTTTCAAGGGACGCGGCAGGACTCCGGCGCAAACCGGTTGCCGCTAAGTACCAGCAGGTCACAGCGCGTACGCAGGCACCGGCCGCCACGACGAATTTCGTACCTTTGAAGGACATGCCATGTGCGGCATCGTAGGCGTAGTTTCCCATTCCCCGGTCAATCAGCTGATCTATGACAGCCTGCTGCTTCTGCAGCATCGCGGTCAGGATGCCGCCGGCATCGCAACCGCGAACGGCAGCAATTTCCACATGCACAAGGCCAACGGCATGGTGCGCGACGTGTTCCGCACGCGCAACATGCGCAGCCTGCCCGGCACGACCGGGATCGGTCAGGTGCGTTACCCGACGGCCGGTTCCGCGTCGAGCGAAGAAGAAGCCCAGCCGTTCTACGTGAACGCGCCGTTCGGCATCATCCTCGCGCATAACGGCAATCTGACCAATTGGCAGCAACTGAAAGACGAGATGTTCCGCGTCGATCGCCGCCACATCAATACGAATTCCGACACCGAGGTCATGCTCAACGTGCTCGCGCACGAATTGCAGCTGTCCAGCTCGGGCCTGCAACTCGATCCGGCCGCGCTGTTCAAGGCGGTGTCGGGCGTGCATCGCCGGGTGCGGGGTTCGTACGCGATCGTGTCGCTGATCGCCGGTTACGGGCTGCTGGGTTTCCGCGACCCGTTCGGTATCCGTCCGCTGTGCCTCGGCAAGCAGGAAACGCCGGAAGGCGTCGAGTGGATCCTGGCGTCGGAATCGGTGGCGATTGAAGGTATCGGGTTCGAATTCGTGCGCGATATCGCGCCGGGCGAGGCGATTTTCATCGATATCGAAGGCAATCTGCATTCGCAGCAATGTGCGACGAATCCTAGCCTGAACCCCTGCATTTTCGAACTCGTGTACCTCGCGCGTCCGGACTCGGTGCTCGACGGCGTGCCGGTCTACAACGTGCGTCTGCGCATGGGCGACTACCTCGCCGAGAAGATCAAGCGCGAATTGCCCGACGTGCCGATCGACGTGGTGATGCCGATTCCCGATTCGTCGCGTCCGGCTGCCATGCAGGTCGCGAAGAAACTGGGTGTGGAGTATCGCGAAGGCTTTTTCAAGAACCGTTATGTCGGCCGCACCTTCATCATGCCGGGTCAGGCGGTGCGCAAGAAGTCGGTGCGCCAGAAGCTGAACGCCATGGGCATCGAGTTCAAGGGCAAGAACGTGCTGATCGTCGACGACTCGATCGTGCGCGGCACCACCTCGCACGAAATCGTGCAGATGGCGCGCGACGCCGGCGCGAACAAGGTGATCTTCGCTTCGGCGGCGCCGCCGGTGAAGTTCCCGAACGTCTACGGTATCGACATGCCGACGCGCGGTGAGCTCGTCGCTCACGGCCGCACGGACGACGAAGTCGCGCGCATGATCGGCGCGGACCATCTCGTGTATCAGGACGTCGACGCACTGAAGCAGGCCGTGCGCGACATCAACCCGGCGCTGCGGGAATTCGAAGCGTCGTGTTTTGACGGCAACTACGTGACCGGCGACATCACCACCGAGTATCTGGACCGCATCGAAAGGGCGCGTCTGGCGCCGTCCTCGCAATCCGATCGCGACGCCGCGAGCGACGCGATCGACGGTGGCGCGCCGGCGCGTTCGCAATTGCACCTGCAGTTGTCGGTGGGCTGAAGGTAGCCCGCGAGCCTGACGTGAACGTGAAACTGAACGACAGCGCTCATGGCGTGGCGCGCTGCACGCCACGCCGCGAGCGTGTTAGGATCATGGCTTGCGTCGATTTGATCTCAGCTTGCGGACGCGGGGTAACCCGAAACAGCTAAAGCGAAAGGTGGGAAACGCCGCATTCATCCGCCTCCGCTCCAGCTTTCCCCGCACATGAAGCCCGCTTATGCCGACGCAAAAGCGGGCTTTTTTGTTGCTGCCGTTTGGCGTTGCGCTCTCTTTTCACACGAGGCGCGCCGAACGCAGCCATGGAACATTGGAAACCAGAACCAACATGGACGACTCCCTGAACTTCGACACGCTGGCAGTCCGCTCGGGCACGGCGCGCAGCGACTTCAACGAACATTCGGAAGCGATTTTCCTGACCTCGAGCTTTGTGTTCGCGAGCGCCGCGGACGCCGCCGAGAAATTCAGGAATTCCGAAGACAACTACACCTATTCGCGCTTCACGAACCCGACGGTCACGATGTTCCAGGACCGCCTGGCCGCGCTCGAAGGCGGCGAAGCCTGCATGGCGACGGCGTCCGGCATGGCCGCGATCATGTCCGTGGTGATGTGCGCGCTGCAGGCTGGCGACCACCTGGTGAGCTCGCAGGCGCTGTTCGGCTCGACGCTCGGCATGTTCTCGCAGATCTTCACCAAGTTCGGCATTACGACCACGTTCGTCGACCCGACCGATCTGGACGCGTGGAAAAACGCCGTGAGTCCCGAGACGAAGATGTTCTTCCTCGAAACGCCGTCGAATCCGCTGACGGAAGTGTCCGACATCGAAGCGATCAGCAAGATCGCCAAGGCCGCGAACGCGCTATTCGTGGTGGACAACTGCTTCTGCAGCCCGGCGTTGCAACAGCCGCTGAAGCTCGGCGCGGATGTGGTGATGCATTCGGCCACCAAGTTCCTTGACGGTCAGGGGCGCGTGTTGGGCGGCGCGCTGGTCGGCTCGAAGCAGTTCATCATGGAAAAGGTGTTCCCGTTCGTGCGTAGCACCGGGCCGACCCTGTCCGCGTTCAACGCATGGGTGCTGCTCAAGGGCATGGAAACGCTGTCGCTGCGCGTCGACAAGCAGTCGGCGAATGCGCTGGAAATCGCGCGCTGGCTGGAGACGCATCCGGCCGTGAATCGCGTGTTCTATCCGGGGCTGGAATCGCATCCGCAGCACGCGCTGGCCATGCGTCAGCAGAAGGCGGGCGGCGCGATTCTGTCGTTCGAACTGAAGGGCGACACGCCGGAGCAGATGCGCGCGAATGCATGGCGTGTGATCGATAGCACGAAGATCTGTTCGATCACCGGCAATCTTGGCGATACACGGACCACGATCACGCATCCGGCAACCACCACGCATGGTCGCGTGACGCCGGAAGCGCGCGCGGCAGCAGGCATTAGCGAAGGCTTGATCCGGCTGGCGGTGGGTCTGGAAAACGCCGCGGATATTCGCGGCGATCTGGAACGCGGTCTGGCGGGTTAAGCGGGATTTAAAGCAGGCAATGCGGGCCGCGAACTCAACGCGGCTCGCGCGGCAATGCTCAGTGGCGCAGCGCGCGCCATTGGCCAGGCGCTAGTCCGAAACGCCGCGTGAATGCGTGCGTGAAAGCGCTCTGATCGCCGAAGCCGATATCCAACGCGATATCGGTCAATGAGCGACGCGGATCCGCGAGCAACGTGAGCGACGTATCGAGCCGCAAGCGCTGCAAATAGCGATGCGGCGTCTCACCGAACGCGTCGATAAAAAGCTGATGAAAGCGCCGCATGCCAAAACCGCAATGCGCGGCGAGGTCGGCAATGCGCAGCGGTTCCGACAAATGCGCGCGCAACCAACGGTCGATACGCGTGAAGTCGAGACCCGCGCCAGGCGCGAGCGCACCTGCCGTGGTGCCGGAGTCGGCCACCAACGCAGCGCCCAAACGGGCTGCTGCATCCCAATGAAAACGACGGGCGTCCAGATCGTCGCTCTGAGCGCCGCCGGTAGCGTGCGCTGCAATCCGATGCACGAGCTGCGTTAGCGACGCATCGACCGTCACGGCCCGCGCGCGGTCGAACAAGCGCTCCGGCACGGCCAGCGACGTAGCCGGCAGATCCAGCACCAACTGCCGGTTCTCGCCGATACCCGCGTAGTCGTGCCGCGCACCCGCCGGAATGAGCCACGCGGAGCCGGCGTCGATCTGTTGCGCGACGCCGTTCACCGCCATCACCATCGCGCCGTCCAGGCCGAGCACGACCTGATGAAAGTCATGCACGTCCGACGCTTCGACCGCGCCGTAACGGCGCAGCGAAACGCAAGGGATGGTGGCGGTAGCGTGGTTCATCGTTAAAGCGCGGTCACCGGCAAACAGGCCGGCAACTTGAGACGCAAAAAACTTAGACGCCGAGCAATTCGACTTCGAACACGAGCGTCGCGTTCGGCGGAATCACGCCGCCCGCGCCACGCACGCCGTAGCCGAGTTGCGGCGGAATCGTCAGCTTGCGCGTGCCGCCGACCTTCATGCCTTGCACGCCTTCGTCCCAACCCTTGATGACCATGCCGCCGCCCAGCACGAATGCGAACGGGTCGTTGCGGTCCTTGCTCGAGTCGAACTTCTGACCATCGGTCAGCCAGCCGGTGTAGTGCACGCTGACGCTCTTGCCGGCAACCGCTTCGGCGCCGGTGCCTTCCACGATGTCTTCGTACTTCAGGCCGGATTCGGTAGTGACAGTCGACATGTAACGCTCCTCAGTTCAAAAACGTAAAAACCGACATTGTAGGCGTGTTGGCGATGCATCGCCGAGGATTGCCGCGTGGCACGCGGATTGCGTGGAAATTGGCCGTCCGGCCAGGCGGGTCGCGCCGGATGCCATGCCTATAATGGGGCTTCTTTCAATCATCATGCACTGCCTGAGAGGGCTCGATCGTGACAACGTCTTCAACCGGAACCACCGGCGCGCAGCCGGCGCCTTCCGGCTTCGCCGTCTCCGAGCGTACCGCGCATCTTTGCGCCGAAACCGCGCTGTTCATGCGTGACCACGTGCTGTCGCTGGTGTCGCACGATTTGCGCGGTCCGCTGAACGCGATCCATAGCTGGGCTTACGTGCTCGAGCGCAAGCTCGACGCGAACGACCCCAACGCGCAGCGCGCCGTCACCGGCATTCGCAATGGCGTGGACCAGCAGGTGAAGCTGCTCGAAACGATCGTGGATGCCACGCGCGCCGAAACCAGGTCGCTGGCGCTCGCGTATGCGTCGTTCCCGCTGCATCCGTTGCTCGACGAAACTGTCGAAGACGTGCGCACGGGTTTGGCTCGCTCGCGCCAGGTCGAGATCGCGCTCGACTCGCAACTCGGCACCGAGCAACTCAACGGAGACCGCGCACGCCTCGTCGCCGCGCTGTGGCTGATGCTGACGTTCACCGTCGAAGCCAGCACCGAAGGCGCTACCGTCACGCTGGCCACGCGCGCGGACGCGACCGCATGGCATGCCACCGTCACCTACGACAGCAACCTCGCCGCGTTGAGCGATCCGGCCGTGCCGCATCTGCTCGAAGCGTTCGCTCGCAAGCAGGCCGGCGAGCCGCGCGAAGCCAAACGCATTGCGTGGGTGTTCGCACTGTGCAAGCGCGTCGCGGAAGCGCATGGCGGCAGTTTCGAGCAGATCGACGCCAGCGAGAGCGAAGCGGCCAGACTTGCACTACGCATACCGCTGAGTGCGACCGTGCCGAAGTGAGCGCTTCACATCGGCACACGGTTGCGCGCGCTTAACGGCGATCAACGGCGTTTGACTTTTCACCGAGCTTTCACCCTCTATACTGACAACTTTTGTTGCCGGAGCCCTTCGCTTTGATCCAGGTTGTCGCCCTCATTGGCGCGTTGTTTCTCGTTGCCCTCAACGGTTTCTTTGTTGCGGCTGAATTCGGTCTGGTCAAACTGCGGGCCACGCGCGTGCAGAGTCTCGCCGCGAAACACGGCATGCGCGGCCGTTTGCTGGCCAAGGTGCACGGACGTCTCGACGCTTACCTCTCCGCCTGTCAGCTCGGCATTACGCTGGCGTCGCTCGGTCTCGGCTGGATCGGCGAGCCCGCGTTCGCGCAACTACTCACGCCGGTTTTCAATCTGCTCGGCGTGGAGTCGGAGAAGCTGATCCACGGCGTTTCGCTGTTCTTCGCGTTTTCGTGTATTTCGTTCCTGCATATCGTGGTGGGCGAACTGGCGCCGAAGTCGCTGGCCATCCGCGAGGCGGAGAAGGTGTCGCTGTGGGCCGCCACGCCGCTGTACGGCTTCTACTGGGCCATGTATCCGTTCATCTGGGTGCTCAATTCGAGCGCCAATGCGGTGCTGAAGCTGGCCGGTCTTGACGCCGACCACGGCCACGACTCCCACTATTCGACGGATGAACTCAAGCTGATCCTGCGCGGTCGCCGCGCCAATGTGGCGAGCGAGTTGGGCGCGGCGGACGGCGGCGCGTACAGCCAGGACGAATGGAACACGATCGCGCATTCGCTGGATTTTTCGCGCATGACCGTGTCGGACCTCATGCGTCCTGGCTATGAAATGGTTGGCTTGCGGCGCGATCTGCCGTTGCGCGACAACATGCAGGTGGTGGCGCGGCATCGCTTCAGCCGCTATCCGCTGTTCGAAGACGCAGCGGGTGAACGCGTGGCCGGCATGATCCACTTGAAAGATCTGCTGCTGGCGCGCCACGCGGGCAGCACGCTCGAGGATCTGTCGAAATACGCGCGGCCCGTGCAGTACGTGAAGCCCGACATGCCCGCGCTGGAACTGTTTCGCCGCTTCCGCAAAGGCGCGCCGCATTTCGCGCTGGTCGGCCACAAAAACGCGAAACCGATCGGCTTCCTCACGCTCGACAATCTGCTCGGCGCGCTGGTCGGTCAGATTCATGACGAATTCCGTCAGGGCGACGCCGACTGGACGCGCATGGACGACGGCACCTTGATGGGCAAGGGCAGCTTGCCGGTGGTGTCGCTGGAGCGCGCGTTGGGTATCGATATCGACGAGGGCAAGGCCGAATCGGTTGGCGGTCTGGTGATTCAGGCGCTCAACGATCTGCCTACCGAAGGCCAGCGCGTGGAATTCGACCGCTTCGACGTGGTCGTCAAGAAGATGAAAGGGCCGCGCATCGTGCTCGTGCGCGTGTACCCGAAGACCTTCGACGATGAAGGCGGCTGAAAGCCTTTTCCACTGAATTCGGTAAAGCGCAGGGCTCCGCTGCTCGCGTAGAATTGTCGTCCACATCGAGGGGGCGACATGGGGTACCTGCTGGTTCTGTGCGTGGGCTTGCTGGCGGGCACGCTGAGCGGTGTGATCGGCACCGGTTCGTCCATGCTGCTGATGCCCGTGCTCGTGATGCTCTACGGTCCGCAACAGGCGGTGCCGATCATGGCGATCGCCGCGATCATGGGCAACTTCGGCAAGGTGCTCGCGTGGTGGCGCGAGATCGATTGGCGTGCTTGCGGGGCCTACTGCGTGACGGCCGTGCCGGGCGCGGCGCTCGGTGTGCGGACGCTGCTGGCACTGCCGCCGCACGCGGTTGAAATCGCGCTGGGGCTGTTCTTTGTCGCGATGGTGCCCACGCGTCGCTGGCTCACGCGGCGGGCCGTCAAATTCTCTCTGTGGCACCTTTCGCTGATCGGCGGCGTGGTGGGTTTTCTCACCGGCATCGTGGTGTCGACCGGGCCGATTACCGTGCCCGTGTTCATGTCTTACGGCCTCGTCAAAGGCGCGTTTCTCGCAACGGAAGCAGCCGGCTCATTGACCGTGTATGCCGCGAAAGTCGCGGTGTTCAATCACTTCGGCGCGTTGCCTTTGCGCGTGGTGATCGACGGTCTGATCACCGGTTCTGCGTTGATGACCGGTTCGTTCGCGGCACGCAGCATCGTGGTGCGGATGAGTCCCGCCACCTTCAAGCTGGTGGTCGACGGTTTGATGTTGTCGTCGGGGTTGTCGTTGCTGTGGGCGGCAGGGCGCTAAAACACGGCGGCGTTAGGCCACACCGATCACCCCACCGAAACCTGAAACACGCGCCGGTAATTCCCACCCAAAATCGCGCTGACTTCTTCCTGCGTAAACCCGGCGACCCGCAACGCGCTCGCCAGATCGGGCAGCTGTTCATAGCTGCGAAACACCGGCGGCGAGATAAACCCGAGCATGTCGCTTCCTAGTCCGACATGCTCCACGCCGACCACATCCGCCATGCGCTTGATGCCTTCGGCCATCGCGTGGATATCCTTGAACGACCCTGAACTCGGCCACACGCCGATCACGCCACCCGTGCCGGCAATCACGCGCGCATGGTCCGGCGTGATGAGCCGGCTGCGCGACGAAGGATGCGTGGCCAACGCCGAATGCGACAGCACGAGCGGCTTGGTGGACGTATCGGCGGCGCGCTTAACCAGGTCGTAAGTGCCGTGCGCGACATCCACGACGATGCCCAGCGCATTGCAACGCCGCACCACTTCCGCGCCGGTATCGGTCAGCCCGCCATGCACCGGCGGCTCGGTCTGAATATCGCCAAGCTCGTTCACGCGATAGTGCGTGAGCTGCAAATGCCGCAACTGATGCTGCGCATACGCCTCGTCGACGCGATCCACCTGACCTTCGAGAAAATCCCCGCCCTCGGCGGAGATGATCGCGCACGGTCCGAGCGAGCCCTTCGCCGCGAGCGACGCCGCATTCGTCACCACCTGCATCTGCTCACGCTCGATCAATTGATGCGCGCGCTGGAATTCGGCTTGACCGAGGGCATACAACTCGCCCGGCTGCGGATCGCGCCACGCTTCGAAGCGCTTGCGGTTTTCCGCGACGCGCGTGACCGTCGTATCCGTGACGATCGCAAGGCAGATCACGTTCATGCCGCCTTTGCGCATCGGCGCGGCGAGCGGCAGAAACGGCCGACGCGCACCGATCGCCGGATCGCGCGACACGGTCACGCGCCCGGCGTGGCTGTGCATGTCGATGGTGAGCGTGCTGGACGGCGCTTGCCACGAAGGCGCGCTGTGACTGCCGCTGTCTGCCTGCGCGACCGGGTCGTCTTGCGCGTGGTGGGGATCGGTATAGCCCGCGAAACGGCCAGGCGCACACGCCGCGAGTCCGAGCGCCGCGCCGGAGGAAAGAAACGCGCGCCGGCTGAAGGTGCGCGACGCAGAAGGCAAGCGATCGAGCGCGCTCGCTTCGACCAATCGATAACGCCAACCCGCGGGGTCGTCGACCAGACGCAGCAGCCGCCCGCGTAACGTCAGCGCTTCGGCTTGCGGCGCGAGCGGCGCTGCCGTGTAGACCTCGATCGACGCCGCCGGATTGCGCGGCACACAACCCCCGCAGCAGGGTTCATCGGCGCAGAGCAGAAAGTAATCGACCGATTCGGCTTGCGGATCCAGCGGAATCATCCAACCCGTGATGTCGACAGTCGTGTCATGCAGCGTGTCGGCGTTGCCATCGCGAATCGTCGGCCAGTCGAGGGTCATCGGCATTCCTGTTGGGGCGATTTATTTGCGAGCCGATCCGCTCCGGCTTTTATCGGGCGTCAGCGTACCGACCATGCTTTCAACGAGCTTCAACGCTTCGGCCTTCAGCGCGACTGGGTCGTCCGCGTTGTCGAGCAACTGCGCCGCTTCGCACACCATGCTGCCGATCATGCGCGCGGCAAGGTAAGCGTTCGCGCGGGCCTTTTCATTATGACCTGCCGGACCGACCAGCGCGTCGATCAGCAGCCCATAAACGTGCGCTTCTTCGATCTCGCGGCAGCGCGCCGTGCCGAGCACGGCGGGCGCAGTTTCGATCACGAGTTGCCGATAAGCGGGCTCGCAACAGACTTCCAGAAACTCGCGAATGCCCGCGCTAATGCGCTTCGCCTTTGGCGCGGCCCGGGCAGCGGCCTGCACTTTGGCGGCGGCCTGCTCCTGCAATGCGCCCACCAGCGCATCGAAGAGTTCGGCTTTATCGGCGAAGTGGTGATAGAACGCGCCGCGAGTCACGCGTGCGCTGCGTGCGATGGCCTCGATGCCGACCTGCTGATAACCCTGCGACGCGAATAGTTCGCCGGCGGCGCTAATCAACGCCTGACGCGTGGCGTCCGCGTATTCCTCGCGGCGGGATTTGGGAGGGACACCTGCGCTCGGCATAGGACGGTTTTTTATCGCTTGATTTTTCACATTCTGATTGTAGTATACATACACGTTGTATGTGAAAGTCTTGATGTATGTAGAATTTGACTTTGCTTGCAGCGTGGAAAGACGGACGCACAACCCGTAGGTAGGCAATCCCATCAGGAGCAGACCCGAAATGACTCAGGCAGAGCAATACCTTTCACCCACTGAAGAGCAGCTTTCCAATGCGCGCATCGCCGTGCAACGGTTCGCCGCGGAATGGCAAAACCCGGTCGCGGATAACTTGAGAAGTTTGATGCACGAGGACACGCGTAACCTGATTCCGCCCATGACGGAACCGGCCGATCGGGAAGGCGTGGTCGAGCATTTTCGCCAGGTGCTGACGCAACTGCCGGACTTGAAAGTCGATGTCTTACAGTGGGCGCCGACCGGCGACGCCGTGATGATCGAATGGCAGGCGTCGGCCACCGTCGCAGGCCAGCCGCTGAGTTGGCAGGGCGTCGACCGTTTCAACCTGCGCGGCGACCGGATGTACAAGGGGCAGGTGTATTGGGACACGCGACGTGTCGCCGAGCAGGTGGCCGAAGCGGTCAAGCGCGCTCAGCAGAAAGGCTAGGCAGGTTAAGAAGGCATCGCGTTGAATGACGCCAGTAAGTCACTAAGCCAGTAAGCCAGCAAAAAAGGCGGTTAAAGCTCGCACGCTTTAGCCGCCTTTCATTCGCCAGGAGAAACAGACGCGATCAACTGCGCGGCACGCCATCCTCCACCAGCACCGCGATCGGCATCGCGCCGAGCGCGTCGCGCACATACAGCAAGCCGTGCTCATCGACCTTCGGCGCTGCGGGGCTCAGCCAATCGAACAACGCTCGCGCCGACAGATCGGACGGCATTTCAATCGCCGTGTCCGCCCACTTTTGCGGATCGACCATCGGCAGATCGCTTGCGTCATCGCTATCGAGCAAGCCGGAAGCCAACCGGCTCGCGATCACCACCGCCCAGGCGTTGCCATGCCGTCGCGCGAACGCAATCACATTCGCGGCATGCGCGCCGCGCACGGTAAGCGGCAAATACTCGCTCTGACTCAGCAACTCCGGCAAATGCGTGCGCAACGCCAGCACGCGTTGCACGACCGCGAGCTTCACGCGTCCGTCGCGCCAGGTCGGCAGGAAATCCGACGGCGGCGTCTGCACGAGCCACGCTTCACGCTGAGCGAAATCCACCGGCCGGCGATTGTCCGGATCGACCAGACTAAAGTCCCACAACTCGGTGCCCTGATACAGATCGGGAATGCCCGGCGACGCCAGCCGCAACACCGTCTGTTGCAGACTATTGAGCGCACCGGCGCGGCCAATCCGCGCGACGAACGCCGATAGTTCCTTCAGAAAGCCGTCGCGTCGCTGCGGCGCGAGGATATCGAACAGGAAATCGCGGCAGCCGGCTTCATACGCTTCGTCAGGCGCGAGCCAGTTGGTTTGCAGCTTCGCTTCGCGCAGCGCCTTCAACTGCCATTGCGCGACGCGTTCGGCCAGTTCCTTGACGCCCGCTGCGTCGTCCGGTTTCAACTCCGGCGGCCAGCAACCGACCAGCGTCTGATACAGCATCGCTTCGGCGGCGGGGCCCGGCGCCCAGTCGCAGCGCGTGTCCTGACCGACGCTGCTGATCGGCTTGCCGTCGAGCGCACGGCGATGCGGCGCGTTCAACGTCGACCACGCGCGCAAGGTCGCGCTCCAGTCCGCCGCGATTTCGCTCAACACCGCGAGACGGGCGCGCACGTCTTCGCCGCGTTTGTGATCGTGCGTGGCGGTGGCGAGCAACGCGTGAGGAAAGCGCTGCGCGCGTTCCAGATTAGCGGCATGAAACTGCTCGACCGACAGCGCGAATTCACCCGGGTCCGCGCCGACTTCGTTACGCGATAACAACCGGCCGTAGCGATAGCACGCCGTGTCTTCGACCGCCTTCGCGGCGACCGGCGCGGTCAATTGCGAAAACAGCGTTTGCGCGGTGCGCCGCGCCGAACCGGCGTGGCTGGGCGGCGCGTTGTTCTGACCTGGCTGCGGCGGCGCGCCGGGGCGTCCGCTTGGCGCTTCTTCCGCACTACCGCCGAGCCACGCGTTCACGCGATCGAGCACGACGAGGTCCGCGCGCGACAGCGATTGTTTTGCGCCTTCGAGCGCCTGGTCGAAATAGACGTTGTCGGCAGTGCTGCGCAAGCCGTTCTGCGGATAGACGCGATACACCGGAAAATGCACGACCAGTTCGGTCAGCACACGCCGCAGCGAGGTGAACGCGAAATCACGCGTGGTCAGCGAATCTCGTGCGATGCGATGCAACGCGCGCGCTGCCCGATCCAGTTCCGCCGACAGGTTCTCCGCGAGAATCTTGCGGCGCGCGATCAACGCTTCGTCCGCGAAACGCGGGCTGCGGCCGGTGAGTTCGGCCCATGTCTGCGCAAGCGGTTCCGCGCCGGCGGGATCGTGCAGCAACGCGCCTACGTCGTTCATGAAGTCGTAGCCGGTCGTGCCGTCCACGGGCCAATCGTCGCGCAGCGGTTCGCCACGGCCGAGAATTTTCTCGACGACCACATACGGCGCGGTGTCGCGCAATTCCGTGAGACGCTGCCGCAACCGCTGCGCGTATTCGCGCGGCTCGGCGAGCCCGTCGACGTGATCGATCCGCAGCCCGTCCACCACGCCTTCCTGGTAGAGACGGAAAATCAGCGCATGCACCGCGTCGAACACTTCGGGCCGCTCCACGCGCACGCCGGCGAGTGTGGAGATGTCGAAGAAGCGCCGCCAGTTGACTTCGTCGGACGCGGTGCGCCACCACGCAAGCCGGAAATGCTGCCGCTCGATCAGCCGATGCAGGCGGTCACGCGTCACCGGATCGCCAGGTGCGTACGCTTCCAGCGCGGCATCGATCGCCGCACTGCCTTGCTGCGCGACGAACTCGCGCAACATCTCGCGCCCTTCGGCGGCACGCGGATGATCGGTGGGTTGCGTCGTCAGCCCGTTGAAGCGTTCGGCGAGCGCGTTGAGGTCGGCGCGCTCCGCGCCTTGCAGGATCGACGCGTAATCGATCGGGCACACGGGGAACACATGCGGACCGTAGCCGATATAAAAGCGCCCACTGTCCGCATCAAAAAGCAGCGCGATGCGGCCCGCCGCGAGCTCTTCGCCATACTGCGCGCCGAGCGTCGGCGCCAGCACCTTGCCGCGCAACGCCGGATCCGGCGAATGCCAGTCGACGTCGAAATGACGCGCGTAAGCGCTGTGCCGGCCCCATTCGAGAATATCGAGCCACCACGCGTTGCTGGCGCCGCCCACGCCCATATGGTTCGGCACCATATCGACAAGCAGCCCCATGTTGTGCGCGCGCAGCTTGTCGACGAGACGTTTGAGCCCCGCCTCGCCGCCGCATTCGGCGCTGACCCGGGTGTAGTCGACGGTGTCGTAGCCGTGCATCGATCCGGGCTCGGCCGTGGTGATCGGCGACGCGTACACGTGGCTGATGCCGAGCGCGGCGAAATAGTCGACGTGCTTCGCGGCGTCGTCGAAGGTGAAGCCTCGGTGAAACTGGAGGCGAAGCGTGGAGCGCGGGACAGTCATGGCGTATCAGGCTCCGCGGAAGCGTTGGAAGAAGGAGCGGCAGCGCGCGCGGCGCGGCGTTCGCGATCGACGGCGAGCAGGCGGTCGCAGAAGACGTCGTCCTTGAACAGTTCGTCGATCGGCAGATTCACGCGACGACGCCAGTTCGGGTGCTCGTCGATCGAGCCGGGCAAGTTCGGCTGCTCGACTTGCCCGAGCAGGTCTTCGAGCGGAAACGTCACCAGCGGACCCGGTGTAGCGCAGACGAACGCGAGCGCTTCATCCACCGGCGCATCGTCGGGCGGCGGCGCTTCTACACCGTGCGCGGCCACGCCGGCCGACTGGAACGCGCGCCACATGTTGGCGCGGTCGTGCGCGCGTTCTTCCTGCGCGAGCTGTACCGGATCGCGGCCGTCGGCGCGCGCCATTGTCTGGCCGATCCGGTTGCGCCACACAATGTCGCTGCCGCGCCACCAGCCGGCCACGGTCGGCAGATCGTGGGTGGTGGTGGTGCCGACGGCATTACGGTCCCACTCGTGCGGCGGCTTGAAACCTTTGCCGCCGTGCGCGCCCTCGAACCACAACACGCGAATGCCGGCGAGTCCGTGCTCGTCGAGTCGCTCGCGAAAACCGGGCGGCACGGTGCCGAGATCTTCGCCGATCACGATCGAGCGAAACCGCCACGATTCGAGCGCGATCAAGCGCAGCAGGTCTTCGAGCGGGTAGCGCAGATACGCACCGTTGCGCGCGCTTTCGCCTTCGGGCACGAGCCACAGCCGACGCAACCCGAGAATGTGATCGATCCGGATGCCGCCGGCATGCGCGAACGCCGCGCGCAACATGTCGATGAACGCGGAGAAGCCCTGCGTGCGCATGGCGCGTGGCGAGAAGGTGGTGAGGCCCCATGCCTGGCCGGCCTGGTTGAAGAGGTCCGGCGGCGCGCCGACCGATACGCCCTGCAGCATGTCGTCGCGATACGACCAGGCGTGACTGCCGGCGCTATCGCAGCCCACCGCGAGATCGGCGATCAGGCCGACGGCCATGCCGGCATCGCGTGCGGCGTGTTGGGCGTGCGATAAACCCTTGGCGGCCAGCCATTGCAAAAACAGATGGAAATCGACTTCGTGTCGATGAGCTTCGGCGAAGGCTTCAACCTCGGCGCTGCGCGGATCGCGCAATGCTTCCGGCCAGTTGCGCCAATGACCGTTGCCGCCTTCCTGCGAGAGTTGCGCGGCTTGCAGCGCTTCGAAACGCGCATGGTCTTCGAGCGCGCGGCCGGCGCGTTCGCAGAAGCCGTGGAATTCCAACGCGCGCGGTGTCTCGTGCGCGCGGTCCTGCTCGCAGAAGTGCTCGTACAGCGAGCGCAGCACCTTCAGCTTCAAGACGACGGCGTTCGGCCAGTCGATCAGCGGCAAGTCTTCCAACGCCGACCAGCTCTGCGTGCCTTGCGCGGCTTCGAGCGCGCTGCGTGCCGCGTCCGCGCCGAACACGGCGGCGGGATCGATATGCGTGACGTTCAACCACAAGCGTGACGACGGCGAATACGGACTGAAGCGATTCGGTTCCGCGCTGAACATCGCGTGAGTCGGGCTGACGGCGAGCGCGTGCGCGCCGCGCCGCGCGCTTTCGATGGCGAGTTGCGCCAGCGCCGAATAATCGCCGATGCCGCCGTCGCCGACGCGACGCAAGCCGTACAGTTGCGCGGCAATGCCCCACAAAGGCGGCGCGTGTGCGGCGGTGGTGTTGGCTTTGTCGCTGTCGTCGCTGTCGTTCAGCGTGCGCCACGCATCCGCCACCGTGTAGCAACGTGCGGGCGCCACCGCCAGCGTCATCCGTTGCTCGTTGAGCACGAGCGTGTGATAGCCGGGTTCGTCGATGGGCGCGAGCAGCGCTTCCTCGCCTTTAGGCGCCGTAAAGCGCCCGTCGATGATCGAGCCGCTTTCGAGTTCGATCCGATAGTGACTGCCCGAGCGGATCGCCGCGGCGGGCAGCGCGATGCCGCGTCCCACTTCGGCGGTCATCAGCGGCGGCAATTTGCGGCCCGACAATTCGGCTTCGAGCGCGGCGGCGCTTTGGCGGATTTGCGTCGCGTTGCCGCACGGCAAGCCCATGCGGTCGAGCAGCACGGCCAGCGTGCTTTCCGGCACATGTTGGGTCGTGTGGTGCGCGTCCTGCCACTCCACCTCGAAACCGGCGCGCGTGGCGAGGGTGACGATCGTATCGTTGCGTCGAGTGCTCACGCGTGGCGCTCCTGTTGGCTTGCAATGCGGGCGTCGTGGCCGGTTGCATAGTCGCAGACGTCACCGGTCAGCCACGCAACGAAGGTATTCGACGGCAACACCTTGGTGTCGATCTGTTCACGCACGCGCGGCGGCGTTTCGAAAACGATCTTGCCGGGCGGCACTTCGCTGAACGCCACGCTGTCTTTCGATAAATTCAGCGCGATCGACAAGGTCTCGCCGTCGCACAGTTTCCAGCGTGCCACCAGCGCATTGGCGTCGCCGCCGTTCGCGCCGCTCAGCACGGTCGCGCCGAGCGCCTTGCCATGTTTCAGGCGCGGCGTGATCAGCTTGGCACGCACGGCCAGCGCGGATTTGTAGAAGTGCATCCAGTCGAGCCGGTCTTTCGCATCGCCGCTGCCTGGCGCGGAAGACGACGCATCGGGCGCGGGCGGCGAAGAAGCCGCGAACGTTTTCGCATCGTTCGGATCGGGAATCTGCGCGCGCCGCTTTTCGTCGCTGAACGCGGAAAAACGCGCGAATTCGCGGCGGCGTCCTTCGCGTACCGCATCGGCGAGGTCGCCGGTGTAGTCGGTGAAAAACAGGAACGGTTGCGTCGAACCGTATTCCTCGTCCATGAACAGCAAGGGAATCTGCGGCGACAGCAGCAGCAAACCGGTGGCGGCGCGCAATGCGTCGTCCGAGGTCAGTTTGCGCAGACGCTCGCCGAAGGCGCGGTTACCGATCTGATCGTGGTTCTGCAGAAACATCACGAACGACGTGGGCGGCAAATGCCCGCTCGATTCGCCACGCGGCTTGCCGTCGTGAATCGGCGAAGGATCGCCCTGATACGCGAAGCCTTCCGACAACACCCGCACAAGCCGGCGAATCGGCTGGTCTTCATACGCGTGGTAATAGCCTTCCGTTTCGCCGGTCAGCAGCACGTGCAGCGTGTTGTGCGCGTCGTCGTTCCATTGCGCGTCGAAATGCGCTTCGAGCAGCGTCGCGCTGTTGTGCTCGTTCTCCAGCACCAGATGCACATAGCGACCGTGCTGCACTTTGGCGCGAATATGGTCGGACAATTCGCGCAGCCACGAATGGTTGTCGATTGCATGCACCGCGTCGAAACGCAGCCCGTCGATACGATATTCGTTGAGCCAGTAGATGGCGTTATCGGTAAAGAAATCGCTCACTTCGCTGCGCTCGAAATCGATAGCCGGTCCCCAAGGCGTATGCGTACCTTCGCGGAAAAACGAGCGCGCGTATTGATGCAGATAGTTGCCGTCCGGGCCGAAGTGGTTATAGACCACGTCGAGAAACACCATCAGGCCGAGACCGTGGGCGGCGTCCACCAGCGCCTTGAGTTCCTCGGGACGGCCGTACGCGGAATCGGGGGCATACGGCAGCACGCCGTCATAGCCCCAGTTGTGCCGGCCGGGAAAGTCGTTCAACGGCATCAACTCGATGGCCGTCACGCCGAGCGCGGCCAGCGCCGGCAGACGCTGCTGCACGCCCGCATAGCCGCCCATCGCGCCCACATGCAGTTCGTACAGCACGGTCTCTTCCCAGGGCCGTCCATGCCAGTGCGTGTACTCCCAACGGTACGCGCGCGGGTCGATGACTTCGCTCGGGCCGTGCACGTCTTGCGGCTGAAAGCGCGACGCCGGATCGGGCACGGCGTGCTCACCGTCGAGCCGGAAGCGATACAGCGTGCCCGCGCCGCTCTCCACGGTCGCTTCAAACCAGCCGTTGCCGGTGGCCGTCATGGCGTGCGCGCCTTGCGCGGGGCCGTTTTCGACGTCGACGTGAACGTGTTCGCACGACGGCGCCCAGAACCGGAAGCGTGTGCGCGGCTTGGGCCCCGCGGCGCCCAGCAACTGGGCGCCGAACGGCAGGCAATGCGCGTGATGATGCGCGTGAGGATCAATCGGACTTTGGGACATGATTCTTCACCATTCGAATGTACTGTCGAGCCGCGTTTCACGCGTGAATCGCGTTGGCAATCTCACGCGCTACAACCCGGCCGCTCTGCATGCGGTTCATCCCGCGACGTTGTTTCCGCCTACGTGGTCGGCGACGCGTCGCTACGTGGCGGATGCGCGCCCGGATCGGGCGGCAGCGCCGTCAACAGCCGCGGCCCGTGCTGCGCGCCGGCCTTCCAGCCGGCCTGCCAGTCCGCTTCGCCCACCGGTTGCGCGGCCAGCATCACGAGGCTATGCGCGCCCACTTCGACTTCCGGCGCCGCCAGCCGGTACGGCCCGCTTTCCGGCTCGGCTGTGTCTAGCAGCACGTGCCATTCCAGATGCGGCGCGGGCGGCATAAAGCGCAACGTCTGCTGATTCGCGTTGAGCATCATTAACAATACTTCGGTTTCGCCATTCAGGCCTGGACCGGCGCGCCGCAGCGTGAATGCGCGGCCTTCAGGGTCCTGCCACGCTTCGATGGTGAGCGGATCGCCGTGTTCGTCGAACCAGCCGACATCGAACAGACCCGGCAACACTTCGCGGTCGCCAAACAGAAAGCGCGTCTCGCGCAGCAACGGGTGTTGTTTCCGTAACGCGATCACGCGCGCGACGAACTCGGCCATCTGCTGCCCGTCCGGCGTTTGCGCGCGTTCCCAGTCGATCCACGAGATGTCGTTATCCTGGCAGTACGCGTTGTTGTTGCCGTTCTGGGTGCGCAGCGATTCGTCGCCGGCCAGCAGCATCGGCGTGCCGAGCGCCATCAGCAGCGTGGCGACCAGCGAGCGGGCCACACGTTTGCGCGTGGCGAGTATCGTGGCGTCGTCGCTCGGACCTTCCGCGCCCCAGTTGCGGCTGCAGTTTTCGTTATGGCCGTCGTTGTTGTCTTCGCGATTGACTTCGTTGTGCTTCTGCTCGTAAGCGGTGACGTCGGCTAACGTAAAACCGTCATGCGACGTGACGAAATTGACCGATGCCCACGGCTTGCGGAAGCGCCGGTTGAACAGATCGGCCGAGCCGGTCAGGCGTGCGGCGAGATCGGGGCGCAAGCCGGCGTCGCCGCGCCAGAAACGGCGCACGGTGTCGCGGAAACGATCGTTCCATTCGGCGAAACCCGGCGGATGATTGCCGAGCTGATAGCCGCCTGGCCCGATATCCCACGGCTCGGAAATCAGCTTGCGTTGCGACAGGATCGGGTCCTGGCGCAACGCGTCGAAGAAACCGGAACCGGGATCGAAACCGTGCTGTTCACGCCCGAGCGTGACGCCGAGATCGAAACGGAAACCGTCGATATTGAACGCCGTGGACCAGTAGCGCAGCGAATCCATCACCATCTGCAGCACGCGCGGATGCGGCAGGTTCAAGGTGTTGCCGCAGCCGGTGTCGTTGATATGGTGACGTTCGTCGCCGGGAATCAGGCGGTAGTAGCTGGCGTTGTCGAGGCCGCGCCACGACACGGTGGGGCCCATCTCGTTGCCTTCGCAGGTGTGGTTGTAGACCACGTCGAGAATCACTTCGATGCCGGCCGCGTGCAACTGGCGCACGGCAATGCGCATTTCGTCGAGCCGGTGCGTGCTCAGATACGAGGGCTCCGGCGCGAAAAACGCCGCCGTGTTGTAGCCCCAGTAGTTGCGCAGGCCACGCTCCACCAGAAAACGATCGTTGAGAAACGCGTGAACCGGCAGCAGTTCTACTGCGGTCACGCCGAGCTTCAGCAGATGCTCGATAAACTCCGGCGACGCCAGCGCGGCAAACGTGCCGCGCTCATGCTGACGCAGATCGGCGCGCAGCATCGACGCGCCGCGCACATGCGTTTCGTAGATCACGGTCTCGCCCCACGGCACGTTGGGGCGCTTGTCGTGCGACCAGTCGAACGCTTCGTCGATCACCACGCACTTGGGCATGGCCGGCGCCGAATCGCGCCGGTCGATGGAAAGGTCCGCGCGATTCGAATGCACGCGATAGCTGAACAGCGCGTCCGACCAGCGAAATTGGCCGACCAGCTTGCGCGCGTACGGATCGAGCAGCAGCTTGTGCGGATTGAAGCGGTGCCCATGCTGCGGCTGATACGGCCCATGCGCGCGAAAGCCATACGCGGTGCCTGGATGCGCGTTCGGCAGGTAGCCGTGCCAGACCTCGTCGGTGCATTCGGGCAGCGTGAAGCGGCGGATTTCCTTGCGGCCGGTCGGATCGAACAGGCAAAGCTCGATTTTTTGCGCGTTCGCCGAGAACACCGCAAAGTTGACGCCGAGACCGTCCCAGCTAGCGCCGAGCGGGTAGGGCGAGCCGGGCAGAAGCCGGTCGGGCATTGCATGCGACATGATTCCCCTTCCTTTGTTCTGATTGTTGAACGCTCGCTTGGGTCTTCATGCAACGAGCGCGCGGCTTGTCACGCCGCGCGCTCGCTCTACAACTACTTCGTCAATCCGCGCGCAGCACGATCGTCGCGAGCGGCGGCAGCGTCAGCGACGCCGAATGCGGCCAGCCGTGGCTCGATATGGCGTCGGTCTGAATCAGTCCGCCGTTGCCCATGTTCGAGCCGCCGTACACGCCGGCATCCGTATTCAGCACTTCGACCCAGCGTCCGCCGCGCGGCATGCCGAGCCGGTAACCAACGCGCGGCACCGGCGTCATGTTGCAGACCACGACTACTTCGCGGCCCGCGCCATCGGTGCGGCGGTAGGCGTACACGCTGTTGCCGTTGTCGTCACCGACCAGCCATTCGAAGCCGCCCGGTTCGCAGTCGAGCAGGTAAAGCGCGGGTTCGTCGTGGTACAGACGGTTCAGATCGCGCACCAGCATCTGCACGCCGTGGTGGTTCGAATCGTCGAGCAGATGCCAATGAGGCGACGTGTCGTGATTGAACTCCGCCATCTGGCCGAATTCGCCGCCCATGAACAGCAGCTTCTTGCCCGGATGCGTCCACATGAAACCGAAGTACGCGCGCAGGTTGGCGAACTTCTGCCAGGTGTCGCCGGGCATCTTGCCGAGCAGCGAACCTTTGCCGTGCACTACCTCGTCGTGCGACAGCGGCAGCACGAAGCGCTCCGAATACGCGTACACCATGCCGAACGTCATCATGTGATGATGGTATTGGCGGTACACGGGGTTTTCTTCCACGTAGTGCAGCGTGTCGTGCATCCAGCCCATGTTCCATTTGAACTGGAAGCCGAGGCCGCCGTCTTCGACCTTGGCCGTGACGCCCGGCCATGCGGTCGATTCCTCGGCAATCGTGATCGCGCCCGGCACACCCGGCACATAGCCGACTTCGTGATTGAGCCGCTTCAGGAACGCGATCGATTCGAGGTTCTCGCGGCCGCCATAAATGTTCGGCACCCACTGGTCGGCGGCGCGCGAATAGTCGCGGTACAGCATCGAGGCGACCGCATCCACCCGCAGCGCGTCGACGTGATAGCGCTTCAGCCACGCCAGCCCCGAGGCGATCAGGAACGCGCTCACCTCGTTGCGGCCGAGGTTGTAGATCATCGTGTTCCAGTCCTGGTGATAGCCTTCGCGCGGATCGGCGTGCTCGTAGAGCGGCGTGCCGTCGAAGTCGACCAGACCGTGCGCGTCGTTCGGAAAATGCGCGGGCACCCAGTCCAGAATCACGCCAAGACCGGCCTCGTGCGCCTTGTCGACGAAGCCGGCGAATTGCTCCGGCTTGCCGAAGCGCGCCGACGGCGCGAACTGCCCGAGCGGCTGATAACCCCACGATCCGCCGAACGGATGCTCGGCGATCGGCATGAACTCAACGTGCGTGAAGCCCATGCTTTTCACGTACGGGATCAGCCGATCGGCGAGCTCGTCCCAGGTGAGACCGCGCTGGCCTTCTTCGGCGACACGCAGCCAGGATTCGGCGTGCACTTCGTAGATCGAGATCGGCGCGCGCGGCGTTTGCTTCGCGGCGCGCGACTGGATCCATTCGTGATCGCTCCACGGAAACTGTTCGATCTCGTCCACATGCGCGACCACCGACGCCGTGCCCGGCGGCTTCTCGGTTTGCATCGCGCACGGGTCGGCCTTCAAGGGCAGCGGGTGCCCATCGCGCGACAAAAGCTCGTACTTGTAGCGCGTGCCGGCTCCGACGCGCGGCACGAACAGCTCCCACACACCGGCCTGATGACGCAGCCGCATCGGATGACGGCGGCCGTCCCACGCATTGAAGTCGCCCACCACGGAGACGCGCCGCGCGTTCGGCGCCCACACGGCGAAGCGCACGCCGGGCACGCCGTCCACTTCCATGGGACGCGAGCCGAGCAGTTCGAGCACCGCGTACGGATCGCCGCCGGCGAGACGGCCGAGCGGTTCATCGCCGAGCACGGCGCCGAACGAATACGTGTCCTCGATTTCCTGCACGACGCCATGCCAGTCGATCCGCAAGCGATACGGCGCGGCGGACGTGACGCGGCCGGCGAACAACCCCGGCCTCAGTTGTTCGAGCTCGCCGAGCGTCGCGCCGTCGGCGCGTGCGATCACGGTAACGTGCGAGGCGTTCGGCAACAACGCGCGCACCACCGGACCCGCGTCCGTCTGATGCAGCCCGAGCTGCGAGAAAGGATCGGGGTGACGCGCTTCGACTAGCGCGTCGATGTCGAGCGGTTGGAGGCCCGCGGCCGGATCATGCTCACTCATAGTCGCCCTCGGCCGGGTTAGGCGGTGTGGCGGCGCCAGGCGCCTGGGTTGAGGAATCGTGTGACGATGCGCCAGTATCGCCGAGCAGACGATTGGCGAGCGCGGCGAGGCCGCGCACCGGCAGACCGAGCCACGTGGGACGGTTGGCCGCTTCGTAGCGGATCTCGTAAGCGGCCTTTTCGATCAGGAACAGATCGAGCAGCGCTTGTTCGGCTTCGGGGGCCACCAGCGGTGTCGCGGCATCCGCCGCGGCGGCGCGATACGCCGTCAGGAAAGTGTCGGTAGCATGCGCGCGGAAGCGGTCGAACAGCACAAGCTTGCGATCGGCCGTTTGCTGCGGCGCGCTTTCCATCGTGGACTGTGCGGCCGCACTCGCATATGACAACGAACGCATCAAGCCGGCCACGTCGCGCAGCGGACTCGACTTCTGCCGACGCTCGTCGAGCGAACGCGCCGGTTCGCCTTCGAAGTCGATCAGATACGCGTCGCCCTGCGCCACCAGCACCTGGCCTAAGTGGAAGTCGCCGTGAATGCGGGTGCGCAAGGCGCCCGTTTCGATGGAAACCAGTTTGTCGACGACCTCGACGAGCGCGGCGCGACGGTCAATCAGGCTTTGGGCCAGCGCGTGGGTTTCCGGGTCGCTCATCTGCTCGATGCGCGGCACGAGCAGGTCGAGCGCGCCGGCGAGCATCGCCTGCGTGCCGTCGACCCAGGCCTTTACCTGTTCGGCGCTCGCCGGTTCGGGCGAAAACGCCGGGTCGTCGGTCGGCGAGGCGAGCGCGACATGCAACTCCCCGAGCCGCCTGCCGATAATGCCCGCCAACGCGCTATAGCCTTCCATCAGATTCATTTCGTTGCCGCGGTCGGGCGTGGACTGCGCGTCGGTATCCACGGCGATCGCGAGTTCGTCGACCGAACGGCGCAGGAAGTCGAGCGACCAGTTCCACGCGTCGCCCTGGTTGTCGATAAAGCCTTGCAGGATCGCCAGCGTATGCGGCACGCCTTCGGGATCGACGCGCACCACTTCACCATACAGCGGCGCGGTGTTCGCGTAGCCGAGCTGGGTCAAATAGCGGCTGATTTCCGCTTCGGGATGAATGCCGCTGACGAGCCGGCGCACCAGCTTCAGCACCACGGCGTCGGCGATGATCAGCGAACTGTTGCTCTGTTCGGCCGCGAGCCAGCGAATGTCCGGCCGCTCGCCGAGCCCGGACAGTTCGTCGAAACGCTCGGTCGGCAGAAACTTGATTTCGCTCTTCTGCACAGTCGGCACGACCGCGCGTTCGCGCAGCTTGCGCATCACGCCATGCGCGAAGATCGGCAGCGCGAATGCATCGGTCAAATGCCCGACGTTGCGGCCACGCCGCACGCGCGCCAACGCCAACTGCATGAACAACGGGGTGGTGGTTTCGCCGCCCCAGGTGATCGCAATCGGCACCACGTAGCGTTCGGTGTGATCGCCCACGTCCGCTTCGATTTCGGTGAACGCGAAGCCGCCGTTCGGAATCGTCGTCAACGCGGCAAGCCGCACCGCATGCATCTTCTGATCCTTCGACGCAAACCAGCGGCGCCGGCTCAGCCATGACGGCAGCACTTCGGATTCGAGCAGGCGGACGTTTTCCGGCGTCGGGCCGGCCTGGCCTTCGCGAATAACGATCGTCACGAATTCCGGCAGCGGTTCCGAATGCGCTTGCGCCCAGGTCGGACGCTGCCCACCCGGGCACAGCATGAACCACAGGAACCCGTACGGCGGGAACGTCAGCAGATAGGTGAGTTGGCCGATGGCCGGGAACACCGAATCGGCGGTCATTTCGATCGGCACGGAGCCGTTGAACTCGGACAGGTCGAGTTCCACCGCTTGCGGCGCACGCGACAGATTCGCCACGCACAAGATCGGCGGCTCGCCCGGCGTTTCGCGCAGATACGCGAGAATCTTGCGATTCTCCGGCTTGAGAAAACGGATCGTGCCGCGCCCGAAGGTCTGCTTCGCGCGCCGCGTGGCCAGCATGCGGCGCGTCCAGTTCAGCAGCGAATGCGGGTCGCGGCTTTGCGCTTCGACATTGACCGCGTCGAAGCCGTACAGCGAACCCATGACCGGCGGAAGCACCAGTTGTTCGGGATCGGCGCGCGAGAAACCGCCGTTACGATCCGACGACCACTGCATCGGCGTGCGCACGCCGTCGCGGTCGCCGAGGTGGATGTTGTCGCCCATGCCGAGCTCGTCGCCGTAATAAATCACGGGCGTGCCGGGCATGGACAGCAGCAGCGAATTGATCAACTCGATACGACGGCGGTCGCGCTCCATCAGCGGCGCGAGACGGCGGCGAATGCCGAGGTTCAGCCGCGCGCGGCGGTCGCTCGCGTAGGTGTTCCACAGATAATCGCGCTCGGAGTCCGTGACCATTTCGAGCGTCAGTTCGTCGTGATTGCGCAGGAAAATCGCCCACTGGTTCGTTTCGGCGAGATCCGGCGTTTGCCGCATGATGTCGGTGATCGGGAAGCGATCCTCACTCGCGATCGACATGTAGATGCGCGGCATCAGCGGGAAGTGGAAGGCCATGTGACATTCGTCTTCGTCGCCGAAATATTCCTTCACGTCTTCCGGCCATTGATTCGCTTCGGCGAGCAGCATCCGGTTCGGATACTCGGCGTCGATGGTGGCGCGGATCTTCTTCAGAATCGCGTGCGTTTCCGGCAGGTTTTCGTTGTTGGTGCCTTCGCGTTCGACCAGATACGGCACCGCGTCAAGCCGTAGCCCGTCGATCCCCATGTCGAGCCAGAAGCGCATGACCTGCAACACCTCTTTCAGCACGGCGGGATTGTCGAAGTTCAGATCCGGTTGATGTGAGTAGAAACGGTGCCAGTAATACGCGCCGGCTACCGGATCATGCGTCCAGTTGGACGGCTCCGAGTCGATGAAGATGATGCGCGTTTCCTGATACTTCTGATCGGTATCGGACCACACGTAATAGTTGCGATGATTCGAACCCGGCTTCGCGCGGCGCGCGCGCTGAAACCACGGGTGCTGATCCGACGTGTGATTGATCACCAGCTCGGTAATCACGCGAATGCCGCGTGCATGCGATTCCTGAATGAAGCGCTTCACGTCGGAGAGCTGGCCATAGTCCGGATGCACATTGCGATAATCGGCAATGTCGTAGCCGTCGTCGCGCCGGGGCGACGGATAGAACGGCAGCAGCCAGATCGCGTTCACGCCGAGTTCGGCGATGTAGTCGAGCTTGGCGATCAGGCCGGGGAAATCGCCCACGCCGTCGTTGTTCGCGTCGAAGAACGACTTGATGTGTACCTGATAGATGATCGCGTCTTTGTACCAGAGCGGATCGTCGCTCAACGCGGCGGGTTTGCCGCGCCGCTGCGAGCGGGCTTTCGCCGCGCTGCCGGTGGCGGCGTTGCCATGAGCTTGCGATGTGGTTTGGGCTGTATCGTCACGCTTCATATCGCACCTTCCGTTTGGGTTGGATTGCCAGCGTCTGCGTGATGGGCGCCGTCGGAGTCGCTGTCGGCTTCATCGGGCCGGTCGGCGGGTAGCCCACCGAGCGGCGCGATCCGCCAGATCGAAAATGGCTGACCCGAGCCGAGCTGAACGTGCTGCCGGCGGCCGTGCCATTCGAAGCGCGCGCCAGTCATCTGATCGGTGACTTCAAGCGCGCCGTGGTCGTGCAGATGCCAGTGCTGGAACGTCTCCCACGACAATTCGACGTCCGCGCCCTGTTCGTTGAACGGATCGAGATTGATGGCGACGACGATCACGTTGTCGCGCGCCTCGGTGGCTTTCTCGAAGAACAGAATGTTGTCGTTGTGGGCGGTGAGAAACGTCAGGCCGAGATGCGTTTGCAGCGCCGGGTTCGCGCGGCGAATCCGGTTCAGCGCACTGATCTCGCCGACAATGTTGCCCGGCCGGTTCCAGTCCCATGCGCGCAACTGGTACTTCTCGGAGTCGAGATATTCCTCGCTGTTCGGCAAGGCGGCGGCCTCGCACAACTCGAAACCGCTGTACACGCCCCACAAACCGGCGAGCGTCGCGGCCAACGCCGAGCGAATCAGAAAACCCGTGCGACCTTGCGACTGCAAATGCCGCGGGTTGATATCCGGCGTGTTGACGAAGAAGTTCGGCCGGTAGAAATCGCGCGCATCGGTTCGCGTGAGTTCGTTCATGTACTCGATGAAGTCGCGCTTCGACTCGCGCCACGTGAAGTATGTGTACGACTGCGAGAAGCCGATCTTGCCGAGCCGGTTCATCATGCGCGGACGCGTGAACGCTTCGGCGAGAAAGAGCGTGTCCGGAAAGCGCGCGCGGATATCGCCGATCACCCATTCCCAGAACGGCAGCGGTTTGGTGTGCGGATTGTCGATACGGAAAATATGCACGCCCGCGTCGATCCAGAACAGGAACACGTCGCGCAACGCGAGCCAGAGATCGGGCTTGGCGTCGTGCGCATAGAAGTCGGGATTGACGATGTCCTGATACTTCTTCGGCGGATTCTCCGCGTAACGCAGCGTGCCGTCGGGGCGCCATGCGAACCACGTCGGATGCTCCTTTAACCACGGATGATCCGGCGAACACTGCACGGCGAAGTCGAGCGCGATTTCGAGGCCGTGCGCGTGCGCGGCGGCGAGCATCGCCTTGAAGTCGTCGAGCGTGCCGAGTTGCGGATGCACGGCGGTGTGGCCGCCTTCGGCGCCGCCGATCGCGTATGGGCTGCCTACGTCGCCCGGTTGCGCGTTCAGCGTGTTGTTGCGGCCCTTGCGATTCGCCACGCCGATTGGGTGAATCGGCGGGAAGTACAGCACGTCGAAGCCCATGTCGCGAATGCGCGGCAGTTTCGTCGTGACGTCGGCGAAGGTGCCGTGGCGCGATTCGTCGTCGCTCATGGAACGCGGGAAGATCTCGTACCAGCTCGCGAAACGCGCGGCGGTGCGGTCCGCATCGATCTTGTAGATGGTCGGATCGCGGCTCAGGAAGGGCCGGTGGCGCGCGGCGGTCATTGCCTTCGCGGTGGTCGGCGCGAGCAGCAAGGCGAGCTTGGTGTCCGGGTCGGACTTCGTGAAGACCTTGACGATGTGTTCCAGCGGCTCCGTTATCGCGCCTTCTACGGTTTCGACTTCGGCGAGCACCAGCGCGAACAGATGCGACGCTTCGTCGAGTTCCAGTTCGACGGTTTGGCCTGCCTTCAGCTTCTTCTGGATATGCTCGACCAACGACGCGAAGTCGTCGCGCCAGGCGATCACGGTGAATTCGTGGCGGCCCAGCCGTTCGAGCGGAATGCGCGCGGTCCAGATGTCGAGGCCGGCGGGTTGCGCCGGCGCCATCGGCATTTCGTGCCACGCGGTTTCGTCGGCGGCGCGCCAGAGCACGGCGGCGGCGATCTTGTCGTGACCTTCGGCGAAGATCGCGGCGCGGATCTCAGCGCGTTCGCCGACACTGCGCTTGGCCGCGAACCGGCCGTTGTCGACGGAAGGCGTCACGTTTTCTATCGCCACACGCGGCGCGCTGATCGCCTCGATCACCGTCTTGTGACCGCTGCGTTTGCTGTTGGCTTTGTCGATCGGCGGTGCGAGGCGGATCGGTTTTTCCGTCACCGCGCGGAACAGGCGGACCGCGCCGGGGGCGAGCGTGAACGGCGTCAGCGTGAACGGCGTCAGCGTGACCGGCGCGGGGTGACCGGGCGCGTCGAGCGGCACGAATCGCGTGAAGTTGCCGGGCACGCCCACTAAAAAGCGGCCAGGGTCGACGCGCACCGGCGCGCCGAGTTCGGGATTGATGGCGATCAGGATCGCCTCGTTGGCGTCGCGCAGGTCGGGCTGATCGGCGCGCAGCAACACGGCGGCGGGCGCGCCTGGCCCGCTTAGCGGGCGCAGTTCACCATTGGCGTGCAGGGTTGCCGTGTTGCGTGCAACGTCGTTCACATGCGCAATGCGCTCGGAGAGATCGAACTGCTTCGCCTGGGCGGCGAGCGCGAACTGCGCGGCGTCGCCGCGCGTCTGCGACATTGGCTCGGCGATGCCGTATTCGAAGCCCATCGGCATCATCCAGCCGGTGCCGGTCGAAGCCGACGCGAACAGCGCGCGCCGGTAAGCGCGTTCGACGATAGCGGCGTCGTGCGCGTCGCTCAGGTCGGCGGCTAGGCGTGTGCCGTAAGGCGCTTCTGGGAACGCGATCGGCGCGCCGAGGCGCGCGAGCGCGGCGTGCTCCTCGACCATCCAGCTTGAACGGAAGTCCCACCAGCGCACCGACGTGAACACGCTGTCGAAGCCCGCGCCGTCCAGCGCGGGCAGGTCGCCGCGTGACAGACCGGGCGTCGCGGCAAGAAAGCGCACGTGCGGATGCCGGGCGCGCACTGCCTCGCCGAGTTGTCGCCAGACGGCGGCGGGCACGCGATGCGGGGAGTCGAAGCGGAAGCCGCCCACGCCGGCCTCGGCGAGCGCCAGCAATTGCTGCGTCCACCAGAGCGTGAGCGCGGCGCTACTGCCGGCCTCGTTGAAATTCGCATACGCGACGTTGTCCTCGCGATGCACATGGCGCGGATCGAGCCGCGCTTCCTCCGACTCGAACGGATGGAACCAGTCGGCATGTTCGGCGTAGAGCGCGCCATCGGCGGCCATCCGGTCGATCACCAGATCGGCCAGCAAGGTCACGCCATGCTGATGGGCCGTGGTCGCAAGCGTGCGAATCGACTCGACGGCGGACCCTTGCGCCTCGAATACCGGATGCAGCCTGGCGTGATTGCCGACCACTTGCCCGTGGCCTGCCTGTCCCGGCTCGAAGAGGCTGCCGATCAACGCATGGTCGAAGCCCAGCGCGGCGGCGTGCGCGAACTGCGCGGGCCACGCGGCGAGCGGTCCAACCAGAAGTGAATGAAAAAAGTAAATCCGTGGCGCGTACCCGTTTGGAGATTCCATCGGTCGTTTCCAGATTCGTCCTGCTGCGGTGTGGATGCAATTGGCATGCGATCACAGCGCTCATTGGGCTTCCAGAGCCGGATACCGCTACCGCGCGATTGCGTCGAGCGAAGGCGCGTACTGGTCAATGTAGTGCAAAGATCGTCACGCCGCTGGCCAGTAAGGGAGTGCTTTGACGCCACGCACGGTGACGCCGGACTGGCCGGAACTGTTCGCAAGACGCAGCAATCGGTGTGCCAGTATGGTCTGGAAACACGGAGGACGGGGGGCGAGCGTGCGCCCCGCAGGAGGATGCGGCGAACGCTGGAAGGTGGGATGGCGGCGGGCTAAGGCCTGGCTGAGGCGGCGGCCCGCGTGTAAATCGGGCGGCCTCGTCTGGGTTTTACACGGGGCTGATGGCGAGCCGCGCAGATCGCACGGTCACCCAAAAAACTGAAGCGGCAACGCGCTTACGAACCGACGAGGCCCGCTGCGATGTTCACGCACAAGCCCAGCACCGCGACGTTGAAGTAGAACGACAGGATCGACTGAGCGAGCGCCGCGCGACGAATCGTGCGCGAGCGCAACACCACGTCGGAAGTTTGCGAGGCCACCGCGATGGTGAACGAGAAGTACAGGAAGTCCCAATAGTTCGGCTGGAGCTTGTGATCCGGAAACAGCAACGGCGTCTCGTCGACGTCCGGGTCGTAGTACAGCCGCGCATAGTGAGACGTGAAGATGGTCGGGATCATGAACCATGCGCCGACCATCGTCAGGCCGGTCAACGCGTAGTGCCACGCGGTCGACGCGCCCGCGGTGCCCTTCGCCGAGGCCAGTTCGAGCACGATCGCCGCCAGGCTGGCGACCGTCGCCACGCAGATGATGGCCAGCACCACGCCCGCGTTTTCATCGTCGCGGCGGGCGTATTCGCGCACGTCGCCTTCGTCGGCGAGCGCCATGTGTACCCAGATCAGCACCAGATAGGTCCAGACGGCGGCGTCCCAGCCGGCCAGGCCGAGCACCATGGGACGCGTGTGGGCGGGCAACAGGAACGCGGCGACGCCGCCGATGGCCAGACCGATCAGCATGCGTGGCCGATTGCGAAGCACCTGCGGAAGAAATCGTGTGAGCATGGAATATAGGAGGGTGGGCATCGGTGTCGCGGATTCTACCCGCGCTTCGAGCACCATTTGTAGAATGGGTGAGTCACAGGCTATAGTCTTTCGCAACGGCCTTGCGCGCCGCTTTCAGTTGAAAGGCGATTGGCAGGCTGAGTGTGTTGCACCGAGAAGACCGCTGAAGCGGCACGAGACCAGGTTTGGGGTAGAGCATCGAGACAGCGCGCGAAGGGCATCCCTGCGTCGCCGCGTTGCCCGTTGAGTATGACTCACGATCGACTCACCATCTGGAGTCCCCATGACAGATGTTCCTGAGAAAAATAATGCGCACCACGAAGTGACGCATTCAACCGGGTTGTCGTCGTCGGCTTCGTTGTCGAAATCGTTTCCAGCGTCATTTTCTTCGTCGCGCAGAGCGTGGGTGCTCGGCGCCTGCGCCAGCGCCGCGGCGCTCGCGTTTGTCGGCGCCGGCGCCGGCCGCTCGTTCTCGTGGATCGCCCCCGCCTTCGCCGACGCGCCCGCGGGCGGCGGCCTCGACGCTTTCGTCGCGCTCTCGCAGCGCCTCACTGCCCACGCCAGCTTCGACCCGATCCTCAGCAAGCGTTACTACGACGCCCTCGCTAAATCCGACAGCCAGTTCACCCAGAATGTCGCCGCGCTCAATACGTGGCTGCAAGGCCATGGCGGCGTGCCGTCCGATACGGTCACGCAGGCCTTGCAGGCCGAGCAACCCGCGCTCGCGAAAACCGTCGGCGCGATCATGCGCGCGTGGTATCTGGGGCTCGTCGGCGAGATGCCGCATATCGACGTGATCGCCTATGAAAAAGCGCTGATGTTCGAGCCGGTGAAAGACGTGCTGACCATTCCGTCGTATTGCCGCGACGTGCCGTTCTACTGGACGCAGAAACCGGTCAGCGCCTGACACAACGACGTTCCCCGGTCGATAGAAAAGAGGGCAACAATGGCAAACTCAAATTCCGCCGACATCGTCGTAGTCGGTTCGGGCGTGGCGGGCGGACTGGTCGCGCATCAGATGGCGCTGGCCGGTGCATCCGTGATCCTGCTCGAAGCCGGGCCGCGTATTCCGCGCTGGCAGATCGTCGAGAACTTCCGCAACTCGCCGGCCAAGTCCGACTTCGCGACGCCGTATCCGTCCACGCCCTACGCACCGCATCCCGAGTACGCGCCCGCCAACAATTATCTGATCCAGAAGGGCGACTATCCGTACAACTCGCAATACGTGCGGCTGGTGGGCGGCACGACCTGGCACTGGGCGGCGGCCGCGTGGCGCCTGCTGCCGTCGGACTTTCAGTTGCATAAGCTGTACGGCGTGGGGCGCGACTGGCCGTATCCGTACGAAACGCTCGAACCGTGGTATTCCGCGGCGGAAGCGCAGTTGGGCGTGTCAGGCCCGGATAACTCGATCGATCTCGGCTCGCCGCGTTCGAAGCCTTACCCGATGAGCGCACTGCCGCTGTCGTACATGGATCAGCGCTTTAGCGACGTGCTCAACGCGCAAGGCTTCAAGGTCGTGCCCGAGCCCGTGGCGCGCAACAGCCGTCCGTACGACGCGCGGCCCACCTGCTGCGGCAACAACAATTGCATGCCGATCTGCCCGATCGCCGCAATGTACAACGGCGTGGTGCACGCGGAAAAAGCCGAGCAGGCCGGCGCGAAACTGATTCCCGAGGCCGTGGTGTACCGCGTCGAAGCGGACAACAAAGGGCTCATCACGGCGGTCCACTACAAGGACCCGAACGGCAACAGCACACGCGTGACCGGCAAGCTGTTCGTGCTCGCCGCCAACGGCATCGAAACGCCGAAGCTGATGCTGATGTCGACGTCCGACAAATTCCCGCACGGCGTCGGCAACAGTTCCGACCAGGTGGGCCGCAACCTGATGGACCATCCGGGCACGGGCGTCACTTTCCTCGCCAACGAACCGCTCTGGCCCGGACGCGGGCCGATGGAAATGACCTCGATCGTCAACTTCCGCGACGGCGCGTTCCGCTCCGATTACGCGGCCAAGAAGCTGCATCTGTCGAACGGCGTGCCGACCATGGGCGTGACCGCCGATCTGTTGAAGAAAGGCCTCACCGGCGCCGAACTCGACCGGCAGATTCGCGACCGCGCGGCGCGCACGCTGAACATCAACAGCTTCCACGAGCATCTGGCGGAGCCGCAGAACCGGGTGGTGCCGTCGGCGGATCACAAGGACGCGCTGGGTATTCCGCAGCCCGAGATCTACTACTCGATCAACGACTACGTGAAGAAAAGCGCGGCCAACACGCACGAACTCTACGCGCAGATCGCCAACCTGTTCGGTGGCGCGGAGGTCTCGTTCGACGACACCTTCGCCCCCAACAATCACATCATGGGCACTACGATCATGGGCAGCGATCCGGCGGATTCGGTCGTCGATGCGGATTGCCGCACGCACGATCACTCCAATCTGTTCATCGCCAGCAGCGGCGTGATGCCCACCGCGGCCTCGGTGAATTGCACGCTGACGATCGCGGCCTTGTCGCTGAAACTGGCCGACAAGCTCAAGCGTGAAATCTGAGCCCTGAACGGAGAGCCACCATGACGAAGAACCTCTCTCGCGGGCAGCCGGCTCAGGTGCTCGTTCAGCACAAGCGGCGGCGTTTCCGGGTCGCGACGCTGGCGGCGGCGTTCTCGCTGTTCGCGCTGTACATGGCGTGGTACGAAGCGCATGGGCCCAACGCGCGGCATAACGACGAATTGCCGATCATGCAGGCGCATGCCGACGACGCGTCGCAAGCGCCCGGCAGTGCGCCTGGCGGCGCCACCAACGGCGCTGCCGACGGCACGGCCACGCCCGCCGCAGCGGCCGGTAGCAGCGATCTGGTGAAACGCGGCGAATACCTCGCGCGCGCCGGCGATTGCGTCGCATGTCACACGGCGGACAAAGCCCGTCCGTTCGCGGGCGGCCTGCCGATCAACACGCCGTTCGGCACCATCGTGACGCCGAACATCACGCCCGATCCGGACACCGGCATCGGCCAATGGAGCGACGCCGATTTTCTGCGCGCGATGCATGAAGGCATCGGCAAGAGCGGCGAGCGGCTCTATCCCGCGTTCCCGTATGCGGAATACACCAAGGTCACCGATCAGGACGTGCTGGCGATTCGCGCGTATCTGAACACGCTCACGCCGATCCACTACGCGCCGCCGAGCAACAGCCTGAAATTCCCGTTCAACCAGCGCTGGTTGATGGTGTTCTGGAACATGTTCAATTTCACCGAGGGCCGTTTCGTCCCCGATCCGAAGCAAAGCGCCGAGTGGAATCGCGGCGCGTATCTGGTGGAAGGTCTCGCGCATTGCGAGGAGTGCCATACGCCGCGTAATTTCACCCAGGGTTTGAAGTCGAGTTCGCGCTTCTCCGGCGCGCTGCAGGCCGGTTGGCATGCGTACAACATCACGCCGGACAAGAACAGCGGCGTGGGCAACTGGAGCGACGACGAGCTCGTTTCGTATCTGTCGACCGGCGCGGCGCCGGGACGCGCCAACGCGGCTGGTCCAATGGCCGAAGTGGTGACCGACAGCACGCAGTACCTGACGCGCGAAGACCTCGGGTCGATCGTCGCGTATCTGCACTCGGTGCCGCCGATCAGCGGCGGCGAAGCGCGTCCGCGCGACCAGTGGGGCAATCCCGCCAACGACGTCACGGCATTGCGCGGCACCACGATCAACGCGGTGAACGGCGCGCAATTGTTCGTGGCCAACTGCGCGACCTGTCATAGCTGGACGGGCCAAGGCGTGGGCGCGAGCGCGCCCGGGGCGTATCCGTCGTTGATCCATAACTCGGCGGTCGGCGCGAGCGACGCCAACAATCTCGCGATGGTGATCTTGCACGGCGTCAGCCGGACGACGAAGCAGGCGGACGTGCTGATGCCTGCCTTCGGCACCGAACTCACCGACGATCAGGTCGCCGCCATCACCAACTATGTGACCAAACAGTTCGGCAATCCTCAGTCGACCGTGACCGTCGATCAGGTCGCCAAGCTGCGCACTCAGCAATAGCGGCCGCGCAGGGCGCGTGTTTTCGGAGAGGGCTTCCGGAAACACGCGGTTTTGGCGTCGATTTGCATCAATTTCGCCGTTTGGAGCGCCCGGATACGATGGGCAACGCGCATACAGGCGCGTGCCTGTCGCATTATCATGGGTCCATGGCTTCCGTACTCGTCAACCCCGTTCAGCATCATTCGGCCAATGCGAGCGGCCGCGATTTCGTGGTCGGCGATCTGCATGGCTGCGTCGATGCATTGCGCTATCTGCTGCGCACCATCGCGTTCGATCCCGCGCGCGACCGGCTGTTCTCGGTCGGCGATCTGGTGGATCGCGGCGAGCATTCCGAACAGGCGCTGGCGCTGCTCGACAAGGCGTGGTTCTTCCCGGTGCTCGGCAATCACGAAGACACGCTGTGCGGTGTTGCGGACGGCCGCATGCGGCGTCAGTGGTGGTATGGCATTGGCGGCGCGTGGGCGGCGGATTTGCCCGACGAACGCTTGCAGCACTATGCGGAGCAATTGCGCACATTGCCGCTCGTGCGGGTGGTGGGCAGCGGTAAGGAGCGCTTCAATATTCTGCATGCCGAATTCTTCGGCTCGGATGCCGAACTCGATGCAGGGAATTTTTCCGCCGACACTCGTCAGCAGTTGCTGTGGGGGCGTGGCCTCGCTTTGGGCAATAGCGATCCCGGGCGTCAACGCGGTCTCTCGCTGACGTATTGCGGCCATACGCCGATGCGCGATATCCAGCAGATCGGCTCGCAGGTGTTCATCGACACCGGCGCGTTCGGGCCGAGTGGCAAGTTGACGATCGTGGAGCCGCAGGCATTGCGGCGCTGGTCGGTCTCGACCGAAGACGCGCGTGCCGATGGCGCGGCGGCGTTGGCGTTGCCTTGACGCTGTTCGCCTGGCGCTCGCTTGCGCTTTCATGCGTGCCTTAGCGTTTTTTTCGGATTCAACCGCCTGGGTATCAACCCACCTGGTTGAGTTCGAACACCATATCCACGCCCGTGCCGTTCCAGTTGTATTCCAGATAAGCGGCGTGATGACAGGCGCGCAGCAGTGTCGTTTTGAACGCGGCGAGACATTCGCCGTCCGGGTCTCGCACCGACGGATACGCAATGCCTGGCGCCCCCGCTTCGCGCACCGCGCGGCCGAGCGATTGCCCGGGCAGATAATCGTCCGGCAACAGCACCGCGAGATCCAGCGATGCATCGCCGCGAATATCCACCACGTTGCCTTGCGCGATAACCGTGTAGAGACGCATTTGCTGACGCATGGGCGCCTCGGCGGTCGCCTCCAGAAATTTGCCCGTGTGATACCGCGTTTCGGCGATTGCGGTGGCGCGAGAGCGGGCGCAATAAAACACGCCGTAGCTGCCGTCGGAAAAGCGGCTGCCGAGCGGATTCAGATGCGTCAACGCGGCCATGATCGGTCCGTAGCCGGGCCCGAATTGGCGCTCTTCGTACGGCACCAGATTGAGATCGCCGACCTCGGTGCGCAGACGGTCGTTGGTCATCGCCTCGAGCGCGTACAACGCATCGAAATCTTGCGGCGATGCCACCCGGTCGAACAGATTGACGGCCGGAAAACGTGTGGGAATCACCCGATAGGCGGGCGACCAGTCGAGCCGCGCCGCGCGCCAGCGGTCCTGCCATTGCGGTTGTGTCACGCCCAGCCGCCTCGCATTGCGTCGAGATACTGGCGCACGGCCACGAGATCGCTAATGTTGCCGGCCAGCATGCGGTCTAGCGCGCGACGCCCGCCGAATGGCGGCGCGCTGTTGGGGCGCTTGATCCAGGAGTCGGCGGCGCCGGCTTGCGGCAGCAGGATTTGCAGCGCCTTGTAGATGCCGAGCAGCAGCGACAGGCGTTCGAGCGTATCGCGCCCGACGCGGGCCGTTTCAGGCGCCGCTTTCCATTTGAAGAAGGTGGAGCGGCCCGGTGAGCCGAGCAGCACGATCTGCTCTTCGGCGCTCAAGTCCCAGTCGCGTGCGATGTTGAAGAAAGCGCGCAAACCCGCCGCGGACATTTCTGTTAGCGAAGGGGGCGAAGCGGGCCGTCGAATCGGCACGTCGGGCTGGGAAGCGCGGGCGGCGTGAGCCATGAGCGGGTAAGTCCTTTTGTGTACTTAATATAGATAATAGTCTAGATATGGATTTTTGCAAGGGAATATAATCCCCAGCTCGTTAGACAGTGGCAGATCAGGAGAAGCAGGAGATGTGGGTTCGAGTAGTAGCAGCGGCGCTGGCCGTGTGGTGTGTGTCGGGTGCGGCGGTGGCTGCGGGTTATGCGGAAACGTGGAATCCGCCCGAAGCGTCGGGGCATGCGGCCAAACAGGCCGGGAAGACGAAGAAGGTTGCGAAGGTGGTTAAGGCTTCGGGCGGTTCGAAGGAGGGTTCCAAAACGGGGGCGAAGGTCGCCTCGTCGAAGACGGCGTCAAAAACCGCTTCCAGGCATACGGCGAGCGCTCAGCATGGGGTGCAGCGCGTGGCGTCGGCATCGGTGTCAGGCAAAGGTGGCAAGCCGGCGACGCATGGTGCGGTGAAGAAGGTGACGGCGAAGGGCAGTACAAAAGGAACCGTCAAAGCGCTGGGCACTACAGGCAAGCCCAAGAAGCCGAAAGCAGCTGTGATGGCGCAGGGTAAGAAGCCGCATGCGCAACTGGTGACGGCGAAATCAGGGCAGGGCAAGGTCACCCACGCCAATCTGGTTCAAGGACATGCGACGCGTCCGCACGCGGCCAAGGTTGCGGCGAAACCGGCAGTGACGAAACCGGCAGTAACTCAAGCCAGTGCGCCGGTTCAAAACGCAAACGTTAGCGCCAGTCCGGCGGCGATGGCCGCCACGTCCACCAATCCGGCGACCGCCAGCAGCGGCTCGTTGCCGCCGATTCTTCACTGAGCTCGATTTCAGCCGGCGCGTCTCTCGATTTCAGCTGGCGCGTTTGCGTTTAGCCTTGGTCTCCGGCGGTCCCAACGCCGTACGGCCTAGTTCCACGATCCGCGCCGACAGCTTTTCCAGACGCGGCGACTGCACCTTCCACGCGTGCCAGTACAACTCGACGTCGGTGGGTTGTTTCGGCGCCAGGTCGACCAGCTCGCCGCGCTCCACGGCGTCGCCGAATTCCAGCTCCGGCACCATCCCATACGCGAGGCCGCGCTGGATCGCCATGTAACGCGGGACCGGCGCGGGCACGTAATGGCACGGATACGCCTCCGGCGGCAGGCCGAAGCGCGTTTCGAGAAAACGCGCCTGCAACGCGTCCTTGCGTGAGGACAGGATCACCGGCGCGCGCCGCGCGCTGTCACGCGTCAACCCATTCGGAAACCAGCGCTCGACAAACGCCGCTGACGCCACCATCCGGTAGCGCATCGCTCCGAGCCGTTCGGCGAAGCAGCCGCGCATCGGCGCGGGTTCGGTGGTGATGCAGCCGATCGCAAGACCCGACGCGAGCAGCGCGTGGGTGTGGTCCTGATCGTCGACGGTCAGGTCCAGCAGCACGTTTTCCTGCAGCAGGATGTCCGAGAGCGCGGGGAAAAACCACGTGGATAGCGTGTCCGCGTTGACGGCGGCGGCGACGCTCAGCAGCGCCTCGTTGGCACCCGCCAGATCGCTGGCGAAGTCGTCTTCGAGCAGCGCGGCGCGCCGTAGAAATTGCAGCAGGCGCTGGCCCATCTGCGTGGCGCGGCATGGGCGCGTGCGCACGATCAGCGGATTGCCGAGGCGCGTTTCGAGCGCCCGCACCCGCTGCGATACCGCCGACGACGTGAGATTCAGCCGCACGGCGGCCTGCTCGAAACTGCCGGTTTCGATGACCGCGCGCACGGCGGCGGTTTGTCGGGGGTCGAGGTCCACGAAATGCCCTTTTTATAGGAGGTGACGCCGAACGGCGCGACGGGCTGCTCCACGAACGGACGCGAAGCCGCGCGACGGCTCGGTCCAGCCGCTCGGCGCCGCGGTTGAATGCATTGCGCGTCTAACGATCGCTTCGGACGATCTCAAGTCAAGCCGCTTTGCGCGGCCGACCGCCTTTCTTGCCGTTTTCGCGTGCTGCCGCCGACTTCGCTTCGGACTTGACGCTGCCACCGCTGCGGCCGATATCGCGCATCCATGCTTTCGAGCCGAATACGCCGTCGATCAAACCGTGCACCGACACCACGACGTCGAGCGCCGGAAATACAAGCGCAGAACCGAGGCCGAAAATTTCTATCTCGCGTAGATCTGCGGGCGCAGCGTTGTGCAAACCCTCGATGAAAGCGACCGGGACGAGCAGAGAAATGCCATTGGTCAGTGTGATGTCGAGACGCTTGGTGCGCGGCTTATATTTCGCGCCGAGCGCGGCGGGACGCCTAGCGGTTGCGGCGCCACGTTCCTGAGCAAGCCGCCATTCTTCGCTGCTGTTCATGAGTGGATTCCTTTCCATGCGGAGCACAGGAACGGCACCATTTCGTTAATGCGTTTTGCCAGTCGGCGCGCTTCGCGTTCTGAATACCCTCGAGCCTCGCGGATCGACACCGGGCCCTCGGGACAATTCAAGATAAAGATAATCTCACCATCCGGACCGAGAACATGAACATGTGGCGGAGCGTGATCGTGAGGGTAAATCACCACGACCAGCCCGTCGATCCGGGCAATGATGGGCATGCTCACGATTATATACCGTAGCCGCTTGGGTTTTTACGATAACCCGTGCGTATGCGCTCAAGCGCTCGCCAACCCATGCGTCACCAGCCGCAACGTCTCGACCGAACGCGGATCCCGAACCCGCGAATGCAGCGTCACCCGCGACTCCGGCAGCAGTGGCAAGCCGAGCCGCTCGCCGACATCGACCAGACCGCGCGGCGCGACCCGGCTCGCGAGCGGCGACACCGCCAACCCCGCCGCGACCGCTGCACCGACCGCCGCGACACCGCCGCCGACGAACACCTCCTGCCACGCGATCCCCGCCTCCGCCAACGCGCGCAGCGCCACTTCGCGCACGTTGCACGGCGGGCTGAGCAAGGCCAGCGCTAACGGCTCGCCGACGCGCGGCAGCCATTCCGGTGTAGCCAGCCAGCCGAGCGGTTCGCTGAAGAGCACCTGCGTATCGTCGCGCGGGGGCTCGTCCGGACCATAACGGACGATCACCGCGTCGAGCCGCCGCTCGTCGAATTGCGCGAGCAGCGCGGTCGACGTCCCCATGTGCAGTTCCACCACCAGTCCCGGATCCTGCGCATTGAGCCTGCCGAGCAACTGCGGCAACTCGGGCCCCGCGACATGCTCGCTCAGCCCCAGCACCAACCGGCGACGTTCCACCGACAGCGAACCCAGCGCCCGTTCATGCGCGTTCAACAGGTCGCGTGCCGCGCCGAGAAACGCGTTGCCGTCGCCGGAAAGGCGCACCACGCGAGGCGTGCGCTCCAGCAACTGCTTGCCCAGATGCGCTTCCAGCCGCTTGAGCTTGAGGCTCACGGCCGATTGCGTGGTGCCGAGCGCATCCGCCGCGCGCGTGAAGCTGCGCAGATCGGCGACCAGAACGAATGCGCGGACCGCGTCGAGATCAAGTACTTTCATTTCAATTCAATATAGATGAAATCATCAATGATGTCTGTTTATTATGACTGAGCGCGCCTAAGCTGTGTTTACCCAATCACTGCAACCAAGGAGATTCATCATGCCGCTCACACGAATTGCATTGCGCGCCGGCAAGCCGGCTGAATACCGGAAGGCGCTGACGCAGAGCATCCAGCGCTCGCTGGTGGAGACCTGCAACGTGCCGAAGGACGACATCTTCATGTTGATCACCGAGCACGACGCCGACAATTTTGTGTACGACAACCAGTATCTGAACGTCGAGCGCAGCGACAATCTGGTGATCGTTCAGATCACGTTCAACAACACGCGCACGATCGAGCAGAAAAAGGCGCTGTACAAGCGCATGGCGGATGAACTGGCGGAGTCGCCGGGGCTACGACGAGAAGATGTGTTTATCAATCTCGTCGAGGTGCTGAAGGAGAATTGGTCGTTCGGCAACGGGATCGCGCAGTACGCGCTTTGAGCAACGCGGAGCGCGAGTCGTAGCGGGAAGCTTCGCGACGCGAAACGGGCGGCATGGTCGATTCGGCTCGCTTTATGGAGCCGAGTTCGACCGTGCCGCCCGTTCGTTGTTGGGCCGCGAAAAGCGCTGCAGTCAAGCAATCGTATCGATGACCCCACCGTCCACACGCAGCGCCGCGCCGGTGGTCGCCGAAGCCTGCGGCGAGCACACGTACACGACCATGTTGGCCACTTCCTCGGTGCTGGCCGCGCGTTGGATGATCGAACTGCTGCGGTGCGCGCGCACGAATTCGGTGGCGACCTGTTCGACGGTTTTGCCTTGCTCGCGCGCGGTGTCTTCCACCATCGAACGGAATCCGTCTGACAGCGTCGGTCCGGGCAACACGGAATTCACCGTCACGCCGCTGCCGGCCGCCTGCTTGGCGATGCCACGCGCAATGCTCAACTGCGCGGTCTTCGAAAACCCATAAGCCAGCATATCCGGCGGAATGTTCAACCCCGATTCCGACGAGATGAACACCACGCGTCCCCATTTGCGCTCCATCATCCCCTTCAGATAGTGCCGCGTGAGTCGCACGCCCGACATGACGTTGACTTCGAAGTAGCGCGCCCAATCGTCGTCTGGCGTGGAGAAAATGTCGCCGGGTCCGAAGACGCCGAGGTTGTTCACCAGAATGTCCGCCTGCGGCACGGCTTTCGTCAGCGCGTCGCAGCCGGCCTGACTGCTGAGGTCGCCGGCGAAGCCTTGCAACTGCGCGTGCGGCGCCGTTTTGAGAATAGCTTCGATGGCGCTGTCTACGGCGTCCTGCTTGCGTCCGTTGACGACCGTCCGCGCGCCCGCCGCGGCGATGCCGGTGGCGATAGCCAAGCCGATCCCCGCGGTGGAGGCGCTGACGATAGCGGTCTTGCCCGTTAGATCGATGTTCACTGTGTGCTCCTTGTCGACGTTGCAACGCGTGAGCCGGAAGTGGCCGCGCCGGAAATAGGGAAGGACGGTGCCCGAGGCATCGAGCAGAAAGTATTCCACGGTTCCGTTTTCGAGGCCGGCTGCGTGCCAGGCTGGCGGGCGGTGGCGCGCGTTTGCGTCGTTATAATGATTCGCTGTCCTTGTTGCTGTTTTCGTTGCTGTCCATTCGCCTTCCACCACCGTTTCTCGCCATGACAACCGACCACACCGATCCTTCCCACGAACCCCTTGAACTCGGCGGTTCCGTCTGGTTTCAGGCGGGCGCGCAAACGCTCGGCGGCGCGTCGCGGATCGCGCTGCTCGCGGCGATCGGCGAAACCGGCTCGATCACCAGCGCGGCGAAAGCCGTCGGCATGAGCTACAAGGGCGCGTGGGACGCCGTCGACACGATGAACAACCTCGCCGGCGAGCCGCTCGTCGTGCGGCTGACCGGCGGCAAGGGCGGCGGCGGCACCACGCTCACGCCGCGCGCCGTGAAGCTGATCGAGACGTTTCGCGCGGTCGAGCGCGAGCATCGGCGCTTTCTGGAGCGCGCAGGCGCGGCGATTGAAGGATTCGCGACGGATTGGGATCTGATCGGCCGCATCGGCGTGAAAACGAGCGCGCGCAATCAGTTTTACGGCACGGTGTCGGCGGTGACGCGCGGCTCCGTCAACGACGAAGTGTCGCTGGCGCTGGCCGGCGGGCACGAAATCGTCGCCGTGGTCACGCATGAAAGCACCGAGACGCTGGGGCTTGTAGTGGGTTCGGCCGCGTTCGCGCTGATCAAGGCGTCGTGGGTCGTGCTGCTGGTCGAGAACGAAAGCGGCGCGCCGCTCAAGCTGTCGGCGCGCAATCAGTTGCGCGGCACGGTGCTGAGTGTGAAACGCGGGGCGGTGAGTGCCGAGGTATCGCTCGGGTTGGAAGGCGGCGCGGTGATCACGGCGGTCGTGACCAATGAGAGCGTCGACACGTTGGGCTTGGTGGAGGGTTCGGTTGCTGTCGCGGCGTTCAAGGCGTCGAGCGTGATACTTGGCGTGAAGGATTGAGCTGGCGGGCGGTGCGCCGGCCTTTGCTCTGATTCAAGGCTCGCTGCGCACGTAGCCCGCAAACGCCTGATGCTCGCGCACGCAGCCATCGCTGACTTGCACGACCTGATCGCCGAATGCGGCGACGTCGTCGGGATCGTGCGTGATCAATACCATTGGAATATCGAGCCGCGTTTGCAGGTCCGATAACTCGCGCCGCATGCGTTGACGCAGCGCGCTATCCAGCGCGGAAAACGGCTCGTCCAGCAGCAACAGCCGCGGTTGCGCGACCAGTGCACGCGCCAGTGCGACGCGCTGCTTCTGTCCACCGGAAAGCTGCGCCGGATGGTTCCCGGCCACGCTCTTCAATTCCAACGCATCGAGCCAGTAATCGACCTGCGGATGCGCGAACCGCGCACGCGGATTGAGCCAACCCTGCTGCAAACCGAAACCGATGTTCTGCCGCACATTGAGATGCGGAAACAGCGCGTAGTCCTGAAACAGATACGCGATCTTGCGCGCCTGCGGTTTCAGATCGATGCCGCGCGCGTTGTCGAACAGCGCGTCGCCATGCAGCGTGATCGCGCCTTCGTCGGGGCGCAGCAGGCCGGCAATCGCCTGCAACGTCAGGCTCTTGCCCGCGCCGGACGGCCCGAACAGCACGACGCGCGGCGTGGTCGCCTGGAATGCGACGTCGAGCGTAAAACGGCGCTCGGCGCTCTGGAATGTCTTGCGGATGTCGACGGCGAGCGGCATGTCAGCGGGACGTCAACAGGGTGTGCTGCGGCACGAGGCGGCCGGCCAGCAACAGGATCACGACGCACGTCACCGACGTCACGAGCACGAGGAAATTCGCGGTGCTGTCGTCGCCGGCTTGCACGGCCGAATAGACCGCCACCGACAGCGTCTGCGTGCGGCCCGGCAAGTTGCCCGCGATCATCAGCGTCGCGCCGAATTCGCCGAGCGCGCGGGCGAACGCCAGCAGCCCGCCCGCCAGAATGCCGCGCGACGCGAGCGGCAAGGTCACGCGAAAGAACACGGCGGTTTCGCTGACGCCGAGCGTGCGCGCGGCTCGTTCGAGTTGCGGATCGACGGCTTCAAACGCGGCGCGCGCCGACTTCAGCACGAGCGGAAATGCCACGACCGTCGACGCGATTACCGCGCCTTGCCAGGTGAACACCAACTGGATATCGAAACGATCGAGCCAACTGCCGATCACGCCGCGCCGCCCGAGCAGCACGAGCAGGTAGTAGCCGAGCACGGTGGGCGGCATCACGAGCGGCAGCGTCAGCAGCGAGTCGACCAGATCGCGCGCGCCGGAACGCCAGCGCGACAGGCCGAAGCCCGCCGCGACGCCGAACACCAGATTGAGCGCGGTGGCCCAGCCCGCTACTTTGAGCGACAGCAAGAGCGGAATCCAGGCCTGTTGCATGGGCGTGCGATGCCTCGGTGACTAGTGCTGACTAGTAGCGGTTAATGCGCGGGTTTGAAGCCGTACTTCGCCAGCACGGCCTGGCCAGCGGGCGACAGCACGAAGCTGATGAACGCTTGCGCGTCGGCCGCGTGACGGCTGCCTTCGACTTGCGCGATCGGATAGGTGATCGGCGTTTGCGTCGGCACGTTCAGCGCGACCTTGACCTTGTCCGGCATGACGGCGGCGTCGGTGCTGAAGACGAAGCCGGCGTCGACTTCGCCGCGCGACACGTAGTCGAGGCTTTGACGCACGTTGGCCGCCAGCACGGCCTTCGCGCTGACCGCGCCCCACACGCCCGCGGCCTGCAGCGCGCCTTGCGCATAACGGCCGATCGGCACGGAAGCCGGATCGCCATACGCGACACGTTTCACGTTCGCCGATGCCAGATCGTTGATGGCGGTCGGCGCGAAGTGGCTGTCCGTCGGCACGATCAGCACCAGCGAGTTCGCGGCGAAGTCCTTGCGCGTGGCCGGCACGATCACTTTTTCGGTGGTAGCTTTGTCCATGGCTTTCTGATCTGCGGACGCGAACACGTCGGCGGGCGCGCCCTTGGCGATTTGCTGCATCAGCACGTCGGAGGCGCCGAAGTTGAGCAGGACCTTGGTGCCGGGATGCTGCTGCTCGAACACGTCGCTGACGGCCTTGAAGGCGTTGGTCAGGCTGGCGGCGGCGGAGACCACCAGTTCATCGGCGCGCGCATTGACGCTGACAACCAGGGAGAAGGCGCTGGCGACGAACAGCGCGTGTTTCAGGAAGCGGCGGGACAGTGTCATGGAGGCTTGGGAGTCCGGCGCAGACCGGAGCGGCAGGTTAAAACGCTATCGTAATATATGAAAGGTTATAACGGTAACCATGACGGTTATTCAACTGTGCGCATAACCCGATGCGTGATGCGGCAACGGGTCGGCGTGTTAAACGTGGGATGAACGCGGCGGCGTGAGGGTATTGAGCGTTTGCGACAGCGGCGTAGTGGCCGGGCGGACATCGCGCACGGCCCGCCACTTGGCGCGGATGAACGGCCGCTCATGGCCGGACACCTTCAGCGCGATATGCGTGACCCAACGTTGCGTGGGCACATGAACGCCGTGCATCAGCAGCGCGAGGATCATCAGACTCGCGGTGACGGGCAGCGCCGACAGACGGCCGGGTTCGGCATGCCACGCCATACGCACGAACAGCAGCGCGGCGAGCGCGCCGACCAGACAGCCGGTAATGGCTTCAGAGGGCGAGTGAGCGCTCAGCACGACGCGCGACAACCCCACCGCGATACCGGCGGCCAGGCCGAGCAACACGCCGAGCAAACGGATGGCCGGCCGCGACGGCAGCAGCATTAAGAACAGCGCGACCGGATAGACCGCGGTGGAGAGCATGGCGTGACCGCTGACACCGGTGAAATCCAGTTCGCGCACGCCCACGCCCCAGCCGAGGAAGGCCAGCTTGGTCACGGTCGTCACGCCGATGGCCGCGCCCAGCACCAGCAGCCAGCCCGCTGCCATGCGCCACGAATAGCCGACGGCCAGCCACAGCGCGATGGCGAACGCGAGCGGCAGCGTCATGCCGGCGCCGCCGAGGCTGGTAATCGCGTACCACAGATGAACGGGTAAATCGGGCATGGCAAGAAGCGCGACCCAGGCCGCGTAGAATCGGTTGGTAGTGAATGGTTAACGCGCGAACGGCACGAATCGCCGACCTGGCGCTGCCTCGCACGTCAAAGAATTAACCGCCAGTATAGACGGGTGCTGCGGGGCGGTCCCGCCGCGCGCGACGCTTTCCGGCGCCGGACGTTGGCTGGCGAACAAGCCCTGACGCGGTTTGACGCCGAGTTCGCGACAAGGTTCGCCGGGCGGAAATTTCGCGGATTGAACGTGGTCCATGCCTCCAGCATCGCATGAGGAATGGTGTTATTGTGCATTGCACAACGAAATACCATTCCCGTTCTATCGGACGGATCCTGTCCCTTTTTGCGAGGTTACCGCCGATGGCAAAAAGTCTATCGAAGATCTGGCTGCGCGGTCTCAAGCGACTGCTGGCCATCCAGGCCGAGCCCCTTCACAAAGCTGCCAAGCGCACGCCGGCACGGCCGACCCGGGCTGCCACCAGCAAGGCTTCGGCGAAGGTTCGTCCGCTCAAGGCCGCTGCGGTGCGCACGCCGGCGAAGCGGGAGACGCCGCGGCCTGCCGCGCGGGAATCGCGGGTGCGGCCGCGCGCGTCGGCGTGGGCGAGCGGCGCATGGACACGCTCGTTCCATTCGGCGCCCGCCGCGCCCGGACGGCTGGTCAACCATCTTCAGTACGGCTTGTACATTCCGTCCGGGCATGCGCTCGAATCCATGCCGCTGGTCGTGATGCTGCACGGCTGTACCCAGTCGATCGACGAATTCGCCGAAGGCACGCGGATGAACGTGCTCGCCGACCGCTTCGGCTTTGCCGTGGTGTATCCCGAACAGTCGAAGCATGTGCATTCGCATCGCTGCTGGCATTGGTACGACGCTAGCGAAAGCGCCGGCGGCGCGGAGGCGCGCGCCGTGGTGTCGTTGGTGGATGCGCTGATCGCGCAGCATGGTTTCGACAGCGAACGCGTGTATGTCGCGGGTATTTCGGCCGGAGCAGGGCTGACCGCGTTGCTGGCGCTCAATTATCCGGACCATTTCGCGGCGGTGGCACTGCATTCCGGCCCCGCTTTCGGCGAAGCACGCTCAGGTATCGCCGCCATGGATGTGATGCGGCGCGGCGCGCGAGGTGAACCGGCTGAACTGGTCGACGCACTGGTCGATGTGGCGAACTATCCGGGCATGCCGGCGATTATCGTTCACGGCGACGCCGACCATGTGGTGTCGCCGGTCAATGCGGACCAACTGGCAGAGCAGTTCCTCCGCTTGAACCGTATCGTCGACGCGAACGGCGAGCGTAAATCCGGCGAAGTGCGCGAAGAACGCAAAGGCGGCGTCGTGATGCGCGACTACATTCGCAGCGGACGGCGGGTGGTGCGGCTGTGTCGCGTGCAAGGGCTCGCCCATGCGTGGAGCGGCGGCGACGACGTTATCCCGTTTCATTCCGCCAAAGGCCCTGATGCGAGCGCCATGGTGTGGGAATTTTTCAAGCATCAGCGCCGCGTGGGCGCCGGTCGATCGTCGGAAAGCCCTGTCGCAGCGATGTCCGCTGGTGTGCGGTGACATTGGATCAACATTTTTGAAATGAGTGGCACGGATTTAGGGTTTTCCCTATAATAGGGGTTATCCCTTAGGCGTTAACGCCTAACACTCATTGTCGAGGTTGACCATGTACCTGCTTAGCCGCCTGTTCCTGTTTCTGACCAAATCGCCCGATCAACTCGCGAAAGAACGCGCCGACGCTTTCCTCGCCGAAGCCACCGATCTGTACGATCTGGAATTCCGTATGCGCAAGCTCGACCGCGAAGCGAACCCGCGTCAACCGTCGTGGATGAGCCAGCAGCACTAAGCTGCGCAAAGTTGAAGCATCGGTGCGAACGCAGACACCGATGTTCGGGGTGAAGCGCCCAAGCTGTTACGTGCACTCAGCCACGCCGAGACACGCCTACACAGCCGGATTCAATTGCCACAACGCGTGATTCAACGCCGCGGCGAACACCACCCAAGCTACATAGGGCACGAGCAGTCCACCTGCCCAGCGGTCCCGTCGCCAGAACGCAAATGTCAGCACGGCGATCAAGACCAGCAGTATCGCGATATCGACCAACGCCATGTCTGGTCGATGCAGCCCGAAGAAAAGCCACATCCATGCTGCGTTGAACAGCAGTTGAACGGCCCATAAGACAATCGCGGCGCTTAGCCCATCGCGTTTCCACACGCGCCACGCGGCAATTGCCATCAGCACATACAGCACCGACCACGCCGGCGGAAACACCCAGTTCGGCGGATTGAACGCAGGCTTTTGCAGCGCTGCGTACCAGGCGTCAGGTAGAAACTGGCTCGCGACTAATGCGGTGGCCAGCGTCAACAGCAGAAATACGATCAGCGACGGCAGACGACGCATTCCGGTTGCCTCCATGTAGGCATTTTCAATTCAATCCCAATGACGTGCGCGAGCACTCACTTGCCGAAACGAGCCAGCGTACGGGCTCGCGCTTCCGCATGATCGACGATCGGCGCGGGATAATCCTCGCCCAACACCACCCCGAATTCCGCAAGCCGTTCCGTGCCAGCTAGCCACGGTGCATGGATCCATTTGGGCGGCAGCTTTGCCAGTTCGGGCAGATAGCGTTTGATGAAACGCCCTTCGGCATCGAATTTTTCGGACTGCGTGATCGGGTTGAAGATCCGGAAATACGGCTGTGCATCGCATCCCGTCGACGCCGCCCACTGCCAGCCGCCGTTATTCGCCGAAAAATCGAAGTCGTTCAGTTGCTCAGCGAAATAGCGCTCGCCGAGCCGCCAGTCCACTCCCAGATCCTTCACGAGAAAACTCGCCGTGACCATCCGCAAGCGGTTGTGCATGTAGCCCGTGCGGTTCAGTTGCAGCATCGCGGCATCGACCAGCGGATAACCGGTGCGGCCATCGCACCACGCGGCGAATGCCTCGTCCGCTTCCGGACCTTGTTCCCAGCGCAGCCGGTCGTACTCTTCCTTGAACGACGCGCCGCTTGCCAGTCGCGGATGATGCGCCAGGATCATGAAGTAAAAATCCCGCCAGATCAGTTCCGATAACCACGTGGCCGAGCCTTGGCCGTCGGGCTGCAGCGACATCTCGTGGGCGAGGCGCGCGAGCGTGCGAATCGAGACTGTGCCGAAGCGCAAATGCATCGACAGATAGCTTGGGCCCTTGGACGCGGGAAAGTCGCGCCGGTCGGCGTAGCTGTCGATGCGGGTCATGAAATCGTCGAGTAGCTGCTGCGCGCCGCTCACGCCGGTGGGCAGCGCCAGTTCCGCGAGATTGCTCGGCGCGAAACCAAGCTGCTTAAGTGTCGGCAATTGCCGATCCAGCGCAGCCGGCGGCGTGGCCAGATGTTCCGCGTAGGTTTCCACCGGATACGGCTTCAAATCGAATGCCGTCAATTGCTTGAGCCATGCGTTCTTGTACGGCGTGAACACGGTGAACGGCTTCTTCTGGCCAGTTAGCACCTCGTCGCGCTCAAAGATCACCTGATCCTTGAAGGTCAGCAATTGGCGTCCGGCGTCGGCGAGACGTTCTTGCACCGTGTCGTCGCGTGCGATTGCCACGGGCTCGTAATCGTGATTCGCGAACACCGCGTCCACGCCGAGCTGGTCGGCAAGCTTCGGCACCAGTTCGGCCGGATCGCCATACAGCACGATCAGGCCGCCACCCTCGGCGCGCAGCGCCTCGTCCAGTTCGCCCAGCGCCGCCAGAATGAACTCGATGCGGCGGTCCTGCACGGGAGTATCCGGACGACGCGCCTGCCAGGCGTCGACTAGCGGCTGAAGGATCGTCGTGTCGAACACGAACACGCACCACACCTGTTCACAATGTTTGAGCGCGTAGTAAAGCGCGGCGTTGTCCGTGCCGCGCAGGTCGCGGCGGAACCAGACCAGACCGGTTTCGAAGGAGTCGTTCAGTCGTCGGACGCGTGTCATCGGGTGCGAGAAGAGTTGGGTGAAGGTTGCTGTGGCTGGCGTCCAAAGCGCGGTCTGACGCGCCAGCGCCAGCGCGTTAGAGGATCGGATTGTCGTCGCACATTGCGTGCCGCGTCCAGAAACGACAAAACGCCCGCCCCTATTGTGCAGGGAGCGGGCGCTGTTCGCGGCGGCGCGGTTTGCCGCGCCATATCGCGTGATGCTTCAGCAATTCACCGAGGTCGCAGCTTACGCGACTTGCAGGCGAACCGCGACGTTGTTGCGCGTAGCGTTCGAGTACGGGCAAACCTGGTGAGCGGCGTCGACCAGTTCCTTCGCGGCGGCTGCCTCTAGACCCGGCAGCGACACCCGCAGTTCGATGTCGAGTGCGAAACCGCCGTTGTCGTTCGGGCCGATGCCGACTTCCGCGGTGACTTGAGTGTCAGCCGGCAGCGTCTGCTTGTGCTGACCGGCGACGAACTTCATCGCGCTCAGGAAACACGCCGAGTAGCCTGCGGCAAACAGTTGTTCCGGATTCGTGCCCGCTGTACCGTTGCCGCCGAGTTCGCGCGGCGCCGCCAGCTTAACGTCCAATGCGTTGTCCGCCGATACTGCGCGGCCGTCGCGGCCACCGGTGCTCGTTGCGCTGGTCTTGTACAGAATGTTCATGGTGCTGCTCCTTTGTCTCGGTTGTCGGGATCTGCATGGTTGCCGCTGTTTGCCCGCCGTTCTGGCGGAGCGCTTTGGAAGCGGCATATGACTAAGATAGTACACAAATCATTAGTGTGCAAATGAAATTTCACATGGAGCCGATAGCCGGCCCGATGCACCAGGCGGACTAGTGGTCCATGTAATCGTTGAGGGTAGTCCGCAAACGTGTCAAATCGTCGCGCAAACGCAGCAGGAATTCTGGTGTCTGCTGGGTCGCGCAGAAGATTTCGGCGGGCACTTCGCGCGCCTGGCGTTTCAGCGCGGTGCCGGCTTTGGTCAGGCGGATGTACACCAGTCGTTCATCGTCGACGCCGCGTACGCGCTCCAGCAGGCCTTGCGACTCGAGGCGCTTGAGCAGCGGCGTGACCGTCGCGGAATCGAGATTCAGACGCGCGGCCATGTCCTTGACCGTGACGTCGTCGCTCTCCCACAGCACCAGCATGGCCAGGTATTGCGGGTAGGTGAGCCCTAGCTTGTCGAGCAGCGGCTTGTAGGCTTTCGTCATGGCAAGCGAAGTCGAATAGAGCGCGAAGCAAAGTTGCTCGTCGAGCGTGAAGGGCAAAGCGGGGCGCTGGGTCATGATGCATCTCGTCTGGAATAGCGCACAAATAGATTGCGCACAAACTATTGTGCCGCAAATCGATGTGCGATGACGAGTGCTGGGAAAGGGCGGGGAAAGGGCGGGCGCCAGAACAGCGCCCGCGCCTGAACAGCTTTCAGGCTTGAATCAAGCCGCCGGCGTGGTCGGCAGATCCGGCGTCTCGGGCGTTTGCACGCCGAAGCAGCCGCGGTACGTCGCGTAAAACGAGCAATACAGCATGGTCGTGACGATCATCGTGGCGGGCATGAGCACCGCGAACGCGAAGTCGGCCGCGCCCAGCGCCTGCATCAGCGCCGACAAACCGAGCGATACCGTGGTCGCGGCAGCGAACCACAGCGCGCCGAACACGATAAACGCGCCACGATTGCGCCAGCAGCTGACCACGCTGAAGAACATGGCCTTCATGGGCGGCACGTCGTGCCAGGCGGCGAGAATCGGCGAGAACCAGAAAATCATCGCCACCGGAATGTAGAGCGCGAACGCGGCGAGGATCGCGAGCGGGATATTGCTGTTGGCGATCGCTTCCTGATCCATGGCGGCGGCGCCGAGCATGACCTTCAGCAGCATGCCGCCGTCGGCGAGCGCCGAACCGGCCAGCACCAGCGCCATCGCGACGACATACAGCACGCCGAGCACCAGCAGCCGTTTGGCGACCACCGGACCATACGAGTGAAAGCCATCGACCAGAATGGTCGGGAACACCGGCTTGCCGGCGATCGTATTACGGCACGCGGCCATGAACCCGACCGCGACGCCCGGGATAAACGCCAGCGGCAATACGCCGCCGATCACCGGGATCTGCGCCACGAGCGTCATGACCAGCAAATAGGTGAAGAACAGCGTCAGGAAAGCGAGCGGGTTCTTGCGGAACAGCCAGATACCCTGCCGGAACCATACGTAGCCGGTTTTCGCGGGGACTTCGATCAGTTGCATGAGGTATGAATGCCTGGGAGTGCAACGCCGGAAAGGCGTTCGCGCAGAATGCGCTCGAAATGGCCGGGGTCGTGCGGTTTAAGCAGTTCAGCCGCGCGTGGCAAATGAAAATCATACAGGCGCGAGACCCAGAAACGGTACGCGCCCGCGCGCAACATGTCGCCCCAGTGGCGGTTTTCTTCGGCGGTGAACGGTCGCACGGTCTGATATGCGCGCAGCATGGCCTCGGTGCGCTCGTCGTTCAGCTTGCCGGTGGCGAGGTCGACGCACCAGTCGTTGACGGCGACCGCGATGTCGAACAGCCACTTGTCGCAGCCGGCGAAATAGAAGTCGAAGAAGCCGCCGAGGCGCACTTCGTGGCCCGTGTCCGGCGCGGCGTGCGCGAACATGGCGTTGTCGCGGAACAGATCGGCGTGGCAGGGGCCTTCGGGCAGCGCGGCGTAATCGGCCGACGCGAAGAATGCTTCCTGATGCGCCAGTTCGGACACCAGCAGATCGCGCTGCTCGCCTTCCAGAAACGGCAGGACGGTCGGCACGGTTTCCTGCCACCACGGCAGGCTGCGCAGATTCGGCTGGTAGCGCGGATAGTCGCGGCCCGCGAGGTGCATGCGCGCCATCATCTGTCCGACTTCGACGCAGTGTTCGACGCCCGGCGACAATTCCGGCACGCCTTCCAGCTTGGTGACGATGGTCGCGGGCTTGCCGCTCAACGTGCCGAACAGCGTGCCGTCTTCGCGCGGCAGCGGATCAGGCACGGGCACGCGATGCGCGGCCAGATGCTGCATGAGGTCGAGATAGAACGGCAGTTGCTCGGCCGTCAGCTTTTCGAAAATCGTGAGGACGTATTCGCCGCGCGTCGTCGTCAGAAAGAAGTTGCTGTTCTCGATGCCGGACGAGATGCCACGCAACTCGACGACGTCGCCGAGATCGTAGTGGCACATCCATTCAGCTAGTTGGGATTCGGTGACAGCAGTGAAGACAGCCATGCGGGAAACGTCGGATCAAGTTGGTCGGGCTGGCTCGGTGCGGCCAGTGCGAGGTGTGGCAAAAGCGGTGACAAAAACGGTGGTGAAACGGCGACAACAGCAAAGACAGGAAACGCTGGCGGAGGCGGTGTCGAACACACGGTCCGTCAGGGCCGTCGAGCGAGCGCGGTATCACAACGCCGTATCGCCTAAGTGAAGTCCGTTCGGCAAGCAGGCTGAAAGCCCGGGGAGACGCTGCGCAACGTGCGCGCATCCGGCTCGGCGGTCCGCACAGGACCGTCGCGCCGCGACGTCTCAAACCATCAATAGCTCAAATGCACGGACGGCAAACGCGTGCTGGCCTGGCCGTTGTCGCGCACCTTCGGCGATGTGTCGAGCGGCGCGCTCATCTGATAACGCGTGCCGAGGTTCGAATGCACATTGATTTCGACGGGCTTGCCTTTGTCGCGGTATTCGGTGATTTCGGTGCCGTTGCCGCTTTTTTCGTAGAAGCTCGGTGTACGCGGGACATTGATTTCGACCTTCGAACTGACCTCGGCGGCCGGACGATTGATCTTCTCCAGGTCGGGCAAGCCGGCGCGTTCATTGGCCGACTGGGGTGCACCGGGGGCCGGAGTGTCATCGACAGGCTGGGCAGCCATCGCGGCATTGCCAAAGGCGAGAGCCAGTGCAACGGCGACGGGAAGGAGCGGCTTCATGGTGATTCTCCAATATGGTGGCCCGATTCTAGCAAATCCAGCCAGGCCTACGGGCGCGATCGCCTTATTTTGCGCCGCTTTCGCGCGGCGCGCGCGCAATCTTGCCGGGCTTGCGGAGGCAGAGGTTACACGCGCTGCAAGGTCATTTGGCGATCGCGGGTTCCGTGGTAATGTCGTTGCATCAATCGAGGCGAATGAAGATGAACAACGATACCAATCAACGCGCGGTGCAGACTCCCGCCAACAGCTTCCCAACCGAATCCTTCGACGACGCCACCGAGGCCGTCACCTACCTCTCGGCGATTTACGAAGCGAACACCTCGTTCCTGCGCGACGCTTTTGCGCGCTACCGCCGCAACGAATTGTTCGAACGCCGGGTGCGCGCCTGCTACCCGTTCGTGCGCGTGCGGACCGAGGTCAACACGCATATTGATTCGCGTCGCTCGTATGGTTTCGTCGCGGGTCCGGGCATGTTCGAGACGACCGTGACGCGACCGGATCTGTTCGGCGATTACTATCGCGAGCAATTGCGTTTGCTTGCCAAGAATCATCATGTGAAGATCGAAGTGGGCGTGTCGGAGCAACCGATTCCGATTCACTTCGCGTTCGCCGAGGGCATTCACCTTGAAGGCGATCTGGATCGCGAACGCCTGTTCCTGATGCGCGACGTGTTCGACGTGCCCGACCTCGCGTTGCTCGACGACCGTATCGTCAACGGCACGTATGAGCCGCTGCCGGGCGAGCCGCATCCGCTCGCGCTGTTCACGGCGGCGCGGGTCGATTTCTCGCTGCATCGACTGAAGCACTATACGGCGACGTCGCCCACGCATTGCCAGAACTACGTGCTGTACACGAACTACCAGTTCTATATCGACGAGTTCGTCAAACTCGGCCGTACGATGATGGCCCATACCGACGACGAAGAACTGCGCGCCTATCGCAGCGAATACACGTCGTTCGTCGAACCCGGCGACGTGATCACGTACAACGAGAATCTCGGCGAAGAGGCGCAGGAAGGCACGCCGCCGCCCCGTCTGCCGCAAATGCCCGCGTATCACCTGAAGCGCGCCGATGGTAGCGGCATCACGATGGTCAACATCGGCGTCGGGCCGTCGAACGCGAAGACGATCACCGATCACATCGCCGTGCTGCGTCCGCATGCGTGGATCATGCTCGGCCACTGCGCGGGTCTGCGCAATACGCAGCGTCTCGGCGACTACGTGCTCGCGCACGGTTATGTGCGCGAGGATCACGTGCTCGACGATGATTTGCCGCTGTGGGTGCCGATTCCGGCGCTCGCCGAAGTGCAGGTGGCGCTGGAGCGCGCGGTCGCGCAGATCACGCAACTGGACGGCGTTGAGCTCAAGCGTGTGATGCGTACGGGCACTGTTGCGAGCGTGGATAACCGCAACTGGGAGTTGCGGGATCATCGCGAGCCGGTGCAGCGGTTATCGCAAAGCCGTGCGGTCGCGCTCGATATGGAAAGCGCGACGATTGCCGCGAACGGCTTCCGTTTCCGGGTGCCTTACGGGACCTTGCTTTGTGTGTCGGATAAGCCGCTGCATGGCGAGTTGAAGCTGCCCGGCATGGCCGATCAGTTTTATCGCGCGCAGGTCGATCAGCATCTGCAGATCGGCGTGAAGGCGATGGAGCTATTGCGGATGAACGGGCTGCATCGGTTGCATAGCCGGAAGCTGCGGAGTTTCGCGGAAGTGGCGTTTCAGTAAGTTAGCGGCCTTTGAGAGGCGGGGCTCGGGCCTCACATCTGCCCGAACCCCGTTAACCCGATCAAACTCCCCGCCGCCAGCAGCCACAGCGGATGAATCCGCGTCTTCAGCGACAACGCAGTTGTAAACGCAGTAATCCCCCAGGCAATCGCCGTCGGATCCGACGCCTTGGCGATCAGCACTGCGCTTGCCGCGACAATTCCGGCCGTCACCGGCACCAGTCCCAACTGCGCGTAACTCCGCCACGGACGATCCTTAAACCGCTCCCAGGCATGCAATGCCAGTATCGTCACAATCGACGACGGCCCGAACTTCGCCACGGAAGTCACCAGCATCCCCGCCCAACCGGCCACGTGCCAACCCACCAGCGTGACGATCATCAGATTGGGCCCCGGCGCGGCCTGCGCGAGCGCGAACAGCGCGCTGAATTCGCTGGCCGGCATCCAGTGATGCACGTCCACCACCTGGCGCTGCATCTCCGGAAGAATCGTATTACCGCCGCCGAACGCGAGCAGCGAAAGCTGACTGAAAATAACAGCGAGAGCAATGAGCGTGTCGTTCATCGTGCGCTCCTCGACGCGATGTAGATGCTGAGCGGCGTCAGGACCAGCATGGTCGGCAGCAGCGGCAGCCGCAAGATTGCAATCGCGATGAAACCGAGCACGGCGATCAGTGCGCCCAGTGGTTTGCCGCGCAACGGCAGCACGATCTTCACCGCCATCGCGATCAACAGACCGGCCGCCGCAGCGGCAAGCCCGGCAAACAGATGACGAACATGCGGGTCGTTCTGCGTATGTTCGTACAGCACGCCGAGTCCGATCACCACCAGCGAAGGCCCCGCGATCAACCCAAGCAGGCCGGCCAGCGCCCCCGGCACGCCGCGAAAGCGCATGCCCATGGCCACCGACAGATTGATGACATTGCCGCCAGGGAGAAATTGGCACAGCCCCAGCAGGTCGGTGAATTCTTCCCCGCTCAGCCAGCGGCGCTGTTCGACCAGCGCGCGCCGCGCCAACGGCAGTGCGCCGCCGAAAGAGATCAGCCCGAGGCCGAGAAAACCGCCGAAAATTTCCCGCAGCGTGGGCGTCGGCGCCAGGCCGGTCTCGGATGAGGTGAGGTCGTGATCCATATCGCTAAGCTTCCAGTTCAAGCTCAGCAGGTTAGCGCCGAACTGACTGCATGCAAAACGATTTCTCGGCGCGGCTTTGTGACTTAGAATCACAAGCATGGCCCGTAACCTTCCTCCTTTTCCGGCGCTGCGCGCCTTCGAAGCCGCGGCACGGCATGAAAGCTTCACCGCGGCGGCGAACGAATTGCATGTGACGCACGGTGCAATCAGCCGCCAGGTCGCGGCTTTCGAAACGTGGCTCGGCGTGCAGGTGTTCCACCGTCGCGGCAAACGCGTGCGTCTTACCGACGACGGCCGCCGTTATCTGTCCACCGTGCAGGCCGCGTTCGACAGCATCGCGCTCGCCACCGATCAACTGCGCGACAGCGGCGTCGTTCAGGTGCTGCGCGTGAACGCGCTACCCACCTTCGCGATGAAGTGGTTGTTGCCGCGCCTGCATCAGTTCCAACGCAAGGTGCCGAATGTGGAGCTGCGGCTATCCACGTCGAACGCGCCCGTGGACACCCTGGAGAGTTTCGACGTCGCGGTGCGGCGCGGCCCGGCACATTGGCCGAACTGCGTGAGCGGTCATTTTCTGGGCGAAAGCGAGATTCCTGTATGTAGTCCCGCGCTGTTGCAGCGCTCGCCGATCAAAGTCGCCGACGATCTCGCGCGGCACGTGCTGCTGCATTCCGACACGCGGCCGGATGCGTGGGCTAACTGGTTATCGGCGGCTGGGGTGACGGTGAAATGCCGCAAGAAGCAGTCGTTCGACCACTTCTATCTGGCCTTGCAGGCCGCGGTGGATGGTCTCGGCGTGGCGCTCGGCCCGTTGCCCCTGCTCGCAGATGAGCTGGTATCGGGGCGGCTCGTGGTGCCGCTGGCCGGTCCGCGTATCGACGCGCGCGGCTACTGGTGGGTGGCGAGGCGGGAGGTCGCGCAGGCGCCGCTGGTGGCGCTGTTCTGCGAATGGCTGCAGGCGCAGGGTGATCAGACCGATATAGTGGAAACGGGCAGCCTGGAGGCTGCCCGTTAGCGTTCACGAATGCATGGCATCGCGTTGTATGGCATCAAGCGGCATTCGCTTCGCACCGAAGCACGAAGCAAACACCGAACAACCCAACGCCTTACAGATAGAACATCCGGTCTTCATCCGACTTCGCCGGATGCGGCTCCGTCTCTTCACGGTCTTCATAAAACTTCAGCACCGCTTCGAGCACCTGGTCCGGATCGTCGATCACCTGCATCAGATCCATGTCGGCCGGATTGATCAGGCCCATGGGCGTGAGCGAATTCTTGAACCACGCGAGCAGGCCTTCCCAAAACTCGGCGCCCACGAGAATGATCGGCACATGGCGCGACTTTTTGGTTTGAATCAGCGTGAGCACTTCGGCCAGTTCGTCCAGCGTGCCGAAGCCGCCCGGCATCACGATCACCGCGTCCGAGTTCTTCACGAACGTCACTTTGCGCGTGAAGAAATGACGGAAGCGCAGCGAGATGTCTTGCCACTGATTGCCCGATTGCTCGTGCGGCAGTTCGATGTTCAGGCCGACCGACGGCGCCTTGCCGGCATGCGCGCCCTTGTTGGCCGCTTCCATGATGCCGGGGCCGCCGCCCGAGATCACCGCGAAGCCTGCGTCCGACAGCTTGCGCGCGATTTGCGTGGCGAGTTTGTAGTAGGGCGAGTTCGGTTTCAGGCGCGCTGAACCGTAGATGCTGACAGCCGGGCGAATCTCCGAGAGGTACTCGGTCGCCTCGATAAACTCTGCCATAATCGTGAACATCTGCCACGATGCGCGGGCCTTCTTAGCCGTAGCGCGCTCTTGATCTGCGAGTGATCGCAGACTCGGAATCACTTTTCTCTTAGTCATAATGCCTGAAGAACGAAGCCTTGAAGGTAAGACCCTGCTATTGGTCGACGGTTCGAGTTATCTGTACCGGGCCTACCATGCGATGCCTGATCTGCGCGGACCCGAGGGTGGTCCCACGGGTGCGCTCTACGGGATGATCAACATGCTGCGGCGCATGCGCAAGGAAGTCACAGCAGAGTATAGCGCGTGCGTGTTCGACGCCAAGGGCAAAACGTTTCGCGACGACTGGTATGCCGACTATAAGGCGAACCGTGCGTCGATGCCCGACGATCTGTCGCGTCAGATCGAGCCGATTCATGTGGCGGTGCGCGCGCTCGGCTGGCCGCTGCTGATGATCGAAGGCGTCGAAGCCGACGACGTGATCGGCACGCTCAGCACCGCAGCGGAAAAGCGCGGCATGAACGTGATCGTGTCGACTGGGGACAAGGATCTGGCGCAGCTCGTGTCGGATCACGTCACCCTCATCAATACGATGACCAACGAAACGCTCGACCGTGCCGGCGTGATCGCCAAGTTCGGCGTGCCGCCGGAACGCATCATCGACTATCTGTCGTTGATCGGCGATACGGTCGATAACGTGCCGGGTGTCGAGAAATGCGGGCCGAAAACCGCGCTCAAATGGCTCACGCAGTTCGATTCGCTGGATGGCATCGTCGCACATGCGGACGAAATCAAAGGTGCGGTAGGAGACAATCTGCGCCGTGCGCTCGATTTCCTGCCGATGGCGCGCAAACTCGTCACCGTCGATCGCAATTGCGATCTGACCGAGCACATCGTGTCGATCGAGGAAAGCCTGCGAAGCCGGCCGGAGTCGCGTGAAGAACTGCGCGACGTATTCGCGCGCCACGGCTTCAAGACCTGGCTGCGCGAAGTGGAAATCGCCGACGTCGTGGAGGGTCCGCAAGTCGACGCGGCGCCCGCGTTGTCGGTGGATCACGAGCGGCACTACGACACCGTGCAGACGTGGGAGCAATTCGACGTGTGGTTCGAGAAGATCAACGCGGCCGAACTGACCTCGTTCGATACCGAAACCACGTCGCTCGATCCGATGACTGCGCAGATCGTGGGCTTGTCGTTGTCGGTCGAGGCAGGGCGCGCGGCGTATGTGCCGCTCGCACATCGCGGCCCGGACGCGCCCTTGCAATTGCCGCGCGAGGAGGTGCTCGCCAAGCTCAAGCCGTGGCTCGAAAGCGCCGATCACAAGAAGGTCGGCCAGCATCTGAAGTACGACGAACAGGTGCTCGCCAATTACAGCATCGAAATGCGCGGCATCGAACACGACACGCTGCTGCAATCGTACGTGGTCGAGTCGCACCGCACGCACGACATGGACAGCCTCGCGTTGCGTCATCTCGGCATCAAGACGATCAAGTACGAAGAAGTCGCGGGTAAGGGCGCGGGGCAAATCGGTTTCGACGAAGTCGCGCTGGAGCAGGCCGCGGAATACGCGGCGGAAGACGCCGATATCACGTTGCGTCTGCATCAGGCCTTGTATCCGCAAGTGGCCGCGGAGAAAGCGCTCGAGTACGTGTACCGCGATATCGAACTGCCGACCTCGCGCGTGTTGCGCAAGATGGAACGCACCGGTGTGCTGATCGACGCGGAAAAACTGCGGCTGCAAAGCAGCGAAATCGCCGCGCGTCTGATTCAACTGGAAGCCGAAGCGTACGTGCTGGCCGGCGGCGAATTCAATCTCGGCTCGCCGAAGCAGATCGGCCAGATCTTCTTCGAGAAGCTCGAATTGCCGATCGTCAAGAAGACCCCGAGCGGCGCACCGTCCACCGACGAAGAAGTGCTGCAAAAGCTCGCCGAAGACTATCCGCTGCCGAAGATCCTGCTCGAACATCGTGGTTTGTCGAAGCTCAAATCGACCTACACCGATAAGTTGCCGCGCATGGTCAACACCACCACGGGCCGCGTGCATACGAATTACGCGCAGGCCGTGGCGGTCACGGGGCGTCTCGCATCGAACGATCCGAACCTGCAGAACATTCCTGTGCGAACCGGCGAAGGCCGCCGCATTCGCGAGGCGTTCATCGCGCCGCCGGGCCACAAGCTGGTGTCGGCAGATTATTCGCAGATCGAATTGCGCATCATGGCGCACATTTCCGGCGACGAATCGCTGCTGCGCGCGTTCTCGCAAGGGGAAGACATTCACCGCGCCACCGCGGCGGAAATCTTCAGCGTGACGCCGCTCGAAGTGTCGAGCGATCAGCGGCGCGTGGCCAAGGTCATCAACTTCGGCCTGATCTACGGCATGAGCTCGTTCGGCCTTGCGTCGAATCTCGGCATTACGCGCGACGCGGCCAAGCTGTACATCGACCGCTATTTCGCGCGGTATCCGGGCGTGGCGCGTTATATGGACGAAACGCGGGTCAGCGCGAAGGCCAAGGGTTATGTGGAGACCGTCTTCGGCCGCCGCCTGTGGCTGCCGGAAATCAACGGCGGCAACGGTCCGCGCCGTCAGGCCGCCGAGCGCGCCGCGATTAACGCGCCGATGCAGGGCACGGCCGCCGACCTGATCAAGCTCTCCATGATCGCGGTGCAGAATTGGATCGAGGAGTCGAAGATTGGCACGCGCATGATCATGCAGGTGCACGACGAACTGATCCTCGAAGTGCCGGACGCCGAATTGTCCGAAGTACGCAAGCGCTTGCCCGAATTGATGTGCGGTGTCGCCGACCTGAAAGTGCCGCTGGTCGCCGAGGTAGGCGCCGGCCTGAACTGGGAAGAGGCGCATTGACGCAGGTGTGACGGGATGCGATATCGTCGTGCGCATGTCACATATGCGCATTGATAGCTTGTGACAACCCGTGCTGCTCGCGGACAATCGCTGAAAGACGGCGCGTTGCGACGCGCCGTGCGACGCATAACCGATCAGCAAACACGGAGAGTTCAATGCATCGATTTATCGTCGTTGGCGGGGGAGCGGGCGGGCTCGAATTAGCGACGCGTCTGGGCGATCGCTATGCGCCTCACAAGAACAAAGGCGGTGTGCGGGCGCAAATCACGCTCGTCGACCGCAATCCCACCCACATCTGGAAGCCGCTGCTGCATGAAGTGGCGGCCGGCAGCATGGACCCGTTCACGCAGGAACTCGAATATGCCGCGCAAGCTCGCTGGCACGGCTTCGAGTTTCAGCAGGGCGAACTGGCCGGTCTGGACCGCGCCAACAAGCGTCTCACGCTCGGCACCGTGCTCGACGACGACGGCGCCGAGCTGCTGCCCGAACGCGAACTCGAATACGACACGCTGGTCATCGCGATCGGCAGCACCACGGCGTTCTTCGGCGTGAAAGGCGCGCCGGAGTTTTCGCTGGCGCTCGATACGGTCAGCCAGGCCGAGCGTTTCCGCAAACGTCTGATCGCGGCTTGCATGCGCGCCGAGCATCAGGTGCATGAGCCGGTCGAAGCGGTGCCGGACGTGGGTGTGCCCACCGAGCCGCGCATTCAGGTGGCGATTGTCGGCGGCGGCGCGACCGGCGTCGAATTGTCGGCGGAATTGCGCAACACCGCGCAGGTGTTGTCCGCGTACGGCTTGCATAAGCTCGATCCGCGGCATGACGTCGGCATTGTGCTGATCGAAGCGGGGCCGCGTATTTTGCCGGCGCTGCAGGAGCGTGTTTCGACGGCGACCGCTGAACTGCTGACCAAGCTCGGCGTGAAGCTGATGATCGGCGAGACCGTGGCCGAAGTCGCGCCCGGCATGATTCGCACGGCGAGCGGTAAAACCGTGCGCGCCGATCTGACGGTGTGGGCGGCGGGCATCAAGGCGCCGGCGATTCTGAGCCAGCTCGACAGCCTGCCGGTCAATCGTTTGGGGCAACTCGTCGTGCGCCGTACGCTGCAAACCGAGATCGACGACAACGTCTTCGCGCTCGGCGATTGCGCCGCGTGTCCGTGGCCCGGCAATGAGCGTAACGTGCCGCCGCGCGCGCAGGCCGCTCACCAGCAGGCGAGCTTTCTGATGAAGGCGCTCGCCGCGCGGCTCGACAACAAGCCGCTGCCGGAATTCACCTATCGCGACTTCGGCTCGCTGGTGTCGCTCGGGCATTTCAGCGCGGTCGGCAATCTGATGGGCGGCGTGATCGGCGGCAATATGCTGATCGAAGGGTTGTTCGCGCGGTTCATGTACATGTCGCTGTACCGGCTGCATATCGCCGCGCTGCACGGCTATGCGCGGATGGTGCTCGATACTTTCGCGCACTGGTTGCGGCGTACTACGCTGCCGCGGGTCAAGCTGCACTAAAGGTAACGGCGGGCAAGGGCGATTGCGATTGCGTATGCGATTGCGAGGGCGGGGCGGCGGGTGCTGCGGCCTTCGCTTCGCGAAGGTTGCATCTGCAACGGGATACGCGTCAGGCGTATCCTGTTGCCTCCCTTAGCAACCTCACGCAACCTTTTGCAGTCAAGGAGCGCCGCATGCTGAAACCTGAGATCGACAGCCTGGTCCCGCACGTTCCCTTCAATCGACGCACCTTCATCAAAGCCGCGCTCGGCACCGGATTCGCGGCCGCCGTGTTGCCGGTGTCGGCACAAACCATCCATACCGATAGCGACGGCCTTGAAGCCGGCGAAGTGGCCGTGCGTTCCGGCGACACGCTGGTGCCCGCGTACCGCGCGCAGCCGAAGGGCAAGACGAATCTGCCGGTGATCATCGTCGTGCATGAGATTTTCGGCGTGCACGAGCATATCGCCGACGTGTGCCGGCGCTTTGCAAAGCAGGGTTATCTGGCGATTGCGCCGAATCTGTACGAACGGCAGGGCGATCCCACCGTTTATACGAGCATGCAGCAGCTCAGTGAGCAACTGGTCAGCAAAGTGCCCGACGATCAGGTGATCGGCGATCTGGATGCTACCGTCGCCTGGGCGGGCGAGCATGGCGGCGATCTGAACCGGCTCGGCGTGAATGGTTTCTGCTGGGGCGGCCGGATCGCGTGGCTGTATGCCGAGCACAATCCGCGGCTGAAGGCGGGTGTGGCCTGGTATGGCCGTGTGACCGGGCAGAAAACCGCGATGAACCCCGCGAATCCTCTCGATGAAGTGGCGCAGTTGCATGCGCCGATGCTTGGCCTATATGGACGGCAAGATCAGAGCATTCCGCAGGACACGCTCGAGCAGATGAAGCGGGCTATCGCGCAGGGTCCGGAGGCGGGGCGTGGGTCGCAGTTCGTGGTGTACGACGACGCGGGGCACGCGTTTTTCGCGGATTATCGGCCGAGCTATAAGAAAGCCGATGCCGAGGATGGCTGGCGGCGGGCGTTGGTTTGGTTCCGGCAGCACGGCGTGGCGTGAGACGCGGAGCTCGACGACACGATTAAAAAAGCCGTTGCCGCTTTTTACAGCGACAACGGCTTTTTACCCAACCAGTCAGCAGTTCGCGGCTACTTTCGCTTAAGGATTCGGTCCGGTCCCAATCGGCCGGTTCGAATCCGCACTCCATTCGCTCCACGAGCCCGCGTACAACGCTGCGCCATGCAGGCCGGCGACTTCCATCGCCACCGCATTGACGCATGCCGTCACGCCCGAGCCGCATTGCAGCACCACATGTTCCGGCGACGTATCGCCCAACAGCGCGTGGAATTCCTCACGCAACGTGTGCGCGGGCTTGAAGCGGCCGTCGGCGGTGAAGTTGTCCGTGAAAAAGCGGTTGAGCGCGCCCGGGATATGGCCGCCGACGCGATCCAGCGTCTCGTTCTCGCCGCGATAGCGATCGGCAGCGCGGGCGTCGACTACCACGCGTTCCTTCGAGGCAAGGTTGCGCTCGACCGTTTGCACATCGACCGTGACGGCCAGCGGCGCGCCCGCCTTGAAGTCGCCCGTATTCTGCGCCGGCGCGTCTTGCGTGAGCGGCAGACCGGCGGCCTCCCAGGCCTGCAAGCCACCGTCGAGCAGCGCGACCGCGTCATGTCCGAGCCAGCGCAGCAGCCACCACGCCCGAGCGGCGTACATGCCGCCTTGCGAGTCATAGGCGACAACCTGCTGTCCCTGCTTGAGCCCGCGCGACTCCAGCGTCTCCACGAGACGCGCGCGATCCGGCAGCGGATGACGTCCGTTCGTGCCCGTCTTTGGCCCCGACAGATCGCGATCGAGGTTCAGGTAATGCGCGCCCGGCAGATGCCCGGCCAGATAGGCTTTCTCGCCCGCTTCCGTGTCGGCCAGATCGAACCGGCAATCGATGACGAACACGCTGCCCGGCGCAGCGGTGAGCCGTTCCGCGAGATTCGTCGCGGAGATCAGCGTGGTGTAGTGAGTGTGCGGCATGACGTCTCCTTCATACGGGCGATGGCGGCTCCGTTCGGCGGCATGTCGCCGCGAGCGGATGGCCGAGCTATCCCGTTAGTCTAAACAAAAAAAGACGGACCGAAGTCCGTCTTTCCTTGTGTTGGCGCTGCTTGCTGGAGCTGCCTGAGCATGAAGCGGGTCACGTCCCGCTCAAACGCCGATCAGATCACATCAGATCGCGCCGAGTTCGCGCCGCAGGAACTCGTGGAAGTGCTGCATGCCGTCTTCCATGGGGCTCTGGTACGGACCGACCTGCGACTCGCCGCGGTCCATCAGCGCGCGGCGGCCGGCGTCCATGCGCTCGGCGATCTCGTCGTCTTCGCTGGCCGTTTCCATATAGGCGGCGCGTTCGGCTTCGACAAACTCGCGTTCGAACAGCGCGATTTCCTCAGGGTAATAGAACTCCACCACGTTGGTGGTTTTCTGCGGCCCGCGCGGAATCAGCCACGACACCACCAGCACGTGCGGATACCACTCGATCATGATGCCCGGGTAGTACACCATCCAGATCGCGCCGAATTCGGGCGGGTTGCCGCCGCGGAAGCGCAGCACCTCGTCGTGCCACTTGCGGTACGTCGGGCTGCCCGGCTGTTCCAGATCCTTGTGCACGCCGACCGTCTGGACGCTGTACCAGTCGCCGAATTCCCACGTCAGGTCGTCGCAATTGACGAAGCTGCCGAGGCCCGGATGGAACGGCGCGACGTGGTAATCCTCCAGATAGACCTCGATAAAGGTCTTCCAGTTGTAGTTGCACTCGTGCACTTCGACGTGATCGAACATGAAGCCCGAAAAATCGAAGTGTTGGCTGGGACCGAGGCGTGCCAGATCGCGCGCGACGTCACGCCCTTGCGCTTCGAACAGCAGGCCTTGCCAGTTTTGCAGCGACGTGGCGCCCAGATTCAGACACGGGTTGTCCGCGAAATGCGGCGCGCCGAGAAGCTGACCGTTCAGGTCGTACGTCCAGCGATGCAGCGGGCAGACGATGTTCTCCGCCTGGCCGCGGCCGTTGAGCATGATGGCTTGCCGGTGGCGGCACACGTTCGACAGCAGCTCGACTTGCGATTGCTGGTTACGGACGAGCACACGCCCCTCGCTCTCGCTGGGCAAGGCAAAATAATTCCCCGCCTCGGGCACCATGAGATCGTGGCCGATGTAACGAGGACCTTTCTTGAAAAGGGTTTCGATTTCGCGCGTTAGAAGCGCTTCGTCAAAGTAAGCCGTGACTGGCAGCTGGCTGTGGACAGACCGCAACTGCAATGCATTGCTCAGATTGGACATTCCCACTCCCGTGAAGACGTGAAAGCAGTGAACAACCCAACCATCGAAGATTCGATTTAGGGAGCCCGCGATTATACCCGTTTCCCCTGGTACGGGGCACGTAAGTAGTTCATTTGGATCAAAAATGTCGAGGAAGTTCGTGGTTTTTTTGCGCTGACCCAAGGATTCTTTTCTGAGACACTCAGCGGGCGCGCACAGGGCAAATCGGGGGTGAACGTAGGGGAAAGGCTCGGCGCAGGGCGGCGAGCGGATCGGAAATGTCGCTTTTGCCGTAGAATGTCCGACTTGTTTTAATTTTGCGACTATTCATGGCGAAGACCGCATCGAAAGAGGCTGCTGCCGCGCCAGCTGAAGGCGTCGACACCTTGCCGCTGCCCGAGAACTACGAGGCCGCCCAGGCGGAACTGGAAGGGCTGGTGGCGCGCATGGAAAGCGGCAATCTCAGTCTCGAGGAGTCGCTGACCGCCTACCGGCGCGGCGCGGCGCTCGTGGCGTTTTGTCAGCAGCAGCTCGAAAAGGTCGAGCAGCAGGTGCGCGTGCTCGACGGTGAGACGCTCAAACCGCTGCCCATGAACAGCGCAGGCACAGCCGCTACTGAGAGCGGGGACGACCTATGACATTCGAACCATGGATGCGCTCGGTACTCGAGCGCGTCGAAACGGCACTAGAACATTACCTGCCGACCGAGACCACCGAGCCGGCCAAACTGCATGAAGCCATGCGCTATGCGGTATTGGGTGGCGGCAAGCGGGTTCGCCCGCTGCTGTGCCACGCGGCCGGCGAGCTGACCGGCGCGCGCGCCGAATGCCTCGATGCGGCGGCGGCGGCGCTGGAAATGATTCACGTGTATTCGCTCGTGCATGACGACATGCCCTGCATGGACGACGACGCGCTGCGGCGCGGCAAGCCCACGGTACACGTCCAGTACGACGAAGCCACGGCGCTGCTGGTCGGCGACGCGCTGCAGTCGCAGGCATTCGTCGCGTTGACGTCGGACGTTCTGGCGCCGGCACAGCAGGCTTCGCTCGTGCGTGAACTGGCGTTGGCGAGCGGCTCGATCGGCATGTGCGGCGGTCAGGCTATCGACCTGGCCAGCGTCGGCCATACGCTGACGCGCACCCAGCTCGAAACCATGCACCGCATGAAAACCGGCGCCTTGCTGCGCGCCGCGGTGCGCATGGGCGCGCTGGCAGGCGAGACGCCGGACGCGGACGCGATGCGTTCGCTGGACGCGTATTCGGCCGCTGTCGGCCTCGCGTTTCAGGTCGTCGACGATATTCTCGACGTCACGACCGACTCCGCGACGCTCGGCAAGACCGCAGGTAAAGACGCGAAGGACGGCAAGCCGACCTACGTGTCGATTATTGGGCTCGACGCCTCGCGCACGCTCGCAGCACAGCTGCGTAGCGACGCTCATGCTGCACTGGCGCCGTTTGGCGCACGCGCGCAGCGTCTTGCCGAATTGGCCGACCTGGTAGTGAACCGGGTTAGCTGAACGCGAAAAGCCCGCCGCCGCGCACCTTCACCCCGGGTGCATGTATGAAGTGCGGGCGCGTAAGTTTTCCTACAATGGAACGACGATGTACGACTTGCTGAAAACCATCGACGACCCGGCGGCCTTGCGCCGCCTCGATCGCCGCCAACTGCAACCGCTTGCCGACGAGTTGCGCGCCTTTGTGCTCGACAGCGTATCGCAGACGGGCGGCCATCTTTCGTCCAACCTCGGCACGGTCGAGTTGACCATTGCGCTGCACTATGTGTTCGACACGCCGCGTGACCGGATCGTCTGGGACGTCGGCCATCAAACCTATCCGCACAAGATCCTGACCGGCCGCCGCGACCAGATGCACTCGCTGCGTCAGCTCGGCGGCATCTCGGGCTTCCCGAAGCGTGACGAGTCGGAATACGACACGTTCGGCACTGCGCACTCCAGCACGTCGATCTCGGCCGCGCTCGGCATGGCGATCGCGAGCAAGCTGAAGGGCGAACACCGTACGGGCATCGCCGTGATCGGCGACGGCGCGATGACGGCCGGCATGGCCTTCGAAGCGATGAACAACGCCGGCGTCGAAGACGACGTGCCGCTGCTGGTCATTCTGAACGACAACGACATGTCGATTTCGCCGCCGGTCGGCGCGCTGAATCGCCATCTGGCGCGTCTGATGTCGGGCCGCTTCTACGCCGCCGCGCGCGCCGGTGTCGAACGCGTGCTGCGCGTCGCGCCGCCCATGCTCGATCTGGCCCGCAAGCTCGAAGAGCACGCGAAGGGCATGATCGTGCCGGCCACGCTGTTCGAAGAGTTCGGCTTCAACTACATCGGCCCGATCGACGGTCACGACCTCGATTCGCTGATCCCGACGCTGCAGAACATCAAGGAACTGCGCGGTCCGCAATTCCTGCACGTCGTGACGAAGAAGGGTCAAGGCTACAAGCTGGCCGAGGCCGATCCGGTGCTGTATCACGGCCCGGGCAAGTTCAATCCGGCAGAAGGCATCAAGCCGGCTACGACGCCGTCGAAGAAAACCTACACGCAGGTGTTCGGCGAATGGCTGTGCGACGCGGCCGAGCTCGATCCGCGCGTGGTGGGCATCACGCCGGCCATGCGTGAAGGCTCGGGCATGGTCGAGTTCGAGAAGCGCTTTCCGGATCGTTACTTCGACGTCGGTATCGCCGAGCAGCACGCGGTGACGTTCGCCGGCGGCCTCGCCGCGGACGGCATGAAGCCGGTGGTCGCGATCTACTCGACCTTCCTGCAACGTGCTTACGATCAGTTGATCCACGACGTCGCGCTGCAAAATCTGCCGGTGGTGTTCGCTATCGACCGCGCGGGTCTGGTCGGTGCCGACGGCGCCACGCACGCGGGTGCTTACGACCTGGCGTTCCTGCGCTGCATCCCGAACATGACGGTGATGGCCGCGTCGGACGAAAACGAATGCCGCCAGATGCTGTACACGGCGTTGCAGCAATCGAACCCGACGGCCGTGCGCTATCCGCGCGGCGCCGGCACGGGTGTCGCAACCGTCAAGCAGATGGCTGTGCTGCCGATCGGCAAGGGTGAAATCCGTCGCGAGACTTCGCAACCCGCGGGCAAGCGGATCGCGATTCTGGCGTTCGGCACGATGGTCGCGCCGTCGCTGGCCGCCGCCGAACAACTGGACGCTACCGTCGCGAACATGCGCTTCGTGAAGCCGCTGGACGCGGATCTGGTCCGTCAGCTCGCCGAAACGCACGACGCCATCGTCACGGTCGAAGAAGGCTGTGTGATGGGCGGCGCGGGGTCGGCCTGCGTCGAAGCCCTGCTTGAAAGCGGCGTATTGCGGCCGGTGCTCCAACTGGGCCTGCCCGACCAGTTCATCGATCATGGCGATCCGGCCAAGCTGCTCGCCGCGTGCGGCCTCGACGCCGCAGGCATCGCCAAGTCGATTCGCGAGCGCTTTCTGTCGAGCGGCGCGGTCGGCGGTCAGTCGTCGGTGAAGCGCGTCGCTTAAGGCGTCGCATCAGGCGGCGCGGCTCGTCGCCCGAGCCGCGTTGCTATCGTGGTCATAGCAATCTCCAACTTGAATCGATGGGCCTTCGGGCCCATCATCCAACGCCGGCCGGGGCCGGCGTTCGCCGTTGCGCGACCTGATCGGCACGGCCGCCGAGCGACCCCGAACTGTCGGTTCGCGACAGTCCGCGGCAGCCTTCCAAGGTGACTTCCTGCGGAGCGAAAAAACTGCGCGGCCCGGCGTTTTCTGGAAAGGACAAGACAATGAATCAGATGAATCCCGCCTTTGTGATGCCCGACGTGCAAAGCACGCCCGATACCCGTCAGATCCCGATTCAGCGGGTCGGTGTGAAGGCCGTGCGTCATCCGTTGACGGTGCGCACGCAAGGCGGCGACGTTCAGCCGACGATCGGCACGTGGAATCTCGACGTGCATCTGCCCGCTGACCAGAAGGGCACGCATATGTCGCGATTCGTTGCGTTGCTTGAAGAGAACAAGGTGCCGCTGGAGTCGGCCACGTTCCGCACGATGCTCGCCGCGATGCTGGAAAAGCTCGAGGCCGAGGCCGGCCGTATCGAAGTTGCGTTCCCGTATTTTGTGAACAAGACCGCGCCGGTGTCGGGCGTGCAAAGCCTGTTGGACTACGAAGTCACGTTGACCGGCGAGACCCGTAACGGCGCGACGCGTCTGTTCCTGAAGGTGCTGGTGCCGGTCACGAGCCTGTGCCCGTGCTCGAAGAAGATCTCGCAGTACGGCGCGCACAACCAGCGCTCGCACGTCACGATCAACGCCGAATTGGCCGGCGACGTGGCCGTCGAAGAACTGGTTCGTATCGCTGAAGAAGAAGCGTCGTGCGAACTGTGGGGCCTGCTGAAGCGTCCGGACGAGAAGTTCGTCACCGAGCGCGCCTACGAGAATCCGAAATTCGTCGAAGATCTGGTGCGCGACGTCGCGCAGCGTCTGAATGCGGACGAGCGGATCGTCGCGTATGTGCTTGAGGCTGAGAACTTCGAGTCGATTCACAATCACAGCGCGTACGCGGTGATCGAGCGGGATAAGCGGATGGTTTGATACGTTCATTAGCCCACGCTGGTCGCCAACGAAAAGCCGCTCTAAAAGAGCGGCTTTTTTACGTGCGCCGAACTACTGAGCTTTCGAGCTTAGCGTGCGAGCGAAGTCAGATCCCAGCGCGGTTTCACCGTGAACGCGTAGTCTTTGCCCGACTGATCCGGCCAGCGCTGCAAGCGCAACGCGCCGGCCAGCGCGATCATCGCGCCGTTGTCCGTGCACAGCGACAAATCCGGGTAATGCACATAGAAATTGCGTTTCTTCGCTGCGGCGGAAAGCGCCTCGCGCAGTTGCCGATTCGCGCCCACGCCGCCCGCCACCACCAATCGGTTCAGCTTGGTCTTTTTCAGCGCGGCCAGCGACTTCACCGCCAGCACTTCGACTGCTGCGTCCACGAAACCGCGGGCCAGATCGGCTTTCGCCTGCTCGCAAATATTCGCGCCGCCGAGCTTTTTTGCATGCGTGAGCACGGCGGTTTTCAAGCCGCTGAAGCTGAAGTCGAGGTCGCCGGAATGCAGCATGGGACGCGGAAGCACCACCGCGCCGGGCGTGCCGAATTCGGCCATGCGCGACACTTCGGGGCCGCCGGGATAACCGAGGCCGAGCAGCTTGGCGGTTTTGTCGAAAGCTTCGCCGGCCGCGTCATCCAGCGTTTCGCCGAGCGTTTCGTACTCGCCGACGTCCGTTACGCGCATCAATTGTGTATGTCCGCCGGACACCAGCAGCGCGACAAACGGAAACGGCGGCGGCTCGTCCACCAGCAGCGGCGACAGCAAATGCCCTTCGAGATGGTGGATGCCGATAGTCGGCTTGTCCCACGCCATGGCCAGCGAATTGGCCACGCTCGCGCCGACCAGCAGCGCGCCCGCGAGCCCCGGCCCTTGGGTGTAGGCGATCGCGTCGATGTCGCTGCGCGCCGCACCGGCGCGCTCCATCACTTCTTCGAGCAACGGCAGCGCGCGCCGGATATGGTCGCGCGACGCCAGTTCAGGCACCACGCCGCCGTATTCCCGATGCATCGCGATTTGCGAATGCAGCGCGTGCGCGAGCAGGCCGCGCTCTGTGTCGTAGAGCGCGAGACCGGTTTCGTCGCAGGAGCTTTCGATGCCGAGAACGAGCATGATGGATGGTTGGGTTTGAACGACCACGGCCGTGCGCGACACTGCGGATACGACGCGCAGGGACAGTCAGGCACGCGGCCGAGAAAATGAAAAGGCTAGCCTGAAAGTATAGCAGTGCCGACAAGCCGCCGCAGACGCGCAGGTACAATGCGGCCCCATGGAATCCTTTGATATCGCGGTAATCGGCGCAGGCGCGGCCGGCATGATGTGCGCGGCCGTGGCCGGGCAACTCGGCCGTCGCGTGGTGCTGATCGACCACTCGCAGCGTCTCGCGGAAAAAATCCGCATCTCCGGCGGCGGCCGGTGCAACTTCACCAATCTGTACGCCGGCCCGGCTAATTACCTGTCTGCCAATCCGCATTTTTGCCGCTCGGCGCTGGCGCGCTATACGCCGCGCGACTTCATGGCGCTGCTCAAGCGGCATCACGTGACGTGGCACGAGAAGCACAAAGGGCAGCTCTTCTGCGATCAGTCGAGCGACGCCGTCATCGACGTGCTGAAGGCCGAGTGCGACGCGGGCCGTGTCGCGTGGCGCACGCCGCTGTCGGTCGAGCACGTGCGGCAGGGCGCGGAGGGCCGCTACACGCTGGACACCCAGTCGGGCCCGATCACAGCGCGCGCGCTGGTGATCGCGACCGGCGGTCTGTCGATCCCCAAGATCGGCGCGACGGATTTCGCCTACCGCCTTGCCAAGCAATTCGGCCACAAGCTGATCGACACGCGCCCGGCGCTGGTCCCGCTGACCTTCGCCGCAGCCGACTGGGAGCCGTTCGCGGCGCTTTCGGGCGTATCGCTGGAGGTGCAACTCGCGACCGGCAACAAGAAGACCGGCGCGGAGTTCAACGAAGATCTGCTGCTGACCCATCGCGGCCTGTCCGGCCCGGGCGTGCTGCAGATTTCGAGCTACTGGCAGCCCGGCGAACCGATCCACATCAATCTGCTGCCGGAAAAGGATGCCACCACCGCGTTGCTGGAAGCCAAAACCGGCACGAAGCGCCAGATCGCCAATCTGCTGTCCGAGCGGGTCCCGCAGCGTCTTGCGCACGTCTGGCTGGAAACCCACCAGATCCCCGCCGACGCGCGCGTCGCCGATCTGCCGGACAAGATCCTGCGACGCGTGGGCGAGGCCTTGTCGCGCTGGACGCTCACGCCCAACGGCACCGAAGGCTATCGCAAAGCCGAAGTGACGCGCGGCGGCGTGGACACGCGCGACCTGTCGTCGGCGACGATGATGAGCGCGCGTGCGCCAGGTTTGTACTTCATCGGCGAGGCGGTGGACGTGACCGGCTGGCTCGGCGGCTACAATTTTCAGTGGGCGTGGGCGTCGGGTGTGGCGGCCGGTCAGGCCGCCGCGGAGTACGTTCAGGGGGCTTGACGGCGCATTAGCTTTGTGAGAGAGCTCTGCTATACTCCTGAACCTTTACAAAGTTCCGTTATTGAAAAATGACGACCATCCGCGTAAAAGACAACGAGTCGTGTGAAGTTGCCGTGTGCCGTTTCAAGCGCACCATGGAGAAAACGGCTTGTTGACGGAACTTCGCGCTCGCGAGTTTTACGAAAAGCCTACGGCTGAGCGCAAGCGCAAGAAAGCGGCTGCGGTGAAGCGTCATTTCAAGCATCTGCGTGGCCAGATGCTGCCAAAAAAAGTTCTACTGATTCTGGCGTTGCCGCGGTTCCCGTCGAACGGAGCGGCGACATCCAACCGGTGAGGGCGCTGCAGGCGCAATCACGGAAAACACGGCCCCTTCGGGCCAGCCGGCAGGGTCGCACACATTACGCATATCGCGCCAACCCGTTTGAGGAAGCAGTCCCAAGCGGGTATTCGTGTTGATGCGGTCGGCCCGGCCGGATTTTCATATTCCAACGTATTCAGGTGAGTGATGAGCCTCAAGGACCAGATCAACGACGACATGAAAGCCGCCATGCGGGCGCGTGAAACCGAGCGTCTCGGCACGATCCGCCTGCTGCTCGCCGCGATCAAGCAACGCGAAGTGGACGAGCGCATCACGCTCGACGACACGGCGATCACCGCGGTCATCGACAAGATGATCAAGCAGCGCAAAGACTCGATCAGCCAGTTCGAGGCCGCCAGCCGCACGGATCTCGCCGACAAGGAAAAGGCCGAAATGGCGATCCTGTCCGCGTATATGCCGGAGCAGATGTCCGAAGCGGAGATCGTCGCCGAAGTTCAGGCGGCGGTCGCGCAAACCGGCGCTGCCGGCCCGCAGGACATGGGCAAGGTGATGGGCGTGCTGAAGCCCAAGCTGGCCGGCCGCGCCGACATGACCGCCGTCTCGGCGCAAGTCAAAGCCGCGCTCGCGAAGTAATTTCCGTCTATCGGGTCTGCGCGCACCGTCGCTCGACGGGCGGCGCGCGCAGCCTTGAGCTTTTCAGGTAGCGTCATTTACTGTGATTCCTCCGTCATTTCTGCAGGACCTGCTCAACCGCGTCGATATCGTCGACGTGGTCGGCCGGTATGTGCAGCTGAAAAAGGGCGGCGCGAACTTCATGGGGTTGTGCCCGTTTCACAACGAAAAAAGCCCCTCGTTTACGGTTAGTCCGACTAAACAGTTCTATCACTGCTTCGGCTGTGGTGCGCACGGCACGGCGATCGGGTTCCTGATGGAACACGTTGGCTCGTCGTTTCCCGAGGCCGTCAACGATCTCGCGCAGTCGGTCGGCTTGACCGTGCCGAACGAGCCGTCGCCGGGGTATGGCGGCGGGGGCGGCGGCTATGCGCCGGCGGCGTCCAAAGCGGTCACCACGGCGCTTTCCGACGTCATGCAAACCGCCTGCGATTTTTACCGCAAGCAACTGCGCGGCGCGCCCACCGCGATTCAGTATCTGAAGAAACGCGGTTTGACCGGCGAGATCGCGGCCCGCTTCGGGCTCGGCTATGCCCCAGACGGCTGGCAGAACCTCGAACCGGCATTTCCTAATTATCGGGACGATTCGCTGGTCGAGTCGGGGCTGGTGATTGTCAGCGAAAAGTCGGACGCGCAGGGTCAGAATCGCCGTTACGACCGCTTTCGCGAGCGGATCATGTTCCCGATACGCAATGTGAAGGGGCAGGTGATCGGCTTCGGCGGCCGTGTACTGGGCAGCGGCGAGCCGAAATATTTGAATTCGCCCGAAACGCCGCTATTTAACAAAGGCAGTGAGCTGTACGGGCTGTTCGAGGCACGTCTGGCGATTCGCGAACAGCACTACGTGCTGGTGGTCGAAGGCTATATGGACGTGGTCGCGCTGGCCCAATTGGGGTTCCAGAACGCGGTTGCGACGCTCGGCACAGCCTGCACGCCAATTCATGTGCAGAAACTGATGCGTCAGACCGATACGGTCATTTTCAGTTTCGACGGCGATTCCGCAGGGCGGCGCGCCGCGCGCCGCGCGCTGGACGCCTGTCTGCCGCACGCGGCCGACAATCGCACCATCCGCTTCCTGTTTCTGCCGTCCGAGCACGATCCTGACAGCTACGTGCGCGAATTCGGCACCGAGGGCTTCGCCGAGCAGGTCGAACGGGCCATGCCGCTGTCACAGTTCATGCTCAATGAGGTGCTGACCGGCAAGGAGTTGGATCAGCCGGAAGGCCGGGCTCGAGCACTGTTCGACGCCAAGCCGTTGCTGCAGGCGCTGCCGGCCAATGCGTTGCGCGCCCAGATCATGCATATGTTCGCCGACCGCCTCGACGTGCCGTTCGACGAAGTGGCGGCCCTCTGCGAGGTCGATTCGCGAATCGCGGCGGCTGCCCGTTCGGCGCCGGCCCGCAAAGACCGGCGCAGCGTGACCGGAATCGAAGAGAAGACGCTGCGCAATCTGGTGATGTATCCGCGCACGGTGGCGGTGCTCGACGAAGACGCCGAGCAGGCGCTTCTGTCGGTGACGCGGCACGGCGAGCTGTTCGAAGAAGTGACGACGCACGCGCGTGCGCTGGGCGATTCGGCGGAGTTTCAGTTGCTGTCCGATCTATTGCGAAACGGCGCAAACGCCCCAACTTTCGAGGAAATCTTTCGCAAAATTCTAGACTATGATGAAAACGTCCGGGATTTACTGCTGAAGGACCCGGAGGATGCGACCGTCATCGAGGAGCGGCGCGAGCAGGAGCGGATTGTGGGCGAGGAATTGAAAGCCGCGATCCTGAAGATGCGGTACGACGCTTATTGCGATCGTCTCGAGCAACTTTCGCGGCAATCCCGGCACACGCCGGAGGAGTTTGCGGAGCTGTCGGAGTTGAACCGGAAGCGGGCCGACATGAAGCGCCAGCTGGGGCTCTAGACGGGTTGCAAAGGGCCGGAGTGGTACAATAAAAGGTTTCCAGCGGTTTGTTTTTCAAAGGGTTTTCCTAGCAAAGGCCAATAGGCGAAGGGCGATGCGATGGCAAAGACTACAGGCGGAAATAAAGCGGCAGGCACAGGCTCGAAGGAGCCGACCAGAAAGGTCACCGAGGCCAGGCTAGATTCTTCCGCCAGAAAAACGTCTACCGTCAGTGTTGCACCGGTTGCGGGGAAGAAATCCTTGACCAGTTCCGCTGCACGAGCGGAGCAGGTTGAGGCAGCGAGAGTGGTATCACCACCGGTCACGAAGCGGCCGGGTGTCAGAAGCGCAAGGGAAGCGGTTGTCGCGCAGGACGATGCGGCAGTCCGCGAGGTTCCAGTATCCACGGTTCAACCGGCTGGCGTCCACCAGCCGCGAGTCGAGACTACAGCCGGTACGGCGAACTCCATGACGAAAAAGCTGAATGAAGTACCCGTCGATGACGAAGCAACCCAAAGCGAAGAAACCCCTGCTGCCGCGGCTCCGGCCAAAGTGGAAAAGGTCAAGGCTCGCGACCGTCGTGCAAAGGAAAAAGCGCTGCTGAAAGACGCGTTCGCGTCGTCACAGCCGGGCACGGTCGAGGAACTCGAGGAGCGTCGTGCCAAACTGCGCGCGCTGATCAAGCTCGGCAAGGAGCGCGGCTTCCTCACGTACGCCGAAATCAACGACCACCTGCCGGACAACTTCACCGAGACCGAGGCGATTGAAGGCATCATCAGCACGTTCAACGATATGGGCGTGGCGGTGTATGAACAGGCCCCGGACGCTGAAACGCTGCTGCTCAACGACAATGCACCCGCCGCTTCGTCAGACGACGAAGTGGAAGAGGAAGCCGAAGTCGCCCTTTCTACCGTCGACTCCGAATTCGGCCGCACCACTGACCCGGTCCGCATGTACATGCGCGAAATGGGCACGGTCGAGCTGCTCACGCGCGAAGGCGAAATCGAAATCGCCAAGCGGATCGAAGACGGTCTGAAGCACATGGTGATGGCGATCTCCGCGTGCCCGACCACGATCGCCGACATCCTCGCCATGGCTGAGCGGGTCGCGAACGAGGAAATCCGGATCGACGAACTGGTCGACGGCCTGATCGACGCCAACGCGGAAGACGCGGACGGCTTCTCCGCGCAAGAGGCGGAAGCGATCGAGAGCGACGAAGAAGAAGCCGAAGAAGAGTCCGAGGAAGACGAGGAAGAAGACGACGGCACGGCGCAAGCCACGGCCAACGCAGCGCAGATGGAAGCGCTCAAGCGTGCGTCGCTCGAAAAGTTTGCCCTCATTAGCGAATGGTTCGACAAGATGCGTCGTGCGTTCGAGAAAGAAGGCTACAAGTCCAAGTCGTATCTGAAGGCTCAAGAAACGATCCAGAACGAACTGATGACGATCCGCTTCACCGCGCGCACGGTCGAGCGTCTGTGCGATACGTTGCGCGCGCAAGTGGACGAAGTGCGCCAGGTCGAGCGGCAGATTCTGCATACGGTGGTCGACAAGTGCGGCATGCCGCGTGCGGAGTTCATCGCGCGTTTTCCGGGTAGCGAAACGGATCTCGAATGGGCCGACCGGATTGTCGGCGAGGGTCACGCCTACAGCGCGATCCTCACGCGGAATATTCCGGCTATCCGTGAACAGCAGCAACGTCTGCTGGACCTGCAGGCGCGTGTCGTACTGCCGCTGAAGGACCTGAAGGAAACCAACCGTCAGATGGCGGCCGGCGAACTGAAAGCGCGGCAGGCCAAGCGTGAAATGACCGAGGCGAACTTGCGTCTCGTGATCTCGATCGCAAAGAAGTACACGAACCGCGGTTTGCAGTTCCTCGACCTGATTCAGGAAGGCAATATCGGCCTGATGAAGGCAGTGGACAAGTTCGAATATCGTCGCGGCTACAAGTTCTCCACGTATGCCACGTGGTGGATTCGCCAGGCCATTACGCGTTCGATCGCCGACCAGGCGCGCACGATCCGGATTCCGGTTCACATGATCGAAACGATCAACAAGATGAACCGTATTTCGCGTCAGATTCTGCAGGAAACCGGTCTCGAGCCGGATCCGGCAACGCTGGCCGAGAAGATGGAAATGCCGGAAGACAAGATCCGCAAGATCATGAAGATTGCGAAAGAGCCGATCTCCATGGAAACGCCGATCGGCGACGACGACGATTCGCATCTGGGTGACTTCATCGAAGATACGAACACGGTGGCGCCGGCGGATGCGGCCTTGCATGCCAGCATGCGCGACGTCGTGAAAGACGTGCTCGACTCGCTGACGCCGCGTGAGGCGAAGGTGCTGCGCATGCGTTTCGGTATCGAGATGAGCACCGATCACACGCTCGAAGAAGTCGGCAAGCAGTTCGACGTGACGCGTGAACGGATCCGTCAGATCGAGGCGAAGGCGCTGCGCAAGCTGCGTCATCCGAGCCGTTCGGACAAGCTGAAGTCGTTCCTCGAAGGAAATTGATCGACGCTGGTTGCGTGTAGTAATCGATGTCGCGGTTTCAAGGGGCTTCCCGGTTGTTTCGCGATAGCGAAGCGGTTGCGGAGGCCCCTTTTTCGTGTAGTATGTCGGCCAATCAATGAATCGGCCCGGCCTTCAAGACCGGGTCTTTTTCTTGGGCCGGACGCCGTGCTGGTTGCAGGCAGCGGACTCATAATCCGCCTCCGAAAGGACACCGTCGGTTCGACTCCGACCCGGCCCACCATAAACGCAAAAAGGGTTTCGAGACTTCGAAACCCTTTTTCGTTTTGCGGCTTGAAATCAATAGTGGCGTGCGGTGATATAGCGCGTTCGCCGCGCGATTAATTCGGATTCGGATTTTGGGTGTGCGGATTCCAGTCGGGTTTTGCTGGTATGCCGGTGCAAGGTTTCTCGTTGGCGGTCGAGCGCACAGATTGATCCGCAATGTGCCGCTAATCTGCCGCAGCACGATCCTGAATTCCGTCCTTGCCAGTGGCACATGGTTTGCTCAATGTCGGCGTCAAGACCGTACCCATAACGAGAACTATCATGCGACCAGACCACACCGTTACCGAATTCGTCTCGCCTCAACCTTTGTTGGCTTCGTCCGCGGAAGACGTCGGGGAAGTCGTGCCGCGCAGGCAAATTTCTGTGCTGGCGCGCGCGACGTTCTGCTTTGCCTGGCTATTCGGACTGGAGCCGTTCCTGAGCGCATCGGCCGACGAGGTGCCGCGCTCCCGATTCGATCGCTACTAACGGGTGCGCTGGTAGAAGCAGTCGCTCCACGGGTCGATTGGGCCAGCCTTAGTTTCCGGGACGCGACACGCCATAAGGTAAGGCTTGCCGGTAATTAGGGAAACTCCGTGTAAAAATTGGAACTGCTTCGCCGTTAAATGAAGACGGAAGGCTGTTCGATGTTTGCCGTCCGCTTTCAGCACGGGTTTTTGTCACGCGGCGGCCGGCGCCGCAACTCACCTCCGGGCAATGCCCGTGCAGAAGGCTTCACTTTCGACACGCATGCTGTCACGGCGCCAAACGAAGGTGAGCGACCTAAGCAGGATTTCATGAGACCGCCTAAGGGCGGTTTTTTTCTTGGCTGTCTTCGAGCTGCGCCAACGCGCGACCCAGCTGCATTGGCGTCGCGCGGATTGAATTCGCAACCACTTCCCCGTCGTAAGACATAAATGACCTGCGTCAAATATTGCGGGATAACTGGCATTTAAATGCGCGACAGCATTTATCAAATTAAGTTCCCGTCTTTCTAAAATAAATTTACTCCCCTCTGCAATACAGGTTTTGTCATTGCCTCATTTTCGAGCAATATGCCGGCTTTCATCATTCTTGGGTCCGACCCGATTACGTCGCGCGTATTAAACACTGTTGCATACGCACAACTTTTAATATTGAGAGATTGCAAATGACTTATGTCTGGAGCAGACGCCAGACCTCTGCGATGTTGCGATAAATGCAGGAAAAACAACGACTTAATGCCATCCGGTTTCGGATTGTTGCTGATTCTGAAAAATCATGTTGTGTAAATTGCGGGCATTACCACCAGGGTCGCCCCCTACACTCACGCTTCGTTTCAAGGGTGCCCGATGGCCGACCGGAAAACGGTTCGGCGAACACGGGCAGCAGCGGATGCCATGTATGCGCTGCTGAGGCAAGTCCCGCTCCCCGCGTAAATTTATCGAACAGGAGTCCCACGCATGAAAAAGAGTCTCATCGTTGTTGCGGTTGCCGCATCGTTCGCTTCCGTCGCTCACGCACAAAGCAGCGTGACCCTGTATGGTTTGCTCGACGCAGGCCTGACGTACACCAGCAACGTCAACCACAACGCAAAGTACTCGGCAGGTAGCGGTGGCATCAACCAAAGCATGTTCGGTCTGCGTGGTTCGGAAGATCTGGGCGGCGGTCTGAAGGCAATCTTCACGTTGGAAAGCGGCTTCAACATCAACAACGGCAAGTTCGCTAACAACAACGGCATGTTCAACCGTCAGTCGTTCGTCGGTCTGTCGAGCGCGCAATTCGGTACGGTCACGCTGGGTCGTCAATATGACGCAGCGCAAGACTACCTGGCACCGCTGACCGCAACGGGCAGCTGGGGCGGTACGTACTTCGCTCACCCGTTCAACAACGACAACCTGAGCACGAACGGCGGCTACTCGGTCAACAACTCGATCAAGTACTCGAGCGCTAACTACGCTGGCTTCACGTTCGGCGGCACGTACGGCTTCTCGAACCAGGCTGGCGCATTCGCAAACAACCGCGAATACAGCGTTGGTGCTGCATACCAGTGGCAAGGTCTGCACCTCGGTGCTGCTTACGCACAGCAGAACAACCCGGGCGCAGGTAACGGCGGCGCGTCGGACGGTTCGTACGTCAACGCACTGGCAGGCAACGTCGGCAGCTTCCGTCAACGTGAATTCGGCGTTGCTGGTTCGTACGCATTCGGCCCGGCTACCCTGGGTCTGGCATGGACGCAATCGCGTTCGGACAACTTCGTCGGTGGTGCACAGTCGCTGCGCGCTAACAACTACGAAGTCAACGGCAAGTACAACCTGACGCCGGCTATGAGCCTGGGCGTTGCGTACACGTTCACCGACGGCAAGGGCTACGGCGTTGCTGCCAACGGTGGTTCGGATTCGGTTCGCTACCACCAGATCGGCGTGCAAGCTGACTACTCGCTGTCGCGTCGTACGGACGTCTACGCTCAAGCCGTGTACCAGCACGCAATGGGCGACGGCGGTGTCGCTTCGATCTACAGCGGCGACAACTCGCAACTGCCGTCGTCGTCGAAGAACCAGACGGCCGCTACGGTCGGTCTGCGTCACCGCTTCTAAGCTTCCGCAGAAGCTAGTTGTTGTGGAAAAAGGTGCCGTTCGCGGCACCTTTTTTTATGGGCGCGCGATATGTATCAGCGGCGCCACGTCTGGACGCCGGACGCCGCCGCGCCCAGCAAGACTCAGTTGGGCCCGACTGGGCTCAGCCCTGATCCAGACGCTTTAGAAAATCGTCCGCAGACCGAGCGCAACGCCGGTCTGATTGTTTTTTGCCCGGCAACTCGACCGACGCGGCGCCCGACACCTTGTCGAAATCGACCGTGCCGTACACCTCAGTGCGCTTCGACAGCGCGTATTCCGCCAGCGCCACGAACGTATAGCGATTGCCGCTGCCCAGCAAACCGTTGCCGATCGCCGCATTCGACATGTGGTCGTAGTACGCCGCACCGGTCAGCGTCTGCGCGTGGGTAGCCTGCCACGTCACGCCGGCGAACGGCCCGTTGTCGACTCGACCCGATCCCTTCAGGATGTCGACGCCTTGCACGAGCGGTTGCTGCGTCAATGCGCTGTCGACGAAACCCGTGTCGTCCTTCGAATGCAGATAGCCGATGTACACCTTCGCCGTGCTGAAGGCATAGACCGCGTCCGCGTTGAGGATGGTTTGCTTGTGATTGCTGTTGTCGCTGTTCTGCTGCACCCCGGCCGCGACGCTCAACGGACCGGCCACGTATGACGACGTGAAGCCCACCATATTGCCCGCGCCGAGATGGCCCGGAACCTGGCCGGAGAAGCCGCCCACGCCGGTCGATTCCGCGTTGGTGCCGAACGAGTACATCGCGGCCATGGTCAGGCCTCTGTACGTGCCGGTGTATTTGACGGCATTGTCGGCATAGAGCCCCGGCGCCGAGCGCGCCCGGCAGCCACGAGTTTTCCACGTAGTTGCCGACGGTCAGCGGATCATAGGTATCGCCGAGCAAGTCGAACAACGGTGTCTTCTGACGACCGAGCGTGACCGTGCCGTATTGGCTGCTCAGCCCGACATACGCGTTGCGGTTGAAGGGCCGCTGGCTATCCGAGGCCGAGCCGTCCTGCAGATTGATGCCGCTTTCCAGATCGAAGATCGCCTTCAGACCGCCGCCCAGGTCTTCCGAACCGCGTAGCCCCAGCGGCTATTAGTGATCGCGCCGTTGGTCATGAACAGGCGCCTGTCGTTCTTCGCGTTGGAGTAGGTCAGGTAACGCACGCTCACATCGGCCATGCCATGTAGCGTGATCGAACTTTGTGCCGAAGCCTGCTCGGATGTCATGGCGAGGATCGCGCCACCTACGACTGCGGCGGTCTTGAGGAGCCTTACTTGTCTCACTGATGTTCCTGCTTATCGGTTATGGATTTTTCATTGAGGCGCGCTGCGCAGCGTGGCCACGCCGCGGGCGCGCCGATAATAAATCACCGCCTTCGTCACGCCGAAAATTCTTTGCCGCCATAAATTGGCGCGTTTATTGACATTTGTTCACGCGCATCTGACAAGAATTAACTTTCGCGAATGCGTGCTTGCGTTAGTCTGAAATTCACTTATCGATCGACCTTATTTTCGCGGCGACGCTAGCACGTGTGCTGCAGGCGCGTTTCTACTGCATGAATACTCTCGCTTCAAATCTGACTGCACCGGCCGTTCACGATCTCACGGACGAGCAATGGCACCGCATCGTGCCGCTGCTGCCCGAAATGAAAGAGCACGGGCCTCGGCGCGGGCGCCCCAGCATCGACATTCGCCGCGTGATGAATAGCGTGATGTGGGTGCTGCGCACGCGCGCGCCGTGGAGCGCGATGCCCGAGCGCTATGCGCCGTATCAGACCGCGCATCGTTATTACCTGCGCTGGAAGAAGTCAGGTGTGCTGGCCGATATCGCGTTCACGCTGTTTGGCAGCGACGCCATGCTCGAGCGGCCACTCACGCGAAGAAGCGACGTGCGAGCCGCGCAAATCGCAGCGGAAATCGACTATTTTGTTGGGTAGTCGAACCCTCAAAAGATAAAGCCGTCACCGGGCATTCCCTGTGACGGCTTTTTTCTTTGAAGCTTCTCGCGCCCAACGCGGCGCCATCCAACTACGCGCGCTGCTCGACCTTGAACACCGCAACGGCATGCTGCAGACGTTCAGTCTGCTCATCGAGCGAGCCCGCCGCTGCCGCGGCCTGCTCGACGAGCGCGGCGTTGCGTTGCGTGACGTCGTCCATCTGGCGGATGGCGAGGTTGACTTCGCCGATACCCGAGCTCTGCTCCTTCGAAGCCGCCGAAATCTCGTTGATGATGGCCGTCACGCGGCGCACCGCGTCGACCACTTCGCCGATCGTGCTGCCGGCCCGGCCGGCCAGCGTCGAGCCCTCGCCGACCTGCGCCACCGACTGATCGATCAACACCTTGATCTCCTTGGCCGCTGTTGCGCTGCGTTGCGCGAGATTGCGCACCTCGCCCGCGACCACCGCAAAACCGCGGCCTTCTTCGCCGGCGCGGGCGGCTTCGACCGCCGCGTTCAACGCGAGAATATTGGTCTGAAACGCAATGCCTTCAATCACGCTGATGATCTCGCCGATCTTGCGCGAACTATCGGTGATGCCGGCCATTTTCTGCACCACGTCGTTGACCACCTGACCGCCGCGCGCGGCGATGCTCGACGCGTCCGTCGCCAGTTCCGACGCGGTGGCCGCGTTGTCGGCATTCTGCGTAACGGTCTTGGTGAGTTCGTCCATGGTGGCTGCGGTTTGCTGCAACGACGCGGCCTGTTCCTCGGTGCGGCTCGACAGATCCAGGTTGCCCGCGGCGATTTCCTTCGACGCGACCGTGATCGTCTCGGCGGACGTCTTGATGCGCGTGATGGTAGCCGCTAGTTGATCGCGCATTTCGCGCAGCGAGAACAGCAGGCTCGACGTGTCGTCGCGGCGCAGGTCGATGCGGGTGGCGAGATCGCCGCGCGCGATCTGCATGGCGATCGCGGCGGCAGTGGCCGGTTCGCCGCCGATCGAGCGCGACACATTGCGCACCACGCGCGAAGCGACGAACGAGACGAGCACGCCCAGCACCACGAGCATGCCGGCCGAGCGAGCCAGCGTCGCGTAGAACTGCGCCTGAATGTCGTCCATGTAAGCGCCGGCGATGAAATCCCAGCCCCAGGGCGCAAAACGCTTCACATAGCCGATCTTTTCGCTCGGCGTCGTTTCGCCGGGCTTCGGCCACCAGTAGCGCAAAAAGCCCGCGCCGCCCGCCGAGCCGCCTGCTTGAGCGATGTCGTGATAGAGCGCGTTGCCTTTCGCGTCGCGGAAGCCGCTCATGTCCTTGCCGTTCAGCTTCGGGCTCATCGGATGATCGATCATCACCGAATCGCTGCGCACGATCGTCACGTAGCCGGAAGCGCCGTAACGCTGCGCGTTGACGCGAGCGATGGCCTGCTGTTTGGCTTGGTCGACGGAGAGCTTGCCGGCGTCGGCCTGCTTCGCGTAATCCGCGACGATCGACGCCGCCATATCGGTGACGTCGGCCAGATCGGCCTGGCGTGCGTCCATCTGGGCGTTACGTGCGTCGAACGCGTTCACAACGGTCACGATCAGGAGCGCGACCCAGCACAACAGCAACGGCACCCACAGTTTCTGTTTCAGTGTCAGACGGTTCATTATCGGTTTCGACGAGACGTTGAGCTCGGAATAGAGCGAGGCTGCAATCTGCGTTGCATAGTCCGCATAACGGCTGCGGTAGCGCTTTCTTTATCCGTCTGCTGAAAATTTAGGCGCGGATAAGCAAAACGGCCGCGCTCGGGCGGCCGTAGCAATGAGAAGGCGATGACACGCTGCGTGGCGCGTCAGTGCTAGATCTGTTCGCGACCGAATGCGCCCAGACGCTCGAGATCGAGCACGTCGATCTGGTTGTAAGAGAGCCGCAAAATCTGCCGCTTTTCGAGGTTTTGCAGCGCCTGATTGATCCGTTGGCGCGATACGCCCGCTAACAGGCCGACTTCTTCCTGCGAAATAGCGAGCGTGCGGCCGGTGTCGGGATACAGATCGGGATTGAACAATTGCGCGAGCGATTGCGCGACGCGCGCATCCACATCGAGCAGCCGGCTATTCTGGATCGATGCGATGAACTCGCCCATCCGGTTGTTCAATTGCCGGATCACGAAACCGGTGAACGGCAGGCTGCTCTCCAGCAGCGCATGGAACGTCGCCGACGGTACGAACATGACGAGCGAGGGTTGAATCGTGGCCACGTCGTATTTACGCAGTTCGCGCTTGATCACGCTGCCCTCGCCGAACCAGCCGCCGGGCGGCACGCCCGACAGCGTGCAACTGCGCCCCGACGCGTTGTAGATGGCGAGCTTGATGAGGCCGGTGTGCACGCCGATCCAGTAGTCCGACGGCTGCTGGCGGCGGGCGATCCACGCGCCGCCCTCCAGACGCTCCGCGTGAGCGCTCGCAAGGACCATCGCCTGATGGTCGGCGGCGAGCGCGCGGAACCAGGCGCAGGTGGCAAACAGGCGCGGCAGATCGTCGCGCGCGACCCGTTCGGTGCGGTGCGTCTGGGTGTCCGCGAGGACGGGGAGCGGAGCGTCGTTCATAAGCGGCTTGAGTGGCGGATTCGGCTGAAGTCGGGCGGCACACGCTGGGGCGAACCACTCTGTCATTTGAATGACAGACAGTTCACCATGTCACTTGCTAGGCTAGCTTACCCACCAGAATAAGCGACGGCGCGGCCAGCGCCTCAGGAGACGAAGCGATGAAGCACATGTTCGAAGAAGGCCTCGAGCGGCGTGAGGCTAATTATGTCCCGCTGACGCCGATCGATTTCATCGTGCGCGCGGCCGAAGTCTACGGCGAGCGGCTGGCGGTCGTCCATGGGGAGATTCGCCGCACCTGGCGCGAGACGTACGAACGCGCGCGGCGTCTGGCCAGTGCGCTGCGGCAGGCCGGCATCGAGCGCGGCGACACCGTGGCCGCCCTGCTGCCCAACATTCCTCCGATGATAGAAGCGCACTTCGGCGTGCCGATGGCCGGCGCCGTGCTCAACACGTTGAATACGCGGCTCGACGTGTCGTCGTTGCTGTTCATGCTGCGCCATGGCGAGGCGAAGGCGTTGATCGTCGATACGGAATATGGCGAATTCGCGCATCGCGCCGCGCTGGAGTTTCCCGAACTGCGTGTGATCAGCGTGGCCGACGCGATGCCCGCGGACCCCGCGAAGTTCATCCGCGCGACCGACTATGAAGCGTTCCTGCAAGCCGGTGACCCCGCTTTCGCGTGGACGATGCCCATCGACGAATGGGACGCTGTCGCGCTGAACTATACGTCGGGCACGACCGGCGATCCGAAGGGCGTCGTCTATCACCATCGCGGCGCCTATCTGAATGCGCTTAGCAATATCCTCGAATGGGACATGCCCAAGCACGCGGTCTACCTATGGACGCTGCCGCTTTTCCATTGCAATGGCTGGTGTTTTCCATGGACCGTCGCCGCGCGCGCCGGCGTCAATGTCTGTCTGCGCAGATTCGACGCGAAGACGGTGTTCGACCTGATTCGCCGCGAAGGCATCACGCATTATTGCGGCGCGCCGATCGTGCAGAGCGCGCTTGCCAACGCGCCGGCTGAGTGGCGCGAGGGGATCGCGCATCGCGTGTCGACGATGGTGGCGGGCGCGGCCCCAGCACCGGCGGTGATCGCGAAGATGAAGGAGATCGGTTTCGATCTGACGCACGTGTACGGGCTCACCGAAACCTATGGGCCGGCGGCCGTCTGCGCAAAACAGGAGGCGTGGGACGCACTCGACGACAGCGCACGCGCCGAAATGAACGCGCGGCAAGGCGTGCGCTACCACCTGCAATCGGCGGTGACGGTGCTCGATCCGGACACGCACGAGCCCGTGCCCGCCGACGGCGAAACGCTCGGCGAGATCATGTTCCGCGGCAATATCTGCATGAAGGGCTATCTGAAGAACGAGCGCGCCACGGAGGCAAGCTTCCGCGGCGGCTGGTTCCATACCGGCGATCTTGGTGTGCGGATGCCTGACGGCTATATCCGCATTCGCGATCGCAGCAAGGACATCATCATTTCAGGTGGCGAGAACATCTCGAGTATCGAGGTCGAAGACACGCTGTATCGCCACCCTGCGGTATCGGTCGCCGCCGTGGTGGCGATGGCCGATCCGAAATGGGGGGAAGTGCCGTGCGCCTTCGTCGAACTCAAGGAAGGCGCTCAGGTGACCGAGGACGAAATCATCGCGCACTGCCGGCTGTTCCTTGCGGGATTCAAATTGCCGAAAGCGGTGCGCTTCGGCGAATTGCCGAAGACGTCGACGGGGAAAATTCAGAAGTTCGAACTGCGCGCGCGGATCAAGGCCGGAGGCCGTGAATAGCGCGCGTGACCACGATTATTGAGCGCGTTTAACCGCGCGTGTCGACCCAGTGGTGTGCCCAGCGTGCCGAATGCTGCAAAGCCTGTTCTTCGTTCGTGAAGTAGTCGAGCGAATAGAACTGGTAGCGCCCTTCGGTGCGCGCGCTGTCAGCGCGTTCGAGCAGCAGATTGGACGAAAACGAGCCATCGGGCAAACGATGCGCCGAGGGTTTGACGGCGTAGCCGTTGTAATGATGAATATTTTTAGTTTGCATTTTATTTCTAATGATGTGCGAGTGCGCGCCGGCCGTGCGGACGCTAATGCGAGTCACGCGGACGAGCTGATTCGAGCCATTGCGAGCCGAATTCTGACGCAGTCGGAAAGCGAAAAATGGGCGTTGAAGCCAGAGGGGAGAATGAGGTGCAACGAGGCGTTTGGCGCTTAGGCAAGCTGCTGAAATGATTTGCAGCTAAAAAGCGATCGCGCCAACTGTGGGAGACGAAGCTCCGCGAGGATGTCGCTGCAACCCGGTGTCCGTTGCCGGACACCGAGCCCTTCAAACTTTACAGCGGCGTGATGTTAGCCGCTTGCAGACCCTTCGGGCCTTGCTTCGTTTCGAAGCTCACCTTTTGGTTCTCAGCCAGCGTCTTGAAGCCATTGCCGCTGATTTCCGAGAAATGCGCGAACAGGTCGTCGCCGCCCTTGTCCGGGGTGATGAAGCCAAAGCCTTTGCTGTCGTTGAACCACTTAACGGTACCGGTATCCATGAGGAATCCTTGAGTAAAAATAGAGAAAGATGTGCTCGGTTGATTGAGCGGATGAAGCGTCAAGGAGGGAGAGGACAACGAATACCGCTTGGGAGCGAGACATTGATGAACAGCAATCGAACTTCTTGAACTTCGGGTGGCAGAGTAACCGTTTAGGTGTGTCAGCGTCAACCCCTATCTCGTAACTATTTTGCCTAGCCCGTCGAATCGCCGACTCGACGGGCTAGGCGATGCGGCCCTGGTTCGTTCGTGGTTTGCCGTGTCGCGCGACACGGCAAACGGCTCGATTTACGGCGTGGCTTCAGATGCCCACTTTATGGGCGGTGAGGATCAGACGCAGACCCAGCGCCGTGACGGCGCTCGCGGCGACGCGATCGATCCACGCTTTCCATTGCAGATAGATTTCGCGCGGACGTTTGCTCGAAAAGCACAACGCGACGATCGTGTACCAGCCGGCCTCGATCGCGAAGATCGCGGGCGGCAGTGCGAAGTAGCACCACAGCGGCGGATGCTGCGGAAGCAGGGCAGCGAAGATACTGCCGTAGTAGACGGCGGTCTTCGGATTGCTGAGTTGCGTGCTCAAGCCGATCCAGAACGATTTGCGCGGATTGGTGGCGGCAGGTTGCGAAGCGTCGAAGGCGAGCGGTTTAGCCGCGCCGCGCCAGATTTTCGACGCCAGGTAGATCAGATACAGTCCGCCCGCCACTTTCAAGCCCACGTAGAGCCATTCGACGGTAGCCAGCAGCGTATAGAGCCCGAGCAAGGCGATGCCGCTAAAGAACACACCGCCGATACCCATGCCGAGCGCAGTAGCAAGACCGTCGCCGCGAGAAAGTCCGATCGCATTGCGTGCCACGATAACGAAGCTCGGTCCCGGACTCATTGCACCGAGCAGAAGCGCGGCAAGAATCGTGATGACGGCGGTTGAGGCATGCATGGTGGTGTCTCCTTAACGTGGACGGTCGAACGGGTATCGGTGGATACTTTGTCCGCTGGATAGAGCGACTCCTTTGTTGCCGGCTATTGTAGCTTCGGCGCCTGAGTCGACGAGTTCGTTAGTGTGAGGGTGGATTGCCCGAGTCGTGAAAAAGAAATGAATAGCCGACGTCGCACGCAAACCATCCGTTGCTGCAAGCAGAAGAAATTGGATGCTAGAATTCCTGCCCATACGCAGAAGCAACCCCCGAATGGTGGGTGAGACACCGATCCCCTTCGAACCTATCGAACCGATTGTCGGCGAACTCTTCAGAATCCAAGATTTGTTGGGCATGATTTCCCGGTGCAATTCGACTCGAATAGGAACGTCATTGTGAATTCGACTTGCGCTCAGCCGATTCGAATCGCACATAGGCTTCGCGTTGTTTAGCGAAGCCTTTTGTTTATCCAATGCGAGCAATACTAGCCTCGACACCACTACGTTATGAAAGAGCGAGAAGGACAAATGCTGCTCGACCTCGACGGGAATGCGCGTGAGCGCCTGATCGTCTGGATACGCCGGCGCATGGACGACTACGGCATCACGTTGGAAGTGCTCGCCGAATCGATCGAAGCCGACGCGAATGCGGTTCGCGCGGTGCTGTACCGCGACGCTTTCGGCAATAGCTGGGACGGTTACGGCGAGAAACCGGATTGGCTCGCGCGTGCCATTCACGCTGGGCAGAACATCGATCACTTCCGTTGTTAACGGTGGGAACGGTTCGCTCGGCGCAGTGAGCGCAGCGTACCGGTACGCTGCTGTAGGCCCTGTACGCGGCACACCCGCCCGTCTGCGGCGAATCGGCCGGCATGCGCCTTTATCGTTGATCGTAGGCACGATCTGTCTTAACATCGCCCGGGTCGTTGCCGGCTTCGTGTCCACTCCATTTCGGGCACACACGGCACAGAACTGGAAGCTGAATGCCGTACGGTCGTCGAAGTCCCTCGTTTGAATTCCCTGCCTGTCGTTTTCCTGCGTGGCTCCGTTGTCTTGCGGCGATCGGCCTGTTATGGCTGAATATCGGCGCGTCGTTCGGTGCGGCTCATGAGCCTGTGCGGCATTCGTCCGCTCGCGTGAGCCGACATGTTGTGCCATCGACGAAGCATGCGTCGAAAGCGAAAGTCCATTCGTCCAATCAAGCCAAAAAGCCTATACCGGGCAAAGCGCGGCGTCGCGTCGCGCATAAACGCAAGCAGTTGACGAGCGCCGAGTCGCCCATGCATGCCAGTCAGCACGCGACCCAACATCGCAGGCAGGCCGCGCGCAATGCGCGCGCGCCGCGAGGCGTGCGACGTCCCGCAGCGGTGACTGCGCAGCGCAACGCGACGTCCACTGCAGCATCGCGTACGGCCGCGCATGCGTCGCCTCGTTCACCGCGTCTGCTGGCGCGCTGCGGCTATACGCCGAGGTCTCGCGCCTTGCTTCGCGCGAAAGCCGTTTATGTCGAGGACGAGCGCACGCATACCGTGCTCACCGAAAAGCAGGCCGACCGGGTCATGCCGATCGCTTCGGTATCCAAACTGATGACGGCAGTTGTGTCGCTCGACGCCAAACACGCGCTGAATGCACCGCTCGACGTCACCGTGCAGGATCAGGATTTCGATAAGTTCACCGGCTCGCGTCTGAGCGTGGGGTCGAGATTGTCGCGTCACGACATGCTGCATATCGCGCTGATGTCGTCGGAGAATCGAGCCGCCGCCGCGCTGAGTCGCGATTACGCCGGCGGGCGGCCGGCCTTCGTCGCCGCGATGAATGCGAAGGCGCGTGAACTCGGCATGCGACATACGTCGTTCGTCAACGGTACGGGTTTGTCGCCGCACAACGTTTCCACCGCGCGGGATTTGTCGCTGCTGGTCGCGGCAGCGAGCCGCTATCCGTTGATTCGCGCTTATTCGACCGATCGCGCGCAAGTGGTTTTGCCCGGCGGTGGGCGGGCGCGTTTGAGTTATGTGAACTCGAATGCGCTGGTGCGTGGCGGCGACCGGTCGATCGTTCTGCAGAAGACCGGCTTCATCAATGAGGCGGGTCATTGTGTTGTCGTGCGAATGAGGGTGCACGGTCGGCCCGTCGATATCGTCGTGCTCGGCGCGCCAGGCGCGCGCGATCACATTGCCGACGTGGAGCGCATCAGCCGCTGGCTGCATTGCTCGCTTCGCTAGCCGTTTGCCGTTTTCAGCAGGCACATCAAAGTCCGCGGGCCAAAAAAAAGCCCGCGCGGGGCGGGCTTAACTACTCGGAGTTTCGCGATCCAGTCGCTAGACGGATCAGGCTCAGTGTATGTGAAAGCTGGTTGAAAGTACACGTAATCCGCATCAAAGGTCGAAAAACACGGTTTCCTGATCGCCTTGCATGTGGATGTCGAACCGGTACACGTTGGCCGTGTCCGGTTCGCGGCGCGCGATCAGCGTGCCGCGCCGGTCCGCTGGGACTGCTGCCAGCACGGCGTCCTGCGCGTTCGCTTCGGCTTCGTCTTCGAAATAGATGCGTGTGAAGGTGTGCAGCAGCATGCCGCGCATGGTCACGATCACGTTCAGATGCGGCGCTTCGTCCGGGCTCACACGGCCGGGTTTGACCGTTTCCACGACAAAACGCTTGTGCGGATCCGTGCCGGTGCCGACGCGCGCAAAACCGCGAAACCCCGTCTTCAGGATGTCTTCGCGCGATTCCGGGAAGTGGCCGTTCGCGTCGACTTGCGACACTTCGAGCATCGCGTCGCCGATCACTTTGCCGTCACCGTCGAACAACTGGCCGACGATCGTGATGTGCTCGCCGGCCGCTTCGCGGTCGGCCACCACGGGCGAGAACAGGCTCTTGAAATCGAAATCGTATTGCTGCGGGCACAGACCATAGGCGAAGTACGGTCCCACTGTCTGCGAAGGCGTTTGCTTGAGGGTGGTCATGGCTTAGCGCTCCATCGGCGTTTGATTACGGCCGCGCAGCACGATGTCGAAGTCGTAGCCGAGCGCATAGGCTTCTTGCGTGGTCTCGAGCGAGAAGTTCGCGATCAGCAGGTCGCGGGCGTGTTCCGGCGTGCCCTGGAAAATCGGATCGAATGCGAGCAGCGGGTCGCCGGGGAAATACATCTGCGTCACCAGCCGCGAGCCGAAATGGTCGCCGAACAGCGAAAAATGAATATGGTTCGGACGCCACGCATTCGGATGATTGCCCCACGGATACGCGCCTGGCTTGATGGTCAGAAAGCGGTAACGGCCGTCGTTGTCGGTGATGCAGCGGCCCGCGCCGAGGAAGTTCGGATCGAGCGGCGCGTCGTGCTGGTCGGCCTTGTGCACATAGCGGCCGGCGGCGTTGGCTTGCCAGATTTCGACCAGCGTATTGCGCACCGGTCGGCCGCCTTCGTCGAGCACGCGGCCGGTCACGATGATGCGTTCGCCGAGCGGCTCGCCGTTACGCACGGCATTGCGCGTCAGGTCGTGATCGAGCGCGCCGAGATCTTCCGCGCCGTACACCGGCACGCGCTGGTCGCGCAGCTTTTCCTTCAACGGAATCAGCGGACGCGTCGGGCCGCGTTTAACCGATGAACCGTAGCCGGGATGGATGTAGGCAGGGTGAGACGCGAAGTCGCGCGGGGTGAGAGAGGACTCGTCCATCAGTGTCTCCTTCGGACAATTGTGGGATACGGCTTTATGGAGCGACTGTATCCAATCGGTGCGGTTATGAAAAATGACGTTTTCGCCCATTTCGTATAACCTGCCGTTATGCAACGCAGTCTCGCGGATAGCCGCGTCAAATTCCGTCATCTCCAGTGCTTTCTGGCCGTTGCGCAGTTCGGCAGCGTCCAGCGGGCCGCCGACAGCCTGTCGATCACCCAACCCGCCGTCTCCAAGACGATCGCTGAACTCGAGGCGATTCTTGGCGTGAAGCTATTCGAGCGTGGTCGCCATGGCGCCGTCCCGACTCGCGAAGGGCAGCTCTTCATGCCGCACGCCAGTGCCTGCGTCAGCGCGTTGCGGCAGGGCGTCGACCTGTTGGCGCGCGCGGAAGGCGCGGCGGTGGCCACACTGGAAGTCGGCGTGTTGCCGACCGTGGCGGCGGCGCTGATGCCGCCGGTGCTGGAGCGGGTCGGCGCGCTGTGGCCGCGCGTGATCGTGCGCCTCGCGACCGGCGCAAACCCGGAATTGCTCGAGCGGCTGAAAGCGGGCACGATCGAATTGGCGATCGGGCGCCTAGCCGATCCTGAGCGGATGGTCGGTCTCAGCTTCGAGCAGTTGTTCAGCGAACCGTTGATCGCGGTGGTGCGCGCCGGGCATCCGCTGGCGTTGGGGCCGGGCTTGCCAGCTAGTGCGCTGGAAGATTATCCGGTGGTGTTGCCGCCGTTCGGCACGTTGATCCGGCAGTCGGCGGAGAGTTTGTTGAGCGCATGGGGCGTGCCGCCGTTGTCGGCGTTTGTTGAAGTGCTGTCGGTGTCCACGGGGCGGGCGTTGACGCTGGAGAACGGCGCGGTGTGGTTCGTGCCGCAGAGCGCGGTGGAATATGAACTGGCGCACGGCATGCTGGTGCGTTTGCCTTTGCCGTTTGCCGGCACCGACGAGCCGGTCGGATTGATCCGGCGTTCGGATGCGCAGCCGTCGCCGGTGGGACGGGCGTTTATCGACGCGGTGCGCGAGGTCGCGCGGCAGCGGATGGTGGCGATGGCGGATAAGCCGGTGGACAAGGGCCCGCGTAAAGGCCCGCATGAACGCGTGCGCGGGAAGAAGGCGCCGAAGCATTGACGCGGGCCGGTGCAAGCCGCGAACGGCACACGAACCACAAGCCACAAGCCACAAGCCACAAGCCACAAGCCACAAGCAGCAACCCTGTTCAAATATGAACCATTTAGTACAAAATGTAGGTTGCGAACGCCCCGCGACCCGGTGTACAAACACGGTGCATAGGCGCGTCGCGTACCGCATTGCCGCAGCGCACCACGCACCCGGCTTGAGCCCGCTGGAAAAACAGGGTGCGCAGCCAACCCCAGCAACACCGAACACAGCAGTCGAACGACCGCACAAGGAGATTGCCATGCCCAGCGACCTGCCCACTCCAGACGCCGCGCTGCGCGCCGTGTCGGTGCCTGAGCACAATCCGCTCGGCACAGCCGGCCTCGAATTCGTGGAGTTCGCCGCGCGCGACCCGCAAGCGCTCGGCGAGACCTTCAGACAGCTCGGCTTCAAGGCGATTGCCCGTCATCTCAGCAAGGACGTCACGCTGTATCGCCAGGGCGAGATGCAATTCCTGATCAACGCCGAGCCGGATTCGTTCGCCGCCCGCTACGCAGAGGAATACGGCGCGGGCATCTGCGCGATCGGCATTCGCGTGGCCGACGCGCAGCGCGCATTCGACCGCGCAATCGACCTCGGCGCATGGGCGTTCGAAGGCGAGCGACTCGGCACGGGCGAATTGCTGATCCCGGCGATTCAGGGCATCGGCGACTCGCACATCTATTTCATCGATCGTTGGCGCGGACGTGGCGGCCAGCGCGGTGGCCTGGGCGACATCTCGATCTTCGACATCGACTTCCGGCCCGTCGAGATCGACACGGCGCACGCCGATCTGAGTCACGCGGGCACCGGGCTCGTCGCCGTGGATCATCTGACGCAAACGGTCGGCGAGGGCCGCATGCAGGAATGGGTCGACTTCTATCGCGACCTGCTCAATTTTCGCGAGATTCACGAGCTGCACGCGAACTGGCACATCGCCGCGGAATCGCGGGTGATGGTGTCGCCATGCGGCGCGATCCGCGTGCCGTTGTATGAGGAAGGCACGCGCCGGACCAACCTGATGCACGACTATTTGCCGGACCATCCGGGCGAGGGCGTGCAGCACATCGCGCTCGCCACCGACGACATCTTCGCGTGCGTCGAGCAACTGCTCGCGAACGGTGTCGAATTCGTCGAGCCGCCGCCGCGCTACTACGAGCAACTCGATACGCGTTTGCCCGGTCACGGTCTCGACGTCGAGCGGCTCAAGCGTACTCATGTGCTGGTGGATGGCGAAATCGGCGCCGACGGCGTGCCGTTGCTGTTTTTTCAGACCTTCGTGCGCCGCCGGGTCGGCGAGATCTTCTTCGAGATCGTCCAGCGTCAGGGGCATCACGGTTTTGGCGAAGGCAATCTGAGCGCGCTGGCGCAGGCCCGCGATCAGCAAGCGGGCGCTTGACGCGATTCAGCGGTTTAACGCGTCAAGGCTTCAACGCTTCAAGCCCCGAACGGCCGCTCGCTGCCATCCGACGCTCTCTCAACACCCGGATTACCCGCCAACGCCGGATTCACCGCCCCATAATCCGCCGCCTCATGCAACAGCCACTCGCGGAAGCTCGCGAGCGGCTTACCGTGACTCAACTCCGTCGGATAAACGAGGTAGTACGCCGAGTCCGCAATCGCCGGCGCGGCGAGCGGCACCACGAGCGGAATCACAAGCCCGAGCTGTTCGAGCTGCGCATCCACAAAAAAGCGCGGCACCAGCGCGATGCCGAGGCCGGCCGCGGCGGCGCTGATCAGCATGGTGTGGAGTTCATAGCGCACGCCCTGCATGGTCCGGTTGTCGTCGACGCCCAGATTCGCGAACCACGTTGCCCAGCCGTCAGGCCGGGTGGTGGAGTGCAGTAGCGGATAGTCCAGCAGATCGGCCGGCTGTTCAACCGGTCGTTTCAGCAAACTCGCCGCGCACACCGGCACGACTTCTTCGCTAAACAGAAAATCCGCCGACGTGCCCGGCCACGTCGGTTTGCCATAGTGAATCGCCGCTTCGAAATGCGTGTCGGCGAACGGGAACGTGCCGGTGCGCACGCCCATGTTCACGCGAACATCCGGATACTGCGTATTGAATGCCGCGAGCCGCGGAATCAGCCATTGCGACGCAAAAGTTGGCAACACCGCCAGTTCCAGATAACCGCCGCCGCTGCCATGCGCGATGATCGACAGCGTGTCGCGGTCGAGCTGTTCCAGCGAGCGCCGCACCTGCGCGCTATACACCTTGCCCGCCTTGGTCAGCACCACGCGCTGTTTGACGCGCACGAACAGCCGCACGCCGAGATTGGTTTCGAGCGTATTGATCTGCCGCGACACCGCGCTTTCGGTGAGGAACAGTTCGCGCGCCGCATGCGTGAAGCTCTCGTGCCGGGCGGCGGCTTCGAAAGCGAGCAGCGCGCCCATGTTGGGGATTTTGAACTTTCGCATGTTGATTCCGAAAACGCATCAAGTGGCGATTTTATCTCGCTTTACGGCGGCGCTGCGGATTTGAATAATGTCACCTTCAAACTTGCCGTATCGCGCGTTGCGCGGCCACCGGCGGTCCCCAACAGCGCGTCAGCGAGCGCGCCAGGCATCACGTGAAGCTACGTAGAGAACCGATATGCGAAACATCAAGAATGCGAATGTCGAACAACTGCTGCAGAAACTGCTCGGTGCCGACACCACCGCGCGGCTCTTCGCCACGCTGAATCATCCGCAGATTTTGAACGAGTGGGAAACGGGCACCGTCACGCGCGCGGAACTGGCTCAGGCGATGAACATGGCGCTGTTCGAAGACCTGCTGGCGCGTTCGCCGAACGGCCGCCAGTACACGGACGAGACGATCGCCGCCGGCGGTAGCGTGTATTTCGATCACGGCGCGTTGCGCACGGTGCGCTGGCCGCACAGCGGCGCGCTGCCGATGGGCGAAGCCGCGTTCGCGCGCATTCTGCGTCCGCTCGGCTTCAGCATCAACGGTCGCTATCCGCTCGACCGCCTGGGCATGACCGGTCGCGCGTGGGCGCATGACGACGCGCCCGACGAGATCTCGCAATTCTTCGTCAGCGAATTGCATCCCGAGCGTTTTTCCGCAGAGTTCCAGCAGGCCGTGACGAACGTGATCGGTGCTTCGCGCGATCCGTTGACGCCGCGCGCCGTCGGCCAGTTGTGGGAACTCGAACGCGACGGCGTGCTGCCGCTCGACGCGGCGCACGAATTGCTGCCGGTGATCGTCGGCGCGTTCGCGCGTCAGCACGAGACGCCACGCGAAGCCGATTACGAAGTATTGTTGAAGGAGTCGGCGGAAATGGCGTGGATCGCCACCGAAGGCAACGCGTTCAATCACGCAACGGATCGCGTCGCGGACGTCTTCCAACTCTCCGACGACGAGAAGGCCAAGGGTCGTCCGATGAAGCCGGAAGTGGAGCGCTCGCGTTCGGGCCGCGTGTTCCAGACCGCGTATCGCGCGGACGTCGTGCGGCGCGAATTCGTCGCGACCGATGGCGTTGTCGTAACGCGTGACGTGCCGGGCTCGTTCTACGAGTTCATCACGCGCAAGCGCACGTTCGATCAGGACGCGCGCCGCTGGGAAACCGATCTGCGTTTCGACGCGGGCAACGCTCAGGGCATCTTCAAGATGACGGCGAGCCAGGCGGCATGAGCGTCGAGCAACGGCGCTCGAACGTTGAACAAAACACGTGAGGGCGCGGCAGTGGGAACATCAACGTCATTCGATGAAGTGCACGTGACTACACCGGACGATGCCGGGCGCAGCACGCCAAACGAAGTACGCGTCGCCATGCCGTTCAAGGGCACCGCCGCCGTGCTGCAGGCGCTCGAAGCGGACCTGCGTCGCCATGTGCGCGGCGAAGTGCGCTTCGATCAGGGTTCGAAAGCGCTGTATGCGGCGGATGCGTCGAACTACCGCCAGGTTCCGCTCGGCGTCGTCGTACCCGCCGATGTGGACGATCTGCTGGCCACGCTCGCCGCCTGCCGCCGCAACGACGTACCGTTTTTGCCGCGCGGCGGCGGCACATCGCAGAACGGCCAATGCGTGAACGTCGCCGTAGTGGCCGACGCGAGCAAGTACGTGAACCGCGTCGTGTCGGTCGATCCGGTCGCGCGCGTGGCGATCGTCGAACCGGGCGTGGTGTGCGACACCTTGCGCGATGCCGCCGAACAACACGGCCTCACCTTCGCGCCGGATCCGGCCACGCATAGCCGCTGCACGCTCGGCGGCATGATCGCCAACAACTCGTGCGGCGCGCATTCGGTGATGGCGGGCAAGACGGTGGAAAACGTCGAAGCGCTGGAAATCGCGACCTTCGACGGCGCGCGTTTCTGGGTCGGCCCGACCTCCGACGCGGAGCTTGAGCGCATCATCGCGGCCGGCGGCCCTCAGGGCGAAATCTACGCCGCGCTCCGGCAGTTGCGCGACACCTACGCCGAGCAGATTCGCGCGAAATTCCCGCGGATCAAACGGCGCGTGTCGGGCTTCAATCTCGATCAACTGTTGCCGGAAAACGGCTTCAATGTGGCGCGCGCCCTGGTCGGCACCGAGGGCACCTGCGCGGTGACCTTGCAGGCGAAAGTGCGCCTCGTGAAGAGTCCGGCGAAGCGTGTGATCGTCGTGGTCGGCTTCACCGATATCTATATCGCGGCGGATGCCGTGCCGCATTTCATGCGCTGGGAGCCGATCGCGATCGAAGGACTCGACCGCGCGATCATCCGAGGCTTGCAGGCGCGCGGTTTGAAGAAGGACGAGATCGCGCTGTTGCCGCCGGGCGACGCATGGGTCGTGCTCGAATTCGGCGCGGACACGCAAGAGGCGGTGATGCACCAGGCGCAAGCGGCCGCGACGCATTTTGCGTCCGGCGAGGCGGGCCCGAGCGTGTCGGCGATGCTCGTCGAAGATCGCGCGTTGCAGGCGAAGGTGTGGTCGATTCGCGAGACGGGGGCGTCGGCGGTGGCGTTGTCGGTTGAGGACGGCACGCCGGACCCGGTGGTGGGCTGGGAAGACGCCGCCGTCGATCCGATGCGGCTCGGCGACTACCTGCGCGCGTTTCAGGCGCTGGTGGACCGCTATGGCTACGAGACGAGTCTGTACGGCCATTTCGGCGACGGCTGCGTGCACGCGCGCATTACCTTCGATCTGCGCAGCGCGGCGGGCGTGGCGACGTGGCGCAAGTTTCTGCGCGAAGCGGCGGAACTGGTGGTCGAATTCGGCGGCTCGCTGTCGGGCGAACATGGCGACGGCCAGGCCAAGGCCGAGTTCCTGCCGATCATGTACGGCCCGGAATTGATGCACGCCATGGAGCAATTCAAGGCGATCTGGGACCCGGCCAATCGTCTGAATCCGGGGAAGGTCGTGCACGCGTATCGTGCCGACGAGAATCTGCGGATGGGTCCGGCGTACAAGCCGGTGACCTTGCAAACGAAGCTCACGTTCGCCAGCCCGGAAGGTGACGGTTTCCAGCGCGAGATCGAGCGCTGCATCGGCATGGGCAAGTGTCGTTCACTCGAAGGCGGCACGATGTGCCCGAGCTATCGCGCCACGCGTGAAGAGCGCTATTCGACCCGTGGTCGCGCGCATCTGTTCTGGGAAATGCTGCAAGGCGACGTGATCGCCGACGGCTGGCAAAGCCGCGAAGTGAAAGACGCGCTCGATACCTGCCTCGCGTGCAAAGGCTGCAAGTCCGATTGCCCGACGCATACGGATATGGCTTCATACAAGGCCGAGTTTCTCTCGCATTACTACGAGACGAAGCGTCGGCCACGGCAGGCGCTGTTCATGGGGCGCATCGGCGAATGGGCGCCATGGGCGGCGCGCTTTCCGCGTCTGACGAACTTCATGACGTCGGCGCCGGGCCTCGCTTCGCTCGGCAAGTGGGTGGCGGGCGTAGCGCAGACGCGTGAACTGCCGCGCTTCGCCGGGGCGACGTATCGGGAGATCGCGCGGCGTTCATCATCCAACTCATTCAACTCTCGTGGGGCTGAGGGTAACGTTGGCAACGTGGGGAAGAAAGTCATTCTCTGGGTCGACACGTTCAACGATCACTTCACGCCCGAAATCGCCGAAGCCGCCGCGGATGTTTTAAAGCAACTCGGCTGGCACGTCGTGCTGCCGAAGAATCGCTTGTGCTGCGGGCGTCCGCTGTATGACTTCGGCCTGCTCGAACGCGCGCGTGAACTGCTCACGCACATTCTCGACGACCTCGCGGACGATATCGCCGCCGGTGTGCCGTTAGTCGGTCTCGAACCCGGCTGTTTGTCCGTCTTCAAGGATGAACTGCTGAAGCAATTGCCCGGTCACGCGTTGGCGAAGCAGTTGTCCGCGCAAACATTTCTGTTTTCCGATTTCGTCGCGCGTCAGCCGTTCGATTGGCCGACGCTCGACGCGGATGTGATCGTGCACGGGCATTGTCATCAGAAGGCGTTGTTCGGCATGCAAGGCGACACGGCGTTGCTGAACAAACTCGGCGTGACCTGGAAGTTGCTCGACACGGGATGCTGCGGCATGGCGGGATCGTTCGGCTTTAACGCCGAGCATCACGCGTTGTCGGAGAAGATCGGCGAAGACAAGCTGTTTCCGGCCGTACGTGAAGCGACGGCGGCGAATGCGGAAACGATCGTGCTGACCAATGGCTTTAGTTGCCGTGAGCAGATCGAACAGGGAACGGGCCGCCACGCAATGCATATTGCGCAACTGGCGCAGCGGGCGTTGGCGGCGGCGCGTGAGGATGCTGTTGCTGAGGTTACGGTCGGTTGACGCGCGCGGGTTGCAGTTCGCGCGAGTGTTATTTCTTCGGTGAATCGGTGCTGGCCGGCACTGGCGGGATGTCGGCGCTGGTCGCCATCCACAACACTTCGGCGTCTTCGTCGCTGGTCGAAACCGCCGCGTGGCCGGTGCGGCTGTCGAAGTACAAACTGTCGCCGGCGTTCAAATGCGTTGGCGCGTACAACTCGGAATACAGGCAAACGCTGCCGCTGATCACGTACAGGAATTCCTCGCCCTCGTGACGGCCCCAGTCGTCGAAGGCGTCGAGCGTGTGCGCGGAAATGCGGATGCGGAACGGCAGCATTGCTTTGTGCGCGAGGTCGGTGGCGAGCAACTCCATCTGATAGCCGCGATACGCGTGGCGTTGGCCTTCATTCTTGCGGGTCAACGCACGACGTCCGCTCGCGCTGACTTTCGGCGTGGAGCCGAACAACTCGCCGATTTCTATCTTCAGACCCAGCACGATTTTCTGCAGCACGTCGAATGTGGGGGACATCAGGCCGTTTTCGACTTTGGAGAGCGTCGAGCGTGACACGCCGCACAGGCGGCTCGCAGTTTCCAGTGTCAGATCCTGGGCCTGACGGGCAGCGCGCACGCGTCGTCCGAGGTCCGTAGTGGAGGGATCGGCGGGTTTGGTGAGATGGGTATCCATGGGGTCCGACAGCTTGAAAGCTCGCCTTCGTGGGCGCGTGGTGTTTCCGATAATAACATTCGGTGCGGCGGGCCCGGTCGGCGCGGAAGGTCGGGGATTGCCCGCAGGGCGATGGCCGGCGCTGGTTGGGTGGATCCGCGCGGCTGACGGGGCGCGCTAGTTTTCTCATCGGAAACGTCATGCTTCGGGGTGGCGTGCGAACTTTGCGTCACTGCGGTTGACGTCGTGAATTGAGGCGAAGTACGCGTGTGGATTGGCAATCGGCATTATTTGCTGAATGCATATTTGAATGAGGTAATTGTTAAAGGCAAAAGATCAATTGGTATTGTGTATTTGCAATCTGCTATAGGCGCTTTGATACGCGTTGATGCGTTCTGATGGATAAGTCAAAGATCGTTGACGGTATTTATTTTGTGTGGCAAAAATATGCCTATAGCATATTGATTATTTTTTGTTAAATGATCCTGCTGACGGTTATTTTTATCTGCCATATCGATTACGATGCTGGGATTAAAAACAGCATCACTCAGATAAAAACGATCCATGTCGCAGAATCGTAAAAAACGACCAACGGGGAATCAGGGGCGTCGAAAACCGCTTGGAAAGACCAAGCTCCTCCCGCACACCACCTCTTACGTGCGTGAGCAATCGCTTTACTGGCATCTGGCTTTGGCTGCATTTCAGACCGGCAAGGGTAATGGCGATCTGCTCGTCAAACTGGTCAAGGCGCTTTATCTCGCCTGGTATCTTCAGCAGGCCGGATTCGGCGACGCAGAACGCGAGCTTTATCTCGAAGCGGAGCGCATTCTGGATGCCGCGGCTCACGGCGCGAACAAAGATATCTGGTCGATTGCCGCCACCGACTGTCCGCCGATTATCCGGCTTCTCGATTTGCACGAGCAGCAGTTGCTATCCGCACCGGTGTTTACCGTCGACGAAGCCGAATCGCGTCTCGTGCGTTTTGGAAAGAGTGAGAGGCGATCGCCGTGGTGAGTGCGATTGGGGGCGCCGCATAGCAGCGGCGCTGTTAAGGGCCGTTTATTATCAAACGCAGTTTTAATTTACCCAGCAGGCGTTCCATTTGACTCAGTTCGCCTGCGCGGCACCGGCTTCAACCGTTGCGTCGTCGAGATGACGTTCAAAATGCAACAGGCCCTACCGCACCCCATGCAGTCGCATGATTCTCCGTTTCGGCACGTGCAGCGCCCGGAGGCGCTGCTACGCACTCACTCACGAAGCGCTTGCTTGCCGCCTCGCCTGCTCCTCGCCAAACAGCGCAATCTCTTCTTTCAACGCCCTGGCGACAGGCGGCCGAAGCGTCGTCTGTTTGTAATACGCCGCGACGGCAGGCCACCCGGCGAGATCAACACCACCATACTGGGCCCAGTTCAATACGGTAACGAGGTAAGCGTCTGCCACTGTGAAATGATCCAGCAAGAACTCCTGCTCGCCGAAATGCTGTTCGAGCACGTTGAGGCGCAGCGCGACTTTCTTCTGCGTGTAGGCCCGAACGTCCGCAGGCGCGTGCGGATCGAGCAGCGGCACGAACACACCTTTGTGCAGTTCCGTGCTGATAAAACCCAGCCATTCCTGCAGCTTGGCACGCTGTGCCGTTCCCGACGCCGGCGCGAGCCCGGCCGCCGGAAATGCGTCCGCTACGTACGGCAGGATCGCGGTGTTTTCCTTCAGCAGCCAGCCCTCATCCGTGCGGAGCACGGGCACCTGTCCCAATGGGTTGATCGGATAAAAATCGGAGCCGTCACGCAATTGCTTTGACTTCGTGTCGACTTCAATAAACTGCGCGTCCGCGTTGGCTTCATAAAGCGCAATGCGGGTTGCGAGTGAACAGGCCAGTGGCGAAAAGTAAAGCTCCATGCTCGTGACTCCGGGTCGTTGTGATTGTTTTTGTACTATAGTGTATAAAAATCAACGCTGGCAACTATTTATATGCACATCGGTACAAAAAACGAAAAGCGCTCACGCGGACGGCCTCGTCACTACGATCCCGACCAGGCGCTGAACGACGCACGCGACGCGTTCTGGGACGGCGGCTACTCGGGTACGTCACTCGACGCGCTGAGCGAAGCGACAGGGATGAACCGCCCGAGCCTGTACGGCGCGTTCGGCGATAAACACGCGCTTTATCTGAGCACGCTGGACCGATACATCGAACTCGGGTTGCAGGGTATGGAAGCGGCGCTCGGCGGAGATCGACCTTTAGCCGATGCCTTGATGTCGGTGTATGACGGCGCGTTGGCGATTTATTTGCCGGTTGGCGAAACGCCGCGCGGCTGTTTCCTGATCGGCACCGCGCTGGCGGAATCGAGAGTGGATCAGGACGTTCGCGACAAGCTCGCAGCGGGGCTGAATACGTTCGACGCCTCGTTTGAGCGGCGCCTCGAACGTGCGAAGGCAGCGGGTGAACTCGATAGCGCCGCGAATCCGGCCGTGTTGGCGAAGGTCGCTTCCGCGATCCTGCATAGCCTGGCGTTGCGCTCACGCGCCGGTGACTCGCGCGCGTCGCTGCGCGCCACGGCCAAGGCGGGTATCGCGTTGATCTGCGGCACGCAAAGCAAGCCGGTAACGAAGGCTTCACGGCACGTAAAATCACTCCGATGAGCTACCCCTGCAACCGCGTCCAGCGCGCGACATGCTGACTTCCTACTTCTGGAGCGGCGACGTCATCCGCAGCCGATATGTCAGTGACGTCGTGCTGTCCGGCACGCTCGACATCCCTATGCCTCCTGCACCCCTACTGGCGGATTGGCAAAGGGAAATAGAGAAGCACATGGTTCTCGAACCCGGCGACGTCGAAGTCATGCCGTTGGCGCGCGCGCGGTCGCGCTGGCCGGACTACGGCCGCTGCGTGCAGGCCGTCTCCGACTGGACCCACACGCTTGGATTGCCCGACGTGCTCGCGCACAGCGACGTCGCCCTGATGGTCTGCCGAGGCGCGAGATATCACCACGACGCCGAGCAATATGGCGGCGCGGCCTTCTGCAATCTGTTCCTGAGCGAAGACCGCGGACTCGACGTGCATTTTCCGTCTGCCGGTCAGCGCATTCCGCTGCGACGAGGAACGGCGTTGATATTCGACACGGGTCAGCCTCACGGCGTCATTCAGCGCGGCCGCAGCGGCTTCAATGCCGCCGACTTCGTACCCGACGAAGACTACGTGCAGCTATTCCTGACGTGGGAGCTGCCGATTGAAGACACTCTCGTAGCGCGAGCGCTCAAGGTTGACTTCGACGTCGCGCCTTCCACGGCATTGCAACTGGATGAGGAGCAAGTCCGGCTCGACGGCGAAAAAGTCATGGTGAGCCCGGAGTCGGGCCGTTGGCGTTCCACCGACTGAGCCTCTGCATCAAAGCGATGCGGCGACCCGCGTAACGATCTCGAGGCGTCGCGCCAGCGAATCCGCGGACCGCTGACGGACCGATTCCACCACGGCCGGCGGCGCGGTCTCCGGACTGCCGGCGTCGAACGGCGGAGCGGGTGCGTATTCGAGTTGCAGTTGAACCGCCTGCGCTTGCTGCTCACCGACCAACTCACTCGCCAGCGTCAGCGCGAAATCGATTCCCGCTGTCACGCCGCCACCGGTGACCAGATTGCCGTCACGAACAACGCGATCGCGCACGGGAATCGCGCCCAGGGGCGCGAGCAATTCGTGAAACGCCCAATGCGTCGTGGCCTTGCGTCCACGCAACAGGCCGGCTGCGCCCAATACAAGCGCGCCGGTGCAGACGGAGGTGACGAAACGCGCCTGGCTCGCCTGCCGCCGGATGAAGTCGAGGGTTTCCGGATCTTCCATCAGATCGCCGACACCGGCGCCACCTGGCACGCAGATTACATCGAGCGGCGGGCAGTCGTTGAACGTGGTGTCCGGTACGAGCGTCAGTCCGCTGCTGGACTTCAACGGCGCAAGGTCTTTCCAGAGAAGATGAACGGTCGTATCGGGCAGCGAAGAAAAGACGTCATGCGGTCCGGTCAGGTCGAGTTGCTGCACGCGTGGGAAGACGAGCAAGCCAATGTGAAGCGTCATTGCAGTACCTCGTTGTTTGAATGTCGTGGCCTGCTCCACGTTCGGCAGGCAATCTGGGGATAGACAGAAGAACTGTACGCAAGTACTGTCTGGCGGGAATGCCATATCCCCAACATTTTCCGCCAGGCTGCCATGCGTAAAGCGCTTCGATCGATCAACATCCTCGCCTTTCCGGACGTGCAACTCCTCGACGTTTCGGGGCCACTGCAAGTGTTCGCCTCCGCGAACGAACTCGCGCGCGGGCGCGGTCTCGCTCCGTGCTACGAGCCGCGCGTGATCGCGGCTCAGGCGGGCACGGTCGTGTCTTCGGCCGGCTTGGGACTCGTCGCCCATGCGTTGCCGTCAGCGCGCACACCGTCGGACACGTTCATCGTCGCAGGCGGAAGAGGGGTTCACGCAGCATCGTGCGATGCCGTGCTGACCCGCTGGGTGCGCCAGCACGCGGCGGTATCGCGGCGGGTTGCCTCCGTGTGCACGGGCGCTTTTCTACTCGCGGCGGCCGGGCTGCTGGACGAACGTCGTGTCGTGACTCACTGGGCGCACTGCAATGAACTCGTGCAGCAATATCCGGCGTTGCGTGTGGAACCGGATCGGATTTTCATTCAGGACGGCACTGTGTGGACGTCGGCGGGTGTCACGGCGGGGATCGATCTGGCGCTCGCGCTCGTTGAAGAAGATCTCGGCCGTTCAATGGCACTCGACGTCGCTCGAGAACTGGTGGTCTTTCTCAAACGGCCAGGCGGGCAGTCGCAGTTCAGCACGGCCTTGTCGCTGCAACAGGACGACGACCAATTCGGCGAGCTTCACGCATGGATCGTGGAACATCTGACCGTCGATCTTTCGGTCGCCGTGTTGGCCGACCGTGTCGGCATGAGCGAACGCAGCTTCATGCGCCACTACCGCGCGAGGACCGGGAAAACGCCGGCGCGCGCCATCGAACAGATTCGTACCGAGGCCGCGTTAGGTTTGCTCGTCGATACGTCGTTGCCGATCAAGCGCATTGCGGCGCGATGCGGATTCGGCAGTGAGGAGACCCTGCGGCGCAGTTTGATGCGGACGATCGCGGTAACGCCACAGGCGTATCGCGAACGTTTTTCGTCGAGAAATAGCGACTTGGCGAGGTCGTAGCGCTATCGGGCAACGCTCGGATTCGATCGCGCCTGAGGCTGTAATGTGGTGTCGATTCGCGTTCGCGGAAGCCGCGTCGCCATTGCAATATCGCACGCGCAGGCGACTCGGCCTCTGCCGCCAATCTCAGCCGTCCGAGAGCAGCTTGCCGGCTTTGGCCCATGCGTCGCGCGGCACTTCGGTGATCACCACCTCCACGCTTTCCGGCGGACAGACCAGCGTGTCGACCGTCACCCGCGTGACTTCACGAACGAAGGCGCGCTTTTGTTCCAGCGTGCGGCCGGGATGCATTTCCAGATGCAGAACGGGCATGACAGTTTCTCCGTAAGCGGCATTCCGAATGGGATGCCAGTGCACGCAGTGTCATCGACATTGGCACGCGGATAAACGTGCGATGATTTGAGTCATTCCACACCCCCAGGTTCTTAATCATGGATAAGCTGGCCGGCATGACGATGTTCGTGCGAGTCGTGGAAAGCGGTAGCTTTACCGCGGCGGCGACGCTCAGCGACGTTTCGCCGACCATGGTGGCAAAACATATCCGCACGATCGAGCAGCGTCTCGGCGCACGTCTGCTACATCGCACGACACGCAGGCAGCAATTGACTGAAGTAGGCCACCTGTACTACGAGCGCTGCAAAAGCGCGCTGGCCGAAGTGGAGTTGGCCGAGGCGAGCGCATCGGAATTACAGACCAGCCCGCGCGGCCAGGTAAGACTCGTGGCGCCGATTACGTTTGGTACCCAGAGCATGGTGCCGGTGTTGACCGATTATCTGGCCCGTCATCCTGAAGTGAGCGTGGAGTTGACGCTGGACAATCGTGCCCACGCTTTGATCGACGAGGGCTACGAACTGGGTATCCAGATCGGTGAGATCGACGACACCGGGCTAGTCGCGCGTCCGTTGCGGCCTTATCGACGCATACTCGCCGCCGCGCCTGACTATCTGCGCGAACACGGACAACCCGATCATCCGCAGCAGTTGAATGCGCATGCCTGTCTGGGTTTGTCGTACTGGAGCCGGCACGATCGCTGGCATCTGGTCGGACCCGCTGGCGAATCGTGCGACGTGCTGGTGAAAGGTCGTTTTACGTCGAATCACGGCGGCGCGTTGCGCGTGGCCGCTTTGCGCGGCGCGGGTATCGTGCTTCAACCGGAGGTGCTATTAGCCGACGATATCGCTGCCGGCCGCCTGGTGCCGGTACTACCGTCCTGGTCGTACCGACCCACGCCGATGCATCTGATCTACGCGCAGGATCGCCGGCCCACCGCGAAGCTGCGCAGCGTGATTGATTTCTTGCTGGAGCGCTTCGGTCTTTAGGATTGGAGCGGTTCGTCACTTATCGAAAGCCCGGCGCTTTACATCCGTAGCACATCGCCTCTGAATGAGCGTGCTTCAATGATCGCTCACATAGCACCTTCAGAGGCTATCAAATGGCGACGTCAATCTCAGGCACGCCCCTGCGTGCTGCAGCACCGATAACGATAACGATTCATCCGGATCAGATTGTTGATGGTGGCAACAATGCGAACAGAGGTCGAGAAGACCGGCAAGCTCTTCCGGCAATCTATCGCCATCTTCACCAGCAAAATGAACCTTGCTCGCCGATTCAGGCAAATCGCCTGGGATACGCGGGCAATGGCGCGGCGGCCAATGTATCGCGAGGTCTCGGCGCGTTAGGACAGATGGGCGGCTCCCACAGCGTGCAAACCGGCGCAGCGCCTTTGCTGCGGATCGTCAAGGCTCGCTCGAACGATTTCGTGCGCGGCGCGTGCGACTTGCTGGGTACTGGCAATCTCGGCGGTAACGAACTGCTGGGTTTGGCATCGAAAGCACTGTCGGATGGCGCGACTGAGTTGGGCATCATGCCGGCAGTTCAGAGCCTGTCCAACAACGTGAAGGACCTGATTGCGGACCCGAAGAGTGAGCAGGCCAAATGGGACGTGGGCAATGCGGCGGCGCATCTTGCTGGCGGCCTCGCTGCCACAGCTGCATCGTTTGTCTTTCCTCCCGCCGCGCTGGCGCCGCTGCTTCTGCCGAATTTTTCTGAAATCCATCATGCCGAGGATCTCCGGCACGAAGTGAACCGGTTGCGTGCGCAAGGGCGCAATACGGAGGCCGATGCGATGCACATCATTTATCAGGAGGCTGCGCTAAACGCGACACCGATCATTAACTGGTTCGGCTCGATCTATAAGTCGGCCATGCAACCCGCCATCGAGACATTCGAGCTATCGCAAGGCAACAAGCCGGATGCTCCGCCAGCGGGTGGCATACCGCACGGCTTGGCCGATAACGCGGGAGACGTTGCCAACCACTACTACGCGAGCGCTTTGTCCGAGCGTGCACAGAGTTTTGCGAGCAACGCGAGGTCACACCTGAAGGAGCTGAGTCAAAAGTCAGGCGCGGACACGGTAACGATTCTGTCGCGTGCGCCGCAAGTATTCGCGTGGCCATCGACGGGGCAGCCGATGCGGACGTTCGACAAAGCGATCGCGATCACCTATTCGAAGCGATCCGATTCGGTCTCGGCCCAGTTTCTCTCTCCAGAGAAGCACGGACAATTCCATGTTCCGATAATGGACGGCGTGACATCGGACCACCGGATGAAGAACCTTATCGTGGTGGGCAACATGCTGGATCCGGACAAAACGAACGTTAAGTTCGATCTCTCAATGTATCAGGATGGCAAGGTCGGCAACCTCGCTATTGCCGATCCCCGGCATTGCGCGGCTTAACGTATAGCCGCTGCGACGCGGCGAAGAGGTACGCGATGAGGCGGACCTCTTCGATGGAATCTGCTGTCGTTTATCCCTTGAACTCCACCGAAACAAAAATTTTCCTGCATGGCTCAAGTACTTCCCACGTCCCTTTGAATCCGGCCGGAATCAGAAAGCGATCGCCCGCCCGCACGGTCTTGCTCGTCCCATCGGCGTCGCGAATGACGGACACGCCTTCGAGAATTTCACAGTACTCGCTCTCGGTGAAGTTCACGCTCCATTGTCCACATGCGCCTTCCCACACGCCTGCCGCGAGTTGACCGCAAGGGCTGGTGAAATGCGTATGAACGGTCTGTGACGGATTGCCTGCTAGTACAGCCTCGGCCTTCGGCATGTACTCGATGCTTTCTTTCGCCGGCAGCGCGAAGTCTACGATGTTCGAAATGCTCATGATGTCCCAGTTAAAACCCGAAAAACTGCAAGCTCAAAAAAAGCGTGGCACACGCACCCACTGCGCGCGCCACGCCGGAAAGACTCGTCTGAAACCCCGTCATCCAGCTAACTGCCACTCAACGCGCGTCGCTTAACTGCCCGATTTCAACTGCGCCCAAAGCCGGTTTTCGAGCCGCATGATCGGCGCCGGTTGCGGCCGCATCAACGTCATCTTGTTCAGCACGTCTGCGGGCGGATAGACGTTCGCATCCTGTTCGATGGTGGGCGTCACGAATTGCCGCGCGGCCCGATTCGCGGTCGGATAGAACACTTCGTTGGTAATGGCGGCGCTGACCTTCGGATCTTCGATGTAGTTCATCCATTTCATTGCCGCTTCCGGATGTGGCGCATCTTTCGGAATGACCATCACATCCATCCACACCAGACCCGCGTCCTTGATATTCGAGAACCGGACTTCGTAAGAACGCTTGGCCTCCGACGCGCGACGCCGGGCGATCCCCACATCGCCTGAAAAGCCGAACGCGACGCAGATATCGTTGTTCGCAAGATCGTTGATGTATCCGGACGAATTGAACTGCGTGATGTACGGACGGATCTTCTTCAGTACTTCGTACGCGGCCTGGTAGTCGCCAGGATTGGTGCTGTTCGGGTCTTTATGCATGTACTGAAGCACGGCGGGGAAAACATCCGACGCCGAATCGAGGAAAGAGACGCCGCAACTTTTTACTTTCGACAGATTCGCCGCATCGAACAGCAGCGACCAGCTATCCACCGGCGCTTCGCCACCCAGCGCTTTCTTCACGGCTTGCACGTTATAGCCGATGCCGTCCGTGCCCCACGCCCAGGGCACGCCGTATTGATTGCCGGGGTCCGCATCGGCGATCAGTTTCATGAGGCCGGGATCGAGATTGGCGAGATTCGGCATCTTCGATTTGTCGATCTTCTGATAGACGCCGGCTTCGATCTGCCGCGCCATGTAGCTCGATGTCGGCACCACGATGTCATAGCCCGAACTGCCTGCGAGCAGTTTGGCCTGCAAGGTGTCGTCGCTGTCGTAACTGTCGTACTTCACATTGATGCCGGATTGCTTTTCGAAATTGGCGATCGTGTCTTTCGCTATGTAGTCCGACCAGTTGTAGACGTTCAGCGACGTGTCCGCGGCGCACGCGGCGTTCATCGCGGTCAGAGTGGTCAGCGAGCACAGCAGCGTGCCGGTGAGCGAAAGCAGCGTGTTATGACGGGTCTTCATTCTGCAATCTCCTTGGATTCGATCTTCGGTTTTTTGCCGAAACGACGAGGCGCGACGCCGCCTGCCGCAGCGCAAGCGCACAGCAAAGCAAAAAGGGAGGCGGATAGGCGAACGCTGGCAGCCGTTTCGCGCGGGCAAGCGAACTTGCACAGCACGACCAGGCAAACGCATTACAAACGATCAGCCGCTAGCTAAACGAGCGGTCTACCGCATGCAACGCAGGCTCGCGAAAAGAGAGGGGGGCTAAGGCAGAAGCGACGCGATTTCGTCGGTACGAACGGGAATAGCGGAGGGGGCTGCGATGACGTTATGCCGCCGCACGGAGCGACGCGACAGGACGGTATCGATGGACAGGGGGCGGGATGGCGAAGCGCAGCTGCTCCCCTGATGAGCGATCGGACAGCCGGACAGGAATGTTCTTTCCCGACCAGGCTGGTATCTCACCAATGGACCACGGACTTTCACGATTGAACCCGAAGCGACGTTGAGTAGAAGTTCTCGTTGACGTGAACAACGACGTTGCGAAAACCACCGGACTGCCGCCTTAGGATAGCCGAGCCATTATTTTCGTCAAAGGACTTTCTGACATGAGGTCGTCATGGTCGCGGGCGTGCATGCCAATGCGAGCGCGACATGCACTCGCATCGAATGAACTAGACGTGATGCGTTATTGACTGTTGTTCATCGGTGCTTGCTGCGTCGGATTCGCCATCGGTGCATCGGAACCCGTTTGCGATGTGCCACCCGCCGGACTGCCGTAGCCTGTTGCGTTCTGCGCTGCAACGCGTGCTTCGGCTGCCTGAATATCGGCGGGATAGGTGGCGTCGGTAGCAACGGCCGGGTTGTAGCCGGCGTCTTCGAGTTGCTTCAACTGAGCCTTGACCTGTGCACGCGTGAGCGGCTGCTGGTCGGATTGCGCGAGCGCCACCACTGGCGCAGCCAGCACGACCACCAGCGCAACAGCTTTGATTAGCGATTTCATGATGCTTCACTCCGGAATTGTTTTATCCGGCACCGCAGCAATTTACGGCGCCCATTGAAGGAGTCTAGGAAGCCCACGGTCCTGGGGAAACACCTGGTCAGTTAATTCAGTATTGCCGCAAACAATAAGTCGGCGCGCTGTAAGCCACGTCGTAAGATAGGATGAATCGCTTCACACGCCTTCGCGTACGTCGACTCGATAAGTCGTGACTTGCCGGTACGTGTCGCCGGCTCGCACGATTCCCCGTTCCTGCGCGGCCATATTGACCTGGTTCGGAAAACCGCCCGCTTCGAGACACAAGCCGGCATGCGCCTGGTAGGTGATACCGCCGCGCCCTTTCTCGCCATTCAGCCAGTTGCCGGTATAAAACTGTAAGCCGCGTTGATCGGTCGAGACGGTCAATTCGCGTCCACTGCCTGGGTCGTACGCGCAGGCAACTGGGCGCAATGGCGATGTACCGGTGTCGGCAGCATCGTGTAGCACGTAGCAATGATCGAATCCATGCGCCCGTGCCAGTTGCGCATGGGGCCAGTCCAGACGTGCGCCAATCGGTGCGCTTTGCCGGAAATCGAACGCATTGCCCGCGACTTCCGCAAGCTGGCACGGAATCATTGCCGCGTCGACTTCGAAGAAACGCTCGGCGTCGATCGACAACACGTGACCGCGAATATCCGTGCCTGGGCGGCCAGTCAGATTGAAGTAGGGATGGCTCGTCAGATTGAGCGGCGTCGCGGCGTCGGTGATCGCTTCATAGGCAAGGGTCAGTGTGCCGTCGTCGTCGAGCGTGTAGCGCACTTGCGTGGTCACGTTGCCCGGGAAACCGGCGTCGCCTTCGGGCGACTCCAGCCGCATGAGCAGCGCGCCGTTGTCCTCGCTCACGTCCCACAGCGCGCGATGAAAACCCACGGTGCCGCCATGCAACAGGTTCGCGCCTTCGTTGCGGTCGAGTGTGTACTCGATACCGTCGAGCGTGAAGCGCGCATCCGCAATGCGGTTCGCCCAACGGCCGATCAAGCCGCCCATGTAAGTGGTGGCCGTCACGTAGTCGGCGGGCGTGTCATGACCAAGCAGAATATCGCCGAGACGCCCCGCGCGATCCGGCGCATGCCAAGACACCAATGTCGCGCCCAGATCGCTGATGGCGACTTTCATGCCGTGCGCGTTGCGCAGCGTGAAGAGCCGGACGGGATCGCCGCCGCGCAACGTGCCCCACGGCTCGGAAGAAAGGTGTGTGATGCTGATCATGGCGTCGGTCGGAATAAGAGAGTAAAGGCGCGCTCAGTCGGGCATTGGCGTCGACGTTTGCGCCGCATTCGCGCGGTCCTGGTACTCGCGCGGCGTGCAGCCGAGCTCACGCCGAAACACCGCGTACATGTACTGCAGCGACGTGAAGCCGCAGCGGATCGCGACCTCCGCGCTGGACGCGTCGCGTTTGGCCAGCAGTGCTTTCGCGACGTCGAGTTTATGGTGCAGGATTTCCTGGTGCACGGTGCATTGCCGTTCGCGCCGGAAGTACTCTTCGAGCGACGAACGCGACACGCCCACGTAATCGGCCACCTGCTCGGTGCGAATGCCCTGGCACGCGTACTGGCGAATAAAGTGCCGCGCACGCATCACATACGGACTCGCAAGCGGCTGATGTTTGGTCGACTCAAGCACGTTGATACCGACCGGCGGCACGAGAATGCGCCGCCCAGGAAAACGCGCGCCGTGCAGCATCTGATGCAACAAATGGGCGGCGGTGCGGCCCATTTCGTCGGTGCCCTGAATGACCGACGAAAGCGGAATGCGCGTCAGCGTGCGCGTGAGCGGATCGTTGTCGATGCCGATAATCGCCACTTCCTCGGGCACGGCAATACCCGCGATCAGGCAGGCCTGCAGCAGGTGCCGCGCGCGTGCGTCGGTCACGGCAATGATGCCGACCGGCTTCGGCAATTCGCGTAGCCATGCGGTGAGTTGTTCGGTCGCCTGGTTCCATGACGGCGCGCTGGTGGACAGTCCGCGATAGATCTCGCTGTCGATCTGCTCCTCGCTACGACTGTCCGCACGCCGCAGATGCGCGAACGCCAACTCACGCTGTTGCGCCCAGCGGTTTTCCTGCGCTTGCGGCAGGCTGTACAGCGCGAAGTGTTCGAGGCCGGCGCCAATCAGATGTGTATAGGCCAGTGAGACAAGCTTGCTATTGTCCGTGGCGATATAGGGTAAGTCCGGAGGGTAGTGCGCCGGATCTTCGAACGACGACCCCACCGCGACCACCGGCAACGGACAATCGCGCAGTGCTTCTCCTACGGCCGGATCGTCGAAATCCGCGATGATGCCGTCGCCGTCGAAGCGCTCGATCCCCGTGAGCCGGCAGCGAAAATCTTCTTCGAGAAACAGATCCCACGCCACGCGCGTCGACAGCAGGTAATTGCCGATACCGGTAATGATCTCGCGGTCGTAGACCTTGTTCGCGTTGAACAGCAGCGCGATCCGATGGGTCGTCTGTGGTGTTTGCGGACGGGTCATGGCGGTGGGTGGCGTGCGGGTCGTGAATCGGACGCCACGCGCCTTCGTCTCCGGTTTAATGCGGGTTTATACCGCTTCGTTTTTAAGCGTCTGGTTATTCTAGGCCCCGAATCGCAAAGCCGTGCGAATCAAACGCGCGGGCGGTCAGAAACATCAAGCACGCTGTGCAATTTCGCAATTGCCGATGCCTCGTCCAGGCGTCAGCATGGCGTCACCTTGTCGACCGCTACGGCAACGCCGGGCGAGTTGCATTGCAACATAAACAGGAGACGCCGATGTCCTATTTCGAACACATTCCCGAGATCCGTTATGAAGGCCCGCAGTCGGACAACCCGCTTGCGTACCACCATTACGATAGAAGTAAAAAAGTACTCGGCAAAACCCTCGAAGAACATCTGCGTATTGCGGTGTGCTACTGGCATACCTTCGTCTGGCCGGGTACGGACATCTTCGGGCATGGGACGTTCCGGCGCCCGTGGCAGCAAGCCGGTGACGCGATGGAGCGGGCGCAGCAAAAAGCTGACGCCGCCTTCGATTTTTTCTCGAAGCTTGCCACGCCGTACTACACGTTTCACGATACCGACGTTGCGCCCGAAGGTGCAAGCCTGAAGGAATACAGCGAGAACTTCTCGCGTATGGCCGACTATCTGGCGCGCAAGCAGCAAGACACCGGCGTCAAATTGCTGTGGGGCACCGCCAATCTGTTCTCGCATCCGCGTTACGCGGCCGGCGCGGCGACCAGTCCCGATCCGGAAGTGTTCGCGTTTGCCGCGACGCAAGTCCGCCATGCGCTCGACGCAACGCATCGGCTCGGCGGCGAGAACTATGTGTTGTGGGGCGGCCGCGAAGGCTACGACACGCTGCTCAATACCGACCTCGTGCGCGAACGCGATCAGCTTGCGCGCTTCCTGCATATGGTGGTCGACCACAAGCATCAGCTTGGTTTCAAGGGTGCGTTGCTGATCGAACCCAAGCCGCAGGAGCCGACCAAACATCAATACGACTACGACGTCGCAACCGTCCATGGTTTCCTGTTGCAACACGGACTCGAGAAAGAGATTCGCGTGAACATCGAGGCCAATCACGCGACACTCGCCGGCCATTCGTTTCATCACGAGATCGCCACGGCTTACGCGCTCGGTATTTTCGGCAGCGTCGACGCGAATCGCGGCGATCCGCAAAACGGCTGGGATACCGATCAATTCCCAAATAGTGTCGAAGAACTGACGTTGGCCCTTTACGAAATTCTCAAGCACGGCGGGTTCACGACCGGCGGCATGAACTTCGATTCGAAAGTGCGGCGGCAGAGCGTCGATCCGGAAGATCTGTTCTACGGCCATATCGGCGCGATCGACAACCTCGCGATCGCCGTCGAACGGGCGGCGGTGCTGATCGAAAACGATCGTCTCGAACAATTCAAACGTCAGCGCTACGCGGGCTGGGAGGCGGAGTTCGGCCGCAAGATTCTTTCGGGAGATTATTCGCTGTCGACGTTGGCGTCGGACGCGCTAACGCGTGGATTGAATCCGCAGCACGCCAGTGGGCATCAGGAGTTGATGGAAAGTATCGTGAATCAGGCTATTTACTGCGGGCGTTGAGCGCGCTTCGCTACAAACGCATCAGGCAACAGCAGCATCACATAAAAATCGCGCGGCCACGTCGACCGCGTGAAACAGGAAGCTTTGGGTTGTCGCTTGTCCGGTCTTGCGGCTCGCAGCGCAGACCGTCCAATCCGGTATTCCGACTATCAGAAGATGGAGACAGACATGAAATTCGCAACGCGTCGTACCGTACTGAGTTCGCTCGTGTGTGGAGCGGTACTCGCCAGCCTGTCGCTTGTCGCGCCGCTCGCGCATGCAAGCAAGGACCACCCTGAAATCGGTTTCTGTATTGACGATCTGCGTGTGGAACGCTGGTCGCGCGATCGCGACTATTTCGTCGCCGCCGCGGAAAAACTCGGTGCGAAAGTGTCGGTGCAATCGGCCGATGCGAGCGAGGAGCGGCAGATCTCGCAGATCGAGAACCTGATTTCGCGCGGCGTGGATGTGATCGTGATCGTGCCGTTCAATTCGAAGACGCTCGGCAATGTGGTTGCCGAAGCGAAGAAAGCCGGTATTAAGGTAGTTTCGTACGATCGCCTGATTCTCGACGCCGACGTCGACGCCTACATCTCGTTCGACAACGAAAAAGTCGGCGAATTGCAGGCGCAAGGCGTCTACAACGCACAGCCTAAGGGCAATTACTTCCTGCTCGGCGGCGCGCCGACCGACAACAACGCCAAGATGCTGCGCGAAGGCCAGCTCAAGATTCTGAAGCCGGCCATGGACAAGGGCGACATCAAGATTGTGGGTCAGCAGTGGGTGCCGGAATGGAGCGCCTCCACGGCGCTGCGCATTACGGAGGATGCGTTGACGGCGAACAACAACAAGATCGACGCGATCGTCGCCTCGAACGACGGCACTGCCGGCGGCGCGATCCAGGCGCTCGCCGCGCAGCATCTGGCGGGCAAGGTGCCGGTGTCGGGTCAGGACGCGGACCTCGCCGCGGTGAAGCGCGTGATTGCCGGCACGCAGACCATGACGGTCTACAAGCCGTTGAAGCTGATCGCGAGCGAAGCGGCCAAACTCTCCGTGGCGCTGGCCAGAGGCGAGAAGCCGGCCTTCAACGCGCAATACGACAACGGCAAGAAGAAGGTCGACACGGTGTTGCTGCAGCCTACGTTGCTGACCAAGAGTAACGTCGACGTGGTGATCAAGGACGGTTTCTACACCCAGGCCCAGCTCGCGAGCCAATGAGCGTAACGTGTGCGCGGCGGATGTCGACACGCCCAACGTGTGTCGAAGCCGCCGCGCACCTTGCAGCGAGGCATAGCGAATGACTCAACCCTTGCTGACGATGCGGGGCATCGTCAAGGCATTTTCCGGCGTGAAAGCGCTCGACGGCATCGACCTGACGGTCGCGCCGGGCGAGTGCGTCGGCCTGTGCGGCGAGAACGGCGCGGGCAAATCGACGCTGATGAAAGTGCTGTCCGGCGTCTATCCCTATGGCACATGGGATGGCGACATTACGTGGGAAGGTGAGCCGTTAAAGGCCGCCAGCGTGCGCGACACTGAACGTGCCGGCATCATCATCATTCACCAGGAGTTGATGCTGGTGCCGCAACTCTCCGTGGCGGAGAACATCTTTCTCGGCAATGAAATCACGCTGCCCGGCGGCCGGATGAATTATGCGGCCATGTATCAGCGCGCCGACGAACTCATGCGTGAACTCGGCATTAGCGGCATCAATGCCGCGCAGCCGGTGATGAACTACGGCGGCGGTCATCAACAATTGATCGAGATCGCGAAGGCGTTGAACAAGCGCGCGAAACTGTTGATTCTCGATGAGCCGTCGTCGTCGCTGACTGCGTCGGAGATCCGCATTCTGTTGGACATTGTGCGTGATCTGAAACGACGCGGCGTGGCGTGCGTGTACATCTCGCACAAGCTCGACGAAGTCGCGGCGGTCTGCGACACGATCAGCGTGATTCGCGACGGCCGTCATGTCGCCACCGAGCCGATGCGCTCGCTCACCACCGACCGCATCATTTCGCTGATGGTGGGCCGTGAGATCAAGAACCTGTTTCCGCGCGAGCCGCATCCGATTGGCGACGTGATCTTCGAAGCGCGTAACGTGACCTGCTTCGACGTCACCAATCCACGGCGCAAGCGGGTCAACGACGTGTCGTTCGCGCTGCGGCGCGGCGAGATTCTTGGCGTGGCCGGTCTGGTCGGCGCCGGGCGCACTGAATTGATGGAGGCGGTCTTCGGCGCATACGCTGGTGTGAGCGAAGCAACGGTCGTGCTGGAAGGCAAGCCGCTGAAGATTCGCGCACCCGTGGATGCGATTCGCGCGGGCATCGGCATGGTGCCGGAAGATCGCAAACGGCACGGTATCGTGCCGGGTTTGAGTGTCGGCCACAACATCACGCTCGCGGTGTTGCAACGTTTCGCCAAAGGCGGACGGATCGATTCGGCCGCCGAACTCGACACGATCAACACGGAGATGAAGCGGCTTTCGGTGCGCGCGGCGCATCCGATGTTGTCGATTGCGAGCCTGTCCGGCGGCAATCAGCAGAAGGCCGTGCTCACCCGCATGCTGCTGACCAATCCCAAAGTACTGATTCTCGACGAGCCCACGCGCGGCGTCGACGTCGGCGCGAAATACGAAATCTACAAACTGATTTTTCAACTGGCGCAGCGCGGTATGTCGATCGTGATGGTGTCGTCCGAATTGCCCGAGGTGCTCGGCATCAGCGATCGCGTACTGGTGATCGGCGAGGGTGAACTACGAGGCGATTTCGTCAACGACGGCCTCACCCAGGAGGACATTCTCAGCGCCGCAATCCGTCCCGTGCAGCGATCCCCGAACCCAACCGCAGCGAGTGCCGCATGACGCCCGACGTTACTTCCCAACGCGCCGACGGCGCCGCGTCACGCGGTGCATTCGGCGGTCCGCAGCGCATTCAGCAACTGTTTGCACGCTACAAGATTCTCGCGTTGCTGATTGCAGTGGCCGCGATCTGGATTTTCTTCTCGTTCCTCACGCACGGCGCGTTCGTCACGCCGCGCAATCTGTCGAATCTGCTGCGGCAAATGTCGATTACCGGCATGCTCGCGTGCGGCATGGTGTTCGTGATCATCGCCGGCGAGATCGATCTGTCGGTCGGCTCGCTACTCGGCTTGCTCGGCGGCGTGGCCGCGATACTCGACGTCAACCGTCATTGGCCGATCGGCGTGACCGTGCCCGTGGTGATGCTGCTCGGTGTCCTGGTCGGTATGTTCAATGGATGGTGGTCGACCTATCGCCGCGTGCCATCGTTCATTGTCGGCCTGGGCGGCATGCTCGCGTATCGCGGCATTCTGCTCGGCGTCACGGGTGGTTCGACGATTGCACCGGTCTCCGACGGTTTCGTGTTTCTCGGTCAAGGCTATTTGCCGCGGCTCGTGGGTGACGCGCTCGCCGTCGTGCTATTCGTGCTGCTCGCGTTTCTCACGCTGCGCCAACGGCGCAATCGCGAGCGCTATCAATTGCGGGTGGTGCCGGTGTGGCAGGACGTCGTGAAGGTGGTCGGCGCGGGCGTGATTCTGGCGGGCTTTGTCGCTACGCTCGATCGTTACGGCGGGATTCCAGTACCGGTGCTGTTGCTGCTCGCGCTGCTCGGCATCTTCACGTGGATCGCGACGCAGACCGTGTTCGGACGGCGCATTTACGCAGTTGGTTCGAACCTGGAAGCGACGCGGCTTTCCGGCGTCAATACGAACCGCGTGAAGCTCGCGATCTTCGCGCTGATGGGGCTGATGTGCGCGTTCGGCGGCATCGTCAACACGGCGCGGCTCGCGGCCGGCTCACCCTCAGCGGGCTCGATGGGTGAACTCGATGCGATCGCCGCGTGCTTTATCGGCGGGACGTCGATGCGCGGCGGCTCCGGCACCGTGTACGGCGCATTGATCGGCGCGCTGGTGATGGCGAGCCTCGATAACGGCATGTCGATGCTCGACGTCGACGCGTACTGGCAGATGATCGTGAAGGGCAGCATTCTGGTGCTCGCGGTATGGATCGACGTTGTGTCCGGATCGAACCGGCGGTGACCCTTTCAGGCCCCGCATCTCGCATCTTGCATTCGCAGCAGCTTCGCGTTAACCCTCCGTTTCGCCAGGATTGACTTAAATTCCCGAATTTAAGTCCCGCAATCGCTCCCCCGTCTTACTACTATCCGAACACCCGCCACGCAAAACCCGCGCTCCCGCGCGCATTCCCAACGTCCGCCACCATGCAAGCTCACCGAGCCCTGCCATGTTGAAACGCAGAACCTTCCTGCTCGGCGGCGCCAGCGCAGTGGGCGCGCTGCTGGTCGGCTGGTCGGTGCTGCCGCCGGGTCAACGGCTCACGACGTCCACGCCGTTACCCGCAGAAGGCACGCAAGTGCCGCTAAACGGCTGGGTCAAGATCGCCGCCGACAACAGCGTGACGATCATCATGTGCAAGGCGGAAATGGGGCAGGGCATCCACACCGGCCTCGCGATGCTGCTCGCCGAAGAGCTCGACGCGGAGTGGTCGCAGGTCCGCGTGGAGGATTCGCCGATCGACAGGATCTACAACAGCGTGCAGAACATCGTCGACGATCTGCCGTTTCGTCCCGACGACGACAGCGCCGTGAAGCGCGCGACGGTCTGGATGACGCGCAAGCTGGTGCGCGACGCCGGCACGATGATGACAGGCGGTTCGTCGAGCATCAACGATCTGTGGACGCCGATGCGCGAAGCCGGCGCCTCGGCGCGCGCGATGCTGATCGGCGCGGCGGCCGCGCAATGGCAGGTGCCGGCCGCCGAATGCCGCGCGGAAAGCGGCGAGGTGTTGCATCCGTCGGGGCATCGGGCGAGCTTCGGCGAGTTGTCTTCGCTGGCGGCGCAGCAGCCGCTGCCGCGCAACGTGGCGTTAAAAGACCCGGCCAACTTCAAGCTGATCGGCAAACCGGTCCGCCGCATTGAGGCCGCGTCGAAGATCAACGGCACGGCGCGCTTCGGCATCGACGCGCTGCCCGACGGGCTGCTGTATGCGAGCGTCGTCATGTGTCCCACGCTGGGTGGCACGGCCGCGCATTTCGACGCCGGGCCCGCGGAGAAACTGCCGGGCTTCATCAAGGCGTTCGCCGTCGCGCCGTACAACGGTGGAACCGGCGGCGTCGCGGTGATCGCCGACAACCCGTTCCGCGCGATGAACGCCGTTACCGCCGTCACCGTCGATTGGAACGACGGCGACGCGGCGCACATCTCGAGCGCGGATGTGCAGAGCCGTCTCATGCAAGCGCTGGACGACAGCGACGGCCATGCCTACTACCGCCTCGGCGATGTCGACGCCGCGCTGAGCGGCGCCACGCGCACGGTCAGCGCCGACTATCACGCGCCGTATCTCGCGCACGGCGCGGTCGAACCGCTCAATTGCACGGTACAGGTCGCGGACGGTGTGGCGACGGTGTGGGTGTCCACGCAAGTCCCCGCGCTCGCGCGTCATCACGTGGCCAAGGTACTGAACCTCGACGCCGACAAGGTCGACGTGCAAACGCAGTTGCTCGGCGGCGCATTCGGCCGGCGCCTCGAACTCGATTTCATCGCGCAGGCCGCGGTGATTGCGCGCCAGGGCGGTGGGCGTCCGGTGCAGACCATCTGGTCGCGCGCGCAGGATTTCACGCATGATTTCTATCGGCCCGCCTGCGTATCGCGGCTCAAGGCCGGTCTCGATGCACACGGCAAGCTGGTCGCGTGGGACAGCCTGTCCGCGGGTCAGGCGATCGTGCCGGAATCGCTCGCGCGCTACTACGGCGTGCCGCGACTTCCGATCGACAAAACCACCTGCGAGGGCGCATTCGATCAACCCTACGAATGGCCCGCCGCGCGTGTCGCGCACAAGATCGTCGACTTGCCGATACCGATCGGCTTCTGGCGTTCGGTCGGCCATTCGCATCAGGCGTTCTTTACGGAGAGTTTCACTGACGAACTCGCTGCTGCCGCCGGCCGCGATCCGATTGCGTTTCGCGCCGAACTGCTCGCGCGGCATCCGCGTCATCTGGCGGTGTTGAAGCGGGTTGCCGCGTTGTCGGAATGGGGGCGTCCGTTGAGTCATGCCGCCGACGGCGCGCCGCGCTCGCGCGGCGTCGCGCTGCATGAGGCGTTCGGCAGCGTCGTCGCGCAGGTGGCGGAAGTGTCGCTCGGGCCGGGCAAGCAGATTCGCGTGCATCGCGTGGTCTGCGTGATCGATTGCGGTTTGCCGGTGAATCCGAATCTGATCCGGCAGCAAATGGAAAGCGGGATCGTGTTCGGCCTCTCGACCGCGTTGCAGGACGAAATCACGATCGTCGACGGTCAGGTGCAGCAGAAGAACTTCGTGGATTTTCCGGTGGTGCGGATGAACGATTGCCCTGCGATCGAAACCGAGATCATGCCGAGTCAACTGCATCCGCAAGGCGTCGGCGAGCCGGGCGTGCCGCCGGTCGCACCGGCCGTGGCGAATGCGGTGTTCGCGCTGACGGGGCAACGTCTGCGCGCGTTGCCGCTGAAGCTGGCGTAACGCGCGGCAAGAACAGGAATCACGAGGAGACCCGTATGGGATCGCTAAACATCAACGGCCGCGCGGTAGCGGTGCAGGCCGAGCCGGATATGCCGCTGCTGTGGGTGCTGCGTGCCGAACTCGGCATGACCGGTACCAAGTTCGGCTGCGGCGTGGGCATTTGCGGCGCGTGTACGGTTCATCTGGACGGCAAGGCGAGCCTGTCATGCCAGACGCTGATGTCGAGCCTGCATACGCAGAAGATCACGACGATAGAAGGCGTGCAGGGTGCAGAGGCGCAGGCCTTGAAGGCAGCGTGGATCGATCTCGACGTGGTGCAGTGCGGCTATTGCCAAAGCGCGCAACTGATGGCGGCCTGCGCGCTGCTCAAACAGAAACCCAATCCCACGGATGCCGATATCGACGCGGCCATGTCCAACATCGTATGCCGTTGCGGCACGTATCCGCGCGTGCGGGCGGCGATCCATCAGGCGGCGGCGAAGCGTCGGTCGGTATAGCGCCGGCGACGTGTCGACGCGTTCGCTTCAGTGTTCGCCGCCGTCTCCGCTCAGTTAGCGAACATTTCCACCACAGCGACCACGGCCGTAAAAATGCCGATACATCCGCCCAATGTGACTGCGCCTTGCATGAATTGCGACATACGTGACCCTGTAGCGAGAGTGGTTGACCGAGAACATTTAACCCGAAATGAAAGCTTAAAGAAAGCTTATCAAAAATAAAACGTAAGCAAATTCGGGCTTATCCCAGGGCGCGGTTTGCCGCGAGCACACCCCAGTACGAGGCTTCTTCAAACAGCGACATGCCCGACAGATCCGCATGCGCGAACAGCACCGGTCCGTCCGCGTCGCGCAACGCGAGCAGGCCAGGACGGCTGAGGAAGCCGACGTCCGGCGTCGCCATCGCATGGCCGCGCACGGTGATTTCCAGCGCGGTGGCGTGACGCCATAAGTCGCGGCCATAAGCGGGTAGCAGATCGATTGCCGCTTGCGTGCGCAGGTCGTCGGGATGCGCGGCGGCGAGCCAGCGGCGGGTGTCGTCGGGCGTATTCAGATCGAGCGCCTGATACGCCGAGAACACCGAGCGTTGCGGCGGCGACAGACGAATCAGTTGATGCGTCGAGACCACATAGCCGAGACCTTCGCCGCGATAGACGACGTTGTCCCACGCGAGCGGCACACCTTGCGCTTCGCGCGGCATGCCGTCCATCAGAAAGTTGGAAACCAGCCACGGCGCACGCGGCGGTAGGTCGCGCGACGCGTCGAAACCGTACGCGGACAGATGCGGCATGACGTGCTGCGCGACAAAAAGCGGCATGGCCGACACCACGCGGCGCGCTTTCAGCACGAAGGTACTGAGCACGTTATGACTGTCGATGCATACGCACAACACTTCCACGCTACCCGGTTTCTCATCGACACGCGCGGCAAAGCCCGGCATTGACCACGTGGATTTGCCGACGCGTTGCGTGATCGACGTGCTCAGCTTGGTCACCATGCTATGCAGCCCGTCGGGCCAGGTCAGCACCGCGCCGTCTTCCGCATTGCGCGCATGGCCGCCGCGCGACGAGAAGTAGTGCAAGCCGGCCCACGCGGACACGTGTTCATAACCGGCGCCGAAATCGTCGCGGCACGCGTAATTCAGATACCAGTGCAGCGACGGCGCGGTATAGCCTTCGTCGAGCAGCCACTGTTTGAACGAGCGCTTGTCCAATGCGCGCCAGCGCGGCTCCTGCGACGACTGCGCGAGCGGAATGCAGAACACCTTGCGGCCGTCGCTGCCCACGGCGGTGCGCAGTGTGTCGGTGTAAGCGAAAAAGCGCTGTTGCTGCGCGATTTCCGCGTGATTCACGCCGAGCGTCGGCACCAGGCCGTCCTGCCATTGACCGTCGATCAGCAAGCGTTCGTCCGGCGCATGCACCAGCACGCGTTCGTCGAACACCGGCCGTGCGGTGAACGGATCGGCTTCGATCACGCCGAAGTCGGCGAGCATGTCGCGCAGGTGTGTCGATTTCATCGACGGTAACGGCAGATAGTGCGCACCCTTCGGATAGCCTAGCTCGCCATAGCGGCCGCCAGCCGCATTGCCGCCGAATTCGGGCCCGGCGAGCACGACGAAATTCTTATGCCCCGCTCGCGCGAGTTGCCATGCGCACGACAAACCGGCCGCGCCTGCGCCGAGAATCGCGATGTCGGTTTCGAGCGTGCCGGACGGCGCCGGCAAGCTGCGAAGGTCGCGCAGTGCGTGACCTTCGCGCATGCCGGGACTGTCGATCACTGGCGTCGTTTCGATCCAACCGGTGCGGCTGAGATCGGTCAAGGAGCCCAACGCGCCCACGCCCACCGCGCCGGCCGCGCCCGCAAAGAGAAAAGTGCGGCGGTCCATCAGCGCAGCACGTGCTTCCAGTCGTCGTCGAAAAGGCGGACGAGCGGCTGGTCGTTCATCTGGTTCGGCGCCATCGGCAATGCGGGCATGTCGGCGGGAAAGTGAAACATTTCAACCGCGGTTTGCGCGTCGAGCCAGCGCATCGGCTCCGAGTAATGCGTCGGGATCGTATAGTCGCGACGCTTGCCGGCAATCACGAAACCCCAGTCGCCGAACGACGGCACATAGCAGTGATACGGCCACGTGTTGAAGCCCGCCTCGCGCAAGGTATCCACAATCGTCCAATACGCATGCGGCGCGAAATACGGCGAGGTGGATTGAATCACCGCATAGCCGTTCTCGGACAGATGTCGCGACAGCATGCGATACACCGGCACCGAGTACAACCGGCCTAAACCGAAGTTAGTCGGATCGGGAAAATCCACGACGATCGCGTCGAAGACCTCCGCATTGGATTCGAGCCAGCGCACGGCGTCGTCGTTGATTACGTGCACGCGCGGATCTTTCAACGAGCCCTGGTTGAGTTTGACGAGCGGTGCCGAGGTGGAAAACATTCGCGTCATGGCCGGGTCGAGATCGACCAGCGTCACGGTCTCGATGTTGCGATGCTTGAGGATTTCGCGCACCGCGAGGCCGTCGCCGCCGCCGAGCACGAGCACATGCTTCGCCCACGGCAACGCTTCGAGCGTCGGATGAATCAGCGCCTCGTGATAGCGGTGTTCGTCGCGCGACGAGAATTGCAGATTGCCGTTCAGGTACAGCCGCATGTCGTCGTGCCATTGCGTGAGCACGATGCGCTGATACGGCGTGGTTTCGGAGAAGATCGTTTCGTCGCCATACAAGCCGTGTTCGGCCCAATGCGTCAGGCGCTCCGACAGCGCGAAACCCGCGCCGAGCAGGCTGATCACGAGTGCGGCGCGCATCAGCTTGCCCGGCACGTTGCTGATTTCGGCGCGGAACGTGTGCGTGGTCCACAGCGCCACCAGCGCGTTGAGAATGCCGAACAGAAAGCTGGTGCGCAGCAGGCCGAGACGCGGCGCGAGCACCAGCGGAAACAGCAGCGAGACCGCGAGCGAGCCGAGATAGTCGAAGGTCAGCACGTCGCTGACGGTGTGGCGGAACGCCTGGCGGCGCTGCTGGAACGCGCGCATCACCAGCGGAATCTCCATGCCGATCAACGCGCCGAGCACCAGCACCACCGCGTAGAGCGCCGCGCGAAACGGCGTGGACAGCCACGCGAACACGCCGAACAGCATGGCCGCCGACAAACCGCCGAGCAGGCCCACCAGCAATTCGATATCGACGAAGCGGTCGAGCACGTCGTCGTCGTCGACGAATCTGGCGAGCCACGAGCCCACGCCCATTGCAAACAGATAACAGCCGATCACCGACGAGAACTGCAATACCGAATCGCCGAGCAAATAGCTGGACAAGGTACTGCTGATCAGCTCATAACCCAATCCGCACGAGGCCAGCACCAGTACGGACAGTATCAGCATGCGATTATGTTTAATCTTCATGCTGGGCACTCCGGTCCGATCTGGATATACTGGCGGCGATTTGCGCGCGCCGTCGCGACACACAAAATCCGGGAGATTAAATGGGTGATGCCTTTTCTTATGGGATTCATTTACTGTCGGCGTTTGTGCTGATCCTCGGATTCGCGGCAGTTTACCTCAAGGTCACGCCGTTCGACGAACTTGCGTTGATCCGCGAGGGCAACGTGGCGGCGCTGCTGTCCTTTGCCGGCGCGTTGATCGGCTTCTGCCTGACGCTCGCGTCGAGCATTGCGCACAACTCCACGCTGGTGCTGGTGCTGATCTGGGCATTCGGTGCGATGATCGTGCAGGTCGTCACTTATGCCGTCCTCACGCGCTTATTGCCCGGCATGAACCACGCGATTGAAACGCGTAATAACGCAATGGGCGGATTGATGGGTGCGGCCTCGCTGGTGGTCGGCATTATCAACGCGGCCTGCTTAACGTAAATTCACGTTTAACGCATTTTCATCTTAATGCCTGATTGGCGGGCGCCTCGCACGAGGAGTACACGATGAGTCTCGGTTCGTTTATTCGCAAGCAGTTTGTCGACGTTCTGCAATGGACGGAAGACGGTGACGGCGTATTGGCCTGGCGTTATCCGATGGAAGATCATGAAATCCAGTACGGCGGCCAATTGACGGTGCGCGAGTCGCAAATGGCGCTGTTCGTCAACGAAGGCCGCATTGCCGACGTATTCGGCCCCGGCCTGTACACGCTGACCACGCGCACGCTGCCGCTGCTGACCAGTCTGCGCAATTGGGACAAGCTGTTCGAGTCGCCGTTCAAGTCCGACGTGTACTTCTTCAGCACGCGTTTGCAACTCGGCCGCCGCTGGGGCACGCCGCAACCCGTCACGATCCGCGACAGCGAATTCGGCCTGGTGCAGGTGCGCGCGTTCGGCATCTACTCGTACCGGGTGGTCGACGTGCCGGCGTTTCATCGCGAGATCAGCGGCACGCGCGGCGTTTATACCGTCGACGATCTCGAACAGCAATTGCGCAATCTCGTCGTGACGGCCATGAGCGTCGCGTTTGGTTCGGCCGATGTGGCGTTCGTGGACATGGCGGCGAATCAGGAGGTGCTGTCGCAACGTATCGGCCAGGCGCTTGCGCCGGTGTTCGCGCGCTACGGCGTGGCGCTCGATTCGTTCACGGTGCAAAGCGTATCGCTGCCGGACGCGCTGCAAAAGGCGCTCGACGCCCGCATTAGCGTTGGCGTAAGCGGCGATCTGAACAAGTTCGCGCAGTACCAGGCCGCGCAATCGATTCCGCTCGCCGCGCAGAACGCGGGCGGCGTGGCGGGTGTCGGCGCGGGCCTCGCGGCCGGCGCGGCGATCGCGCAGACCATGACGGGCGCGCTGAATCAGACACAGTCGCCAACTCCCGCACAACCCGCGGCCGCCGCGAACGACTACGTGGACCGCCTGCAGCAACTCAAGACCTTGCTAGACAAAGGCCTCGTCACCGAAGACGACTATGCGAAGGCGAAAGCCGAGATTCTCGCGAAGCTGACGAAATAAGCGCACTCGATGTTCAGTACTTCGTGTCCACAATGCGGCGCACCGCTCGAATTCCGTTCCGCCGCGGCCGTGATGGCCGTGTGCGGATCGTGCCGCAGCACCTTGCTCAAACACGGCGAGGCCGTTGAACGCCTCGGCGAAATGGCCGCGGTGTTCGAGGACTATTCGCCGCTGCAACTCGGCGCCACGGGCCAGTACCAAACGCGCTCGTTCACGCTGCTCGGCCGAATCCAGTTACGCTACGACGCGGGCTACTGGAGCGAGTGGTATGCCACCTTCGACGACGGTTCGTTCGGCTGGTTGTCCGATGCATCGGGCCAGTATGCGGTCACCACGCAGCGAGCACTTGAAGATAGCGAGACCGCCACGCTGCCGTCTTTCGATTCGCTGAGCCCCGGCGTGCCCTTCGAGTTCGACGGCAAGCGCTATCTCGCGTCGGATATCCGCACGGCGCAATGCGTGGGCGGCGAGGGCGAGTTGCCGTTTCGTGTCGGCGAGGGTTGGCAGGCGCGGGTGGCGGACTTCCGCTACGAAGACCATTTCATCACGCTCGACTACGCCGACGCCGATCAGCAACACGGCAAGCCGGCGCTGTATTCGGGCGAGTCGGTGGAACTCGCCGAACTCGCGTGTCAGGGCTTGCGCGACGAAGCGGAGATTCGCGAATCGGCCGGACGCTATCGCGGCGACCTGGCGGCGTTCACCTGCCCGAGTTGCGGCGCGTCGCTCGATTGCCCGGTCGGCGTCGCGGATTATGTGATCTGCGGCTCGTGCCATGCGGGCGTGGATTGCAGCGCGCCGCAGGCCACGCTGTTTTCGAAGAAGCGCACGCTCGAAGCAATCGACACCGCGTTGCCGCTCGGTGCGAGCGCAACCTTCGACGGTGCGAAGTACACGGTGCTCGGCCTGATGCGTTGCCGCACGCCGGACGGCGAATCCAGCTGGGACGAGTATCTGCTGCACAACCTCGAACGCGGGTTCCTGTGGCAAGTGCATAGCGAAGGCCGCTGGGAGCGCGTGGAAGTATTGAATCACTGGCCGATGATCAGCCAGAGCGGCCAGGTGCTCGACGACGGCAAGACCTATCGCGAGAGCGAGCACTACGTCTCCGAAGTGACCTATGTGGCGGGTGCGTTCAACTGGCGCGTGCAGGTGGGCGACAAGACGTCGATCACGGATTTCGCCTGGCGCGACTTCAAGATGACCCGCGAGGTCACCGCCGACGAAATCGTCTGGTCGCGCGCGAGGCCGCTGACCAACAGCAAGGTCGCCGAACGGTTCGGCATGCCGGAACTGGCGGCTGGCGCGGCGGCCAGCCGTCGCGCGACCCAACCCAAGGCTAGCGAAAGCGACCTCAAACCGGCCAGGGAAGGTTTCACGACCGCCGGCTTCGGACCGTGGCCGTGGATCGGCACGGGCGTGATGGTGTTTGTCAACTTCGGCAAGCTGTTCGAATTCGATGGCTCGACGGTGCTGGTGATTATCGGCATCCTGGCCTTGTGGGCGCCCGAGTGGATCTGGCGCGCCTTCCACGACGAGTCGAGGTCAGCGTGAGACAGTTTTTATATGCGCTCTACGCCTTCGTGGTGATCGCCATGTTCAGTTGCACGTCGATGACGGGAAGCGGTGGGAGTGGCGGCGGTTATGGCGGGACGTCGGCGCGTAGCGGTTATTCGTCGTATGGGGCGCACAAGTGAGCGGGGCGCTTCCGGTGTCGGAATTCGCGCCTACGGCCACGGCAATGGCCACGCCTGCGCCGCGTGACGCGTATGGCGCGCATGTGCTGGCCGATCTGGGCGGGATCGCGGCCGACCTGTTACGCGACGCCCACGCGCTCGAATCGATTCTGGTGACTGCGGCGAAAGAAGCCGGCGCGCGCGTGTTGTCGGCGCATTTTCATCACTTCGGCGGCGAGCATGGCGTGACGGGTGTCGTGTTGCTCGCCGAGTCGCATATCACGATCCACACGTGGCCCGAACATCGCTTCGCCGCCCTCGATATTTTCATGTGCGGCAACGCTCGACCCGAGCAGGCGGTCGAGCGGATCGCGCTTGATTTGCGGGCCGAAGTGAAAAACCTGCGCAGCTGCGAGCGAGGCATCGCGGCGCCGCCGCGTTAGCGCTAGCTCGCCTCAGATCAACCGCAGGGTCGACGCTTTCAACGTAGCCGCCGCGCGCGTCGAACATTCAAGCTTGCGGAACACGCTTTCCACATGCGTGCGCACCGTGCTCGGACTCATCTGCAGTGTTTTGGCGACTTCCTTGTTGCTCGCGCCTTGACTGATATGGCGCAAGACCTCCGCTTCGCGCGGCGACAGCAACGCTGCACGCGCCGGCTTGACGCGCTCGGCGACCGACTCATGCCCGTCTTTCTCGTCGCTCAGCAGCGCATGCACCGAGTCGGCATCGAAGCGACCTGCCGCGGCTTCTTCCTTGAGTACCGCCGCCGCTTCATCTGCCGACAACGCCGCGCGCCACGGACGCGGCGAGCGCAATGCCACCCAGCTCGCCGCCGCGGCCAGCACGCGCGCTTCGCGGCCGAGCATGGCGCCTGTCGCGCCGCGGAAATAGCCGGAACCGTCGAGCCGTTCATAAGCCTGCGACGCAATCTCCGATTCACGCGCGAGCGCACCGATCTGCTTGCCGGCGCGCGCGGTCCAGTAAGGGACGAGGCGCACCTTTTCCCACGCGGCCGGTGAAAGCCGCCCCGACGTATTCCAGATCGCGTTCGAGACCGCCATGCGTCCCATGCCATGAATCAGACCGGCGAGATAGGTGGCGTGACGAACGTCCTCGTCGAAGCCGAGGCGCGCACAACAGCTTGCCGCCGCTTCGGCCACGCGACGCGAATAGCCGGCCATCCACGGTAATTTCAGGTCGATCACGTCGGCGATGATTTCGGGCGCGGTGCCTTGCTGCATCGGCAACGCGTCGAGCGGTTCGTCGCGTCCCGCCGCGCTTTGCTCGTCGAGTTCGGCGAGCCAGTCGGCGGCTTGCGCAAACGCGACCCGAGCGAGCGCGTCGGGATATTTGTGGCCCGCCTTCTGCGCGATCAGTTTTTGCGCCGCGTCCAGGCCGTACACGCGGCTCAGAATTTCGAGGTCGCCCGCGAGCGCAACAAGAAATACGGCGTCAGGCACTCGCGCGCCATCGAGTTTTTGCGGCAGACCGCCGCCGTCCCAGGCTTCGAAAATGTGCCGCAAAGCGGATTGGGTGGCGCCCTCCAGGCCGAGCATGCGCGCAATTTCCCCGGATACCTCGCAGTGAATCTGCGCGAGCGGCGTGATCGTCGCTTCGAGCTGCCCCTGAGCTTCGACCGCGCCACCCCAGCCGGGCCGCATGGCGAGCATCGCCTCGCGACCGCCGATGTCGTCGCCGAGCATTTCCGAGAATCCCGACGCGTTGGCCGTGCAACCCGACCAGCGCAGCAGCGAAACCTCCTTCACGACACCGCATAGCGCGTCGTCATGGCCCGCGGCGGCCGCCAGCCGCGCGGCCAGCCAACTGGTGCGCAGCGAGTGGTCGGTGGGCTGACCCATGCTGAGATCGCCGATGAACGCCAGCGCCTTCACGGCGTCGAGCGCGCGGATTGTTGAAACGTCTGCCATAGGTGTCGACCTGTTTGTCCTGTCTTTCATTTGCCGCGCCGCGCGTGAGCATCGCAGTGGCCTTTCCGCGCCTCGGTCATTCGACCGATACAACCAGCGGACGGATCGGCGCATCCTTCAATCCACACTCTGACCCACTGATTTTCTCTTTCCCACAAGGACCAATAGTATGAATACCCTGCTCAAAAAATGCCTGGCCGCCGCGGTGATGTTCGGCAGCCTCCTGTCGATCAGCGCGTTGACGCCGGCCAGCGCCGCGCCCAACGACGACCTCAAAGGCAAGAACGTCGTGCTGGTGCACGGCGCGTTCGCCGATGGTTCGAGCTGGCAGAAGGTCATTCCGCTCCTGGAAGCCAAGGGGCTGCATGTCGTCGCGGTCCAGAACCCGCTCAGTTCGCTCGACGCCGACGTCGCCGCCACGCGTCGCGTGATCGATCAGCAGAACGGTCCGGTGATTCTGGTCGGCCACTCCTGGGCCGGCGCGGTGATCACGCAAGCCGGCAACGACGACAAGGTCAAGTCGCTGGTCTACGTGGCCGCGTTCGCGCCGCAGAAGGACCAGTCGATCAACGACATCCTGAAGGGCAAGCCCGCGCCTTCATGGGCCTCCGCGTTGCAGAAGGACTCAGGCGGCTATCTGACGCTCTCGACCGACGCCATCATTCACGACTTCGCGCAGGATCTGCCGGTCGCTCAGGCGCGCCTCGTGGCCGCGACGCAAGGTCCGTGGTTCGCCGGCTGCACCGACGACAAAGTGACACAGCCCGCATGGCAAAACAAGCCGTCGTGGTTCGTGGAGACCGAGAAGGATCGCATGATTCCGGCTGCGCTGCAGGACGCGATGGCGCAGCAGATCGGCGCGACGGTGATCAAGGTCGACGCGAGCCACGTCGCGATGCTGTCGAAGCCGACGGAAGTCGCGGCCGCGATTATCGAAGCCGCACGTGCGACGAAGTGAGTGGATGTGCTTGACGTTTGATGGCTGGCTTGCGTGAGTGAGGCAGTTGCCGGATAAAAAAGGCGTTGCCGGAATGTCCCGGCAACGCCTTTTTGTCTTTTCAGCACACGCTCAAGGTGCTTTAGTCGTTGTGGCGGAGTTCGGAGCCGCATTCGCCGAGGGTGCTGCCCCCATCGCACCAGGCGCAGCCGCTGCGGGCATCTCCCAGCCACCACCCAGCGCGAGGAACAGATTGACCTGATCGATCGCCACCTGGCCTTCCGCTGCCGCCACCTGAGATTTCGTCGATGTCAGCGTGCGCGTCGCATCCAGATCCGAAATGAACGACTCACGCCCGGCGAGATACAGCCGATGCGTTTCATCCGCCGACTCGGCCGCGGACTTCAACGCGGCGCGCAACGCATCGGCGCGTGCGTAGTCCGATGCGTAAGTGGCGAGACTGGTTTCCGTCTCGCGCAGCGCGGTCAGCACCACGCCGTCGAACTTCGCGAGCGCCACCTCGCTCGAGGCTTCGGCTTCACGCACACGGCCGCGTGCGCCGTTCGCGGGGAAGGTCCAGCTAATCAGCGGACCGAAGCCCCAGCGCGCGGTAGGCGACGTGCCCAGATCTTCGAGAACCCCCGTCAATCCCGCTGACGCGCCGATGCTCACCGTCGGATACAACGCCCCGGTCGCTACGCCGATGCGTGCCGTGGAGGCCGCCAGTTGACGCTCGGCCTCGCGCACGTCGGGGCGGCGTTTGAGCAACGCGGCGCCATCGCCGATCGGAATCGGCTGACGAATCTGCGGGAGCCGGTCGCAAGCGAGCACGGCCGGCGGCAGGTCGGAAGGCGCACGGGCGAGCAGCGCCGCGAGCCGGTACTGGGCGATTTTGCGGCGTGCCGTATAGCGCGGAATATCCGCTGCCAGCGTTTCGACCTGCGTTTGTCCGCGCGTCACGTCCGGCTGATTGCCGCGACCCGCGTCGCGCAGACGGCGCGATACGTCCACGCGCTGCTTCTGCAACGCGAGCGATTGTTGTGCGATGCGGAGTTCTTCCGCCGCCGAACATTCGTCGACGTACGAGCGCACCACGTCGGCGACCACGCTGATCCGGGCAAGATCGCCGGCGGCCTGGACGGACTCGTTGTCCGCTTGCGCCGCTTCGACGCCGCGCCGCAGCTTGCCGAACAGATCGATTTCGTACGACACGCTGATGCCGATATCGCCTTCATTGACGACCGGCAGTTTCTCGGTGAGCAGGTATTGCTCGGCCGATTCCTGCGCGCGTTCGAGCAGCACCGAGCTTTTGCCGGAGAAGCCGCCTTGCGCCTGCGCGACGCCGAGTGCTTCACGCGAACGCGCCAGGTTGGCCGCCGCGACGCGCAAGTCGGTGTTCGATTGCAGCGCCTGATCGACCAGGCTGTTCAGCACGGGGTCGTCGTACAGTTGCCACCACACGGCGGGCACATTCTGGCGCGACGTCAGCGTGGTGTCGGCGCCTTCGATCGGCGCATTGGCGAGCGGCGCGTTGATGAGCGCCTGCTTCGGCAGCGCGTAGTTGGGACCGACGTTGATGCAGCCGTTGAGCGCGATGGCCAGCGGCAAGAGCGGCAACAGCGGCAGTAGCGAAAGGGAGCGCGACAGCTTCATTGCGACGCCGCACCAGAAGCCGCCGTTGCGGAAGCATCCACCGCCCCGGCCGCATGCGTATCAGGATGCTTCTTGCCGATCGGCGACAGATCGCGCACCGATACAGTTGCCGTGCGTCCCGCGATCATGCGGAAGTCGGCGGGCACTTCGTCGAGCGCGACACGCACGGGAATCCGTTGCGCGAGCCGCACCCAGCTAAACGCCGGATTCACGTTCGGCAGCAGATTCGAGCCTTGCGTGCGGTCACGATCCTCAATAGCGGCGACGATGCTTTGCACGTGGCCGCGCAACACGTTCGGTTCGCCCATCACCGTGATATCGACCGGCTGGCCGATGTCGATGCCGCGCAGCTTGGTTTCCTCGAAATACCCGTCGACGCGGAACGAATGCATATCGACCACCGCGAGCACCGCGCGCCCCGCCGCGACGAATTCGCCGGCACGGGGTGCGCGATCGTTCAGATAACCGTCGACGGGGCTCACGATCGTCGAACGCTGCAGGTTCAGCTTCGCGGTGTCGATCGCGACGTTCGCGTCGGCAAGCGCGGCCTCGCCCTGTTCGACGCGCGAGCGGCTTTCCTCATACACCTCCGCGGCGACCAGGTTGCCGAGCTTGCGGTTACGCGCGTCTTCGCGGCGCGCCTGGTCGAGCGTGGCGCGGCGCTGTTGCGCGGTCGCTTCCGCCTGACGCAACGCGAGCGTGTAGCGCGCCTGGTCGATCACGAACAGCACCTGGCCTTTGCTGACCTGCTGGTTGTCCACCACCTCGACCGACGAGATCAGCCCCGAGATATCCGGCGCGACCTGAATCACGTCCGCGCGCACGTGTCCGTCGCGGGTCCAGGGCGCGAACATGTAGTAGCCGACCAGTTTCCACAGCACCAGGGCGGCAGCCACGACGACGATCAGGGTCAGCAGAATTTGACCGACGGAGAACCAGGTTTTTTTCACGTTATTAGTCTGTGCGAAACGACAACGACAAGGCCCAGCACCAGCACATAGATGCCGAGATCGAAGATGGAGCGATGCCAGACGAAGCGGTAGAAGCCGACGCGCGCGAGCACGGTGCGCAAGGCCAGGTTGATCAGATAGGCGATCAACATCAGCACGAGCACGGCCGGCACGAACACGCCGAAAATATCGATTTCACCGATCATCGCTGGAAGAAGAAAAGGGTGGGGGACGGTTCACGAAATGCACGCATCAGACAGCGGCCTCCGGTTCGGGCGGCGTGGGTGTCGTCAGCGTGGCCGGAAACAGCGAAAGACGCAAGCCGACCAGCGCATGCAGCGCGTCGCGCAGGCGGCGCGCGGAGCTCTGCGAGGTCGCGCTCGGCGCGCCGGCATTGGCGAGTCCTTGCGCGATGACGCGCGCGATGGCGGCGTCGATCGACGACATCAGGCTGTCGGGCACCGGCTCGCGCTTGCGCCGGTCGACGCAGTTTTCGTAATACGCGCGCACGTCGTCTAGTACGTGATCGATCGCGGCCGGCGCTTCGCCGGCGAGCTTGCGGGTCACGCGGCGCAGATCGAGCGCGTTGAACGCAATGCGCAGATCGCGGAAGCTTTCGATCGACGGGTGGCGATGGTCGTCGGTGGCGGCCAGACGCGGGATCAACTGCATCAGGCGGTCGAGCATGCGCGCGGCGAGATTGCGCGGATCGTCGATCGGCCGTGTCGACGCCGTGAGCGCCACGTCGGCCCAGCTCGAACGCAACAGGCGCGAGGCCGCGAGTTCGGCGCCGAACGGGCGCGTGACGCGAGTCCACAGATACGCGTACAGCAGGCCGGCCAGACCCGCGAGATTGCTGTTCATGAAGATCAGGAAGTCGGCGTCGTACGCGTCCTGAATGCTGATGAACGTGGCGGTGTTCACCGCGACCAGCACGGTCGCCAGGTTGAACTGCGGACGCGGAATCAGCGTGCCGACAAAGATGAACGGCGCGGCGAACATGATCACCAGCAACGGGAAATCATGCACATGAGGCAGCACGACGAACAGATAGACGCCGGCCGCCACCACGCTGATCGCGGTGGCCACGAAGAAGCGGAACACCATCGGCGCGGGCTCGTCGAGCGCAGCGAAGAAACAGCATGCCACCGCCGCGAGCGTCACCGCGCCGGCGCCGTCGTTCCAGCCTGAACCGATCCACAGACTGCACGCGAGAATCACCGCCGCCGCTGCGGAACCGGTCGAGAACAGCATGATGCCGCGGTCGTAGAAGCGCTCGGTGCCGCCCAGCCGCCAATGACGAAAACGCGGTCGCCACGAGCCTTCTTCGCGGGTAATGATGATGCGCAGCGAGCGGCAGTCCTGCCACACGTCGATCACCTGTTTCATGCGCCACAGGGCGTTCGAGAGCAGGGCGCCGTCCCAGTTCGCCAGTGCGGCGGGCGGCGGCTGCATGGCCGCGATGCGCACGCGCAGCGCGTCGGCGGCCGGATCGGGGTGATAGCCCTCGCTGACTACAGGCATCGGCGCGTTGAACCATTTGATGACGTCGTTCAGCAGCGCTTCGAGCCCCTCGGGCCAGGTCTGTCGCCCGGAGTTGTACAGCGCGATCAGCGGATCGGCGAGCGACGACATGATCGGCAGGAGAAGCTGCATGCGTCCGCGCAGTTCATGCGCACGCGCCAGCACGTCGGGCCGCGTGTGGTCGTAGGCCAGTTGGCTCAACAACAATTCCAGCGCGTTGATGATGGACGCGAGCCGCTGCCGCGCCCCCGAAATCGCCGAACCGGCAATACGGCCGGACAGCGTTTCGGTGGCGTAGAACGCGGCGTCGCGAAACCACGCGTCCGTGCGTTCGATGATGGTCGGCGCGAGCCGACTCGGAAACAACGCGCTGCCCACAATGCTCGCGCAGACGATACCGAGCGTGATCTCCTCGGTGCGGCTCACCGCCAGATCGAACACGCCGGCGGGATTCGTGACCGACGGCAGCGCGATGATCGGCATCGTGTAGCCGGCCAGCAGGAACACATAGCTGCGCGCGGTGCGGTCGGACACCGCGAGATACAGCAGTGTGCCGGTCCATAACGCGACGATCACGCTGAACAGATACGGTGATTCGACGAACGGCGGCACCAGCAGCACGGCGGCCGACGCGCCCAGCGCGGTGCCTAGCGCACGATAGAGCGCCTTGGAACGGGTCGCGCCGACGAACGGATTCGACACGATATAGACGGTTGCCATCGCCCAGTAAGGTCGCGGCAGTTCGAGTGCAAGGCCGATGTAAAGCGCGATCATTGCCGCGGCGAAGGTCTTGACCGAGAACAGCCAGTCGCGAAGGGAGGGATAGACCATAAACCGTTACGCCGGATCGCCGGCGTCGTGCGCCGCCGCGGGGGATGCTTTGCGTTTGGAGGGTTTGCCGGCGGTCGTCTGATCCGCCCGTTCGGCCGCGTCTGATGTAAACGCTGCAAGCACCCGCAAGGTCGCCTCCAGATCGCTGCGCGACACGCCTTTCAATGCTTGCGCGCGCAACGTGACGAGTTCCTCTTCCATTTTCGCGGTGACCGCGCGGCCTTCTTCGGTCAGCACGACGGTTTTCGCACGGCGGTCTTCGGGATCCTCGTCACGGCGCATCAGGCCTGCCGCGCACAATTGATCGAGCAACCGCACGAGCGACGGACCTTCTATACCGATGTGGTCGGCCAGCGTGACCTGGCGCACCGCCGCGCCGAGCCGGCTGGCGGTGAGCAGCGGCGTGGCGCACGCCTCGGAAACGTTGAAGGCCGCGAGCACGCCGTGACTTGTGCGCCGCCATTTTCTGGCGGCCACGACCAGGGTGCTGCTAACGGTGCGGCGCAATTTATCGAGATTCGACATGGCCGGTATTGTATTTCTAAAAAATTCGTTAGCAAACTATTGAATTGCGATTTTTTTGTGACGCGACGGCGGAGGCGGCATGGGACGTAACTGCGCGCGGAGAGTGGCGTAACCGCGTCTGGCAAATCACGCAGTCAGCCCGAGCCGAACCGTCCGCGCCAGATCATCCAGTTGAAACGGCTTGCGCAGAATCGTGCAACGTTTCACCGCCAGCCCGGAAATATCCACATCCGCGTAACCGGTCGCGAGAATCACCGGCAAGTCTTCGCGCATCTTGCGCGCTTCCGCGATCACGTCGATCCCGTTCATACCCGGCATCGCGAAGTCGACCATCAGCAGGTCCGGCTTGTCGCGCTCCAGACGATTCAATCCGGCGCGGCCGTCCGCGGCTTCGGTCACGGTGTAGCCGAGCATGCGCAGCGACTCGACCAGCATGGCGCGCACTTCGCCATCGTCTTCCACCACCAGCACGCGTTTTTCGCCGACGGCATTTGCTTCGACATCGGAAGCCGCTTCGTTTTGCGGGGCCACGCGCTCGCGCAACGGCAACCAGATCTCCACGGTGGTGCCGGCGCCTTCCTCGCTGAACAGGCGTGCCGTGCCGCCCGCCTGCCTCGCGATGCCGTAGACCTGGCTCAAGCCGAGGCCGGTGCCTTTGCCGATCGGCTTGGTGGTGAAGAACGGATCGAACACGCGCGAGACCACGTCGGCGGGCACACCCGAACCCGAGTCGATCACTTCGAGCACCACGTAACGGCCGTCCGCGAGGGTTTCATCGGGCGCTGTGCGCTGTTTGACGCGAATGCTGAGTTGACCGCCGCCCGGCATCGCGTCGCGCGCGTTGATCGCGAGATTGAGAATGGCCAGTTCGAGTTGATTGGCGTCGGCCTCGGTCCACATCTCCTCGCCTTCAATCTCGTTGGCGTAGCGGATGCTGGACCCGAGCGAGACCGTGATGATGTCGCGCATGCCTTGCAGCAACGCGACCACGTCCACGGCTTTGAGATCGAGGTTGCTGTTGCGCGAGAACGTCAGCAACTGGCCGGTCAGTTTCGCGCCGCGTTCGGTCGCGCGTTTGACCGTGGCCGCCATGCCGCGAATGCGTTCGTCGCTGCTGACCCGTGCGATCAGTTCCGCGTTGACCATGATCACGTTCAGCAGATTGTTGAAGTCGTGCGCAATGCCGCCGGTGAGCTGCCCGAGCGCTTCCATCTTCTGCGATTGCACCAGCACCGCCTGCACCTTGGCGCGCTCGTGAATCTCCGTCATCAGCCGGTTGTTGGCGGAGGCGAGTTCGTGCGTGCGTTCGGCAATCCGGCTTTCCAGCGAATCGTTCAACTGCACCAGCGCGTTCTGCGCCTCGATCCGTTCCGCCAGATGGCGGCGCGATTCGTACTGCCGAGCCCGCGCCCGCAGCGACGACGCCACGGCGCGCCGCAGCGTTTCCGAATTCAGCGGACGTTCGAGCACCACCACGTTGCCGAGTTGTTCGAGCACTTCGAGTCCGCGCGCGGACCGGTGTCCGACCCGCGACGCGGCGAGCAGGATAAACGGGAAATCGGACCAGGCGGGTTGCTGCCTGAGCCAGTCGAATAGACGCGATGCATGGTGATCCGCCAGCGCTTCTTCGGCAATCAGCGCGCTGCCCGCGCCGGCCTCCAGCGCTTCGGTCAGCGCGTCCGCGTTGCGAAAAGCGATGCACTGGCGTTGGTCTTTGTGCAGCACTTCGGCAATCACATCGGCGTCGCGGCCGAACGGCGCCAGGATAAGGACGCGTTGCTCCATGGCCTGACTACCTCGACGTGTCGATGACGTGGGGCGTGGCGCCGAGCAGCGCGGTACCGCCGCGGTACGACGGCAGGCCGGACAGCACGCCTTCGAAGTCGCGCAGCGCCTCACCCACTTCCACGCCGCGACTGCTGAGCCGGAATTGACGGATCGAGCGTTCGTGCGCGTTGGCGCGGCTCTTCACGGCGGTCACCGCGGTCAGCACTTCGCCCTGGTGTTCGAAATAGCGGAACAGCACAACCACGTCGCTGAGATAGCTGATGTCGATATCGCTCTGCACTTCGCCGATGATGCCGTGCTGCCCCAGCACCAGCATCGTGACCACGCCCTGCTGGTTCAGATAGCCGAGCAGCTCGTGCATTTGCAGCAGCAGATAGCGTTCGCCGGGCATGGCCTGCAAATAGGCGTTCAAACTGTCGATCGCGACGTATTTCACGCCCTTGTTTTGCACCGAGTTGCGCACGTCGCTCGCGAACTCGCCCGGCGAGATTTCCGCCGGATCGATCTGGCGCAGCGTCAGCAGGCCGCTTTCCACGTGCGGCGCGAGGTACATGCCGAGCGACGTGCAGCGAACGATCAGCGTCGTGAGCGTTTCGTCGAACACGTAGTAGACGCAGCGCTCGCCCCGCTCTAGCGCGGCGATCAGACACGACACCACCGTCGTGGTTTTGCCCACGCCCGAGGGGCCGATCATCAGCGCGTTGGTGCCGGGAATCAGGCCGCCGCCGAGCAGCGCGTCGAGGCCGGGTGTGCCGGTGCTGAGCGCGTCGGTGAGGAACTCCGCGTGATGTTCGGCGGCAACCAGCCGCGGATACACGTGAATGCCGCCCGTGTCGAGCGTGAAGTCGTGGTAGCCCTCGCGGAACTTGATGCCGCGCATCTTGGCGATGCGCATGCGCCGGCGGTTGCCGCCATAGTCGTGCACGAGGTTGTCGAGCGTGATCACGCCGTGCGCGATGCTGTGCAGTTGCACGTCGCCGGGATCGGATGCGTTGTCGTCGAGCAGCAGCACCGTGCACTCGCGGGTCGCGAAATAGCGTTTGAGCGCCAGAATCTGCCGCCGGTAGCGCAATGGGTTCTGCGACAGCAGACGCAACTCCGAAAGACTATCCAGCACGATGCGCGCGGGTTTGAGTTCGTCGACCTGCTGGATCACGCTGCGCACGGTCTCGCCGAGTTCGACTTCGGCCGGGTGCAGGACGGTCTGCTCGTACTGCGGGTCGAGGCCTTCGTCGGAGAGCAGTTCGAGGATCGTAAACCGGCTGAGGTCCCAGCCGTGGCTCGCAGCGACCGAGATCAGCTCGTCGCGGGTTTCGGACAGCGTGATGTAGAGGCCGACTTGTCCTTCTTCGACGCCCTCAAGTAAGAATTGCAACGCCAGGGTAGTTTTACCTGTACCGGGCGCGCCCTCCACGAGGTACATGCGGTGAGGCGTGAGACCGCCTCCGAGGACGTCGTCGATGCCTTCGATTCCTGAGGAAAGGCGGTCCTTCTGATCAGCGGCGAGTTTGTTTGACATGGCGTGTGGTTCGCGTCATTGAATGGCCGGCAGTTGCCCGGCCGGTAAGGCGAGATTGCAATTAATGTGCCTATCCGCATTGCCAACGCCGCTTCCGGCGCGAACCGCCATGACCTACTTTTGTGCGCGCGCCATCACCAACTCAATGAAGCGCGTCGCCGCGCTGTTCTGCAGTGCCGCCGGGTAGGCCAGATGCAGGGGCGCACTCAGCCTGGAGGGATCGGCGAGCGTGCAATACACGGTGCCCACCTGGTCGTAGCGCTGCATCGACGCGGGCACCAGCGTCACGCCCAAACCCGCCGCGACGAGGTTGATGCCGGACACCATGCGCGGCACTTCGCGCGCGATTCGCGGCACGAAGCCGGCCTGCCGGCATGCGGCGAGAATGTCGGCATACATGCCGGGCGCGCCCGGCCGGCGGACCAGGATGAAGTCCTCCTGCGCCAGCGCTTTCAACGACACCTGCGGGCGTTTCTTGCCCGCGCCTTTCAGCAGCGGATGCCCGGCCGGCAACACCACGACCATTGGCTCATCGAGCAGGAGTTCGAACGCCACGCCTTCGCGCACGTCGACCGGTTTGCGGAGAAACGCGGCCTGAATCTGCCCCGCAGCCAGACGCTCGATGATTTCTGCCGCGTTGAGCTCGGCCAGCTCCACGGCCACCTCCGGGCAGACCGCCCGGAACGCGCGGATCGCTTCGGTCGTGAACGGATGAAACGCGGCCGAACTGGTCAGCCCGATCGAAATCGTGCCGAGTTCGCCGCGCGCAATCCGGTTCGCTTTCTCCACCGACTGCTGAAGGTCGTGCAACAGGCGTTGCGCGTCTTCTGCAAAGGCCTGGCCCGCCGGTGTCAGCGTGACGCCGCGCGGCATGCGCACGAACAGCTCGAAGCCGATCTCTTCTTCCAGCGCGCGAATCTGCTGCGAAAGCGGCGGCTGCTGCATGGCCAGCCGTTCGGCGGCGCGCGTGAATTGGCCTTCTTCGGCGACTGCCAGAAAGTAACGCAGATGACGCAGTTCCATGATGTTCCGTCTCCCGGCCGTGCGGTTCATTCCGCCCGCTGCCATATCCAATATGTATGGATGATGCGTAAAACAGGTATTTTACATTTGCCACGGCCAATCCTACGATCTCGTTCATCGCATCGACCGATGCCCGCGCTGCCCCAGACGCGCAGCGCCGGTCACGCTGCGACATAAAACAAAATCGACCGGAGACGTCAGTGAAAAAACAATATGCAGTGGCCGCGTTGGCCATGGCGGGCTGCGCGGGTGCGCAGGCTCAGGCCTCGGTTACCTTGTACGGCTTGATCGACACCAACCTCGAATTTCTCAACCATGCGGGCGCGAGCGGCGGCTCGCTGGTGCGTGAGAATTCCGGCGGCCTGAGCAATTCGCGCTTCGGCTTTCGCGGTACGGAAGATCTCGGCGGCGGCAACAAGGCGTTTTTTATTCTCGAGGCCGGATTCAACGGTAACGACGGCACCAACGCAACCGCCGGTGTGCTGTTCAATCGCACCGCGGCGGTGGGCGTAGCGAACGACGCCTACGGCGCGTTGTCGGCGGGTTTGCAGTACACCGCCATGTACGACACGCTGATCAAGTACGACCCAATGGTGTTCGGCCAGCAGTACACGTGGATGCCCACCACCGGTTCCGCGGACAGCTTTTCGTTCAAGGCCCGCGTGAACAATTCGGTCAAGTATGTGGGCCACTTCGGCGGGTTGACGGCGACGGGGGTGTACAGCTTCGGCGGCACGGCGGATTCGTTTCAGAGCAGCGCGGCCTACGGCGGCGCGCTCGACTACGATAGCGGCAGCTTCGCCGCGGCGCTCGCCTACGACTACCGCAACGGCGCGATCAATTCCACCGGCATGTGGACCAAATCGCGCAACTGGAGCGCGTCGGCGCGTGAGCAGGTCGGCGATTTCACCGTGTTGGGCGGCTACGAGCACTACCTGTACAACCCGACCAAGGGCGCGACGGTGTCGTCGGCATTGTGGTTCGGCGGGGTGCGCTATCTGATCGGGCCGCAGTTCCGCGTGACGGTCGCCGAGTATTACCAGAGCAACAAGGCGGCCAACGTGTCGAACTCGTTGATGAGCGTGCTGGGTGCGGACTATATTCTGTCGAAGCGAACCGATGTGTACGCAACCGTCGCCTACGCCGCATCCACGCGCTACGCCAACGACAAGTACACGCCGGTCGGTTTGACGAGCGACACCGCATTCGGTCCGAATCAGACCGGCGTGACGCTCGGTATTCGCCACCGGTTCTGAGCATTTAGCTTTTCAACGACGGATTCGACGATGCGCCGCGTTCAAGACTCAAGACAGCGCACGGTAATCAGGAGCTAGCGGCATGACCTTTTCTCTCTCTCGACGCACCGCGACGATATGCGCCGCAGCCAGCGTGGCTGTTTTGGCGGCGCTCGCGCAGCCGGCGTTGGCGGCCCACGCGTACAAGGCGCATCTGAGGCCGGTCGCGGTGATCTCCGACACGCGGTTCACGATCGACACGCCGCAAGGGCATGCCGAATTTCCGCTGTATCTGTCGAAGGACTGGAATGTCGCGCAGCCCCAGGTGACGCGTGCGGTGATCGTGATACACGGCAAACTGCGCAACGCGGACGTGTACTACCGCACCGCGCAGAATGCCCGCGACGCCGCGCACGCCGATCCCGACACCACGCTGCTGATTGCGCCGCAATTCCTCGCCAACCTCGACCTGCGCGTGCACGACGAACCCGCCGACATGCTGCGCTGGACCGGCGATGCGTGGATGGGCGGGGAAGCGGCACGCGCGCCGCTGCCGATCGGCTCTTACGAAGTGCTGGACGCGATCGTCGCGCGTCTCGCCGATCGCAAGCTGTTTCCGAATCTGCGGCACGTGGTGTTCGCCGGCCATTCGGGCGGCGGCCAGGTGGTGCAGCGCTACGCGGTCGCGGGACGCAACATTGCCACGCTGACCGGCGAGGGAATCGACGTGCGATACGTGGTGGCAAGTCCGTCCACCTATGCTTACTTCGACGCGTCAAGGCCCAATGCCCAAGGTGTCGCCGCGCCGTTCGATGCCGCGCAATGCCCCGACTTCAATCAATGGAAGTACGGCATGGACAACCGGCCGCCGTATCTCGACGACCGTTCGCCGGCGCAACTCGAAGCGGGTTATGCGGCGCGCCGGATCGACTATCTTGTTGGCGGTGCGGACGACGATCCCCAGCAAAGCGCGCTCGACAAATCCTGCGCGGCGGAAGCGCAAGGCCCGCAGCGTGTGGCGCGCGCCACGGCGTATTACGCGTATATGCAGTCGCGTCATCCGCAGGGGTTGAATCAAAGCTTTCATATCGTGCCGGGCGTCGGTCACGATGGTGCGCGAATGTTGACGTCGGTGTGCGCGTTGTCGGCCATGTTCGGTACCCAGGGGTGCGAGCCATGAGCGAGACAGCCTTCAATCGGCGTGACGACGCGCTGCCCGGCGCCGACCCTTCGAGCGCGCTGAGTCCCGCCATGGTGCGGCGCGCGATCTTCGCGTCCGTGCTCGGCAACGGCCTCGAATGGTTCGACTTTCTGATCTACGGCTACTTCGCGAAGATCATTGCGCAAGTGTTCTTTCCAGGCGGCAGCGGCTTCGTGTCGATCATGCTGACGCTCGCCACGTTCGCCGTCGGCTTTATCGTGCGGCCGATCGGCGGCATTCTGCTCGGCATCTACGCGGATCGGGCGGGGCGTCGCAAGGCGCTCTCGCTGCTGATCATTTCGATGGCGGCCAGCACGCTGCTGATGGGACTCACGCCGAGCTACGCGCGGATCGGCATCGCCGCGCCGCTGCTGGTGGTGCTTGCGCGTCTGCTGCAAGGGCTCTCGGTGGGCGGGCAGTTCGCGACTGCATCCGCGATGCTGGTGGAGTACGCGCCGCCGCACAAGAAGATGTTCTATGGCAGCTTCAACATGTCGGCGCAGGCGTTTGCGTTGCTGCTGTCGTCCGGCGTCGGCTATCTGCTGACCACGCAATTGACGCATGAACAACTGGTGGCGTGGGGCTGGCGTCTGCCGTTTCTGTTCGGCGCGCTGGCCGGTCCGTTCGGCTTTTATATCCGGCATCGCGTGGCCGAGTCGCCCGAGTTCGAGCGCTTGCTTCAGCATCGAGAGAAGCCGCCGCGCGTGACCGTCCGGCAGTTCTTCCGCGATAACGGCGATGCGGCGATCTGCGCGATGGGCGTGATCATCGTCGGGGCGGCGACGAATTACGTGTGGCACTCGTATCTGTCGGTGTATGTCGAGCGGCAATTGCATTTGCCGCTGTCCACCGCGTTGCTTGGTGCGTTCGTGTCGGGCGCGTTGAATCTGTTTCTGTTTCCGCTGTCGGGCAAGCTCGCCGATCGTTACGGCGCATACCGCTTGTTCTATCCGATCGTAATTGCGTGGATGGTGTGCGTGTATCCGCTCTATCACTTCGTCGTGACTAACCCGACGCCGGGGCATCTGTTCATCGCGCAGATGGTCGCCACGGTGTTTCTCGCGGCGATGTCCGGTGCGCATCCGGGCATGCTCGCGACGCTTTTCCCCGTGCGTAGCCGTTCGGCGGGCGTGGCGCTCTCGTACAACATCGCGGTGACGTTGTTCGGCGGCATGGCGCCGCTCACGATTACCGGTTTGACGCGCGTCACGGGCAGCAGTCTCACGCCGGCGTTCTACCTGATTTTTGCCGGTTTCGTGTCGCTGGCGATGGTGTATTTCACGCGCGCCGGACGAGCGCACGGCGGCGTGGCGGCGCGGGCCGCTACTCACTAGATTAACCACGAGCTTATTGCATGACCCAGTTTTTAAACACGGACGACGAACGCGCGCCGAATGAACGCCCGGTCGCGGTGGTGGCGAGCCGCCATCTGAATGTCACGACGCTGGCCGGCAGCGGCACGGTGCCGGTCTTCACGAACGGCGACTGGCTTGCGCCGACGCGCGATGTGCGGCGCGCGGTGATTCTGATTCATGGACGTTTGCGCAACGGCGATACGTACTTCGATCTGGCGCAGCGCGCCTGCGAACTGGCCGGCGGCAGCGCGGACGACACGCTGCTGATCGTGCCGCAGTTTCTCGCCAGCGCCGACGTGGAGGCGCACGCCGTGCCGCCTTCCACGTTGCATTGGGACTGGATCGGCTGGATGGGCGGCGACAACGCCGTCGGGCCCGCGCCGCTCAGTTCGTTCGATGTGCTCGACGCCATTCTGCACACGCTCGCCGCGCGCGAGCAGTTTGCGTCGTTGACCGAGGTGGTGATCGCGGGGCATTCGGGCGGTGGCCAGGTGGTGCAACGTTACGCGGTGGTCGCGCGTGGCGATGCGCCGCTCACGGCGCGTGGTATTGCGCTGCGCTATGTGGTGGCGAATCCATCGTCGTATGTGTATTTCGATGCGATGCGGCCGGCGGCGTCGGGTGAATTCGCGATGTTCGATGCGGCCGCGTGTCCGTCGTTTAATCGCTGGAAGTATGGGCTTGAGGATTTGCCCGCGTATGCAAATGGAGAGGGCGATGAAGGCGACGCAGCGGCGTTGCTCGAAGCGCGCTATGCGCAGCGTGATGTCACGGTGCTGCTGGGCGGCGCGGATTGCGATCCGCAGCATCCGGCACTCGACCGGTCCTGTGCGGCGTTGACGCAAGGAGAGCATCGGTTGGGGCGCGGACTCGCTTACGCGCGCTATATGGCGTTGCGGCATCCGCAAGGGCTGGCGGCGCATCGCACGTTGGTGATCGACGGTGTCGGGCATGACGCCAAGGGGATTTTTGCGTCGCCGCAAGGGCGCGCGGCGTTGTTCGGTGATGCAGCGTGATGGGGGCGATGGGATTTTGATCGAGCCTTGATAGGCATGCGCCGTGCTACTCCTGATCGCGTTGGTGCTCCCACTTCTCGAAGGACCACGCGACATGAACAGAACCCGACATTTCCCCGCCGCGCTCGCCGCTGCATCGTTATCTGCATGGCTGGGCGTCGTTTTGCCGTGCAGTAATGCCTATGCCGACGATGCCCCCAGCCCCTGCGCGGCGCTCAAACGCATCGTGGCGGCCGCGCCGGGCGGCTTGTCCTCGCTGACACCCGACGACGGCAAAGGCGTTGCCCAACCCTACGGCGACGACGCCCAATGTTCAGCCGGTCACGGCAGCTACCAATGTATGTGGACGCCGCACCACGACGCGGGCTCGAACGCGGATGCGTTGCAAGCCGTCGCGGCCGATGTCGCTTCCTGTTTGCCCGAGGCGACGCACAATCAGAATTCGCCTGCACGTCAGCACTTTTATGTCGGTGCGCCGGGCAAACGGACCGAGATCACGCTCGCGCCGACGGGCTCGAACAAGTTGCGGCTGGTTGTGTCGGGCAAATGATCGGCTTGGGTAGACGGCGTGTTTCCTTTTGAGCGGAAGCGCGGTGGCTAGCGCGACGCCGGCCACCAGGTCCAGCCACGTCGCGAGCAGCGCAATTCGATCACCGAAAGCGGCGCGATCTCGATGCGTGGAAACACCGCGGGCGAAGCGCCGAGCACGGATACGATCGCTGCCCGCAGCACCGGTGCGTGCGTGACGGCGACCACGTTGTGTATCTCGTTGGCCTGGGATGTGTGGCTTGTCCGTTCGATTAGCGTTTCCAGCCATTCCCCTGTCCGCATTACGAGTTGGCTGAACGACTCGCCCCCGTGTGGCGCGGCGTCCGGGTCGCGGGTCCAGGCGGCGAGTTCTTGCGGCGCTTCGGTCATGAGGTCGGCGAGGCGTCGGCCGTGCCAACTGCCATAGTTCAGGTCCGCCAAGTGCGCGTCGACTGTCGCCGTCAGGCCCAAGGCCGAGGCTGTTTCGCGCGCGCAGCCGGCAGGGCTGATGATGCCGGTTGCATCGTCGAGGATCGGCAGAGACGAACGCGCGGCCTGGATTTCGGCGAGACCGCGTGGGTCGAGTGGAGCAAGTGGGTCGGCGGCGGGAAAACGGCCTGCACGCATAGCGGCAGTCGAGGCGTGGCTAATCAGTAATAGCCGAATTTCCATACCGTTGGTTCCTTACGTTTCCCTGCACCCGGCGCTGGCACCGACGCCATGCACTCGCGCGTTAGTTTTGCATTGCCGAAGGCCGGAGTTTAACGCGTAGAATAGCGGCACTGCGAAGCTCAGAAGCCGGTGAAAGCCCGGCGCGGTCGCGCCACTGTAATTGGCATCTCCTGCCAAAAGCCAGACCTGAGCTTTGCGCACTTCCTCTGTAATCGACTATCGGGGCGCGTTACCCCAGGAGATGTCCGTCATGACTGAAGCTGTTCTCAATTCCGGCAATCCGGCTGTTGCTCAGCCCACGCCGATTCCATTGCGCGAGTTGCTGCCGTGGATCGTATTCGGCGGCTTGCTGTTGCTGCTCGCTATTTACTTCGTTGGTGCGGAAGAGGGTGCTACCTCGCTGGTGCCCGGCATGTACGTGCATGAGTTCGTGCACGACGGCCGCCATCTGCTCGGCTTTCCTTGCCACTAACGGAGCATTGAACATGGTCGGTAAATTGTTGGTGCGCGGGATGCTGGCAGGCATCGCCGCAGGGTTACTCACGTTCAGCTTCGCCAAAGTGGTGGGCGAGCCGCAGGTCGATCAGGCGATTTCCTTCGAAGAAAAAGCCGATGCCGCGAAGGGCGAAGCCCCTGAGCCGGAAATCGTCAGCCGTGAGACGCAGGCGGGCCTGGGTTTGCTGACCGGCGTGGTGACGTATGGCGCGGCGATTGGCGGGTTGTTTTCGCTAGTGTTCGCGTTTGCCTATGGACGTGTCGGCGTGGTGAGTGCGCGGGCGTTGTCCGCATGGCTTGCGCTCGGCGCGTTCATTACGATTGTGATCGTGCCCAATATCAAGTATCCAGCGAATCCGCCGTCGGTCGGCGACCCTGAAACGATCGGCGCGCGTACCGGGTTGTTCTTTTTGATGATCGCGATTTCGCTGGCGGCGATGGTGTTTTCGTTGAAGGTGCGGCGCCGGTTGGCCGTGCAACTCGGTACGTGGAATGGCTCGATTGTGGCGGGTGTGGTGTTCGTCGTGATTATTGGCGCTGTGCAGCTTTCCATGCCGGTGATCAATGAAGTGCCGGCGGCGTTTCCGGCGGTGCTGTTGTGGAAGTTCCGCGTTGCCGCGATCGGGATGCAGGTCATTATGTGGACCACCATTGGGCTGCTGTTCGGCGCGTTGGTCGAGCGGAGCGCGTTTGTGCGCCCGATTGGGCGGGCGGCGGTTTAGTTTTTGCTGATGCTGGTGTGCCGTGCGCAGCGCTTGAGAAGGTAGTCCGATCAAGGAGTTGCTGCGGTTGTAGGAAGGTTATCCACAGGCTTGCAAACAAAATCTGGGGATAAGTTTTAAAGGCGAGGCGCTGGGCACGGTCGAATGACGGTGTGCGGCGGCCTCGCTTTTTTGCGTTTGGGGTTTTCGGATGACTTGTCCTTTCTTGATTTCCTACGCTTCGTGTAGGCGCTGATAGAAGCGCGCTGTAGTTGGTGAAAATAGAAATACAAGGTTGAGAATTTTCAGATCCTCTCGTCGCTGAGTTCCTTATAGCGTGCTTGTGCTGCATACAAGTACAACCAATAAGGATGACGATGAAAGACACGAACGGATCTCGTCATCGATGTGTTCAATGTAGATAGATTGGATGGTGAACCGCTTGTCGACTATCCCGAGCCCGGCGCTAGATTGATGATTGTCGAGCAATGTAAGGGAGGCAGTGGCGTGGACTTGCGCCATCCATATCGCATTCTGGAGTAGGTGAACTATGCAACGACCTTTCGCGAATCACGAACTGAAATTACTTGAATTTCTTCTCACTGTGAACGAATCGCTCTATGAAAAATATTTACCCCGTTGGAGAGCTCAAATAGAAACGTGTACGGTTCGTGAGGTCAATGTGCCCTACTGCCTGGCGATCAGTCACGAGGATCGTTTGCCTGGTGGCGGTTACACAACATTGGCTCGTGATCTGATCGCAATCGATGAGGGAGTGTCCGTGCTCATCTATGCGTACGTCATCGAAACGCGCTCTGGTTATGTCTTGCACTCCCTCGACATCGATCGTCTTGATGGAGAGGCGCTTGTTAAGTACCCGGAACCGGGTGACGGTCTCATGATCATGGAAGCGGGAAAACGCATCGGAGGAGCAGACTTACGACACGTCTTCAAGGAATCTGATCTTCCTCCTCACCGTAAGCTCCCCTAGACGTCTTCGCCAATCCGGGCGTCGTTCTGTGAATCCATTCGTCAGGACGCGGTGACGCGAATCCGACGCGCCATCGCTGGATGGCGCACCGACCAGGCTCGAGCCTGGATTCGACCTTCAATCATATTCTCTGCAAGTTGCCCGTGATTTGATCGAGGTGGCGTCGTGCCTTTGCGCGACACCATTTTGATCGTGGAATTTGCTGACGGTTTGGTTCTCACATTCCTACATATCACGTAGGCGTCCGGCAGGAAAACACGCTCAATTGCAACCATGCTTTGTATTTAGGAATTGTCGGATAGGCGTTTATTCCAATCTCCTTAAAAGTTGTGACGGCCGTCATCGACCGAAAAAAACTAAAGGAGAAACATGAAAGCGTGGAAATTCAATAGGAGCTTGAAAAGCGGACTTGTCCGTCTATCCACCGCATCCTGCTTGCTGATGTTTGGCGCTTCCGCCAATGCGGCGACTTACGAGCAGTGCATGCAGATCTATCAGAAGTCTCTCGGGATTCCCGGAAGTCCGATTTGTGCGATCCAGGTCGCGGGAACATCGCCTATGTCGAGAGGCGATGACGATCCGTATAACTCGATAAATTACTACAACTGTCCGAATGCATCAGGTTGGATAAATGACTATTGCGGTGGCGTGCCGGTACCACCGCAGTCCGACGAGTCATGTCCGGTGGCGGATCCGGTGCTGCCGGCAAAAGGCATTGTCATGCTGTCCGAAGCTGATTTTGCGAGCGGTGATGCATCGCCACTTGTTTTCAGGCGCACGTATCTTTCGAAGCCTTATGACACTACGCAGATGCTGATGGGGCGTAACTGGGTCAACAATTGGCAACGAAGGATCGACCTGATCGGGGCGAAAGCGAGCGTACCTCACATTGTCGTCTATCGAGGAAACCAGCAACCGCTGACGTTCAATTGGAGCGGCGACGCGTGGATCGTTGCGGGAAATAGCGGGATCTCGCTGACCCAAGCCGCCGACGGAAATTACTATTTGAAGAACCAGTTGCTCGGTACGACGGAGATGTACTCGGGCACCACGGGTCAGTTCCAATTCGAAACGACTCGTACGGGAATGCGTCGCGAGGTCGTGTATGACGATAAGCAGCGGGTGGCGATGATCGGCGAGAGTCCGATCGATCGTACGTCACAGCGGGGATTGTCGATCAGTTTGACATACGACAATAACGATCGGGTATCGAGCCTGATTAATCCGTTGGGCAATACCACGCGATACGCGTACGACGTGAATGGCAATCTTGTTTCGGTGACCGGACCAGACGGCTATGTTCGGCAGTACCTGTACGAGGATGCTCGTTTCGCCAATGCGTTGACGGGAGTAAAGGACGAGTCCGGTTCGCGGATAGTGACGTGGACTTACGATGCCAGCGGACGCGCTGTGTCGGTCACACACCCCGACACCCGGCGAAATACGTCGTTGAGTTACGGTCGCGCCAGGACAATGGTCAGCGATGTGTCGGGCACAAGTACTTACGCGTTTGATGATCTGGCCACGTTGCGTCCCCGTTCGATTGATACGCCAGAAGGCACTGTCTCGCGCACGTGGGATGCGGCAGGAAACCTGAAGCAGAGACAGACTCCCGATGGATCCACCCAGTACACATGGGATAGCGCCAATCGACCGACAAAAGCCATTGCGACGGTTTCAGGGAAGAAAACGGTAACGACGGTCGAGTACAACGACGACGACTCGTTGCATCCGCATCTGGTCGCGACACCTAACAAGATCCGTGCGTTTGTTTATGACTCGGGCGGGAACGTTACAGGCTACGCGGAGCGTGAGACGACGGACCTGACCGGCGAACTCGGGATGCAGGCGGTAGGCACGGGCAGCCAGTTGACGGTTGGTGCGCGTTACGACCAGGCAGGACGCCTTCTGTCGGCTGCGGTTGTTCGCGACGGTAAAAAGACTGAAGACTGGACTTACGCCTATGACGTGAGAGGCAATATCGCATTGACGCGGGATGCCGTCTCAGGTTGGGAGATGCGAACGCTCGGCCGCGACGCCGCGAATCGCGCGACGCAGATAGCAGGTATTGGCGGTCAGGCAAGCATCGCTTATGACGTGCGTGGGCGGGTATCGTCATTTCAGTACAACGAGAAGGCTAGCGTCGCCAACGGTGGGTTGGCGCGGTATCTCGCCGTTGATTACGGCTACGCAGCGGATGGCACCGTATCGACGCGTAAAGCGATGGTCGCCACGAATGGCGGTGCTCCGCAGTTCATCAGTGATGCAGAGCTCGATATTTGGCTCAGCAACTGGGAGCTGGGCAATGAGCCTGTTTCACCGGCCGCCAGTCTCACAGGGATCAAGTCCGAAGCCGACGCCTTCGCTCCGAAGCCCTGTGTCGAGTGCTATATGACTTGGAAGGCCACGCTGACGGAGAAGCTCTTTAGCGATGCAATAAGCGATAGACTCTTGAAGTGGGGCGAGACAAGTGAACTGATGTCGAGTGATCAGTCGCAGGTTCCGTACCTTGCCCTCGTGCCCGACCTGACCAGTTCCGCGAAGAGGTCGACACTCTACGGCGCCATCTTTGGGGCTGGAAGTGGTGGAGGAATGGTTAAATGTAGCGGACGGGAAGGCCGGGAGCAATTGTGCCACGATGAATTTGAGTACGATCAGGATATGTGCACTACGCTTGCTGGCCCGCGAGGAGTTCGCTTTCTCGCGAAGTGTAGAGCTGACGCATTCGCTAGATACCAAGCCTGCAGAGGTTATTGATGGCCAAACAACATCCGCCCTATGCAGTCGTGCTGACTTATAACGAGGATCTGCAACAGTTAATCGTGCATACCGTCGATCCGAGAAAACTCGCCCCGCTTGTCGCGGGGAGGATGGGCGTGGTTATGGCTGATGAGGACGATTTCAAACTTGACGACGAATTTGCCCGACAGCTTGGAATTGGAATGCTAAATACCATCGCGTTGGGTCAGCCTTCGATCAAACCGTACCTAAGCGTTTCGCAGTACCCGGTCGATAGATCGCACACTGAGGACGGGAAAGATGGTGATTGATCGACTGCGTTCGATAGTTCTCAACTACGACGAGGACACTCAACGGCTCAATGTGCAGTTAGTTGATCCGGCCAAATTGGCTCCGCTCTTGGTGGGAGCGTTCAAGGCGCCGATCCCGTTGGACGACTTCGATTTCAGGCTTGACGACGAGTTCGCGCGTCGACTCGGAGTCGCGATGCTGAATCTAATATCGCTGGGTCAGCCGGCCATCAAGTCGTACATGACGGCCACGCAGCATCCGATCGATTGACCGTAGCGTCGCAATTCGTGTCGCCGTCACTCGGGACGGTGACCGCTCCTCGCCCGAGGGCCTGTCTTTACCGGCCCTCGGGCAATGGATGCCCGGAAATCGCACAGGAGATTGCCCGCTTATCGGACAGACTTACTTCGTCGTGTTAGCCACTGCCAGGAGCGAGGCGTGGGGTTGAGCAGGAGCGGGCAGTGCGAGCGAAGCACTGAACCCGCAACCCCCCAGGCCCACCACCGCACCTCCGCCACAAAACCCAACCCCATCAACGACTTGCCCCTGTTGCCGGAACGTTATCCACAGCCTTGCAAACATTTTCTGTGGACAACTTTCTTGCAGGACGACAACGCCAGCCAGTCGCCGTTAAACGCTCCGACTTCTAAACGTCCAATTGAACATCCGCCGAGTTTGCGAGGCTGGCTGGGTCAACCGATCGAACAACTGCGCGACCGCGCCGTCGAGTTGAGCGAGCGCCGGCGCCGCATCCGGATCGACATCGACAGCTGCAACCGACGCCTCGCGTTTTTCCAACCCACCCAGCGCAGAACCCTCGCCGCTATACCGCGCAATCAACGAATCGAGCCGCGCCACGATCGATTCCACGTGCGCCGCTCCAACTTCCGCCGCGTTAAGCGCAACACCTTCTGACACCGCATCACCGCGCCGCGTCGAATCACTCAACACCCGCGCCCAATGCAGACAGCACAGCAGCGAACCGGTAGCCAACTCAACATCGGGATTCCACACCACAACGCGTTGCGTTTGCAACGGCTTCAACGCAACCCGCAGATCATGCCAACTACGATCGAGCTTCCGCATCGCCGAAGTCGCATCCAAAGTCGCATTCGCAGCCCCATCCGCAGTACCGTGACCATGAGCCCGCGAATAACCCGCCACCCGCACCACCTCCCGCAAAGCCGCAAGCACCGTCCCAAGTCTCGTCTCCACATGCCGCGTCGCCGCAAGCGGCATCATCAACATCGCGACCGCGAACGAGACGAGACACCCCACCAGCACCTCTTCGATCCGCAGCTCGGCCAACGGTCCCATCGCGAAGCCCAGCTCGCCATAAACCAGCCCAACGAGCACGGTGATAAAAAACACGCCCGGCGCGTACGCATTCAGAATGAAGTAAGCCCAGCCGAAAACGCACAACACCATCGCCGCCACCAGCAACCCGGGCGACCCATGCAACGGCGCAACCAGCAGCACGCTGACCAACGCACCGGCCAGCGTTCCCACGAGCCGCTGTGCGCCGCGATACACGGTATCGGCGCGCGACCGTGTGCCGAGGAACACGACGAACGTCGTGATCACTGCCCAGAACCAGCGCTCGGGAGACAGCGAGTGACCGATCAGCATCGCGAGAAACGCGGCGGTCGTGGCGCGCGTGGCGGGTAGCCAGCAGAGCTTGGCGCGCAAATCGGCGAAACGCTGCGCCGTGGACGCAGCAACGCGAACATCGGCATCAGCATCAACATCAACGCCTGAAGGCAACCCCGCCTCACTTCCCGCACGTCCTCGCTGCGCCATCTCCCTAAGCCGCCCAATCGCGTGCCGCAACACCTCCGCGCTCGCCTGCATGCCACCCGAAGCCGGCCCCGCAACAAACGCATGCTGCCCAGCCGCCACTTCCACTTCCACGATCCGCTCGCGAACCGTCTCGGCATCCGGCGGATTCAGCAGTGCCAGTTGCTCTTCGAGCGACAGCGCCGCTTCATTCAACGACGAAAGATTCGCCGCTCCCGGCGCATGCAGCAGACGCGCCGCACGCAACGTAACCGTATGCACAGCCAGCCGGAAACTCGCCGAGACCCGCGTCGGCACCAGTACACGGCCGACCAGCGTCACCATCACCGGACCCAACACAGACAACAACAGCGACTGCACGAGGTGCTGCATCGAAGGATGCAGATACAAGCCCAGGTAGAAGCACACCACACCGAGCATCGCGCAACCCAACGCGCGCGGACCGCACGCCTGGCAAAGCATGCCGACGAACATCACGACGAGAAAACCCGCATCGCCGGCGAGCGGATAGCGGCTCAGCACGCTCGCCGCAGCAAAACACGCGCATGAGCCCAGATAAAGCCAGAAAAGGGTGCCGAACCACGCGGACCGTCGCGCGTCGCGCACGAACAGCGGTGCGACCATCGCGAAGAGGACGCCGGGCGCGGCGAGGGTGATGGGCTGATGGTGAGACACGGTCCACGCGATGCCGGCCACGCCGGTCAGCAGGCAGGCAAGCGCAACGCGCAACGCGTTATGGAGGCGGACGAGTCCCGGGTCCGCGGCTAGCAGACGGTCGGCGACGCGCGAAAACGCGGCAGCAATCATGATCGATGATATCCAGGCTAAATGGCCGCCTCCGGCTTTTGGCCGATTGCGACAGGGCGGGCACGCGGCCCGCCACCTACGTATCGCCGAACTGGGCTGTCATGCCGGGATCACCGGCCAATAGCCCCGTCCGACGACGGGCGATAACACCCGAACAGACACGCCGGAAGACGCTGCAAACGGTGGCGCAGCGCATCCAGTGGGTTCGGGTTTTCCCGGATGATACTTTGACAAAATGACGCTTGTCGAATTTTTGCGGCAGCGCAGCACCGCGTCGCGTCAGGTGACATCGTGGAAAATCACCGATCTTTTCCGCTTCCTTCAGTTGCACACGCAGGCTCTCGATTTCGGGCGAGCAGATTGCCTCGAGCGCGCCGCTCACATTGAGCGCAATGAGAACGAGGGCACGGATCGACGACGGGTTCTCATTGTTTATCCCGACGTTCGTTGTGTGTGCAGCAATGAATTTCGTCGGCCATTTCTTTAGCTTTCACTTGTAGCAATGGAACAAAGCGCTTGACCTTATGCGTTAGTACTTTCGCTTTTAGTTGAGCTTGCGCGACATCGAAGAAGTGCTCTTCGAATGCGGCATGATCGTGACAGACGAGACAATGCTAGATGCTCAACTGGACATGCTGTTGCCCCTCCGTCCCCCGCTCGGCGATTTAACAATTTGAGTTCAAGAAATACCTGTTTCGTTACACATCGAAACAATCTCTATTTATTCAGGAGTGTATTATTAATTACATATCACCGTGCAATTAACAATTAACAATTAACAATTCCGTGCCTTACGTGTAAGAAATATTTATGCTCGAGAAATCGTCATTTAGTTGTATGGACTTGGTCAATATTCGCTGTTGCAGGTCCGGGAGTTCCCACGCAAGGATGTCATTCTGACTGGAGCCGCATCGACTCCGCTGGTCTCATGTCGTTGGAAGAAATTCCTTCGCACTATTCACTGCGGTTCCTTCTGAACCGCACTGTTCTTCCACTGGAACTCAACCCATGAATGTTTTCGCAGGAGCGTCGGCGTGTTTAGGCACGTCCACGCTCACCGCTCGCCCGAGTATCTCTATTGTCCCGATTCTGCTTGGCCTCTCTCTGGCCGGGTGTGGTGGAGGAGGAGGTGGTGGCACTACCAGCGGCACTACCAGTAGCGCTACCAATGGCGTGGCCGGGTCGGTCCCGGGGCCCGCACAGACACCGGCCACCTTCCCGCTGACGACAACGCCAACGGTGTCCACCACGAGCACGTCAACGACTCAAACGACGCAGCCGTCGACAGCCACCGCGTCGGCGACTCCATTGGCGCAACCTTTCTTTGGGATGAACGGGCATTACATGCAGGGCGGCATATACGAGTCCGTCGCACTTGCCACCCAGGCGGCAGCCCTTGCGGATCTGGGTGTTCGAACCTATCGGCAGGACGTCTGGATACCTTCGCAGGTGGATCTCCTCGTGTCTACAGTGATTCCGGCGCTCGGCCCAAACGTGACGGTCCTGCCGATGATTGAGGCCTACCCCTGGAATGATCCTTCGCTAAACGGACAACCCCCGACCGAGGCAAGTGCTTATGCATACGCATACAGCCTCGCGGCCTATGCCGCGACCAAACTCGCAGGTATTCCCATGGCCGAGTTCGGCAATGAGGAGGATATCGATACCCACAACGCACCGGTCGTGGGCGACGGCGTAAGCATTTCCAATTTCGACAACGCCACGTTTCCAATCTGGCGCGGCTCGCTACGAGGCTCCCTGGACGGCTGGCGTTCAGTCGATACCGGGCACGTCACGAAGCTCATCGCGAACGCGACATCGGGCGGGTTGCATTTCGGTTTTCTCGATGGCCTGATGACGGGGACCCAACCGGATGGATCGACCGGCCATCCCCGAATCACGCCCGACGTTCTTCAATGGCACTGGTACTCGAACGGCGGGGACTTCGAGAATGTGACCGGCACTACGGGAACCTACAACGTGCCCGCGCGGCTGAAATCGAGCTACAACCTGCCGATCGTTTTCACGGAAATCGGTGTTGGCCAAAACAACACCGAGGCACAGGCACAGGCGTATATCGCGAAAACGATCCCTGAACTTGTCGCGGCTAAATCCACTTACAACGTCATTGGCTTTAACTGGTACGAACTCTACGATGACCAGAGTGGAACGTTTGGACTGTTGACTGGGAGTCAAGTGCAGAAGCCGCGTTACGCGACGTTGAAATCGGTCATCGCAGCGCAGTAGGTATTGTCACGTCGCAGTCAGGTTGACGGAAATGCGGCGACAATTGCCGAGGTGAAACGAGGCTCTTTGCGAGCCTTGTCTGTCGCGGCGCACGCCGGCCCTGCTCTTTCGTTCCAATGCCGGCTTTGCCCAGCTTGCCGCATCGTTCATAGTAGGGTCTTCGTTCAGCACCAATACGGTGTACCCGGAGATTCATCGCATGTCCGACTCCCCACAGAAACTCGACGACTGGCTGTTCAAGGAAGTCGTCGTCAAAGACGACATCACCGCCTTTCCGCTCACGGCGATGGCCGCCACGCTCGACTGCGAGGAGCGTGGCATCACCGTGCCGCCGCTGTGGCATTGGCTGTACTTTCTGGACGCCGCGCCGCTTTCCAGGGTCGGGCCGGACGGTCATCCCGAGCGCGGCGGTTTTCTGCCGCCGGTGCCGTTGCAGCGTCGCATGTGGGCCGGCGGGCGTCTGACGTTTCATGCGCCGCTCAAAGTGGGGGAGCGTGCCACGCGCACATCGACCATTGCCAATATCGAAGACAAGACGGGCCGCTCCGGCCGGCTCGTGTTCGTCACGGTGCAGCACACGATCGAAGCCGGTGGCGAACTGAAGCTGGAGGAGGAGCACGACATCGTCTATCGCGACGCACCCGAGGCGGGCGGGCATTCGCCCAAAGCGGCGCTCGCACCGGAGGGCGAAACGTGGCGCCGCACGATCGACACCGACGCGGTCCTGCTGTTCCGCTACTCGGCGCTGACCTTCAACGGCCATCGCATTCACTACGACTATCCGTACGTGACGGAGGTGGAAGGCTATCCCGGCCTGATCGTGCATGGCCCGTTGATCGCGACGCTGCTGGTGGATCTGGTGCGCCGCGAAGTGCCGGACGCGGATACGGCGTTGCAAAGCTTTGCCTTCAAGGCGCTGCGCCCGGCTTTCGCCGGCCAGCCCTTGACGGTATGCGGCAAGCTCGCCGCCGACGGCAAGACGATCGAGCTGTGGGCCAAAGACCACGAAGGCTATCTGATCATGCGCGCGATGGCCGCGCTCGCCTGAAACCCGAGCATATTTCCAATAAGAAACGAATGTGACGGCGCAGGGGCTTTTCAGGTGCGCGGGCGGCCGAGCCCGCGCGCTCACCGCACGCCCAGCAAGCGGTGCGCGAATTATGCACGCCATTCATGCCTGGCAAGCCTGAGCGGGTTTTTCCACGATCCGCCCCGGGCAAATACGCTTGCCGCCATAAAATCCCGCGTGTATAGTTTCCGAACTTACTCTTGTTTCGCATCGGAAATTAAAGGGATTCTCATGGACGCTTCCACCATCCTCGCCGACCTCGGCATTGCCCAAGCGGCGCAAGCCGGCGACATCGCGGTTCATTCGCCGATTACCGGCGAGCTCATTGGCCGCGTGGCCAGCAACACGGTGGCGGAAGTCGACACGGCCCTCGCCCAGGCGCAAACCGCGTACACCGCCTGGCGCAACGTGCCGGCGCCGCGTCGCGGCGAACTGGTGCGTCTGCTCGGCAACCGTCTGCGCGAAAAGAAGCACGCGCTCGGCAGCATCATCACGCTCGAAACCGGCAAGATCCTCCAGGAAGGCATGGGCGAAGTGCAGGAAATGATCGACATCTGCGATTTCGCGGTCGGTCTGTCGCGCCAGTTGTACGGCCTGACGATTGCGTCGGAGCGTCCGGGCCATCGCATGGCGGAAACGTGGCATCCCATGGGCACCTGCGTGGTGATCTCGGCATTCAATTTCCCGGCCGCCGTGTGGTCGTGGAATGCGGCGCTCGCGCTGGTCTGCGGCAACGCGGTGATCTGGAAGCCGTCGGAAAAGACGCCGCTCACCGCGCTCGCCGTCAATCAGATTCTGATCGAAGCACTGCAGGAATTCGGCGACGCGCCGGCCGGCCTGACCGCCTTGATCAACGGCGGCCGCGACGTCGGCGCGAAGCTGGTGGCGGACCCGCGCGCGTCGATCGTCAGCGCGACGGGCAGCACGGAAATGGGCCGCACGGTCGGCGTGGAAGTGGCCAAGCGCTTCGGCCGCTCGCTGCTCGAACTCGGCGGCAACAATGCGGGCATCGTCACGCAAACGGCGGATCACGAACTCGCCATGCGCGGCATTCTGTTCTCGGCGGTGGGCACGGCGGGGCAGCGTTGCACGTCGCTGCGCCGTCTGTTCGTGCACGAAAGCGTGTATGACAAAACCATCGAACGTCTGCAGCAGTTGTACAGCAAGGTGCCGCTCGGCAATCCGCTCGAAAAGGGCACGCTGATGGGGCCGCTGATCGACAAGCAGTCGTACGCACGCATGCAGGAAGCGTTGCAGCAGGCCACGGCAGAAGGCGGCAAGGTGTTCGGCGGCGAGCGCGTCGAAGTGAAGGGTTACGAAGGCGGCTACTACGTGCGTCCGGCAATTGTCGAGATGCCGTCGCAAACGTCGGTGGTGCTGAAGGAAACCTTCGCGCCGATTCTGTACGTGCTGCGCTACTCGGATTTCGCGGAGGCGGTCGAAGCGAATAACGCGGCCGTGCATGGTTTGTCGTCGTGCGTGTTCACGACCGATCTGCGCGAAGCGGAACGTTTCCTGTCGGACGCGGGCAGCGACTGCGGTATCGCCAACGTCAATATCGGACCGAGCGGCGCGGAAATCGGCGGCGCATTCGGCGGCGAAAAGGAAACCGGCGGCGGCCGAGAATCGGGTTCGGACTCGTGGAAGGCCTACATGCGCCGCGCGACCAACACCGTGAACTACTCGTCGGCATTGCCGCTCGCGCAGGGCATCGATTTCAATATCGACTGATTCGGCAATACTGAGCGCAATCAGTGAAAGCAGCGGCGCATTCGCGCGCCGCTGCCGCTTTATCTTTGTACGACCTCATTCAGCAATCCGTTTGCGCCGCCCGGCGTTGCAGAGCGGCCACGTTACTCGTGGAGTAAGACGTGAGTTCCAAAGTCGTTATCGTCGGCGGTGGGGTAATCGGCAGCTCGATTGCGTATTTCTTGCGGCTGTCCGATCCGACAGTCAGCGTGACGGTGATCGAACGCGATCCGACTTACGCGCGCTCTTCGTCGGCGTTATCCGCGGCGTCGATCCGTCAGCAATTCTCCACACCGCTATCTATTCAGATGTCGCTGTTCGGCATCGAGTTTCTGCGCTCTATTGGCGAGCGGCTCGAGATCGACGGCGCGAAACCGTCTATCGATCTGCACGAAGGCGGCTATCTGTTTCTCGCGACACCGGCTGGTGATACGACGCTGCGTGAAAACCACGCGCTGCAAAAAAGTCTCGGCGCCGATATCAGTCTGCTCGACCGGATCGCGTTACAAGCGCGCTTTCCGTGGCTCAATACAGAAGACCTCGTGGCCGGCGCCTATGGCGAAAGCGGCGAGGGCTGGTTCGACGGCTACGGTCTCGTGCAGGCACTGCGTAAAAAAGCCCAATCGCTCGGCGCGCGCTATGTGGCGGCAGACGTCACCGCGATTCATCGCGACGGCAAACGCGTCACGCAAGTGCAAACCGCGAACGGCGAAACCTATCCGTGCGACGTGGTCGTGAACGCCGCAGGCGCATGGTCGCGGCGCGTGGCGGAAATGGTTGGCATCGACATTCCGGTGTATGCGCGCCGACGCAGCATTTTCAACGTCACGTCGCCGGGGCAACTGGAACGGTGTCCGTTGCTGATCGATCCGAGTGGCGTGTATTTTCGCCCCGAAGGCAAATCGTTTATCTGCGGCACCTCGCCTTCGCCGGAAAACGATCCGGACGATCTGCCACTCGACGAAGTCGATCACGCGCTATTCGACGACGTAATCTGGCCGACGCTCGCGCACCGCGTGCCGCAATTCGAAGCGCTGCGTGTGCAGAATTGCTGGTCCGGTTACTACGAATACAACGTGCTCGATCAGAACGCGATTATTGGCTATCACCCCGACGTCGATAACTGTATTTTCGCTAATGGCTTTAGCGGTCACGGCTTGCAACAAGGTCCGGCAACCGGGCGCGGCATTAGCGAACTGATTTTGCATGGCCGTTATACGTCGCTGGATCTGGGTTCGCTGAGTTTCACGCGGGTGCTGGAAAACCGGCCGATTGTGGAAAAGAACGTGGTGTAACGCCACGCATGGATGACGCACCGCAGGTAATGCGGCGACGAGTTGATGCAGAAAGCGCAATACATGGTGCGTAGAACTCGTTTGCCGCGCATTCGGACGACGGCCACAATCGACGCGGTTCTTTCCTCGGCAAACGAGTCGGCAAACGAGCCGAAAAACCAGCCAGAAAACCAGCCACCAAAACCCACGGCCCGTCACCATGTTCGCATTCACTCCCGCCTTCGAAGCGCCCACCGGTTCGCCGATCCGCGAACTATTCAAGTATCTGGCGCAGCCCGGCATGATTTCGTTTGCCGGCGGCTATCCGGCCGGCGATCTGTTCGATCGTGAAGGGCTCGACGCCGCGGCGGCGCGTGCGTCGCAACAGACCACGCTGTGTCTGCAATACGGCCCGACCGACGGTCTGCCGGTCCTCAAGGAACAACTCGCCAGCCTGATGACGCGTCGCGGCACGCCGTGCGCGCCGCAGGACCTGCTCGTGACGACCGGTTCGCAGCAAGGCTTCGATCTGTTGCTGCGCGTGATGGTCGCGCCCGGCGACGTGGTGCTGGTCGAACAACCCGCTTACCCGGCGACCTTGCAGGCGCTGAAACTGCAAGAGGCCGACGTGGTGACGGTGCCCGTCGATCACGACGGCCTCGACGTCGCCGCGCTCGCCACGCTGCTCGAAGCCGGCACGCTGCGTCGCGCGCCGAAGCTGCTGTATACGGTGCCGACCTTCGCGAATCCGACCGGCGCGACCTTATCGCTCGAGCGCCGCACGGCATTGTTGAAACTGGCGGCGCGCTACCGTTTCCTGATCGTCGAAGACGACCCCTATGGCGACCTGCGTTTCAGCGGCGCCGCATTGCCATCGCTGCTCGCCTTGAGCGCTCAGGTGCCGGGTTCGCGCGACTGGGTGGTCCATTTTTCCAGCCTGTCGAAAATCGTCGCGCCGGGTTTGCGCGTGGGCTGGATGATCGCGCACGCGGAGATCTTGCGACGCTGCGTGGTCGCCAAACAGACCGTCGATCTATGCAGCTCGCCATGGACCCAGGCCATCGCCGCGGAGTATCTCGCGCAGGGTGCGTTGGAACGCCACTTGCCGCGAATCGTCGAGGCTTATGCCGTGAAATGCCGCACGTTGTGCGACGCGTTGGAAACGCATCTGGCGGAGCACATCGCCTTGCATCGTCCCGCCGGCGGCATGTTCGTGTGGGCGCGATTAAAGGGCGACCAGAATGCGACGGATTATCTGCATGCCTGTATCGAACGGAACGTGATGTTCGTGCCGGGCGTCGCGTTTTATAAGGACAATATCGATCAGGCCGCGCTGCGCCTGTCATTCGCCGCGCCGGGCGTCGCCGATATCGAAACCGGCGTGCAGAGAATGAAGCAGGCGCTCGATCGCGTTTGACGGCGACCAACGCGGTATTCACAGAAAAGCAGTAAGGTCAATACTTGAAATAACCCGGCGAGCAGCGTATGCAAAGCCGGGTTTTTTTATGTGGGACCTAAATCTCCGCGATTTAGCATGGAAACCGATTTCCCGCCGCGCATGTATGCGTCTTAGAATATCTTAATGAATTGCGCGCGCCTTTCCGTCAAACTCCTGAAACATGGCGGACTCATGGCAGACTGTTAAATAGAAAGATACAAAGCACCACTGGTTTTCTGTAAAAAATATCGGTTATGATCGCTGCCTTCGGCGATTGATCCGGTTGGCTTAATTCGCCGGACATCCAAGTTAATACCGTCGCATCGAACCAGAAGAAATCAGATGAAGATGTCGCGCAAAAAGATTGCAATCCTGGTAGTCGGTCTTCTGGTCGTGGCCGGCGTGATCATTCAGGCGGTGTGGCGTCCATTCGGGCATCGCAAAGCCACCGGGGCCGAAAATAGCGAAGTCGTTCTCGACATTCATCATCCCGATGCGGTGATCGACAGCGAAGCATTGTCACGCTTACCGCGCGACATCCTGCGCGTGCCGCTATTGCATGACGTGCTGACGCAAGACTTCGTCGACTATTACGAATCGAACAACACGCGGCTGTCCGCCGAGGGCGCGCTGCGGCGTCTCGCGTTCGAGCATCAACTGGATTGGCGCGACGAACTGATCCGCCGCGTGTTCGACGAGCCCGCGCATGTGCTGCTGTGGCGCTCGCCCGACGGTCGCCTCGGCTACTGGGTGATGTCCATGCATCGCAACGGGCTCGCCAAGCTGCTGCAAGGCTACGCGAACGTCGCCGCGAGCGACGCGCAACTGAGCCAGGTCGCCAAGCTCTCCGGCGACGTACCGGTCTACGCGTTGAAACTGGCGGTGGGCCGCACGCTGCTGTTCGCGACCAAAGACGATCGCCTCGTGGTGATGTCCGCGCCTGGCGTGCTGCTCGATCAGAAGGGCGGCGTGCTCGGCGAGCGCGGCGACGCGGTGTCGGAGATGCTGTCGTCGGGCCGCGACGACGCGTCGAGCGCCTACCGCCTCGACGCACCGGGCGACGCGCCGAAGGGCCACCGGCTGGTAGTGTCGGCGAATTATCTGTCGTTCGGTTATCAGGCGTTTTTCTCGGGCATCGACGCGCTGCGGTTCGATTTCTCGTCGAACGGCAATGCGGCCGCGAGCTGGCAAACCTCGGCGCTGATCGAGCCGGGCAAGTTGCCGCAACAGTGGAACAGCACCGACTTGTGGCGCGCGCTGCCGGCCAATGCCGCGGCGTGTACGAGTTTGCCGGTGGACTGGAAGGAAGCGTCGGGTCTGTTGGGCAAGGTCGCCGACGGCGGCGAGGACAACGCGGCCGCGATCGGCGACCAGCTTGCTGGTCCGGCGGCGGTGTGCTGGTACGCGAAGTCCACGCTGGTCGCGCCGGTGTTCGTCGCGCGGGTGAAGACGCAGGACGCGGCCAGCATCGCCGCCCTGAAGACCGCGCTCGGCAAGACCTTCGGCAACGTGATCGGTGCGTATGAAGCGAAGGCGGCCAAAGCGGACGGCAGCGATTCGGGCTATCAGCGCCTGCCGGTCACCACGCACGATCAGGGCGCCGACGTCACTGTGTGGCAACGCCCGGTGAGCGCGAATGCGGGGACGGCGTTGACGAGCAAGGCGTCGTTCGCGTCGCAGTTGTCGGCGGAACGCTATTTCCCGGTGACGCTCGCGCTGGCGCACGGCTATCTGATCTTCTCGCCCGACGGCCGTCTCGTCGACGACACGCTCGCGGTGCTCGACAAGCGCTACCCGGCGCTGGCCGACACGCTCGCACCGCAGCGTCTGCCGCGCACGATTCTGACGCTGACGCCTTCGTCCGCCGCCGCGTTGATCGAGCGCGAAGCCGGCGCCGCGTTGCCGGCCGATCAGGAAGCGGTGTTCCGCAATGCGTCGCGCACGCATCTCGTGCCGAAGCTGCATGCACTCGCGCATTACCCGCCGGTTTCGTTGAGCTTGCCGCAGAATCTGCCGGGTTCGACGGGCTGGGTGCCGGTCGAATGGTGGTTCGATCGTGCGAAGGGCGGCGCAGCGGCGGACACGAGCGCAACGGATGCGCCGGCGGATCAGCCCGGCACCGAGGGCGATTAAGTGCGCTCACTTCGCGTCCCCAGCGCGTCGCGTCGCGCGTGGCTCGCGCGCACGGCCTCGGCACTCGTGCTGAGCGGCCTTGCGCCCTATGCACGCGCGCTCAGCAGCACGACCGCCTCGCCCGATCCCGACGCGCTTTCGCCGCAACAATCCGCCGCCTTCCGCGCATGGTTCGTGCGGATCGTCGATCAGCAAATGCGTCGCGGTCCTACGCCGCGCTGGACGCAACGCGATTGCGCGGGCCTCGTGCGCTTCGCGGTCGGCGAGACGCTTAAATCGCACGACACCCGCTGGCTGCGCGCCAACGGCATGACCAGTCTCGCGGACACCGGCAGCCTGCCGCCCGAGCTGCAACTGTCCGCATCGCAGCGCACGCTCGCCAATCGCTGGACGCAACTCGACGGCTCGACCGGCGCGTACGCGTCGGCGATTGCACTGATTCAAAGCAACAGCCGTTTTGTCTCGAAGGACGTCAACCAGGCGCTGCCCGGCGACCTGCTGTTCTTCGACCAGGGCGACGACCAGCATCTGATGATCTGGCTGGATCGCTACATCGCTTATCACACAGGCACCGTCACGCCGACCGATACCGGTCTGCGCGCCGTCGCCGTTTCCGACCTGATGCAATGGAAAGATTCCCGCTGGCAGCCGCTCGACGGCAATCCGAATTTCGTTGGCGTGTTTCGTTTGGACTTTTTGACACCATGAACCGAATGAACTCCGTCATGCCATCGAATGGTTGGTTGAATCGCGTGCGCAGTGGCGTGCGCAGCCGCGCGGTCGTCACGCTGGCCGCCCTGTTTGCCGCCATGACCCTGGCGCTCGCACCGTCCGCTTATGCCGACGACAGCGCGTCGGCAGCCAGCGCCGCCGATGCCAGCATCGCCGCGAATCCCACCTTGCAGGCCGCACCGATCAGCAACTTCAGTTCGCAGAAGATCGACGGCCAGCCGTTCTTCCTGCTCTCGGACGCGAGCTTCGGTAGCGATCAACTGGCGCAGGTGCGGTTGGAAGCGCCCGGCCGCGAGTACAAGGACGCGCTGCAGGCGTATGGCGGCGCGGACATCGTCGTGTATCGCGTGGCCAAGCCGCTCGACTTTCTGAAGGCGCAAAAGAATCTGCATCGGCTGAACGTTGCGCCGAATTACCAGGGCGAAGGACTCGCGAATACGCTCGCGTATCTGTGGGACCGCTGGTTCACCGAAGCACGCCGCGCATGGCAGCGGGTGTTGTCGTTCGCGACGCGCAGCAAGGCGACCGAAGCGGCGCCGCAATTCAAGCTCGGCGAGCAGACCGGTAAGGCGACGCAGTTCGAGCCGAACGCGCAATTCGCGCCGCTGAAGGGCTATGACATCGTCGCGCGCTTCCGCTACCCGATCTGGGACGCGAAAGTGATCGAGCCGCCCAAGGGCGTGAATCTGGAAGGCAGTAGCAGCAACTTTATCGAAGCCAGTTCGGGCAACGTGATGATTCCGGTCGGCAAGCTGCCGCCGGGGCTGTATATCGTCGAGGCCGTGATCGGCAACTATCGCGCGCATACGCTGCTGTTCGTGTCGGACACCGTCGCGGTCGTGAAAGCGGCGTCGAGCGGCATGCTGGTGTGGACCACGCGGCGCGATAACGGCAAGCCGGTCGCGAATACGGACGTGAGCTGGACCGACGGCGTCGGCGTTTTGCAAAGCGGCACGACCGGCAACGACGGCGCGCTGATGCTGCAACACGTGAGCCCCGAGCGCAGTTATGTGCTCGGCGCCGATCCGCAGGGCGGTGTGTTCGTCTCCGAGAATTTCTACTACGACAGCGAGATCTACAACACGAAGATCTACGCCGTGACCGACCGGCCGATGTATCGGCCCGGCGATCCGGTGCATGTGAAGTTTATCGGCCGGACGTTCCAGAACGCGACGCAATCCACCGCGCCTGCCGAAGCCGACATCAAGCTCGACGTGCTCGATCCGAACGGCGCACCGGTGGCGACCAGCAAGGTGCATTTCGCGTCGGATACCGGCGCGGACACCGCGTTCACGCTGCCCGCCGACGCCACCGCCGGCGGCTACACGCTGCGTTTCGATTACAACGGCGATGTCTACGGCAGCGCGTTCCGCGTCGCCGAATACGTGAAGCCGCATTTCGACGTGAACCTGTCGATGGACAAGGCCGACTACGCGACCGGCGAGCCGTTGAAGGGCAAGATCCAGTTGCGTTACCCCGACGGCAAACCGGTGGCGAACAGCAAGGTCTCGGTCACGTTGCGTGCGCAGAAGGTCACGATCGTCGACGGTGAATTGCGTTACGCGGGGCTCTTTCCGGTCAAGCTCGAACAGCAGGAGTTGAAGACGGATAGCGACGGCAACGCGAGTCTCACGCTGCCGGCCGCGAAGGAACCGAGCCGCTACGCGCTGACGCTGTTCGCTCAGGACGGTGCGGCCTATAAGGTGCGCGTGACGCGCGAAGTACTGATCGCGCGCGGCGCCACGCCGTATCGTTTGACGACCGCGAAGTCGTTCTCGCAGCCTAAAGAAGCGGTCAACTTCGACCTGCAGGCGCTCGGTACGCTCGACCCCGCGTCGCATGCGCCGTCCAAGTGGGAATGGACGCGCCTCGAATCGCAAACGCATGGCGAAGGCGCGTTGAAGGGCACCGCCGCAGGCGGCACGCTGTCGTTCCCGGTGCAGTTCGACGAACCCGGTTCGTACATGCTGTCGGTCAAAGACGACCAGGGCAATCTGCTCGCCGCCGCGAGCCATTGGGTGGCAGGCGACGGGTTGAAAGCGATTCCGGGCAGCGTCGAAATCGTGTTCGATCGCGACAAGTACAAGATCGGCGACACCGCCGAGGCGCTGATCACGTTCCCGATGCCGGTCGACGACGCGTTGTTGACGCTCGAACGCGACAACGTCGAACATCGCGCGCTGCTGTCAGCGGGCGGCGACTGGTTGCAACTGCAACGTGTCGCGCCGTCGCAATGGAAGGCGCGCATCAAGGTCGGCGCAGAGTTCGCGCCGAACATGACGTTCTCGGTGCTGTACGTGCATGCCGGTGAATTCGTGTTCCAGAACGCGGGCATTGTCGTCGCGCAGCCGCAGATCGAGCTGAACGTGAAGAGCGACAAGCCGGTGTATGGCCCGGGCGACACGGTCACGCTGAACTTCGACAGCACGTTGAACGGCAAGCCGGAAGCGGCGAACCTGACGGTCAGCGTGGTCGATGAAATGGTCTACGTGTTGCAGCCGGAAATCGCGCCGAATATCGTCGACTTTTTCTATCACCCGCGCCGCAATAACGTGCGGACCTCGTCGAGCCTGTCGTTCATTACGTACGACCTCGCGCGTGCGCCGCTGAAGGGCGCGCCGGGCGGCCCGCAACGTGCGAACTACAACGAGCGCGGCGTGAAGGTGCTCGAACGGCCGCGCCGCGACGATCAGGACACGGCCGCGTGGGAAGGCAACCTGAAAACCGACGCGAACGGTCACGCCACGATGACCTTCAAGATGCCGGATTCGCTCGCGCGCTGGCGCATTACGGTGCGCGCGGCGGCGCCGGACGGCATGGTCGGTCAGCGTACCGCGTACGTGCGTTCGGACAAGGCGCTGTACCTGAAGTGGAGCGGGCCGTCGCATTTCCGCCTGAACGATCAGCCGACCGTCGACATGATCGCCTTCAACCAGACGGACGCGGACATGGACGCGCAGTGGCTGGTGGACGGCGGCGGTCTCTCGCTGAATCAGAAGGTCACGCTCAAGCGCGGCGCGAACTATCTGCGCTTGCCGAGCGGCGCGCTGAAGGCCGGCGTGATCAACGCGACCTTGCGCCGTGACGGGAAAGACGTGGACCGCTTGCAGACCACGATTCATCTCGACGCAAGCGGCTGGCTCGATCTGCATCAGAACACGGTCGCGTTGGACGGCTCGAACAAGCCGCTCGATCTGCCGCAAGACGCGCAAGACATTAGCGTGCGCTTTATCGGCAGCGCGGCGAGCCAGTTCATGCGCGTCGCCGACGATCTGATCAACTATCCGTACGGATGCGCCGAACAGACCTCGAGCCGCCTGATTCCGCTGGCACTCGCGCATGATGCGATCGGCCACGGCGATAACGCGAGTTCGACGCAGGGGCTCGAAGCGCTGCTGCGCAATCAGCGGCAGCGTCTGGCGATGCTGGCGGGTGTCGGCGGTACGTTCGGCTGGTGGGGCGACACCACGGGCGGCAGCGCGCTGATCACCGCCTACGCGTATTACGCGGACTGGCTTGCGAGCCGCAGCCTCGGCATCAGCCTGCCCGCCGACAACTGGCAACACGCGATGGACGTGTATCGCGATGCAGGTGCGAAGGAACCACTGTTGCATCGTGCGCTGGCGTTGTGGTTCATGCAGCAGATGGGCTTGCCGGTCGCTACGCCGGTGTCGGGCGTCGCGTCGGATCTGTTGAGCGATGCAGCGGCAACCGCCAATGCGCCTGCCAGCGCAAACAAAGGCCCGGCGTATGGCGCATCGGACAGCGTCGTATTCGCGCAAGCCGATTCGCCGCGCGGCAAGCAGATGGCGATGTTGCTGATCGCTTCGATGGCGCGCGGCACGAACGCGCAACTGCCGGAGGGTTTCGATGCCGCCGCGAACGCCGCGCGTACCGCGTTGACGAACGATCAGACGCCGCTGGTGCAAAGCCTGCTCGTGATGACCGGTGGCGATAGTGGCGCGGCGGTGGATACGTCAGCCTTGCTGGCGAAAAGCAGCGCCGATTACCCGACGCTCGACCGTGCGCTGACGCTGTTGTGGCTGCGCAAGGGTCTCGGCGGCGATGCGCCGGTGGGCACGCTGCCGTCGCTGCAAGGCGCGGGCTGGACGCGCGCCACGACGCCGACCGGCACGCCGCTGTGGAAGTGGAGCAGCGTGAGTCTGCCGACCACGCTCGACGCCGGCGCGGCGCGGACCGACGTCAACGCGCTGGTCTCGTTCCGCAGTCACACCAGCGAGGACAGCCGCCTGAACATCACGATCGAGCGTCATTTCTACAAGCTCGAACCGCTGGAAGTGAAGGCCGATCCGAAGAAGGGCGAAAGCGCCGAGAGCCAGTTGGGCCGCGCGACGTTCACCGCGAAGCGCGTGAAGTCGGGCGACGCGATCGACAGCAACGCGCTGTACGTCGACGAAGTCACGCTCACGCCGCGCTCCGGCAATGCCTACCACTACGGTTTGCTGGACGTGCCGCTGCCGCCGGGTGGCGATGTCGAAGCGACTAGCTGGGGCGTGTCGATCGACGGTCTGCCGGGCGAGAAGGAAGGCGTGAGTGGTCCGCAGCCGTTCGCGCGCGCCGCGTCGTACGAGATGGGTGAGCTGGCGTATCACCAGCCGGTGCCCTTGCTCGACCGTCCGGTCACGTTGCGGCAACTGGTGCGCTTCGCGTTGCCGGGCACGTTCGCGTTGCCGCCCGCGCGCTACTTCCGCATGTATCAGCCGGACGCGAAGGCGTTCGAAGGCGGCAAGAGCGATCGCGTGAACACGCTGCGCATCGAGTAAGCGAGTGAGCGCCATGGTCCGCACGCTTCGGCATACCTGTAATCGTCTGGCGATTGCGCTGCGGGTCGCGCTCGTCGTCGGCGTGGGGTGCGGGAGCGGCGGCGCGGTCGCGGTTGCGGCTGTGCCGGCGTCGGCCGCGGCGATGTCGGCAACGTCTCAGGCGCCGTTGCTGCGCTTTGCCTGGTTGCGCGACGGGCAGAGCCAGCTCTGGCAGGTCAGCACCGATGGCCCGGCAACCGGCATTGCGCCGCAAGCCGCGCAAGCGCTGCCGGCCACACTGGAAACGCCGCTCGGCAGCGTGTGGAAGCTGTTCGTCTACGCGTATCTGGTCGACCGCAACATCGCCACGCCGGATTACACCTGCAGCGGCGGCGATCGCGAGGAAGTGTATTGCTGCATGACGGGCGGTCACATCGACCGTGAACATGCGCTGGTGCAATCGTGCGGACTGTTCTTCGAGCCTGCGCGCCTGCAACTCGATTCCGCCGACTGGCGCAGGTATTGGAGCGCCGCTCACGCGCCCGCGTGGCTGCGCGATCTCCACGCCATGACGCCGGCTCGCCGCGTGCCGGTGAGCGATCTGCTCGCCGCGTTGCAAGCGGTGCCCGCACGGCCACGCGAGGCGGCGTCGAGCACGCTGGTGTCGGTGCTGACCAGCGGACGCGGCGAAGGCACGGTGTCGCTCTATGGCAGCGTGCTGCGCGCCAAAACCTGGACGATGCCGGATCCGGCGCGGCCGGGTGCGTCGATCGGCGGCGCGGCGGGTTGGCTCGCCGACGGCACGCCGGTGTGGCTCGGTGGCCAGGGCGGCAGTCCGCGCGTGCTTGCGGCCGCCGCGCCGCGCATCGCGCCGCTGCTGACGCAAGTCACTATTCCCGACGACGGCGCGTGTGTGCTGGTCGATTTTTTCAGCCGCTATCCGATTCGCGAAGTACTCGGCGACAGCGGCCCGGCCGCGGCGCCGGATGGGCCGTTGCGTGGCGATTTCCGCGTCGGTTTCGTCAACGGCAATTGGGCGCGGGTGACGAGTCGCGGCGAGCTGCGGCTCGATCGCGACGCAAGCGGTGCGCCGCAGGTGGTCGGCCGTTTCGGCATGAACGACTACGTGGCGCGCGTGGTCGAGCGGGAAGGCGACACGAGCCAGCCGGAAGCGGCCAAGGCATTGGCGGTGGCGGCGCGCACCTACGCCGTGCAGCACGGCAATCACGACCACGGCTGTTACCGGATCGACGACAGCAGCAACACACAGCGCGTTCTGCCGCGTGCGCCGACCGCCGCCGCGCGCCGCGCTGCGGATCTGACCGACGCGCTGGTGCTGACCGGCGTGCCGGTGCAGTATCACCACGACAAAGCCGCACCGGGGCAGATGAGCTGGCTGGCCGCGAAGGCGTCCGCGCAAAGCGGCCAGACCTTCGACGCAATTCTCGCCCGCACCTGGCCGCAAGCGACGCTGACGTCGTTCCTGAGCCCGCTGTCCGGCGACTGCGTCGCGGTGGCCGGCGCGCAGGACTGGCTGCGACGCAACGCGCAACTGTGGGCGCGGCGTCTGGACGGCGCGGCCGGCTACGAGACGCCCGATCTGCCGGCCGTGTGCGAGGTGCGCGAAGGGCGGCCGTACGAGGATGCGCAGCGCAATCGCATCTACATCTATCGGCTGCAGACCGAAGAGGACCGCATCGCGCTGACGCATGAATACATTCACCTCGCGTTTCAGCATCATCCGCGTGGCGTCGACGAAGAATTCGTCGAACGCACCGCGCGCACGCTGATTCGTACCGACAATCCGATCCAATGAACTTCGCTTCACGTTCGCTTTCATGTCTGCACGGCCAGCCGGTTCCGGCACGCCGCGTTCGGATGCGCGCGACCCGGGCGCTGGCGGTTTCGTTTGCGTTTTCGTTCGCGTTGAGCTCGGCCGTGTTGCTGGCCGGCACGACGACTGAGGCGCAGGCCGCCGACGCCGATGGCGCCATTGCCGATCTGACCGGCGCTTTCGGCGGCTGGCGGCATAGCGGGCTGACGAACGAAGGCGAGCATTTCGTTGCGGCGTATCCGCGGCCGCCGGTCGATCGTGGCGCGCAGCGCTACCGCACGCTGATCGAAGGGCGCCTGAAGCACATCGACAAGCACGCGCGCAGACCGCCTACGTTAGTCGTCAACGGCAACCCGACGCCGCTCTATACCGACGACGAAGGTGCGTTCGCGCGGCCGTGGGCGTTCGGCGCGGGGTCGAACAGCATCGAGCTGATTTCCGCCGACGGCAAACAGCATCAGCGCATGCAGTTTTACGAAGCCGACCACAGCAAGCCACAGGCGAAACTGCGCGCGATCGTCACGTGGGACGATCCGCATGCCCAGGTCGATCTGCATGTGATCACGCCCGACGGCCTGCACGCGTTCTTCGCCAATCCGACACTCGACGACGGCAGCGGCTTCGACGTCGATTCGGTGGACGGCGCGGGGCCGGGGATTTTTTCGTCGGCGGCACCGGAGCATGGCACGTGGCTGTTCTTTCTGAATTACTGGGGCAACTTCGATTCGACCGGCTATAACTTCGACGCCGCCGCGCACGATCGCGACGTGATCACGGCGACGTTGACGCTGGTATTCAACGAAAATACGCCGAACGAACGGCGTGAAACGATGATCGTGCCGCTGCGCAAAATCGGCGACCTGATGCTCGTGAAAAGCGAGCGACTTTGACAGCGGGATGGGAGCGGTGAAGATGACGTCCAGAACGACGCGGTGGATGAAGGCGGCTTGCGGTGTGCTCGTCGTGGCTGGCTTGCAGGCGGCGAGCGTGGCGCGCGCGAGCGATATCGACTTCGCCGCGCCGTTGAACGGCTGGCGCAACACCAGCGGCGACACCGAGCGCTATACGCAGGACGTGCATTACCCGGCCGTGTCGGTGCAGACGCCGGAGGGTCAGTCGAAGTTCGCGCTGATCGAAGGGCAGATTCGCAACACGCCCAAGAAGAAGGGGACCTCGGTCGGCACGCTGGTGGTCAACGGCACGCCGCTGCCGCAGCGCGTGGAGGAGGACGGCAAGTTCTCGCGCCCTTACGCGTTTCCTTCGGGCAGCAACGGTATCGAACTGCGCGCGCCGGACGGCACCCGCAAGCGCGTGCAGTTCTATGACGCGTACAGCGGCAAGACCCAGCCGAAGCTGCGCGTGCTGCTCGCGTGGGACACCGACGGCACCGACCTGGACCTGCATATCGTGTCGCCGGATGGCGTGCATACCTGGTACGGCGACCGCGTGGCGCCGAACGGCGGCTCGCTCGACGTAGACGTGACGACCGGCTATGGGCCGGAGATTTATTCGTCGGCCGCGCCGTTGAAGGGCACCTATCTGGTCTATGTGAATTACTACGGCAACGGCAATAGCGGCGCGGATATCACGGTCGCGCAAATCACCATCATCACCAACGAAAATACGCCGGACGAAAAGAGCGAAACGATTCGTGTGCCGATGCGTAAGCCCGGTGAGTTGACGCTTGTGAAGACGTTTGTGTTGCCGTGAGAAGAGCGCAAGTCCGCCAGATCCGCGCGCATGCGGGTCACAAAAACGTCAATAAATCAGAAGGGGGAAGCAAAAATGAATTCACTCGACCAGAAGCAGCCGCTATTGACCTACGACGGCAAGATTGGGGAGCTGTACGGGATTTTCATCAAAAATCTGCTGCTGCAGATCATCACCCTGGGGATTTATCGTTTTTGGGCGACCACCAATACCCGCCGGTATATCTGGTCGAGAATGCAGTTTCAAGGTGAACGGTTTGAATACACGGGCACCGGTGGTGAGTTGTTCAAAGGCTTTCTGCTGGCGATCGCGATTATGATCGGCGCGATTGTCGGCGCGGGCGTTCTCAGCGCGATTCTGCACGCCTTGACCGGCAGTGCGTTGCTGGCCGCGTTGCCGGTGATTGCCCTCTACATCCTGATCGCGGTCGTCGCGGCGGGCGCCTATTTCAGCGCGCAGCGTTATCGCCTGAGCCGCACGCAATGGTGCGGGATTCGCGGCGGCATGACGGGTTCGTCGCTGGTCTACGGCGGCTATGCGCTGCTGTACGGCCTGCTGTGCATCGTCACGCTTTGGCAGATGCTGCCCTGGGTGTCCATGCGCCTCGCCGAGCGCCGCATCAACGCGAGCAGCTTCGGTAGTCAGCAGTTTCATTTCCAGGGTCGTGCCGGCGCGTTGTATGGCGCGTTCGTCGGGACGTTCGTTGGCGTGGTCGCGCTGCTTGCCGTGCTCGTCATGATTTTCCTCAAGAGCTTCATGTTGCTGCTGCCGATCGGCCATGCGCCGCTGAAGGCGGGCGATCCCGGTGCGGCCATGGCGTTCGGCTCGGTGTTCCTGTTTTATGTGCTGTTCATCGTCGGCGCGCTGCTGATTCAGTGCGCCTATCTGGCGCTCGTAACGCGCCATGTGATGGGCAATACCACGCTCGGCTCGCAACTGCGCTTCGGCAGCAGCATTACCGGGAAGCGCCTGCTCGGCATGATGCTCGGCAACCTGGCGATCGTCGTCTTTACGCTTGGGTTGGGGCTGCCTATCGTGCTGCATCGCGTGATGCGGGTGGTGGCGGATACGGTTCAGGTGTCCGGCCGGCTCGATCCGCAGACGCTCGGCCAAAGCGACCAGGCGCCGCCGCGTACCGGCGAAGGCATGTTGAACCTGCTCGACCATGGCGGCGCGTTCTGAGCGCGGCATGATGGAGGCGGGTTCCGACGCGGCGCGCTCGCTTGAGGCGCGCTACTTCGATGGGCGTAGCGCCGCGGCGTATCGCGCTACGTTGCGTTGGAGCGACGCGTTTCTATCGATCGACGGTGTCGCCGGTGAGCTGGCGGTCTGGCCGCGTGCGCGGCTGATCGTCGGCGAGCCCGATCCGGATGGCAGGGTCACGTTGTCGTGCCAGGGCGGGTTGGGCCGCGTGTCGACCGGCATCGATGCTTTGCCGCCCGAGATCGCGGCGCAGGTCACGACGCCACGCAAGCGGCGTCGACAGTACCTCGGCTGGGCGCTGGTCGGCGTGGCCACGCTGGCGGTAGCGCTTGCGCTGGTCACGAAACTGCCGGCGGTCGGCGCGGCGCTGATGCCGCGCAGCGCCGAAAACCAGCTCGGCGAGATGGTGGAAACGGTCGTGGTCGGCAAGCATCGGGTGTGCGTCGGCGCTGAGGGGCAACAGGCGCTCGAGCAGCTCGAAGCGCGGCTGGCTCGTGCGGCGGGTATCGCGGAACCGGTGCAGCTGGTGGTGATCGACAGCAAAACGGCGAATGCGCTGACGCTGCCCGGCGGGCGCATGGTGATCATGCGGGGACTGGTTCAGCGGGTCGGCAGTGCCGATCAACTGGCGGGCGTGATGGCGCATGAAACCGGACATATCGCGAGACGCGACCCGGTAGTCGCGCTGTTTCGTGGCGCTGGGATCGGTTTGATCAGCGCCACGCTGGGCGTGAATCTCGGCTTCGTGGATGTGTCGTCGCTCGCCGGGCGATTGGTCGGCCTGTCGTATAGCCGCGATATGGAACGCCTCGCCGACGCGAACGGCGTCGCCTATCTGCAGGCGAGCGGCTTGCGCAGCGACGGGCTGGCGGGCTTTTTCGCGTTGACGGAAAAGCGCGAGGGCAGCGCTAGCGCGGCGATTGAATTTCTGTCGGATCATCCGCGGACGGATGATCGCGAGAAGCGCAGCCAAGGGTCGCCGCTCGGCGAGAGTGCGTTGACGGCGCAGCAATGGGCTGCCGTTCGGAGCATGTGCGCGAAGCCGTGACGGCGCGGAACTCGTTGCGAGTCATTGGTCTCATTGGGTCTCGTTGCGTGATTGCGCTATTGCGAGCGCGGTCGTGCAAGTCAATGCGATCAATGCGTTACCTGAGTCATGCTCAGGTTGTCCACAGGCTTGCGAACAATTTCTGTGGACAAATGGAGTGGTGGCCGACGCGGCCGCTTTGCTTTGCCGTGGGCCGTTTAGATCGTTCTGATCTCTTGACGATGGCCTGGTAGGCGCTTGTCTTGCCGGCCCTTCCTTCTTCAGAAATTCGAGTCCGCTTCCCGGTTCTCTACGACATCTTGCGTGGCCGTCCCCGTCCTCGTCCTCCAATACGGTGGACGGTTGTAGTACGCGTGCACTGTCGCGCCCCATTGCATGTCTGCCATCGACGGCCAGTGATCCTTATCGAAACCCGGTGCGCTCTTGAACCGCTCGGCAGGGGCGTCGAGCACGAAGCATTTGTCGTCGGTGTCAAGTGTGAGCGCGCTCCACGGTATCGCGTGCAATGTGTCGCCCATGCCGAGAAAACCGCCGCTCGATAACACCGCGTAGGCGATTCGTCCGCCGCGTACGTCGAGCATGATGGCCGAGATTTTGCCGACGTGTTCGCCGTCGGAGGAGATGACCTTGTTGCCGTCGAGCGTCGAGGCGGCCATGACTTCCGGACCGGGGCCGTCGCCGACGCCAAGGCCGACGATGGTGGCGCCTTGGGTGGCGGCGGAGGTGTTGGCGGTGCCGGTGGTTTCCGGGTTTTGAGGGGTGAGCGAGGTCATGATGGGCTCCCTGTGAAAAGCTTGTGCAGGGGGCGCGCAATGAGCGTGCCTGTGGGGGCTGGGTGGTGGTGTGGCGTGGTGAGGTGTGCTGCGGAGGTGATGCAGGGGGTGATGCAGGAGAGGTTTGCGGCAGGGGTTTGCGAGGGCTTGCAGGGGAAGCCGCTTGCCGTGCAAAGCGCACGGCAAGCGTAAAACAGCTAGCTTAACGGTCGAGGAACGACTTCAGACGATCAGCGCGGCTCGGATGCATCAGCTTGCGCATGGCCTTGCTTTCGATCTGACGAATCCGCTCGCGCGTGACGTCGAACTGCTTGCCGACTTCTTCGAGCGTGTGGTCCGACTTCGTGTTGATGCCGTAGCGCATACGCAGCACCTTCGCTTCACGCGGCGACAGCGAGTCGAGCGCGTCGTCGATGGCGGCGCGCAAGTCGGCTTGCATCGCGGCGTCGGCCGGCGACGAAGCGCCCGCATCTTCGATCATGTCGCCGAGCGTGGCGTCGCCGTCGTCGCCGACCGGCGTTTCCATCGACACCGGCTGCTTGGCGATCTTCAGAATGCCGCGCACCTTCTCTTCCGACAGTTCCATGCGTTCCGCCAGCACCGACGGATGCGCTTCCTGACCGGTCTGCTGCAGGATCTCGCGCGAAATGCGGTTGAGCTTGTTGATCGTTTCGATCATGTGCACCGGCACGCGAATCGTACGAGCCTGGTCGGCGAGCGAACGCGTCACGGCCTGGCGAACCCACCACGTTGCGTACGTGGAAAACTTCCAGCCACGACGGTATTCGAACTTATCCACCGCCTTCATCAGGCCGATGTTGCCTTCCTGGATCAGGTCGAGGAACAGCATGCCGCGGTTCACGTACTTCTTCGCGATCGAGATCACGAGACGCAGATTCGCCTCGATCATCTCGCTCTTGGCCTTGCGCATCTTCGATTCGGCCGCAACCATCTGACGATTGATTTCTTTCAGATGCTTGAGCGGCAGCGAAACCGTGGCTTCGATTTCGATCAGCTTTTGCTGTTCGGACTGAATGGCCGGCAGATTGCGCTCCAGCGCCGCGCCGTAGGACGTGGTGCCGCGCGCTGCGCGTTCCGTCCAGCCGAGGTCGGCTTCATGGCCGGCGAACGTCTCGATGAACTTTTCGCGCGGCATGCCGCTCTTCGCGACGACGATTTGCAGGATGTTGCGTTCGATCGCGCGAACCTGCGCGACCTGGTGCTGCACGTCGCCGCACAGACGGTCGATGGTGCGTGCCGTGAAGCGGATCTTCGCGAGATGCTGCTGGATCTCTTCGCGTGCGCGCAGATAGGCCTTCGAGCTGACGTCGCCGCGCGTGTGCGAAGCGTTCATCTGGTCGGACAGCATGCCGACCTGGGCGAAGATTTCGAGGCAGTCGCTCGTGAGTTGCTTCAGGCGTGCTTCGTCCGCGGCGGACGAGTCGGCCGGGCCGACGTCGTCGCTGTCTTCTTCTTCGTCGCTTTCCGTGTCCGTGTCGACGTCGGCTGCGGCCTCGGCGCTCGGGGTCTCTTCTTCGGCGGCGACCGTCTCTTCATTCAGACCGTCGACCATTTCGTCGATGCGCAGTTCGCCGTCCGCGACCTGCTGGGCGCTCGCCAGAATGGCGGAGATTGCCAGCGGGCAAGCGGCGATCGCCTGCACCATTTCGTGCAGGCCGTCTTCGATACGCTTGGCGATGGCGATTTCGCCGGCGCGGGTCAGCAACTCGGTTGCACCCATTTCGCGCATGTACATGCGGACCGGGTCGGTCGTACGGCCGAACTCGGAGTCGACGGTCGACAGGGCGACTTCGGTTTCCTCGTCCGCCTGATCGTCCGACACCACGGCGGGGGCGTTCGAGTTGAGCAGCAGCGTTTCGGCGTCCGGAGCCTGCTCGTAGACCTGCACGCCCATGTCGTTGAACGCGCTGACGATGCTGTCGATCGCCGCCGTCTGCGCGAAGTTGTCGGGCAGGTGGTCGTTGATCTGCGCGTGGGTCAGGTAGCCTTGCTCCTTACCCAGCTGGATCAGCGCGCGCATCTGGCGCTGACGTTCTTCTGCCTGCTGCGGCGGCAGTTCGGCCGCCACGGGGATCGCTTTGCCGGCGCCCTTGCCCTTGGCCGTGCGGCCGGAAGGAGCTTTGGGGGTGTAGCTGGCGTTTTCGTGTTGCGAATCTTCGCGATCAAAAGGGTTCACGTATTCTCCTCTAGAGGCTTCGCTATGAGACGCAAGACGCGACCGTCAGGCGTTTCGAGCATGGCTCAACATCACCTGAGTGACTCAACGCGGTTGTTTGGCTGTTGCTCTGGGGAGCAAAAAAGATGAGCCCGCTCGAAGCGGGCCGATAGAAATGTGCGAAATTCGCGCGGCTCGCATTATAGCTGAGCTTCCGCGTTCGCGCTCATCGTGTGCACAAGATATTGTCATGCACGGTGTCAACAGGTCCGTTCGCAGCCCGCCGGTCACACGCGGTGGGGCGTGTTGAGGTCGATGCACCAAGGTGTGTGCGGATTGGTCGATTACAAGCTCCTCACTATAGAGGAACTTGCTCGTTCGCACACGACGCGATCGGTTTCCCTCTGACCCCCTCCATATGGAGGGAGGATGTTTCTGGCGTCGATTCGGGCTTCGTCAAAAGAAAATTCACGCAAAGGGGTTGACGACATGTCAGTCGTTCTTCATAATCTCGTTTCTCTGCTGCAGATGCAGCGACGCAGAACGAAGCGACCGGGTAGTTGTGAGGTTGGCGACAGCGGTGCGGGTTCGGTAGTGAATGCGTAATCGATCTTTAAAAATTAACAGCCGATAAGTGTGGGCGCTTGATGCGAGACGCGAGGTGGATCTTTCGGGATCTGCCGCAAAGCGAAAGTATCAAGTCTCACACAGTAATGAAAGGAAGGTTTGAGCATCGCAAGATGATCGAACAATTCGTCAGTACGTTGAGTGAGCGACCGGTTCTTAACGGAACCGAAAAACAGTAACAGGTTTGAACTGAAGAGTTTGATCCTGGCTCAGATTGAACGCTGGCGGCATGCCTTACACATGCAAGTCGAACGGCAGCACGGGAGTAATCCTGGTGGCGAGTGGCGAACGGGTGAGTAATACATCGGAACGTGTCCTGTAGTGGGGGATAGCCCGGCGAAAGCCGGATTAATACCGCATACGCTCTACGGAGGAAAGGGGGGGATCTTAGGACCTCTCGCTACAGGGGCGGCCGATGGCAGATTAGCTAGTTGGTGGGGTAAAGGCCTACCAAGGCGACGATCTGTAGCTGGTCTGAGAGGACGACCAGCCACACTGGGACTGAGACACGGCCCAGACTCCTACGGGAGGCAGCAGTGGGGAATTTTGGACAATGGGGGAAACCCTGATCCAGCAATGCCGCGTGTGTGAAGAAGGCCTTCGGGTTGTAAAGCACTTTTGTCCGGAAAGAAAACTTCTGCCCTAATACGGCGGGAGGATGACGGTACCGGAAGAATAAGCACCGGCTAACTACGTGCCAGCAGCCGCGGTAATACGTAGGGTGCAAGCGTTAATCGGAATTACTGGGCGTAAAGCGTGCGCAGGCGGTCCGCTAAGACAGATGTGAAATCCCCGGGCTTAACCTGGGAACTGCATTTGTGACTGGCGGGCTAGAGTATGGCAGAGGGGGGTAGAATTCCACGTGTAGCAGTGAAATGCGTAGAGATGTGGAGGAATACCGATGGCGAAGGCAGCCCCCTGGGCCAATACTGACGCTCATGCACGAAAGCGTGGGGAGCAAACAGGATTAGATACCCTGGTAGTCCACGCCCTAAACGATGTCAACTAGTTGTTGGGTCTTCATTGACTTAGTAACGTAGCTAACGCGTGAAGTTGACCGCCTGGGGAGTACGGTCGCAAGATTAAAACTCAAAGGAATTGACGGGGACCCGCACAAGCGGTGGATGATGTGGATTAATTCGATGCAACGCGAAAAACCTTACCTACCCTTGACATGTATGGAAGTCTGCCGAGAGGTGGATGTGCCCGAAAGGGAGCCATAACACAGGTGCTGCATGGCTGTCGTCAGCTCGTGTCGTGAGATGTTGGGTTAAGTCCCGCAACGAGCGCAACCCTTGTCCCTAGTTGCTACGCAAGAGCACTCCAGGGAGACTGCCGGTGACAAACCGGAGGAAGGTGGGGATGACGTCAAGTCCTCATGGCCCTTATGGGTAGGGCTTCACACGTCATACAATGGTCGGAACAGAGGGTTGCCAAGCCGCGAGGTGGAGCCAATCCCAGAAAACCGATCGTAGTCCGGATCGCACTCTGCAACTCGAGTGCGTGAAGCTGGAATCGCTAGTAATCGCGGATCAGCATGCCGCGGTGAATACGTTCCCGGGTCTTGTACACACCGCCCGTCACACCATGGGAGTGGGTTTCACCAGAAGTAGGTAGCCTAACCGCAAGGAGGGCGCTTACCACGGTGGGATTCATGACTGGGGTGAAGTCGTAACAAGGTAGCCGTATCGGAAGGTGCGGCTGGATCACCTCCTTTCTAGAGCTGAACGTGTCGAACGTTGAGCGCTCACGCTTATCGGCTGTAAATTCAGACAGACTCAGGGGTCTGTAGCTCAGTCGGTTAGAGCACCGTCTTGATAAGGCGGGGGTCGATGGTTCGAATCCATCCAGACCCACCACTGTTTCTGCGGTGGCTGTGCTAACCGGTTGAAGGCACCCTTGAAGTTCATGTGTGACTGGGGGATTAGCTCAGCTGGGAGAGCACCTGCTTTGCAAGCAGGGGGTCGTCGGTTCGATCCCGTCATCCTCCACCAATCATCAATGCATAGCGTTCTGCGGAAGTACTGCAGAGGGTTGTGCATTGGCGATTGAGCCAGTCAGAGTGATACGTGGTTATAGCAATCATGATATCGGCTGTCGTTCTTTAACAATCAGGAAGAAGTAGTAAAGAGATTCACGAAAGGCTATCTAGAGATGGGTAGGCGAGTAGGTGAATCAGGGTTGTGATTGTATCAATGTATGAAAAGGTAATCGAAAGATTGCCTTGGAATACGGCGCAACACGAATACTCAACCTGTAACGATGTGACCCGCGCTGCGTTCCGAGTGAACGCGGTGTGAGACACACCCGTTATAGGGTCAAGCGAACAAGTGCATGTGGTGGATGCCTTGGCGATCACAGGCGATGAAGGACGCGGTAGCCTGCGAAAAGCTACGGGGAGCTGGCAAACGAGCTTTGATCCGTAGATGTCCGAATGGGGAAACCCACTCCGAATGGAGTATCCATGACTGAATACATAGGTCATGCGAAGCGAACGCGGTGAACTGAAACATCTAAGTAACCGCAGGAAAAGAAATCAACCGAGATTCCCAGAGTAGTGGCGAGCGAAATGGGACCAGCCTGTACTCTTTATCTTCATTGTTAGTCGAAGGCTCTGGAAAGTGCCGCCATAGCAGGTGATAGCCCTGTAGACGAAAACAGCGAGGAAGAACTAGGTGTACGACAAGTAGGGCGGGACACGTGAAATCCTGTCTGAAGATGGGGGGACCATCCTCCAAGGCTAAATACTCGTGATCGACCGATAGTGAACCAGTACCGTGAGGGAAAGGCGAAAAGAACCCCGGGAGGGGAGTGAAATAGATCCTGAAACCGCATGCATACAAACAGTAGGAGCCTCCTTGAGGGGTGACTGCGTACCTTTTGTATAATGGGTCAGCGACTTACATTCAGTGGCAAGCTTAACCGATTAGGGCAGGCGTAGCGAAAGCGAGTCCGAACAGGGCGATTCAGTCGCTGGGTGTAGACCCGAAACCAGGTGATCTATCCATGGCCAGGATGAAGGTGCGGTAACACGTACTGGAGGTCCGAACCCACTAACGTTGAAAAGTTAGGGGATGAGCTGTGGATAGGGGTGAAAGGCTAAACAAACCTGGAAATAGCTGGTTCTCTCCGAAAACTATTTAGGTAGTGCCTCGTGTATCACCTTCGGGGGTAGAGCACTGTCATGGTTGTGGGGTCCATTGCGGATTACTACGCCATAGCAAACTCCGAATACCGAAGAGTGCAATCACGGGAGACAGACATCGGGTGCTAACGTCCGGTGTCAAGAGGGAAACAACCCAGACCGCCAGCTAAGGTCCCCAAATATTGCTAAGTGGGAAACGAAGTGGGAAGGCTAAAACAGTCAGGAGGTTGGCTTAGAAGCAGCCATCCTTTAAAGAAAGCGTAATAGCTCACTGATCGAGTCGTCCTGCGCGGAAGATGTAACGGGGCTAAGCAATATACCGAAGCTGCGGATGCACATTTATGTGCATGGTAGGAGAGCGTTCCGTAAGCCTGCGAAGGTGCATTGAAAAGTGCGCTGGAGGTATCGGAAGTGCGAATGCTGACATGAGTAGCGATAAAGGGGGTGAAAAGCCCCCTCGCCGTAAGCCCAAGGTTTCCTACGCAACGTTCATCGGCGTAGGGTGAGTCGGCCCCTAAGGCGAGGCAGAAATGCGTAGCTGATGGGAAGCAGGTTAATATTCCTGCACCATTGTTAAATGCGATGGGGGGACGGATCGCGGAAGGTTGTCCGGGTGTTGGAAGTCCCGGTCCTTGCATTGGAGAAGGCGCTTAGGCAAATCCGGGCGCGGAATTCAAGGGTGCGAGGCCATTCACCTAGGTGAAGAAGCAATCGGAAGTGGTTCCAAGAAAAGCCTCTAAGCTTCAGTTTAACAAGACCGTACCGCAAACCGACACAGGTGGGCGAGATGAGTATTCTAAGGCGCTTGAGAGAACTCGGGAGAAGGAACTCGGCAAATTGGTACCGTAACTTCGGGATAAGGTACGCCCCTGTAGCTTGACTGGCTCGCGCCAGAAGGGTGAAGGGGTTGCAATAAACTGGTGGCTGCGACTGTTTAATAAAAACACAGCACTCTGCAAACACGAAAGTGGACGTATAGGGTGTGACGCCTGCCCGGTGCCGGAAGATTAAATGATGGGGTGCAAGCTCTTGATTGAAGTCCCGGTAAACGGCGGCCGTAACTATAACGGTCCTAAGGTAGCGAAATTCCTTGTCGGGTAAGTTCCGACCTGCACGAATGGCGTAACGATGGCCACACTGTCTCCTCCCGAGACTCAGCGAAGTTGAAGTGTTTGTGATGATGCAATCTCCCCGCGGCTAGACGGAAAGACCCCATGAACCTTTACTGTAGCTTTGCATTGGACTTTGAACCGGTCTGTGTAGGATAGGTGGGAGGCTATGAAGCGTGGACGCCAGTCTGCGTGGAGCCATCCTTGAAATACCACCCTGGTTTGTTTGAGGTTCTAACCTTGGTCCGTAATCCGGATCGGGGACAGTGCATGGTAGGCAGTTTGACTGGGGCGGTCTCCTCCCAAAGTGTAACGGAGGAGTACGAAGGTACGCTAGGTACGGTCGGAAATCGTGCTGATAGTGCAATGGCATAAGCGTGCTTAACTGCGAGACCGACAAGTCGAGCAGGTGCGAAAGCAGGTCATAGTGATCCGGTGGTTCTGTATGGAAGGGCCATCGCTCAACGGATAAAAGGTACTCTGGGGATAACAGGCTGATACCGCCCAAGAGTTCATATCGACGGCGGTGTTTGGCACCTCGATGTCGGCTCATCTCATCCTGGGGCTGTAGCCGGTCCCAAGGGTATGGCTGTTCGCCATTTAAAGAGGTACGTGAGCTGGGTTTAAAACGTCGTGAGACAGTTTGGTCCCTATCTGCCGTGGGCGCTGGATATTTGAAGGGGGCTGCTCCTAGTACGAGAGGACCGGAGTGGACGAACCTCTGGTGTACCGGTTGTCACGCCAGTGGCATCGCCGGGTAGCTATGTTCGGAAGAGATAACCGCTGAAAGCATCTAAGCGGGAAACTCGCCTTAAGATGAGATATCCCCGGGGCTTCGAGCCCCTTGAAGGGTCGTTCAAGACCAGGACGTTGATAGGTCAGGTGTGGAAGCGCAGTAATGCGTTAAGCTAACTGATACTAATTGCCCGTAAGGCTTGATCCTATAACAGGTGTGTCTCTCTCGACACACGGTTGAGATCAGTGTTGTGCGATACAGGCACAACCCAAAGTAATACCGAGAGGCATCCTCTCAACTACTTCTTCCAGATTGGCTGTAGTGCCCAAAGGGCACGACAGCAACAAGTTATGCCTGATGACCATAGCGAGTCGGTACCACCCCTTCCCATCCCGAACAGGACCGTGAAACGACTCCACGCCGATGATAGTGCGGATTGCCCGTGTGAAAGTAGGTAATCGTCAGGCTCCCAAGCAGCAACGCAGAAACCCCACCCCAAAAGGTGGGGTTTCTGCGTTTACGGCGACGGAAAATCACAACAAGGTACCCAACGTCCACCGCCGTCATCGCCCAACTATTCTTGCGCGTTGCGCAACACCGCTCTTACTCGGCTCGGCAACCCGTCACGTTGCCCCCAGAAGCTCCGAGCGGCGTCTCAATCCCCGCCGGTTCGTTACGCGTTCACATCGCTGGCTCACTCCAGGCCGGGGCAATTCCGACATTCGCGTCTGCGCGTCTCACGTGCACCTTCCCGATACGCTGCGTCACCCGCGCGCAGCGAGTTTGCCGGCCAGCTTCTCCCCTCCAGTCCGCTCAGGCCCGCTTTCGCGCTGGCGTCTGATACCTCATGCCTGCTGTAAAGCGGTCCAGCCGTTCGCTCGCATCGGTGATCGCCCACAGCGGGGCACGGTGCAACTGCTGGTCGTAATTCGTCGCAATCGTGGCAAAAAGTGCGACGCCGGTGTTATCCAATCTCCATTCACCGGTCTCTCGGCCGATATCGAACACCGTCGATACCGCACGTTCCGCCGCGCCGAGTTCCTCGCCTGATGCTGAGCCAAAGCCGGACTCGGCCAGAAAACCGGTCAGCAGCATGGTCTGCGTGAGGGTTTGCGCGTCGATCATGCTGCCTGCGCCGCGGCGCAGGGCATCGAGCGCCAGATGTACCCGCAACGCGAGGTCATCGGCGGTCTGCCGGGCAATCGGCAACAGCATGACCTTGGCATGCCGCGCACGCGCAGCGCCAGTGTGGCGGGATAAAGGGATAGGTTGTGCCATGAAGGTCCAATGTTTATGCCTGTGCAGATGCAATAACGGCGCGGGCCGCAAAAGGTTGAGCCCCTCACTGATCATGCAGCAGGTCGATTGGTTGGAATGCTGGCCGGTGGCCGCACTCACGCCACTCAGCGCTATCCTTGCTGCGTGCAATTTTTAATCCGCATGACCTAAATCTTTCGGCCGGCCTTCATGTTGCGGTGAATTTGGTCGACTGCATCGTGCGAATCGTCGATGTGTAATAACGCCGGGAAAACGATCCATGCTCGCGGCTATGTGTCTTAACCAGGCGTATGGCGTTGGCCGGAAGGATGCTCAGTCAGCGATTCTGCAAACGGCGGCGTCCAAAGCGACACACGGCGCGCACTCATTCAGTGTCGCTCACCTGATCGTTGCGTTCCCGGGAAGAGAGAACGGAGGCTCCCACCGCAGCGACGCGCCGTAAGTTGCGCCCACCGCCCACCGCCCACCGCCCACCGCCCACCGCCAAGTGCCAAGTGCCAAGTGCCAAGTGCCAAGTGCCAAGTGCAAGACGGCAGCATGAGCTTCGACACCCCGGGGACACCACAGTCCATGCAGACGGGACGATATCCTCATGGCGTATGTGTCCGGCATTTCGGGCACCTCGACTACCCGCCAATCAACACAGCCCACGTGTTCCCGGCGCACGGCATCCCACATCCACCCGGACGAGCCCTTTCCCACCTCAGCGCTCGGCTATCGCCCTATCCGCGACCCATTGCACCCCGCACCCCGTCACGCTTCACCATCGTTACCAGCCGGCGCCACGCTACGTGCGCGAACACGCCGGCGAATTTCCGAATCCAGAATCAGCCGCCCGCGTAGCTTCCCCTTCATCCGCTTCACGTAGCGTGGCGCTTCGGTCATGTGGATCACCATCAACTCCCGAACTTTCTCCACGTCGCGCTCACGCGCCGCTTTAGTAATCGCCTTGTGAATTTTCACGTTCGCCTGGCCGAACCGCTCGTGCTCGGACTGCGGCGTGTCGTTCCGAAACTCGATCAACTGCCGGATCATTTCGTTGATCAGCTCGCAACTGAAACGTAAAAACGGGTTCGGATTCGCCGCGGCCAGAATGTCATGAAAGTTCACGTCTTCCTGACGTTGCCGCACGATATCTTTCCCGCCGTGCGACGAAGCCGGCCGATCGCAGCACGCAATGCTCGCTTCGAGCGCGTCGAAATCCTGGTCCGTGAGATGCGGCACTGCCCCCGCCGCAAGTTCAGGCTCCAGCAATTTGCGCACGGTGTAAATGTCGTCGATGGAAACGTCTTTGAAGAACAGATAGTTCTGCAATAGCTGCAACGTGCGATCCAGCGGCACCTCCACCACCATGCCGCCGCCGGTCGGGCCCGTGGTCACCTTGATGAGCCCCTGCACCTCGAGCGACTTCAGTGCCTCGCGGATCGTACTTTTGCTCACTGAAAAGAGCTGCTGCAACTCCACCTCACGCGGCAACCGATCACCCGGTTTCAGGTCCTTCTCGGTGATGAGCCGTTTGATTTCCTCCGCGACCAGATCGCCGCGCTTCTGCTGTTTGATCTCAATCGCGGCGCCAGCCTTGGCGCGGTCCATGGCCATATTCGATGCTCCCAGTTTGTCCTGCGCGATCCCCGATCGGTCCCCCGGCCTCACAACGACCAGCAAGGCCGCCTCGATGCTGCCAGGAATTTTGCCTTATTGACACTCGAATTTATTGTACCTACGATCAAGTCCAACCTATTTATCATGATAAATAGAACAAAGCCGCTGTGGCGGAAAACTTCACGGCGGCCAGCGAGTTCAAGCAGTCTCAAGCAGTCGTTCGCGCAATGCGTGCAGTTTCGTAGTCGGTCAGTGCGTGTCTCTTTCCTAAGGAGCGTCATTTTGAATCGCCGAAATATGTTGAAGCTGGCCGCGTTGTCGGCCGTTCCTGGAACGTTGGGCTCGCTGGTCGCGCGCAGCGCGTTCGCGCAGGCCAGTACCTTGCAATTTGCCTGTCCGGTACCGATGTCGGGACCGTTCGCGGCGAACGGCAAATACGCCGACCTCGGCATGAAGCTCGCGATCGAGCAATACGGCAAGGTGCTTGGCGAGCCACTCGCGTACACAGTGCTCGACACGGAAGGCAAGCCTGCAACGGCGGTGCGTCGCGTGCAGGAAATCGCGCAGCAGAAGAATGCGCGTTTCTTTGCCGGCGGTATTCTGTCGTCCGAAGCATTGGCGATGGGCAAGGAAGTGCAGAAGGCCGGCGGTGTTTTCATCACCACGGCCGGCGCGGACGAAATCACCGGCAAGGACTGTAATGACGCCACATTCCGCTGGTCGGTGCCGACCTACGGCGCGATCGAACAAACGGTACGTCCGCTGATCCAGATGCTGCCGAAAGCAAAACGCTGGTACACGATCACGCCGCAATACGTGTTCGGCGACGGCTTATTGTCTGCTGCGAAAGCGATCTTCAAAGAGAAGGGTATCGAGCATGTGGGCAACAGCTATCACTCGCTCAACGAGAAAGAATTCAGCGGCTATCTGACGAACGCGGTCGCGGCGAAGCCCGACGTATTGCTGATTCTGAACTTCGGCTCGCAATCGTCTGACACGCTGCGCCAGGCGGTGAGCTTCGGTATGAAGAACAATTGCACGATTCTGATGGCGTGGGCATCGGGCCTTGAGCAATTCGAATCGCTCGGCGCGGACCTGTGCGAAGGCGTCTATTTCGGCGCGCAGTACTGGCACGGTATCGATTCGCCGCTCAATCGCGACCTCGTCAAACGCGCCAACGTCGCATTCAAAGCGAACCCCAACTATAGCCTCGCGGGCTCTTATATCTGTACGAAGATTCTGCTCGACGGCATCGTGAAAGCGGGCAACGTCGATCCGAAGAAAGTGGTCGCCGCGCTCGAAGGCATGAAATACGACGGTCTGACCGGTCCTGAAGAAATCCGCAAAGGCGACCATCAGGTACTGAAGAACTATTATCTGTTGAAGGGTAAGGCGAAGAACAAGATGAAAAACGCCGACGATTACGCAGATATCGTCAGCTCAGGCCAGTCGTTCCTGCCGCTCGATAAGACCGGCTGCAAGTTGACCTGATGCAGTAGCGCGATGCTGTCGAGCGTCGCAAACCTGCTTTCGCATCAAGGCATCAAGCACGGCCATGCGCAATCAGATCGCCTAACCCCCGGTATTGCGCATCAAAACGTATGTGCCCGCAACGGTCTCCTTTCGCCCCATCCTATAGACGGACGCCATGAACGTTTATCTTCTGCAGATCGTCAACGGCATCGGAGTGGGAATGCTGTATTTCCTGCTCGCGGTCGGCTTGTCGATCGTGTTCGGCCTGCTGCGCTTCGTGAACTTCGCGCACGGCGCGTTCTATCTGCTCGGCGCCTACTTCTGCTACCAGGCGATGCAGTGGTCGATGAATTTCTGGACCGCGCTGGTGGTCGTGCCGATCGTCGTCGGTGCGCTTGCATGGATCGTCGAGAAACTGATCTTGCGGCACGTCTACGCGCAGCAGCACGAGTTTCATATTCTCGTGACAGTCGGCCTCGCGCTCGTCGTGCAGGAGTGCGCGATCCTGATCTGGGGGCCGATCGGCGACAACGTGCCGGTGCCGGACATGCTGAACGGCGTGGTGATATGGGGCAGTTTCGTCTATCCGAAGTACCGGCTGTTCGTGATCGGTTTCACGGCCGTGCTGGCGGCGTTGCTGTGGTGGGTGCTGGAAGGTACGCGGCTTGGCAGCGCGGTGCGCGCCGGTAGCGAATCGACGGAAATGGTGTCGCTGCTGGGCATCAACGTGTTGCGTGTTTTCAGCCTGGCGTTCGCGCTCGGCGCGGCGACGGCCGCGTTGGCGGGTGTACTTGCCGCACCGATTCGCGGCGTCGATCCGTTCATGGGGATCGAGGCACTCAGTGTTGCGTTCGTCGTGGTCGTAGTCGGCGGGATGGGGAATTTCCTTGGCGCGCTCGTCGGCGGGTTACTGGTGGGAATCGTGCAGAGCGTGATGAGCACGTTGTGGCCGGAAGGCGCGCGATTGATGATCTACGTCGCGATGGCCGCCGTTCTATTGCTGCGTCCGAACGGTTTGCTCGGGAGGGCGGCATGATCGATACCTCGAAACCCGGTGCGCAAAACGCAGCGTCTGCAACGACTCAGCGCGGCGTAAAACGCGCACTGCACCGCTATCGCTTTCTGCTGCTCGCGTTATTAGTGGTGTGTGTACTGCCGCTAACACTGCGTTCCGGATCGCTGGCCACCGAGGTGCTGGTGTTCGCACTCGCCGCACTCGGCTGCAATCTGCTGCTCGGCCACACCGGCTTGCTTTCATTTGGTCAGGGTATTTTCTTTGGGCTCGGCAGCTATTGCGCTGGTCTGGTTCTCACCAAGACGGCGTTGCCTGTTCCCGTCGCGTTGCTCGCGTCGATCGTGATCGGCGCAGCGGCCGCCGTATTGGTCGGCTGGTTTTCGATTCGCCAGCGCGGCACGTACTTCGTGATGTTGACGCTCGCGTTCGGGCAACTGTTCTATTTTCTGGCTTACACCACGCCTGATCTGACCGGCGGCGATAACGGCTTGCTCGACATTCCACGCCCGGCGCTCGGACTGTTTGGAAAAACACTCGTGCCGTTGACATCGCCGTGGCAATACTACGGCTTCGTTGCCGTGCTTTTCCTCGTGGTGTTCTGGTTGCTGATGCGCGTGTCCCATTCGGTTTTCGGCCGCACGTTACTCGCGATTCGCGACAACGAGGCGCGTGCGGCGGCGGTTGGTTACGACGTCAAACGCTTCAAGCTGATGGCGTTCGTGATCTCCGGCGCGGTCACCGGTCTCGCCGGCGCGCTGCACGCGCTGATGACCGGCATTGCGCCACTCTCCAACATTGACTATCACACGAGCGAGATGATCCTCGTGATGACGGTGATCGGCGGTACGGGCAATCTGTTCGCGTCGGTATTAGGCGCGGCGTTTTACGTGCTGTTTGCCGACTGGCTGTCGACTCTGTGGCCGCGCTGGTTGTTATTACTAGGCATTGTGCTGATCGCGGTCAGTCTGTTCATGCAGCGCGGCTTGTGGGGTCTGGGTGAACGCATCTGGCAAGCATTGCGCGGCAACGCGGACAACAAAGACAAGAAAGACAAGAAAGACAATAAAGGCCAGCGAGACCGGAAAGACAACGACGCCACCCAGGAGCCCGTATGAGCGAAGCCATTCTACGAGCCAGCGGCATCGTAAAACGTTACGGCAAATTCACCGCGCTCGCCGACGTCAACCTGAACATCCTGCCGCGCACGGTGCATTCGGTAATCGGGCCAAACGGAGCAGGCAAAACCACGCTGTTCCATGTCCTGACCGGCACGCTGCCCATCACGGAAGGCAAGATCATTTTCGACGGTCACGACGTTACGCGTGAGCCGGATCACAAACGGGTGCGTCGCGGCGTCGCGCGTTCGTTTCAGGTGACGAGTCTGTTCGCCAATCTGAGCGTACGAGAAAATCTGCGCCTCGCGGCGCAAGGCGTCGACGCCGTACGCGCATTAAATGCGTGGACCCCGCCGCATGGCGCGCTCACGCATGCGGACACGGTCGACGGTGTACTCGAACGGCTCGCGCTACAGCGCTTCAGCGAATTGCCGGCGAGCGCGCTGTCGCACGGTCAGCAGCGCCGGCTCGAAGTCGGCATGGCGCTCGCGGCGCGGCCCAAGGCGATCTTTCTCGACGAGCCGACATCGGGCATGGGTATCGACGATCTCGACGATATGAAGCAGTTGATTCGCGGACTGCGCGATGACTACACGGTAGTGCTGATCGAGCACAACATGGGGATCGTGATGGACATCTCCGACACGATCACCGTCATGCAGCAAGGGCGTGTGCTGGTTGAAGGCCGTCCGGACGAAATTCGCGGCGACGAGCGCGTGCGCAGCGCCTATCTCGGCAATATGATCACCGGAGGCCGCGCATGATTCTCGACGTGCAGGACATTCACGGTTTCTACGGCAAAAGTCACATTCTGCAAGGCGTCACGCTGCAGATCAACGAAGGCGAGACCGTCACGCTATTAGGCCGCAACGGCGCAGGCAAATCGACCACACTCAAAGCAATTGCGGGCGTCGTCACGCCGCAGCGCGGCACCGTGACCTTCAACGGCGCGAAGATCGGCGGTATGCCTTCGCACAAGATCGCCTCGCGCGGCGTGTGCTTCGTGCCCGAGCATCGCGGCATCTTCCGTTTGCTGACTGTCGAAGAGAACCTGAGGCTCGGCGCACGCAAAGGTTCTCCGTGGCAACTCGACGACATCTACCGCATTTTCCCGCGTCTGAAAGAGCGGCGTACGAACGGAGGCGCGCAACTGTCCGGCGGCGAACAGCAGATGCTTGCAATCGGCCGCGCGCTAATGAATCACCCGAGGCTGCTCATGCTCGATGAACCGGTGGAAGGACTCGCACCGGTGATCGTAGAAGAGATCGTCGCGCAGCTCAAACTGATTCGCGAAGCCGGCGTGGCGATTCTTCTGGTCGAGCAGAACCTTGAGGTCTGCACGCAGCTCGCGGACCGCCACTACATCATCGAACAGGGCGTGATCGTCTATTCGGGCGACAACGCGTCGTTCGCCGCGGACGAGTCGATCAAGGACCGTTATCTCGGCGTTGGCGTCGGCTAACGCGCAATCTGTCTTCAACACGAGGAAGCATTGATGCAAGTTCACGAATCAACATCCGTCGCGACGTCTGCCGATTTGCGAGTCGACGGCGCGCGGCTCTGGGACAGTCTCATGCAACTCGCGCAACTCGGCGCAACCGACAAAGGCGGTGTGTGCCGGCTCGCGTTGACGGAGCTGGACCGCGAGGCTCGCGACCTGTTCATCGCGTGGGTGAAGGAGATCGGCTGCACGGTGCGGATCGACGCGATCGGCAATATCTTCGCGCGGCGCGCGGGCTTGCGTGACGACCTGCCGCCGGTGATGACCGGCAGCCATATCGATACGCAGCCGACCGGCGGCAAGTTCGACGGTAATTACGGTGTGCTGGCGGGACTCGAAGTGTTGCGCACGCTCGCCGACGCCGGTGTGCGGACTCAGGCGCCGCTGGAAGTCGCCGTATGGACCAACGAGGAGGGTTCGCGTTTCGTGCCCGTGATGATGGGATCTGGTGTATTTGCCGGCGCGTTCACGTTGGAGCACGCGCTCGAACAACGCGACCGCGAAGGCATCTCGGTGCGCGACGCGTTGGCGGGGATCGGCTATGCAGGCGAAGATAAAACCCCGCATGCGGTCGGCGCGTACTTCGAAGCCCACATCGAACAAGGCCCTGTTCTGGAGGCGCACGACAAAACCATCGGCATCGTGCAAGGCGCGCTCGGTCAACGATGGTACGACGTGACGGTGCACGGCATGGAAGCCCACGCGGGCCCGACGCCGATGGAACTGCGTCGCGACGCATTGCTCGTTGCGGCGGATCTGATTCACGCGGTCAACCGTATCGCGCTCGATCATGCGCCGCACGGACGCGGCACCGTGGGCTGGCTGGACGTGCATCCGAACTCGCGCAACGTGATTCCGGGCCGCGTGACGCTCACGGTCGATCTGCGCGCGGCCGACGACACCATGCTCACTGCAATGGACAGCGCCTTAAGAGCTGCATGCGCGCAGGCAGATGCAAAGACCGGCATCGCGATAGACGTCGAACAGGTCGTCTATTTCCCACCTCAGCCTTTCGCCGCGGAACTGGTCGCCGCCGTGAAGCAAGGTGCGGAACGACTGGGATTTTCATCGATGGACGTGATCAGCGGCGCCGGTCACGACGCTGTCTATCTGGCGCGAGTCGCACCGGCCGCGATGATCTTCGTGCCGTGCAAGGACGGTATCAGTCACAACGAAATCGAAGACGCGCGCGCTGACCACCTGGAAGCCGGTTGCAACGTGCTGTTGCAGGCCATGTTGAACGCTGCGCAATTAGCGCCGAGCGAACCGGGGAGAGTCGGCGCATGAAAATCCTGATCGCCCGGATGAACCACGAGACCAATACCTTCTCGCCGGTGGCTACACCGCTGGCCGCGTTCGGCCGCAGCGGCCCCAGCTACGACTTGGACGCATTCAACGAGAACAAGGGCATGCAGACGGCGATGGCCGCCTTTATCGACGCCGCCGAGCGCGAGCGAGCGGAGATCGTCACCCCGGTATCCGCGTCGGCGAATCCGAGTGGACCCGTCGAGGCCGCCGCGTACGACTCGATCTGCGACGCGATCGTTGCGGCCGCAACCGGCTGCGACGCCGTGATGCTCGATCTGCACGGCGCGATGGTCGCTGAAAATTCGAACGATGGCGAAGGCGATCTGCTCGAACGCGTGCGCGCCGCGTTACCGCATGCGCCGATCGCGGTAGCGCTCGACCTGCACGGCAACGTCACGCAAAAGACGATCGACAACGCCGACGTGATCGTCAGCTTCAAAACCTATCCGCACGTCGACATGTACGAGACCGGCGCGCACGCGGCGCGGCTGATGTTCGACCTGATACACGGCAACGCGAAACCGGTGATCGCCTGGCGGCAGCCGCCGTTGCTCACGCACACGCTGCGTAGCGCAACCGCCGAGGGCGCGATGAAGCGCGCCGTGGACGCCGCGCGCGCGGCCGAAGCCGACGGCCTGCTCGCGGTCTCGGTGTTGTCGGGCTTCTCGCTGGCCGATATCGCCGCGCCTTGCATCAGCGTGATCGTCGTGAGCAACGGCGACCGCGCGCTGGCTGAAGCAACAGCGGAACGCATCGCGCGACAGATCTGGACGGAGCGCGAGGATTTCGTTTATCGCAGCGCGCCACTCGCCGAGTCGGTCGCGCAAGCGGCCGCGCTCGCGCAGGGTGCCGACAAACCCGTGCTGCTGCTCGATCACGGCGACAACTGCATGTCGGGCGGTACTTGCGACACCATGGATCTGTTCGAGGAGGCGCTCAAGCAGAAGCTCGAAGGCATCGTCAGCGGGCCGTTGTGCGATCCGCAGGCGGTCGCGGCGCTGATGGCGGCCGGTGTCGGCAGCACGGTGACCGTGACCATCGGCAACAAGGTGGCGGGCAGCGCGGTGACGCCACGGCCGTCGGTCGCGGTCACGGGCGTGGTGCGTGCACTGACGGACGGCGAGTATGTGATCAGCGGGCCGACCTACACGGGCCAGCGCGCCTTCATGGGACGCGCCGCGGTACTCGACACGGGCACGGTAAAGCTCGTGCTCACCGAGCGCACGCACGAGCCGTGGGACCTCGGCGTGTTCGAGAGCGTCGGCATCGATCCGCGCCGCGCGCGTTTCCTGCTGCTCAAATCGCGCATGTACTGCCGGCCGGTTTTCGTACCGATCGGCGCGGCGCTGGTGGAATGCGACAGTCGCGGCGTGACGAGTTCGGATTACGGCCTATTCGAGTTCAAGCAGGTGAAGCGGCCGGTTTATCCGTTGGATGCCGACGCCGAATGGACGCCCACTCACTGAATCGGCCCACATGTCAGCCACTTTGTGCGATCCGGGGCTTGTGCAACGCGCGCGGAGTCTCTATAATTCGCGCCTCTAAAGGCTCGTAGCTCAGTTGGTTAGAGCACCACCTTGACATGGTGGGGGTCGTTGGTTCGAATCCAATCGAGCCTACCAACGCATCAGTGACGTAGACGAAAGCGGCTCTGCTTTCGTCTACGGTCCTGTCAAAACGTATCACCCAGGCGTTCAGTCTGTCGCAGTAGCTCCCTCCGTAATACCCAATCCATCGCAGCGTCATGCTCTCGCGCAGACCAAGCTCGTGTATCACGTCGTCTATCGCCAATGCGCGGTACAGTTAAGCCTCTCCGTTTCGCCACTGAATAAACTGCCGTGTTCGCCACGCAGCGCCGGCAGCTTTAAAAAGGAAGCTGACGCAATGAAGAAGCTGATCAACGACGTCTCCGCGGTCGTCCCGGACATGCTCGACGGACTCGCGGCGCTCAATCCCAATCTCTCCCTGTTGCAAGGCGGCTCGATCGTCGTGCGTGCCGACGCCGAGTCCGCTGCCGCCCGCGGCGAAGTCGCGTTGATCTCAGGCGGCGGCTCGGGCCACGAACCGGCACACGGCGGCTATGTGGGCGCAGGCATGTTGAGCGCGGCGGTGGCGGGCGAAGTCTTCACGTCACCTTCCACCGACGCCGTGCTCGACGCGATCCGCGCGGTAGCCGGCGCGGCAGGCGTCTTGCTGATCGTGAAGAACTACACGGGCGACCGCTTCAATTTCGGCCTTGCTGCCGAGATCGCGCGCGCCGAGGGCATTCCCACCGAGATGGTGATCGTCGCCGACGACGTCGCGCTGACGGCAAGCGGCGATCATGCGGGCCGTCGCGGACTCGCGGGGACCGTGCTGGTCCACAAGATCGCGGGCGCGGCGGCAGCAGGGGGGCGGAGCTTGCCGGAAGTCGCGCGGATCGCACGCGAGGTGGCCGGCGCGCTCGGCACCATGGGTGTTGCGCTGACGCCGTGTACGGTGCCGGCAGCCGGCAAACCCGGCTTCGAACTGGCCGACAATGAAATCGAATGGGGACTCGGCATTCACGGCGAACCCGGCGTTGAGCGCGGCGCGATGGAGTCGGCGGACGTTATCGTCGGCAAACTGCTGGCGAAGATCGTGGGCGACCTGTCGTTGCAGGCTGGTGAGCGCGTAGCTTTGCTGGTGAATAACCTGGGCGGGACGCCATCGAGCGAATTGAATGTCGTGGCGGGATCCGCGCTGCGTTATCTGGCCGGCAAAGGGTTCAAGGTCGAGCGCGCGTGGGCCGGTACGTTCCTCAGCGCATTGGAAATGGCAGGCGTTTCGCTGTCGCTGCTGCGCGTGGACGACGAGCGCCTGCGCTGGCTCGACGCCGCGTCGCACACCAGCGCATGGCCCGCATTGAGCGGTCGCGTGGCGCAGGTTTCCGTACGGCCAGCGCCGGCTAAACCAGATTGCGTGAGTGGTCCGACGCTTTCGCGCGAAGCGCCGTTGCGCCGCGCGATCGAAGCCGTTTGCGCATGCCTGCTGGAAGCCGAACCGACGCTGACCGAAATGGATCAACGCGTCGGCGACGGCGATCTCGGCATCAGCCTGTCACGCGGCGCACGCGCGATTCTTGGTGAGATCGATACCTATCCCGCCGAATCGACGCCGGGCGCCGTGTTGCGCAGTATCTCCGCGACAGTAAGGCGCGTGGTCGGCGGGACATCGGGACCGCTCTACGCGGTGATGCTGGTGCGTGCGGCGGTCACGCTGGAACAGTCGAGCGGAACCACTGCAACCCCAGCGACCGCTACCGCTACCGCCACCGCGCAGAATTGGGCCGCCGCGTTCAGCGCAGGCGTAATAAGACTGATGGAACTGGGCGGGGCGCGTCCCGGCGATCGCACGATGGTCGATGCGCTCAAACCCGCCGCCGACGCATTGCAATCCGCGCTCGCCAGCTCGAATGAAACCGGCGAGGCATTGAAGGCCGCCGTCGATGCGGCCACCGAAGGCGCCGCGCAAACCGCGTCGATGCATCCACGGCGAGGGCGGTCGAGTTATGTCGGCGACCGCGCGCTCGGCCATGTCGATCCGGGCGCGCATGCCGTGGCGTTGTGGCTCGCGGCGATCGCAAGCGCTTACAGGTAACACTCGCCGTCGAAGTGCGCTCCGCGTCAGTTCGGCGCAATCGCCGACGGATGTTGCGCGAGCGGCGTGACGTTCAACACCATGTACGGAAACAGCGGCAACGAACTGAGCAACGTGTGAAGCTCGTCGTTCGATTCGACGTCTAACACGCTGTAATTCGCGTACTGTCCGGCCACGCGCCACAGATGCCGCCATTTGCCTTCATGCTGCAGCTTTTGCGAGAACGCCTTTTCTTCCGCCTTCAGGCGATCGATCAGCGCCGTGTCGGCGTCGGCGGGAATCTGAACCTGCATATGGACCATATACAACATGTCACCCCCTCCATCGAATAGGCCGCGCGTGGCGGCCGGAGTGTCTATTTAACTCCAGGCGAGACTCATCGGTGCACGGCCGCGCCAGGCGACACACGGCCCGGATTGGCCTTCATGCCGCGGCACCCCGCAGATCCCTGATGTGTTGATACACGGTCGCGCGTCCCATTCCGAGCACGTTCGCGACATAGTTGGCGGAGCTCTTGCCCTTGAATGCCCCCTCTGCCCAAAGTGCTTCCACCAGTTCACGGCGATTGTCCCGGCTCAGGGAGTTCAACGCAAGTTGGCGCTCCTGCAGCCATGCGTGAAGAAACGTGTTGATACGCTCCTGCCAGTCATCTTTAAACAACTCCTCGGGCTGTTTCACGATGCCCGCGCCGGTGATCACGCGATCGATGACCTGCTTGATGTCTTCAAAGACTGCAATGTTGTAGTTCACGCACATCATGCCCGCGGCTACGCCCGCGTCGTCAAAGAGGACCGTACTGACGCAGCGCATTCGCCGACCATCCCAGTTCACCTTTTCGTATGGACCGACCGTACCTGATTCTGCTGAGTGATCGATTTCTTCCAATGCTGACTCGTCACCTACTTCGCGCTTCGAAAGGTTATTCGCGATGTAAGCGACCGTCTGGCTTTGCAAGTCATGAATGACGATTTCAACGTACGGAAAAAAGAGCAACGCAACGCCATCGGCGACGCGGCTGTATCGATCCAGAAGTAGGCGGTGTTTCGCCGGGGTCTTGGTCTTTCGCATAAGAGGTGATTAAGTTTTGGTCATTGAATAGTCTGCATCACGTTGTTCGATGGTCCAGCAGACCCACGGGTTGTCCAACATTTTGCCATGAGTCGCACATGTCCTCATTCGCAAGCACCAGCCTGCGGGGGACAGTTGGGTCTGGCGCAGTCCACCACGATTAGTCATGAAGCAGTTTGCCCGATTGGCGGTCAGGAAGCGCTTCGTTTCCCCCAATCATTGCTACACGCTGGCCGGGTGTCACGAGCGAAATGTGTGCACGCGCTATGAGAGTTCCGCTTGCGCTTGCGTGGATCGGCGTGCGTCGGCCTGGAACTTCACTATCGCAAGCCGCAATCTCCGCAATGACGGCGCCACGCGTGACGTGTTGACCGCACGCTGCCTTCCACGCAATCACTCCGGCGGAGGGGGCCGCTACATGCTCAATCGCATTGAGCGCGACGATGGCCGGAGCTGGGCCGGCGCTGACACTTGTGTCGGTTCGCGCAATACCTTCGCTCCGAAGAAAATCGACCAGGCCGGCGGCGTCGGCGACGGCCAGTTCATCACTCACGTCCCGCTGGCCTCGGAGTTCAACCACGGCGGCGAAACCAATTGCTGGGTCACGGCTGATTCCCAGTGACTTGATCTTTCTCCACGCATCCCGGAATGCCTGGTCGAACGTTCCGCCCCCGGCCTCGTCCTCGAGAATCAAAATGGGTGCGCCCATGCACTGCGCCAGGGCCGCCGCGCGCTCCTGATAATCCCAGGAGCTGTAGATATGCATCATCGCCGTTTTATCGCAATGCAGATCGAGGACGGCGTCGTGCTCGAAGCCGATGGCGAGCAGTTGTCGCTTTAACACGTGAACGGGATCGAGCGACGAATCGAATTTCAGCGCCGCGTTGCTTAGCCATGACTTGAGTTCGGTAGTGGACGGGATCCGTTGTTCTGCGGTCCCGAATGTCGCGCCAATTTCCGAGCGCACGTCACAGAAGTTGCGATCGAAATTTCCTGTTCCACCCAGATCGAACCGTCCGGTCAGATGCCCCATGAGATGTTGCGCCATTCCAATGGGGTTTGCCCAGGTCGCAACCGTCACACGATGCAATAGACGGTCGCTTTCTTCAAGCTCTGCAAGCATCGCGAGGAAGTGTTGAAGTACCAGTAAGCCGGGTACCTCGGCCGCATGCAGTGCTGCCTGAATGTAGAGCGCCTTGCGACCGGAAGGCGGTCCGAATGTGCGAAGAGTCAGGTTGCAGCTGGTCCCGACGCCGGTGCTTTCAAGTTCTACCTGGTGCGTTATCATCGAACAACCTTGGATATCCCGCTTATTCGGTGGGTGTCGAGTTCTATAGGTGTCAGAAATCGAGTAAGAGGCTTCCCTTATCCATTCCTCTCACAGGACGCTCGCCGGCTAGAAGCGCGGCGCGTTGTCCAGGCCGCACAAGTTTCTGGAGTTGCCGGACGATCATCTGCCCGTCGACGGTACTCAAAACCGGAACGCGCTCGTTGAATCCGGAGCCGTCCAGCCGAACGATCTCTGCCACGACTTCACCGACACGGACCCGGTCTCCGGGGGCTTTGCGATAGACGATAATGCCAGCGCACGGGCACTGAACGTGAGACGCCCCTTCTAGCGGGAAAACCGCAACCGGCAGAGCGTCTGCATCGTTAGCCGGTGGTGTCTCAAGCGTCAGCAAGTTCTCACTGGCAAGAAAGCGTAGCAAGTTCGTTGAGTCGCTCTCAGCCAGTTCATCATTCACATCCGCCTGGCCGCGCAACTCGATGCTTGCGCTGAATCCACTTTCTGCTTGAGAAAGCAGACCCGCTGCCTGCACTGTTCCCCACGCACTCGAATGCACCTGGTCGAATGCGCCGCCACCCGCATCTCGCGGTTCGATCAGAACGACTGGCGCAGCCATGGTCCGGGCGAGCGCGGTCGCACGATCAAGTTGAAGTTCTGAAGCGTAGATGTGAGCGATGCAATCGGTATCGCAATGCAGGTCGAGCACAATGTCGTGCTGGACCGATAGCTTTGCGAGTTCGAGCTTCATGGTTTGCGTCGGACTCGTGGCCGGTAATCCGGCCAGTGTTTGTGCGAATGTTGTCCTCCATTCGTCTCGCGTGATCGTTCGGCCACGAGCTTTAGCAATGTGCGCATCTACGTGATCGTTAAGCAGCGGGAAATTGCGGTTGAAGTTCTCACCATTTTCGAAGTCGAAACGGCCTGCAATCGGACCAAAGAGCCGTTGCGACATGCCGATAGGATTCGCGTAAGGCACGACGGTCACGAGGCCGCTGATCGCGCCCGCAGCGTCAAGTTTTTGCAGCTTGTCGAGCAGATTCTGAAGCACGAGCAATCCAGGATGTTCATCCGCATGAAGTCCTGCGTGCAGATAAGCGCTTCGTCCGTTGGTGCGGTTGCCGAACTGATGGGCAAGCAGGTTCAGGCTGACGCCGGGCGCGGGCGACGGCAACGGAATATCCAAACGTCGGTAAGTCATGCATGCTCCCTCCCCGTCTCGGGGATTTGTCTAAGATTTGTTAAACGCTATCTTGAGATTGAAGCTCCGATTGTCAGCGGGGCTCCGTTATGTGATCCGCTGCCCGTCCAGGTATTTGAACAGTTCAAATGCGACGGCCACGTCTTCCAGTCCAAGTCCAATCGAGCGAAAAAACGCGTGTTTTCGATAGGAGGGCTTGCGGGCCATGCCGGCCGCGAGTTCGGGTAGATCACCCAACACACTGTCTGGATACCAGCCGTGCAGTTCCGCGGCCAACCGCATCTCGCCCGCGCTGCCCGGCGTGGTTCTACGGTAGTCGCAATAGACATCCATCTTGGGAAGCCATGCGGGAGGAATCTCGTGAGCATTCGCAACGTTGGTACTGATCGACGTAATGAGCTTCGGCTTTCCGAGCATGCCATCGTGCAGCACGGGTGTGCCCGATGATGTGCACAGGGCCACAACATCGGCATCGCGAACGCAATCTTCAATCGTCGTACAAACAGAGATTCGCTCGTCGATCGCGACGATCTCCGCGCGTTTCGCGGCGTTGTCCTTTAGTTCGGGCGAACACACCCGGATCGAACGCCACGGCCGCACCGTTGCCAGGTGGCGCAAATGCGCCAGCCCCACCGCACCCGTACCGACAATCGTGAGCTTTTCCGCGTCGGGCGTAGCGAGATGATCCACCGCCAGCGCGGTCGCTCCGGCGGTGCGCTCGATCGTCAGCAAGCCTGAATCACACCACATGAGTGGCTGCCCCGTCTCCATCGACATCAGTGTTGTCCAGGCGGTAATGACCGGCTTCGATTGCGTGACGATGTACGGCGATAATTTTGCGCCAAACACTTTAGCGTTTGCCATGACGCCGAGGTAGGTGACGAAGTCGCCCGCGTGGCCCGGGAAGAGTGTCAGTGTTTGTGACGGCTGCACCGCCGTGTCTTTCGCAAGCGAGCGAAACATCTGCGTCAACGCGCCGCGCACATCGAGATGAGGTAGGGCTCGACGAACGGTTTCCTGATCCGCGATCAAGGGGAATGCTTTTTCTGCGTTGCTCACTGAACTGATCTCCACGACGTTGCCGGCCTGCGGCGTTGGAACAATTCTAAGCCAAATAGTCCAGACTGGACATATTGTTTTGAAAATCTCTTGCTTTTCTTGAAGTCCAGAATAGACTATTGATCCAGATACGGGTGAGGTTCTTCTGGCGCCGCAGGTACTGTCGCGACGCTATGCAATCAGTCGCCGTCCGTGCCCCAAGTTAGCGTTGCCCAACTACATAAGGAGACGTCAATGTTTCAGAAATTCTCACGTTCAATCTTCGTCGCTGCTGCATTGCTTGGTTCGGTCGGCACTGTTGGCGCGCAGACTCAAAACACCTTGCGCGTGGGGCTCGAGGCAGCCTATCCGCCGTTCGAAAGCAAGTCCCCTACGGGTCAATTGCAGGGTTTCGATATCGATCTCGGCAATGCCGTCTGTGCAAAAATGGGCGTGAAATGCGAGTGGGTCGAGAACGCTTTCGATGGCCTGATTCCCGCGCTGCAGGCTCGCAAGTTCGATGTGATCAATTCGGCCATGAACATTACCGACAAGCGCAAACAGTCCATCGACTTCACCCAACCCATCTATATCGTGCCCATCGTGATGGTGGCGAAACGGGGGTCCGGCCTGATGCCTGATGTGAAGAGCTTGGAGGGCAAACGCGTGGGTGTCCTGCAGGGGTCGGCGCAGGAAGACTTCCTGAATCGCCACTGGGCGAGTGCTCGCGTCACGATTGTCCCTTACGCCGACCAGGATCAGGTGTACTCGGACCTCCTGGCGGGGCGCCTTGATGCCTCCGTTCAGGAGGCTCAAGCAGCTAAGGACGGTTTTCTGAGCAAGCCTGCCGGCCATGGCTATGCGATTGCCGGTCAGCCGCTCAGCGATCCGGCTACGCTCGGCGAAGGCATCGGCTTCGGCTTGCGCAGGGGCGATAGTGCCCTGGGAGGAAAGATCAATGCCGCGATCGACGCGTTGAAGAAGGAGGGAACGCTCAGTGCCTTGTCGCGGAAATATTTCGGGCGCGACATTATCGTGAAGTAGGGCGTGACTGAGTCGATACGTATCGGAGCGAAAGGACTGCAACAGGTCCGTCCTCGCTAACCAATCGCTGCATTGAATAACGATGGAGAATGACAATGAAAATCAAGGAATTTAAGGTTGAGCGCTGGATGGATCTGTACGAGCATAAATGTTCGTACAACCTGGCGGAAACCTGCGTGGAATCGCTGACCGTCGATCAGTTGCTGACGCTTGCGGGCAAGCAGGACAGTATTCTTGACGAGCTCCGCGGGCTCAAGCTCACCTATGGCGCCATCGACGGTTCAGACCGGCTGCGCGAAGCGATTTCGACCCTGTACGCCCGTCAATCGCTGGAGAACCTGCTGGTGACGCACGGCGCTATCGGTGGCAATGCGCTGGTGTTCGAGACGTTGGTTGAACCGGGCGATACGGTAATTTCAGTTTTGCCCACGTACCAGCAGCACTATTCGATTCCCGAGAGCTACGGAGCCGATGTCCGGATTCTAAAGCTGCGTGAGGAGAATGGATTTCTTCCCGATCTCGCCGAACTTCGAAGTCTGATCAACGACAAAACCCGGCTGATCGCGATCAACAATCCGAATAATCCGACCGGCTCTCTGATGGACGAGAAGTTCCTGGCGGAGATCGGTGAGATCGCGCGTTCGTGCGGCGCATATGTATTGTGCGATGAAGTCTATCGAGGAACGGATCAGGAAGGCAGTGGTTACACGGCATCGATTGCCGACCTGTACGAACGTGGTATCAGTACGGGGAGCATGTCGAAAACATACTCACTCGCCGGACTCCGGCTCGGCTGGATCGCCGGCCCGAAAGAACTGATCCGCGCTGTCGCGATTCATCGCGACTACAACACGATCAGCGTCGGCATGATTGACGACCATTTCGCCTCCATTGCGCTGGAGAACCGCGCAGCGATTCTTGCGCGCAATCACGACATCGTGCGGACCAACCTGGCCATAGTGGATGCGTGGATTGCAAAAGAGCCTGCCATTTCGTATATCAAGCCCAAGTCCGGCACAACGGCGATGCTGAAGTATGAGCTGCCGATGCCCTCGCTGGAGTTCTGCACAGAACTCGTTGAACAAACCGGCGTGATATTGACACCGGGCAGCGCGTTCGAGATGGAAGGGTATGTGCGGCTTGGGTACGCGAACAATCGGACCGTTCTGGAGACAGGACTCTCCATGATTTCAGCGTTCCTCGCGAGGCAGTTGCGCTAGACCATAGCCCTCGCGGACGAGTTCGCGGGGGCCCACTGCATCGCCTTGGCGAGACCTCAGCGAGGTAGATCGCGGATACGTTCGTCGGCAGCTCGATGCCAACTATCGTGATCCGCATGAGGCGCCTCTTCCCGCTCGAGTGGCTGACGACACTTCAACGCACCGCATGAGGAAAGTACTTTCCAGGGCAAGAGCGCGGCGGACTACGTCGCCAGGTTGTTGGCAATGGGACTTGCCACGGTTTTAAACCATCTAAAGGATTTGCGAGGCAACGAATGACACAAACACTATTCGAACGGATAGAAGAAGCGCATCGCGCGATTCGTCCGCAGGTCGCGGTGACGCCGCTTTCGCATAGCCCGATGCTATCGGAAGTGACTGGCTGTGACGTGTATCTTAAGTGCGAACATCTGCAGCATACGGGCTCATTCAAATTTCGCGGCGCGACGAACAAGGTTCGGTTGCTCGACGAGGTGACTCGCCGCAAGGGCTTGCTGTCGGTATCGACCGGCAATCATGGGCAGGGCGTCGCGCTTGCCGGAAAGCTCGCCGGCGTAGCGGTCACGGTGTACGCCGCCAAATCGACGTCTCCGATCAAACTCGACGCGATTCGCGCACTTGGCGCGGAGCTGGTGACAATCGACGATACGCCGCTCGCCGTTGAAATCGAAGCCAGACGCCAGGCAAAGCTCAAAGGCATGGCCTTCGTCGCGCCTTACAACGACATCGACGTCATTGCGGGGCAGGGCACGATTGGTGTCGAACTGCATGAACAGGCGCGCGCCGCAGGCATTGAACTGGCCGCTATATTTGCGTCGGTCGGAGGCGGTGGTCTCATTTCGGGTATCGGCACCGCGATTCAGCAACTGAGCCCGGCGACCGCGGTGGTTGGCTGCTGGCCCGCCAATTCGACTGCGCTGTACAGCTCGCTGAAGGCGGGCAAGATCATCGAGGTCGACGAAACAGAGACCATTTCCGATGGCACTGCGGGTGGCATCGAGCCGGATTCAATGACGTTTGGAATCGGGCAAAAGGTGATCGCGCATTCAGATCTCGTCAGCGAAGAAGAGATCAAGGCCGCGATGAAATTGCTCGCACAAACCGATCGCTGGATGGTGGAAGGCGCCGCTGGCGTTGCACTCGCGTCGCTGCTGAAACTTGCGCCCGAGTATCAGCGCAAAGCTGTTGCCGTGGTGCTGTGCGGGCGCAACATCATGCTGAAAAAATTCATCGAGGCGGTCAAGTGAAAATCTGGACTAGAGAGGAGATCGAAGCACGCTTCGACATGGAACGGGCAGTGCGTATGGTCGAGGAAGGGTTCATCGCCTATTCCAGAAAAAAGGTTCAGGTTCCACCCATTCAGAACTTTCGGTTCGATTCAGTCGGCGGTGAGTGCTGCGTGAAGTCGGCCTATGTCCAGGGCGCTGAAACGTTCGCGGTCAAGGTGTCTTCGGGTTTTTACAACAATGCGGAACTCGGACTGTCGAGCAATAGCGGACTCATTGTTCTATTTTCGGCCAGGACGGGCAAGCCAGTCGCGTTACTGCAGGACGAAGGCTGGCTGACTTCCGTGAGGACCGCGATCGCAGGCCAGCTTGCTGCACGCGTTCTCGCTCCGCGCGAGGTTCACGGTATCGGCATCATCGGCACGGGGCTTCAGGCCCGCTTGCAACTTGAGTATCTGAAAACCGTGACCGCATGCCGCGATGTGCATGTCTGGGAACCGGTCGCTCAACTGCACACGCGTTTTGCAGCGGATATGTCCGTGCATGGCTTCAACGTGCGGGTGCATGAGACCGCCGAGAGCGTCGCGGCAGACGCTAATCTGATCGTTACGGCAACACCCTCGCGCGAGGCGTTGTTGAGGTCGGCGTGGGTGCGCGACGGTACCCACATCACCGCGGTGGGTGCGGACGGGCCGGGCAAGCAGGAACTCGATCCGGCAATCGTCGGTCGTGCCGGCGTGGTGGTGGTGGATTCGATCGAACAGTGCAGCAAATACGGTGAAGTCTCGCATGCGCTGTCGGCTGGGCTGATTCAGGCCCGCCAACTGATTGAACTGGGCAGCGTACTCGCGGCTGGCGGCCGTGGCCGTGATGATTCGAACGCTACACAGATCACGATTGCCGACCTGACCGGCGTGGCCGTTCAGGACGCGCAGATCGCGGATAGCGTAGTGAGCGAAGTTTCCTGAGGACCTTGGCATGCTCGACTGATTCAGGAACGGAAGCACACGCACAGCTAATCGCGGCAGTTGCGGCGGAGGCAAGAAGCTGCGCGGTTAACGGCAAAAGACGTCCGCTGTGGACGTCTTTTGCCGTTAAGGGCGAAACAGATCGAACCCGGCCAACGCGACAACGCCGCTGACCATGATCATCGCGACCGAGTGTTGTCCGAAGTAAAGCAGGCCCGCAGCAGACCAACTCGTCAGAGCGAATGCAGCGATGTGTTTCATACGTTAAAACCTCAAAGCGACGGCAAGCAGGCCGCTCACCACACCACACGCCACCACCGCCAGCGCCACCACCGTCAGCACGCGGCGCGGGAACGAGCGTCCGAGCATCGCCATGGACGGCACGCTGATCAGCGGCAGCGTCATCAGTAACGCGCCGGCGGGACCGGCCGCCATGCCGAAGGACAGCATGGCCTGGATAATCGGCACTTCGCCCGCGGTCGGGATCACGAACAAGGTGCCGGCAATCGCCAGCGCGACGATCCACAGCAGACTGTTGTCGATATTCGGGCCGATATGCGGGAACAGCCACGCGCGCGCCGCGCCGAGAATCAGCACCAGCACGATGTATTCGGGGATCAGCCGCAGCGTCATCGTGCCGAGAATTTTGACCCAGCGTGTGAACGCGGTGCCGGGTTCGTCGAGCGTGATCAGTTGGGCCATGGCTTCGCGCGACGCTTCGGCTTCCTTCGGCGTGACCATGCGGTTCACCAGATAGCCGAGGCCGAACACCATCACGATGCCGAGGGCGAGCCGCAGGCCCATCCACTGCCAGCCGAGCACGAATCCCATGAAAATCAGCGTGGCCGGATTCAACGCGGTATTGCCGAGCCAGAATGCGATCGCCGCGCCGGGCGCGGCCTGCCGCGCGCGCAAACCGGCGACGACCGGCGCCGCGCAGCAAGTACACATCATGCCGGGCAACGACATCAGGCCGCCTTTCACGACGCTGCTGAAATCGCTCCGGCCGAGCGCACGCGCGACCCATTGCGGCGGAATCAACGCCTGCACCGCCGACCCCAGCAGCAGGCCGAGCACCATGGCTTGCCAGATCGCCTTGCCGTAGGCGAAGGCGTAGTCGACGGCGGCTTGCCACGACGCCGCGGGCGCATTGGCCGAGGCGCCCATCAGGATCGACTTGCCGATCGAATGCTGGCTCGCCGCGACGAACGCGCGGTTGTAGTACGGAAACCACTTCACATAGAAGAGGCCGACGACGGCGATCAGCAGAAACACGATCCAGCCCAGTGCGACGCGCGGCTGACGGAGGGTTGATTGCATGATGGTGTTAAACGTAAGTTTTAATCAGGTGATCAGGTAATCAGGTCACAACGAGCGTGCGGTTGTCGAGTTGCGCCAGCAGTGCCTTCGCCTGGTCGACGACATCGGCGTCGTTGGGACGGAAAAGCAGTGGTAACGCGCGCGGCAATTGCACGAAATGCTGATGGCTGCTGCGCGCATACGCCGGATCATAGTGCCGCTCGATCAACTCGCGGGCGAGTTCGGCGCGCGCATTGCCGTCCACCAGGTGTTGCCAGCCGGCGACGCGTTCGCGGCTGTGCAAGCCGATCATTCTTTGCAACTGTCCTTTCAGCGACTCGGGGTCGTCGAACAGATGCGCGTAATCGTGCAGCAGGAACGCCGCGCGATCTTCCTGGCTCGACTGCACTTCGACGCAGGCGCCCTGATGAAACGTATCGAGCAGCGCGAGCGGCAGCGAAATGGAACCGATGCGGCGGCTCTCCGCTTCGACGAATACCGGCCGCGCAGGATCGAAGGCGCGCAGGGCGGTGGCGAGCAGCGTGTCGAAATGCTTTTGCGACGGCTGCGGCACGCCCGCCCACGCGCCGAGCAGTGAGCCGCGATGCGACGCCAGCGCTTCAAGGTCCAGCGTTTGCGCGCCCGCCTGGTTCAGCGCGGCGAGCAGGCGCGTTTTGCCGCTACCGGTAGGGCCCACTAGCGCAATATAAGTGAAACGGGTCGGCAACGTACCGAGCGTGTCGAGTGTGTCCCGCCGGTAGGTCTTGTAGCCGCCGTCGAGCTGGCGTGCCTGCCAGCCGATCATGTTGAACAGCGTGGTGACCGAGCCCGAGCGTTTGCCGCCGCGCCAGCAATAGATCAGCGGCCGCCAGTTGCGCGGCCGGTCCGCGAAGGTCGTTTCCAGGTGATGCGCAATGTTGCGCGCGACCAGCGCGGCGCCGATCCGCGTGCCTTCGAACGGTGACACCTGTTTGTAAGTCGTGCCGACCAGTACGCGTTCCTCGTTACTCAGCACGGGGGCGTTGGTTGCGCCCGGAATATGGTCTTCCGCGAACTCAAGAGGCGTGCGTACGTCGATGATTTCGTCGAAATCACCGGCTTTTTCGAGGCTGACGAGAAGATTTTTCAAGGGGAACGGACAGGGCGGCGCAGCGGAAGGGGGAAATTATCGCATGCGCCGCCAAACCCGGCAGGCGGGGCAATCAGGGCTGCTTTCAGGGCTGCTTTTAGAACTCGTGCGGCGGATCGTCAGTTGATTGACTCGTACGCCGCTCTGTCGCTCCGCTGCGTGTGCCGAGCGCTTCCCTTAAACGATTTCGACGCGGCCTTCGCCACCCACCATCTCACCGATCACGCGCGCGTCGCTGAAACCATCGGCGCGGAACAGTGCGAGCACGTCGTCGACGCATTCCGGTGCGCACGACACCAGCAGGCCGCCCGAGGTCTGCGGATCGGTGAGCAGCGTGCGCGCCGTCGCCGGCAACGAGGACGGCAACACGATGTCCTTGCCGTACGCGTCCCAGTTGCGACCCGACGCGCCGGTAAAAATGCCGGCTTCCGCGAGATTGAGCACGTCCGGCAGCCACGGCAGGTCGGCGTAGCGCACACGGGCCGTCAGATGGGAGCCACGCGCCAGTTCCAGCGTATGGCCGAGCAGGCCGAAGCCGGTGATGTCCGTCAGCGCATGCACACCGTCCAGCTTCGCCAGTTCGGCGCCCGGGCGATTGAGCTTGGTGGTCGCGCCGATCATCGCGGCGTAACCGGCGGCATCGAGCCGGTCTTTTTTCAGCGCCGCCGAGAGAATGCCGACGCCCAATGGTTTACCCAGAATCAGCACGTCGCCGGCCCGCGCGCCGGCATTGCGTTTGACGCGCTTCGGATCGACCACGCCCAGCGCGACGAGTCCGTAGATCGGCTCGACCGAATCGATCGAATGGCCGCCGGCGAGCGGAATGCCGGCCTCGGCGCAGACCGACTCGCCGCCCTTCAGCACGGCCGCGATCACCTCGTGCGGCAACACGTTGATCGGCATGCCGACGATCGCCAGCGCCATGATCGGCTTGCCGCCCATCGCGTAGACGTCGGACAGCGCGTTGGTCGCGGCGATGCGGCCGAAGTCGAACGGGTCGTCGACGATCGGCATGAAGAAGTCGGTGGTCGCGACGATCGCCTGCTCGTCGTTGAGCTTGTAGACGGCGGCGTCGTCGGCGGTATCGTTGCCGACCAGCAGGTCGGGGAAGAACGGCAGCGGCGCGCTGCGCTTGAGCAGATCGGCGAGCAGGCCGGGGGCGATCTTGCAACCGCAGCCGCCGCCGTGCGACAGACTGGTCAAGCGAGGCGACTGGGTGGCGGGCGTGGCGTTATCGGTCATGGTGGTGCTGAAGCTCGGACTGGGAATGACCGCATTATGCGGGTAGTTCGGGTGCAGGGCTTTGAGCGTGACCTGGCGTACGGCCAGGCGCGCGACCGCGCTAGCGTTTCATTGACTCGCTATTGAATCGGCTATGCCGCTTCATATTTGACAATGTATTCAATCCGCCAAGATATGAAGCACGACACTATTTCCGCCCCTATAATCAACTCAGCATCCCAAAAAGAGCCGAGGCCGATACATGCCCCACATGTCCCGGCGACAATTCCTGAAGGTGTCCGCCACCACGCTGGCCGGATCGAGTCTTGCCCTGCTGGGCTTCTCGCCGGTGCCCGCGTTAGCGGAAGTCCGTCAGTACAAGTTGTCGCGTACCACTGAAACCCGCAACACCTGTCCGTATTGCTCGGTCGGTTGCGGCATCCTGATGTACGGACTCGGCGACGGCGCCAAGAACGCCAAGTCCAGCATCATCCATATCGAAGGCGATCCCGATCATCCGGTCAATCGCGGCACGCTGTGCCCGAAGGGCGCGAGCCTGATCGACTTCATTCATAGTCCGAGCCGTCTGAAGTATCCCGAGCATCGTGCGGCCGGCGCGAATGAATGGACGCGTATTTCCTGGGAAGACGCGCTCGACCGCATTGCGAAGCTGATGAAGGAAGACCGCGACGCCAACTTCGTCGAAACGACGCAAGACGGCAAGAAGGTCAACCGATGGCTGACCACCGGCATGCTTGCAGCATCTGCCGGTAGCAACGAAGTGGGTTATTTGACGCACAAGACTGCCCGCAGTCTTGGCATGCTGGCGTTCGACAATCAGGCGCGTGTTTGACACGGTCCGACGGTGGCAGGTCTTGCCCCGACGTTTGGCCGTGGAGCGATGACGAACCATTGGGTCGACATCAAGAACGCGGACGTGATTCTCGTGATGGGCGGCAATGCGGCCGAGGCGCACCCGTGCGGTTTCAAGTGGGTCACTGAAGCGAAGGCGCACCGCAAGGCCAGACTGATCGTGGTCGATCCGCGCTTTACGCGTACGGCCTCGGTCGCGGACTATTACGCGCAGATACGCACCGGCTCGGACATTGTGTTCCTCGGCGGGGTGATCAACTATCTGCTCACGAACGACAAGATTCAGCACGAGTACGTGAAGAACTACACGGACATGTCGTTCATCGTTCGTGAGGATTTCTCGTTTGCCGATGGGCTGTATTCCGGCTACGACGCCGACAAGCGCAAGTACGACCGGAGTTCGTGGAACTACGAACTCGGCGACGACGGCTTTGCGAAAGTCGATCCGACCATGCAGCACCCGCGCTGTGTTTATCAATTGTTGAAGCAGCACTACGCGCGCTATACGCCCGAGCAGGTCGAGAGTACCTGCGGCACGCCGAAGGACAAGTTTCTCAAGGTGTGCGATATGCTGGCCTCGACAGCGGTGCCGGGGCGCGCCGGCACCGTACTGTATGCGCTCGGCTGGACGCATCATTCGGTCGGCGCGCAGATCATTCGCACGGGCGCGATGGTGCAATTGCTGCTGGGCAACATCGGCATTGCGGGCGGCGGCATGAACGCGCTGCGCGGTCATTCGAACATTCAGGGGTTGACCGACCTCGGCCTGATGTCGAACCTGTTGCCGGGCTATATGACGTTGCCGATGGAAGACGAGCAGGACTTCGACGCCTTCATCACCCAGCGCGCAACGCAGCCGTTGCGGCCGAATCAGTTGAGCTACTGGCGCAACTATCGCGCGTTTCACGTGAGCTTTATGAAGTCCTGGTGGGGCGATAACGCGACCGCCGAGAACCACTTCGCCTACGACTATCTGCCGAAGCTCGACAAATCGTACGACCTGCTGCAAGCCTTCGAACTGATGAATCAAGGCAAGATGAACGGCTACCTCGCGCAGGGCTTCAACCCGCTCGCCGCGGCACCCAACAAGGCAAAGATCGGCGCGAGTCTGGCCAAACTGAAGTGGCTCGTCGTCATGGACCCGCTCGCCACTGAAACATCGGAGTTCTGGAAGAACTTCGGCGAGTTCAACGACGTCAATCCGGCGGCGATTCAAACCGAAGTATTCCGTTTGCCGACCACCTGTTTCGCGGAAGAGCGCGGTTCGCTGGTCAGTTCCAGCCGCGTGCTGCAATGGCACTGGCAAGGCGCGGACGGACCGGGCGAAGCGAAGAGCGACCTCGAGATCATGTCGGGGCTGTGGCTGCGCATACGCGAGGCTTATCGAAAAGACGGCGGCAAGTATCCCGATCCGATCCTGAAGATGAGCTGGCCGTACGCCGATCCGGAAAGCCCGACACCCGATGAACTCGCGATGGAGTTCAGCGGCAAGGCGCTCGCCGACGTTACGGATCCCAAGGACTCCACCAAAGTGCTCGTCAAAAAAGGCGAGCAGCTGTCGGGCTTCGCGCAGTTGCGCGACGACGGCAGCACCGCGAGCGGCTGCTGGATTTTCTGCGGCGCGTGGACCGAGGCGGGCAATCAGATGGGCCGGCGCGACAACTCCGACCCGACCGGGATCGGCAATACGCTGAACTGGGCATGGGCCTGGCCGGCCAATCGGCGGATTCTGTACAACCGCGCTTCATGCGACGTCAGCGGCAAACCGTTCGACCCTACGCGCAAGCTGATCGCGTGGAACGGCACGGCGTGGACGGGGCCCGACATTCCCGACTTCAAGGCGGATGAGCCGCCGGAAAACGGCATGAACCCGTTCATCATGAATCCAGAAGGCGTGGCGCGTTTCTTCGCGCGCGACGGTCTCGTGGAAGGCCCGTTCCCCGAGCACTACGAGCCGTTCGAAACGCCGCTCGGCTACAACCCGCTGCATCCGCAGAACAAAGCGGTGGTCAGCAATCCGGCGGCGCGCGTGTTCCCGGACGACCGCGCCGCGTTCGGCACGCACGAGAACTTCCCGCATACGGCGACCACGTATCGTCTGACTGAACATTTCCACTACTGGACCAAGCACGCGCGTTTGAATGCGATCGTGCAGCCGCAGCAGTTCGTGGAGATCGGCGAGGATCTGGCGAAAGAGGTCGGCGTGGTCGCGGGCGATCGCGTGAAGGTGTCGTCCAATCGCGGGTACATCATTGCGGTGGCGCTCGTCACCAAGCGGATCAAACCGCTGATGATCGAAGGCAAGAAAGTCCAGACCGTCGGCTTGCCGCTGCATTGGGGTTTCAAGGGGCTCGCGAAACCGGGCTATCTCGTCAATACGCTGACGCCTTCCGTGGGCGATGCGAATTCGCAAACACCGGAATTCAAGTCGTTCCTCGTCAAGGTCGAAAAGGCATAAGGAACAGAGATGGCACTGCAATCACTGGATATCAAACGCCTGTCGGCCACGACCTTGCCTGAACCGCAAGTGCGTGTGCCGGTCACGGGCACGGTCGCCAAGCTCATCGACGTGTCGAAGTGCATTGGCTGCAAGGCATGTCAGACCGCCTGCATGGAATGGAACGATCTGCGCGACGAGATCGGCATTACGACCGGCGTCTACGACAACCCGCGCGATCTGAGCGAGCATTCGTGGACCGTCATGCGGTTTTCCGAATACGAGAACGAGGAAGGCGATCTCTCGTGGCTGATCCGCAAGGACGGCTGCATGCACTGCGAGGATCCGGGCTGTCTGAAGGCGTGTCCGTCGCCGGGAGCGATCGTGCAGTACACGAACGGCATTGTGGATTTCCACGAGGAAAACTGCATTGGCTGCGGCTATTGCGTGACCGGTTGCCCGTTCAACGTGCCGCGCATTTCGAAGCAGGACAATCGTGCTTACAAATGCACGCTGTGTTCGGATCGCGTGGCGGTCGGTCAGGAACCGGCGTGCGTGAAGACCTGCCCGACCGGCGCGATCATGTTCGGCACCAAAGAGGACATGAAACAGCAGGCCTCGGACCGTATCGAGGATCTGAAAGAGCGCGGTTTTCAGAACGCCGGTCTGTACGATCCCGCGGGTGTGGGCGGTACGCATGTGATGTATGTGCTGCATCATGCCGACAAGCCGACGCTGTATCACGGCCTGCCGCTGAACCCGAAGATCAGCGTGATGGTTTACTTGTGGAAGGGACTCGCGAAGCCGCTGGCGCTCGCCGGCATCGCGTTCGCGGCGCTGGCCGGCTTCTTCCACTACACGCGGATCGGTCCGAACGAGGTGTCCGAGGAGGACGAAGCCGAAGCCCAGCACGAAGCCGACGAGGTACGCCGTTCTCAGGAGGCCCCCGATGAAACACGGTGAGCAAGGCGAGTTGAAGGACATCAAAGGCCACAGCCTGATCGAGCGTTACACGCCGAATGAGCGGACGAATCACTGGATCACCGCGATCAGCTTCGTGCTGCTCGCGCTTTCCGGGCTGGCGATGTTTCACCCGGCCATGTCGTGGCTCTATGCGATCTTCGGCGGCGGGCAGTGGACGCGGATTCTGCATCCGTTCGTGGGCTGCGTGATGTTTCTGTCGTTCCTGATTCTTGCGCTGCGCTTCTGGCATCACAACTATCTCGACCGCGCCGACATACAGTGGATGAAGCAGATCGGCGACGTGCTGAACAATCGCGAAGAAAAACTCCCCGCCATCGGCAAATACAACGCCGGTCAAAAGCTGCTATTTTTCACCATGGTGATGTGCCTGCTGCTGTTGCTGGCAAGCGGCATCGTGATCTGGCGACGCTATTTCTCGTTCTATTTCCCGATCGAGATCATTCGTTTCGCGGCGCTGGTGCATGCGGCCGCGGCGTTCGTCCTGATCGTCGGGATCGTCGTGCATATCTATGCGGCGCTGTGGATCAAAGGATCGATCGGTGCGATGACGCGCGGCACGGTGACGTATGGTTGGGCGAGAAAGCATCATCCGAACTGGTTCAAGGAAATTATCGGCAAGTCGGATTGAAGCCAGCCGCGCGGTTTTTTGCGCGCCGCACTCCGGGCCGCCGCTTGGGTTCATAGGAACGGCGGCGGCTTTTCAGTTTTTAGAGGTCAACACTGTGGTCCAACGTATTCTCGAAGCCGGCGACATCGAAGCGCTCGATCACACCGCGATTCCGCGTATTCGTACGCCGGAACGGCTCGCGGTGTTTGCGACGCGTGCCGCGCGCCTGCGTCAACTGGCGGCGCAGAGCAATCCGATTGCCGGCTATTTGCGCCTGATGGCCGTGCTGGCCGACGCGCAGCAAGCCGTGATGACGGGCTTCAAGGCGCGGCCGCCGAGCCCCGAGTTGATCGCGAGCGCGCAGTTGCATTCCATGCCGCTGATTCCGGCGCTCTCCGGCGTGCGCGATCCGGCGTGGCACGACGTGCTGCGCCAGTTGCTCAGCAAGGTGGAAGGCGCGGGTCCGCTGACACCGCCGCTCGTGGCGTTGATCGGCAAGCTGCGCACGCTCGACCGCGCCACGCTCGAAGCGCAGGCCGATGCGATCTTCGCGCAGCGCTTCGGCGAAGTCGATCCGGCGAGCGCGCCGTTCATCATGGCCGCGCTGCAAGTGGTGTGGACCGATCTCGCCGCCGACATCGACAGGCGCACGGTGCCGTACATCGAGATATTGGGCCTATGTCCCGTTTGCGGATCGCATCCGGTCGCGAGCCTCGTGCGCGTGGGCGGCGCGTATGACAATTACCGCTACCTGCAATGCGGCCTGTGCGCGACCGAGTGGCACATGGTCCGCACGAAATGTTCGAATTGCGATTCGACCAAGGGCATTGCCTATCACGCCGTCGGTTCGCCCGACGCCGACGAAACCGAGCGCGAGGCCGCGACCCGAAATGCCGCCCTGAAGGCGGAATCCTGCGACGAATGCCATACTTACCGCAAGATCGGCATTCAGTCGAAAGACTACGATTTCGAACCGTTCGCGGACGATCTCGCCAGCCTCACGCTGGATCTGCTGATGGGCGCGGAGGGCTACCGGCGCGCGTCGCCGCATCCGTGGCTGTGGCCCGAACAGGCCGACCCCGCGGACGAGTCTTCCAGCGAGTCGGATTAGAACGACGAGAAGGGGATTGCTTCGTGAGTGATGTCAGCGGCTCCGAATTGCGGGCGCTCATGGCGCGTGTGCCGTCCGTCGAAAAGGTCATGGCGTCGCCGGAGTTCGCGGCGCTGGTGGACGCGTATGGCCGCAGCCAGGTGCTGACGGTGTTGCGCGACGCACTCGACCACTGGCGTGCGAGCGCACAGTCGGGCGATGCGTCGGTTAGCGCGCTCGATGTTGCACGTTTGCAGGCCGTGGTCGATAGCGCGCTGCGCCGGCGTAACCGCTCGCGTTTGCAGAGCGTGTTCAATCTGACCGGTACGGTACTGCATACCAATCTCGGCCGCGCCCTGCTGCCGGATGAAGCGGTGCAATCCGTGATGAAAGCGCTCACGCAGCCCGCCAACCTCGAATTCGATCTCGACTCCGGCAAGCGTGGCGATCGCGACGATCTGGTCGACGAACTCATCGGCGAACTGACCGGCGCCGAGGCCGCGACCGTGGTCAATAACAATGCCGCCGCGGTGTTGCTCACGCTCTCCGCGTTGGCGTCGAAGAAAGAAGTCATCGTGTCGCGCGGCGAGCTCGTCGAGATTGGCGGCGCGTTCCGGATTCCCGACATCATGAGTCGCGCGGGCGCCAGGCTGCGCGAAGTCGGCACGACGAATCGCACGCATCTGAAAGATTACGAGGAAGCCATCGGCCCGCGCACCGCGCTGCTGATGAAAGTCCACGCGAGCAATTACGCGATCAGCGGATTCACCAAAGAGGTCGGCGTCGACGCGATCGCGTCGCTGGCGCATGCGCGCGGCCTGCCGGTCGCGGTGGATCTGGGCAGCGGCACGCTGGTCGATCTCGTGCAATGGGGCTTGCCGCGCGAGACGACCGTGCGCGAAACCGTCGAAGCGGGTGCGGATCTCGTCACGTTCAGCGGAGACAAATTGCTGGGTGGACCGCAGGCGGGGTTGATCGTCGGCCGGCGCGATCTGATCGCGAAGATCAAGAAGCATCCGCTCAAGCGTGCGCTGCGTGTCGGCAAACTGACGCTTGCGGCGTTGGAGCCGGTTTTGCAGCTTTATCGCGCGCCGGAGAAACTCGCCGAGCGGTTGACTACGCTGCGCTTACTCACACGCGCCGCCGACGATATCCGGCTCGCCGCGGAGCGCGTGCAGCCGGTCTTGCAGCGCGCGATCGGCGAGCGCTATGCGGTGCTGGCCGAGCCGATGTTCAGCCAGATCGGCAGCGGTGCTTTGCCGGTCGACGTGTTGCCGAGCTACGGCCTTGTGATCAGAACCGCGGACGGCAAGCGCGGCGGCCGTCAGTTGCTCGCGTTGGAGAAGCTGCTGCGCGAGATGGCGCGGCCGGTGATCGGCCGTATCGCGGATGACGCATTGCGTCTCGATCTGCGCTGTCTCGAAGCCGCCGACGAATTGCAATTGATCGACCAACTTATCGAGCAACTGAAGGGCGCGCCCGCATGATCGTAGGTACGGCAGGGCATATCGACCACGGCAAGACTAGTCTGGTGAAAGCGCTGTCGGGCGTGGATACCGATCGTCTGAAGGAAGAGAAAGCGCGCGGCATTTCAATCGAGTTGGGCTATGCGTACGTGCCGCTTGAGAACGGTGAGGTACTCGGTCTGATCGACGTGCCGGGTCACGAGAAGCTGGTGCATACCATGGCCGCCGGGGCGAGCGGTATCGACTTCGCGCTGCTCGTGATCGCCGCCGACGACGGTGTCATGCCGCAAACGCGCGAGCATCTGGCGATTATCGAACTGCTCGGTATTCAACGCGGTGCGGTTGCGTTGACCAAGATCGATCGGGTGGATGAGCCGCGTCTACGGGAAGTGCGCGATGAAGCGGCCGCGTTGCTGAGCGGCAGCATACTGCAGGATGCGCCTGTGTTCGAAACCTGCGCGACGCGGCCCGACGATACCGGTGTGGCCGCGTTGAAGGCGCATTTGCATGCAGCCGCCGCAGCGTGGCAGATGAAACGCGACGACGGTCTGTTTCGTCTCGCGGTGGATCGCGTCTTCACCCTGGTCGGGCAAGGCACGATCGTGACGGGGACAGTGGTGTCGGGCAGCGTGAGCGTCGGCGATACGATGCTGCTGGCGCCGAAAAATCAGCCTGTGCGTGTGCGGAGTATTCACGCGCAGAATCGTCCGGCGCAACGCGGACGAGCGGGTGAACGCTGTGCGTTGAATCTCGCTGGCATTGAGAAGAGTGCGATAGAACGGGGTGACTGGATTGTCGATCCGCGTTTGTCGCAAGCGTCGGAACGTATCGACGTCATGTTGAATCTACTCGCCGATGCGTCGCTCAAGCTGGAGCATTGGGCGCCGCTGCATGTTCATCTGGGCACGCAGCATCAGGTGGCGCATGTTGCGTTGCTCGATGGCGAAACACTTGGCGCGGGTCAACAGGCACGCGTGCAACTCGTGTTCGAGCGGCCGATGTGCGCGCTGCCGGGTGATCGGTTCGTGGTGCGCAACGCGCAGGCTAGTCGCACGGTGGGCGGTGGGCGGGTGCTCGATCCGTTTGCGCCGTCGCGTAAGCGTCGCTCGGTTGAGCGGCTGGCGTGGCTCGATGCAATTCAAAACATGCTCGATACCGGCGCGCTCGATGCGCTGTTTGCAAGAGCGCCGTATGGGTTGTCGCGCTCGTTGCTTGAGCGGTTGACGGGACGGCCCGCGGCCGCGCTTGCGTCTGCGTTGCCGCGCGACACTCGCGCTGTCGAGCTTCATGGCGACGATGCTTTGCTGGTCGCGGAGGCGTCATGGTTGGCGCTGGCGAACCGGTTGATCATATCGCTCGGTCAGTACCACGAGCGTTCGCCGGATGAATTAGGCCCGGACGTGTCGCGTTTGCGGCGTATCGCTGCGCCATTGGTTGACGATGCGCTGTGGCGCGCCTTGGTCGACGATGCGGCTGCGCGTGGGGACATCGTTAAACGCGGGCCATGGTTGCATCTGCCGGATCATGCAGTGACGCTCGACGACGCCGATCAAACGCTCGCCGCAGCGTTGCTGCCTGTGGTGAAAGCGGGGCGCTTCGATCCTCCATGGGTGCGCGATCTTGCGACGGCGCATGGCGTTTCGGAAGAACGCATGCGGCTATTGATGCGCAAGCTCGCGCGGCAAGGCGAGCTGTTTCAGGTCGTGCGTGACCTCTTTTATCACCAGGATGTGATTCGCGAACTGGCGGCGATCGCGGCCGATGAAGCTGAAAAAAATAGCGGTACGGTCGCCGCGGCGCCGTTTCGCGATGTCACCGGGCTGGGGAGAAAACGCGCGATCCAGCTTTTGGAGTTCTTTGATCGGGTTGGCTATACTCGCTTCCACCGTGGCCTGCATCTCATGCGCGCGGAGAGTCGTTGGCTCGATCTGCTTTGAAACGCAATGTGCAGTTCACGTAGCTCAAGTACTTCAAGTAGTTCAATCACCGTAGGAAGGCATTCGCATCCGGTGGTGCGGCTGGGCTTCAAACCCAGTTGAGCGTGTCAGACACGCTCAGGTCGGTTCGACTCCGGCTGCCTTCCGCCAGATAAGCCTGCCCGGGCATTCCGATATTTTCCGAAAACGTCCTCTAGATTGCCGATTTCAATTCGGTTTATGGGTAACGGCGTGCTTGCTGATTCCCGTAAGGCGTAAGACGGTTTACGCGTGAAGTATGGGCTACCCACATGGTTTTTGTGTTTTCGTACGACACGGGCTGGTGTGCGTCGGCACGAGGAAGCACGGTTTTTTATGAAACAAAGGATGGTATCGTTTCGACGTGATGCCATGGCCCGTCCGAACCGGTCTATATGGTGAGTGACGGCGACATCGCCGCGTTTGGTGGCGACGAAGTGGACAGCATCAAGGAGGAATATGCCGACGGTGACGAGTAAAAAAAACCTGCGAAGAGACTCGCACCAGTGGTACGAGAAACCGGTGCGGCGAAGGACTATCCGGCCTTGCTGGCCGAGGTGAAAGCACGCATTCAGTCTGCACAGTACGCGGCGCTACGCGCGGTCAACAAAGAGCTGGTAGGCTTGTACTGTGACATTGGGCAATTGATTGTCGAGCGACAGTAAAGCTAAGGTTGGGGAAAAGCCGTGGTAGCGCAGCTCGCAGCCGACCTTCAGGTGAACTTCCCAGGAACAGGGGGCTTCTCGGCGTCAAACCTATGGCGGATGAAAAGCTTTTTTGAGAGCACGCAGCAAGGCAAAACTCGCACCACTGGTGCGAGAAATCGGCTGGAGCCATAACCTGGTCATCCTCGAACGCTGCAAGGATACACACGAGCGCGAATTCTACCTGCGGATGACACGCAAATTCGATTGGTCGAAGAACGTACTCGCGCACCAGATCGACAACCAGAGTTACGAGAAGTCGCTCCTGGGCCAGACCAGTTTCGACAAAACGCTAACCCCGGCATTGCGTGCGCAGGCCAAGCTGGCGGTGAAGGACGAATACGCGTTCGACTTCCTTGAGCTTGGTGGGCAGCATGGCGAGCGCGAGCTGATTGCCCGAATCGAGGACTTCCTGCTTGCAATGGGTGGCATGTTCGCGTTCATAGGAAGTCAGGAACGGATGGAGGTGGAAGGCAAGGAATATTTCATCGACCTGCTGCTGTTCCATCGGCGTTTGCGAGCGTTGGTCGCCATCGAATCGCGCGCGAGCCCATCGGTGTAGCGACCGACGAAATCACCAAGACGCTGCCGAAGAAGCTGAAGGATCAGTTGCCATCGCCTGAAGCCATCGCCCGCCTGCTGGAGAACCTATGAGATTGACCGATATCAGAATGTCTCGACACTGCCGAGACATCTGCATCGAAACCATCTTGGGCAAACTTAGCAAGGCCTGGCATCAACAATAGTGGGGATGCTTTTCTTTCAGGAGATTAACGACGCGCACGACGGGTTTAACGAAACGCCAACAAGCCATTTTTACGCGTCGTTCAACCACGGCATTTCCACCGGCGACACCACCAGCTGTCGGAGCTCGCGTTTCAGTTCGAAGATGAACCCCACCAGGATCATCGAGTCGGCGTAGGGAATGGGGAATACAAGCGGATTCTCCGCCGAGCGTAAGGGGCGCGTGGGCGTGTCCGCTGTCGTCGCGGCGTTCGCGCGGACGCTCTCCAGTTCGTCGACCATTGCTTGCCCGCTTACTTTCAGGACGCGGTTACGCAGGTCGCTGAACGGTTCGATACGCGCCCCGTCTTCGTGGTATTCAGGTACTTCATAGATGAACCAGGACATTTGAAGCTCCTAAGAAAAGGTCCGTTATTCTAGCAGCGGACAAATCGATGCTACGGCGCACGCAGCACCAGACCGCACGCTTCGCCGGATCGCTGCTGGTTTACCCCTTCCCGTTGCCCGTCAAAAAGTCCCATCCAATCTAAGTTTTATGCATGGACCCATCGCCTTCCGCGCAATTAACCTTGCCGAATGGCTCGATACGCCTTGCACGTCGAAACGACTTAAAGCCGTTAGGCATGCCTCGGATTTAGCCATACAAAAAAATAAATATTAATAAAGCACCGGTTTATCGATGCGGATAAAAATGGAGACATTGCATGAAAAGGTTTAGCACTCTAGCGTCCGGCGCGGTCTTGTCCTGCGCATGCGCCACCCCCGCGTTCGCGCAGTCCACGGTCACACTGTATGGCGTGCTCGACAATGGCTTCGTCTATCAAAGTTCGAGCGGCAGCAATTCGGCGATCCGCGCCGTACCCGGCGGACTCTTCGCCACACGTTACGGCTTCAAGGGCAGCGAGGATATCGGCGGCGGCTTGCACGTCAATTTCCAGTTGGAGCAGGCTTTCTCCGGTCAGACGGGGGCGGCGACCAACCCGGCCGAAGCGTTTAATCGTCTGGCGTATGTCGGGCTGTCCGGCGGTTTCGGCGAAGTCCGCTTCGGCTTGCAAAACTCGCCGCAATACGACGTGCTGCAAGCGGCAATGGATCCTTCATGGGTGAAAAGCATTGCGTCGCCCATGAATAATTTCAACGGCCTGATCATCCGCGCGAATAATGGTATTTCCTATTACACGCCCACGTATGACGGACTGAATGCCAAATTCATGGTGGCATTGCGTGATTCGTCGAACGGGTCGGGCAACGGCATCGGGTTCTACAACGTGGTCGTCCAGTACATCAACGGGCCGCTGAATGTGGCGGCCGGCTACGAACGAGGCGACGAACCCAGCGTCGGCGCGGGTGGCAGTTACACGCTGGCGGGCGGTGCTGCCGCGGGCCCAGGCGCGGTACTGAACGTGTTCAACGCGGGCGCTTCGTATGCGATCGGGGCCAACCGGATCTGGCTGGCGTTTCACACGGAGAACCTGACCCATACGCCGAAATACCTGCAGCACGACGTCTACCAGATATCGGACTCGTATCAGCTGTCGCCCTTCGCTTTACTCTCGCTCATGTACGGTTACGCGCACGACCGCACGGGCGCGGGCAACAACGCGCAGCAACTGGGTCTGCTTTTCGAGTACTCCCTGTCCAAATCGACCGAACTCTATTCGGCGGCCGGCTTTATCCAGAACAGGAACAAGGCGGCTTACACGCTTTCGGGAACCGCGTATTCGGGTCTTGCGACCACGCCCGGCACCGACACGCGCGGCATCGGGGTCGGCCTGGTCCACAAGTTCTGAGGCCTCGGTACACGGCCCGCATCACCATCGCGAGCCGATCTACAAAAGTGCCATTGAATGTAACTTTTGTGTAGGGACGCGAGACCCATCCTCCCATATTCTTAACCTACCGAGACGACGCGTCAGGCGCTGGGGCCTTCATCCAGATGCCGGCGACGACTAATTCACAGGAGAGGATGTTGACCAAGAAAGTCCCGCTCAAGATCGCAATCGCTGAGCACCCGCACACGTCGGCCATCCGTAACGGTTCGATTCCCATCGAGGGTGTCGAGGCGGAATTTGTCACCGTTCAGCCGCAGATCGGCGCATTCCGACGGATGGTTCGTGACGTCGAATTCGACGTTTGCGAGCTGGCGCCGACCACTTACATTATCGCTCGCGCTTATGGCGCGCCGTTCGTCGGTCTGCCGATTTTCGTGGTTCGGCGCTTTCACCACGGCGGCCTGCTGGTTCGCCCGGACGCCGGCATCAAGCATCCGAAGGATCTGGAAGGCAAGAAAGTCGGCGTGCGCGCGTACTCGGTCACCACCGGCGTGTGGACCCGACAGGTGCTGATCGACGAGTTCGGCCTGGATTCGTCGAAGGTCACGTGGGTGGTCGATGACGAAGAACACGTGACGCAACTGAAGTTGCCGGAAAACGTGATCCACGCGCCGCAAGGTAGCTCGCTCGCGGAAATGATGGCGTCGGGCGACTTGTCGGCAGGGTTTGCCGCTGCGGCAGGCATTGGCCGCACCGGTGCGCCCACGGGCGGCTGGAAGGAGGTCGAAGCCGATTACCCGGATCTGCTGCCGAACGCGGCCGAACTCGAAACCGAGTACTACGCGCGCACCGGCGTTTATCCGATGCACGGCACGATCGTGGTCAAGGATTCGGTACTGGCTGAACACCCGTGGATCGCGAAGTCGATTTACGACGCTTTCGCGCAGGCCAAGAAGGAATGGCTGGCACGTCTGGATGCCGGCGAGGCGACGGCCGTGAGCGACAAGAAGTATCTGGAATTGCGCAGGATTGTCGGTCACGACCCGCTGCCGTACGGTCTGCAGGAAAACCTGAAGACGATCGAAACGCTGGAAGCGACCGCGTTCAAGCAGGGGCTGACGCCGCGCCGTATGTCGATCAGCGAATTGTTCGTGGACCCGCTGGCTAGCTGAGCTGAATGCATTGGAGTGGAGACAACATGATTATCGATTGCCACGGTCACTTCACGACCGTTCCTGCTTCGTTCCGCGCATGGCGCGCCACGCAGGTTGAATTCGCCAACGATCCGACGAATGCTCCGTCACTCGACGGCGCACGTGTCAGCGACGACGAAATCCGCGAAGCTATCGGCAACGGTCAACTGAAGCTGCAACGCGAACGCGGCAGCGACCTGACGCTGTTTTCGCCGATCGCCGGCCTGATGAGCCATCACCTGGGCAACGAACGCACGAGCCTGGAATGGGCCCGCGTGTCGAATGATCTCGTGCATCGCGTCACCGAACTCTATCCGGACAACTTCGCGCCGGTCTGCCAGTTGCCGCAATCGCCGGGCGTCGCGCCGGGAAACAGCGTCGCCGAATTGCGCCGCTGTGTCGAGGAACTCGGCTTTGTCGGCTGCAACCTGAATCCGGACCCGAGCGGCGGCTACTGGACCGGCAAGCCGGTGACCGATCGCGAGTGGTATCCGATGTACGAAGCGCTGTGCGATCTGGACGTGCCCGCGATGATCCACGTGGCGGCATCGTGCAACCCATGTTTCCACGGGACAGGTGCCCACTATCTGAATGCGGACACGTCGGTGTTCATGCAGATTCTGCAATCGGACCTGTTCAAGGATTTCCCGTCGCTGCGTCTCGTGATTCCGCACGGCGGCGGCGCGGTGCCTTATCACTGGGGCCGCTATCGCGGGATGTCGCTGGAAATGCGCGACCGTCCGCTCGAAGGTTTGCTGAACAACATCTTTTTCGACTCGTGCGTGTATCACAAGCCGGGTGTCGAATTGCTGACGAAGGTGATCCCCGCCGACAACGTGCTGTTCGGCTCGGAAATGATCGGCGCGGTACGCGGCAAGGATCCGGCAACGGGTCAGTACTTCGACGACACCAAGCGCTATATCGACGCTTGCGAGGCGCTGTCGGACGAAGATCGCTACAAGATCTTCGAGGGTAACGCGCGTCGCGTGTATCCGCGCCTCGATGCGCGCCTGAAGGCGCAAGGCAAATAAGCGAGAGCCGCCTGCAATCCGGACCAGCACAGAGACACTCATGACAATCGTTGATATTCACCCGCACATCATCTCCGACGACGAAACGCGCTATCCGCCCGCGCCGTTGTTCGGCACGCGTTCGGACTGGTCGAAGGAGCGCCCGACTACCGTCGAAACGTTGATCGAATCGATGGACGCCGCCGGTGTCGCGAAGGCCGCCGTGGTTCATTCGTCGACAACCTATGGTTTCGACAACAGCTACGTCGTGGACGGTTGCGCTCAATACGCCGATCGCCTGGTGGCAGTCGGCTCCGTCGACGTGCTGCAGGCGGATGCGCCGGCACGTATCCGTGAGTGGGTTGAGCGCGGCCTCGCCGGTCTGCGCCTGTTCACCGGCGGCAGCACGAAGGAATTCGATCCGAGCGAGCTGGACGATCCGCGTTCGTTCCCGGCATGGGAACTGTGCGGTGAACTCGGCCTGCCGATGTGCATCCAGACCGGCCCGATCGGCCTGCCGCAAGTGACGGCGCTGGCGAAGCGTTTCCCGAACGTGGCGATTGTTCTGGATCACCTGGGTCGACCGGAAGTCGCGGACGGCGCACCCTACGCCAAGGCACAAAGCCTGTTCGAGCTGGCGCCGCTGGAAAACATCTACATGAAGCTCACGCCGCGCATTTTCGGTGACGTGAAGAAGGAACAGGCGAGCGCCGACACGTTCTTTCCGCGCGTGGTCGACGCCTTCGGCGCGCAACGCATGGCGTGGGGCTCGAACTACCCGACCTCGCCGGGCACGCTCGCGGAGATTCTTGCGACCGCCCAGGCGGGTCTGGCAAGCTTGAGCGAAGAAGATCGCGCATGGATCTTCGGTAAGACGGCACAGAAGCTATATCCGGCGCTGGCCTGAGTGTTTGCTGGTTCCGGACCGGCCGCTCATCCGGCTGAAGGGCGCTCGCAAGGCGCCCGGCATGCAGAGGCATCAACCTAAGAGAAACAAGATGGAGACAAGCAATTCTGGACGACCGGGGTTGGCAAACCGCTGGGCCGTACTCGCGCTCCTCGCGCTCGGTGTGCTGATTTCCTTTGTCGATCGCACCAGCATTTCGTCCACGCTGGCAGACCCGGGCTTTGTTCAGCACTTTGCGCTGACGAACATCGACCGCGGCTGGATCAACGCGGCCTTCTTCTGGTCGTATGGCGTGTTTCAGGTGCCGATGGGCTGGGTGGCGGACCGTTATGGCGTGAAATGGCCGTATGCGATCAGCTTCGCGGCGTGGTGTCTCGCCACTGCGCTGATGGGGGCGGTGACGGCGCTGGCGAGCCTGGTCGTGATGCGCCTGATCATCGGCATGGCCGAGGCGATTGTGATTCCCGCGAGCTATCGCTGGATTCGCAACAACTTCGACGAAAGTCAGAACGGACTTGCCGTCGGCATTCTGGCGATGGGCAACAAGTTTGGTCCCGCGATCGGTGCGCCGGTCGGCGCGTGGTTCATCGTCAACTATTCGTGGAAGATGATGTTCGTCGCAACCGGCCTGGTCGGGCTGCTCTGGCTCGTGCCCTGGTTGCTGATGGTGCGTAACGACATGCCGACCAAAGCGGCGCTGACGCAGGCCGATCGCGGCGCCCGCACGGTGACGTTTGGCAGCATCCTGTCGAGCCCGGTGGTGTGGGGCGGCATGGTCACCAACTTCTGTTACGGCTATTTCACGTTCTATTGCATGACGTGGATGCCGTCGTATCTGGTCGAACAACGCGGTCTGTCGATTACGCGCTCCGGACTCTTCACGTTCTTCAGCTTCGCCGGCATCGCAATTGTCGCGGCACTCGCGGGCTGGGCCGCCGATCGCATCATCGCGCGAGGCCATAACCCGATCACGGTGCGCAAGGTATTCACGATCGCGGGTTTTATCGGCGGATGCACGGTGCTGTTCGGCGCCTACGCGCCGACGCTGCACATGGCGCTGTTCTGGAATGTGTTGTCGCTGTCGCTACTCGGCCTGGTGACGGCCAACAACCTGGTGTTGTCGCGTTTGACGCTGATCCCGAAGCAGACCATTGGTCTCGTCACCGGCGTGCAGCAGCTCGCCACGAGTCTCGCCGGCGGTGTGGCGGCGAGCCTGTCGGGCTGGCTGCTGCACGTAAGTGGAAGCTACGACCTGCCCATGATGGTGATTCTCGGATTCCTCGTCGTCGGCGCGCTGGCCACCGCCATTCTATACCGCCCCGAATGGGCTCCGAAGGTGACCGAGTCCCACGGCTCGCTGCGGCGAGCCTAAGCAATCACGGGCTGGCCGGACCACTGAAACAACCGGCCTTGTTGAACACATTAATTCACTGAGAAACGTAAATGGCGAAGATCGTATTCGGGATGGCGGTGCCGCACAGTGGCATGCTGGGTCAGGCACCTGAGGACTGGCTCAAGAACGGGGAGCGCGACCGTAACAATCCGGAACTGTGGTTCCGTAACCGGACATGGACCTATCCGGAACTCGAAGCGCACCGTGGCGCCGCTTTCGAAAAATACCTGAGCATCGAGGAGCGCACCGAACGCGCCGCGCGCTGCCGTACCGCACTCGACGAAATGGCCGCGGCCTATCGCGAAGCGAAAGTCGATGTCGCGATCATTCTGGGCAAGGATCAGAAAGAAATCTTTACGGATTTCTCGCCGTCGATCGCGATCTACACCGGCGAGGAAGTGCACAACGGTCCGCCGCAACGCTCGGTGTACGCGCCCGACCATCACGTCACGCACGCGTGTCATCCGAAGCTGGCGAAATATCTGATCGACCATTTCCAGCGCGAAAACTTCGATCTGACCGATCTGTTCGCATGGCCCGATAACGTGTGGATGAAGCCGCTGCCCGAGTATCCGGTGGTGCCGCATGCGTACAGCTTCGTGTATCACCAGATCATGGGCGACAACCCGCCGCCGCATGTGCCGGTCATCATGAACTGCTTCTATCCGCCGACCCAGCCGTCCATGGCGCGTTGCATCGAGTTCGGCCGCGTGCTGCGTGATGCGATCAATGCATGGCCGGACGACGTGCGCGTCGGCATCTTCGCGTCGGGCGGCCTGTCGCACTTCGTCAACGACGAAGAGTTCGACCACAGCATCATGAAGATGCTGGCCGCCTACGACTACGACGGTCTCGCCGCGGTGGATGACCGTTCGTACCAGTCGGGCACCTCCGAAATCAAGCTCTACGTCAGCGTGATGAAGGCGGTACAGGAGACGGGCGCCGAAATGACGCTGGTGGACTACGTGCCCTGCTGGCGCACGGCAGCAGGCACCGGCGAAGGCATGGGCTTCATGTACTGGAAAGCGGCCGACTGAGCGGGCCACGCCGACTTTACGCATCCCATTCACGAGAGAGAAAGACCATGAGCGACACTCGCCTCAACAGCATCATTCGCGCATTCGAATCCGGCAAAGCCGCTTACACGGCATTTGCCAAGCTGGACAAGCAGACCGCGATCGAGATGAGCGATGCACCGTACGACGGCATCGTCTTCGAAATGGAACACAACCCGTACGACGTGTCGGCGCTCGGCGATGCACTGCAATACATGCTGAACCGTAAGCAGATTGCCGAATCCGCTTCGGTCTCGCCGCGTGTGACGCCGATTGCGCGTATTCCGGCCAATGGCGTCGAAATGAATCAGGCGTTTGCCAAGCAGGTGCTCGATCGCGGCGCGTACGGCGTGGTGTGGCCGCATGTTGCAACGGTCGAGCAGGCGTATAACGCGGTCGCGTCGTGCCGTTATGCCCGTCCGAAGAACGCGCCGCTGTATGAGCCGAAGGGCGCACGCGGCGACGGTCCCGCTACAGCCGCGCGGTACTGGGGCCTCAGCATGCCGGAGTACTACAGGAAGGCCGACGTGTGGCCGCTCGCCCCGGAAGGCGAAATCCTGGTCGGTCTGATGTGTGAAAGCACCGAGGCGATCGAGAACCTCGACGACATACTGTCGAATGTGCCGGGTATTGGCTTCATCCTGATCGGCGAAGGCGATCTTAGCCAGCAACTCGGCCTGCCGCGCCAGTATGAGCATCCGGAAGTACTCGACGCCATGCGCAGGATCGTCGACACCTGCCACAAGCACGATGTGGTGGTCGGCAATCCGCACACCACCTCGAAGAATCATGAGCGTCTCGTCAAGGAAGGTTATCGCTTCCTGATGTCGGCGCCGCAACGCAGCTACGGCGTCGTCGGCGCGGCCCGTGAGCTGGCGGGGTATTAAATGAACGGAGCCGAAAGCCTGGTCCAGACGCTCACCGATCAGGGCGTCGATATCTGTTTCGCGAATCCGGGTACTTCGGAGATGCACTTTCTGAAGGCGCTGGAGAACCCGCTGATGCGCAGCGTGCTGTGCCTGTTCGAAGGCGTTTGCACGGGCGCTGCGGACGGCTATTACCGGATGAAGGGTACGCCGGCGTCCACGCTGCTGCACCTCGGGCCGGGGCTCGCGAACGGACTGGCCAATATCCACAATGCGAAGCGCGCGTCGTCAGGCATGGTCAACATCGTGGGCGAGCATTCGGCCTCGCACCTGAAGTACGATCCGCCGCTGACCTCCGATATCGAAGGGCTGGCGCGTCCGCTGAGCCATTGGGTACGTCGCGTCGAGTCGTCAAACACAGTGGCATGGGATGTCGCCGCCGCGGTGAAGAAGGCGAGCGAACACGTGGGTCAGATCGCCACGCTGATCCTGCCGGGCGATGCGTCGTGGCAGGAAGTGGGTAATCCCGTTATGCCGGTCGTGCCGCCGCGTGAGGTCGCCGCTGCGAAGGCGAAGGCCCCCGGTGCCGCGCGCGTCGAACACATCGCGAGGGTGTTGCACTCGGGCGAGCCCACGCTGATCGTTCTCGCGGGCCACGCCACGCGCGGCCGCGCGATTGAACTGGCGGGCAAGCTCAAAGCCGCAACCGGCTGCCGCATAGCGACGCAATTCTTCAGCGCGCGAATCGAACGCGGCGCGGGCCGTGTCACGCTCGAACGCATTCCATATGCCGTCGGACAGGCCGTCGAGTATCTGCAGGCATTCAAACACATCATTACGGTGGAAACCACCGAGCCGATCGCGTTCTTCAGCTATCCGGACAAGCCGAGTCTGCTGAAGTCGCCGGGTACGAGCGTGCACGAGCTGGTTGAAATCGGCGAAGACGGTGTGGCTGGCCTGGAGATGCTGGTGGACGCCGTGGGCGCGACGAACACGCGTGCGGTGCTCCAGCAGCGCGCGGACGCAACGCCGCCGACCGGCGCACTCGGACCGGCAAGCATCGCGCAGGCACTCGCTGCCGCGTTGCCGGAACACTGCATTCTCGTCGACGAATCGCTGACCACGGGCCGCGAAACGATGGGGCTGACCGTCGGCGCCGCGCCGCACGATCTCATCAACAACATGGGCGGCTCGATCGGCTACGGCACGCCGGTCGCAACCGGCGCCGCACTCGCCTGTCCTGAGCGCCGCGTGTTCTGCATGGTCGGCGACGGCAGCGCGATGTACACGATCCAGTCGCTGTGGACGCAGGCCCGCGAGAACCTGAACATTACGAACATCATCTTCGCGAACAACAGCTACGCGATCCTGAAGGCCGAGTACGCCAACATGGGTGCGGGTGCGCCGGGTGAGCGCGCGCTGGCGATGATCGATATCGATCGTCCGCGAATCGACTGGCTCGCGATGGCGAAAAGCATGGGCGTCCCCGCCGTTTCCGTCGACACCGCTGAAGCGTTCCACAAGGCGATGGCGAATTCGGTGAACGAGTCGGGCCCGTGTCTGATCGAGGTCAGACTGTAAATCTATTCAAGCATAAGGACTCACATTCATGACAACGACCCTCACCGACGTGCCGACGCTGCGCACCAACCTCGCCGATTACGCCGTCACGAAGGCCATGAAAGATGGCCGCGTGAGCTCGGATATCGTCAACCTCGATTTCTGCGGCCCGACGCCGGCGCACAACGGCTTCAAGGCGATGGTGCGCGAGAACCGGTTCGACGCGGGCGAACTCGCGATCGTCACGTTCCTGCAGGCGAAGGCGTATGGCAAGCCGTACGTATTGCTGCCCACACCGATCTCGGGCCGGTTCCAGCATCATTGCGCGGGCTATAACCTCGACTTCGGTCAGCTCGATCCGAAAGATATCGAAGGCAGGAAGGTCGGCGTTCGCACCTATACGCAAACCACCGCACTGTGGATTCGCGGCATTCTGCGTCACGAATACGGCGTCGATCTAGACAAAGTCCAGTGGATGACGCTCGGCGACGGCCACCTCGCCGAGTACCATGACCCGGACAATTGCGAGCGTCTGCCGGCCGGTTCGTCGATTCCGGACATGATGCTCAAGGGCGAACTGGCCGCTGCGCTGCTCGGTGAAGACATGCCGAAGGATGACCGCGTGCGCACGCTGGTGCCTGATGCGCAAGCTGCCGCGAAAGACTGGTTTGCACGCGAGAACGTCGTGCCGATCAATCATATGTTCGTCGTGCACGAAGACCTGTCGAAGCAGCGTCCGGATGTGGTGCGTGAAATCTACCGGATGGTGGTCGAGAGCCGCAAGCTCGCCGAGGGCGTGCCGGCCGTGTTCCCGCCGATCGGATTCGAAGCGAACCGCAAGAGTCTGCAACTCGCGATCGATTGGGCGCTGGATCAGAAGATCATTCCTCATCGCTTGTCGGTCGATGAACTGTTCGACGACGTCACAGGCAGTCTCGGCTAAATGCCGCCGCTCGACCACGCATAACTACACATAATTAACGGAGACATTTCGCTGTGTTCTTAAACTCGTCATTGAAAAGGCTCCTGGCTTATTCGGCCATAGGGGGCGGCTGGATTGTCATTTCATCCGGCGCGCAGGCTGGGACGCAAACGGCAACGCAAGGCACGGCCTTGCTCGACCGCCTGAGCCCCGTGACTTCCGATCTGTATGTGTCGAATGCCGACGGTTCCGGCGAGCACAAGCTGCTGCAGACGCCGGGTTTCGATTACCACGGCTCGTTCTCGAAAGACGGTCAGTGGGTCGTCTTTACGTCGGAGCGGGACGGCTACGGCGAGGCCAATCTGTATCGCGTGAAAGTGGATGGCACCGATCTGAAGCGGCTCACCGATCACATCGCCGTTGACGACGCCGCCGCCATTTCGCCGACCGATCCTAACGTGATCGCGTTTGTCTCGTCACGCCGTGGCAAAGACCATTTCGGGACCACCAACATCTGGACGCTGAACGTTGCAACTGGCGCGCTGAAAAACGTGACCGGTGATCTGAAGTTCGACCCGAGCAAGCCGCATAGCTTCTTCCGTCCGTCGTGGTCGCCGGATGGTAAGTGGATTGCACTGTCTTCCGACATGGGCTCCGAATGGCGTGGTCACAATCTGCCGGGCGGTTGGGAGCGCACGCAGGAAAGCAGCATCTATATCATTCGTCCCGATGGCTCGGGTTGGAAGAAAGTATCCAGCAACCCCGGCTTTGACGAGGGTTCGCCGTCGTGGTCGCCGGATGGCAAGCGCGTCGTGTTCTATGAGACGCCGGTTGAATCGACCTGGGGCGCACACCGTCCGGAACTGATCAACAAGGTCAGCTCGCAACTGGTGTCGGTCGATTTGTCCGACCTCTCGCGAAGCACGTTGACGTCGACGCCCGGCTTCAAGGTCTTCCCTCAATATATCTCGGACACCAATGTCGCTTATCACGTGAAGGGTGGCGACACCGAAGGTCTCTACACGACCGCCGGTACGTTCCGTTCGACGGCGAATACGGGCATTCGCTCGCCGCACTATTCGGCGGACGGCACCAAGGTGGTGTACGAAAAGATCACGATGCGCCCGGCACATCCGAACGGCACGGCAATGTTCAGCTTCGACCCGGCCTGGAACTATCGATATATCGACGTGTTCCCGCAGTTGTCGGCGGATCGCAAGAAGCTGGTGTACACCGAAAAGGCGATGGGCTCGTCGATTGCCATCATGAACCCGGACTTCACGGGCTATCAGCGCATTTACGATCCGGCCAGCAGCGGTCTCGATCCGGAGATGATCAAGAAAGGCCTGGCCGGCGCGTTCCAACCGACCTGGTCGCCGAATCGCGAGTGGGTGGCATTTGGCGTGGGTGACTGGTTCTTTACGCGCGGCATGGGTCCGGGCCGGATTGCGCGTATCAAGGCCGACGGCAGTATGGACAACAAGCCGGAAATCCTGACTGACGGTTCGATCAACGCCGGTTTCCCGAGCTACTCGCCGGACGGCAAGAAGATCGTGTATCGCGTGTGGAGCCCGAAAGTTCAAGGTCTGCGCATTCTGGATCTGGATACGCGCAAGACGACGGAGCTGACGACCGACGCGGACAACCTGCCGGGTTGGTCGCCGGATGGCAGCAAGATCGTATTCACGCGCAAGGAGATTAACCCGAGCGATCCGAACAAGTTCCACTACGACGTGTACACGATCAAACCGGATGGCACGGACGTGACCCGTCTGACCACGCCCGGCGCGAATCAGGGGCACGCGGTGTGGCTGTATGACGGTCGCATTGGTTATAGCTCGGGTGCTTATGGTTTCCGCGATGAACTCGCGCTGTACGACAACACGTTCCAGCCTGATGGTCAGAACTGGGTGATGAATGCTGACGGATCCGATCAGCACGCGATCACCGACACGCTGTGGGAAGATTCGATGCCGCTGTATGTGCCGAATCAATAAGTTGGTTGGCGGTATGACGTAGTCGAAGCGCCGTGCAAAAGCACGGCGCTTTTTTTCTTATTCACCCGCCTCACTCCGAACGCCTGCAGATGTTTGCGCGTCTGTCCGTGCCAGTTCGAGCGGCACGATGTCATTCACTTTCGGCGCCCACTTACGTTGAAGTAGCACCAGCGTACTCGTCGCACCGACCAGCAGGAACCCGAAGATCGCCATCAAGGGCAACTCATAACTGCCGCCGATATGGAGCAGCCAGCCCGAAAGACTGGCCGATACGCCGCCCGCAAGACTGGCCGATACGCCGCCCGCAAGACTGGTCGCCACCTGCTGCAACCCCGTGTTCAATCCCACGGCCTGCTTCGGAATCAACGTCAGTTTGCACAGGGCCAGCGTATTCGCGGTGACGAGGCCGAGCAGCGAGAGCGACAGCACGTTCCACAACAACGCCATCTGAAGAGACGGTGCATAAGCGCCGAGCAGGACAGTCGTTCCGCCGAGAAACCCCGCCACGATGAAACACTTGCGCACGACCACGGCATCGTTGCCGCGCGCGATGATGCGGTCCGCGCCCCATCCCGCGAGTGCCGCAACAATGGCGATGCCGACAAAGCTGAAGAACGTAAACAGCCCGGACTTCTCAAGCGACAGTCCGCGTTGCTCGACCAGATAGGCCGGCATCCACGTCATGCAGTAGAACGCGAAATAGCTGTAGCAGAAGTTATTGATCAGTCCGCCCCATACGACAGGGCTGGCCAGTAGATTTTTCAGCGGTACCGAAGAAGCGCGGTGAATCGCCGCTGCGAGTTCTTCTTTGGTCGGGTAATCGTTTCTGACCGTCAGCAGCCATGGCACCAGCCAGATCAGTCCGACAAGGCCGGTTGCAATGAACATCACGTTCCACGAATACGTGACGATCATCCAGGCCGCGATCGGCGCGCCGAGTGCCGGGCCCATTTTGCCGCCAATCGAAAAAATGCCGAGCGCGGTGCCTTTCTGCGTTTCTTCGAAGTTGTTGGCGAGGTAGCGATAGGTGGCCGGAACCACAACGGATTCGGCTACGCCAATCAGCAAGCGCATAACGATCAGCGCCGATAGGGTGGTCACCGCGCCGGTAGCAGCCGCTGCGATACACCACAGCACGAAGCAGATCGAATAAGGCCACTTCACGCCGTAGCGATCGACCAGCCAGCCCATCGGCATTTGTACGAGACCGTAGGACCAGAAGACCGCGGAGTTAAGCCAGCCACGCGCGATACTCGTCAGCGCGAATTCGCGGACAAAATGCTTGTCGGCCAGTGCGGAGGACAGGCTCGTGCGGTCGACAAAAGAGATCATCAGGCCGAGCGCGAGAAGCACGAGAATGCTCCAGCGGTTCGCGGCCTTTGGTCGTTCCCGTTGAGGTAGGGCCATTGGCGTCTCTCTTTCCTCGCTACGCACGAACCGCTAATTACGGCCGGCCTATATCGTCAGCACGGACGTCCGCCGAGTTCTGCCAGCCACGCGGGCGCGCTTTGCAGCGCAACGGGCCGAAGGAATCGATCCATCGCGGCATAACCCACCGACGTCGTGAACGGTTCCGTGGAGGTTGGCCACGGACCACCGTGTTGCTGACTGCGCGCCACGGCGACACCCGTGGGCACCCCGCTGAATAGAACACGACCCGCGATTTGCGTCGCGCAGCGCGTAATACGGCGTACGTCGGCGGAATCGTTTTCCGCGCCCCATAGCGTGACGGTAAGACTTCCGCCGACCGCGTTCAGCACGTTGACGATCTCATCGGCCGATTTCACGCGCACGACCAGGCACGCGGGACCGAACACCTCTTCGCGCAGCGTAGGGTCCGCAATGAAGTTTGCCGCGCTGGTTCGCGCGAGCAGCGGACGCGGCGGCGCGTTGTCGTCGCTGTCCTGCTCGGCGCCTAGAACAGTCTGTACCCCAGGCGCGCGCGTGAGGCGTGCAACGCCTGCGTCGAAATTGCGCTTCACGCCGGGCGTTAGCATGGTGTGGGTCTTTCTGGTTTGCAACGCGTCGCATAGTGCATTTTCGAAGCGGTCGGCGTCCGCGCCTTCGATCAGCACGACAACGCCGGGGCTCGTGCAAATCTGCCCAGAACCGAATTCGATCGATGCCGCCAGAGCCTGCGCGAGTTCTTCGGCCTGCGCGCTCAGCGCGGCAGGCAGTGCGACCACCGGGTTGATCGAACCGAGTTCAGCGTAGAACGGAATGGGCCGCGGACGCGAATTCGCTTCCGCCCACAACGCCTTGCCGCCCTTGAACGAACCGGTAAACGCAACGGCGGCGATGTCAGGGTTACGCACCAGCGCAACGCCGACGTCAACGCTCGCGCCTTCCACGAAGCCCATCACGGCTTGGGGCAAGCTCTGCTTCGCCAGTACGGATTGCGCCAGTTCGAACACGCGACGCGACAGCCTGGGATGACCAGGGTGTGCCTTGACGACCACCGGACAACCGGCAGCCAGTGCGGACGCGGTGTCGCCGCCCAGAACCGAAAACGCCAGCGGGAAGTTGCTTGCAGAGAACATGGCGACGGGGCCGAGCGGAACGCGAACCCGCGTCAGACGCGGACGTCCAACGGGCGGCGCGCCGGCGATGGCTTCGTCGTCGGTCAGCGCGAAGGCGTTACCGGTTTCGATATGGTCAGCGAAGGCGCCGAGCTGGAACGTGGTGCGGTCCAGCTCGGCGTTCAGACGCACGGCGCCCAACGCGCTTTCTTCGTCGGCGAGACGGACCAGTTCTTGCCGGTTGTCGACCAGCACATCGCCCAATCCGCGCAAAAATTCTGCACGAGTTTGCGCGGAAGACCGAGCCCAGTCGTCGGATATGCGCGCGGCCGCCTCGACGGTTGCCTGAATCTGCGCGGCGGTGTGCTCCTGAATCTGCATGACTACTCCAAACGATTGCTGATTAGAAATGGATTTCGGCCTGGAACATCGGTACCGAGGTGATCGTGCTGACCGTTTCGCGAGTCGGCGAGCCGTACATGTGATACCAGTATTCGTAACCTACGCCCACATAAACGGTGCGCGGGTGACCGGCCAGCGCGCCGACGTCCGCGAGCAATGAAGCGCGGGTCAGGAATTCAGTCGTCGTCTGAACGCCAAAACCGTCCTTGCCTTTAGGCCCCGTTATGCTTGCAAAACCGCGGAACATCAACGGCACCGGACCGACACGGAACGGATAGAGCCACGAGCTTTCGACGTGCCATGCCGCGTTGTAATGCACGTCGACGCCGACAATGCCGTTGTGATTGCTTTCTGTGCGGAAACCCGCGGTCAGGTTCCAGAATCCGCGCGGCAAGGCAAATTCGATGGTTGGGCCGAAGACGATCATTCGGGCGCGTTGTGCGTAGGCGTCGTTCTTCGAGCCAAATTCATAACCGCCGGTCAGGCCGACATCGCGAATTACGCCGATACCAATCTGTTTGCCGAAAATCTTGCTGGCGCTCAGCGTGACACGGCCCACGCTATACACTTCCTGCGCACCCCCAGCGCTCGGACCGCCGACCTCCGGGTTGGCCGAGTTCGACACGAGGTAATCGACGTTGAATGCGTAGCTACCGAACTTGAAGCCGCCAGTCGTCGTGAGGTAACCGATGTTCTGCGAAACCTTGTCGGGAACGCCGGGATAGTGGAAGTTGCTGCCGTAGCGATAGCCGATAAACGTGTCATTCCACGACACCGGTGGCACACCGGTCTGCTCCGCCGATTTCAGATCCGGAAAAGTGAGAGGCGCGGTTCCGTTCGGCGGGGTTTGCGGCGTTGCTTGCGTGCTTTGAGCTTGTGGCGGCGCGGTCGTCGTGGGAGCGGTCAGCACTTCTTCGGCGAAACCGAACTCGGTCAAACAACAGAATAGCGCTACGCCGAGAAGCGGCTTGCGCAACGCTTTGGAAATTTTTTTCATGTCTCCGTCCAGGTTGGAATTATGTTTATCGGCGAGGCGTGGTCGTTTTCCGACTCTCGATTCGGCGCACCGTAGGCCCCCCGCTGATCAGTCCGGCACTGGGCCGTTCTATCGCGGTGGTTGGAGGGAATAGTATTGAAGGCCCGGTCGTCTGCCTTTACACAAAAGTGAGATTCGCTGGCATTTTTTCCAGACGGCAGCGAGGGCCAGATCGGCTGGAAAAAGTACCAGTGAATCTACGTTTTGTGCAGGGACTAGCGGCCGTGCTTTGATGTAGGGTCGTCGATTGCCGTGCGGAGGCAGGAGGGCGACGCTGTGCGCGTTGGCCGGCTTTACCGCATGTGCGGTGCGAGCCGTGCCCGCGTCCGGGTAAGTGACAGGTTTGTCCCGCGCGAATGTATGGAAAAATATGGCTGTTTACGCAACGTGCCGCGAGTGTAAGGACTGCATGCTCTTGCGGGACAGCTTCAAGTTTTTTGTAAGAAGCGATGCGCTTGCCAAGGAGACTTTATGACACACAGCGCCGTGGCAAAGTATCAACCCAAGTCGGCTCCCAATGCGAAGCGAACCACTGTCCCAAAAGTCCGACTATACGTTGAGCGGCCCGAGGCGAAGAACTGGTTCGTGCACGTTGGGCATGTCACTGAACGGGGGCGGTGGCGTACTGAGCCGCACGCGCATCCGGCCTACGGTCAGGTTATTTTCGTTCGCAACGGGCGCGGTGTGATGAACCTCGAAGGTAGCAGCGTACCGTTCGAAGGCCCCTGTGCCTTGTTGTTGCCGACCGAATGCGTTCATGGTCTCGATTACGAGGTCGATGTCGATCGTTGGGTGGTGACGATCGAGGTCGCCTATCTGACGCAAGTCAACGCGAAGCTTCGCGAGTTCATTTCGCTCTGGTCGCTGCCCCGAATGATTCCGCTCTCTCATTCCGCCGAGGCCGGCATGGAGTTTTGCAGCCTGATCAACAGCCTCAAGCAGGAGGCCGAGTCGGAGGCGGTCGGCCATGTGGTCGGTACAGAGGCATTGCTCACGAGTCTTCTGCTCATGCTGGTTCGTCAAACACGTTTGGACCAGACCAGTAATGACGGCGCAGTCCGCAATGATATCCGGCAGGTAGACCGGTTCCGCAAGTTGATCGATGAACACTTTCGGGAGAATCTGCCGCTGCAAGACTATGCATCGATGATGGCGGTGTCTCTGGTGCAATTGCGAGCGGCCTGCGCGTCGGCTTCGGAGCAAAGCCCTACGAAAATGATTCACGCGCGCATTATCACGGAAGCGAAGCGCAACCTTATCTTCGGCGATATGTCGGTGGAACAGATCGCCTTCTGGCTCGGTTTCGCGGATGCAGCGTACTTCACGCGGTTCTTCCGGCGCGAAGTGGGGCAGGCGCCGAGTCAGTTTCGCGTCGCCGCACGGCAACAGCCTGATCGTAAGGCGTTGTCGTAGCAAGTCCGGTTCGGGCAACGCGCCTGACTCAATAGAGAAGGTGCCAGCGAATCGGACTTTTGTGCAGGGACGAATGCTGGCGAATCGAATACGCTCAAGCAGACCGTTCCCACATGCGTCTCTACATCATTCGACTATGACCCGGTTGTTCCAGAGAAATAGCCTGACGCGTTTGGGCGTAATGGCTGCGCTTTCCGTGCTTACCTTGTCGGCATGCACGCTCGACACACCTACCCGTAGCGCGATGACATCGTTGGTATCCGCACACTCGGTGTTTGTCTACGTCGGCACGCTGCAGAGTCAAATCGACGGACTGCGCCTCGACACGTCGACAGGCGAGTTGACGTCAATCGGCGCGGTCGCGCAAGGCCTCAAATCCACGTGGGTGACGGCGCATCCCGAGTTGCCGGTGCTCTATGGTGTCGACGACGACAGCGCCAAAGAAGGTAGCATCACCGCCTACGAAGTGAATCGTGGTACGGGCACGCTCAACCGGATCAACGCGAGTCACACGGGTGGCCACGGAACCACGTTCTTGCACTTCGATGTCCCGTCGAACACGCTGCTTGGCGCCAATTACAACAGTGGGTCCGTGTCGAGTGTCGCGGTCAATTCCGATGGCAGCATGGGCCCGCTCGTGTCGACGATCACAGAAACAGGTTCAGGACCGAGTCGCAGGCAGGCGAGCGCGCATGCGCACAGTGTTGCGATCGATCCGTCCGGGCGGTATGCGCTCGTTGCGGACCTGGGCGCGGATCGCGTGTTCATCTATCGCTTTGATCGAGGCACACACGCGCTCTCACAAGCTGACGGTCCCGGTCCGCACGAGTTCGTCGCGCCGCCGGGAAGCGGCCCACGCCACCTCGCGTTCGGCTCGAACGGCCAGTTCGTCTACTTGCTGACGGAATTGAGCGCGGAGATCATGGTGCTGCGTTGGGACGCAAGACAGGAGAATTTGACGCTAGTGCAATCGCTGCCGATCAGCACCCAGGACCTTCAGGGGGTGAAGAGCGGAGCCGAGATCGCGGTCAGTCATGATGGTCGTTTTGTCTACGTCGAAGACCGCGGAGAAAATTCACTTGTCGTCTATCGTATTAGCCATGATTCGGGAGAATTGTCGCTGGTTCAGCGTATTTCCTCGGGCGGTGACAAACCGTGGGGATTCGGTATCGATGCGTCGGGAAAATGGTTGCTTGTCGCGAACCAGCGTAGCGGCAAAGTGAATGTGTTTAGCGTCGATACGGTGTCCGGCAGGGTGTCGAACACAGGTCAATCGGCTGCGGTTTCATCGCCGACCAGTATTGCTTTTGTGAAGTGAGGCGGGGGAGTGGAGGAAGAGCAGCTCTTCAGGCTTCCATCGAGTAGCCACAGGGTCTTTACAGAGAACTTGCGGCGGGGCTTTGTCGCAGGATTGATGAAATCACCTCTATGTCCCGCTCATTTTCTGCACTCACCCTCACGCTCAAGCTGACGTAAGCATGCCCACTCTCGCCAGCTCAAAGCGTTTGCACTCCGCCTTCAGCCAGGTCGAGAACGCCACGGCACGCGGTTCGTTCGGATCCTGGCAAAGCAGCACATAACGCGCCGGCGCCCGCACCGTTCGATCGAAGACCTTCACGAGCCGTCCACTCCTGAGCTCTTCCTGAATCAGCACGGTGCGGCTCATCACGATGCCCTGATGATTCAGCGCGGCCGAAATGGCCAGACTCGACAGATTGAACTGCGGACCTGCCGCGCGTTCAACCCAGTCGGGAAAACAGTCGGCTGCCCACGTCCGCCATTCGATGTATTCCGGCGCGCCCACCCATGGCTCCGCATCGTGCAGGAACACCAGATCGTCCGATAGCTGTCCAGCCGCAAGAGACGGATGCGCGGCGACGTAGTCCGGCGTCGCGACCGCCACTAAGTACTCTTCCAGGATCACTTCTTCCGACATCGACGGCTGCCCGTGCGGGCTATATCGAATCGCGACATCAATGTCGCTCTCCATCATGATCTGCCGGTTCAAAGGCTGAAACTCCGCCTGCAGGCGCACCGAAATATCCGGTTGATCGCGATGGAATTCGACCAGTCTCGGCATCAACCACTGCAACGCGAACGACGGTAGGCAATTCACCTTCAAGGGCGTACCCGAAAGGCTCAGACGATGCACCGTATGGCTGATTTCCGAAAACGCGTTCGAAGTCGTTTCGTAAAGCTGCACCCCTTTCTCGGTGAGCGCGAGACCTCTTCCCTGACGCTTGAATAGCGGGTAACCCAGCCTGTCCTCCAGGTTGCGGATCTGCTGGCTCACGGCACTTTGTGTGAGATTCAGCGCCACTGCGGCCTTAGTGAAGCTCAACTGACGGCCGGCCATTTCGAAGCATCGCAGCGCGCCGAGAAAAGAGGAGTCGAGGGTGATTCGCATAAGTTGGGCTAATGTTTCGATTAGAACAATCCGCTATTTTGATCTTCACGCACAGTCTACGATAAGCCCGTCAGATACAGAACACAGCAAATCAGGCGGAATCAGATGGCGAAGCTTTTACACCCCACCGATCTATTAAACAGGCTGCAGGCACGCACGCCGCTGTTGTGGCTGAACCCACACTTAGGCGAGGCACTGCCGCCCGACGCGCCGCATCCCGTCCTGATCGAAGACGCCGAGCAGCGGATCAGGCGTCACGAGCCTTTGCTCAAGCGGCTATTCCCGGAGTTGCGAGAAACCGGGGGCCGTATCGAGTCGAGTCTGATGCCGGCCGACGCGTTGCAACTCGCTCTGGGCCATGTAAGCGACCGGGACGCGTGGTTTGTCAAACGCGACGACTCGCTGCCTGTCGCAGGATCGATCAAGGCGCGAGGCGGCTTTCATGAAGTACTCGCGGTTGCTGAGCGCATTGCGCGCGACTACGGGGGAATGTCGGCCAATGATCCCGTCGACTACCTGCTGTCGGAAAACACAAAACGGTTGTTCGCGAACCATACGATCGCGGTCGGCAGCACGGGCAATCTCGGACTAAGCATCGGCGTGCTGGCCGCGGCGCTGGGCTTCGATGCGGTCGTGCACATGTCGCGCGACGCCAAACAGTGGAAGAAGCAGCGACTGGTGAGTCGAGGCGTGCGCGTGATCGAGCATGACGGCGACTACGCGAAAGCGGTCGATGCAGGCCGCCAGGCGGCGCAGTCGAATTCGCGCTGTCATTTTGTCGACGACGAGTGTTCCGCGCTGCTGTTCTTCGGCTACGCGGCAGCGGCCCGACATCTCGCGGTGCAACTCGAGCAGGCGGGCAGAGTCGTCGATGAAGCTCACCCGCTGTTCGTCACCATTCCGTGCGGTGTGGGCGGTGCACCGGGCGGCATTACCTATGGACTGAAAGCGCTGTTCGGCCAACATGTGCACTGCTTTTTCGCGGAACCGGTCGCGTCGCCCTGCATGCTCGTCCAGTTGGCGGCCGTGCATGACGAGCCGCTTTCTGTCTACGACATTGGGCTCGACAATCGTACGGAGGCGGACGGGCTGGCGGTTGGACAGGCGTCGCGCTTCGTTAGTCCGCTGATGAAAGCGCAGCTCTCGGGGATCTTTACGGTCCCGGACGACACGCTCTACCGGCATCTGCGAATCGCGAGAACTTCGCTGGGCATTGCGCTCGAGCCCTCCGCCGCGGCGGCAATCGGTGGACCGGGTTGGCTGGCTAATTCGCCGGAAGGCAAGCGTTATATCCAAAGCCACGCACCCTCATACGCGCAGTCGGCGCACGTAATCTGGACTACGGGTGGTTCGCTCGTACCCGCCGAAGAATGCGCGCGATATGCGCGCGTCGCGGCTTAAAAAAATTCTCGACTCAGTTCTCCCACGCCACGCCTTCAATAGATTCTGCGCAGGTGTTGATTGCCTATATAGGCACGGCGTGCATAAATAGCATTCCTCATTCTATAGAACCAAGGGGTTGTTCATGAACTTTCGTCTATTGGTTTCAATCGCTCTGTCTGTCGCGACCGTCAGTCTCTCATCAGGCGCCAGTGCGGCGTCGCCAGATGCATTGCAACGAGCGAAGGCCGCTGGTGTTTTGCAAGTCGCCACAGAAGAGCAATACGCTCCCTACGACTTTATCGAGAACGGGAAACACGTCGGGATCAACGTCGATATCCTCGCGGAGGTCGGCAAGGAACTGGGTCTGAAGGTCGAGTACACGGATCTTCCATGGGACAGCGTGCTTCCGGGGTTGCAGGCCAAAAAATACGACGTCGTAGCCGGGCCGGCTGGGATCTCCGCCGAACGGCAAGCACGTTTCCGCTTCCTGATCCCGATCAGCATTGACACGACGGTGATCCTCAAACGCAAAGGCGACACGTCGCTCGTGAAGTCAGCGGATATTGCCGGCAGGAGGATCGGCACTCAACGTGCGGCCAGTCCGCTACAAGATCTGAAGGCCTACGCGAGCACGCTGGGCAAACCGCCTGTCATTGTCGAGTACGTCGCCTTTACCCAGGCCAATGCGGACCTTGCCGCAGGACGAATCGACGGCGTGGCCAATTCATCGACCAATACGCTGTACACGGCGGAAAAGCGGAAAGACGCGTTTGAGGCGGTCGTGCCGGGCTTCGGCAAACCCGAGTACTCGTCTTTCGTGGGTCGCAAGGATGCCGATTCGAAGACCCTTCTCGATGCGATGGACTCGGCGCTTCTCAAGATGGAGAAAGACGGGCGCATGAAGGCGATCCAGATCAAATGGTACGGGCACCAACTCGACCTTCCCGACCACGTACCCGCTCCGTAATCGCATCAGGGCGATCTGCATGCAGCCGGGCCGCCATTTGTCCGCGAGCGCAACCAACGACATCTCGCGCCCCAGCGTGAGCCGGCAGTTTTTCGGGTGCTGTATCTGGCCAATATGGGGTGAATGAATTGCTAGAAAATCTCCTTCCGTTTGTCGTCAAAGGATTGGGAGCAACCATCTTCTATTCGCTGTCCTCGGCAAGTCTGGGTTTTGTCGTCGCGGTCATCGTGTGCTCAATGCGATTGACGAATTCAAGGATGGCTTATGGCGTGAGTAGTTTCTACGTCAGCATGATGCGCGGCGTCCCACTGATCGTGCAGTTGCTTATCGCCTACTACTGCCTGCCCGAGCTCGGCATTAACGTGTCGCCGGTCGTCGCTGCGATTTCCACACTGGGGCTGTGTAGCGGGGCTTATCAGGCGGAGATTCTACGCGGCGGGTTCCTCGGTATTCCTGGTGGGCAAATCGAAGCGGCGAGGATGGGCGGTCTGAGTGGTCGGCAGATTCTGCTGTTCATCCAGATTCCGCAGGCGGTGCGGTTGACTTTCCCCGCGCTAATCAACGAGGCGACCAACATGGTGAAGGCGTCATCGCTTATCTCGGTGGTGGGCGTGCTGGAGTTGACCCGGCTCGCCCAGAACATCGCCGCCAGTACTTACAAGCCACTGCCGGCTTATGCCGGCGCCGGATTGGTCTACCTCGCCGTGACGACGTGCGTCGCGGCATTTGGGAAAAAGATGGAGCGGAAATTGGCGATCGAGGACATCAAATGACATTCGACCTTCACGTCATTACCGGGAACTGGGCGCAGATTCAGGACGGCATGTTTCTGACCATCGTTCTGTGGCTGTGCGGATGTACTCTGGCGATGCTGACGGGTTTCTTTGCGGCAACGCTTTACCACTACCTCGGCGAGACCACCCGCAAGCTGATCAGGCTCTACGTGGTGGTGTTTCGAGGCACGCCCTTTCTGGTGCAACTGTTTCTGCTCTATTACGGCGGCCCTTCGGTCGGCATCGTCCTGTCACCGCTCGCCGCGGGACTGGTGGGCATCACGCTGTACGCGGGGGCGCAATTCACCGAGCTATTCCGGGCGGGGTATGAATCGATTCCGCGCGGTCAGGTGGAGGCTGCGGAGATTTTCGGGTTGCCGAATAGAAGCATCGTGTGGCACGTGCAGTTGCCGCAGATGATCCTGATCATCTTGCCCTCTCTGATCAACCTGTATCTCGACACCATGAAGGACACGGCGTTGTTGTCGGTGATTTCTATCCCTGAAGTTACCGCCATTTTGTCCGGAATCGGCTCGTCGACTTACGCGTTCGCGGAAACACTTTTTGCACTCGGGGCGTTCTACTGGCTCATGCTCGAAATCGTGACCTTCCTCGGACGTTCGATAGAGCGGCGCGCCAGCCGTTACACGACTCACTGAGATCGCGTGCCTTGAGCGTTTCTCGAGCGCAACCTGAACTACTGAAATCGATCGGAAGACAAGTATGAGTTCGACCATCATCAGCGCCAAACAGATTGTCAAGAAATATGGGCATCACGAGGTATTGCGGGGACTCTCGCTGGACCTGCGACGCTCGGAGGTGACCTGCATTATCGGCCCGTCGGGATCGGGGAAGAGCACTCTCCTGCGATGCATGGCGTTTCTCGAGAAGTACGACAGTGGCCGCGTCGAGATAGAGGGGCGTTTGCTCGGCTACAACGAAGTCAATGGGCAACGGCGGCTGGCTACGCCGGCCGAGATCGACGACGTGCGCAAAAGCGTCGGGTTTGTGTTTCAGCACTTCAATTTGTGGCCTCACATGTCCGCGTTGGAGAACGTCGCGATGCCGATTTACCTCGCGGCAAGCTGTTCACGAGGCGAAGCGAGAGTCCGCGCCAAAGTCGCGCTTGAAAAAGTCGGACTGAAGGAAAAGGCCGACAGCTATCCGGGGCAACTGTCGGGCGGACAGCAACAGCGTGTCGGGATCGCCCGCGCGCTGGCAAAACAGCCTGACGTCATTCTGTTCGACGAACCCACGTCCTCACTGGATCCGGAAATCGTGGGCGAAGTGCTTCAGGTGATGCGTCAACTTGCGCAGGAGGGTATGACCATGGCCGTCGTCACGCACGAGATGGGGTTTGCCGCACAGGTAGCGGACCAGGTCGTTTTTGTCGACGGCGGCGTTATCTCGGCGCGCGGTGCGCCGAGAGACGTGTTTGCGCAGACCGGCAATCCACGCCTTACGCGCTTCCTCAAAGACTTCCTCGACAGAAACGCGTTCTTCGTCGACCCCGCTTATTGAAGCGCGCGCTTCACCGCCACGTTGAAACGCGTTCGAACGAAACAGATACTCGACCAGGATGCCGATATGAACGATCCAAAGACCGCCACTTACCGGGCAATAGAAAATCACTTTCTCCGATACCAGGAATTGCAACAGGTATCGGTGCAGGAGAATCACAATCCGATGGTGAGCCTCGCCAGCGAATTCTCCGGGAAGATATTGATCGAAGACCCACGTATGCGCGAATTCACCGGCGACGATATCTACGTCCGACGTACCGTTGCCCGCATGCTTCAGTTGGCGAATGACGAGCTTCAAAATATCTGGCCGGACTGCGATCTCGAAGTGACCTATGGCTACCGTCACCTAGACATTCAGACGTCGGAGTTTGAGGCCCAGAGAAAAGAGACACAGCGGGATTTCCCTTTGCTGAATGGTGTCGAGCTCGACGAAGCCACTCACCGATTTGTCGCGGCGCCCGAAGTAGCAGGGCATCCGACAGGCGGCGCGGTGGATCTCCGAATACGGCGTACCGCAGGCGACCTGCTCGAAATGGGCACCAACCTGGGCGATTTCAGTTTCGACACCTACGTGTTTTCTCCGTTCATTACACGCGAGGCGTGGCACCACCGCCAGATCCTGAGGGCATGCATGCTGAAGGCTGGGTTTGCGCCATTCGACGGCGAGTGGTGGCATTTTTCCTTCGGCGACCGGGAATGGGCAAGGTATTTCAACAGGAGTCAGGCGGTGTATTCGCAGATTCGATTCAGTCTATTTTGAAGAATGAGTTCCGCGCCGAACCTGACTGGTCGTCCACCACCACCTCGCAACATTCGATAGACATGAACGAAAATCACCCAAGGTTCGAGCCGCCTCGCCTTTACGAGCAGGAGACGTCGCTTGAACTGCTAGCCAACCGGCACGGGCTGAATCAAGCCAGCATGATCGACTTCTCTCTCAACGTTAATCCGTTCGGCTGCTCGCCGGATGCGATTGCCGCGGCACGCGAGGCTATTGAAAATGCGAACGTCTATCCGGATATCAACCTGTCTGTATTGCGGGCTGCGCTTTCGCGGAAATATCGGCATGCGCAAGAGAAGTATCTCTTTGGCGCAGGTCTCGACGACGTTATCAAGCTGCTGATCCACGCATGGGCGTCGCCAAAAGACAAGATTCTCGTCCACTTGCCGACCTTTCCTCGCTATGCCCTTGAAGCACGCATGCACGGCTGCGAAGTGATTGGAGTGAAGGGTAAGGACAGTAAAAAATTCGACATCGATCGGTACGCCGAGGCCTTGCGGAACAACCCAATTTCAATGGCCTTCATTTGCTCGCCAAACAATCCAACAGGGGAGTTTGTCAGCGGCGACGTGATCGAGTATCTGGCCAGATCGTCGCCCCGTACGATTTTCGTCGTGGACGAGGCGCTGATCAATCCGGCAACGGAAGGCTCTCTCAGACTGCCGGAGCGATTGAAGAACGTCGCCGTTCTGAGGACTTTTTCGAAGCTTTTTGGTTTGGCGGGAATGCGCGTGGGATTTGCAATCGCCGATGAGCGACTCATTGACGCGGTCAGATTGGTGCGCCCACCTTTTAATGTGTCGCTGCCTGCCGCGGCCGCTGCGGTCGCAGCGCTTGAGGACGACGATTTCATCGCGAAGTGCAGCCGGATATTTGTCGAGGAAAGTGAGTACTTCCGCCGGAGGATCAGCGAGAAGCCGGGTGTCGCTGTGGTCGGCTCCCACGGCAACATGATGCTGTTGGAGCTCGAATCGCTCTCTTCATCGCAGGCCGCGGCGAAGCTGGCGAGCGAGGGACTGGTCGTTGCGGACGCCACGTCGTTTGACGGCTTGCAAAACACCGCGACGCTGCGCATTTCTCTCAGAAGCAGGACCGAGAACGAGAAGCTGATTTCCGCGTTGCTAGCGCTCTAGATTTTCGGGCGCATTGCGCTGCACGGCCCAATGGTGCGCCATCTCTCTTCAACTCATTACACGGCACGACAATGGACATGACTGTTCAACGGATTCTTACTCCCGGTTCGGTAACGTTGGGGCATCTGCGCGAGATCTACGAGAAAGGCACGCCGTTCTCGATCGACCCGGAGGCGATGACTGGCGTCGTGCGCGCGCAAGATGTCGTCACGGCGCTGGTCAACGAAGGCAAAACGGCTTACGGCATCAACACCGGTTTCGGCAAGCTCGCCCAAACGATAATTCCAACCGGCAAGCTTGCGCAACTCCAGGAGAACCTGGTGCTCTCGCACAGCGTCGGAACCGGCGAATGTCTCGACGACCAAACCGTTCGTCTCATCATGGCGCTCAAGGCAGTCAGCCTTGCCCGCGGTTACTCGGGCATTCGCCCCGTGGTGATCGAACGCATTGTTCAGCTTGCGAATGGCGGGTTCTATCCGCGCATTCCTTCCAAAGGATCGGTCGGTGCTTCGGGTGATCTCGCCCCGCTTGCGCACCTGGCCGCCGCGCTTATCGGCGTGGGTCGCGTGAACTATCGCGGCACCGAAATGAGCGCGAAGGACGCACTTGAACGCATCGGCGTCGCTCCGTTGGAACTCGGACCCAAGGAAGGCCTGGCGTTGCTCAACGGCACACAGGTGTCGACTGCGTTCGGTCTGGTCGGGCTGTTTGGCACGGAGCGGGTATTCGCCGCGGCTGTGACGACGGGGGTACTCTCACTCGAAGCCATCATGGGTTCCAAGGTGCCGTTCGATCCGCGCATTCACGAGGCGCGTGGGCAGCAAGGTCAGATTGACGTCGCGGCGATCTACGACGACATGCTCACCGGTAGCGGCATTCTGGATTCGCACGCCGACTGCGGGCGAGTTCAGGACCCGTACTCGATCCGTTGCCAGCCGCAAGTGATGGGCGCGTGTCTCCAGCAGATCCGCTATGCCGCGGAGGTGCTGCGTGTCGAATCGAACGCAGCCTCCGACAATCCACTCGTCTTTGCCGATGAGGGCGACGTTCTGTCGGGCGGCAACTTTCACGCGGAGCCGGTGGCCTTTGCGTCGGATGCACTGGCGGTCGCGATCGCCGAGATCGGTGCAATGTCCGAACGGCGTATTGCATTGCTTCTCGATACCCATCTCAGCGGTCTGCCGGCGTTTCTCGTCGAGGACAGCGGCCTGAACTCCGGGTTCATGATCGCGCAGGTGACCGCCGCCGCTCTCGCGTCGGAGAACAAATCACTCGCCCATCCGGCGAGCGTCGACAGTTTGCCGACGTCCGCCAATCAGGAGGATCACGTCTCGATGGCGGCCTTCGCGGGCCGTCGGTTGGCGACGATGGTCGACAACACGGCTGGCATCGTTGCCGTCGAGGCACTGGCGGCCGCGCAGGGTATCGAATTCCGCCGACCGCTGCGCTCGACCGAAGCCATCGAGGCCGCGATCAACGACATTCGCGCTCACGTGCCGGCGTATGACAAGGACCGTTTCTTCGCCCCCGATTTGCAGGCCGCGAAGGACTGGGTCATGGAATATCGGTTGCCACTTCAACACCAGGCCACGCTTCCCAGCTATTCGGCCTGATCGCTCCGATCGGCAGTGCAAGGTTCGCCGACCGGTAACGGGTCGGGCGGTAATGGGTGTGTGAGTGAGTAGCCGGCAGGACGGGTTGTCGTCACGCGACAGATCAACTTTTTAAAGGATGGAGCGTCGAAAGCTTGCGTTGGAAGTTGAGAGTGATGGCGCGACAGGTTACGTCGGGTCCCTCGACATCCTCGCAAACCGGAGGCACCCCTATAAGCGACCATGTCGACACGTAAGCTGGAGGTATCGTTGGAACGTAGAGCTTTTTGCGCGGGTTCTTTAGGTTTGGCGGTGTTGGGGCCCTTCGCTTTCGCGGGCTGCGGCGGAGGAAAAGTGCAAAGCGGAGCATTCGAAAACTGGCAGCGTGATTTCGAGGCGGGAGTTCCGGCGCGGATGTTGGCGGCCGAGGTTCCTGGCACTGCTGTTGCCATAGTGTCCAAACAGACTTCGACGCGCTATGCAGCGGCCTTTGGCTTTGCCGATTTACAGCAGAAGCGGGCGTTTACCGTCGACACACCTACTCATCTGGCGTCCGTCAGCAAGTTGTTCACCGCTTCGGCTTTGGTGCAGCTATTCGAGCGCCGTGGGCTTGACCTGCACGCTGACGTTAATAGCTTCATCGACTTTTCAGTGAGGAACCCCGCCTACCCGGATTTGCCGATCACACCACATCAACTGATTACCCACACGTCCAGCATTTCGGACGATGGATACGTAGACTTCTCCACCGACGGCGACCCGACGCAAACCCTGTCGAGCTTTCTACGGAACTATCTCGTGAACGGCGGGGCCGCCTATTCGCCCGATACATCGTTTCTCAAGGGCAAGCCAGGTGCGCAATGGTCCTATTGCAACGTTGCCGTGGCCCTCGCGGGTTATGTCGTCGAGAGCGTTAGTAAGCAGAGTTTTTCGTCTTATACGAGCGCCAATCTGTTCGAACCGCTCGGCATGGCCAATGCGCATTGGTATCTGAAGGAGTTCGCACCGAACGTACTCGCCAAGCCGTACATCTACGAGAACAACGCGCTCGTCGAACTGCCGCAGGAAGGCTATCCCGATGTCCCGGCCGGCATGCTGCGCTGCTCGGTCAACAATCTCGCCAGCATGCTGCACGCGATGCTGGGTGGCAACACAGGGCAGCAAGCGATTCTGTCGCCGAGCGCTGTCGCCGCCATGTTGCGCCAACAGATCGATCCAGCGATCGCCGCGTACCAGGGACTTGGCTGGATTTCGGAGGACATCAACGGACGTCCGTTCGTGGGACATTCCGGCAGCGATTCGGGCGCGTCCAACATGGTGGTGTTGACAGAAGATCAGAACTACGCCGTCGCCGTGCTGATGAATATCGATTCCACGTCGGACAATGAAAAGTTCAGAAGTTCAATGATCGAAGATCTTCTCGCTGGGGTAAAACTTGCGGGCTAAGTCTTACTAAAAAAATCTGACGGACCTTCATGCAAGAAGCGCGACACGCTGACCTACAGCGTGCCGCAGGGGACTGCTTTATCCAACGAAACAGGTAGACAAGGTACAGGGCACAATAAAATGAAGAAAAGTAATTCCATTGGTCTTTCGGGACTCGCTATTGTGGCCAGCTCCGTATGCACAGCGACGGCAGTGCATGCGCAAAGCACCATCACTTTGTACGGCATTGTGGACGCGGGCGTGACCTATGTGAACAATGCTGGGGGCGCACACCTGTACAAATTCGACGACGGCGTGTCGTACGGCAACCGGATCGGCTTCAAAGGCGTTGAAGATCTCGGCGGCGGATTGCAGGCGGTGTTCGTGCTCGAATCCGGTTTTCGCCTGGGTGACGGCCAATATGGGTTCGGCGGTGCGGAGTTTGGCCGTCAGGCCTATGTCGGCGTGAAGAGCAGTCAATGGGGCACGGTCACGCTGGGCAACCAGCTCGACATGACGAACGAGTTCGTCTCGGTCTACAACATCTCCGCGTCGGCGAGCGGTTATGCGATCCATCAAGGCGACTTCGACCGGATGAATGGCGACCGGCTGCCGAATTCGATCAAGTACATGTCGAACGACTATGCGGGCTTCTCGTTCGGCGGTATGTATTCGTTCGGCAATACCACGGGCAACTTCCATCAGAAGAGCGCATGGAGCGTGGGGGCGCGTTATGAGCATGCGGCGTTCAACATGGGCGCGGCTTATACCCAGTTGAACAACCCTTTCGGCATCTACGCGTTCGACCCGTACGCCATGATCGGTACGAAAACGTTCCTCGGCCAGCCGACCGTTTCAGTCGACCCGGCAACCGGCGCAATGACGGATCTGTATAGCGCTTCGTCGTTCCCGGTCGACAAGCAGGGTGCGTTCGCGATCGGCGCGGCCTATACGATCGGCGACCTCATGCTGAGCGGCGACTTTACCTATACGACTATCAAAGGCCTCGGGCAGACCTCGCATATGCAGGTCTATGAGGCTGGGGCGTCCTACTCCTTCACGCCTGCCTTGATGCTGTACGGGGGCTATCAGCACACGAGCTTTGAAGGAAACCACTGGAATCAGGGCTCGCTGGGTTTTCATTACCTGCTGTCGAAACGCACGGACGTGTATGTCTCGGGCGATTATCTGCGGGCGTCGAATGGCGTGAATGCGGTGATCGGTTATGGCTTCACGCCGTCGACTTCGAACACGCAGTCGGATCTGCGGATCGGCGTGAAGCATTCGTTCTGATCGACTTGTCGATTAGCGCGGAAGGGTGACGCGCCCCAGGTGATAGAAGCTAAATGTGGCTGTTATAAGCTATTATCGACGCGATATAACTTATGCACGCCAACTATGGCCGATCTAACACTCGATCGTGCGCTGGTCGATACGTCCGATGGCCCCATCCTGTTCGTCGCGGCGGGCCGCGCTCAGAGCGCGGAGTTCGACCTGGGGCCGCACCATCACTCGCGCGGCCAGCTCTTCGGCTCGCTAAAGGGCCTGCTGTCGGTGGGTATAGAGAGTGGTGTGTGGGTCGTTCCGGCGATCCATGCCGTGTGGTTGCCTCCGCATCACGTGCATTCGGCGCGCTCCCACGGTCCCTTCAACGGTTGGAGTGCGTTTATCGCGGAAGCCGCGTGTGAAAGTCTGCCGAAGAGTCCCTGCACGATTCGCGTATCGGGCTTGCTGCGCGAGGCGGTGCTGCGAGCGAGCACCTGGCCCCTGGAACCGCTCGGCGGCGTGCGCGAGCATGTGGCCGCTGTAATCCTCGATGAGATCCGCAACCTTCCCGTCGAAACGTTTGGCTTGCCCCTGCCCAAAGAGCCGCGTCTGCAGCGTATTGCTCAAGCCCTGATCGACGACCCGGCCGACGAGCGCGACCTGGCGCAGTGGGCGGATTGGGGCGCGCTCAGCACACGCACGCTGAGCCGCCGCTTCGTGGTCGAGACCGGATTCAATTTCACGACCTGGCGGCAACGCGCCCGTCTGATGCGCGCGTTGGAGCTATTGGCAGCCGGAAAGCCGGTCACGAGCATCGGTATCGAGCTTGGCTACTCGACGACCACCGCGTTTATCAACCTGTTCCGGCGAACGTTCGGAGAGACGCCCGCGGTCTACCGCGAGCGTCTTCAACTGGGACCGGTTGTCACCGAGCCGAGTGACTTGACCGACGCCTGACCGAAGCGTTGGAACCCTTTACTGGTGGTTGGCGAGCAAGGCCTTGCCTTGCCGGATTGCATCGTCCTTGCTGGAAGCGAACGCCACCGTAAAACCGAAGGCTTTGCCTGCCGTGGTCGCCAACAAGCGAGCCGGCGCGGGAGGGGCCCTGTCTCCCGCGAGAATAATCATGCCGCGGCACAGCTTGCTCAGGCGGTCCTTGATCCGCTTGAAAAAGAGCGCCTTCTCCCGGCGTTCTTCAACCGTCTCGTCCTCGTGATCGTCTTGCCCATGATTGGTAATCAGGACAAACGGCTGCCCGTTATCGAGCAGCTTCTGGAATTGTTCCTCGACGGGAACGTTGGATTCCACTTCCGCTTTGATGAATACATACGGTGCGTGTGAGACATCAATCAACATGGCCGACATCCTTGTAAGTAAAACGATGGAGAGAGCGAGCAATACCGACCCGCTTGCTCGCTGCCTTTCCAGCATGTCACTTGTCGGGATTCAGCGTTCTTCCACGCACGCCAATCTATACCACGGAGCCGCCAATGTGGAACGGCAGCGAGTCGCGGCGCACAAAAACCCCAGTAATAGAGGGCTCAAGGCGCTCGTCGAAGCGAATAACCCACGCTTATAGAGTTAATTTTTTCGGATGTGGATCGGTACCGCCAGTTCCGTAGACTCTTCTCACACCCATATGTTGTGTGGGCAAACCCTCTCCGAGTCCGCCAGTTGCCGCGAAGGAAGACGAAATGAACCGCCGTGAATTTTTCCCCTATCTTGCGCTTCCGCTTGCAGGCGCTTTGCCGACGATCGCTTCGGCCGCCCGCGCGAACGATAGCGTTATTGTCATTGGCAGTGGTGTCATGGGCGCCTCCATTGCGTACCATCTTTCCAGGCGAGGCGCGAACGTGACGCTGCTGGAGAAAGATGCGCCGGCGTCGGGAACGTCGCGGAATTCGTTCGCCTGGCTAAATGCCAACAACAAAACGCCTTACTCCTACTACGCGCTGAATTACGAAGGCATTCTGGGCTGGCGTCGTCTGCAACTGGAGATCGGTTCTTCTCTCCAGGTACAGTGGGGTGGCGGTATTTCATGGTGCGGATTCGATCAGACGCAGATCGACAAGCTTAACTACACGACGGCGGTTCATCAGCCGTGGGGATACCCGATCGAGAACCTGACGAAAGCAGATCTCGAAAGACTGGTGCCAGGTATCGTGGCCGGCGATTTCGGCGCAGGCTGGCATTCCACGATCGACGGCACCTTAGACCCGGTCGCGGCAACGTTGGCGTTGGTCCAGGCGGGCGTCAAGTCAGGCGTCAAACTGGTCAAAGCGAATGTCACGACGATCGAATTCGCGAACGATGCCGCAACCGGGGTGATGACGGACAAAGGCCGATTTGCCGCGAATCACGTAGTCATTGCGGCAGGAAACGATTGCACCCGGCTAGGGGCGCAAGCCGACATTCCAGTGCCATTGCGAACGTCGAAGGGAATTCTCGCGCACAGCAAGCCCATGCCACCCCTCATCCATCAGGTACTCATGCCCGCGGGCGCCGATATCAAGCAGAACCCTGACGGACGGATCGTAACGGGATCAAACTTCGGCGATACGGGCTCTGCTGAACCGACGCCGGAACTCGGCGCCAGGATGCTTGAATACGTGACAAAAGTGCTGCCGCAGACTCGCGGAATTGAACTGGACTACATGACCTTGGGCTATCGCGTGATGCCTCGAGATGAATATCCGATCATGGGTAGAGGGCGCAAGTACAGCAACGTGCACGTGGCCGCCATGCACAGCGGCATGACATCCGCGCCCGCGATCGGGCAACTGCTCGCCATCGAGGTACTCGACGGAGTCGAGACCGCCCAACTTGCGGAATTCCGGCCCCAGCGTTTCTACGGCTAGGTCCAGCGCTGCTGGCTGAGGTGTAGCTGACGGTGCTCGCGCCGCTCACGATTTGTTTTTCGAAACGCCGACCCAAGAGGTTTCAGTAACGATGCCTGGACTCAATCGCCATCAAAGAATCCGCTGTTCTGTTTTCGCTTTAGGCGCCGCCGTTTGCTTGCTCGAAACGGTATCGGCTCTCGCCGACGAGAAGACTTTCGACTACCTGAACACAACGTCGTCGCATGTGACTACGTTTGTTTCCGACGCGGAAACCGTCGAGGTATCGAAGCTGACGGTCGAACCCAGCGTCAGCTCGAAAGTACTGATCCAGTTTTCCAGTACGGTTAGTGCGGAGTCGGCGGACGGCTGCCCGTGTTCGGTTCGAGCCATGGTGTCGATGGATGGCGGGGAGCCGCGCATCGTCAAGAGGATCAACGTAGGATCGCCCGCTGTTGTTTCGCTTCAGAAATACCCGTTCGATCGTCAGGCGCTGGATGGCTCAAGCGTATTTGAAGTCACGCCCGGCAAACATACGTTCTCCATCCTGTTCAAACAGGTGAGCGGATCAAGCAAAAAACTCGAGATCAATTATCCGAACGCGCAGGCTATGGTGTTCGGAAACTGATCCACACTCGTACGCGCAGTCCCCATTCGCCTTCTACCGGCGCTTGACCGCGCCGGGCGCCGTCTTTGAGCGAGGGCGCGTTCGCGTGACCGGGCTCGCGGCGGCGGAATCGCGGCCGCCGGCGGCTGCTTTCTTGCCTAATGCAGCCTCCAGTGCCTTCTGGTCTCGCGCGAGTTGTAACCGCATGTGGCGAAGGAATTGCCGCGCGTTGTCGGCGAGTGGCGTGCCCGCACGAAACACCAGTACGCCGGTGAACATCACCTCCACGTCGATCGGCTTGACCACCAGACCGCGCTCGACAAAATCCAGTGCCACAAGGGGATGCGCAATGCCAGCGCCCACGCCTGCGAGCGCCAGTTCGCAAACCGTGTGCGAGTAGGGCGTCTCGACAACCGGCTTGAGGCGGATATCTTTTGCGGTGAGATGCGTCTCCAGACGCAAACGCGTGCTGTCTTCGGGATTGAGCGCGAGAAACGGATAGTCTTGCAGATCCGCAACGTCAATGGTGCTGCGGCCTGCCAGCGGATGACTCCGGTTCATTACCGCGACCCCCGGCATGCGCACGAAGTCCGAATGCTCGAGACCCGCCATCGACATTTCGTCGGACATAAGCCCGAAATCCACCTGCCCCGCTGAAACCCTTTCGTGCACTTCGCGCGAACTCATTACCTGAAGCGATATCTGTACGTCCCGCGCCGGTGCGTCGAACGACGCGATGACGCGCGGCAGGAAGCCTGTGCCAAGCGCGGGTAGGCAGGCGATCGCCAGGCGTCCCAGACCGTACGAACGCAAGCTTCTGATCCGGTGCTCGATCACCTCGAAGCCAAGAAAATACCTGTCCACGTCGCGCATCAACGCGACCGCTTCCTGCGTGGGAATGAGCCGACTGCGCACCCGTTCGAACAGCTTGAAATCCGCCATCGTTTCGAGTCGCCGGATGGCCTGACTGACGGCCGGTTGCGAGATGCCGAGCAGCCCCGATGCCTTGCTCGTGCTGCCGGCGTTCATGACCGCCCTGAAGACTTCGATGTCACGAATACTCATAACTTGAACTTATTGACCTAATTATTTCCGATGTTGATGCGAAACGTGGCAAAAGTAAACTCCAATCATCGACACACCGATTCGGACAACCCGACTGACAATACGATGACACTGACCACTTCGAACGTTCCGCAACCCTTCAAGAGTCTGTCGCCGCCCATCATGCGCGCGTCGACGGTCGTTTTCGATTCGCTCGCCGATTTCGCGCGCCGCAAGGAGCGCCAACCGGACGGCTACAGCTACGGCGTTACCGGCACGCCGACGGCTCGCGAACTGGAACGCCGCATCGCCGAACTCGAAGGCGGCGCGCACTGCGTCGTCACGCCTTCGGGCCAGTCCGCCTTGATGACGACGGTCATGGGCTTCGTGCGCGGTGGCGATCATCTGCTGGTTTCGGCGGCGTGTTATGGCGCACTCAAGACGTTCGTGCTGAAATGGCTGAGCCATTTCAACGTAGAGGTGGAGATTTACCCGCCGGCCATCGGCGCCGAAATCGAGCGCTACCTGAAGCCGAACACCCGGATGATCTGCATGGAGTCACCCGGCACCGTCACGATGGAAATGCCCGACATTCCGGCCATCGTCGAGGTGGCGAAGCGCCATGGCGTGATGACGATGATGGATAACACCTGGGCGAGTCCGCTCGCGTTCAGGCCGCTGGCTCACGGTGTGGATTTCTGCATCGAGGCGGCGACGAAATTCTTCGGCGGCCATTCGGATCTGCTCGTCGGCTGCATTAGTATGAACGACACCGACTACTATGAAACGCTGCGCGAAACTCAAAGCGTTCTCGGGCAGCAGACCAGTCCTGACGACTGTTTTCTCGTGATGCGTGGTCTCGACACATTGAAGGTCAGGTACGCGGCCCAGAGTACTTCGACGCTGCGGATCGCGACTGCGCTCGAACACCATCCGCAAGTGAGCCGGGTTTTGTTCCCGGCGTTGCCGTCCGATCCCGGCCACGGTATCTGGAAGCGCGACTTCTCAGGTAGCGGCTGTCTTTTCTCGATCATTCTTCAGCCGGCGCCTGAAATCGCATTCAACGCGTTCTTCGATTCATTGCGGCAATTTGCGATCGGCGCAAGTTGGGGCGGCGTACATAGCCTGGCGGCTTACTATCCGGCGCCGCTGCAGGCCGACCGCGCGTTTTCCCTCACCGATCAGCCGGTTGTCCGGTTGTCGATTGGGCTCGAAGACACGGCGTTGCTGCTGCAAGACCTGATGGGCGCTCTCGACGCGTTCAGTCAAGCTACTACAACCGGCGCCTGAGGCAATCAGGCTCGACATTGCATTCCAACATCGTAGAGGAGACAGACATGAAACAATTCTTCAGCCGGCCGCGCGCGCTTGGAACGTTGGGCGTTCTCGCGTTTTGCGCCGCGTTCTGCACCGCGTTTTGCACTTCAACGGCTAGCGCCGCGGACTTGCTCGCAGAGGCAAAGGCAAGTCACGTGCTGCGCGTCGCCAACACGCAAAGCAGTCCACCGTGGAGCCTGCTGGACGACAACAATCAGCCTTCGGGCTACGACGTGGCGATTGCGAAGGAAGTCGGCAAACGGATCGGCGTACCCAATGTGGTTTTCGTGGCCGATTCTTTCAAGAACTTCGTCGAAGGACTGAAATCGGCCAAGTACGATCTCGTCATGAATGACCTGACGCCCACGCCTGAACGCGCGAAACAGGTCGATTTCGGCGATCCCTACGGCGTCGAGGATTTCCGCATCTTCGTCCGTGTCGAGAATACGGATATCAATGGCCAGGCCACACTGAAGGGGAAACGGGTGGGCGTGGTTACCGGCTCCTCCAATGAAAGCTGGGCGCGCGCGCATCTGACGGATTCGGACGTGCGATCGTATGACAACGGTGGCCTCGTATTCAACGATCTCGGCAGCGGCCGGCTCGACGCGGTCATCATCTCCCATTTCGGCGGAATGAAATACGCCAACGTGAATCACCTGCCGGTGAAAGAAGTGGGTGAACCGCTCATCTATCAACTCTCGGCGCCCGCTCTCGCCAAGGGGCAGCCGGCGCTGCTCGCCGCGGTCAACAAGGCGATCGCCGGGATGATGGCCGACGGCACCATCGCAGCACTCGGGAAGAAATGGGTCGGCGCGAATTACGACATGGTCGGAACCATCGCCAAAGCCAGGCAGCAGAAGGAGTAAACGATGCTCGATCTTTTTATGCGTTCACTGCCGCTGCTCAGAAGCGCGGCGCTGATGACAGTCTTTCTTGGTCTGTCGTCGTTCGTACTGGGCTCGGCCTTGGGGCTGCTGGTTGCGCTGTCCCGTCTCTCCAGCGTCCCGGCATTGCGCGCCTTCGCCTTTGCGTACGTGTCGATCTTCCGCGGCACACCGTTGCTCGTGCAGATCCTGCTGATCTATTTCGGCTTGCCGCGCTACGGCATCACGCTCGACCCGGTTCCGGCCGCGATGCTGGCGCTCACGCTGTTTTCGGCTGCGTATCTCAGCGAGAACTTTCGCTCAGGTATTAATGCGGTCGATAAAGGGCAGTGGGAAGCGGCGATGTCGTTGGGCATGGGGTACTGGAAAGCGATGTCGCGCGTGGTACTACCGCAAGGCCTGCGGATCGCGATCGCGCCGGTCGGCAGCCGCATGATCGCGCTGATCAAGGACACCTCGCTCGCGTCGACCATCACGGTCGTCGAACTTACCCGGGTGGCGGATCAGGTCGGCGCGTCGACGTTCCGCTACATGGAGATGTTCCTGATGGTCGGTCTCATCTACTGGATGATCAATCAGATTCTCACGATCATTCAGACGTTACTTGAAAATCGCGTTTCGAGGCGCTTCTTATGAACAAGCAGATCAGGACCATCCAGGTTCAGGGGCTGTGCAAGGCATTCGGTGAGAACCAGGTGCTTCGCGGCGTGGATTTCAGCGTGTCGCAGGGCGAAGTCGTGGTGATCATGGGACCGTCCGGGTCCGGTAAGACGACGCTATTACGATCGCTGAATTTCCTGGAGATGCCGGATGCCGGCAACGTCACCGTGTGTGGTATCGATGTCGTGTGCAACGGCGCCACGCGGCCGTCACGTGAAGATCAAAAGAAAATTCGCGCCATCCGGCAGCGGACGGCGATGGTGTTCCAGTCGTTCAATCTGTTCCCGCATCGTACGGCGCTGGAAAACGTCATGGAAGGGCCGGTGAGCGTGAAAGGCGTGAGCAAAGCCGAGGCCGCCGAGCGCGGAATGCGGCTGCTCGAGCAAGTCGGTCTGTCGGCCAAGGCGAACGAATATCCGGCCCGGCTTTCGGGCGGGCAGAAACAGCGTGTGGCGATTGCCCGCGCGTTGGCGATGGAGCCGGAAGTCATCCTGTTCGACGAACCGACTTCGGCGCTGGACCCGGCGCTGCGCGAAGACGTGCTGACAGCAATGCGCGATCTTGCCGGACGAGGGATGACCATGCTGGTCGTCACGCACGAGGTGCGCTTTGCCCGCGACGTCGCCGATCGGGTCGTCTTTATGGACGGCGGCGTGGTGCTGGAAGACACCACCTCGCAGCAGTTTTTCGGCGAGCAGAGTAGCGAGCGTGTGCGTCAGTTTCTCAATCTCATCGAAATCTGATCGAGGTGGTGCGTTGGGATGTAATCGACACCAACGTTGCCTGACGGGCCGGCCGGTCGGCGGGCGGAGATGACGGCACGGGCAAGGCTTATTTCGCTCGTTGCAGCACGGTTGAAAACAGGATGTCCTTCAGATTGACGACCGGTGCGGGATCGCGTTGCGCCTTGGCCAACAGAAACGCGCCCTGCATGGACGCCACGATGAACGAGGCGAGCTGCTGATTGCTGATCGCAGATCGCAATTCACCGGCTTCGACCGCGGCGTCCAGGCAGTAGACCACACACCGCTCGACCTCGGCGAAGATCTCGTTGATGCGCGAACGGATCGGCTCGCTGTCGTTCGAATCCAGCGCGAAGTTGCCGAGCAGGCAGCCATTGCGAGCGTCGTTGCGGCTAATGAGTTTGATGTGCACGTCCAGATACTTGCGCAGCCGCAAGAGCGGTTTCATCTCGTCATTGCACAACGTGTCGCGAAGATCGTATTGGGCGGCCGCGAAATACAGCTCGATCACTTCGAGCCCGAACGCTTCTTTCGACGCGAAGTGATTGGTGAACGAGCCATGCGGTACGCCCGCCGCCTGGACGATATCGCGCACACTGGCGCCATTGAAGCCGTATTCGTGGATGACACGCATGCCCTCGGCAATCAACGTGTCTTTATGGGAAGGTTTCGGCATCGCGCATGCACCATTGAAAAAGACGGACGAGCGGATTATGGCATCCGCTCGTCCGAGCCGTGTGAGCTCGAATCAATCGAGTTCGACATGCGGAGCCAGTTGCTGAAAAGCGCGTCAGGCGCCGGCGAACATGTCGTTGAACTGCGTAACGAAAGCCGCTTCGTTCGGGCCGGCGTTGTTGCGCAGCGGCCGGGCCACGTCGACCAGCGCTTCCTCTGCATCCGTGCCGAGTTCGTGCATGGTTTGCTCGATGAACGGCGCGAGCGGCATGGCGCGCGGTTCGTTCTTGCTGTTCAGCAGGTCGGTTTGAACCCACGGCGGTGCAATTTCGACCACGCGTACCGACGTGTCTTTCAGTTTGTAACGCAGCGATTGCGTATACGAATGCATCGCGGCTTTCGTCGACGAGTAGACGCCGGCAATCGCCATCGGCACGAAACCGAGTACCGACGACACGTTGACGATGGTCGCGTCGCCCTGCTGCTTCAAATGTTCAACGAGCGCACCCGTCAGCCGGATCGGACCCATCACGTTGGTGGTCAGCGTGGACACCAGCATCGCGTCATCGACCGGCTGGCTGAGATCGTCGATATGCATCACGCCGGCGTTGTTGATCAGCACGTTCAGCGAGGGCCACTTGGCGACCACGTCACGAGCTGCCGCAGCAATGCTCTGAGGATCGCCGATATCGAGCTCAATCGCCTGCATGCCCGGATTGGCGGCGATGGTTTCGTCGAGATTCGCGCGGCGCCGGCCCGCAATGATGACCTGATTGCCGAGCCGGTGGAACGCTTCAGCGAGACCGCGGCCAATGCCCGAACCGCCGCCGGTGATAAGAATCGTGTTGCCAGTCGTTTTCATGATGTGTCTCTCAAAGGGGAAGGTGGCGATGCCCGTTGTTGGGGAGGCATCGGTGTGGACGTAATATGGACGAACGTATTGAATCGATAAAGCACCTGGAAATGAATGCACCGTTTCACCTGGCTCAACAATCGCGGCGCTTTAAAAATGGGGCGCAGAGTCCTGGCGAGCATTGAAGCTGCCCGACGGCGCCTATAATTCGCGGACAAAGTCTGGCTTCGGAGAACCCATGACAAGCCCCGATCTCACGACGCGCCGTTCCATGCAGTTCTGGTTCGATTTCGGCAGCACTTACAGCTACCTGAGCATGATGCGCATCGAAGCGTTGGCGCAGCAACGCGACGTCGCGATCGAATGGCGTCCGTTTCTATTGGGTGCGATCTTCAGGTCGTTTGGCTGGGACAACTCGCCGTTCGTATTGCAGAAAGAGAAGGGCGCTTACGTATGGCGCGATATGGCTCGCCAGTGCGGGAAATACGGCCTGCCCTGGACCCAACCCAGCGAGTTTCCGCGCCGGGCGCTTCTCCCCCTGCGCGTCGCGCTGGTTGGTGCGCAGCAACATTGGAGCGGGGCGTTCTGCAAACGGATGATGCAAATCAACTTCGTCGATGACAGGCATATCGACGATCCGGACGTGGTCGCACGAGCGCTGAGCGAGCTCGATTTGCCGGCGGAAGCGATCGTCGCCGCCGCACTGTCCGAGCAAAACAAGCGCGATATGCGCGCGCAAACGGACGAGGCGGTACGGCGCGGTATTTTCGGCGCACCGACGTTCTTTGTCGGCGAAGAAATGTTCTGGGGCAACGATCGTTTAGAGGACGCGATATCGCTAGCCGCTCGATGACACGACGACAGCGCGATCAGCTTTGCGAGTCAGTCCGCGCTTCAAGCGCTCGGACCACCGCAATCATGTCGTCCTTGTCGTATCCCAATGCGTGGGTCTCGGCGAATAGCGCATAGCACACGTCCAACAATGGCGATGCGACTTTGGCTTCTCGCGCGGCTTCGGCAATGAGCCGATTGTTCTTCAGAACGTCGGTGATCGACGCTTGAACCGCGAAATCGCGAGCCACCAGCTTGAGCGACTTGACGCGGGAAATGCTGCTAGCCATTTGCCCCGCATCGACCACCGCGCGAAATTGCTGCATGTCCAAGCCATGATGGTCGGCAAAGTGAGCCGCCTCGGCGAGCCCGGTCATCGAGGTAATCAGAAAGATGTTGACCGCCAACTTCATCAGCAAAGCGTTCGGCACGGGTCCACAGACAAAGGTCTCGCGACAGACGGGCTTGAGCAGCGCGCGGACTGCTTCGATCACGTTGGCGTCGCCGGCCAGCATGGCCACGAGTTCACCCGCTTCGGCGGGTTTCCTCGAACCGGACACCGGTGCTTCCACATAGAAGCCGCCCGCGGCGCGAATGTCGGCTTCGAGCGCGCGCGAGTACTCGGGCGAGGTCGTGCCCATATGCAGGATCGTGTGCTGAGCGACGTTGGCCTCGAATTCAGGTGTGCCGCGGCCGAGTACCGAGTCGATGGCGTCGCCGTGAGCGAGCATCAGAATCACAACCGAGGTTCGCCTGAACACGTCGCCCGGGCTGGCCGCCACCGTTGCGCCCAGTGCGTGCAGCGGTTCGATGCGGTCGAGCGATCGACTCCAGACGGTCAGCGGTGTGCCCGCCCGGATCAGATTGAGCGCCATAGGCTGGCCCATGACACCGATACCGATGAAACCCAGATCCATGCTCATCTCCGTTGCCGGTCCGCAACCGGGTTCGGAATGCGAGATCATCCGGCGCTTATCGAAAGAATCATGTCAGGTACGGCGTGCGGCGGCAAAGGAAAAAATTTTGACGACAGGTGAGGCGCGCTCACCTTTTCCCCGTACTCAAGGCCTGCCGCGGACGGCACCGCCGCCTCCGCGTCGCATTCGTTTGATGTGGATAGCTAGATCGTTGACATCGCTATCGGCTATCCTTACTGCCGCATTGGACCGGGCGAGATCGAGATGGTCTCGTTGATGCTGTTCCGGGGTTCCGGCCACTGCAAGACACCACCGCAAGACACTTACAACAACATACCGCGAGTATCTGGACCGACCATGCTACGCCACACCCTCCCGAGATCCCGGCGCGCGCTTGCCTGCTTCATGCTGGCTGCGATTGCCGGCGGCCTCACCGCTTGCAGTGACGGCATGTCGGATACCGACATCGCCTTCGTGACCGCCGGCACGCCGGCCCAGTTCCAGTCAATCCGAATGTACGGCGCCGTGCCGGAGAACCTGGCCCCGGGCGCCGGCAATACGCATACCACCGGCCGTTTGCGTCAGGCGTGCCAGGCGATCATCCGCGCGGGAGGCCGCGACGTGCGGGAGACGGTGATTCTCGAAGACGAGCCGGGCGAGTCCTTCGATCTCGATGCCACCCGTACCGCCGACGGCTGGACCGTGACCTCCGACGGACTGCGGCCGCCGAGCGTCGACCCCGTCGGTTTCCGCACGCGCTTCACCACCTGCGTGAACGCGATCCGCGACAAGTACGCGGCCGAGCCGGAAAAGGCGCCGTTCAAATAAGCCCGATGGACAGCAGAATCTGCTGTCCGGCCGCTCTCGCGCGAAACCGGCTGCCGCTGGCGCTCTTCACTTCGGCTACCCCTGCTGCCACGAGTCAATACACTGTGAGTTCATTCTGTGAACCCACAAGAGGACCTGGCATGAATCTCACCGACTTCAATACGTTGACGTTCGACTGTTACGGAACGTTGATCGATTGGGAAACCGGCATTTTCGAGGGGCTGCGGCCGCTTCTGGAACGCGTCAAGCCACCGCTGACGCGCGATCAGGTGCTGGAGGCGCACGCGCGGCACGAATCGTCGCAACAGAAGTACACGCCGGCCAGGCGCTATCGGGACCTGCTGCCGATTGTCTACAAACGGCTCGCCGAGGAATGGCAAGTGCCGTTCACGCTCGCCGATTGCGTCGCGTATGGCCGGTCGGTGCAGAACTGGCCGGCGTTCGACGACTCGGCCGCCGCACTGCAGTACCTGAAGAAGTACTACAAGCTCGTGATTCTGTCGAATGTGGACAATGAGAGCTTCGCGCATAGCAACGCGAAATTGCAGGTGGAGTTCGACGCGATCTTCACCGCCGAAGACGTGGGTTCGTACAAGCCGTCGCCGCGCAATTTCGATTACATGCTGGAGAAGCTCGGCGAGCGCGGCATCGCGAAAGACAAGATTCTGCATACGGCCGAAAGCCTGTTCCACGATCACAAGCCGGCGAACGGGTTCGGTCTTGCATCGTGCTGGATTTATCGCCGCCATGGGCAAGAGGGGTTCGGCGCCACCATGAATCCGGGCTTGCAGCCGAAGGTGGACTTCCGCTTCGACAGCATGGCCGATCTGGTCAAGGCGCATCAGGACGCTCTGCTGCAAAAGTAATGGCGACGACTCTTGGGGAGGCCGCGATGCGACTCACGGATTTCAGGGCGCTTACCTTCGATTGTTACGGCACGTTGATCGACTGGGAGCGCGGTATTACGGCCGCGCTCGCGCCGTTGGTCGAACGCGCCGGCAAGCCGTTGACGCGCGACGAGGTACTCGAAGCGCACGCGCGTCATGAATCGCAGCAGCAGCGCTATACGCCGGAGATGCCGTATAGCGATCTGCTTGCCGTCGTGTTCAGGCGGCTGGCGGAAGAATGGGGTGTCCACGCCGCCGCAAGCGAAGCCGCAGCCTACGGGCAATCGGTGAAACAATGGCCCGCGTTTCCCGACTCCGCGAGCACGCTGCAATACCTGAAGAAGTACTTCAAGCTGGTGGTGTTGTCGAATGTGGACAATGAGAGCTTCGCGCATAGCAACGCGAAGTTGCAGGTCGATTTCGACGCGGTCATCACCGCCGAAGACGTGGGTTCGTATAAGCCGGCGCGCCGCAATTTCGACTACATGCTCGATCTTCTGCCGTCGCTCGGCGTGCGCAAGGACGAAGTGCTGCATGTCGCGGACAGCCAGTTTCACGATCTTCAACCGTGCAGCGAACTCGGACTCCGATCCTGCTGGATCTACCGCCGCTTCGAACAGCGCGGCTTTGGCGCGACCGTTCGCACGATGGGTGAACCCGCGGTCGAGTTCAAGTGGACCAGCATGGCGCAACTGGTGAAGGCGCACCATGAAGAACTCAGTAAAGGGTAAGCGGATCACGCAGCCAGCAGCATCAGCCGACGCGAGAGCACGACATGACCATTCGACAAAAACTGGACAGGATCGACATCAAGATCCTGGCGGAGCTGCAAAAGAACGGCAACATCACGAACGCGAATCTGGCGAATGCGGTGGGACTCTCGCCGAGTCCGTGCCTTCAGCGTGTCAAACGGCTCGAGGCGTCCGGCGTGATCTCGGGGTACGGCGCGCATATCAACCTGTCGAAATTGACGAGCACGGTGACCGTCTTCACGGAGGTGATGCTGAAAGACCATCGTCGTGAAGACTTCATCCGGTTCGAAGCGAACGTGCATGACATCGACGAGATCACCGAATGCCATCTGGTCAGCGGCGGCTACGACTATCTGCTGAAGTTTCTGGTGGGCAACATCGGCCACTATCAGGAGGTGGTCGAGAAGCTGCTGGATCTGAACCTTGGGATCGAAAAGTACTTCAGCTATATCGTCATTCGTTCGCCGTTCGTCAAGCATGCCGCGCCGCTCGAACGGTTGCTGACGGATGAGGCATGACGCCGGTCGCCGACGTTTTCCGTTTGAGCGGACGGCGCGTACGCGCCGTATTCGGCAGCGGCCTTTCATTCACGCTGCATGCGTTGCTGACCGGTGAACATCGCGCGCATCACGGCGAGATGCTGGGCGAAGCGACGCGTCTCGCCGAAGCGGGTCAACTGACACCGCGGCTCGATCCGCGCCGTTTCGATCTCGACACGGCGGAACAAGGCTACGACGCGATCACCGATCGCAGCGCACGCGGCAAGGTAGTGGTCGATATCGTGTGACGTTATACGCACACGCTATAAGCCAGGAGGGTTGTCGAGCGTCACCTCGACGCCCGGTGTTGGGTTGCCGGGGTCGAGGTCCGCGACGCCGCCAGTGTCCTAAAGATCGAGCACCACCGCGCCGGATTCCGCCGCATCCGGCCTGCCGACGCACAACAACGCGCAGCCCGCTTCGATATCCGCCGCGACCTCGCTCTGATAGGCGACACGGCCTTTTTGCAGACGTGTCGAACAGGTGCCGCATTCACCGATCCGGCAACTCGATTCGACCGGTATGCCGTTGGCTTCGGCCAACTCCAGCAATGTGCCGTCCTGTGCGGACCACTGCACCGTGCGTTGCGAGCGCGAGAAGATCACTTCAGCGGTGTGCGCCGGTACGGTCGAAGCAGTGGGCGCCGAGGCGGCGGAAATGGTCGGCGTGCGCTTCACGCTGGCCGGTCCGAAAGCCTCGAAACGGATGCGTTCATCCGGTACATTCAACGCCCGTAAGCCGTTGTAGAGGGCACTCATGAAAGCGGCGGGTCCGCACAGATAGAAGTCGTAGTCGTCGAACGGCAGCAGCCGTTTCACCATGTCGATTTCGACGCGGCCGGCGCGTGTGCCATCTAGCGCGGCCACCGACGAATCGCCCGCGCTGTTCAGAAGGTGCACCGCGACCTGCGGATGCGCCGACGCGATCTGCTGCAATACGTCCGCGAAAGGCCGGTCCTGCGAAGTACGAGCGCCGTGAACGAAGTACACCGGCCGGGTTGAGCGTGCCGCGATCAGGCTGTGCAGAATCGCCGTCATCGGCGTAATGCCGATGCCTGCCGACAGCAACACCACAGGCCGCGGACTCGCCGCGTCGAAGGTGAACGCGCCGCGCGGCGTGCGTACCTGAACCTGGGTACCCACGGTGGAGTGCTCATGCAACCACGTCGACGCGACGCCCTCGCGCTTCACCGAAATCCGGTAGCGCAAACCGTCGCTCGCGGCGGACAGCGTGTACGTGCGCACCAGTGGCTGAACGCTGCCCGCCAGAGGAATCCGGATCGGCAAATACTGGCCCGGTTCGAACGCGGGCAGACTGCGGCCGTCCGCTGCCTGCAGATAGAACGAGCGAATTCCCGGCGTTTCTTCTTGCACGTCGACCACGTTGAAGGTGTGCCATACGTTCGCAGGATTCTCGGCTTTTACCGCCGCAGGTTCGCTGCGCATCGACGCGAATTGCGACGCGTACTCGACCGGCGACCAGCGAAAGGGCAACACGCCCGGCGTGCGCCGCACTTCGCGCACACGAAAGCGCATCAGCCGTTCCGCACCGGCCACGTTGGCGAGTTCCGCGCCGTCCCAGATGATTTCCGTATCGACCGCGATATAGACGAGATCGCCGTTCGCGAAATCGACGAACAGCAAGCCTGCGCGCGGATCGTGCACCAGGTTGCCGAGCGTGTTGAAAAAACGGTTGCCGCTGAAGTCAGGCACCGTCAGCGTGCCGGCCGCGTCGATATGCACGAAGCCCGGCATGCCGCCGCGATGCGACACATCCACGCCGCGTGCCGAGCCGGCATTGTCCGCGCCGTTGGCGCTCGCAATGAAAAACGTGTCCGCGTTTTGCAGCAGGACGCGATCGGCGTCGCTCAGCGTCGTCGCGCGGCTTGGCGGCAGCAGTTGCTCGTTTGCATCGCGCGGCACGAAAGTCGGCGTGCGGCTCTGAATGTACTTCGGACAATTGCCGAAGCTTTGGCTGACGCTCAGCGTGATGGCCTGCTCATCGAGCGACGTAATCACGCCATTCACGCGATTGCGGCGGCGCGTTTCCGGTTGTACGCCGAGCCCACCGATCATCGCGCCGACTCGCCACGTGCCGGCCAGCGGATCGCCGGGCAGCGCGCTACCGGCAATGCGCAGCGTGCGCGCGTCCAGCGCCGACACGAAGCCCGGCGCGCCGACGCGCAATGTCGCCCACGGCTGACCCGAAGCGTCGATCCCGCCCAGCACCATGAACGGCCGCTCCGCGAAAAACAGTTGATGCTGCTCCGGCATTTCGGTGCGAATGCTGCGACGGCCAACCGAGTTCGCAAAGTCGGCCACACCGGCGCGCGCCTGCACCGCCAGTTCGCCCGCGTGAAACGGTGAACCCGGCGTTGAGAGATCGGCGAGGGGAATGTAGACATCGGACATGAGAGAGCCTCTGCGCGTCGCGGCGAAAAACGGGTGAGTGGACGGCTGGTTCAGCGCATCAAGCGTCGGCCAGCAAACCGGCCTTGCTCGCCGGCATCGCGACGAAACCCGGCAGCGCCTCGACACGTCGCAGCCAGGCGCGCAGATTCGGATACGGCTCCAGCGAGACCCCGCCTTCCGGCGCATGCGCGATATAAGCGTGCGCGGCGATATCGGCGATGGTCGGTTCGTCGCCGGCCGCGAAGCGCTTGTGGGCGAATTCCGCTTCGATCACGTTGAACAGATTCACCGCGATCGACTTGGCGGTCTCGTGATCGTAGGGCGCGCCGAATACCGTCACGAGCCGCGCGCGGCACGGGCCATAAGCGATCTGGCCAGAGGCGAGCGACAACCAGCGTTGCACGGCGGCCGCACCCAGCGGATCGGTGGGCAGCCACGACGCGTCGCCGTAGCGCTTCGCCAGATACACGAGGATCGCCGTCGAATCGAACAGCACGACGTCGCCGTCTTCGATCACCGGCACCTGGCCGAACGGGCTGATGGCGAGAAATTCGGGGCGGCGGTTGTCGCCGGCTTTCATGTCGATCGGCACGATCTCGAACGGCAGACCCAGCATCGTGAGGAATTGCCTGACGCGATGACCGTGACCCGACAGCAGCGTCGTGTGAAGGCGGATGGGGGCTGCGGGTTGCGTGGTAGGCATGATGTGGATCCGAAAAAGTTGAGATGGGCTGGCGTCGAAAAAATGCTGTATCGATGCTTAACCTGAAGAGTAGTCAGTGCCGATCGGTTCCGTAAGGGGGATAATTGGCGAAACATAATCCCCTGATAATGGACAATCGGTCATGGCTGACGTACGCGACGTGAATCTCAACCGGCTGGCGGTGTTCGTGGCCGTGGTGGAAGCCGGCTCGCTGACCGGCGCGGGCGAGCGGCTCGGCCTCGCGAAAACCATGGTCAGCAAACACATGCAGCGGCTGGAGGCGGAGGTGGGCGCCAGCCTGCTGGTGCGGACCACACGGCGGCTCAATGTGACCGAAGCGGGCCGGACCTTCTATGACGCCAGTTGTCTGGTGCTGCGTGCGGCCGAAGAGGGCTTATCGGCGATCGCGGGCGAGGTCGGACCGTTGCGCGGCACGCTGCGTGTGAATGCGCCGATCGACTACGGCTCGCTGTTCGTGGCGCCGGCGCTGGTGGAGATGCGGCGCGCGCATCCGGAGCTGGAGGTCGATCTGCAATGCGTCGATCAATACGTCGACCTGGTGGGCGAGGGGATCGACGTGGCGATCCGGTTAGGGCGGCTCGCCGATTCGAACTACCGCGCGGTGAAGATCGGTGAGTTCGTCAAGTGGATGGTGGCGAGTCCGGCGGTGGCCGGCGCCGACGGCGAGCACACGGAACTGGCGACGCTCGCCGGCATGCCGTATGTCGCGGTGGCCACGTTGCCGCGGCCTTTGTCGGTGGCGCTGGAGCATCGCGATGGACGCAAGGACAGCCTGCGTTACCCGAGCGCGTTTCTGACCAATACCGCCACGGCGTGCCGGGCGGCGACGCTCGCGGGCGGCGGCGTCGCGCTGCTCACCGATTTCTCGATCGCGCACGACGTCGCGGCGGGCCGCCTGGTGCGCTTGCTCGACGGCTGGACGACGGCGCCGGCCAGCATTCAGGCGATTTTTCCCGCGACGAAGTTTCCGTCGCGCAAGGTCAGGGTGCTGATCGACGCGGTCAGGGCGCAGTGGGAGGCGACGGCCGGGGCGCGCTCGGAGGTGGTTTAGACGAGCGTGATCGTGACGTCTACATTGCCGCGCGTGGCTTTGGAATACGGGCAGGTTTGATGCGCCTGGTCGACCACGGCCCGAGCCACGTCGTGCGCGAGGCCGGGCAGGCTCACGTTCAGGCGCGCCTGGATGAAATACGCGCCGTCGGTGGTGCCGAGGTCCACTTCGGCATCGACGTGGGTGTCGGCGGGCAGCGTCACCTTCAACGCGCGGGCGGCAAAACCCATCGCGCCGATAAAGCAGGCCGACCAGCCGGCCGCGAACAGTTGCTCCGGGTTCGTGCCCGCGCCCGAGGAGCCGGGGGATGAGAGTTGGATGTCGAGCCGGTTGTCCGAACTGCGTGCGACGCCGTCGCGTCCGCCGGTCGTGTGGGTCTTCGCGGTGTACAGCACGTTTTCGATGCGGGTCATGATGGTTTGCTCCTGTTGAGTTGGCGAGGCGGGCTCAGCGGCCTGTCCGCGCGCGGCGCGTCCACGGCCGCCGTATGACTTACTGGCCGAAATAAACGGGCTTCAAACCGTCGAACGCTTGCGCGTGCGAAGTGGACCGCGCACCGGATTCCGACGAACTGCTGTGCGTACCGCCCACGCCCGTGTTCGCGGGATTCTGTGCGGCGACGCGGGCCTCGGCGGCGAGGATGTCGGCGGGATAGGTCGTGTCCGCGCTGCGGGACGGGTTGTAGCCGGCCTGTTCCAGTTGCACCAGTTCCGCGCGAACCTGAGCACGGGTGACGGGTTGATTCGACTGGGCGAACGAAGCGAGCGGAGCGGCGAGCGCGACGGCGACGAGAGCGGCTTGAGCGACTTGAGCGAACGATTTCATGATGAATACCTCGAGAGTTGAATAGGGCCTGCCGGAAACTTGCAGTGCTTGCGGGGCCTGCTGTGCCCGGCGATGCATCTGTGTTCGGCATGGGTGTATTTGAACGTCTGGAGGTATCTGGCTTGTGTCCGGTCGAGGGGTGTTTTGAATCGGTGTGTGTCTGTGTTTTCGCTGGACACAGTGCGATACAAACTCATGAGGCGGTGAATCGGCAGAGCGCGAGGACATGGCGCGGACAGTGACTGCCCGCGCCATGTTTTTGAACCCGTTAAGTGCGCAGCGGCCTTAAGCCCGCACGGACTTCTTCCGCGAAAATTTGCGGCTGTTCCCACGCGGCGAAGTGGCCGCCTTTCTCGGGGCGGTTGTAATAGATCAGGTTGTGATACGCCCGCTCCGTCCAGCTTTTCGGCGCCTGATAGTTCTCGCCGGGAAAGGCGCTCACGGCGGCGGGAACGGAGACGTCGGCGGCGGCGTAAAAGTTGAAATGCGACTCCCAATAGAAGCGCGCCGCGGAAACGCCCGTATTCGTCAGCCAGTACAGCGTGATGTCGTCGAGCACGTCGTTTAGTGTCACGTCGCCGGAGGCGTGTCCGTTGATCGTGCGTCCGAACACGGCCGACGTGAGCGCCGCTGCGGGTTGCCCATTGCCGTCCGGGTGGTCGAGCAGCCAGCTGGCCAGGGCAATGGGCGAGTCGGCCAGGCCGTAGAGCGTTTGCGGACGCGTGCCCTGCTCCAATGCGTAGGCGCGTCGCTTGGACAAGGCGCTTAACTGGTCATAGGCAAGCCTTTCGTCGGCGGAAAGACTGGCGGGCGGCGGATCGTTGACCTGAAGCGCCTTGGCGATGTCCGGTGGAATCGTCGCGGGGAAGTTGACGTGAATGCCCAGTAATTCCGGCGGCGCCTGCTTTGCCATGACGTTCGCCACGATCCCGCCCAGATCGCCGCCTTGCGCGGCGAATTTCGCGTAGCCGAGGCGCTTCATCAATAGCACCCACGCGCGTGCGGTGCGCTCCGGACCCCAGCCGATCGTGGTGGGCTTGCCGGAAAAGCCGTAGCCCGGCAATGACGGAATGACCAGATGAAACGCGTCCGATGCGCTCGCGCCATGCGCGGTCGGATTGGTCAGCGGATCGATGATCTTGAGCTGTTCGATCACCGAGCCAGGCCAGCCGTGCGTGACGATCAGCGGCATCGCGTTTTCGTGTTTCGAACGGACGTGGATGAAGTGAATGTCGAGCCCGTCGATTTCGGTGACGAAATTCGGCAGCGCGTTCAGTTTCGCCTCGCATTTGCGCCAGTCGTAGTCGGTGGCCCAATGTTGCGCGAGCGTCTGAATCGTGGCGAGCGGCACGCCTTGCGAGTCGTCGTTGACGATCTCCCGGTCCGGCCAACGCGTCGCCTTGATGCGTCGCCGCAAGTCGCTGAGCTGCGATTCCGGTACGTGGATGCGAAGTGGACGAAGCGCGGTTTTGTCGCCGCCCGCCGGCGCTGCGATGTCGGTGATGGCCTGATTGCCGTCGGCAAAAGCGAGCTGACTCAGCGAGCCCGCGGCAACGGCCGCCGCCGCGACGCCGACAAAGCGACGGCGTGACGGCGATTCGGGAAGGGTGGTGTTAGGCATACGATTTCCGATTGGAGGAAAGGCAGGTTGTCGGAACGAGCCTCGTCGCTGAAGGCGCTGCTGTTGCAGAACGCTGGACGAGTGGAGACAACCTGCCACGCGGAGTGCGCTCCGCGTGGGCGTATTGGAACGCGCCGATGTATCCCGCTTGTTTCCGTGAAGCGCGGTTTCTGCAAGCGTGTGTATCGACCTACCCAGTAGATACGTTGCGATACAAAGGGGCAAGCTGGGCCTGGGCCTAGGCCAGCGTGCCTACGCGCGTTCGGCGTCGTCGGGCTCCGCGAACATGCTCATGCGGCGCAAGATCCACTCGAGTAATTCATGCGCGGCGGCCACCAGCGGACGGCCGGATTTGACAAGCAGGCGCGCTTTGGCGCCGCGAAACAGGGGATGGTCGATCGGCACAATCGTCAGCTCGCCGGCCGCGATCTCGCGATACGCGGCGAACTCGCCGACCAGGGTCACGAAATTATCGGACGCGACGATCCGCTTGAGCCCGGTCAGCGAATTCGTGGTGAGCGTGGCCCGTATTTCAATGTTCTCGGCGAACTCCAGCATCTTGGCCGCATGACCGATGCCGAAGGTGGCCGGCATCAAGGCCAGCGGATAAGCCAGCACCTCGTGAATACTGGCCGCGCCACCTCGTACCGCCAGCGGATGCGTGGGCCGCACCAGCAGCACCACGGGCTGCGCCGAAGTCGCCCGATACTCGACACGCGGATCGGGCGGCGGATTGTAGGCGAGGCCGATATGCGCGCGGCTCTCCGCCACTTCGTTCAGCAGGTCGTCGACGGGCAGCATCTGCACGCCGATCTCCAGCTTCGGGTAGCGCGCACAGAACGGCGTGAGCACTTCGTCGACCAGCATGTCGACATAGCCTTCGCTGATCGCCAACTGCACATTCCCCTGCTGCAGGCCCTTCAACGCATGAAGCCGATCTTCGAGCTTCTCCTGTTGCGACCGGTAGCCGCGCCAGAACTCGAGCAGATGCGCCGCCGCCTCGGTGGGCTTGACGCCGCGCGCCTGACGCTCGAACAGCGTCGTGCCAAGTTCCTCCTCCAGCAATCTGATCTGCCGCGTAATCACGGACGGCGACGTGTTGAGGCTGTCCGCCGCGCCGCGAATCGTGCCGTGCGTCAGCACTTCATGGAAATACCGCAGGCGTTGCTGATTGATTTCGCGCATGGTCGGGCGTTTCGCTTCTGTTGGGGCCGAGGCTAGTGTTGCTCTGTGGGCAACGATACGTGAACTTAGTTGCTGTTGCTAGTTGCATTCGGCGTCGCCAAACTGGTTGCACACGATAAGCCGGATACAACGTTGAAACGGAGACTGGAATGGCCGCAACTCAGACCGCAATCGCAGGCGACGAAGTGTCCGCCCTTTATGACCGGCTCAACTGGCGGCTGCTGCCGTTTCTGCTGGTCTGCTATCTGTTCGCTTATCTGGATCGCGTGAACGTCGGCTTCGCGAAGTTGCAGATGCAAAGCGACCTCGGTTTTTCCGACGCCGCCTACGGTGTCGGCGCCGGCATTTTCTTTCTCGGCTACGTGCTGTTCGAGTTGCCGAGCAACCTGATGCTGCCGAAGATCGGTGCGCGTAAAACGTTTTTCCGCATCCTCGTGCTATGGGGCATTACGTCGGCCTGCATGCTGTTCGTTCGCAACGTGCCGATGTTCTACGGCATGCGCTTTCTGCTCGGCATTTTCGAAGCCGGTTTCGCGCCGGGCATGATCTTCTATCTATCGCGCTGGTACGGTCCGACGCGTATGGCGCGGGCGATCGCGATTGTGTTTCTGGCCGGGCCGATCGGCGGGATTGTCGGCGGCCCTTTGTCGGCCTGGCTGATGACGCGCCTCGCCGGCACCGCCGGTCTGGCCGGCTGGCAGTGGATGTTCCTCGCCGAAGGCTTGCCCTGCATCGTGATGGGCGTGCTGACGCTGTTCGTGCTGTCGGACCGGCCCGCCGACGCCAGTTGGCTGAGCGACGACGAGAAGCGTCTGCTCGCGGCCGAACTGGGCCCGGTCCCGGAGGGCCGTCATTCGTTCAGGGACGTAGCGCGCAACCCGAAGATCTATCTGCTCGCTTGTGCCTATTTCTGCATCATCGCGTCGATCTATGCGATGAGCTTCTGGCTGCCCACCATCGTCAAATCGCAAGGTGTGGACGACACCATCCGGCTCGGCTGGTACGCGGCGATTCCTTATATCGGCGCTGCGTTCGGCATGGTCTATATCGGCCGTCGCTCGGATGCGCGCGGCGAACGGCGCTATCACAGTTCGGTGCCGGCGCTGCTCGCGGCGTTGTTGTTGTGTGCGGTGGTGCTCAGCGACGGCCATCTGTTCGTCACGCTCGCGCTGCTGACACTTGCCACGGCCTCGCTCTGGATGGCCTATACCGTGTTCTGGGCGGTCCCGTCCGAACACATCAAAGGCGATGCAGCCGCAGGCGGTATTGCGCTGATCAATACGATCGGCCTGTCCGGTGGATTCTGGGGGCCGGCCATTATCGGCTGGGCCAAGACGGCGACCGGCAATCTGCATCTCGGTCTGTTGATCGTGGCGGCGCTGGCTTTGTGCGGTGCAGGGTTGTTGTATGGGTTGTTGGCCGTTAAGCGGTCACTGTCGACGTGATTCCATGCGCAGGCGCGAACCGCGCCGATAAATCAAGCAACTCAACATACCGTGTTCCACCCGGAAACGGCGAAGTGGAGAACCTCAAATGCTTTTACATCTGTCGACCTGGGCCGAAGTCGGCCAATACCTGACACGCAGCCGCTCGATCGTCGTGCCGATCGGCTCGAACGAACAACACGGTCCCACCGGCCTGCTGGGCACCGACTGGTTGTGCCCGCAAATCATCGCGTACGAAGCCGAGAAACGCGCCGACCTGCTGATCGCGCCGACCTTCAACATCGGCATGGCGCAGCATCACCTCGCGTTCGCGGGCACCATTTCGCTGCGACCGTCGACCTTCATCGCCGCCATTGGCGACTGGACCCGATCGCTCGCGCTGCACGGCTTCGAGAAAATCCTTTTCCTGAACGGTCATGGCGGCAACATCGCGTCGATCGAAGCCGCATTCTCCGAGCTATATGCCGAGGCCAGTTTCGCGCGGCGACGCGCGGGCTTCGCGCTGAAGCTGTGCAACTGGTGGGACCTCGAAGGCGTCGGCGAACTGGCGCGCGAGCAGTTCCCGACCGGCCACGGCGCGCACGCCACGCCGTCCGAGATCGCGATTACGCAATGGGCGCTGCCCGAGTCGATCAAGCACGCGGCCTACAGTCCGCAGATCGCACCGTCGGGACCGATTCGCGAAGCACTCGATTTTCGCGCGCGCTTTGCCGATGGGCGGATGGGCTCCGATCCGGCTCAGGCGTCTCAGGAGCGGGGCGGCGCGCTGGTCGAACTGGCCGCGCAGAGCCTGATCCGCGAGATGGAGGCGTTCAGTCGCGAGAGCGTGCCGGACTGAAAAACCGCGCGGCGTTGCCGTGGGTTTGTATCGCACTGTATCGGCAGCGTCGTACGGTACATAAGGATTCACCAGGGCTCTTTCCCGACATAAGCGGGATACGTCCGCGGCGTCTAATGCTTTCAAGGGTTCAAGGCCAGTTCGTTTTTTCACCAACGAATGGGCTTTTCAAAGCGCAACTACATTAGGGGAGTTAGCCATGTCGGATCAGATCAATATGCGGCGCCGTCGTTTGCTCGGCACGACGGTTGCCGGGCTCAGCTTGCTGGAACTGGGCCTGAGCGGAATCGCCAACGCGCAGTCCAACGGTGCGTCGGCGGGGTCCCGCCTCGTGTCGTTCGACAACCTGAAGCAGGTCAATATCGGCACGCTTAGCATGGGTTACGCGGAAGCCGGTCCGCATCATGGTCCGGTGGTGATTCTTCTGCACGGCTGGCCTTACGACATCTACAGTTTCGCTGAAGTCACGCCGTTGCTCGCGGCGGCCGGCTATCGCGTCATCGTGCCGTATCTGCGCGGCTACGGCACCACGCGGTTTCTGTCTGCGGATACGCCGCGCAACGGGCAGCAGGCGGTGGTCGCTGTGGACATCATCGCGCTGATGGATGCGTTGAAGATCGACAAGGCGATTTTCGGCGGCTTCGACTGGGGCGCGCGGACGGTGAACATCATTGCGGCGCTGTGGCCGGAGCGATGCAAGGCGATGGTGTCGGTGAGCGGCTATCTGATCGGCAGCCAGGAAGCGAATCGCACGCCGTTGCCGCCGAAAGCGGAACTCGCGTGGTGGTATCAGTTCTATTTCGCCACGGAACGCGGCTATGCGGGTTACGAAGCGAACCGCCACGACTTCAACAAACTGATCTGGCACACGGCCTCGCCCAAATGGAATTTCGACGACGCGACGTTCGATCGTTCGGCCGAGTCGTTCAACAATCCGGACCATGTCGCGGTGGTGATTCACAACTATCGCTGGCGTTTGGGGCTGGTCAAGGGCGAGCCGCAATACGACGAGCTGGAAAAGCGTCTGGCCACGGCGCCGACTATTTCCGTGCCGACCATCACCATGGAAGGCGACGCCAACGGGGCGCCGCATCCCGATCCAGCCGCGTACGCGAAGAAGTTCACCGGCAAGTACGCGCATCGCAACATTGGCGGCGGTATCGGCCATAACCTGCCGCAGGAAGCGCCGAAAGCGTTCGCCGATGCGGTGATCGACGTTGCCCATCTTTAAGCGGACGCGAATACGGTGAGCGACTCGGACGAGTCGCTCATAAAAAACGGGCCGCAGCGATAGTTTTATCGCTGCGGCCCGTTCGACCATTTGCGCGTTAGTCTTTCTGCGCAAGCAGTGCCTGAATGGCTGCCTCGGTCTTGGCGTAGTCGCCTTCGCCGAAGTGCGTGTAGACCACCTGGCCTTTCTTGTCGATCAGATAGAACGCGGGCCAGTACTGGTTGTTGTAAGCGCTCCACGTTGCATACTGGTTGTCCTGCGCGACCGGATAGGTAATGCCGAAACGCTTGATGGCGGTCTTGACGTTATCCGTATCGCGCTCGAACGGGTACTCGGGGGTGTGGACCCCGATTACCGTGAGTCCCTGATCCTTGTACTTCTGATTCCAGCTTTTCACGTACGGCAGCGTGTTGATGCAGTTGATGCAGGTGTAGGTCCAGAAATCGACCAGTACGACCTTGCCGCGCAGTTTCTGGATGGTGAGCGGATCGCTGTTCAGCCATGTGCTGATGCCGGTGAACTCCGGCGCGCGAGGGCCGGTCTTGAGCGGCTCCGCGATGGCCGCAGTGCCGGTGACCGCGGTGGCAGCGAATGCGGCGGTCATGGCCAGCGTTTTCAGTCGATTGAGATTCAGCATGTCGTAGTCCTTTCAGGGCGAGTAGTAAGCAGTCAATGCAGGCGCCATCCGGCAGACCTGCTTGCGGATCGAACGGCGTAGCGGAGAAGAACTCATGACCGTCGTGCCGTTGATCGCATGGCCTTATTGGAACGTTCGCGGGTATCTGGCTTGTGTCGGCGGGTGTGTCCCGGTGCAATGTTTTGTGTCTGGCGACAGGGCAGATACATTGCGACACAAATCACCCGGCAAGCCGCGCTATAAAGCAGTCATTGCCTGATCACGGAGAGCTGTATGAGCGCCAATGTACTGAAAGGGTCCTGCCATTGCGGGGCCGTCAAATTCGAAATTCGTGCCCCGATCGAACCCGCCGGGCGCTGCAATTGCAGCCTGTGCCGCCGCAAGGGCGCGCTGATGACGCCGCTGTTCCCCGCGAATGAATTGACGATCCTGCAGGGCGAAGAGGACCTCACGCTGTACCAGTTCAACACGCGGGTGGCGAAGCACTATTTCTGCCGCCATTGCGGTATCTACCCGTTTCATCAGACGCGTAAAGACCCGCTGCTGTGGCGCGCCAATATCGGTTGCCTTGAAGGGATCGACCCGTATACGCTGGAAGCCGGTGTTGCCAACGGTGCCAGCCTGTCCGTGGTGGAGGACGCATGAGGCGGCTACTGTCGATCATTGCCTTCGTGGCAGGCGGGCTGGCCGCAGAATGGGCGCACCCGGCGCAGTGTTCGTTGCTCAATTCGAGCCGGGTGCAGGTGAAACGTCAAAAGAGATGATGCGTTGATGGACACGACCGACCATGTACTGATCGTCGACGACGATCGCGGCATTCGCGAACTGATTGCCGGCTACCTCGAGAAGAATGGCATGCGCGTCTCGCTCGCGGCCAACGGACGGCAGATGCATGCCGCGCTGGAACACGGCGCGCCGGATCTGATCGTGCTCGATCTGATGATGCCGGGTGAAGACGGCCTGGTGCTGTGCCGCGAACTGCGGGCCAGCAAGTTCCGGTCGGTGCCTGTGCTGATGCTGACCGCTCGTAATGAAGAAGCCGATCGTATTCTCGGTCTGGAAATGGGCGCGGACGACTACCTGCCCAAGCCGTTTGCCGTGCGCGAACTGCTTGCGCGGATTCGCGCGGTGCTGCGCCGCGCGCGCATGCTACCGCCCGGCATGCAGGTCTCGGAGTCCTCGCAGATGCTGGGATTCGGCGACTGGCGGCTCGATACGACCGCGCGCCATCTGCTCGACGCGGAGGGCACCATGGTCGCGTTGAGCGGCGCGGAGTACCGGTTGCTGCGTGTGTTTCTCGATCATCCGCAGCGCGTGTTGACGCGCGATCAGTTGCTCAATCTGACCCAGGGCCGGCAAGCCGATCAGTTCGACCGTTCGATCGATCTGATGGTGAGCCGCTTGCGTCAGCGCCTGCGCGACGTGGCTCGCGAGCCGCGTTACATCAAGACGCTGCGCAGCGAGGGCTATGTGTTTTCCGCGGCGGTCAACGTGATCGAGGACGAGCAATGAACGCGAGTGCCTGGCTGCATTGGCCGCGCTCGTTGTTCGCGCGGCTGACGGTGATTCTGTTCGTTGGCCTTGCGTCGGCGCAGGCGTTGTCGTTCTGGCTCACCATGACCGAACGCGACCAGACCATGACGAACATCATGACCGGTTACATCGAACGAGAGGTGACGAGTTCGGTCGCGTTGCTCGATCATTTGCCGGCCAATGAGCGCGCGCAATGGTTGCCGCGTCTCGCGCGGCGCAGCTACGAATTTATTCTTGGGCCTGGCGTGAGCGGCGGCCCGGTCGATGCGCATTTGTCGGCGCGAATTGCCGCCTCCATTTCCGATGGGATCGGGACCAACTATCCGCTGACGGTCAATGCGGTGCCCGGCGACGACGAGCGCTTGCAGGTTCATCTGAAGCTCTCCGACGGCGCGCCGTTGACGATCGATCTGCGGCCCATGTCGAGCGCGCCGCTGTCCGGTTGGCTGTTATCCGGCTTGCTGCTGCAATTGATCGTGCTGATTGCGTGCTGCTGGCTGGCGGTGCGATTGGCGACACGTCCGCTGCATGAATTGGCTGTCGCCGCCGATACGCTCGGTCCCGATCTGAAGGCGGCGCGGTTGTCGGAGAAGGGACCGTCCGAAGTGGCGCGCGCCGCGCGAGCATTCAACGCCATGCAGGACCGTATCGCGATGTACATGACCGAACGCATGCAGATTCTCGCGGCGATCTCGCACGATCTGCAAACGCCGATCACCCGTATGCGGCTGCGTGTCGATGTGATGGAAGGCGAACCTGAAGGCGCGAAACTGCGGCAGGATCTGCAGGAAATGGAAGCGTTGGTGAAAGAGGGCGTGACGTACGCGCGGACTTTGCACGGCGCGACGGAGGTGCGCTGCCGTATCGATCCCGACGCGCTATTCGACAGTCTGGTGTGCGACTACGTCGACGCCGGGCAGTCGGTGTCGTTGCAGGGATCGTTCGGCGCGCCGATCATGACGCGGCCCCAGGCGTTGCGTCGCATTGTCGGTAATCTCGTGGACAACGCATTGAAGTTCAGCGGTGCCGCCGAGATCCAGGTCGCCGCGTTGCACGATGGGCAGACCACGATCACCGTGTCGGACCGCGGTCCCGGTATCCCCGCCCAGTCGCTGGAGGCCGTATTCGAACCGTTCTTCCGGCTCGAAGCATCGCGTAATCGCAATACGGGGGGAACCGGTCTTGGTCTCGCCATCGCAAGACAACTTGCTCTCGCAATGGACGCGACGCTCTCTCTCCACAATCGCGAGGGTGGCGGACTGGAAGCGAGACTCACGTTGAAGAACTTGAGCGAGACGGCGAAAAGGTCGTGAGAAAAATATTTCGCAAATAGGGTTGACCAATGAAATCTCAGTCTGCATAATTCGCCTCCCGTTAGATGACGGACGCGAAGAAAGCAGAGCTTCTGAGCGAAATGATCTTTAAAAATTAACAGCCGATAAGTGTGGGCGCTTGATGCGAGACGCGAGGTGGATCTTTCGGGATCTTCCGCAAAGCGAAAGTATCAAGTCTCACACAGTAATGAAAGGAAGGTTTGAGCATCGCAAGATGGTCGAACAATTCGTCAGTACGTTGAGTGAGCGACCGGTTCTTAACGGAACCGAAAAACAGTAACAGGTTTGAACTGAAGAGTTTGATCCTGGCTCAGATTGAACGCTGGCGGCATGCCTTACACATGCAAGTCGAACGGCAGCACGGGAGTAATCCTGGTGGCGAGTGGCGAACGGGTGAGTAATACATCGGAACGTGTCCTGTAGTGGGGGATAGCCCGGCGAAAGCCGGATTAATACCGCATACGCTCTACGGAGGAAAGGGGGGGATCTTAGGACCTCTCGCTACAGGGGCGGCCGATGGCAGATTAGCTAGTTGGTGGGGTAAAGGCCTACCAAGGCGACGATCTGTAGCTGGTCTGAGAGGACGACCAGCCACACTGGGACTGAGACACGGCCCAGACTCCTACGGGAGGCAGCAGTGGGGAATTTTGGACAATGGGGGAAACCCTGATCCAGCAATGCCGCGTGTGTGAAGAAGGCCTTCGGGTTGTAAAGCACTTTTGTCCGGAAAGAAAACTTCTGCCCTAATACGGCGGGAGGATGACGGTACCGGAAGAATAAGCACCGGCTAACTACGTGCCAGCAGCCGCGGTAATACGTAGGGTGCAAGCGTTAATCGGAATTACTGGGCGTAAAGCGTGCGCAGGCGGTCCGCTAAGACAGATGTGAAATCCCCGGGCTTAACCTGGGAACTGCATTTGTGACTGGCGGGCTAGAGTATGGCAGAGGGGGGTAGAATTCCACGTGTAGCAGTGAAATGCGTAGAGATGTGGAGGAATACCGATGGCGAAGGCAGCCCCCTGGGCCAATACTGACGCTCATGCACGAAAGCGTGGGGAGCAAACAGGATTAGATACCCTGGTAGTCCACGCCCTAAACGATGTCAACTAGTTGTTGGGTCTTCATTGACTTAGTAACGTAGCTAACGCGTGAAGTTGACCGCCTGGGGAGTACGGTCGCAAGATTAAAACTCAAAGGAATTGACGGGGACCCGCACAAGCGGTGGATGATGTGGATTAATTCGATGCAACGCGAAAAACCTTACCTACCCTTGACATGTATGGAAGTCTGCCGAGAGGTGGATGTGCCCGAAAGGGAGCCATAACACAGGTGCTGCATGGCTGTCGTCAGCTCGTGTCGTGAGATGTTGGGTTAAGTCCCGCAACGAGCGCAACCCTTGTCCCTAGTTGCTACGCAAGAGCACTCCAGGGAGACTGCCGGTGACAAACCGGAGGAAGGTGGGGATGACGTCAAGTCCTCATGGCCCTTATGGGTAGGGCTTCACACGTCATACAATGGTCGGAACAGAGGGTTGCCAAGCCGCGAGGTGGAGCCAATCCCAGAAAACCGATCGTAGTCCGGATCGCACTCTGCAACTCGAGTGCGTGAAGCTGGAATCGCTAGTAATCGCGGATCAGCATGCCGCGGTGAATACGTTCCCGGGTCTTGTACACACCGCCCGTCACACCATGGGAGTGGGTTTCACCAGAAGTAGGTAGCCTAACCGCAAGGAGGGCGCTTACCACGGTGGGATTCATGACTGGGGTGAAGTCGTAACAAGGTAGCCGTATCGGAAGGTGCGGCTGGATCACCTCCTTTCTCGAGCTAGACGTGTCAAACGTTGAGCGCTCACGCTTATCGGCTGTGATTCTGAATGGACAATCTTCAGTGCATAGTGTTCTGCGAGCAGGCAATGCGCAGAGTACTTTGCATTGGCGATTGAGCCAGTCAGAGTGATACGTGGTTATAGCAATCATGATATCGGCTGTCGTTCTTTAACAATCAGGAAGAAGTAGTAAAGAGATTCACGAAAGGCTATCTAGAGATGGGTAGACGAGTAGGTGAATCAGGGTTGTGATTGTATCAATGTATGAAAAGGTAATCGAAAGATTGCCTTGGAATACGGCGCAACACGAATACTCAACCTGTAACGATGTGGCCAATGCTGCGTTCCGAGTGAACGCGGTGTGAGACACACCCGTTATAGGGTCAAGCGAACAAGTGCATGTGGTGGATGCCTTGGCGATCACAGGCGATGAAGGACGCGGTAGCCTGCGAAAAGCTACGGGGAGCTGGCAAACGAGCTTTGATCCGTAGATGTCCGAATGGGGAAACCCACTCCGAATGGAGTATCCATGACTGAATACATAGGTCATGCGAAGCGAACGCGGTGAACTGAAACATCTAAGTAACCGCAGGAAAAGAAATCAACCGAGATTCCCAGAGTAGTGGCGAGCGAAATGGGACCAGCCTGTACTCTTTATCTTCATTGTTAGTCGAAGGCTCTGGAAAGTGCCGCCATAGCAGGTGATAGCCCTGTAGACGAAAACAGCGAGGAAGAACTAGGTGTACGACAAGTAGGGCGGGACACGTGAAATCCTGTCTGAAGATGGGGGGACCATCCTCCAAGGCTAAATACTCGTGATCGACCGATAGTGAACCAGTACCGTGAGGGAAAGGCGAAAAGAACCCCGGGAGGGGAGTGAAATAGATCCTGAAACCGCATGCATACAAACAGTAGGAGCCTCCTTGAGGGGTGACTGCGTACCTTTTGTATAATGGGTCAGCGACTTACATTCAGTGGCAAGCTTAACCGATTAGGGCAGGCGTAGCGAAAGCGAGTCCGAACAGGGCGATTCAGTCGCTGGGTGTAGACCCGAAACCAGGTGATCTATCCATGGCCAGGATGAAGGTGCGGTAACACGTACTGGAGGTCCGAACCCACTAACGTTGAAAAGTTAGGGGATGAGCTGTGGATAGGGGTGAAAGGCTAAACAAACCTGGAAATAGCTGGTTCTCTCCGAAAACTATTTAGGTAGTGCCTCGTGTATCACCTTCGGGGGTAGAGCACTGTCATGGTTGTGGGGTCCATTGCGGATTACTACGCCATAGCAAACTCCGAATACCGAAGAGTGCAATCACGGGAGACAGACATCGGGTGCTAACGTCCGGTGTCAAGAGGGAAACAACCCAGACCGCCAGCTAAGGTCCCCAAATATTGCTAAGTGGGAAACGAAGTGGGAAGGCTAAAACAGTCAGGAGGTTGGCTTAGAAGCAGCCATCCTTTAAAGAAAGCGTAATAGCTCACTGATCGAGTCGTCCTGCGCGGAAGATGTAACGGGGCTAAGCAATATACCGAAGCTGCGGATGCACATTTATGTGCATGGTAGGAGAGCGTTCCGTAAGCCTGCGAAGGTGCATTGAAAAGTGCGCTGGAGGTATCGGAAGTGCGAATGCTGACATGAGTAGCGATAAAGGGGGTGAAAAGCCCCCTCGCCGTAAGCCCAAGGTTTCCTACGCAACGTTCATCGGCGTAGGGTGAGTCGGCCCCTAAGGCGAGGCAGAAATGCGTAGCTGATGGGAAGCAGGTTAATATTCCTGCACCATTGTTAAATGCGATGGGGGGACGGATCGCGGAAGGTTGTCCGGGTGTTGGAAGTCCCGGTCCTTGCATTGGAGAAGGCGCTTAGGCAAATCCGGGCGCGGAATTCAAGGGTGCGAGGCCATTCACCTAGGTGAAGAAGCAATCGGAAGTGGTTCCAAGAAAAGCCTCTAAGCTTCAGTTTAACAAGACCGTACCGCAAACCGACACAGGTGGGCGAGATGAGTATTCTAAGGCGCTTGAGAGAACTCGGGAGAAGGAACTCGGCAAATTGGTACCGTAACTTCGGGATAAGGTACGCCCCTGTAGCTTGACTGGCTCGCGCCAGAAGGGTGAAGGGGTTGCAATAAACTGGTGGCTGCGACTGTTTAATAAAAACACAGCACTCTGCAAACACGAAAGTGGACGTATAGGGTGTGACGCCTGCCCGGTGCCGGAAGATTAAATGATGGGGTGCAAGCTCTTGATTGAAGTCCCGGTAAACGGCGGCCGTAACTATAACGGTCCTAAGGTAGCGAAATTCCTTGTCGGGTAAGTTCCGACCTGCACGAATGGCGTAACGATGGCCACACTGTCTCCTCCCGAGACTCAGCGAAGTTGAAGTGTTTGTGATGATGCAATCTCCCCGCGGCTAGACGGAAAGACCCCATGAACCTTTACTGTAGCTTTGCATTGGACTTTGAACCGGTCTGTGTAGGATAGGTGGGAGGCTATGAAGCGTGGACGCCAGTCTGCGTGGAGCCATCCTTGAAATACCACCCTGGTTTGTTTGAGGTTCTAACCTTGGTCCGTAATCCGGATCGGGGACAGTGCATGGTAGGCAGTTTGACTGGGGCGGTCTCCTCCCAAAGTGTAACGGAGGAGTACGAAGGTACGCTAGGTACGGTCGGAAATCGTGCTGATAGTGCAATGGCATAAGCGTGCTTAACTGCGAGACCGACAAGTCGAGCAGGTGCGAAAGCAGGTCATAGTGATCCGGTGGTTCTGTATGGAAGGGCCATCGCTCAACGGATAAAAGGTACTCTGGGGATAACAGGCTGATACCGCCCAAGAGTTCATATCGACGGCGGTGTTTGGCACCTCGATGTCGGCTCATCTCATCCTGGGGCTGTAGCCGGTCCCAAGGGTATGGCTGTTCGCCATTTAAAGAGGTACGTGAGCTGGGTTTAAAACGTCGTGAGACAGTTTGGTCCCTATCTGCCGTGGGCGCTGGATATTTGAAGGGGGCTGCTCCTAGTACGAGAGGACCGGAGTGGACGAACCTCTGGTGTACCGGTTGTCACGCCAGTGGCATCGCCGGGTAGCTATGTTCGGAAGAGATAACCGCTGAAAGCATCTAAGCGGGAAACTCGCCTTAAGATGAGATATCCCCGGGGCTTCGAGCCCCTTGAAGGGTCGTTCAAGACCAGGACGTTGATAGGTCAGGTGTGGAAGCGCAGTAATGCGTTAAGCTAACTGATACTAATTGCCCGTAAGGCTTGATCCTATAACAGGTGTGTCTCTCACGACACACGGTTGAGATCAGTGTTGTGCAATACAGGCACAGCCCAAAGTAATACCGAGAGGCATCCTCTCAACTACTTCTTCCAGATTGGCTGTATTGCCCAAAGGGCAGTGCGGCAACAAGTCATGCCTGATGACCATAGCGAGTCGGTACCACCCCTTCCCATCCCGAACAGGACCGTGAAACGACTCCACGCCGATGATAGTGCGGATTGCCCGTGTGAAAGTAGGTAATCGTCAGGCTCCCAAGCAGCAACGCAGAAACCCCACCCAATCAGGTGGGGTTTCTGCGTTTACGGCGACGGAAAATCACAACAAGGTACTCAACGCCCACCGCCGTCATCGCCCAACTATTCGCTCTTACTCGACAGCGACTGCGCCAGTTCCCCCGCCTTCAGTGAACTCATCAGCGACATCAGCGTATTGATCGCATTGCCGCCACTATCACCACCCAACTGGATCTGCGGAACGAGCGGAACACGTGACGTTTCGAACGCTTCGGCCAAACGCAGCATCACCGTTTGCATCAGTTGCTTGTCGGCACCTTCACCTTGCAGCGCTTCGGACTTCGCCTTGATCGCCGAAGCTTCCGCTTCACCGACCGCCTTGATCGCCGACGCGCGACCTGAGCCCTCCATTTCCTGCCTGAACTTGTCGGCCTGCGCGAGCGCTTCGATTTCCTGACGACGCTTCTCAGCGGCCTTCACCGCTGCCGAACCCTGGTTCTCCTTGATCGATACATCGACCAAGGAACCAGTCAACTCCTTCTGTTTCGCCGCACGCTGTTCTGCTTCGTTCAGTTCGCGCTGCTTGTCTGCGGCGATCTGTTTCTGCGCGAACGTTTCGACCTGTTCGCGCGCGATCTGCCGGTCGCGCAACTGCGCCATGATGTTCTCGATCTGCGTGTCGCCAGCTTGCGGCTTCGGTGTGCCGATCAGCACTTCCTCGAACTCCAGCGAATACGCCTTGAAGCGCTCGCGCATCTCACTCGACGCATTGCCCTGCAATTCGCTGCGCGACTGGATCAACTCGATAAACGTCCGCGTTTGCGAGACGTTCTTGAAGTACGACGACACCATCGGATCGAGCGTCTGCTCGACCAGTTGCTCGATATTGCCGAAACGCTGCACGACGAGCGGCGCCTTGCGATAGTCGATATGCACGACCACCGACAACGGCAATTGCGGTTCGAACGCGTCCTTCGTGATCAACGTGATCTCGCGCAGATTCGAATCGAAGTTAGAACCGCTTTCGCCGGCTTTCCAGAGCAGCACGAAGTTGGTGGTCGGGACGAATTCGATCTTGCCGGCGTACGGGTTGAACGCGTACTTGCCGGGCATCAGCGGTTCGCTCCAGACGCCACGGCAACCGGTTTTTACCAACTCGCCATGACTGTAGTCGCTGCCGGAGAGGTCGTCGCCGCGACGGCCCGTGTACGACACCACCACGCCCACAAAGCCGACCGGAACGATGGTCTTCGTCAGAAACTCAACCGTCGCGAAGAGCCGGTTGATGTAGTAAGTGCCTTCCACCAGCACGCGTTCCTGACGACCGCGACGTCCACCCGCCGCGAGAAACTTCTCCGGCTCCTGAAACGCGTTGTGCAGATCGCCGACGTCGGGTGCAAGCAATTCGTCCACGCGCAGCCCCGGACCATCCTGCACCGTTACCACGGCGATCTGGTCGGAACCATGGGCGCCCGTGACTTCCTTGATCACGACCGGCGTAAAGGCGCTGCGCTCGTCGAGCACGTCGCGCATGCGGGCGTAGTAGGCGCGTTCTTCCGGCGCCATCGACAGTGAATAGGTCGTGTCCTCCGTCATGACGACGAACAGCGCCGGATTCAGAATGTGCGTGCCCTCACGCAGCACCTTGCGCTGCGGACCCTTCTGGCCGCCATGTTCGAGAAACGCGCGGACGTCGCGGAAATCGTCGACGGTGGCATTGTCGGCGAGCGTCTGGCCCGCCGGCAGATCGACCCCGTCACGCGCGAAGACATAGCCGATCTTGCCTTGCGTGACCGACACCATCGGCCGGATATGAACGCGATACTGGAACGGCGTGAAGAAGTGAAAACCGCCGCGGCGCACGTCAGGTTGAAAGCCGGCTTCGCCATGCAAGGCGAGCAGGCCGACCTGCACCGATCCTTGCGCACTCCAGATCTTTTCGATGACGCCGATCGCGTCGTTCGGAATATAGTGAACGGCCCCCGACAGCCAGACGCCGATCACCGCGAGCAGTCCGATGACGAGTAAAACGACCAGCGGGACCAGTAAGCTCATGGATAAAACCGTGTGCATGTTATTGGACTCTTTTTTAACGTTGTACTTCGAATACCCGAGCGTCGTCATTCGTGGTCCGTGCTTCTGACAGCACGAGCGCGACGCAAGGGTTCAGGCACTACAGTGTGAAAAAGACGTAGAGCGACGTCAGCCGTCGAGCGGCGTGGTGGGATTTCTATCTCGACGCCTGGAGAGAGCAGGATGGCCTGTAATGGCGAGCACGATACGCCACGGAGACTGCGGCACTGACCATTGCATAGTCACGCAATTGACCGTGCGGCTCAGCAACGCAAAATGCGTTGCTGCATGAGGCAAGCGACAGGAGAGGGGAGCCAATGCGCGCAGCGCGCGGGACTCAATCCCATCACGCGTGGCGTCGTACTCGACGAAGCTCAGGAACCAGACAAACGGTGCTGCCGTAGCGACTTGCAAGATTTCAGCGACCTTCCGCGGATTGCTAATCTGATGGAATTCTATGCCTCGTGATGAGCGAATGTCCAAGTAATTTTAGATGACGCTCCAGCTTTTAGAGGAAGACTTCACGAAGAACCCGCAACGCATAAATTCACAAAAAATGCCCCCGTCGGAAAAAGACAAGACGGAGCAGAGCCGCCTGATCGACCTGAGCCTGTCACATTGATCTGGTTTGCTTATCAGGTGTTTTAACCAGAAATAATCACCCGCCACAACTACCATTGCGTGAAGCCAGGCTAAGTGCAAATCACAATGGAGTCCATGGCAAATTTCAGTGTAACTTTGCTAAGCTTAATGTTCCTGATGCCGATAACACAGTCAGCCACGCTGCTGGAACCGTGAAGTGCGCAACTGCGAAAGAGGTTTTTCGCAAAACTAATTAATAAGCATAAAAAATATATTACTGACGTAACCATTCCAGTGCATGTCATTGGAATTACATGGCGGTTATTGAAAGCCACCGAAGACAAAGAGTATCCGGATTGCATGAGTGAATGCGCGGTATGTCCCATGCGGAGCGCATAGGGTGACCGTGTCGGGCGTCGTATCGCCGGTTCGCTCTGCGGCTAAAGAAGTCCTACCGCTTGTCATCGTGATGTGGAGGCCGTGCCCGGGGCGCGTCATATGATGGAGTTCGATACTCAACCTTCGTCGAGTGAGTCGCGCACGCGCGCGCAAGCTCCGGACGACGCCACGTTCATCGGCTCGTCGATGGCCTTCCGCCAGTTGGTGCGGATGATCGACCGCGTGGCGCCCACTCATCATGCGTTATTGATCATGGGGCCCACGGGCTCGGGCAAGGAGTTGGTGGCACGGCGCATTCACGCGCTCGGCCTGAATCGCGACGAGCCGTTCGTCGACGTCAATTGCGGTGCGATTCCCGAGCACCTGGTCGAGGCCGAACTGTTCGGCCACGTGAAGGGCGCGTTCACCGGCGCGTCCGACCATCGCGACGGTCTGCTTCGGCAAGTCGGGCAGGGCACGCTCTTTCTCGACGAGATCGGCGAGTTGCCGTTGACCCTGCAACCGAAATTGTTACGGGCATTGGAAACGCGCAGCTTCCGACCGGTCGGTTCATCGGTCAACGTGCGCTTCGAAGGGCGCGTGGTTGCCGCGACGCATCGCGATCTGCGCCACGCGGTTCACGAAGGACGCTTCCGCGAAGATCTGTTCTATCGCCTCGCGGTGTTCGTGCTCAACGTGCCGGGTCTCGACCAGCGTGCCGACGACATTCCGTTGCTCGTCGCTCATTTCGCCGCTCAGCAAACGCGCGTTATTGAATTCACGCCGACGGCGATCCGTTGTCTCTGTCAGCAGGCATGGCCGGGTCATATCCGCCAGTTGCGCAATCTGATCAGCCAGTTGAGCGTGCTCGCGGAGCGCACGCGGATCGACGCCGACATGTTGACGCCGTTCCTCGTCACCGGCGCGGTCGACACGAACTCGCGCGTCGCCCTGGCGGATCAGTTAATGCAACTCGACGGTTGCGACAAACTGGCGGCAGCGGAAAACCTGCTGATCGATCGCGCGCTCGAACGCACGTCGAACAACAAGAGCGCCGCCGCGGTGCTGTTGGGCGTGAGTCGCAAGACGATCGAGCGCAGACAGAAGGCGCGTGAAGAGCGGCACCACGCGGCGCGCGATTGTCTGGCGCAGGCCGACACGCTGGTCAATGCATCGCAATTCCAGGAGGCCATTCCGCTATTGCGCCGCTGCCTCGATCTGTTGCTGAAGAGCAATGGCCCGGACGACACGCGTCACCTCCAGTTCGAAGCCTATCGCATGCTCGGGGTAAGTCTGCGCAGCGTGTACGGCTGGCTGCATGCCGAAGCGACCGCGTGTTATCTGGCCGCGCTGGCCGCAGGTCAAGGCGTGTGCGACGAGGACGAACTGGCGTCGGTGCGCTTCGGCGTGTGGACGACGCAACTGACGACCCTGCAACTGACCGAGGCCCGCGCGACCGCGCAGAATCTGCTGCAACAGGCGCAAGGCATGGGCCGCCAGGCGACGCTCGACGAAGCGCACATCGCCATGGTCAATACGCTGTTCTGGCTGGGCGACAGCGAAGAGGCACTGGCGTGTCTCACGCGTGGCGGATTGGCCGGCATTGGCCGCAAGGACCGGCGCATCGGCGTTCAGGGTCTGGACCTGGCGGGCCTCGCGTTAACCTTCGAAGGTCTCGCCGGCTTCCAGATCGGCGCCGTCGACAACGCGCGCCGGTCGATGGAAACGCTGATCGCCCGCACCTCGGACGGCAACGATCACGCGCTCGGCCACGTCCTCGATCTGCAGGGCGCGGCATGGCTCGCGTTCCTTTTCAACGAAATCGACCGGCTCGGCGAGCTGGCCAGTGAACTGGATGCCGTGTCCAAAGTGGCGGGTTTCACCTTCTATCGCGGCGTGGGCAAAGTGTTCCGCGCCTGTTACCTCAGCGCGCGCGGTTCGCTCGACGAGGCTCAGGCCACGCTGCTGGACGGCTATGACAATCACATGGCGAACAACGGCGGAGCGTTGTTCTATTCGTTCAAGACCTGGCAGCACGGTGAACTGCTGTTGCGTGCGGGACGTCCGCAGGCGTGCGAGACGCTGCTTGCCGGCGCGCTCGATGAAGTCATTGAACGGCAGGAGCGCGTTTATCTCGGCGAACTGCTGATCGTCAGGGCACGCGCGCAATGGGCCCTCGGCGACATGACGGAAGCCGAGCAGGGCCTGCGCAGCGCGATCTCCACCGCGCGCGCGCTGGGTTCCGTGCCGGCGCGGATCGCCGCCTCGACCTACCTCGCCGACCTGCTCAACCAGACCGGCCGCCGTACCGATGCCACCGACGTACTCGAGCGCGCGCTGCGCGCCGAGTCCTCCGCCCGCCCGGCGCCCGGCGCGATGCGCGCGCTCCGCCTGCTGGCCGAATTACGTAATACCGATTCCCTCCAACCGCAAAAAAAAGGAATGGCACATGGCCTATGAACTCGGTCCACAGGATCTGGAACCCTTGCTGCTCGGGGGCGCTTTCTTCGGCAGCGGCGGCGGCGGTACGGTCGAGTCGGCGCGTCATCTGGCCGCGCATTTTCGCAAGGGCGATTACTACCCGCGCGAGACGGTCAACGTCGTGACGGTCGAAGAAGCCTCGGGCCCCGACGCGTTGGGAGACGCCGTCATGGTGGCCTATCTCGGCGCGCCGGAAGCGATCAACTCGGCCACCTATCCGACGGGCCCCGTGCTGGCCGTGCAGAGCGTGCAGGAGCGGCTGGCGGCGCAAGGCCGCAAGCTGGCCTACATCGCGCCGCCGGAGAGCGGCGCGCTGGGCTTTAGCGTGGCGTGTCTGGTGGCCGCGAAGCTGGGCCTCGCGGTGATCGACGCCGACGGCGCCGGCCGCGCCGTGCCCTCGCTGCCGATGCTCACATACGCGGCCCGCGAAATCGATCCGCGGCCGGCCTATCTCGTGAGCCAGGGCGGACTTAACGTCGAACTGAACGTGACGCCGCGCCACAGCCATACGAGCGGCGGCACGTCGCATCAGCGCGATGTCTCGGCGATTGTCGAACAGATGATCCGGCCGATCGTCGGCGATCCGGAATTCAACCAGTTCGGCGGCCTTGCAATGTGGGTGATGACGCCGGCCGAACTCGGCGGTGCAATGCCGATTCGCGGCACGCTGACCCGTGCGTTGACGCTGGGTCGTGCGCTCGGCGCGGGCCGGGTCCGCAACGTCCCCCAAATGATCGCCTGGCTGGCCGAGCACGGCGGCCTCTCGGCGCGTGCGATCTCCGAGCCGGGCGAACTGGTGTCGGCCAAAGTGGACACGAGCGGCGGATTCGACGTGGGCAAGATCGGCATCAAGGCGGGGCAACATACCTATACCGTGGTCTATCAGAACGAATCGCTGATCGCGTGGGACAGCCGCCGCCCGCAGCCGATCGTGCTGGCGCCGGACAGCGTGGCGTATTTCGTCGAAGGCGACGGTCAGTCGATTTTCACCAACGGCGATCTGGTGATGGAGGACGGTTCGCTCAACCCGGTGGTCGGCAAGCGCAAGGTGACGCTGATCGGCTGGGAAGCCGAAGCGCCGCTGACCGTGCCCGATGGCCTGATACTCGAGAGTTTCCTTGAGCTGCTTGAACCGCTCGGCTATCTCGGCCCTTACGTGCCGGTGGGCAAGCTGCAATCGTCGCCGCTTCGGGGAGAATTGTCTTGAGCGCGCCGCTTCGTATTTGCGTCCTCGTGCCGGTCGCGACGAACCAGTTCAACGACCGCATCATGAAGGCCGTTGCGCCCGTCGTGCCGCCCGACGTTCAGGTCGAGGTGCGTAATATCACCAGCGGCCACCCGTGTATCGAGAATCGCACCAACTGGCTCGAAAACGGCATGCCGGTCGTGACACTCGCGCGCCAGATTGCGAAAGAAGGTTTCGACGGCATCTGGCTGACTGACTTCGACATGGCGGGTGTCGAGGCGGCCAGAGAGGTGATCGACATTCCGATCATCGGCGGATTTCCGACCTCGGCGTTCGCGGCGTTGATGCTCAGCCAGCGCTTTTCGATCATCACGATTCTGCAAAGCACGCTCGCCATGCAGCGAGGTCATCCGCAGAGCTATGGGCTGCAGGATAACTTTGCGTCGATTCGCGCGATCAATTGCCCGGTGGATCAGCTCGACAACACCGACGTGGTGGTCGCCAAGACCTTCGAGCAGGCCATGAAAGCGATCAACGAAGACGGCGCGCAATCCATCCTGCTCGGCTGCACCGGTTTCGTCGATGTGGCCAGCCGCGTGGGCGTGCTGCTCGAAGAAGCGTTGGGGGCTTACGTGCCGGTGATCGATCCCAATCACGCCGGTTTCAGCTTGCTCGTTTCGCTGGTGCGGATGCGGGTCCGCCCGAGCCGGCTGACTTATAGCAAGTACGTCATTCCGTCCTGACGCTTTCCTGAAGCGTAGCGAGTCCAGAGCATCCGGCTCGGGGGAACATCCCTGACCCGGATGCTTTGTCGTTTACTGCACGCGCCGACTACTAGTGGACGAAATCGTCCACTACGCACCCATCAAAGGGACGCCTCCGTCCACTGCGCGCGTGCCGGAATCGATCAACGCCTGCCACGCGGCGTGCCGCTTCATTGGCACATGGCTTGCATATTGTCTGCCGCGTTCGAGGCAACCGCCGTTGTCGTTCATCGTCGTTCACCGTCGTTCAACCACCCACCAGGAAAACAGCATGGCTACCCTTCCCCGTATTGGCCTATTCCCGGCCCGCTATGTCGTCGGTACCGGATTGCCGGGCGCGCCGACGCTCACGCTCGGACTTCTGGTCGATACGCCCCGACGCAGCGTCGTCGGCGGCGCATCGATCACGCAGGCGGTGAATCCGCCACTCGATTTCCATGCCGACACGTGGGGCACCTTCACGTATATGGCGCTGATGCCGCCGTCCGAGACGCGCATCCTGGTGGTTCTGCAGGGCAACACCGGCGGCCCGGAATCGAACTCGATCACGACCTTCCGCCTGCATCTGGTGCTGGACAGCGACTGGCAACACGGCGTCGCCAACTACAGCTATCTGAACGATGGCCGCTGGCTTGAAGTATCCAACGTGCCGGCGAGGCTCGATCCGGAATTCGTGCCGCTGGAACCCGGTCCCGTGATTCCGAGCAACCCGCATGGCGGTCCGACACCGCTGTACGGCGTGAGCATCCAGCATGCGCTGGCAAGCGGCGATCTCGCGCATATGAAGACGCTGGCGAGCTTCGCGCAACAGCAACTCGACAGCCGCGAAAGCATTCAGACCGGCCTGAGCGAACTGAAGGCGGAAATCGCCCGGCTCGAAGCCGCTCGCTAACGCTGGCTCGTCACGTTTCGCTACCCCTTGTTCACAGGAGTTATCGCCATGACTGTCGGTCTTTTCCCGGTTAATCTGCGCGTCGCGACGCCCGCGATCGGCGCGCCCGTTCTCACGCTGTCCCTGCTCGTCAACACGCCGGCCAAGCGAGTGAGCGGCGTGGCCCGGATCTATCAGTCGACCTATCCGCCGCTGGAATTCCATGCGGACGTCTGGGGCAATTACAGCCAGCTTCAACTCGCGCCCGGCACGGATCCGATCATCGTCCTGACGTTGTCGGGCAATCCGTCGGGACCGACCAGCGGTCTCGCGGAGACGTTCCAGTTTCACGGCGTGCTGAAGAGCAGCTGGCAGTCGGGGCAGGCCGGCTACAAGTACTTCGACAACCAGCGCTGGCACGACGTCGAACACGCGATCGTCACGCTCGTCGGCGCACTGCAGCCGCGCGAGCCGAACCAGCCGGTCGCGCCGCTCTATGGCGTGGGTTTGCAGCAGGCGAAGGCCTCCGGCGATCTGAGCCAGATGAAGTCGCTGGCGCGCCAGGCTGAACAGCAGTTGGCCGACGCCGGCAACATTCAGAGCGAGCTGACCAAACTGAACGCCGAGATCGCCCGGCTGGAAGGGCGTGCTTAATCGACGGCAACAGGCGTAGGCGCTCCTGGGCGCCTGCCTTCCTGGCGACGTAGCGACGCAATTGCGCAACGCCGTGCGTCGCCGGGAAGGGGCGATAAGCAGCGGTGCAGTCGCGGGAACCCACACACGAGAAGGGAAGCAACATGCACGAGACCAGTCAGCAGCCGGCCCGCTATTTGCGCGACGATGACTTTCAGCGCTTCGTTCCCGTTCATGTGGTGTGGGAAATTACGTTGGCCTGCGATCTGAAGTGTTTGCATTGCGGCTCCCGCGCGGGTCGCCGCCGCCCCAACGAACTGAATACCGAAGAGTGTCTTGAAGTCATCGAGTCGCTGGCCCGGCTCGGCACGCGCGAAGTGTCGCTGATCGGCGGCGAAGCTTATCTGCGCAAAGACTGGATCCAGCTAATCAAGGCGATCCGCTCGCACGGCATGTACTGCGCCATTCAAACCGGCGGCCGCAATCTGAATCCGGCGCGGCTCGCGCAAGCCGTCGAAGCGGGGCTGAACGGTGTGGGCGTGTCGCTCGACGGCATGCAGCCGCTGCACGATAAGGTGCGCAACGTGCCCGGGTCGTTCGGCAAGGCCGTCGACACGCTCAAGCGCGCCCGCGTCGCCGGTCTCGCCACCAGCGTCAACACGCAGATCGGTGCGGCGACCCTGCCGGATCTGCCGGCGCTGATGGACACCATCATCGAACTCGGCGCGACGCACTGGCAGATTCAACTGACGGTGGCGATGGGCAACGCCGCCGACAACGACGAACTGCTGCTGCAGCCGTACCAGTTGCAGGAATTGATGCCGTTACTGGCGGACCTCTACAAACGCGGCTTGAGCCACGGCTTGTTGATGAACGTGGGCAACAACATCGGCTACTACGGTCCTTATGAACATTTGTGGCGCGGTTTCGGCGACGAGCGCGTGCATTGGACCGGCTGTAGCGCGGGGCAACAGGTGATCGCGCTGGAGGCGGACGGCACGGTCAAAGGATGCCCGTCGCTGGCGACGGTCGGCTTTGCGGGCGGCAACGTGCGCGATCTTTCGCTGGAAGAAATCTGGCGGACGAGCGAGGCGATCCATTTCGGCCGGCTGCGCTCGGTGGACGATCTGTGGGGCTTCTGCCGCACCTGCTATTACGCGGACGTGTGCCGCGGCGGCTGTACGTGGACGTCGCATTCATTACTCGGCAAGCCCGGCAACAATCCGTATTGCCACTATCGCGTGATCGAACTGCAGAAGCAGGGGCTGCGCGAGCGGATCGTCAAAGTCGAGGAAGCCGGGAAGGCGTCGTTCGCGGTGGGGCGTTTCGATCTGGTGACCGAGAAGATCTCGGACGGCACGCCGGTGGCGAGCATCGTCCGCTCGGGGCAAACCATCGAACTCACGTGGAAGAACAAAGGCAAGCGCGCGCCCGAAGTGGGTCGTGTGCCGACGAAACTGGCGTTATGCCGTAACTGCAATGGCTACGTTCACACGAACGAGCAAACCTGTCCGCATTGCAGCGCGGATATCGAAGCCTCCGCGCGAACCTATGAAGAGCAGGCGCAATACCGCCGCGCACTGATCAGCAATCTCGAACACCTGCTGGGTCAACCGGCCGGTTGATCGTCGTTGTGCGGCTTCGCCTGATTCGTCGACGCGAGCCGCTTTCAGTCTCCCCAGATCCCCGATTTCACGCCCGGCGGCTGCTCGTGCGCCGGGCGGACCCATGCCCGCGTTTCCCCCCCCTTCAGCAGCCGGCCGGCACCTTTCCATTCCCTTGCCACAAATCTTTAACGATCCACAGCCAGAATGGCGGCCGTGCATTGAGAGAGATTTGTACCTGGCGTTGCACACGGTTGCAATCAACCCGCCCGACTTCCGTTCCTTCACCGAGAGATCGCATGAAACTGTTCAGCAGCCTGCGCGCCGTGTCCGTTGCCGTCGCCTTATCCCTTGCCGCGGCGAGCGCCGGCGCAGCCGATCTCGTGATCGCCGGCCGCGACGACATCTACGGACGCGGCCTGGCGGGCGCCGTCGCCGGCTTTACGAAGCTGCATCCCGGCGCGGACATCGAACTGCTGAAGCTGCCCAATGCGAACCTCTACCAGAAGCTGAAACTGTCGATGCGCGAAGGCACCGGCGCGTTCGATCTGGTGATGATGGACGACACCTGGTCGCCCGAATTCATGTCGAACGGCTGGCTCAAGCCGCTGCCGGCGAACCTCGCCGATGCGGACATGGTCGCGTCGACCGTCGCGCTCGGCCGCGCGCCGTCGGGCGGCTTGTACGCGCTGCCGGTGGTGGGCAACGTCGAAATGTTCGCTTATCGGAAGGACTTGCTGGCGAAATACAAGCTGCAGCCGCCGCGCAACTGGGACGACGTGCTGAAGATCGCGCAGACCACCGGCGCCGCCGATAAAGACGTGTCCGGCGTGGTGTTTCGCGGCGCGAAGGGCAACCCGGTCGTGACCGGTTTCCTGCCGATTCTATGGGCGTACGGCGGCGACGTGATCGATCAGGGCGGCAAGGTGACGATCGATTCCCCGCAAGCGCTGGCGGCCCTGAAAATGTTCGTCGCGCTGAAGAACAACGCACCGAAGGACGTCGCGGTTTACGGCGCAGCCGAAGTGCGCGACGCGTTGCAGAAGGGCGCGGCGGCGCAGGCGCTGGAAGTCTGGCCGGCCTGGATTCCCGCGCTCGACGATCCGAAGCAGTCGCGCGTGGTCGGCGAAGTCGCGTTGCAGGCGCCGCCCGGCCAGGTGAAAGGACCGTCGCCGATGCTCGGCATCTGGCAGATGGCGATTCCGAAAGACGCGCCGCACGCCACGCTCGCACAAGAGTTCTTGGTCTATCTGACCCAGCGAGATACGCAAACGCGTCTGGCCGCGATGGGCATTCCGCCGACCCGTAGGAGCGTGTTCGAAGATCCGGCGCTGGTGAAGCAATTCCGCTGGTATCCGGATCAGCTCAAGGCGCTCGAGGCCGGCCGCGCCCGTCCGCGTGTGAAGGACTGGCAGCAGATCGAGAGCATTCTCGGCGACGCGTTGCAACTGGTGCTGACCGGCCAGCTCGCACCGGACGCCGCCTTGCATCAGGCCGCGCAGAAGATCACGCCGGCGCTTGCCGCCGCGGCCCAATAACCCCGTCGTCCTGTCGATCTATTCCATGAACGCCGTGCGCCGCTATCTGCCACTGGTCCTGCTGGTGGGTCCCGCTTTGCTGGTGCTCGGCGTGCTTGCGCTGTATCCGGTCCTGCGCGTGCTGGTCGACTCTTTCTTCAATGTCGACTATGCGTCGGGCCACCGCCTCTTTACCGGGCTGGAAAATTATCGCGCGGTGCTCGGCGACAGCGAGTTTGCCGCGAGCTTCGCCAATACGCTGCAGTTCACGGTCGCGGCTTCGGTGCTCGAAGTCGTGCTCGGCGGCGCATTGGCGTTGCTGTTCGCGCGCGCGTTTGCCGGCCGCCGTTTCATCATTCCGCTCGCGATTCTGCCGATGATACTGTCCACCCTGGTGTGCTCGGCGATCTGGCGCAACTGGCTGAACTACAGCGGGTTTCTGAACGCGCTGCTGGCGGTGTTCGATCTGCCCGGCGTGCAATGGCTGTCCGATCCGCACCTCGCGATCTGGTCGCTGATTCTGGTGGATGTCTGGCAATGGACGCCAATGGCCTTTCTGATCATTCTCGCCGGCTTGCAGTCCATCGCACCGGAACTGTATGAAGCGGCTCGCACCGACGGCGCGAGCGAGTGGCAATGTCTGCGCCACATCACGTTGCCACTGATCGTTCCGCAAATCGTGCTCGCCATGCTGCTGCGTTCGATCGACACCTTCAAGCTGTTCGACAAGGTCTATGCGCTGACGGGAGGCGGGCCCGGCAATGCGACGCAAACGCTGTCCACCTATATCTACGACACAGGTTTCCGCTTCTTCAACGTCGGGCCGGCGAGCGCCGCTTCGGTGCTGATGCTGCTGATCTCGGCGGTACTGGTGTCGGCCAACGTATGGCTGTCGATCCGCAAGGCGCGCGCGCGATGAATACTGCTACGTCGTCTTCCGCGTGGCGTCCGGTGGGCCTGGGCCGACAAGCCGCGCTTTGGCTGTTGCGAATCATCGCACTGATCCTGTTGCTGCTGCCTTGTATCTGGATGGTCGGCGCCGCGTTCACGCCGACGCTCGAACGTCTCGATCATCCGCTGTTGCTGTGGCCGCATGTGCCGACCCTGCAGCATTTCGAATCGGTATGGGCGAGCGGTATCGGCCGGCAGTTGCTGAACTCGGTGCTCGTGAGTTGTGGGACGACCGTGTTGTCGCTCGCCCTCGCTTTTCCGGCCGCTTATGCACTCGTGCGCATGCGCTTTCCGGCGCGCCTCGATCTGCTGTTCCTGATGCTGGTGCTGGCCGTCAAGCTGATGCCGCCGATCACCGTGGCGGTGCCGTTGTTCACGCTCGCGAAGAACCTGCATCTGCTCGATTCCGAATTCGGCTTGATGCTCGCCTACCAGGTGTACACGCTGCCGCTGTCGATCTGGATGCTGCTCTCGTTCGTGCGCGAAGTGCCGATCGATTATGAAGAGGCCGCCTGCCTGGACGGCGCGGGTCTTATCCAGCGGCTCGTCTATATCGTGCTGCCGTTGTGCGCGCCAGGACTCGTCGCCACCGCGATCTTCGTGCTGATCGCGGCGTGGAACGAGTTTCTGCTGGCGCTGCTGTTTCTCACCACGCCGAGCCGTTTTACGTTGCCGCTCGCGGTGGCCGGCTACGTCACCGAAAACGGTATCGACTGGGGCGATCTGATGAGCGTCGGCATGATCGCTTCGCTGCCGACCCTGGCCGTCGCGGGATACGTGCAGCGCTATCTGCTGCGCGGCTTTTCCGGTGGGCTGAAGTAGAGCGAATAAAGCAGGCGGCACGCGCTGGTCGATGGCGCCTGCGTCGGGTGACTTTGTCAATGTGTCGGGTGCTTCGCGCTCGTCTACCTACCATCTGGAGATCCACGAAAATGAACAAGCATTTGGCGGTCGCGCTGGCGGCTGCGGGCCTCGTCGCGACCACGGCGGCTCACGCGCAAAGCAGCGTCACGCTCTACGGGGTGATCGATAACGGCCTCGTTTATCAGAACAGCAGCACGTCGCGCGGTTCGACGACAGGCGGCCACTCGGCGATCACGGCGTCGAACGGCGCATGGGCCGGCAGCCGGTTCGGCCTGAAGGGCAGCGAAGATCTCGGCGGCGGTTCGAAGGCGATTTTCCAGCTCGAAGCCGGCGTGAATAGCCAGAACGGTCAATCGCAATTCACGGGCGGCATGTTCACGCGCCAGGAATGGATCGGTTTGACGAATCCGGCCTACGGTACGTTGACGGCGGGCCGTCAATACACGGCGTACTACACGCTGCTTTCGCCGTATAGCCCGACCACATATCTGACCGGTTTCTTCGGCGCGCACCCGGGCGATCTCGATTCGCTCGACACCACGATTCGCGCGAACAACTCGCTGGTCTATACGTCGCCGAAGTTCTACGGCTTTACGGTCAGCGGTTCGTATGCGCTCGGCGGTGTGGCGGGCAGCACCAATCGCGGCTCGACCTGGAGCGCGGCGATCCAGTACCTGAATGGACCGTTCGGCATTGCAGCGGGCTTCCAGCGCGTCAACAACTCGACCGTTGGCGGCGGCGCGTGGGGCACGGACTCGACCACGAACTCCGGCGGCCAGCCCGGCATCTCGGCCATCAACAACGGCTACGCGACCGCGCAAGCGCAGCAGCGCGTGGCGGTGACGGCCGGCTACAAGTTCTCGCCGGCGTGGGACGTGTCGGTGTCGTACTCGAACGTGCAGTACATCCCGGGCGTGGGCTCGGCGTTCCTGAACACGGCGACCTTCAATACGGCGGGCGCGGTCTTGCACTGGAAGCCGAGTGTGAGCTGGGATTTCGCGGGCGGTTATAGCTATACGCGCGCGACGCAGTCGAACGGGATCAGCAGCGCGGCGCAATACCATCAGATTTCGCTGACGCAGTACTACAGCCTGTCGTCCCGCACGGGTCTGTATCTGGGCGAAGCGTATCAACATTCGAGCGGCAAGACGATCGGCTCGAACGGCGTGAAGATCATCGACGCCACGGCATCGATCGGCGACGGCTTCAACGGTTCGCCGTCGTCGACGAGCACTCAGTTCACGGCGGGCGTCGGCATTCTGCACCGCTTCTGATCATGCGTGTCGCCGCGGTGGTGGGCGGCGCTCATGTCTCTGCGGTTCAGGTCTCTCTTGTGTTGCGACTCAGGGTGACGCAGGAGAGACCGCTTTGTGTGGCGGTTTTTGCTTCGCAGCAGGATGCGGAATGCGGGATGCGACGGTAATACGACAAGGAATACACGGTGGCTACACTCACACTCCGTGCGGTCTGCAAGACGCGGCACGGTCGGCAGCAGGTGTTGCGCGATATCGATCTGGATGTGACGGACGGCGAATTCGTCGTGCTGGTCGGGCCGTCCGGTTGCGGCAAGTCGACCCTGTTGAGAATGACGGCGGGACTCGACAGCATCACCTCGGGCGACATCAGGATCGGCTCGCGTGTCGTCAATCAGATCGCGCCGCAGGAGCGTAATGTCGCGATGGTGTTTCAAAGCTACGCGCTCTATCCGCACATGACGGTCGCGCAGAACATCGCGTTCGGTCTGCGTATGCGCGGCATGTCGGCGGACAAGGTGCAGGAACGCGTCGCCGCAACCGCGCGGATGCTCTCGCTTGAAGCCTTGCTCGAACGCAAGCCGCACGCGCTGTCGGGTGGTCAGCGTCAGCGTGTCGCCATGGGCCGCGCGATCGTGCGCGAACCCGCGCTCTTTCTGTTCGACGAACCGCTGTCCAACCTCGACGCGAAATTACGCAGTCAGATGCGGGCGGAGATTCGCAATCTGCACGCGCGGCTGGGTACGACCTCGCTGTATGTCACGCACGATCAGGTGGAGGCCATGACGCTCGCGCAACGCATCGTCGTGCTGAATCAAGGCGGGATCGAGCAGATCGGTACGCCGGAACAGATCTATGAGCGTCCGCAAAGCACGTTTGTCGCGAGTTTTATGGGTGCGCCCGCGATGAATCTGCTGCGTGGGCGTTTGACGGCCGACCGACAGCACTTCGACGTCGACGACGGTCCGCGCATTCCGATTGCGGGCGCGGGCGATGCCGGCGTGCAGGTCGAAGCGAATCGCGAGACCGTGCTCGGCATTCGTCCCGAACACGTGACGGTGACCAGCGATCAGCCGATCCCTCTACCCGTCGACGCCTGCGAGATGTTGGGTGCCGACAATCTCGCGTTCGGCCGTCTCGGCAAGCAGAGCCTGGTGGTGCGCCTGCCGTATCACCAGCGTCCGGCGTCCGGCGAGCAACTCGGCGTCGCCTTACCGGCCGCGCAGCTCCATTTTTTCGACGGACAGAGCGGGCGGCGCGTGAATTGAAGGGGCTTCAGCCGCAGCTTTTGCGCACCACGCTCGTGACCGGCACCACGTAAGTTCGCGAGGCGCCGGAAAACGACTCCATACGATCGATCAGCATTTCGACCACGGCATTCGCCAGTCCGGAAGTGTCCTGGTGAATCGTGGTGAGTCGATAGTTTTCGTAGCCGGCGGCGGGGATATCGTCGAAACCGACCACGCGCAGGTCTTCGGGCACGCGGATCGAGAAGTGCTGACGTGCGGCATCGAGAAAGCCCAACGCCAGCAGATCCGACGAACAGAACACGCCGTCGGGCCGCGGGGTTTGCGTGAGGACGGCTTGCGCTGCCGCCACGCCGCATTCATAGGTATCGGCTTCCGTGGCATGAACCAGGACCGGATCGACGAGGCGTGGTTCGTCTTTGGCGATGCGCTGGACCGCGCGAACAAAACCGGTGCGGCGCGATTTGCCGTTGTAGCTGGTCTTCGTCGGGCCGACGAAAGCGAGCCGCGTCGCCCCCGCGTCGACCAGCATGCGCGCGGCCAGCGCGGCGCCGGCCGCGTTGTCGCTCACCACGACGTCCGCGCCGGGCAGGTCCGACGCGCGGTTGATCATCGCGACCGGAATCTCGCGTTCGAGGTACTGACGAGCGAGGCCGAGCGGCGGCGACGCCGACGTCATGATGATGCCGGCGATCCGGTAGCTCAGCAGCATTTCCAGCGAATGCTTGATTTGCACGGGATCTTCCGCGTTCATGACGAGCGGCGTGAGTTGCTGGCGCCCGAGCGCGGCGATGATCTGCGAGAGCAGCTTGGCGCGGAACGGGTTTTCGAAACCCGCCGTGACGACGCCGACCATGCTGCTGCGCTGCATGATCATTTCGCGCGCGATCTGGTTGACCTGATAGCCGAGCGCGCCGGCGGCCTCCATCACGCGCTGCCGTGTTTCGGGTGCGATGCTCGCGGTCGGCGAGAAGGCGCGCGAGACGGCGGAGCGCGACACACCGGCGCGGCGCGCGACGTCGGCGGCGGTAACCCAAAGCGTTTGTTTCTTAGGCATGTGTGAATGAATGAAGGGACGCAAAGCTAGCTTAACGCAGCTTGCCCGATCAAGAGGACAGGAAGATGACCGTCGAACACGATATGAGCGGGCAGGGCGATTGTTCCGGCGAGGCACCGGAATTAGCATCATCAGCATTGGCGCCGGCTTGCTGGATGTCGAGCCTGAGCGACGACCTCCTGCTGAGTCAGTTGGCCTTGCCGGGCAGTCACGATAGTTGCGCGTACACCGTTGAGGATCCGCTGGCGAAAACGCAAGGCGCGACGCTGGCGGAACAATTGGCGCACGGCGTGCGCGTGCTGGATATCCGGTGCCGGCATGAAGGGGACGTTTTCCACATCAATCACGCGCGCATTCCGCTCGGCCTGATGTTCGACGATGTGATCGCCGCGTGCGCCGAGTTTCTATCGCAGCATCCCGGCGAATGCATCGTGATGTCGGTGAAGGACGAATGCGGCACGCAGGATTGCACGCGCAGTTTCGCGCAGACGTTCGAGTGGTATGTCGAGCGCTATGCGCAGCAGAGTTGGTATTTGGGCGACACGATTCCGCGTCTGGGCGAGGCGCGCGGTTCGATCGTGCTGTGGAGGCGATTCACCAGCGATCGCGCACTGGGCATCGATCTGTCGAATTGGCCCGACAACGCCACGTTCGAACTCGATACGCCGGGCGCGGCGTTCATTATTCAGGACGAGTTTCGCGTACCGGTCGAGGCGTCGATGGATTACAAATACCGCGCAATCGAATCGCTACTTTCGATCACCCAGCACGGTGCGCTCAAGCGCTGGATCGTCAACTTTTGCAGCGGCACGGGGATGGCGGCGAACCCTCGCAAGGTGGCCTGTGGGAACGACCGGCGGCGCGGTATCAACGACATGCTGGTCGAACGGATCGTGTCTCACACGGGTACGTGCGGCACGCTGATGATCGATTTCTGCGAGTACGCGGACTGGGCGCTGGTTCGCGCGCTGGTGGCGCGTAACGCGAGCCTGCACGGCCTCACTTGAAGTACTCGCTAGGCGCCACCCCCAGCACCTTGCGGAACATGGCGGTAAAAGCGCTGGGGCTGTCGTAGCCGTGTTCGAGCGCGACGTCGAGCACCGACGCGCCGCCCGCGAGTTGCGGAAGACTCAGCAAGACTCGCGTGTGCCGGCACCACACCCCATGCGTCATACCGGTTTCGCGTTGGAACGCGCGGGCGAAGGTGCGTGGATTCATCCCGGCGCGCTCGGCCCATCCCTGCAAGGTCGCTTCCAGCGACGGTTGCGCGATCAACTCGGCACACAGTTCGCGGAGCGCCGGATGACAGGGCATCGGCACATGCAGTAGCAGAGGTTCGGCCACGCAGATTTCATCGAGGATCAACGCCAGCACGCGCCGTTCGCGCTCACCGTGCCCCGCGGCCGGCCCCAGCTTGGCGGCGGTCACGATCAGCTCGCGCAGCAGCGCGCTCACCAGGATCACATGGCAACTGTCCGGCAGCGTGTCGCGCGCCTCCGCCGCCACGTAGACCGTGCGGATCTGCACGTCGCTGGCGATCTGGATTTCATGGCGTACGCCGCCCGGCACCCAGACCGCACGGCCGGTCGGCACGACCCAGTTGCCGGCCGCCACCCGCACGATCATCACACCCGAGATCGCGTAGATTAGTTGCGCGCTGCTGTGCGCATGCGGCGCAAACGCGGTGCGGGCGGGCTGGTCGGTGGCGAGGACGGTGACGGGCGAGACTTCGAGCGCCTTCTGGCTCGCCAGAAAACCGAAGCTGTCCATTTCGCAACGATGCATGGCAATTCTTCGAGAGATGACTGGGTCGCAGGACTCTACCATCTGCTCTTCGATTCCACTGCCGAGCATCTGTCATGGTTCTTTCGGGCGTTCATCGCACCGCGCATCTTTTTTTTCGTCTTGGCGCGACGGCGCTCGCGCTGCTGGCGTCGGGCTGTTCTCTCGAGGCGCCCTATCGCGCGCCGCCATTGGCGGCGGCCTTGGCGCCGTTCACGTCGGCACGAGGCGCGCCGGTCGCGCAGCAGCCGTTGCCGGACAACTGGTGGCATCTCTATCAGGACCCCGTACTCGACGGCCTGATTCAGCAGGCGCTCGAACAGAACCGCGATCTCGCGGTGGCGGCCGCGCGGCTCGCAGGCTCGCAGGCGGTCCTGGACGAAGCAGGTGCGGCCAGGCTGCCCGATACGCAACTCGCGCTGGGCGGCAACTACGGCAAGCAGAGCGCCGATCAGACCGTCGCGGCGGCGCGGCGCGACTCGGCCGACACGCGCTGGGCCTACACGCCTTCGCTCGCGGTGTCGTACGAAGTCGATCTGTGGGGGCGCGTGCGCCATCTCGTCGACGCCGCTCGCGCCGATGCCGATGCGATGCAAGCGGCCTCCGACGCCGTGCGCGTCGCGGTCGTTGCATCCACAACGGACGCCTACCTGCACGTGTGCTCCTACGGCGAACAGATCGACGTCGCCAATCGCTCGCTCGGCATCGCGGAGCGTGTGGTGGCGTTGACCACCCGGCAACGCGATCGCGGACTCGTGTCCGATCTCGAGGTCACGCGCGCCCGCGGTTTTCTCGACGAGACGCGCGCCACCCTTCCGGCACTCGAAGGCAAGCGCCGCGCGGCGCTGTTCGAACTTGCCGTATTGCTGGGCCGGTCCCCCGGCGAGTTTCCGCCGGCCGCCGACTCCTGCCGCGTCACGCCGGTGCTCACTGCGCCGTTTCCGGTCGGCGACGGCGCCGCCTTGCTGCGTCGCCGTCCCGATCTGCGCGAGGCGGAGCGCAAGCTGGCCGCCGCCGATGCGCAGATCGGCGTCGCCCGCGCGGAGTTGTATCCATCGATCGTGCTGGGCGGCTCGGTGAATCTGCTGTCCACCACCGGTAGCCTGGCGTCGCTGGGCGATCGGTACGCGCTGGCATGGGGCGTCGGCCCGCTGATCAGTTGGCGCTTTCCGAATATGGCGATGAGCCGCGCGCGGCTCGCGCAGGCAAAAGCCGGCAATGCCGAAGCGCTCGCCGCATTCGAGCGCAACGTGCTTACCGCGTTGAAGGAATCCGAACAGTCGCTCACCTTCTACGGCGCGCAATGGACGCGTCAACGTGCGTTGCAGGACGCTCGCTCGAACGACGCTCGCGCCTTCCATCTCGCCGAGCTGAATTACCAGGCCGGCGCGCTGGATTTTCTCGACGTGCTCGATGCCGAGCGCACGCTGGTTGCCGCCGATGCGGCGCTGGCGGCATCGGCGGAAAACCTCGCATCCGATCAGGTGGCGGTGTTCAAGGCCCTCGGCGGCGGCTGGCAACGCTAGCACGCTGGCGTGTCGCGCCGTCGCGCGATGGGTTCGTTATTTTTAATCAAGGTTCCGATATGAGTACTACGGTCGTTCCCGGCAAGACGTCGTCGTTTAGCCGAAGAAATCTCCTGGTGGCGGGTGCCGCCATTGTCGCGGTCGCCATGCTCGTGGCGGGCATACGCTGGTGGAGCGTCGGCCGCTTTCTGGAAAGCACCGACGACGCTTACGTCCGCGCCGACGTGATGACGGTCAGCTCCCGCGTGCCGGGCTACGTCTTGAGTGTCGAGGTCGACGACAATCAGCCGGTGCACAAAGGCGATGTGCTCGCGCATCTCGACAACGCCGATTACGCGGCGAAACGGGATCGCGCTCAGGCGACGGTCGATGCCGCGCTCGCCACGCTGCACGCGGAACAGGCGAAGGTCGCCGCGCTCGACGCGCAGATTGCGCAACAAGGCAGTCTGACGGCCGCGGCGCAAGCGGACGTTGCCGCCGCGCAGGCCGGCACGATCCGCCGCAAGGCCGACGCCGAGCGCTACCGGCAACTGGTGGCCGAACAGGCTTCGAGCGCGCAGCGCTGGGAGCAGGCGCATGCCGACGCGCTCACCGCCGACGCCACGCTCGCCAGGGCCGAAGCCTCCGTACACGCGCAACGCGGCGAGCAAACCGTGCTGCTCAAGCGCCGCGCGCAAACGCTTGCCGACATCGAGCAGGCGCAAGCCCAACTCGACGTGGCGCGCGCGGCGTTGTCGCTCGCGCAACTCGATCTCGACCATACGACGATTCGCGCGGCGGGCGACGGCACGGTCGGCCAGCGCTCCGTGCGAGTGGGCCAGTATGTCGAGACCGGACAGCCGTTGCTCGCCGTGGTGCCGCTGCAGGACGTCTATGTGATCGCCAATTTCAAGGAGACCGAGGTCGCCGCGATGCGGCCGGGTCAGCCGGTCGAGATCGACGTCGACACTTACGCCGGGCATACGCTGCGTGGACGCGTGGCGAGCATCGCGCCAGGCTCCGGCGCGCAGTTCGCGCTGCTGCCGCCGGATAACGCGACCGGCAACTTCACCAAGGTCGTTCAGCGGATTCCGGTGAAGATCCGCGTGGATGCCGGGCAACGCGATGCGCTCGACCTCCGGCCGGGCATGTCGGTGGTCGCGCGCGTTCACACCGACGTGGCTGCCGCGCCGTCCGCCGCGAGTCGCTCATGAGTACGACCGCGAGTGCTTCCCGCGCGCATGATCCGGTGTCGCTGCGCGCCTGGGTGGCCGTGCTCGGCGGTGTGTTCGGCTGCTTCATGGCCGGCATGAACGTCCACGTCACCAATGCGTCGCTGCCCGATATTCGAGGCTCGCTCGGTGCGAGTTTCGAAGAGGGTTCGTGGATCACCACCGCGTACCTGGTTGCGGAGATCATCGTGATTCCGTTGACCGGCTGGCTCGTGCGCGTGTTTTCGATCCGTCGCGTGATGCTGGTCGGGACGAGCGGATTCCTGGTCTTCTCACTGGTGTGCTCGATCGCGCCGACCATCGACGCGATGATCGCCGCGCGTGCTTTTCAAGGGGCGTTCGGCGGCGTGCTGATTCCGTTGTCGTTTCAACTGATCGTCACGGAGTTGCCGGCGTCGCGACATCCGCTCGGCATGGCGCTGTTCGCCGTCGCCAATAATGTCGCGCAGGCGGCGGGGCCGTCTTTGGGCGGTTGGCTGACCGACATGTATTCGTGGCGCTGGATTTTCTATCTGCAGATTCCGCCCGCGCTCGTGCTGCTTGGCGCGATCGGCTGGGCGATCAAGCCCGAGCCCGTACATCTCGACCGCTTGCGCAAAGCGGATTGGCTCGGCATAACGAGCATGGCGATCGGCCTCAGCGCATTGCAGATCGTGCTGGAGGAGGGCGGCCGAAAAGACTGGTTCGGTTCCAGCTTCATTACGGAGATGTTCGTGGTTGCGCTCGTGGGACTGAGCGTTTTCGTGATCGCGCAGTTGCATCGCGACGAGCCGTTCATCAATCTGAAATTGCTCGGCCGCTATAACTTCGGCATAGCCAGTCTGATGCAGTTCCTGTTCGGCGGCGTGGTGTTCGCGGTGGTGTTTCTGGTGCCGAACTACTTTGCCGAATTGCAGGGCTATAGCGCGCGCGATATCGGCGTGATGATGGTGCCGTATGGGCTGGTTCAGTTCGTGATGTCGTTTCTGACACCGCCGCTGATGCGCCGTACGAGTGCGCGGACCGCCATCATCGTCGGCTTCACGCTGGTCGCGATCGGCTGCCTGATGAATATTCATCTCGACGTGAATGCGTCGGCGAATGTAGTCGTGCCGTCGCTGATCGTGCGTGGCATCGGGCAGTCGCTCGTGGTCGTTGCGCTGGGTGTGATGGCCGTGGACGGGATCGAAAAATCGCAGCTTGGATCGGCCTCCGGGCTCTTCAGCATGGTGCGCAATCTGGGCGGCGCGATCGGCATTGCGATTGCCAGTCAGATCGTGGTCGAGCGGGAAAAAATGCACGCGTCGCGGATCGGCGAAGCGATCACGCCGTTTAACGGTGCGTACCGCGAGCGGATGATCGACATGGTCAGAACGCTGACGCGCGGTTACGTCGGCCGCGCGGATGCGCTGGCGTCGACCGGGTTGGGCGGGACGCGCGAGGTGGCGCTCGGCGTGATCGATAAAGTGATCGGGCGTGAAGCGCTTCTGATGGCTTACAGCGATACGTTCCTGCTGGCCGGGATCGCGATGCTCGGATGTACGCTCGCGGCGTTTGCTTTGCGAGGGCGCAAGAAGAGCGGCTAGCCGAACGGATGAATCGCGAGGTCTTCGTCAACGCCCCGTGCTATGCGCTCTATGCGTCGACCGGATCGTGATGGCAGACACACAGCTTGTTGCCGTCGGGGTCCCGAAAGTACGCGCCGTAATAGTTCGCGTGATAGTGCGGTCTCAGCCCCGGAGCACCTTCGCACGAGCCGCCATGCGCCAGCGCGCGGGCATGGGCGAGATCGACCGCGCGCCGGTCCGGCGCCAGCAACGCGATCATCTGGCCGTTTCCGCAGCTTGCCGGATGACCATCGAACGGCCTGCCGATCAGGAAGAGTGGGCGTGGCGCATCCGGCGCCATCCAGCCGGCCCACGGTGTGTCCCGGTCGCAGAACTTCATCTTGAGCCGCAATGCTTCCATGACGGGCGAATAGAACTGCACGGCACGATCGAAATCGGTGACACCGATAAAAACGTGTGAAATCATTTCCACTTTCTCCGAGGAACAGATCAGATATGACCCAGTCTACCGAGAACGCGGTGCGTGTGGTTCAGGAGTTTTGGCGTCTCATGGCCACTAACGATTTCCATTCCGCCACGGCGGTTCTGACGGATGACTTCATGCTCGAGTGGCCGCAATCGAATGAGCGCATTCGCGGTGCCGCCAATTTCGCGCAGTTCAATGCGGCGTACCCCGCGCAAGGGCGGTGGGTTTTCACGATCAATCGCATTGTCGGCAATGAGACGGACGCGGTATCGGATGTTTCCATTACCGATAGCGTCCTGCAGGCCAGAGCGATTTCGTTCTTCACGGTCGAGCACGGCAAAATTGCCCGCGTGGTCGAGTACTGGCCGGAGAATTACGAGCCGCCGTTCGATCGCACGAAGTGGGTCGAGCGGATTGAGTGAGTGGGGTGGCTTTCGTGTTTCTACGCGTGATTTTGCAGGTCGACGACGTGATCGGTTGAATGGATCGTGCTCTTGCGATGCGTGATGGCCAGCACGGTGACTTCGTCCGCCAGCGTGCGGATATGGTCCATGATGCCGGTCTCCGTGGGCTCATCGAGTGCGGAACTGGCTTCGTCGAGAAACAGCAGCTTCGGTTTGCCGTAGAGCGCGCGGGCGATGGCCACCCGTTGACGCTCACCGCCCGACAGCTTCAGGCCGCGTTCGCCGATTACCGTGGCGAATCCATCGGGCAGATCTTCGATCCGCGTGAGAATCGCGGCTCTCGCTGCGGCCTCGCGTAAGCGAGTTTCGTCGACCTCCCGGCCGAGCACGATATTCGCCGTTAGCGTGTCGTTGAGCAACATGATCTCCTGCGGAACGACGCCGACCATGCCGTACCAATCCTTGCGGGCGATCTCGCGCAGATCGAAGCCGTCGATACGGATCTCTCCTTCCGAAGGCTCGATCGCTTTTAACGCCAGCTTGAACACCGTGGATTTACCCGAGCCGGATTCGCCGGTGAGGAATGTCACCGCGCCTCTCGCAGCCGTAAAAGACACATCGGACACGCCGCGCCCATCCTCATACGTGAAACCGACACGCCGGAATTCAATCCGCCCGTTGCTCGCGGGCAATTCGGTGCGCGGCGAAGCGGGTTCGATCTCCTCGGCGGCCGCCCACATGCGGGCAAAAGGTTGTATCCGTGCATACGACTGAATGAGGTTTTCGATCGCCAGTCCCACCATTTCGAACGGATGGTTGAGTTCGAGCAGCAGCACGTTGAACAACACGATATCGCCGACGCTCACCAGCCCAGCCTTGTAGCGCGGCAGAAAAAGAGTAAAGGCGATCACAAACTGGAGTGTGAGCGCCACGCCATACACTCCGGCATATGCGATCCGTTTAACGCAAAAGCTCCGCCAGTTCTCCAGAACTTCCGTAGCGCCATGATTGAAGCGGTTGCTCATCCACCCGGAACTGCCGAAATAGCGCAGCGTTTCCATCGACGTGATTGCATTGCCGACCAGGCTCGCATTGGCTTGCGCAACACTGATCGCCCGATTCAGGTGTGGCCGTGTCCAAACGTTGGTGAAATAGGTGAGAGAAGTGAATACCGCGCCGTAGAGGAGCACGACCGCGGCGATTTTTGTATCGAGCGCGGCGCCCAGGACGGCCAGTGTCAAGACGAGCTGGATGGCGCCGGGCAGAATAATGCTCAATACCAGGTTCACCGTCATGCTGAGGGCTTGCGCACCCTGTGCCTGAGCGGCCTGAACTTCCACCGGATTATGTTCGATAAAAAAGCGCGGCGACTTTTTCGACAGACGCTCGAAGAAGCTGGTGGACGAGATGAAATTCAGATTTTCGGCGGCCATCAGCGCAAGATATCTCGCCGTGTTTCCCAACGTGAGCGAGGCGCCGACGAGGATCGCGTAAAGCAGGAATCCCGCGAAAATCGTCTCGATCAGATGATGACTGGAAAGCCGGTCGACCAGGCGGGAAAAGGCAAACGGCGCGAAGACCGAGACCAGCGAGGAACCTGCTACGACTGCCGCGACGAGGGCTATGGTGCCGCGAGACATGTGCCAGAACTTACTGAGAATACTGCTGACGGGAGACGCTACGATATGCCAATTGGTTTGTTTAATCATCTGCACGCCTCTTTGCGATAGGTAACCGGCGATGATCGGAGATTGTACGAAGCGGTGTTGAATGCCTATGACCGGAGCGCGGGCAGGGTTGTTCAGCTTTTACGCTGGCCGTCCGCCGTTTTTCGGCAAGGTTCGAATGATCACGAACGCGAGCAAGGCCATCATCGGCAGCATCAGTACGCTGCCTTCCGGACCTGCCGCGCCGCCACTCAACCAGGCGGGTCCACTTGTGTGGCTCGTCAGCCAATGTCCGGTCGCCATCGAGCCGCTATCGGCGACACCGAACACAAACGATTGGCTCCAGTCCCACGCGGCGTGAAAGCCGATGATCCACCACAGCGACCCCGTGCGCCAAACCGCGAGACAGAACACGAGCCCGGCGGCGGCGACGGACGCAATGCCGAATACCGTCTCGCCCGGATTGCCCATATGCGCGAGCGCAAAAATAGCGGCGGTGACGATAGTGGCGACGACGGGGCCCACGCCGCGAAGCAAACGGAAGAACACGTAGCCCCGGAAACACAATTCCTCGTTAAACGCGACGAGCAGGAACAACGCCCCCCAGACCGCGGCCGATTGAATCAGCGGTCCCAATTGCAGGCCGGACAGTTCAATGGTCACCGCGTGAAAATAGCGCAGCGCGGCCATCATGAGCGACATGGCCAGAACACCGAAGAAGAGTCCTTGCACGAGATGGGCAACGCGATGTCGTGCACGCAGTCCATAGTCGAGCCACGAGCGTTTGTCGATCAGACTCATGATTTTGGTGGCGACGACGCCCGCCAGGATCATGACGATTTCTCCGATGAGCATTCTCGTCGGGACCATCTCCGTGGTTCTGGGCGGAAGGTGATGCAGCAGATGTGCGATAAACGCCGCGCCCGCAATCAAACCGCTGACGATCATGACAAAGAGCAACGCGGCCCAGCCTGAGCGCAGGCCGTCTTGGCCGATCCAGATACGTTTGAATTTGCCACCGAAGAAACGACGCAACCGGCCGGGCTGTTGCGAGAGTGGGTCGACACTACGATCAGGACCGCTCGACGCCGTGCTGTAGTGCTTCGAATCGCTCATGCGTTGCCTCGTTTTTTTGTTTTGCTTGTAGAGATAAACCTGGGACGTATTCGGGCCGCGCGTTACATTAGCCCTACAAAAAGCGCTTGAGTGCGCAGGCGGCTCCGATTCTCGACGAACCATGATGCTGCGTCAACTGACTGTTTATCGTGGACCTGCACCTACGCGATAGGCATAAGTCGAGCGGCCGCAGTTGGTGCGGTTTCCGTCTCCGTCGAGAGCAAAACGGCACGATTACACGAATCCGCAACGATGCTTTCAGAAGAAGGTCAGGGTCCTCTGGGCGGACCCGACCGCTCCCACCGCACGTTACCTAGCTCCGACTAACAGAAACCCCACCGTCGACAAGCATCGCGGTGCCCGTCATGAAACTCGACGCTTCGGACGCGAGATGGAGCACCGACCGCGCAATCTCCTCCGGCCGCGCGAGGCGCTTCAGCGCATGAAGATTCTGCACATACGCGCGAGCCTCCGGCGTGCTGGCCACGGCCTGTCCCATTGGCGTATCGGTGCCGCCCGGCAGGATGGCGTTGGCACGAATGCCCTTGTTGCCGAACTCCGCCGCGATCACTTTCGTTAGTCCGACCAACCCGGCTTTGCTGGCCGCATACCTGTGCCATTTCGCCGGTGGTCCCGACATTGTTGAACGCAACGTCCAAACCACCGAAGCGATTCACCGCCGCCTCCACCAAACGCGGCGCGAGCAGCACGTCGCGCGCGTCGCCGGCGACGGCGAGCGCCCGGCCACTGTTCGCTTCGATCTCGGCCACCAACGCATCGAGCTCGGCCCGACGACGAGCGCTAACGACGAGGCGGGCGCCTTCCATTGCGAACAGCTTTGCCGTTGCATAGCCAATGCCTGAGCTTGCGCCGGTGACAATGGCGACTTTGCCGGTCAATGCATGCATGATCGTGTTCCCTGTGTCGAGTGATACGGGCGACGTTGCCCGCGGCGAGATAGTGCCGAGGCGTCCCGGTTCTAACACTCCGTTTCTTGCGGTTCGATTCGATGCTGCAACTCAGCCATCCAATCGGACCCGCTCACGAGCTCAACGCTTCACAGTTGCTCGCCCACTTCCGCTCATTTCCCGCACACCCACCCTCGCACGCTCACGCCGACGTCGCCGAAGCAGATACGCGTCCACCATATCCACCAGTTCCTGTTTAAGCACAGGCAAACCGATCGTCCCCCGATGCGCGGCGTCATGAATCACGCCCGCCACCGCAGCGGAAACGACCTGCGCGGCCGCATCGGCGGATTCGCGGTTTCGCGCGTCGTCCGGTTGCGCGATCAATGCCGCGTAGCAGCGCAAATACTCCGCCTCGAAGCGGTCATGAACCGACCTTGGCCCACGAGCGCGCGGCGCCTCCTCAAGCAGCACGCGATGCAGCGCCGGGTTAATGCTGTGAACGCCGATCATGCCGTCGACCAATTGCTCCACACGCCGCGCCAGCGGCAACGTCTCATCACCGATTCCGCGCAGCACCGCGAGAATCTCGTCGAAGTGGCGCGCCGTGATTGCCTCGGACAAGATCAGCTTGTTCGGAAAATACTGGTACAGCGAGCCGATGCTCACGCCGGCAGCTTCGGCAACCTCATTGGTCGTGAAACCGGCCCAGCCGCGGCGGCCCAAAACCTGAGCCCCGGCCATCAGAATCGCTTCGACCGTGGCACGGGAACGCGCCTGGCGCGGCTCTTTGCGCATCGTCGAAGGACGCGAGGGAATGCGAGTAGTCAAGTGTCTGCTCCGGGGAGAATATGAGCGCTATGCTCACATTGTTCGACACGTTTGGCAATGACGTGCGCGCATAGCCTCACGAGGACTTTCAAATGACCCAGACACTCCCCGCCACCAGCCGCGAAGTTCGCTTGAAGTCGCAGCCTGAAGGCTTGCCCCACGCCGACAACTTCGAGATCGTTTCGACATCGCTGCCGAAGCCATCCGATCATGAGGTGCTGGTTCGCAACCACTACTTCCTACTGTCCGCGTCACTGCGCATGATGATCAGCAAAGGCGCGCAAGACGTAAAAGGCGTGCCGTTCCCCGCCTTGCGCGAGGGCGACACGCTGGCGGCCGAAGCGCTTGGTGAAATCGTTTCCGCGCCTGCGGGCAGCGGTTTTTATCCAGGCGACCTGGTGCTGCATTTTCAGGGCTGGCGCGAATACGCAGCGGTCCCTACGGCGGATTGCAAGCGGGTTATCGGAGGATTGCCGGACCCGATCGCGTATCTGGGGCATGGCTGGACCGCCTATGCCGCACTGACTCGCGGCGTGGCGATTCACCCCGGCGACACGGTTTTTATTTCCAGCGCGGCCGGCGCGAACGGTTCGATGGCCGGGCAGATCGCGCGTTTGCTGGGCGCGGGGCGCGTGATCGGCAGCACCAGTTCCCGCGAGAAGGCGGCGCGGTTAGTGTCCGAGTTGGGTTACGACGCGGCGGTGTGGCGAGGCGCTACACCGATTGCCGAACAGCTGGCTGAGGCCGCACCGGAAGGTATCGATGTGTTTCTCGACAATGTCGGCGGCGAACAACTGCAGGCGGCGATTGCGAGCGCGCGTGAAGGCGCGCGCGTGGTGATCGTCGGTACGCTGTCGGGGCAACTGGCGAGCCATGGCGCGGGCAGAACCGCGCCGGTCGAACTGGATTCCGTGCAGCTATTGGTGAAGCGCATCACACTGCGCGGCTACAGCGCCGACGACGATCCCGAAGCCTACGCGGAGTGGATTCAACAATTCGCACGATGGCTGGACGCGGGCAGCATCCGCTTTCCGCACGAGATCATCGACGGGCTCGACCATGCGCCGCTCGCGTTGGAGCAGGTGATTCGAGGAGATTACTTCGGAACAGTGGTGATCAAACCGTAAGCGGAAACCAAAAAAACGGAAAGCGAAAAACACCAGTCCCCATCAACCGCCCATCATCCCGGTGTCGCGAAGCTTCCGCAGTTTCGCGTACAACGTAGTCCGCGACAAACCGAGTTGTCGCGCCGCCGCCGCGATATTGCCGGCGTGCTCATCGATCGCGCTCTGGATTGCATTGAGCGTTTGCTCTTGCAAACTGCCTTGCTTGCCGCTCCCGGCCAGAGCCGGTGCCGCCTGACCGAAGCCCGCGACAGTAACAGGCGCAGCACGTCGCGCAGTGCTGCGATTCAACGGCGCGCGCGCATATTCCACCCAGATATGGCTGCCGTCCGCGCGCGCGACGCGTTGCACGCCGCGGCCTCGTTGCAGCAAGCGGTTGAGTTGCGCGGGCGTCGCGTCGTCGAAAATTTGGCGCAACTCCAGAGCCGGCAGCGGCGCGCCCGTGGGCAGCGAGAGCATGCGCCGCGCCATCCGGCTGGCGGCGCGCAACTGGCCGTCTTCTTCGACCGCGAGCAGGCCGGCGAGCGGCGTGCCGAGCCAGCGCGGATCATGTTGCACGCGCAACAGATGACAGCCCCGCAGCGTGGCGAACAGACGCTGTTCGGCTGCCAGCGCGGCGAGCCGGAACTGCTCCTGAACCTGCGACACGTTCCGTTTCCCGGTGCCGGTAATATCCAGCGCGCCGATCACTTCGCCGTGAAAGCCGAACAACGGCACGGCGAGACAGAACACCCGTTCGAACTCATCGAGGTAATGTTCGCCGCCCGCCACGATGGTTTCCGTGCCGTCGTGAATCACGCAACCCGGCGCAGTCGTGCCGATGTTGGGCTCGACGACGCGCCGGCCCGGCGTGATCGGCAGCAACAGGTCGTCGTCGCAGGAGGGACTCTGTCGTGCGTGAACGATGGTGCCTTCGGTATTGACGCAGAAGATCGTCCAGTCGGTGCCGCCGAACGCGTCCCACAACTGTTCGATTTCGTCGACGACGCAACTATAGAGACGCCGGTCGGCTTTCGAGTCGCGCAAGGTGCGCGACTTATCCAGCAGCTCGTATTGCGGCGTGCTGGAGGGCAGCAAGCCGGTGCCGCGCGAGCGCTCCCACGAGCGCGCGACCGGCGCGGACAGCAGCGCCGCCGGCAACTGCTCACCGCCGACAAACCGCGCGCGCGCCACATGCAGGCGTTGTTGCCGTGAATCCGCTGAAGCGATCTTGGCCATACGGGTCTCCAGTCAGCGCAGCGTCACTGACCGCTGCCGCGCCATGCCCGCACAGAATACCTCAGCGCTTGCGCGCAGCATCGCCAACCCGGCACCCGTCAATGCGCGAACCGCAGGATCGGTTTGAGCGTGACGCCGCTGCTGCTATCTTCGGCGGCCTGGTTGATCTGGTCGAGCGGGTAGAACCGGACCAGCTTGTCGAACGGAAACCGCCCTTGCTGATACAACTGCACGAGTTGCGGAATGAAGATTTGCGGCACGCTGTCGCCTTCCACGATGCCGCGTATCGTGCGCCCATTCAGCAGCAGACTGTTGATGTCGAACTGCGCCAGGGTGCCGAGCGGCGGCGCGCCGACCACGCCCATCGCGCCGAGCCGGCCGAGCGTTTCGATGCCTTGCGACAGCACCTCCGCGCGGCCCGTCGATTCGAGCGCGAAATCCACGCCCCCTCCGGTGATCTCGCGAATCGCTTCGATCATGTCGACTTCACGGCTATTCACGGTATGCGTCGCGCCCAGCTCTTTGGCCAGCGTCAGCCGGGACGGCACGACGTCGACGGCGATGATCGTGGCGGCGCCCGCGACCCGCGCGGCCATCACCGCGCTAAGGCCCACCGCGCCCGCGCCGAGGCTCGCGAAGCTGCTGCCCGGCCGCACCTTCAACGAGTTGATGACGGCCCCCGCGCCGGTCTGGATACCGCAGCCGAGCGGCCCGAGCAACTCCAGCGGCGCGTCGCGCGGCACCTTGATGGCATTGTTTTCGCGCGCGATCGCAAAGCTTGCGAACGACGACTGCGCGAAGAAATGATCGTGCAGCGGCCGTCCTTCGTCGTCTTCGATCGCGTTGCGGCCTTCGAGATCGCCGCCGCCGAAGTTCAATCCGAAGAAGTGCTGGCAGTACGCGCCGTGGCCACCGCTGCAAGAGGCGCAGTAACCGCACGCGCCATAAGTCAGCACCACATGATCGCCGACCTTGAGGTTCTTGACGGCAGGACCGGTCTCTTCGACGACGCCCGCGCCTTCGTGTCCCAGCACGGCCGGCAAGGGCACCGGGTAGTATTGATCGCGCACGATCAGATCGGTATGGCACAGGCCGGTCGCCACGACGCGGACCAGCACCTCGTCGTCTTTTGGCGCGCGAATCCGCGCCTGCCGGATCGCGAAGGGCTCGCCCTTCGCGGTCGCGACGGCGGCGGTGATGGCGCGAAATCCGGCGGCCGTTGTCGTTGATGTCGATGTTGTCATGGCTGTCTCCTTGGCGTGCTTCAGATGGGATAGAAGGGCGCTTCGCCCTTGACCGTGAGCCACTGCCACTGGGTGAACTCTTCCCAGTTCGCCGGGCCGCCGATGCTGGTGCCGTTGCCCGATGCCCCCACGCCGCCGAACGGATTGATCACCTCGTCGTTGACGGTCTGGTCGTTGATATGCAGCAGGCCGGTGCGCAGGCGTTCGCCCATGCGCAGCGCGCGGCCGACATTCGCCGTGACGATCGCCATCGAGAGCCCGTATTCCGTGCGGTTGGCGAGCGCAATCGCATCCTCGTCGCTGTCGAACGGCACGACGACCGCGACCGGTCCGAAGATCTCTTCGTTGAACGCTGGGTTGTCCGGCGTGACGTCGCTCAGCACGGTCGGCTCGAAGAACAACTCGCGGCTGTGGCCGCCGGTCTCGAGAATCGCGCCGGCCTGCTGCGCGTCGGCGACCACGCGCACCACGTGATCGCGTTGCGCGGCGTTGATCAGCGGACCTAACGCGACGTCGGCGGTGGCTGGATCGCCGACCGTCAGGCTGGCGGCTTTCGCGACCAGCTTCTCGACGAAGGCCGCGTAGATTTTGCGCTGCACGAGCACACGGCCAGTCGCCATGCAGATTTGCCCCTGATGCAGGTACGCGCCCCAGGCGGTATTGGCGACGGCCAGTTCGAGGTCAGCGTCGTCGAGCACGATCAGCGAGTTCTTGCCGCCCAGTTCGAGCGAGACTTTCTTCAGATGCCGGCCGGCTGCTTCGCCGACCTTGCGGCCCGCCGCCGTCGAACCGGTGAACTGGATCATTGCCACGTGCGGGTCGCTGGTCAGTGCCGCGCCCGCGGCGCCGTCGCCGGGCAAGACGTGCAGCACGCCCTTCGGCAAGCCGGCAAGTTCGAAAATACGCGCGATCGCAAAACCGCCACACACGGCCGTTCGCGGATCCGGCTTCAACACGACGGCATTGCCCAGCGCGATGGCGGGCGCGACCGCGCGCATGGCCAGATACAGCGGGAAGTTGAACGGCGAGATCACGCCGATCACACCGAGCGGACGGCGGCGCGCCAACGACAGGCGTCCCGGCACCGAGGGCAGCACTTCACCGGCGGAACGCGACGGCAGACTGCTCGCTTCATGCAGCGCCTTGACCGTAACGGCGGTTTCGAAGCCCGCTTTCGCGCGTGTCGAAGCGCTTTCCCGGACCACCCATTCGACGATCTCGTCGAAGTACGTCTCCGCCATCCGCGCCGCGCGGCGCAGCACGGCCGCGCGTTCGTCGTAGGGCAGCGCGGCCCAGGCGGGCTGCGCGCGCGACGCGTTCGCCGCCGATTCGCCGATCAGCGCGGCGTCGGCCATGCCGATACGCCCCAGGCGCTGGCCGGTGGCCGGCTCTGTCACCTCCGCTTCGGCGCTGCCGGCGTGCCAGTCGCCGGTGAACAGGCGGGCTTGCCAGAGGTCGCTGTCGAGTAACCGCGAGGGAAGAGTGACGCTCATGCTATCTCCTGAAACAGTGCAAGTTGGCTATGGACCCATGCAGGGTCCGCCGGTCGCTGAAGATAGGCGCTACGCCGTGGCGGCCGCTATCGGTGTTTGTTCCAGCGGCGCAAAGCGCTGCGGCGACAGGGCGGGCGGCGCGAAAGTGTCCAGTTTCCGAACAGTGCGCGCGTGGTGATCGAAATGCATGAGCATGCTTCGATTCGTGTCGAAGCATCGGCAGGCGGGCGGCCTCTACACTCGTCTCAACTTCTTTCGACCTGGACGCCCCGTGACCGCGAACCTTCATTTCGCCATTGAAACCGCCGCGGCCAACGCGGCCGTCCGCTGATCGTGGCCGCGCTCGCGCCGACTCGCAGCGCCGCGTCCCGTGTGCTCGCCGCCACCTGTATCAGCTACACGGTGGTGTTGCTGGACGCGTCTATCGTCAATGTGGCGCTGGGGGAAATCAGCCGTACGCTGCGAAGCAACATAGCGGGGCTCCAGTGGGTCGTCAACGCTTACACGCTGACCTTCGCGAGTCTGCTGATGACCGGCGGCACGCTCGGCGACCGACTCGGCGCGCGCAACGTCTACCTCACCGGGCTTTCTGTTTTCGTGCTCGGCTCGGTGCTGTGCGGATTCGCGCCCGACCTCACGACGCTGACGTTGGCGCGCGCGTTGCAGGGCGTCGGTAGCGCGATGCTGGTGCCGTGTTCGCTCGCGCTGATCAACGACGCGTATCCGCTTCCCGCGCGTCGCGCCGCAGCCGTGAGTCTGTGGATGGGTTGCGGCGGTGTGGCGATGGCATCCGGTCCGTTGATCGGCGGGCTGCTGATTCATCTGCTCGGCTGGCGCAGTATCTTCTTCGTGAATGTGCCGATCGGGCTCGCCGGCATCTGGCTCGCGCAAGCGGTCGAGCGCACGACGTCGCCAGGAACGCGGCATGTCGATCTGCCGGGACAACTGGCGGGAATCGTCGCGCTGGGTACGGTGATCGGCGTGCTGATCGAAGGGCATCGGCTCGGCTGGCAATCCGCGCCGATCGTCGCGGGTATCGCGATCAGTGGCGTCGCGTGGCTCGCGTTCTTCGTGATCGAGACGCGGACCCGGCATCCCATGTTGCCGATGCAGTTTTTCCGCAATGCGTTGTTCTCGGCGTCGACGTTGGTGTCGCTGGTGTCGGCGTTTGTTTTCTACGGCATGTTGTTCACGTTCAGCCTGTTCTACCAGCAGGCGCGCGGTTATTCCGCACTCGACACCGGCCTCGCATTCCTGCCGATGACCGGTATGGTCGCGCTGGGCGGCCTGCTGTCGAGCCGGGTCGTGAAGCGGCTGGGCACGAGAGAGTCGATGTGTATCGCGTTCGCGCTGTACGCGTTGGGCGCCCTCGGCATGAGCCTCGCGAACGCCGCTTCGCCTTACTGGGTCGCCGTCGTGCCGATGCTCGCCATTGGCATGGCGTCCGGTTTTATTTCACCAGCGGCGACCTCGCCCGCGCTCGGTACCGTCGATAAAAATCGCGCGGGGATTGCCGCCGCCGTGTTGAATTCGGCGCGTCAAAGCGGCTCCGCACTGGGCGTGGCGATCTTCGGCACGTTCATTTCCACCGCCCACGTGTTTCAGCAGGCGATGAACGTGATTCTGGGCATCGTCGTGACGCTATCGACGATCGCCGCCTGCGTGTGGTGGGTGGCGTCGCGCCCGGTTGACGCGGAACCCTGCCGCCTGTCGTGAGTCAGCGACCGCGCGCAGCACCCACGGCAACCACAACCACAACCGCAACCGCATGGCTACACATCGATCCGCTTGCGCAAACTCTCGCCGGCCAAAGGCAAATCACGCAAACGCTGACCCGTCGCATCGAACAACGCATTGCCGAGCGCGCCTGCGGTCGGACCCATCGACGCTTCGGCGACGCCCAGAAACGGCATGCCGGGCCGGTTGATCAGATGCACGTTCACGGCACGCGGCACCGCCGAAAACCGCAGGATCGGATAACTGCTCCAGTCGAAGCTGCGGATTCGCGAGGTATCGAACTTCAGTTCCTCATACAGCGTCCAGCTGGCCGATTGAAGCACGCCGCCTTCGATCTGGTTGCGAATGCCGTCCGGGTTGACGCCTTGCCCGCAGTCCACCGCGACTTCCGCGTGTTCGAGCATCACCTGACCCGTTTCCGGCACGACGGAAATCTCCACGGCCATCGCGACATAAGCCATCAGGTTCTTGTACTTGCCGAACGCGAAGCCGACCCCGTGATTACGCTTGCGCGCTGCGCGCGGCCAGCCGAATTTTTCGGCGGCGAGTTTGATCACGTCATGCGCGCGTGGGTCCTGCATATGCTTGAGCCGGAACGCGACCGGATCGGCGCCCGCAGCGGCGGCCAGTTCGTCCATGAAGGTTTCGATCGCGAAGACGTTCATGTGCGCGCCGAGCGAACGCATCGCCGAGGTTTGCAGCGGCATGGTCGGCGAAAAATTGTTCATGACGTGCACGTTCGGCAACGTGTACAGCGGAATCGCGTTGCGGTCGCCGCCGCCTTCGGGCTGCACCATCGGCACGGACGGCGCCGAGACGAAAGGCTTCGCCAGCATGCGCGCCGGCAGGAGCCGACCCGCGTTGACGATCCGCTCATTGTGCGAACTGCTCCAGAGCGCGTAGTTCCAGTCGACGATGCTGCCGCCCGCGTCGAGCGACGCGCTCACTTCGGTGACCATCGCGGGCGTGAAGTGGTCCCACGTGTGCTCCTGTTCGCGCATCCACTGCACCCGCACCGGCTGGCCCGGCAACTCGCGCGCGATCAGTGCGGCGTGCGCGGCGACGTCGTCCGCGCCGTTGTGGCCGTAGCAGCCGGAGCCTTCCATGTGGATGCAACGAACCTGCTCCTTGGGCAGCGAGAGCATTTCAGTGAGGCCGTCGCGCAGCGGGTAGACGCCTTGCGAATGCGTCCACACCGTCATCACGCCGTCCTTGAACAGCGCGACCGAACAGGACGGCCCGATCGAACCGTGCAGCATGTAGCGCTTGGTGTATTTCGCGCTAAGCGTTTTGACGGGTGCGCCCGCCGCGCTGTGCGTGTTGGCGATCTCGATGTGCTGCGTGGAGATCGTCTTCAGATCGCGATGCACGGTGGCCGGATCGGGTAGCGTGCGACCGCCGCTCCACTGGCTGCCGGCCGCGAGCGCACGCTGTGCCTGCACGGCCTGCCATTCGCCTTTGGCGACCACGGCGAGCATGCTGCCGTCGCGGATCACCTTGATCACGCCCGGCATCTTCAGAATTTCGGGTGTGTTGGTCTGCATCAGTTGGGCGTCGTACACGGGCGGCATGACCACGCGCGCGTGCAGCATGCCGGGCATCGTGATGTCCTGCACGTAGCTCACGCCGCCGCTCACCTTGCCGGGAATGTCGAGTCTCGGCAGCGAGGTGCCGATCACGTTAAAGGTAGCGGGATCTTTCAGCGGCGACGACGGTGTCGCCAGACGATGCAGATCGACAAAGCCCACCGCCTGGCCGTAGGTCATGCTGCGGCCGTCGGGCGTTTTGATCACCGCGTTGCGCACGTTCAGCACCGTGCTGCTCACGCCAAACTTAGCGGCCGCGGCGTCGACCAGCAGACCGCGCACCTGGGCGGCGGCGTTCAGCAACGCGCTGCCGCTATCGGCCATCGTGTGGCTGCCGGCGGTGAGCCCTTCGTCCGGCGACGCGCCGGTGTCGGCGGTCAGGAACGTGATCAGCGCGGGCGCCATGTCGAGCTCTTCGGCCGCGACTTGCAACAGCGCGGTACGCACGCCGGTGCCCAGTTCCACCTTGCCGGTGTAGACGGTCACCTTGCCGGCCGGATCGATCTTGATCCACGCGTCGAGATACGGATTGGTCTTCAGGCTGCCGGCCAGCGTCTGGGTCGCTTTGCCGATATGCACGGCCGCGCCTTCGTCGGCGATCACTTCCTGCGCCATCGCCCTGACGCCGGGGAACAGGCTGAAGCTCACCACCAGCGCGCCGGACATCAGGAAGCGGCGGCGTCCTTCGTTGACGTCGTCGTGATCGAGGCTCATTGCGCGCCTCCGTGAGCCACCGCGCCGTAAGTTGCGGCAGACGTAGCCGCCGTATCCGGTACCGGCAAATGCGCGACTTCGCGGATCGCCGCGAGAATGCGTGTGTGCGTGCCGCAACGGCAGAGGTTGGTTTCCATATGGTCGAGCAATTCGCGCTCGGTAGGGCGCGGATTGCGATCGAGCAGCGCCTGCGCGCGCATGATCATGCCGGCGATACAGTAGCCGCACTGCGCCGCCTGGTGATCGATAAACGCCTTCTGCAACGGGCCGGGATGCTCGGCCGTCCCGAGACTTTCGATCGTGCGCACGGCGCGCGTGCCGATCGCCGACACCGGAATCAGGCACGAGAACGTCGCCTTGTCGCCGACGATCACGGTACAGGCGCCGCACTGGCCGAGTCCGCAGCCGAACTTCGCGCCATGCAGATGCAGGTCGTTGCGCAGCGCGTAGAGCAGCGGCGTGGAGGGATCGATATCGAGCGTGTGTTGCACGCCATTGACGGTAAGGTGGATCATCGCGCGTTGTTCTCCTTTCTGACTTTCGCGACCGTCGCCTCGACGTCCTGCCACGGACCGCGCTGCGAATACGCGGCGCGAACGTAGGACGCCAGATCGGCGATCTGCTGGTCGCTATAGACCTCGCTGAAGGCGGGCATGTAGTTCATGCTGTCCTCGCCCTGCCAGCCGTTGCCGCTGAGGATCATCTGCGCGGTGTTGCGCGGCGTGGTCGCGTTGATCGCGGTGCTGAAGGCGAGGGTGGGGCGTTCGCCGATCGATTGCATCGGCGCGGCAGGGCCGTGGCACTGCGCGCACGAGGCGGCGAACAGCAGCGCACCGCGTTGCGCGCCGGGCGAGGTCGCGCCTTGGGCCGCCACGTTGGCGAGTGCGGGTTGCGGCTTCTGGATCGACAGAATGTAAGAGGCGATCGCTTGCACGTCTTCTTCCGGCACGGTGGCCAGATCGCGCGTAACGGGCAGCATCGGACCGGCCGCCGCGCCATGTTCGCCGGCGCGGCCGGTGCGCAGATAGGTCACGAGTTGCTGCTGGGTCCACGGCTTGGGCGCCGCGCCGAGCGCATTGAGCGCGGGCGCTTCCCAACCGTCGACCACGCCGCCATCGAACGCATGGCCCAGCTTTTCGCCGCCAATCGCATTGAGCGGCGAATGACACGACGCGCAGTGCCCGAGGCCATCCACCAGCAGCTTGCCGCGATTCCACTGCGCGTCTTTCGACGCATCCGCTTGCTGCTCGCCGGGACGCAGGAACAACACGTTCCAGAAGGCCAGCGGCGGACGGAAATTCAGCGGGAAGATCAGGTCGTTGGCGGGCGCGGTTGCGTGGACCGGTTCACGGGTCATCAGATACGCGTAGGCCGCCGCGACATCGTGATCGGACATGCGCGTGAAGTGGATATACGGAAACGCGGGATACAGCAGATGACCGTCGCGTGCCACGCCGTGACGGACCGCCCGCGTGAACGCGTCGAGCGACCAGTTGCCGATGCCCGTCTCGGGATCGGGCGTGATGTTCGTCGCGTAGATCGTGCCGAACGGCGTGGCGAGCGGCAGACCGCCGGCGAACGGCTTGCCGCCCTTCGCGGTATGGCAGACGATGCAATCGCCGAGCGCCACGACACGCGCGCCCGCGAGCCGCGTCTGCGAGTCGAACGACGTCGCGGCCGGCGGCGCGATCGGATCGATGGCGGGGTTCCACGCCAGCAGCAGGAAAACGGTCAGCGCGGCGAGGATGACCACGCCGCCTGCCGCCAGCAGTTTCGACTTGCGGGTCATTCACGCACCTCTCACTGAAGTCTTGATTTAAAGAAAACGCATGCGCTGGGTAGTGCATGCGAGTGGGGACGAGCGCCGTCGCCGTGGGATCCCAACGAGTGGAACGGCACGGTTTTTTAATTGCAACGATGGGTTGTCGTGCCGGTGTTTGACTCGGTAGCGTTAGCGTATCGCCAACGCACTAAGAACTCCTGAAGCCGGACTAAATACTTGTTAATCCGAACGGCGCGATGCCGTCCGGACGCCTTGCTGCTTGAATCGAAACTGAAAGCGTCATGCAATCCGCGCTGCGTGCGGCCGACCGATCACGAGATAGTGAATGAGCGCAATCAGCGGGAAGGCGGTGGCAACAGTCGCGACCAGGGTCCAGCCGCCATGCTCATACAGCGGACTGGCCAACGCCGAACCGAATGCGCCGCCCACAAAAATGCTGGTCATATACAGCGCGTTCAGCCGGTTGCGGCTCGCCGCGTGCAGCGCATAGATCTCGCGTTGGCCGAGCACCATGTTCATCTGCACGGCGAAGTCGAGCACGATACCGGTCGCGACCAGGCCGAACACCCCCCACGCCGGATGAATCAACGCCGGCGTATAAGCGAGCGCGCCCACCACCAGCGCGATCAGCGTGGCGCGCATCGTATGGCCGCCATCGGCAAGACGTCCCGCCACCGGCGCCGAGGTCGCGCCGATCGCGCCGACCAGCGCGAAGATCGCGATCGCGGTCTGCGAGAGCCCGAACTGCCGCGTCAACTCGATCGGAATCGCGGTCCAGAAGAGGCTGAACGAAGCGAACATCAGTGCCTGATACAGCGAGCGGTGACGCAGCACCGGCATCGTGCGGACCAGGTGGCCGAGCGAGCCGATCAGCTCGAAGTAGGTCGCCTTGTGATCCGGCTGGCGGCGCGGAATGGTCAGCGCGAGCACGCTCGTGACGATCGCCATCAACACGGCGGCGCCGCCGAACACCACGCGCCAGCCGAAGTGTCCCGCCACCACGCTGGAGATCGGCCGCGACAGCAGAATGCCGAGCAGCAGGCCGCTCATGATCGTGCCGACCACCTTGCCGCGCGATTCGTCCGGCGCGAGATGCGCGGCGAGCGGAATCAGGATCTGCACGGCGACCGAGCTGAAGCCGATCAGCAGTGAAATCGCGAGGAACCAGCCGGCGTGATGCACGAAGGTCGCGGCGGCGAGACTCGCAATTGAAACAAGCGCGGTGGCGATCATCAGCTTGCGGTTCTCCAGCAGATCGCCCAACGGCACGAGGAAGAACAGGCCGAGCGCATAGCCGATCTGCGTCAGCGAAACGATCAGGCTGGCGGTGCCGGTGGACATGTGAATGTCCGGCGCGATCAGTTCGGTGATCGGTTGCGCGTAGTACAGATTCGCGACGATCGCGCCGCAGCAGAATGCGAACAGCGCGATCAATCCGCGTGTCAGTTTGACGTGGCCGATACCGCTCGCCGTCGTGGATGCCTGGGTTGACATTGCAACTCCCTAAAAAGAAAAAACGTGAACTCAGCGAGCGATGTTCATCACCCGGTCGCCGAGCGAAATACCGAGATCGGTCATCAGGCGGCCGCGTTGCAACTGCTGGTTTTCCCAGCGCTTGAGCGCGGCGTCGATCGTTACACCGCTCTGCCATGTCGACGACAACGCCCGCGCCAGTGCATGCGCATTCGCGGCGGCCTTCGCGGTGCTGCCCGCCGTATGCGGACGCGGCACCGAGGCGGCGTCGCCGAGCAGCACCGCGCGGCCGAACACCATGCGCGGCGAGCGCAGATCCACGATCGGCTGCAGGAACGGATCGTCCGTGCTGTCGACCAGCGCGCGAAACGTCGGCGCCAGCAAGGCCGCGGCGTCGTCGCGCAACACGGCGACGTCGGCGCGCTTGGTCGAGCCCGGCGGCAACGAAAACGCCCGCGGATGGCCGTACCGGTCGACCAGCAAACTATCGAGCTGCTCGCGGCTGTACTTGCGATACCACACCCAGTTCCAGCGACGTTCGCCGACCGCGGTCGAGTCGCGCTCGCCCGGAATCAGATAGGCGAGCGCCGAGTGTTCTTCGCCCTGCTGAAACGTGAAGCGCTCACGCAGCGTGTTCGCGGCCTGCAGCGGCAGGTTCGGTTCCTCGACGAGTCCGCGCCATGCGACATAGCCCGCATAGGCCGGCACGATCTCGGGCAACAGCCGCCGCCTGAGCGTCGAACGGATACCGTCGGCGCCGATCAGCAGATCGGCCTGCTCGCTGCGGCCGCTTTCGAACTGCGCGACGATCTGCTCGCCGTTCATGCGGAAATCGCCGAAGGTCTCGCCCGCGTGCTGCGACTCGACGGGCAACGCTTCTTTCATGGCGCGATACAGCAGGCTCCACGACGTTTGCATTTGCGGCATAGATAACTGCTCGACGCGGCGGTCGTCGCGATCCAGATAGATGCGCTCGCCCGACGCCACGCCCGGCGGGTCCGGCAGCGCGACGCCGGCAAACTGCAGCGCGTCCAGCACGTCCGGCTGAAGCACGATGCCGCCGCCGCGACTGTCGAGTTGGTGGGTCGAGGTTTCGAACACGTCGACCCGCCAGCCCGCCGCGCGCAGTGTGGTGGCCGTGAACAGGCCGCCCAGCGAGCCGCCGATCACGACGGCACGCGGTTGCTCGAGGGCTTTCATGCTGCGTCCCTCCGCGCTGCCGCACGCAGGGCCTGAGTGAACACCACGGGCGGCTGCGCGCCGCTGATCGCGTGGTCGTCGATCACGATCGTGGGCACCGCCTGAACGCCGCGCCGGTCGGCTCGTTCGCGCGCCGCGTCGACCTCCAGATCGCCCGCGGTGCTCGCCAGATAAGCGCGCACTTCGTCCGCGTCGAACGTGTGTTCGGCGGCGATCGCGACCAGCGTGTCGAGCGAGCCGATGTCGTGGCCTTCGGCGAAGTACGCGGCATAGATGGCCTGATACAGCGCGGCCGTGGTGCGCGGCTCATTGCGGCACTGCGCGAACTGCATCAGCCGATGCGCGAGACGCGTGTTCGGCGTGCGCAGCACGCGGTCGTAGTCGAATGCCGCGCCGGCGCTCAGGCCGGCGGCCGTCACCTGCGCGTCCATGGTTTGCGAGCGTGCCCAACTGCCGAACTTGAGGGTTCGATAGGCGCGCCGCTCCATGCCTTCCACGGGCATCGACGGGTTCAGCTCGAATGGCACGTAGCGAATCGACACGGCCTCGCCGACGCCGGCGTCGGCCAGCGCCGCGGAAAGATTCCGTTGGCCGATCCAGCACCACGGGCAAATAAAGTCGTAATGAACTTCCACCTGAATGGCTTGCATGTTGCACCCCTCACTAGGTAACGGATGCAGCTTATGCGTTGCGTTTGTGTTGCGGAATGGGACTAAAATGCAAACCCGCGTTGCGTTTTTTGCAACCAAACCTCTATCGACACCGAAACCGATACCGACCATGGACAAATTCCTTGCCGTGAAAACGCTGCTGGAAGTCGCCGATGCCGGCGGCTTTTCGAAGGCCGCGCGGCGTCTTGGCGTGGCGACTTCGTCGGTCACGCGCCTGATGGACTCGCTGGAAGCGTCGCTCGGCTCCGCGCTGCTGACCCGCACGCCTCGCAAGGTCAGTCTCACGGACGCCGGCATCGCCTACGTCGAGCAGGTCGGCAAGGTGCTCGACGATCTCGCCGAGGCGGACGAGAGCGTGTTCGACAGCGGCGCGTCGCCGGTCGGCTCGCTGCGCATCTCGGTGCCGTCCACCTTTAGCCGCTTAAGACTCGCGCCGCACCTGGCGGCGTTTCTCGCCGACCATCCGCGCGTCTTTCTCGACGTGGTGGTGGCCGACAACTTTCTCGACCTCGCGCTCGAACGGATCGACGTGGCGATCCGGATCGGCCGGCTGGATCGCGACCCCAACCTGATCGCCAGGAAGCTGGCCGACAATCCGCGCTACGTCGTCGCGAGCCATGGCTACCTCGAACAGCACGGCACGCCTCGCACGCCGCAGGAACTGGCCGACCACGAATGTCTGCGGGTCGCGTACGGCGGCGGCTATCGCACGCGTCAGATGTGGACCTTCGACCGCGACGGCGAAGAAGAGCGCGTCGAGGTGCGTGGGCGTTTGCTGTCGAACGGTCTCGACATCCTGCTCGAAGCGGTAATGGCGGGCCGCGGCATTGCGTTGCTGCCCGAGTGGCAGGTCAGCGCCGAGATTCGCGCCGGTCGTCTGATGCGGTTGTTCGAAGATTTCGACGCCAGCCCGCATCAGGGCGACGCGGTCGTCTATGCCGCGTATCTACCGAATCGCCGTCACTCCAGCAAAGTGCGCACGCTCGTGCAGTTTCTCGAAGCGCGGCTGCAAGGTGCGCTCGAAGGCTGAACAGCGGCCACCGAAGTGTAGAAAGAGCGCCGGCTTAATGTCCTGCAAAAAAATGAATAGTTCTGAGGGCGGCACGCGCAACGCATCCGCCGTGGGTTCTGAAGCTTGATATTTTTTAAGAATGATTAAGGGGTTCAACAAGGACGTTGATAAACGCCGTGGCTAGACTGGTTTCAGTTTTTCACGCACTTCAGGCAAGTGCGGCATGTCTCCCATGTCAACTCACCCTTTTAGGACTTACATAGTCATGGCTAATCCGAAACTCGAAGTGCTGACCCCGGCAAACTCCCAGCTCATCTTCATCGACCAGCAGCCGCAAATGGCTTTCGGCGTTCAGTCGATGGATCGTCAAGCACTGAAGAACAACGTCGTCGGCCTCGCAAAGGCAGCGAAGGTATTCAATATTCCCACCACGATTACCTCGGTGGAATCGGAAAGCTTCTCGGGCTACACGTACCCGGAATTGCTGGACGTGTTCCCGGATCACAAGGTGCTCGAACGCACGTCGATGAATTCGTGGGACGACCAGAAGGTGCGTGACGCACTTGCGGCGAACGGTCGCAAGAAAGTGGTGGTGGCCGGTCTGTGGACCGAAGTGTGCAACAACACCTTCTCGCTGTGCGCCATGGACGAAGGCGACTACGAAATCTACATGGTTGCCGACGCGTCGGGCGGCACGTCGAAAGAAGCGCACGACTACGCGATGCAACGCATGATCCAGGCCGGCGTGGTGCCGGTGACGTGGCAACAGGTGCTGCTCGAATGGCAACGCGACTGGGCGCACAAGGAAACGTACGACGCGATCATGAAGCTCGTCAAGGAGCATTCGGGCGCGTACGGCATGGGCGTCGACTACGCGTACACGATGGTTCACAAGGCAGCTCAGCGCACGGCGCAGCAGCACGAAATCCTGGCGGCAGTGCCGGCGAAGACGAAGTAAGCACGCCCGCTTGCCCTGACTAGCTCCGCGCATTCGACGCGGAGCGCTCCCTATGAGGATCGCCATGACTTCCAGTACTTCCGCGCCGACGCCGGCCGACGTCGTCTTCTTCAACGGCAAGATCGCCACGCAGGACGACAAGCGTTCGTTCGCCGATTCGATCGCCGTCGCCGATGGCCGCGTGGTCGCCGCGGGTTCCCGCGACGCCGTGATGCGGCATGTCAACGACAAGACGCGGCATGTCGACCTCCAGGGGCGCACCGTCATTCCCGGTTTGAACGACTCGCATCTGCACATTATTCGCGGCGGCCTGAACTTCAACCTTGAACTGCGCTGGGACGGCGTGCCGTCGCTCGCGGACGCGCTCGACATGTTGCGCAAGCAGGTGGCCCGCACGCCGGCGCCGCAATGGGTGCGCGTGGTGGGCGGCTGGAACGAATTCCAGTTCGCTGAACGCCGTGGCCCGACGCTCGAAGAAATCAATGCCATCGCACCGGATACGCCGGTGTTCATCCTGCATCTGTACGACAGCGCGTTGCTGAATGCTGCCGCGTTGCGCGCGGTCGGCTATACGAAAGACACGCCGAATCCGCCGGGCGGCGAGATTCAGCGCGACAAGCGCGGCAATCCGACCGGCATGCTGATCGCACGGCCGAACGCCGGGCTCCTGTACGCGACGCTCGCGAAGGGTCCGAAGCTGCCGCCGGAAGATCAGCGCAATTCCACGCGGCACTTCATGCGCGAGTTGAACCGTCTCGGCGTGACCAGCGCGATCGACGCGGGCGGCGGCTTCCAGGCCTACCCGGACGATTACGCCGTGATCATGGACCTGGCGAAGCACAATGAACTGACCGTGCGGATCGCCTACAACCTGTTCACGCAGAACGCCAAAAAGGAAATCGAAGATTTCGCGAAGTGGGTGAAAGTGACCAAGCCCGGCGACGGCGACGATTTTTTACGCGTGAACGGCGCCGGCGAAATGTTGGTGTTCTCGGCGGCGGACTTCGAAGACTTTCTCGAACCGCGCCCCGATCTGCCGGACACGCTCGAAGTGGAACTCGAAGCGGTGGTGCGCCTGCTGGTGGCGAACCGCTGGCCGTTCCGTCTGCACGCCACATATAACGAGTCGATCGAGCGTTTCCTGAACGTGTTCGAACGCGTCAACGCCGACATTCCGTTCAACGGATTGCGCTGGTTCTTCGACCATTGCGAAACGATCACGCAACAGAATATCGAGCGCGTCCGCGCGCTCGGCGGCGGTATTGCGATCCAGCATCGTATGGCCTTCCAGGGCGAGTACTTCATCCAGCAATACGGTGAAGAGGCCGTCAAGCGCACGCCGCCGATCCGCCACATGCTGGACGCCGGCCTGCCGGTCGGCGCGGGTACGGACGCGACACGCGTCGCCAGCTTCAACCCGTTCGTCTCGCTGTACTGGATGGTGTCGGGCAAGACGGTGGGCGGCACGCAGATGTATTCGGCCGAGAACCGGCTCGACCGCATGGAAGCCCTGCGTCGCTACACGGTGGGCAGCGCGTGGTTCTCGAACGAAGACGACAAGAAGGGCGCGCTGGTGCCGGGCCAATTCGCCGATTTCGCGGTGCTCAGCGAGGACTACTTCAGCGTCGACGAGAGCCGCATCAAGTTCCTCGAATCGGTCATGACGGTGGTGGGCGGCAAGGTCGTCTACGCCGACGACGAATTCGCGCCGCTCGCCCCGCCCGCGCTGCCGGTCAGCCCGTCGTGGTCGCCGGTCGCGGAGTTCGGTGGCTACAGCCGCTACAAACCCACCGCGGTGGCCTGCGTGGACGGCTGCGTGAATCTGTGCGGCGTGCATGCTCACGCGCACGGCTGGGCGTGGCGCAAGAACGTGCCGGTCAGCGATTCGAACGGCTTCTGGGGCGCGCTGGGATGTAGCTGCTTCGCTTTCTGAGCGTTACCGGTTCAATCCACCCCGCGAGCGAGGAGCTGTATGCCGACTCTGACTGATGGCGTGTTGTTCGGCCTCGGCATTCTGGTGCTCGATTTTCTCGCGTGGCGGTTCATGATCCGCACGAGCGATCAGGCGCGCCTCGCTTTCCGGGCGCTCCTGTTCGCTCTGTCTACTTACGTGCTGTTCAGTTCGGGCATGAATCCGCTGCGTGCGGCGCCGTGGCCCGATCAACCGCTGCGTCATCTGCTCGCGCAAGTGCTGGAAGTGGTCTGGTGGCTACAGGGTGCGCGGCTGCTGACCATCGTGCTGGATCGCACCGTGCTGCCCGAAACGTGGCACAAGGAACGGCTGTTTCAGGACGTGTTCGGCGCGCTGCTGTTTCTGGCCGCCGCGGTCGGCGCGATCGCCTTCGTGTTGCAACTGCCGGTGCGCGGGCTGCTCGCTACTTCCGGCGCGTTAGCCGTGGTGCTCGGGCTGGCGATTCAGAGCACGCTGAACGACGTGTTTTCCGGTGTCGTGCTGAACGCCACCGAGCCGTTTCGGATTGGCGACTGGGTCACCATCGGCGAGGTGGAAGGCAAGGTGATCGAGAGCAACTGGCGCGCTACCAGCCTGCTGAACGGCCAGGGCAATATCGTCGTGATCCCGAACAGCGTGGCGGCGCGCACCAACATCGTCAACGCGAATCAGCCGTCGCATACGCATGGCATCAGCGTCGTGCTGCCGATCAAACCGTCGATCCGGCCGGCGCTCGTGCTGGCGGCGCTGTCGAACGCCGCGCAGAGCGCCGAAGGCGTGCTGGACGATCCCAAACCGGTTGTCAGCGTGCGGCGCGCAACCAACGACGCGATCGAGTACGAGATCGTCTGCTACGTCGCTGAGCTCGACAGAAAAATCGAGGTGCGCAACGACCTGTTCGATCTCGCGCACCGGCATCTGGCGTCGCGCGGCGTGCTGTTGCAGCCGCTGTCGGTGCCCGAGCCGGCGCCCGCCGGCATCACCGAGAAGCAGCGCCTGCTGCGCAACGTGCTGATCTTCCGCACGCTCGAAGACAACGAACTGAACGAACTTGCCGCGAAGCTCACCCGGCACGAATTCGATGTCGGCGAAACCATTTACACGGCCGCGGACGAGAGCGGCCACGAACTGCACATTCTCGCGCAAGGGGTGGCCAAGGCGGTCGTCTCGAAAGACGGCGGCGAGGTCGAGTTGCGGCGCCTCGCGCCCGGCGATTCGATCGGCCAGTCGGGCATTCTGGCGGGCGTCAGGACGGCGGTGATCGTGCGCGCCACAACCCGCGCCATCGTGTTCCGGCTCGATAAGACCGCGTTGACGCCGGTGCTCGAGCGGCGCCCCGATGTAGCGAAGGAGATGTGCCGTCTGCTGTCGGAACACCACGCCACTGAAGAATTGTTGCTGGCGCCGCCGCACGGCGTGGAGGACAACCCCGGTGGCTTGCTGCAATGGATTCGCGACGGCGTGCGGCGCTTCCACGAGTTGACGCTGTGACGGTCACGCCCGACGTGCGCGGCTTTGATCGGTTCGGCATAACGGTCGCGTCGATTAAGTCTTTTTAAGAAAGTGCCAAAGTCTTAATGGGGTTAACTCGTTACGCTGCAATGGAGTGGACCTGACCTCGTTTCGTCCCGCCTGGCTTGGCGGCGAGGCCGCCCCGTCAGCGCCGGAGCGCGCCACGGCGGGGACGTCCCATACGGAGACTTGAGATGAAGAAAACCATTGCCGGCGTGGACATTCCCGATGGCGTAGTGGCTCAGGCGGCAAGCGATTTGATGCGCAGCGTGGAATCCGAGTTGATGTTCCATCACGCGCAGCGCACGTTTCTGTTCGGGGCGTTGGCGGGACACCGCGACAACCTGACGTTCGACGCCGAACTGCTCTACGTTGGCGCGCTGTTTCACAACGCCGGGCTGAATCTGAAGTATCGAAACTCGCTGCATCGTTTCGAAGTGGACGGCGCGAACGCCGCGCGTGAGTTTCTGCAGCAGTACGCCGTGGCCGATAGCGACATCAAGGAAGTCTGGACGGCGATTGCCTTGCATACCACGCCGGGCATTCCGCAGTACATGTCGCCGCTGGTGGCGATGATCAGCGCCGGTGTGCAGATGGACGTGCGCGGCGAGCATTACGACGAATTCACCGCGCAGCAGCGCGACGAAATCGTGCAGGCGTATCCGCGCGAATCCGGCTTCAAGAAGAAGCTGATCGAAGCGTACGCGCGCGGCATGGAGCATCGTCCCGCGACGACGTACGGGACCGTGAATGCCGACGTGCTGGACCGGTGGGATCCGAACTATCGCCGGCTGAATTTTTGTGGACTGGTGCTGGGTTCGGACTGGTCGAATTGAAATTGAAGTGGATTCTGGAAAGGAAACAAAGCATGGGCTACCTCATTTCACTGGGCGTCGGTTTCGGCGTCGGATTGCTGTACTGGCTATTGAAAGTGCAGTCGCCGGCGCCGCCGCTGATCGCGCTTGCTGGGCTGCTCGGCATGGTGCTGGGCGAGCACGCGATACCGGTCGTCAAGGCGCAGTTCTTCGCGCAGGAACAAACGCAGAGTCAGACCCAGCCGCAACCGGTGCAAGTCGCGCAGGCGAACGGCGGCGCGGTGCAAAAGGCAGTCACGCCGGGCGCGCCGAAGGACGGCGGCTGATGGCACGCGTGGACTGCTCGCACAAAACGGAGCGGCGCGGGTGAACCAGCACGAAGACACGATCCTCGCGCTGATTGCGGGCTACGTCGACACGCTCGGCTTCATCGCGCTGTTCGGCCTGTTCACCGCGCATGTGACCGGCAACTTCGTGCTGATCGGCGCGGAAGTGGCCGGTGTGGGCCAAGGCGTGCTGCTGAAGCTGCTGGCGTTTCCGTCGTTCATCGCGGGCATTGCCATGAGCAGTGTGATTTTCAAGTTTCTGGAGCGCCACCACGCGGCGCAGGCGGCAAGCGCGTTGTATCTGCTGCAGGCCGCGCTGCTGACGTCGTTTCTCGTGACCGGCATGCTGGCGACGCCGATCACGGATGTGAGCGCCGCCATGGTGTTGATTTGCGGCGTGCTGGGCACCATGGCCATGGGCGTGCAGAACGCGCGCGGCCGGCTGCTGCAGGTGACCGGCCTGCCGAATACGGTGATGACCGGCAACGTCACGCAGGTGGTGCTGGATGTGGTCGAACTGATTCATCGCGGTACGCAAGGCGATCACGGGCAGAAGGTGAGCGGACGGCTCAAGTCGACGCTCGCCGCCATGGGCGGTTTCGCCGTCGGGGCAATGGCCGGCGCGCTGGCTTTTGTGCAGGTGTCGTTCGTCGCCGTGGCATTGCCCGTGGCCGTGCTGCTGTTTCTGGCCTGGAAGAGGCGGGCCGCGACATGATTCGCGCCACGGCGCCGGACGCGCCGCTCTCCGCAGATCAACCCATACGGCCTCGCGGTGCCGAGGCTGGTCGTTCAATCGTTGCTAACACAATCGGGTAATCCAAATGTTCAAATCGCTGCATCGGTTTCGTCCTCTCGCGCTGCTGTCCGCCGCGCTGCTGATCGGCTTCGCGCCCGTTTCGTCCGCCTTCGCCGATGCCGGCCCGGCGGAAGTGCCGGGCGCCAAGACGGCGCTGGTGAAGCACCCCGACGTGTCGGTCGGGGCGCAGTACGACACGACCCACGTGTACGTGGCCGACGCCGACCTCGACGCGTTCGTCACCAGCTTCATCACGACGTTCGGCGGCAAGGCGTCGCCGCGCGCCGTGTTCACGGTCACGCCGACGCCGAGCAAGACCGCGTCGCAATACGTGCAGACGCCGGTCGGCATGCTGTCGGTGTTCGGCTTCGAAACGCCGGTGCCGTATCCGTTCGGCAATGAGCGCACCGGTTACCTCGTCACCGACATCGATCAGGCCGTGAAAGCCGCGCGCGCGGCCGGCGCGGATGTGCTGGTCGATTCGTTCGACGACCCGATCGGCAAGGACGCGATCATTCAATGGCCGGGCGGTCTGACGATGCAGCTTTACTGGCACACCAAGGCGCCGAACTATGCGCCGCTTCAGAGCGTGCCGGATAACCGCGTGTACGTGTCGCGTTACGAAGCGAATAACTTCGTGCGCCGCTGGCTGCACTTCTCGCACGGCAAGGTGGTGTCGGACAATCCGCGCGCGGATGCCGGCGTGATCGGCCGTCCGGGCGAGACGGTGCGCGAGATTCAGATCAGTTCGGGTTTCGGCCGCATGGTCGTGTTCGTGACGGACGGCAAGCTGCCGTTCCCGTTCGGACGTGAGACCACCGGCTACGCGGTCGCCGACGTTGCGCAAACGCTCGAACGTGCGCAAGCGGCCGGTGCGAAGGTGCTCTATCCGGCGTACACCAGCGGCTCGCACAAGACCGCGATGCTCGAATTCCCGGGCGGATACATTGCCGAAGTGCACGATGGTCAATGAAGCCGTCGTCGTGAACCGATCGGCGTCGACGCGCGCTGAGCGCCGGGGGCGGCGCGACAGCGCGTTGCGCGCGGTTCGTGCGTTGCTGCTGGGCACGGGGCTGGCGGCGGCGCTGCCGGCCGCGGCCGCGGTGAATACCGCGCTAGGCAGCGCGGACGATACCGCGGCGGGCAGCGACACCGTGGTGGCCGCCACCACGCCGGCTGCGTCGTGCGCGCGTCCCGTGATCATGTTCAACCGCTGGCAGGAAAACTGGTCGGTGCTGGCGAATCCGTGCGTGCCGAAAAAGCCGTTCGATTTGCTCAAGTACATTCCGTTGTTTGGGAACCCCGACGCCTATATTTCGCTCGGCATGGTGTGGCGCGAGCGGGTCGAGATGAACGACGCGCCGCTCTTCGGCCTGGGCAGCGGACACGACGATACCTATCTGCTGCAGCGACTCGAAGTGCACGCCGACGTGCACCTCGGCCCGCATGTGCAGATATTCACGCAGTTCGAAAGCGCGCAGCCCTACGGCAAGGACAACGTCACGCCGGTCGACAAGAATCCGCTCGACTTGCGGCAGGCGTTCGTCGCGATTACGGAACCGCTCGGGCCGGGCACGTTCAAGTTCCGCGTCGGCCGCCAGGAAATGGCGTTCGACTTGCAGCGATTCATTTCCGTGCGCGACGGCCCGAACGTGCGTCAGGCGTTCGACGCCGTCTGGGCCGACTATGAGACCGGCCCATGGCGCTGGATCGCGTACGCGTCGCAGCCGGTGCAGTATCGCGACAACTCGGATTTCGACGACGTGTCCAACCGCGACCTGACGTTCAGCGGTGTGCGGGTGGAGCGCAAAGGCGTCGGACCCGGCGACGTATCCGCGTATTACTCGCGCTACAACCGTAACAACGCGCGCTTTCTCGATGCCACCGGCAACGAGCATCGCGACGTGTTCGACGCGCGTTATGCCGGCACGCTCGGGCATATCGACTGGGACGTCGAAGGCATGTATCAGTCGGGGCACGTGGGCAATAAAACGATCGGCGCGTGGGCGGTCGGATCGCTGGCGGGTTACACGCTGGCCTCCGCGCCGTGGACGCCGCGTCTCGGCGTGCAGGTGGATGCCGCCTCGGGCGACAACCATCCGGGCGACGGCCGCATCGGCACGTTCAATCCGCTGTTTCCGAACGGCTATTACTTCGCGCTGGCCGGCTACACCGGTTACGCGAACCTGATTCACGTGAAGCCGACGCTGACGCTCAAGCCGAACAGCAAGCTGACGCTGCTCGCGGGCGTGGGTCTGCAATGGCGCGAGACCACCGCCGACGCCGTCTATCAGCAAGGCTCGGCGGTCGTGCCGGGCACGGCGGGTCACGGTACTGGCTGGACCGGTTTCTATACGCAGTTGCGCGCCGACTATGCGGTCGCCGCCAATCTCACCGCGGCCGTGGAAGCGGTGCATTTCCAGGTGGGACCGTCGCTGCGCGATCTGGGCGCGCGCAATGCCGACTATATCGGCGCCGAATTCAAGTTCGGCTGGTAGAGAGCCGCAGGGTTTGCATTCCGTCGTCACGATGACGCGCTAGAAGAGGTCATGTCATGAGCACCCCGGATTTTTCCGCCGCCGCCGCCGACGCAGCGGCAGTCGCCGCGTCGTCGGAACTCGAGTTTCCGTTTTCCTCGCTGGAATACCGGCAGCATCAGATGTTCCCGCGCCTGTCGGCGGCGGAGATTCAGAGTCTGCGGCGCTTCGCCCGGCCGATGTCGTTCAAGGCGGGCGAGTTCATCTTCGAAACCGGACGCGTGGCGCTCGGCCTGTTCGTGCTGTTGCATGGGCGCGTGCGGATCGAGTCGCGCGACAGTTTCGGCCGCGCGACGCTCGTCACCGAACATGACGACGGCCATTTCATGGCGGAGATGGCGCAGTTGTCCGGCAAGCCGGCATTGATCGACGGCATTGCGTTGACGGAGGTCGAGACGCTCGTGATCGAGCCGGAGCGGCTGCGTGCGTTGATCGTCGCCGACGCGCAACTCGGCGAGCACATCATGCGTGCGCTGATCCTGCGGCGGCTCGGGTTGATCGAGCAGGGGCTCGGGCCGATTATCGTCGGCAATGGCGACGATGCGCGTCTCGTCAGACTGCAAGGCTTTCTGCGCCGCAATGCGTATCCGGCGATGGTGATCGACGCACGCAGCGATCCCGAAGCGATCACGCTGCTGGGCGGCATGACGACGGGCCCCGGCGATTTTCCGCTGGTGTTCTGCCCGAACGGTTCGGTGCTGCGCGCGCCGGACGAGGCGCAGCTCGCGTCATGTCTCGGGCTGGTGCCGACCTTCGAGCCTTCGCATGTGTACGACGTCGCGATTGTCGGCGCGGGACCAGCGGGACTCGCCGCGTCGGTCTATGCGGCGACCGAGGGTCTGTCGGTCGCGGTGTTTGATCAACGCGCGCCGGGCGGCCAGGCGGGCGCCAGTTCGCGGATCGAAAACTACCTGGGTTTTCCGACTGGCATCTCCGGTCAGGCGCTCGCCGCGCGCGCGTTCCAGCAGGCGCTGAAGTTCGGCGCGCATCTGGCGATTCCCGGCAAGGTCCTGTGCGTGGAGCGGCAGGACGGTTTGTTCGTGCTGTCGCTGTTCGACGGGCAGCGCATCAGCGCCCGCACGGTCGTGGTGGCGAGCGGCGCGGCGTACCGCAAGCCGTCGGTGCCGGGCTTCGAAAACTTCGAAGGACGCGGCACCTACTACTGGGCATCGACGATCGAAGCGAAGCTGGTGAAGGGGCAGGACATCGTGCTGATGGGCGGCGGCAATTCGGCCGGCCAGGCGGTGGTGTTTCTCGCCAACTTCGCGCGCAGCATTCGCGTGCTGATTCGCGGCGAGGACCTGTGCTCGAGCATGTCGCGATATCTGATCGACCGAATCGGCTCGCTGCCCAATGTGACGCTGTGCCCGCGTTGCGTGCTGCAAGGACTCGACGGCGATGAAGCCGGCCTGACGCATTTGCGGATTCGTCGCGAGGACGAGCAGAGCGACGCAACGATCGACGAGACCATCGAAACACGGCATCTGTTTCTGTTTATCGGCGCGGACCCGAAGACCGACTGGCTCGGCGCGAGCGGTGTCGAACTCGATAACCGCGGCTTCGTCGTCACCGGATTCGCTCGCAGCGAACAGCACGGACTCTCGCCGGAAGCGAACGCGCGCTATCCACTCGAAACCAGCGTGCCGGGCATGTTCGCGGTCGGCGACGTGCGCTCGGAATCGGCCAAACGCGTGGCCGCCGCCGTGGGCGACGGCGCGGCGGTGGTGAGTCAGATTCACGCGTATCTGAGCCGGACGGCTGCGGTCGCCGCATAGCGCCGCGGTTCGCGCGCAGGACCTGTTTGCTTGCCTTATTGCGGACTCCCGAAACAAGTCGTGCGCGAGCGCCGGCCCAGGCACTGACCTAAGCGCCGGCGCAACCGCGCGGACCGCTTTATCACATCACACGGAGCACGAATCATGTCTTACTTCACCACCACGGACGGCACGTCGATCTATTACAAGGATTGGGGCGCGGGCCAGCCGATCGTGTTTTCCCACGCCTGGCCGCTCAACGCGGACGCTTGGGACGCGCAGATGATGTTCTTCGCCGAGCGCGGCTACCGTGTGATTGCGCATGACCGGCGCGGTCACGGGCGTTCGTCGCAACCGTGGCAGGGCCACGACATGGACACTTACGCGGACGATCTCGCGGGGCTGCTCGACTCGCTCGATCTGAAGGACGCGATGCTGGTCGGCCATTCGGCCGGGGGCGGCGAGGTGGTGCGTTACATCGCGCGCCACGGCACGAAGCGGGTGGCGAAAGCGGTGTTGCTCGCGGCGGTGCCGCCGCTCATGTTGCAAACACCGGCGAATCCCGACGGTTTGCCGATGGCGGTATTCGACGGCATGCGCGCGGGCGTGCGCGCCGACCGTGCGCAATTTCTGAAGGACGTCGCGGCGCCGCTGTTCGGTGCGAACCGGCCGGACGCGAAGGTGTCGCAAGGCACGCTCGACGCCTTCTGGCGCGACGGCATGCAGACCTCGATCAAGGCGGTGTACGACTGCATCAAGGCATTCTCGGAAACCGATTTCACCGAAGACCTTCGGCGCGTCACCGTGCCGGCGCTGGTGCTGCAAGGCGACGATGATCAGATGGTGCCGCTCGGCATCTCCGGCCTGCCGACGGCGAAGCTCATGCCGCAGGCGCGGCTGAAGATTTACGAAGGCGCCTCGCACGGCTTGTGCGTGACGCACGCGGACCGCGTGAATGCGGACCTGCTGGAGTTCATTCAGTCGTAGCGGAGTAGGCCGGCGGGGTATTCTCCGCCGGTCGACGTCGCGAGGCGGCTTTTTCGCCGCTCTTGCCGGCGCCTTGGCGGACGGTTTTTACCGCGCCCTTCGAGGTGGCCTTCACGTCGTTCCTGGTCTTGGCGTCGCTCTTGCCGCTGCGTTTGTACAGCTTGCCGAGCAAGGCCTGCGCCGCCTTCGCATCGGACGTACCGGCGGCGCGTTGCAGCTCGGCCACGAGCGGCGCCAGCAAACCGATGGCTTCTTCCGTGCGGTCTTGTGCGTCGAGCAAACGCGCCATGGCCGTCGACGCCCGCAATTCCCACATCTTCGCGCCCTGCTCGCGGGCAAGCTGCCGCGCCTCCGAAAAGCACGCGGATGCGGACGCGATTTTCACTTCATAAGCCTCGCTCGCTTTCGCGTGCTGCGCCGCTTCGGCTTGAGCCGCCAGACCGAATGCCCGCCAGACTTCCGGCAGGAAAAACAGTTCGCCGTTGCTGCGGCAAAAGTCGCGCGCGTCGTTGAGCCGCGTGGTGGCTTCCGGTATGCGCCCCTGTTCGATCAGCGCCTCGGCGTACGCCACGATAAATGGCGTGATCAGGCGCCGGAAACCGCGCGACATCAACGCGTCGAGCCGCGTGTCGAGCACCGCTAGCGCCTGTCCGGCGCGTCCTTCGAGAATGTCGTGGCAGGCGGCCAGGCAGTCGCAATAGTCCAGCCAGTTCGTGAAGCCGTGCAGCGCCGCCTGCGATCGCATGATGTCGATATAGCGCGAGCCGCGAGCCAGATCGCCGGACATCAGTGCGAACGGAATGACCGTTGCGCCCAGCACGTGCGTGAGCGACGGTTCGAGCGTGTCCGGACGGATCGTGTCGACGACGGTATCGATCAGCGCCGTGGCCGCGTCGGGGTCGCCCTGCAGCCACGCGATCCGGCCGAGCGTGCCGTTGCAGTACACCGCGGGATCGACCGCGAAACAGCCGGCGCTCTGTGCGTCGCGCCGCATCTGCACGATGCGTTGAGCGACGTTCTCCAGTCCTGCCTTGGCCAGTGCATGCCGACCGTGACAGTGCTGCGAAATGGCGCCGATCTGGTCGGCGAGAATCTTCTGCCACGGCGTGCCGTGCTGGACAGCCAGTTGCTGGAACTGCTTCGCCACGTTGATCGATTCATTGATGTTGCCCAGCGACAGCATCGTGTTCCACAAGCCCCATAGCGCGTGCGCCTGGAACGCCTGGTCGCCGGTCGCGGCCGTGCGCGCGAGCACGTCGCGCCAGAGTTGCGCCGCTTTGGACACCGGTCCGCACACATACGGCAACGCCGAAGCCAGCGCCGCGCGCACGCGCATGTCGCTGGCGGTATCGACGGTGCCGGCGGGTAGCGCGTCGAGCGCGTCCACCGCCTGCGTGGCGCGGGTGCAGCATTCTTCGATCAGGCCCGCATCGAGCAACGCACCCACCAGGTTCGACGCCAGTTCGACGCCGACGCGCGCATCGCCGTTGGGCGAAAAGGCCCAGTCACAGGCAACGCGTGCGTCTTCGAGCGTCTGCTGGCGCTCTTGCGGATTGGTGGCGTGGTGGCGCTGGCTCTCGTCCGTTTGTGCCTGGAAGTAACTGGAGAGATAGCGGGCATTGCGCGACGTGATGATCTGCAACTCGCCTTCGGCGACCAGCTTCTCCAATGCATACGCGCGGGTCGATTCGGACAGGCGGTACTTCGCGACCGGTCCGTCGAATTCGACGTTCACGAGCGATTTCGCCACCAGCTCCGTGATCGCGCTGATCGCGTTCGCGACCGAATGCTCCGAGTCGCACGTGACCGCGCACATCGCTTCGAACGTGAAGCTGCCGCCGAAGATCGCCAGACGGCGGAACAGCGTCCGCGTGTCGGTATCGAGTATCGCGAAGCTCCAGTCGAACGTTGCGCGCAAGGTTTGATGACGCGGCAGCGCGGTGCGGTAGCCGCCCGCCAGAATCGCCATGCGATCGTCCAGCCGGCGGTACACGCCTTCCACGCCCAGCGCGACGACGCGCGCGGCGGCGAGTTCGATCGCGAGCGGAATGCCGTCCAGCCGCCGGCAGATCTCGCCGACCAGGCGCAATTCCTCCGGGTCCGCGCCAATGGCGCCTTGCAGCGAATTGGCGCGCTGCAGGAACAGCTTCACCGCCGAACAGCGCAGAATTTCGGCCGCGCCCGCCTGCGGTAACGGCACGTCGAGCGGATCGACCCGGAAGATCGCCTCGGGCAGAATGCGCAGCGGTTCGCGGCTCGTGACCAGCACCCGCAGCTGGTCGTTGCCGGCCACGATCGCATCGACGATCGTCGCGATGGCGCCGATCACATGCTCCGCGTTGTCGAGTACCAGCAGCCTGAGTTGCTGGCCGAACGCCGCGACCAACTGCGCCACGGTGGGCAGCTCGGGCAGGTCGAGCCCGCAGGTGTCGGCGATGGCGCGGAGCACGTCGGACTCGGTGCTCAACGTAGCCAGTTCGACGAAGCTCACCGGCTCTTTGAAGTCGTCCGCGGTGTGGCGAGCCGCTTCGATCGCGAGACTCGTCTTGCCAATGCCGCCCGCGCCGACGAGGGTCAACACAGGCGTTTGCGACAGCATCGCGCGAATCTGCCGGACGGCGTTGTCACGTCCCTGCAATCCGGCCTTGGACGGCGGCAGACTGCGAGCGTGGCTCACCGGCGCGGCGAACTGAGCGGCGCTCGCGTTCTTGCGTCGCTGCAGAAGCTGGTAGCCGCGGCCAGGCACCGTGAGAATCAGATCGCGGTCCGCGCCGAGGATTTTGCGCAGCGCCGACAGGTGGACCTGAACGTTGTTTTCTTCGACGACCGTGTTCGGCCAGACGGTGTCCATCAACTCGTCTTTCGTGACGAGGCGTCCGCCGGCGGAGGCGACGACCGCGAGAATGTCGAAAGCGCGCGACCCGACATGCACCACCTCGCCGTTCTTCCGCAAAGTGCGCATGCCCAGATCGATCTGGAAGCTGCCTATTTCGATCATGATGTTCTTCAGGTTCAGGAATAGGGGACGTGCATGGGAAACACGACGGTGTGCCGGCGGGACTGGACGGGCTGGGCGGCTGAGTTTGGCAGGCTCGAAGTTACCTGAGCCAAACCCTTGCGTCTTGCATGTAAGTACGATGCTTTGTAAGAAAGTCGTCGCCGCGATCGGGCGGGTTATCGTCTGATTAAAACGGGGCTGTTTGAAGCCGGTCGATCGAAGCGCGCCGAGGGCCGGCGCGCTTTACTTTACTTGCGGGTCTCGCGGCGCCAGGTGCCGGGCGGCGCGCCGACCAGTTGCGAGAAAGTGCGGGTGAAGTGGCTCTGATCGGCGAAGCCGCAAGCAATCGCGATCTCCGACAACGGTGCGTCGGAATGCTTCAGCAGATCGCGTGCGCGATCGATGCGCCGCTCCACCAGCCACTGGTGCGGCGTGCGGTCCGTGGTCTCGCGAAACGCGCGGATGAAGTAACTGCGCGACAGATTGCACGCGCTGGCGATTTCTTCGAGCGAGATACTGCCCTGCGTCCTCGCGAGCAGCATGTCTTTCGCGCGGGTTTCCTGCAGGCTCGAGAGGCGCCGGCTTTTCTTGTCCGACTCGCTTGCGACCTTGCCATAGCGGTCGATCAGATGCGTGCCGAGCGCGACACCCAGTTGCTCGACAAACAGCGGACTGGCCTCGCTACGGCTGTCCAGCGTCAGCGCGAGCACCTGCGCCAGGTGACCGAAGATCGGGTCCTTCTTGCCCAGCAGCGACGAGAAGCCGGTGATCGCCGAACCGCCGCGCTCATAGCAGGTGTTCGTGACGAATGCGTGCGATAGCTCGACGAGCACGAAGTCGAATGCGCCGTGCAGGTCGGCCCGGTAGTCGTCTTCGAAATTGCGAACGTAGACCGAGTCCTTCTCGAAGTCGTGCAGGGTCGAACGGTTGCCGGACATGATTCGTCGACGGTGACCGGCCGCCAGCGAAACGCCGATCAGGAAGCCGCGGTCCGACGGTGGCGTAGCGACTTCGCTGGTGTTCTGCTCGCGGCGGCATTTACGATAAAACGTGAACTCGCCGGTGTGCAGTTCGAGGTCTTTATGCAGTTGATTAGAAACACATCCGAGCGAGTCTTTTTGCCGGGATGCCGCGGTGGTAAAAATGTTTGCGTCGTTGAGCATGATCCGTCACCTCTGTTCGTCGCGCGGCAGGTTTTTGGCCCGCTGCGTCTGGCCAAAATCATGGAGGGTGAAAGTCGGCGTGGTGGCGCGATTATCTCGGAAAACGACAAATGTTAAATATTAATTTTTTTGTTGAGCTTCCTGTGTGCGATTCAATAAGTCTTTAATCGGCTTTCTAACAGCGCGCAATGGTCTGCGCAGTGCCGCTGGTGTTCGATTTAAAGCCACCGGCCTTCGCCATGAGCGGATATCCGCGCCGTTGCGTTTTGCCGCGTTATGACGGCGACCCAAGACCGAACGACTCAGCCAGCCGTGGTCCTTTGAGACGCAGCGGTTCGACCGCCGCGCGTCGCGCCGTGGCCCAGTCGGCGAGCGCTCGGACCACGTCCGGTGTCGCCGTGGAGGTGTCCAGTGCTTGCGCGAGGCTGACGGCGTCGTCGGCGGCTTTCGAGGTGCCCGAACCCGTATGCGGCCGCAGCGTGCAGGCGGCGTCGCCGACCAGCGCGACACGCCCTTGAGCGAACGACGGACTCAGTACATCGGCGATGGCTTGCAGGAACGGCGCACCGGTGGCAGCCACCAGTTGCGACAGCGCAGGCGGCAGATGCGCGGCGGCCGCGTGTTGCAGGTGCGCGAGCGAGTGCGCCGACAGTTCGCCGGGCGCGATCGACGCATGGTGATGCCGGCCTTCGCGGTCCGTCAGAAACGAGGCGAGCGTGGCCGCGTCGGTTTCGTTCCGGTACCAGAGCCAGTTGAAGCGGCGCTTGCCCGTTTCGAGCGAGCCGTCGAGCGCGGGAATCAGAAACGTCATGAACAGCGCGCCGTCCGCGCGTAACAGCGTCATGTTCTCGATCAGCTCCGCGATATCGGCGCGTTCGAACGCACTTTCCTCCACCACGCCGCGCCACGCGATATAACCCGCATAAGACGACGCGCTAGCGGGAAACAGCATGGCGCGAAGCCGCGAGCCGGTGCCGTCGGCGGCGATCAGGAGGTCCACGCGAAGTGGCTCGGCGTGCTCGTCGAAGTGGATCGTCACGCCCTCCGCGTCTTGCGCGAGGCTGGCGACCGTGTGCCCGTAATGCATCGCGCCGGACGGCAGCATGCTGCACAACGACCGGTAAACAGCGTCCCACGACGAGAACGGCAGCAACTCGGGTTCGTCGCGAATCACGCTGCCCTCGGCATCGAGCCAGCGGCGCCGGTGCGCGGGCACCGACAGCATGCCGCGCACCGGATAGCCGTGCTGTTCGAGAAAGTGGAACATCTGCCGCAACACCACGACGCCGCCGCCGCGACCGCGCAGCGGCGCCGCTGAACGTTCATAGACGTGGACGTCGTGACCCTTGCAGGTCAGCGTCAACGCGCAGGCGAGGCCCGCGATCGAACCACCGGCAATAGCAATTTTCATAGGGGTTGCGCTACGGATCGAAGTGATGCTTCAGCCGAAGCAGAAAGGGTTTTCATCGGCCTTGCGCTAATGCGGACTTTAGCGCGTAGGACAGGGTTTAATTTTGGCATTAACAGGCTGAAAACCCCGCTGGCTCAGGACAATTAATAAAAATTAGCAACGGTTACGGACGCGTCGTCGTATGCTTTTTTCACCGTTGAGACAACCCACAGGAACGTAATGAAGAAGCAGATCCGGCACGCGTGGTCCACGCAGGCAACAGCCTGGTGCCTCGTGATATTGAGCATGATCGTGAGCGCGTGGCCGCTTGCCGCGTCGGCCGCCGCGCCGCAGGTCCGAACCCAGGGCCCGGGCTTTTACCGGATCATGGTCGGGCAATTCGAAGTGACCGCGTTGCTCGACGGCACGCATCCGTTTCCGATCGACACGGTCGTCGAAGGTGTACCGAAAGCTGAAATTGCCCGCGATCTCGAACGCGATTTTCTGCATGCGCCGGTGCAAGGTTCGATCAACGCGTTTCTGATCAACACCGGCTCGAAGCTGATACTGATCGATACCGGCGCGGGCGTGCTGTACGGCGATTGCTGCGGACATATGCTGGCCAATCTGCGCGCCGCGGGCTATCAACCCGCGCAGGTCGACGAAGTGCTGCTGACGCATCTGCATAAGGACCACGTGGGCGGCATCATCGCCAACGGCGCGATGGTGTTTCCGAATGCGGTGGTGCGGGTCAGCCAGGCCGAAGCGGACTATTGGCTGAATCCGGCTAACAAACTGACCGCGCCGAGCTTCCTCAGTACCTTCTTCGATGCGGCGGTCGCGTCCGTCGCGCCTTATGTCGCGTCCGGGCGTTTCAAAACCTTCAGCGGCAATACGGATCTCGAACCGGGTATTCACACTATCGCGCTGCCGGGTCATACACCGGGTCACACGGCGTATCTCGTCGACAGCGATGCGAAGGATCTGCTGGTCTGGGGCGATGTGATTCATGTGGCATCGATCCAGTTGCAGAACCCCGCAGCCACCGTCGAGTACGACACCGACGCGGCTTCGGCACAGCGCTCGCGCCGCTACGCGCTCAACCTCGCGGCCGACCGGCACTACCTGGTGGGCGCCGCGCACATCGCCTTTCCGGGCTTGGGGCATATCAGAAGGAACGGCATGACGTATGACTGGGTACCAGTCAACTACGAAGCCGCACCTGCGCCATGATCGCGGCGTCGGGTTCGTCTTTCACCACTTCGAGAGAACGGCAAATGAAAACGGAAACGGTTTCGGGCTCGCTCAGGCAGCACACGCTGCAAGCGAACGGTGCCCGTCAGGCAGCGTGCCAGGCTTCGTACGAGCAGAGCGGCGCGGCCTTCGATGACGCCGGTGTGTCGGTATGGAATCACGTGATCCACGCATTGCGCCGCGTCGACCGGAGCGATGGCGAGGGCGAGGGCGAAGGCGCGGGTGAGGCCTTCCTGCTGCGGCCTGCTTCGCGGCGCGCGGCTTATGCGCTGACGCCGCACGTTCAGGTGGAAGTGGTGGAGCGCTTGTCCGAGTCGTCGATCGCGGTGCTGTGGCAGGACGCCACGCGCTGCCGCTACGCCGATCAGGTGTGGATCAGTTGCCGCGCCCGACTCAAGGGACGCTGCGCGTTGAGCGGCGCGGTGATCCGTCGCGACGACATGATCTACAAGCCGAGAGTGCGCGCGTCGATTCCTGCCAATGCGGCGGCGATGATTCTCGCCTCGGTGGTCGAGCAACTGCCCGCCATGAAGGTGGCGATGACGGGCAGCGCGCGCTAGATAGCGCGTAAGCGGCGCGTCACGCAGTGCGCGCTTAGTACAAATTTTTTGAATCATACGTTCAGTTTTTTTCGCGCATCCATGGCCAGCGATGTTCTAGACTTCGGGGACGCAACGCTGAGCGGGCATTCCTCAGTTTTTCCTCCATTCGTTGCGCCAGGGAACTCAGGTAATGATTCGCATAGGTTCGCTTCTGGTCGATCTCGAGCGCCGCGAAGTGCTGGCCGACGGTAAGCCCGTCCGGCTGGGCAGCCGCGCGTTCGATATGCTGGCCGTGCTGATCGCCGCGAACGGTGAACTGGTGTCGAAGAACGACATGCTGAAGGCCGTCTGGCCGAATGCAATCGTCGAAGAAAACAATCTGCAAGTGCATATGTCGGCGCTGCGCAAGATGCTCGGCGAAAGTCGCGGACTGATTCGCACGGTGTCCGGCCGAGGCTACCGCTTGCTGCAGAGCCGTGCGCCGCAGACGCCCGACGACACAGACCACGAAGAGCAAGTGGCCGAGCGTGCCACCTCCGGCCTCGCCGCGCCGCATAACCTGCCGGTCAGTTACTCGCCGTTGATCGGCCGCGGCAAAGCGCTCGAAGACATCGCGCTGGCCTTGTCGTCGGCCCGCCATGTGACGCTGGTCGGATCGGGCGGCATCGGCAAGACCCGCCTTGCGGTCGAGATCGCGCGCGGCCTGCTGACGCGGTTTCCCGATGGCGTCTATCTGGTCTCGCTGGCTTCCGCCACCGACGCGAGCGGCGTGCTGGCCGCGTTCGCGGCGAGCGTCGGCGTCGCGCCGTCGATGGGTCCGCTGACGCTCGCCACCCTCACCAGGGAGCTCGGCGAGCGGCGCATGCTGTTCGTGCTCGACAACTGCGAGCACGTGCTCGGGCCCGCCGCGGAACTGGCCGAGACGCTCCTGAATGTGAGTCCCTCCTTGCGTGTGCTGGCAACGAGCCGGGAGCCGCTGCGCGTCGCCGACGAGCATCTGTACTGGGTCGCTTCGCTCGACGTGCCGGCGCGGGACGATCCCAGCCAGGAGGTGCTGCAATGCAGTGCGGTCGAACTGTTCGTGTCGCGTGCCCGCGCGATCGACACGCGCTTTTCCTCCGATGAGAGAAGCATTCATCTGACCGGCGAGGTCTGCCGCCGTCTCGACGGCATTCCGCTCGCGATCGAACTGGCGGCGGCACGCGCGGCGATACTCGGCATCGAGACGCTCGCGGAGCATCTCGACGATCGCTTCAATATGCTGACCGGCGGCAATCGCACGGCGTTGCCGCGCCATCAGACCTTGAAAGCCACGCTCGACTGGAGCCACGCGCTGCTCGACGACGCCGAGCGCGCGACGCTGCGGCGGCTCGGCATCTTCGTCAACAGCTTCACGATGGAAGCGGCGATCGCGGTAGCCGGTGACGACACGTTGCGCGAGCTCGACGTGATCGCCGCCGTCTCGGGGCTGGTCGAAAAATCGCTGGTGGTCACGCGTATGGAAGGCGGCCGCGCCAGCTACCGGCTGCTGGAGACCATGCGCGCCTACGCGATCCAGAAGCTCGAAGACAACGGCGAGCGGCGCACTGTCACGCTGCAGCACGCGCGTTACTTCCAGAGTCTGCTGGAGCGCGAGGCGCAGGGTCGCGCGGACCCGGCGAATGCGTTCTCCGACGCCTGGTATCAGCGCATGCGCGCGCTGCTGGACGACGTGCGCGCGGCGCTCGGTTGGGCGCTGTCGCCCAAGGGCGATGAAGCGCTCGGCGAGACACTGGCCGTGAAGACGGTCTTTCTGCTTTACGAGCTCTCGCTGGTCGACGAATGCTGCAGGTGGGCGCGGCGCGCGCTCGACGCCGTCGCGGCAACGCACTACGGCTCGCGCTCGACCCACCATCTGCGGGTTCGGATGGAACTGCAGGCGGCGCTCGGCGCGGCGCTGGTCTACGTCAATGGACCGGATCGCGAAACGCGTGGCCTGTGGTCCGAGATTCTGGCGTCGGCGATCGCGCTCGGCGACGCGGCGTTCGAAGCGCGGGCCTTGTGGGGCATGTGGAATGGGAGCCAGTCGTCCGGCGCGGCGCGCAATGCGCTGGCGTTCGCGAGGCGCTTCGCGTCGCGCGCGGCCGAGACCGGCGACGCGAGCAACGCGGTGCTCGCGTACCGGCTGCTGGGCATCGCGTCGCACTATGCGGGCGATCAGCAGCAGGCGCGCACGTCGATCGAACAGATGCTGCTGCGCTGCGACAGCTTGCGCTATGGTCTGCCGCTCGGACGCTCCGTCGATCAAGGCATTGTCGGCCGCGCGACGCTGGCGCGCGTGCTGTGGTTGCAGGGGTGGCGCGATCAGGCGCTTCGGCATGCCGAGGCGTGCGTCGTCGACGCGTGCAATCAGCAACAGGCGATCGTCAAATGCTATGTGCTGATCGAGGCGCTGGTGCCGCTCGCGCTGTTATCGGGCAAGCGCGAGCGGGCGGCTCAGGCGCTCGCGCTGCTGCACGAAGTCGCGACGCATGCGGGGTTGAGCGTGGCCCAAGCCTGTTGCCGTTGTTTCGGCGAATACCTGCGCTCGCTGGACGATGTTAGCCCTGAGCGTCTGCATGCGTTCCGTGTCGCGCTGGAGCATCTCGAGTCGCTCGAATTCGGCGCGCCGCGCGCGATGCTGATCGGTCAGTACAGTCTCGCGCTTGGCCGCGCGGGTCAACGGGACGACGGCGTTGCCACGGTGACGCGCGCGCTGATGCGCTGCGACGAAACCGGCGACCACTGGTATGCCGGCGAACTCAGGCGCATTCATGGCGAATTGCTGCTGATGGCGCCGGCGGGTGCGCCGCCGTCGGAGATCGTCGCGCGCGATGCGGAAGACTGTTTGATCGCGGCGCTGGAAGATTCGCTCGCGCAAGGCTGCCGTTCGTTGCAACTGCGCGCCGCGACCAGCCTGGGCGCGCTATGGCACACGCAAGGCCGCAGCGTCGAGGCGGCGCAGTTGCTGAGTTCCGCGTGCGCGAAGCTGACCGAAGGGCTCGACTGGGACGACTTCAAGGCCGCGACCAACGTGCTGCTGATCGCGTCGGCGGCGGCCGGCGAGCAGGGCGCCGCTTCAGCCGCTACCGCCTCACAAGCCTCAAGATCCGCTGCCGCCAGGATTCCCCGCACCCGCGTGGATTCATTCGACGAAGACGCTCGAAGCAACGTGGTAGAGCGCGACTAGGCCGCCTCTTCAGCCGTGCATCATTCTTTGTTGCGCGACGTCGTCGATCAGGGTCGGCCGGTCCAGTTGCTCGACCCACCAACGCAGCGCCTTACCCGTTTCGTCGCCGCGCCACGCGAGATAGAAATGCGTGGTGTGCCGCATGCCGATCACTTCCTTCTGCACCAGTTCACCCCGGCTCAGCGGCTCGGCGGCGAGGCATTCCGGAATCGTGCCGGCCGCGAGACCGCGGATCTGCGCGGCGAGTTTCGCTTCGAGCGTGGGGACCGTCATGACCTCCTGGTTGTCGGCAATCGCGATGGTGCGCGGCGCCAGTTTGCGCGACGTGTCGCCGATCGCCACCACGCGATATTTCGCCACGATGTCTTGCGTCAGCGGGCCGGGCACCGACGCGAGCGGATGATCCGGTGCGACCACGAAGACATGCTTTAACGAGCCGATCGGCTTCGCCATCAGATTGGGAATCGGCGGCGGGTCGCCCGCCGCACCGACCACCAGGTCCGCGCGACGCGTGAGCAGCGCGTCCCACGAGCCGCCCAGCACTTCTTTCGACAGATGCAGGCGGGTATCGAGCTTCAGCTTGTAGAAATCGCTGACGTGATCCCACAGCAGATCGAACGGAATGATTTCGTCGATCGCGACATGCAGTTCGGTTTCCCAGCCGTGCTGGATGCGCTTGGCCTTGCATTCGAGGTCTTCCGCCGCCTGCAGAAGACGGCGCCCTTCCTCGACCACCACGCGCCCCGCGTGCGTGAGCATGGCGCGCCTGCCGCTGCGGTCGAACAGCTTGACGCCGAGATCGAGCTCCAGCTTCTGGACCAGATACGTCAACGACGACGGCACCTTGTGCAACGTTTCGGCCGCACTGGCGAAGGTGCCGGTTCGGTCGATGGCGTCGAGCACCTGCAGCACTTCGAAAGAGAGATTCATGGCGAACGGCGGGAAGGCTTGAAGACCGCCAGCATACTGGATTCCGGTCGTTTCGCTAATGCCTTCGCACGACCGGCACGGCTTTTTTCTTCGCGCGCTACGGCCCGATTCATTAAGGTGTTTTTACTCCGGTTCAGGACATTTTTGATGGGATAGCCTAGCCTTGGCAGATTGCGGCCGCCGAACGGCGCCGGGCTATCTCGCGGACACCTGGCCACTCACCCATGCTCACCCAGCGCTTGACGACTGCCCTATGACCCCGCCCGCGGATGCCGAAGGCGCGGCCTCGCCGCGTCTGCGTGACGAGTGGAAAGCGTACTGGAGCGACGACGCGCCGCGCCTGCTCCACATCGTCAAGGTCGCCATGGCGGCGACGCTGGCGATGGGTTTGTGCATGCGCCTGGAACTGCGCACGCCGGGCACGGCGATGGTGTCGTGCGTGATCGTGATGATGCATCAGCAAAGCGGCATGGTCATCGCGCGCGGTTTTTATCGCGGACTGGGCATGGTATGCGGCAGTCTGGCGGGCCTCGTGCTGATCGCGTTGTTCCCGCAGCAGCCGCTGCTGTTCTTTCTCGCGTTGGCGGCGTGGATCGGCGCGTGCGTGTTCGGCGCGTCGTACTACCGCAATTTTCAGTCGTATGGTTTCGTGCTGGCCGGCTACGGTACGGCGATCACCGCGATGCCGGCGTGGTCGAATCCGTATGGCGTGTTCGACAACGTCGTGTTCACCGTGAGCGAAGTGGTGATCGGCGTGGTCTGCGCGAGCGTGATCAGCGCCGCGGTGTTTCCGCAGCGCGTCACGCCGGCGCTCTACGCATCGAGCCAGCGCAACTTCACGCATCTGTTGAATGCGTTGCATGCGGTGCTTGAACGCACGGCCGCCGTCGCCGGGTTCGACCTGTTTCTCGATCTGATCCGCGAGCGGGCCGGCGTGGAAACGCTGCGCAGCGGCGCGGTGTTCGAAGATCCGTCGATCCGTTTGCATAACCACCTGTTTCTCGATCTCGACCGGAGCTTTCTCGACACCGTGGCGTGGATTCATGCGCTGCATCAGTTGAAGACCCGAGTCGCCGCCGAAGCCGGTCCGCGCGTGCTGGCGGTCGTCGACGAATTGCTCGGCGGCCTGCTCGCCATCGTGCCGGATCTGCGCCAGACGGAACCGGTCGCGCTCGACCAGGTGCAGACCATGCTGGCCCATCTCGACGCGTTCGAACAGGCGCTGCCCGCGCAACTGGAGCGTCTGCTTCGATCGCTCGACGGCCAGGCGCCGCAGCAGCGCCAGTTCGCGGCGACCACCGGCGCGGCGCTGTTCTTTTCGATCGCCGATCTGCGCCTGCTGTGCCGCGCTTATGTCGACGCGCGGGTCGAGGACCGGCAGCCGTGGAGCCTGTCGGTGTTTCAGGCGCTCAGCCGGATCGGCCGGACGCGCGCGACAGCCAACCGCACGGCGGCGCTGGTGGCCGGCGCGCGCGCGGCGATCGCGGTGCTGGCGGTCGGGGCGGCGTGGCTCGCGTCGGGCTGGGTGAACGGCGCCAGCGCGATCGTCGCGGTGGCGATCACCAGTGCGCTGTTTGCGCTCGTGCCGAACCCGGCCGTGGTGAGCTGGCAGATTTTCGGCGGGTGCCTGTCCGGCTGGCTGGCGGGCTTCGGATTCAACTTTTTTCTGTTGCCGCGCTTCGATAACTTTCCGTTGCTCGCGGCGTCGATAGCGATCTTCGTGATGGTGGGCAGCTACGTGAATTCGTTCGCGAAGACGGCGGTGCTCGGCCTCGGCTTCAGTATCTATTTCTGCTTTATCGTCAGCATTTCGAATCCGACTGTTTATAACCCGAGCGCTTACCTCGATACCGGCTTTGCGCTGCTGGTCGGTATCGCCGCCGCGGCGGTCGCGTTCTCGATCATCGTGCCGCGCGCGGGTGACTGGATTTCCGCGCAGTACCTGAAGCAGATTCGCGCGCTGGTGGCGGAGAGCGCGCGTAACGACGAACTCGACGATCTGCTTTACAGCTTCGAATTGAGCCTGCGCGATTTCATCATCCAGATCGCGGCGGCGCCGGTCGATCCGCGCGTGGATCGCAATCGTCTGATCGGCTGGGCGTTCGCCGCGCTGGAGATTGGCCGCGCGATGATCCAGATGCGGCTCGATACCGAGCGGCTCGGCGACGCGCTGCCGTCCGGCTGGCCCGCCGCGCAGGACGCCTGGCTGGCGGCGCTCGCCGACCTCTTCTGCAATGCCGCGCCGCAGGCCGCTCAAGCCGCCTTGGCCGCGACGCGGCGCGCGCTGGACGTGTTGCCGATCACGCACAGCAACACGGTGGATGCCGCGATGCTCACGCATTGCCGGATGCGCGCGTTGCTGCACTTCACCGAACTGACCTTGCAGGACGATACTGTGTGGCTGTGGCAACCCCCGGGAGCGCCAGTATGAGCGCGCGTTGTCTGTTCACCTTGACGAGGTCGCGAGCAATAGCGGTGGCGCTCGCGTGTACGTCGTTGCTCGGCGCATGCATCGACAGCGGGGGCATCCATACGCGCGAGTCGATGATCGACCCGGCATCGCTCGATGCGGGGGCCGCGTTGCGCGCGACCCAGCAGGACGCGAAGTGGCCCACCGACCGCTGGTGGCAACCATGGGGCGACCCGCAACTCGACACGCTGGTACAGGACGCCACGGCTGGCAACCCCGGCTTGCGCGCGGTCGAGGCGCGGATCGACGCGGCGCGCTTCCAGCTGCAGATTGCCGGTGCGGCCGAGTTGCCGCAACTCGATGCCGGCGGCAGTTTCGAACGCCGCCGCTATGCGCGCTACAACACGCCGGCGCCGCCGGGCGGCACGACGGTGTGGAGCAACAGCATCCAGGCGGATCTCTCTTACGATCTCGATTTGTGGGGCAAAACGCGGGCGCTTCGCGAAGGCGCGCTCGACAACCTGCACGCGACCGCCGCCGACGCGCGCTTCGCCGAAATCGAATTGCAGACCGCCGTGGTGCGCAGCTACGTGCAGTTGTCGTTGCAGTACGCGCTGCTGGACGTCTACCGTGCAGTGCAGGACGAGCAGCAGCACACGCTCGACATCGCAACGCGCCGCTGGCACGCGGGCGTGGGCAGTCAGCTCGAAGTCAGCCAGGCCGCCACGCAGTTCGCGACGAGCACGACACGCGTGCAGCAAGCGCAGCAGCAGCTTGCATTGACCCGCATCGGTCTCGCCGGGCTGGCCGGCAAAGGCCCGGGCTACGGCGATACGCTGCGCCGTCCGGGCCTCGCCTTGAGCGTGCCGGTCGCGTTGCCGGCGTCGCTGCCGGTGGACCTGCTCGGCCATCGGCCGGACGTGGTGGCGGGGCGCTGGCGCGTGCTCGAAGCGGACAAGGGCATCGACGCCGCGCATGCTAACTTTTATCCGGACATCGATCTGCTGGCTACGGCGTCGCTCGGCTCGGCGGCGACCTTCGGCGGCTTCTTCAACTTTGTGAATAGCGACGGCATGGGCCACGGCGTAGGCGCGGCGATCTCGCTGCCCATCTTCGACGGCGGACGCCGCCGTGGCCAATACGGCGTGGCGGTCGCCTCGCGCGATGCCGCGGTCGACGCCTACAACCAGAGCGTGGTGAACGCGATGCAGGGCGTGGCGATTCAGGTCGTGTCGCTGCGTTCACTCGACCAGCAGCAGGCGTCGGTGGAAAGCACGCTGGCGTCGGCGCGTCGCTCGTTCCGGCTGGCCGACACCGGCTATCGCAGCGGCATCACCGAATTTCTGAACGTGCTGGCCGCGCAGAACGAACAGTTGCAGCAGGAGGAAAGCCTCGCGCAGATTCAGGCGAAACGCCTCGACGCGTGGGCGCTTTTGATGAAAGAGCTGGGCGGCGGTTTCCCGTCCGCACCGACCGACGACGTGTCGCAAGGAGCCAGCGATGCCGGGCGAAATTGATCTGTTCTCGCTACTGGTGCCTGGCCTGCTGCCGATTCTCGTCGGCTGCGCGCTGCTGTTTTTCGTGCTCGATCTGGTGCTGGCGAGGCTCGGCTTCTATCGCTATGCGTGGCACCCTGGGCTATTCCGTATCGCGTTGTTCGCCGCGCTGTTCAGCGGCATCGCGCTGTTGCTGCGGCAATAAGCTCGTCACTGAAACGCTTCCATGAATTCACCGACCGCTAACGTCCGGCCAAGAAGATGAAAACGCAATCCCTGCTGCGCGGAGCCTTCACGCTTACCCTTCTCGTCGTGGCGATTCTGCTGGTGCGCCTGCTGTGGCTCGACTACATGTTCTCGCCGTGGACGCGCGACGGCCGGGTTCGCGCCCAGGTCGTGCAGGTCGCCACCGACGTCTCCGGCCTCGTCAGCGAAGTGCGGGTGAAGGACAACCAGTTCGTGCATCGAGGCGACATTCTGTTCGTGCTCGATCCGGCGCGTTTCCACTACGCGGTGGCGCAAGCCGATGCCGATCTGCTGCGCGCTCAGGCGCAGGTGGAGCAGGCCAAGGCACAGATGGCGGGCAGCGAATCCGGCTTCGCGATGAAGCGCGCGCAGGCGGCGCGCCGCGCCAATCTGGCGGGCGATGTGATTTCCGACGAAAGCCGCGTCGACGCGGCGTCGCTCGCGAAGCAGTCGGCCGCCGCGTATGCCGCCGACGTCGCCGCCTACAGCGCGGCCCAGGCGCAGGTCAAGGCCGCCCAGGTCGCGCAGCAGACGGCGGTGCTCAATCTCGCGCGCAGCGAAGTGCACGCGCCGTCGGACGGGTACATCACCAATCTGAATCTTTATCCGGGCGATTTCGCCACGGCCGGCAGCGCGCGGATGGCGCTGATCGACTCGCATTCGTTCTGGGTGTACGGCTACTTCGAGGAAACCAAGCTGCCGCACGTGCATGTGGGCGATCAGGCGGTGGTGCGGCTAATGTCGGGTGGCGAGGAAATTCTTGGCCACGTCGATAGCCTTGCAAGCGGGATCGCCGATCGCGACAATCCGACCAGCAACGGCGATCTGCTCGCGGACGTCAATCCGATCTTCACGTGGGTGCGCCTCGCGCAACGCGTGCCGGTGCGGGTGCATCTCGACCACATTCCCGCCGGGATGAAGCTCGCGATGGGCATGACCTGCACGGTCACGCTGCGGCCGAAAGACGGTCACTCGTCGTGAACGCTTGAACGGTTTGAACGCCATGGCGCTCGATGGATCACGACCGTAGAAGCGATTCAGCACCGCCGGCTGTCGTGCAGCCGGGCGGTGCTGAATGATGGGTTCGCTTCGGGGGCTGTCCGGCTGATCGAGCCGTCGACCCCCGAGACCCAACCTTAGCCTTGCTGCAGGAACGCCAGCAGATCGGCGTTGACCTTGTCGGCCTCCGTCGTGCACATGCCGTGCGGCGCGCCCGGATAGACCTTCAGCGTGGCGTTCTTGACGATCTTCGCCGACATGCGGCCGGCCTGGTCGATCGGCACGATCTGGTCGTCGTCGCCATGCAGCACCAGCGTCGGCACGTCGATCTTCTTCAGATCGGCCGTGTAGTCGACTTCCGAGAACTCCTTGATACAGTCGTACTGGCCTTTGATCGAACCGAGCATGCCTTCGCGCCAGAACTCGTCGATCGTGCCTTGTTCGATCTTGGCATTCGGACGGTTGAAGCCGAAGAACGGCACCGCGAGGTCTTTATAGAACTGCGAGCGGTTGCTGGCGACGCTCGCACGAATGCCGTCGAATACCGACATCGGCAGGCCATTTGGGTTGCTTTCGGTCTTGACCATGATCGGCGGCACCGCGCCGATCAGCACCATCTTCGCGACGCGCGAGGTGCCGTGACGGCCGACGTAGTGAGCGATTTCGCCGCCGCCCGTCGAGTGGCCCACCAGCATCGCGCCCTTCAGGTCGAGTGCGTTGATCACCGCGGCCAGATCGTCCGCGTACGTGTCCATGTCGTTACCGTGCGACGGCTGGTCCGAGCGGCCATGGCCGCGGCGGTCGTGTGCAATGACCCGATAGCCCTTGTTGACCAGGAACAGCATCTGCGGGTCCCATGCATCGGCGTCGAGCGGCCAGCCATGCGAGAACACCACCGGCGTGCCGGTGCCCCAGTCCTTGTAAAAGATTCGCGTGCCGTCTTTAGTCGTAACGTAGTTCATGGTGTGACGCTCTCCTTGATGTGAATGGGACGAGTTGCCCGTGTGCGTGCTGCTGCTGGCGGATGCCGCTGCCATGGCGGCGCCCGGTGCTGCCATGGCGGCGACGGCGGCACCCGCTGCGCCAGCGCCTGCCATGAGTAGTTGACGGCGCTGCGCCGACGGCGTTTCGGATGAGTGGGCCAAAGTGATTCTCCAGTCTTGTGTTGTTTCTTGTGTTGTTGATGGATGTGCCGTTCTGACGGGTGCGTCATGGGACATCACAGGTTGAATCCTACGGCGCGACCGGCTGTGTTGAACTTCAGAATGCTTAATTCTTCTTAACGGAATTCGAGGCCGAATCGCGGGGGGAATTGAAGGTGAACGAGGCCGGCGACGGCGCTTTTTTTACACCAGGTACAATCCACGCCAACTATCGTGTTGAGTTGCATCGGGTCGTTCGCGTGTGAGGCATGTATTGCTCGCACCGGTCCATACGGTCACCATCGCAACGATGCATTCATTTCTCAGGGTCACAATGAGTCGATTTTTTGCCGTGGCAGCGGCCGTGTGGGGCATCGGGGGATGCGTCGCGCTGCTCGTCGGTCTGCTGTTTCTAGGCGCGGCCAATTCCTTTGGCGCGGCGCTGACGCCTTACGTCGGCGGTGGGTTGATGGCGCTCGTCGGGGTGCTCGGACTGATCGCCGGGTTGATCGCGGCCGTGTGGCCTTCGTCGAAAAAGAAGGCGGCGCGTGGCGAGGACAGACCGTGGCTGCGCGGAGATCGCTGAGGCGGCGCTAAAGTTTGCGCCGCGCGCTGCCGTTATTCATTGAGGAGCAGTCCGTCGGGGCTTGCTCATTCCCGATGAATTGACCTGTTTAAAGGAGGTGTGCTGATGCAGATCACCAGCGCGACCAGCCCCAACGCGTGGCAAACCAACGGCGGCGCAACGGCCGCGACGACAACGGCCACTACGGCGAATTCAGCGGCTTCGGGTTCTGCCGCGGCGGGTTCCGCCTCTACTTCCGCTACTTCATCGGGCTCATCCGGCTCGCAGTCCGGTAGCGCCACGTCGACCTCGGCGGCTTCGGGTTCGTCGAGTAGCAGTAGTTCGACCACTCACGCCAAAGGCAAGGGCGGCAAGGGTGGTGGCGGAGGTGGTGGCGGCGGTGCGTCCAGCAGCTCGAGCGCCACTGAATTCGAAATGCAGGAACTCACGCAACTGATCCAGCGGCTGCAGGCGCAACTCGCGGCGGTGGAGTCGCAAATGTCGCAAGCGCAGGGATCGCAAACACGGGTATCGCACGGCTCGCAATCGCAAGGCAGCCAGTCGATCGGTGCGATTCAGTCAAGCGGTAACGCTTCAGCCGACGCATCCGCGCAAACCACACAGGCCAAACATTCGCGTCAATCCAGCTCGACGCAATCGACTGACGACGACGTTCAGGTCAGCGCTCAGGAAGTTCGTGTGAGCAGTTTGTCGAGTCAGGTGTCGACGATCAATTCTGCCATTGAAATGGCCACCTCCGAGCTTGCCCAACTGATGCTCGCCTCCGGCAAGACAACCGGCATGGTCGACACGGAAGCCTGAGCCGTTCGCTCACGACGCACGCCGTCACTGTCCACTGTCTTATTGACTCAAACAGTCGGCACGGGACGGCGCCCGTGCTGTGCCGTCAGATATTGATCTGACCGCCCATTTCCACCACGCGATTCGCGGGCAGGCTGTAGTACTCGGCCGCCTGCGCCGCGTTCCTCGCGAGGAACGCGAACAGCTTCTCGCGCCACAACGACATCGCCTTGCTTTCGCCGGTCGCCAGCACCGTATCGCGTGCGAGGAAGAACGACGTGTCGGAGGGCTCGTAGTGCCATTCCGGAATCTGTTTCTGCACGAACTCCAGAACACGCGGCACGTTGGGAATCTCGGTGAAGCCATGACGCACGACCACCGAGTAGCAGCCATGTCCCAGATCTTCGACCACGGCTTTCTGTTCGTCCGGCACGTGAGGCACGTTGTCGGTCGTACCGGCCATGAAGATGTTGAACTGATGCATGACGCCGTTATGTTTCAGGTTGTGCAGAAACGCGCTGGGCGCCATGCCGGCCACGCCGCCGGGAAACACCGCGGTGCCGTTGGTGCGCGGCGGCGAATGAGCGCCGTCGCATAGCGAATGAATCAGGGTCGCCAGCGGAAGGTTGTCGCTTCTCATCCGCTCCATCAGGGTTTCGCGCCCTTTGTGCCACGTGGTCATCACGGTGAACAGCACGCCGCCCGCCAGTAACGGGAACCAGCCGCCTTCCATGACCTTGCTGACGTTGCTCGACACGAACACGGCGTCGACCAGCGCGAGCGGCACGATGACCACGGCTGTTTTCAGCGGGCTCCATTTCCACAGGTCGTGGGTGATGAAATACATCAGCAGGGTCGTCAACAGCATGGTCGACGCCACCGCGATCCCGTACGCCGCCGCGAGGTTATCCGACGATTTGAAGAACACGACGAGGAACACCACCGCCGCGTAAAGCGAAATGTTGATGAACGGCACGTACACCTGGCCCATCTCGTGCGACGACGTATGGACCACCGGAATGCGCGGCAGGAAGCCGAGTTGCACGGCCTGCTTGGTCATCGAGAACGCGCCGGAAATCACCGCTTGAGACGCGATGATGGTGGCCGCCGTGGCCAGCACCACCAGCGGAACCAGCGCCCAGCTCGGTGCCGACTGAAAGAACGGTTGGGCGATGGTCGACGGTTTATCGAGCACCAGCGCGGCCTGGCCGAAGTAATTCAGCACCAGGCTCGGCAACACGAGAAACAGCCACGCGAGGTTGATCGGCCGCTTGCCGAAGTGCCCCATGTCCGCGTAAAGCGCTTCGCCGCCGGTCAACGCGAGAAACACGGAACCCAGCACGATGAACGCAGTGCCGGGCGCATGCGTCACGAACACGAACGCATAGGTCGGCGACACGGCCCGCAGAATGTCGACGTGCGGGATGATATGCGACAAGCCGAGCGCCGCCAGCGTGACGAACCAGACGATCATGATCGGGCCGAACACTTTGCCGACCGTGCCGGTGCCGCGCTTCTGAATCTTGAAGAGGCCGGTGAGAATGACGAGCGAGATCGGCACGATCCACTCGGCGAGGTGCGGGTCGACCAGCGTCACGCCTTCCACCGCGGAGATCACGGAGATGGCCGGCGTGATCATCGAATCGCCATAGAACATCGCCGCGCCGAACACGCCGAGCGTCAATAGCACTTGCCGCAGCCGCTCGGGCGCGACGCGTGACGCGAGCGCGGTGAGCGCGAGGATGCCGCCTTCGCCGTCGTTATCGGCGCGCATCACGAAAGTGACATATTTAAATGTCACCACGATGATGATCGCCCAGAGGATCAGCGACACGATGCCGAACACGTTCGTTTGCGTGATGCCGCCGGCCGCCTTCAGACATTCACGAAGCGTGTAGAGCGGGCTGGTGCCGATGTCGCCGAACACAACGCCGATGGCGCCCAGTACGAGGCTTGGCGCGGCCGCCTTGGCGGGAGCGTTGGGTGAGGAAGTCGCGGAGGAGGACATAGGTCTGTCGTAAGCGGAGTAAAGGCGGCGGAAACGTTAGCCTGGCGGGACGGGCGGCGATGAGTGCCGGTCGATGCGACTCGCGAGCTGATGCAAAGGATAGGCCGGGTCGGGCGTGGTCTGTGTGCGCGACGCTACCTCAGCCGCCAGATTCCCCAGATCGCGATGAGTAGGGCGAGCCCGAAACCACCGCCCAGCAGGATGTAAGTACTCATGTGAATCCTCGATGTCTTCGGCGAAGCATGATCGACGCGTCGCGTTGCGACACGTGCCAGCCCGAATCCTACCGTGGCTTCCTTTCAGAAAACATTGCGATGCCTTTACCCAGCGCGCCTGCACGTCGCGTTCGACGCCGCGAGTCGCGGGTTTGTCTGATATCGGCGCTGGCGCTGGCCTATAACGGATTGCAGAGTCCGCATGACGGGATTCGCGTTTGCGTGACCTTAACGTCGAGGTGCATCGTGGCCAAACTAGCGGTTTTTATCGGACGCCTTCAATGGGTTGCGTTCGCGGTGATGATGAGTCTGGGCAATCCGGCCATGTCGCAGGAGAAGGCCCCGATGACGTCATCGTCCGATCAGATCAAGGTCATGGCGGAAAACGAAAAGGTGGTGGCCTCGGAAGAACGGATCAAACCGGGTGCTGAAACCGATAGCCGCGCGCGCCCCTACCGCGTGGTGCGTGCGATAAAAGGCGGGTCGCTCCAGCGGATCTATCCTGACGGAAGAAAAGAAATGGCCATGTGGAAGACCGGCGAGGTGCGTGTCTTCGAGGCGAGCGGCCCTTACAAGCTCAAGAATGTCGGCAAGGAGGATGTCGTCTTCTACATCGTCGGGTTGAAGTGAATGGGAAGACGAGCCGGAGTAGATCATTTCGCAAACGTGTTAAAACACCGGATCGCTTTCGTTATCGAATCCGGGAGTCGCTCGATGCGGCCGGCTGTTGGCCCGCGCTGAGCGGTGTCCTGTTTCCTGTTTGATGAAATTCAAATTACAACCATGATCCGTCTACTCACCGCCGCCGACGCCGGCCTTTTCAGAACGTTGCGTCTTCTTGCGGTAGACAACTCGCCAACTTCAATATGGCCGACTCGCGAAGAAGAGTCGGCGCGTTCGACTGAACAAACCATCGCGCGTATTCAATCGACAGACCTGCAAGCGGTTTTCGGCGCATTCGCCGATAGCGAGTTGATCGGGATTACCGGTGTGCGCCGCGAGCCTCTGGTTCAGGTGCGTCATAAGGCGACAATCTGGGGCGTGTTCGTTCACCCGTCGCAGCGTGGGCAAGGCATTGCTCAGTTGCTGTTGTCGGCCGCGACGGTGCATGCGTCGAACGAGTGGGACTGCGTTCAGTTGATGTTGTGCGTCAATGCGGAAAATGTAGCCGCGAAAAAATTGTACGTATCGCAGGGGTTTGAGCGCTTCGGTGTAGAGCCGCGCGCCATGCAGATAGATGGCCGGTTTTACGATGAAGAGCACATGGTTAAACGGCTGCGGTGACGCGAGTCTTTCGCGCATTCCTCGCTCGGTTCTTTTCTACTACCCGTTATTGCAAGGCGTCGACTACGTATGACGGAGACTCGTGATTTATTGCTGGCGCTCAAGCGGCTCGCCAAAGTGGATACTCGGCCGCCGTCGTTGCTGCGCGTCGCGGCTCGGCCTTCCATGTTCGCGTTCGTCGCGCGAGAAAGAGAGCGAATCGCCGATGTGTTCCTGCCGCGTCCGTCGTTGATCGTCGTGCTCGAGGGATCGAAGGAACTCGTAACAATGGGCCGGCAGCCAAGTTTCGCCGCCGGTCGCGCAATCGTGCTGCCGGGCGGATGGCGTGGCGATGTCGTCAATGTGCCCGATGATGTCACCGGCTTTTACCGGGCGCTGTTTCTGGATTTCTCGGAAGCGCTCGTTCTCGGCGCGCATCGCGCTCATCCTGAATGGCAGGCGCAAACGGGCGCACAGAACATCGAGGCGCGATTGGATCCGCTGTTGATCGGCGCGATTCTGCATTCCGCAGAAGGCATTGCAACGCAATCGCTGCCTCCCGTGCTGGTCGATCATCGGATCATGGAGATTCTGTTGATCCTCGGCACGCGCGGTGTTTTGCCGTTACGCCCGCACGCGGCGGCGCAGTCCATTGCCGACGCTGTGCGTACGCTCGTGCGCTGGCGGCCCGATCATCCGTGGACGGCCGATCTGTTGTCGGCGGAATTGGGCATGAGCAACGCCACGCTCAGGCGCAAGCTCGCGGGCGAGGGCGAATCGTTGCGTGCGTTGCTCGCCGAAGAACGGATGGCTGCAGCCTCTTCCATGCTGAAGGAGGCGGGCGTTTCGGTGCGCGATGCGGCGCTGGCGTCGGGGTATCGGTCGTCGCGACGCTTCATCGAGCGATTTCGTGAGATTGAAGGCGCCGATCCGCGTGCGATCCACGATCCGCTGCCGATCGACGACGGCAAATAACCGCGAGTGACAGCGCGCGAGTCGTGGTGACGACGAGACGGCTTTCGCTTCTCAATTGCGGGTATCGAACAACTGATCGGATCTGGCCGAACTTTGAGCGTTTGCGTGCGCGCTGTGGTGCACCGTGCTTGCTAATTTGTCGTGACGGACAAGCTAGTGAGAACGGAAATGAAAACGACAACAAGACTTTGCGCGACAGCGGTCGCCGCGACATTCGCATTCGCGGCCGGCACGGCCAGCGCTCAGGCGGGCGCGGAGATGTTGCAGGTCGTGATCGGTGCGTCGAAAGCGCCGGCCTCTGCGGCGGTACGCCAGCTTGCGCTTACCAACGCATCCTGCGTGTCGACCACGGCCGGCAGAAGCGCACCCGGCGCGAACCGAAGTCTCCCGGTGACATGGTCGCGAGGACCGGCCGGCACGCGATCCTATGCGTTGACCCTGATCGATCCCGACGTGCCGCTCGACCTGTCGACGCTGAACCAGCCCGGCACGAGCATCGCATTCGACGCCCCTCGCCAGGAATTCGTCCACTGGGTGCTCGCCGATATTCCCGGGGATCGGACCGCCTTGCCGGAAGCGCTGGACGGCGACGGCCACGTTCACGGCGGTTTGCCGCTTGAACGCACGGCGTACGGTGTCAGAGGTCAGAACGGCTTCGCGGCCTTCATGAAGGACGGTCCGTATGGCGGCTACATGGGCCCATGTCCGCCATGGAACGACGAGCGTGTGCATCGCTATCGGGTGACGGTTTACGCACTCGATGTCGGCACGCTCGGATTGTCGGGGCCATTCACTCGCACCGATCTTTTGCGAGCGATGCGTACGCATGTTCTGGCCACGGGAAGCGCGAGCGTCGATTACTTCGTGAATCGCTCAGCGAGGCGCTGACAGACCACGGCCCGGCTAACATCCGCTCACCCCGCGCTCACCCTGGCGCTCCCGCGTCGAAGCGCGAGCGCCACGCCGCTTAACATCAGCGCCATCGCAGCGAATTCTCTCGCACCCAGGGGTTCTCCGAGAGCGAGCGCGGCCGCAACGATCCCCATGATGGGGACGAGCAGCATGGTTTGCCGAACCGCCGCCATGCTACCGCGGGCGCATTCCTGCTGGCGGTCTCGCGAGCAGTCAGGGTAGACCCGGGCGTAGCCTGGTCCAACGTCCCGATAGCGTGCCGGGAGGAGCCGGCCTCATAACGTGATGTCATGGCCACTCAAACAATTCAGGCGTTGTCGCGGTGAAATAGACTCACTATATTGGGCTCAACGCTCATTACATCGGCGCAATTTTCGCCCAACCGTATCGAGGACACCGTCGTGATCAAGAAGCCAACGTTGCGCCCGCTTGCCGCTGTTCTGATCCTTGGCGCGGCGACGCTCGCGTCCGCCTGTTTGACGCCCGCTTTCGCCGCTGGAAAGATTACCTTCGTCTCCCAGGGCGGCACGTATCAGGAAGCGCAGACCAAGGCGATCCTCGACCCGGCCGCGAAGTTGCTGAATATCACGGTGAATCAGGACAGCATTCCGGACGCGTGGCCGCAGATCAAAGCCCAGGGGGCAACCGGCAAACCGATCTGGGACGTGGTCGATACGCCGACCTCCAACTGTTTGCGCGGCGGCAAGGAAGGCCTGCTTGAAAAGCTCGATTTTTCGAAACTCCCGAATGCGGCGTCGATGCCCGAGAAGTACCGCACGCCGTACTCGGTGGCGTACGAGTTCTATTCGACGGTGATCGGCTACAACAAGAAGACCTTGAAAAAAGTCCCGCAGAGTTGGGCCGATTTCTGGAACGTGAAAGCCTTCCCCGGCACACGCGCGTTGCGCAACGATCCGCAGACCGTGCTCGAAGCCGCGCTGCTCGCCGACGGCGTGCCGCGCGACAAGCTTTATCCGCTCGACGTCGACCGTGCTTTTAAAAAGCTTCAGCAGATCAAGCCCGACGTGACGGTCTGGTGGACCTCGGGCGGTCAGTCGGCGCAATTACTTCATGACGGCGAAGTCGACATGACGATGATCTGGAACGGTCGCGCGAGTGCGGTACGCAAGGACAACCCCGATATCGACTTCACCTTCAACGACGGCATTCTGCAGAACACGCAACTGTGCGTGCTGAAGAACGCGCCGAATCTGGCCGACGCGATCAAGTTCGTCAATGCGGCCGTGTCTCCCGACTTGCAGGCGAACCTGCCGCTTTACATCGACTACGGTCCGGGCAATCCGGCCGCGTTCAAGACGGGCAAGATCGACGCCAAACGCGCGAGCGAGCTGCCGAGTTCGCCGGAGAATGCGGCGAAGCAGGCGTTGATGTCCGAGGAATGGTGGGCGTCGGACGCCGGCGTTCAGGCGAAGGCGCGCTGGCTCAAATTCATGCAGTAACAGCGGGGCGCAACCAGTCCGGCGCGCGGACTCGCGAAGCGGCGAGTCCGCGCGCCGTCGTTTGGCGCCACCGGTGCCCTCGTCCCGCAGCTTGCCTTATCCGCGTACTCATCTAACGTGATCGACTATCTGATTCTCGGCGGCGGCTCGGCCGGCTGCGTGCTCGCCGCGCGCCTGTCCGAAGACGCCGGCAAGACCGTGTGCCTCGTCGAGGCCGGTCGCAATATCTCGCGAACGGATATGCCCGCCGCAGTGCGCAGCCGCTATCCGGGCCGCGCCTATCTCGACCCGGCGAATCTCTGGCAGCGCCTGACGGCACGCATCAGTGGACCGGCGGCCAGCCGCCGCTATGAACAGGCACGCCTGCTCGGTGGCGGCTCGGCCATCAATGCGCTGATGGCGAATCGCGGCGCTCCCGCCGACTACGACGAATGGCACGCGCTCGGTGCGCACGGCTGGAACTGGCAGACCTGTCTGCCGTATTTCCGCAAGCTTGAAACCGATTGCGACTTCGGCGGCGAACTGCATGGCGCGAGTGGTCCGCTGCGGATTCAGCGCGCGCCCTGGGCGCGTGTCTCGCCGTTCGTGCGCGCGGTGCTCGCCACGCTCGACGCGCGCGGGCATCCGCGGCGTGACGACCAGAACGGTGCGTGGGAAGACGGCACGTTTATCGGCTCGATCGGTGTGAGCGAGGCCGGCGAGCGTATTCCGACCTCAGTCTGCTATCTCGACGACGGTGTGCGCGCGCGGCCGAATCTGACGATTCGCACGGACACGCTCGTCGAGCGTGTGCTGTTCGACGGCAAGCGCGCGGTGGGCGCGCGTATTCGTGTTGCCGGCGGTGACGGGGCGAGCGAGACGTTGCATGCCGCACGGGTCATCGTCAGCGCGGGCGCGATTCACAGTCCTGCGCTGCTGATGCGCAGCGGCATCGGACCGGCTGCCGAGCTTGCCGCGCTCGGCATCGAGGTACTCGCGGATCGCGCCGGTGTCGGCGGCAATCTGATGGAACATCCGTCTATCGCGGTGTCGGCGTTGCTGCCGCGCGCCGCGCGCACGCCGTTTCCCGACGAGCATCACGAGCAGGCCGTCGTGCGTTTTTCGTCGAGCCTACGCGACACGGTGCCCGGCGACATGCACGGCGCGATCCTGTCGCGTTCGGGCTGGCATTCGGTCGGCTACCGGCTCGGCACGATCTTCTTCTGGGTCAACAAATCGTATTCGCGCGGCCGCGTGACGCTCACGTCCGCGAATCCGCACGACGAACCCGCGGTGGATTTCAACATGCTGTCCGACGCGCGCGACCTCGAACGTTTGAAGCTCGCGCTGCGCTTCGGCGCGGCGACGCTGGCCGATCCGCTGATGGCGAAGCATCGCGCGACCCTGCTGCCGTCGAGCTACTCGCCGCGGGTGGCGAGCGTGGCGGTGCCGGGCGTGTGGAACGCGTTGCAGCGCGGCACGCTTAGCGCGTTGCTGGACTGTGCGGGCCCGCTGCGCGGGTGGCTCGTGCGGCGGCTGGTGACCGGGGGCGTCACGCTGACCGGACTGCTCGCCGACGATCAGGCGTTGACGCGTTTTGTAAAGCGCTCGGTGGGCGGCACCTGGCATCCGTCGGGAACCTGCCGCATGGGCGCCGCGCACGATCCACTCGCCGTCTGCGACGCGCAAGGCGCGGTGTACGGCGTCAGCGGGCTTTACGTATGCGATGCGTCGCTGATGCCGTCGATCCCTTGCGCGAACACGAACGTGCCGACCCTCATGATCGCGGAGCGTATCTCGGATCAGTTGCGCGGGCGGGTGTGAGGTTTTCGGCGCGTCCTGGCAGCGCTCACTGCTCCTTAGAGCCCATACCCCACGATGCCCTTCACTTCGAGAAAGGCCTCGAGCCCCCACTCGGCGTATTCGCGGCCGTTGCCCGACTGCTTGTAGCCGCCGAACGGCGAGCCGGCGTCCCATGACGGGTAGTTCAGATACACGCTGCCGGCGCGCAATCTGAACGCCACGCGGCGGGCACGTTCCAGATCGGCGGATTGAACGTAGGCGGCCAGGCCGAACGGACTGTCGTTCGCGATCGCGATGGCTTCTTCTTCGTCGCGATACGGCATGATCGCAAGCACGGGCCCGAAGATCTCTTCACGCGCGATCGTCATCGAAGGACGCACGTCCGCGAAGACGGTGGGTTGCACGTAATAGCCGCGTTCGAGACCCGGCGGGCGTCCGAGGCCGCCCGCCACGACTTGCGCGCCCTCGTCGATGCCGGCCGCGATGAGCCGCTCCACGCGCTCGAACTGCACGCTGCTGACCACCGGGCCCATCGTCGTGCGTTCGTGGCTCGCCGGGCCGACGCGCTGCGCCTGCGCCGCGCGCCGTGCAATCGTCACCGCTTCGTCGTGACGTGCCGCGGGCACCAGCATGCGCGTCGGCGCGTTGCACGACTGCCCGCTGTTGTTGAAGCACGCGTTGACGCCCGCCGTCACGGCGGCTTCGAAATCGACGTCGTCCAGCAGAAGATTGGCCGACTTGCCGCCCAGCTCCTGATGCACGCGCTTGACGGTCGGGGCCGCGAGCTTCGCGATCTCAACGCCGGCACGGGTCGAACCCGTGAACGACACCATGTCGACGTCGGGATGCGCGGCCAGCGCCGCGCCGACGCTCGGCCCGTCGCCGTTGACCAGATTGAACACGCCGGGCGGCACGCCCGCGGCGTCGAGAATCTCGGCGAACAGCAGTGCGTTGAGCGGCGTGACTTCGCTGGGCTTGAGCACCATCGTGCAGCCGGCCGCGATAGCGGGCGCGACCTTGCAGACGATCTGATTGATCGGCCAGTTCCACGGCGTGATCAGCGCGACCACGCCGACCGGTTCGTGATTGACGAGCGTGCTGCCTTTGCTGCGCTGCCAGGCGAAGTTCTCGCAAGTCCGGATCAGTTCTTCAAGATGACGCCGGCCGATGCCCGCCTGCCACGCGCGGGCCATCGCGAGCGGCGCGCCGAGTTCGCGTGAGATCGTGTCGCCCAGTTCGTCCTGACGGTCGAGAAAAACCTCGAGAATGCGGCGGATCAGTGCGAGGCGCTCGGCGGGCGTGGTTTGCGAGAACGAGGGGAACGCGCGTTTCGCGGCGGCTACCGCGCGCTCGACATCGGCCGGCGTGCCCATTGCGACTTCGGCGAAAGCGGTCTCGGTGCAGGGATCGACGACGGGACGGCGTGCGTTGCCCGACGGCTCGACCCACGCGCCGTCGATAAAGAACTTCAGTGCATTGATCATGGAATAGTTGTGTTGAAGAAGAAGCTCAGGCGCGCGCCGCGCTGGAGCGGCGGCTCACGACGACGATCATCACGAGGCACAGCGTCAGCGCGGTGAGCATCGTGCTGATCGCGGCGATGGTCGGGTCGATCTCGTCGCGTAGCGTGACGAACATGCGGCGCGTCAGCGTCTGGTTCTCGCCGCCGGAGACGAACAGCGCGACCACTGTTTCATCGAGTGCCTGAATGAACACGAACACCGCGCCGGAAATCACGCTGGCCTTGATCTGCGGCAGCGTCACCGTCATGAAGCTGCGCAGGCGGTTCATGCCGAGGCTGCGGGCGACCATCTCCTGAGTCCGGTCGAAGGTGCGCAGATCGGCGCCGACTGAGATCAGCACGTACGGCAGCCCGAGCATCGTGTCGGCGAGAATCAGACCGCCTAGCGTATTCACGTAGCCTGCTTGCGAGTAGACGAAGAACACCCCCACCGCGACGATGATGATCGGCACCATCAACGGCAGCATCAGCAGCGTGCGCAGGTAGCGCATGATCCAGTGCGTGCCGTTCTGGATTGCGTACGCAGCCGCCACGCCGAGCGGCGTGGCGAACAGCGCGGCGCACACCGAGGCGGTCAGCGTGGTGCGCGCGGCATCGATCCACGCCGGGTTGTCGAAGAACGAGTGATACCAGCGCAGCGAATAGGCGGGCGGCGGAAACGTCATGAAACGGGTGTCGGAGAACGACAGCGGCACGACGATCAGCACCGGCACCATCAGGAATAGCAGGATCAGCACGACCGCCGCGCCGAGGACGATCCGTCCGAATGGGAGTTTGTTCATTTCGCGCCCAGGGTCTTTTCGAGTGGCACCACACGGCTTGCGGCGTAGAAAATCGCGAACACGCAGACCAGCAGCACGACGCTGACCGCGCTCGCCGCGCCCCAACTGTTGTAGATCTCGACATTGCGGCTCACGACCATCGACACCATGATCGACTTGCCGCCGCCCATCAGTTCGGGCGTGATGTAGAAACCGAGGCACAGCACGAACACGAGCGTCACGCCGGCAAACACGCCGCTCAGCGACAGCGGCAGAAACACGCGCAGGAATACATGCAGCGGCGAGCCGCCGAGACTCGCGCCGGCCTGCGACAGATTCGTCGGGATTTTCTGCATCGCCGAATAGAGCGGCAGCACCATGAAGGGCAGCAGGATGTGCACCATCGCGATGACCGTGCCGAACTGGTTATACGCGAGCTGCACCGGCCGCTCGATCAGCCCCGAAGCGATCAACGCCTTGTTGACGAGACCGGTGCGCTGCAGCAGCACGAGCCACGCATAGGTGCGCACCAGCACGCTCGTCCAGAACGGCAGGATGACCATGCCGAGCACCAGCGCGCTCAGCTTTGGCGGCAGCGAGGCCGCGAAGTAGGCGACCGGATAGCCGAGCAGCAGCGTGACGACGGTCACCACGAAGCTCAGTTTGAAGGTCAGCAGAAACGTCTCGAGGTAGGCGCCGCTGAACATACGCCGATAGTTCTCGAACGTGAAGCCGTCGTGATAGATCGACTGCCACGACAGCCACGCGAGCGGCACGACCAGCAGCACGACGATCACGAGGAGCGCCGGCGCCATCAGGAGAAGCATCGTGCGATCCTCGCGGCGCTGGTAGCGCGCGGCGGGATCGGACCCGGTGGTCTGCATCGGCGTGGTGCCCTGGAAGATTGGCCTGGCGGTTGTCATCATGCACCTACGGCGTCGAGAAACTGATACCACGCGGCGACGAGCCTGACACCCGGCGCACGCAGCGAATGGAAGGGCACGGGCCGCAGGCCGGGCGCGCCGAGCAGCGACAGCTCGGGCGTCTCGCCGAGCGCCAGCGCGGCGGCATGCTGGCCGAGCAGGCTCGCCATCGCGACACCCGCTCCGTTATACCCCAGACAAAAGGTCGTGGCGTCGTCGCTGCGGCCCACGTGCGGCAGCGAATTGAACGTCATGCCCACGTAGCCCGACCAGCGGTAGTCCACCCGCACGTCCGCGAGATCGGGGAAGAGCGCGACCATGGCACGCTGCAACGCGTCGAAGCCGGTCGTCTGACCTTCCTTGCCGAAGGCGTCGCGTCCACCGAACAGCATGCGGCCGTCCACTTTGCGGAACCACTTCATCATGCGGCGCGTTTCGGTGTAGCTGCGCCGCTCGACCATCAAACGTGCGTCGAGATCGGCGGGCAGACGTTCGGTCGCGATCATCGCGCTGCGAAACGGTACGAGTTCGCGCTGATACGCCGAGGTGGCCGCCGTGAGATCGGAATACGCATTGGTCGCGACGATTACCTGCTTCGCGCGCACCGTGCCGCCCGGCGTGCGTAGCGTCACGCGCGAGTCGCCCGGGGCGCGCTGCATTTGCTGCACGGGTGTCGATTCGTAGATCGGCACGCCGCGCAGCGTGATGCCGCGTGCGAGTCCGCGCACGTATTCGAGCGGCAGAATGGTACCGGCGTCCGCGCTCAGCACGCCGCCGACGAAGCCCTTCGAGCCCGTCTCGTGCTCGATCTCCGCGCGCGATTGCACGCTCATCGACGTATCGCCGAGGGTCGTGCGGACCCAGTCGGCTTCGGCACGAATGGCGGCGAATGCCGCTTCGGTATGAGCACAACGCAGACTACCGGTGGTGTCGAAGCGGGCGCGCGTTAACTGGAATTCGTCCACCAGCGCTTCGACCACGCGCACGCCTTCGTGCGCGAGCCGATGCATGCGCTTCGCGGTATCGAGGCCATGCAACTGGTGGATCGTGGGAAACGACAGCCGGAATTTCGACGACACCACACCGCCGTTGCGTCCACTCGCGCCCCAGCCGACCGGGTTCGCATCGAGCACCACGCAGTCGACGCCGCGCTTTTGCAGCGCATACGCGGCGGCCAGACCCGAGTAGCCCGCACCGATCACGGCGACGTCGACATCGAGATCGCGTGCGAGCGGTGCGCCGGTGCTGAGCGGCGCTCCGGCGTCCGGCGACGCGGCAAGGAGCGCCCGCCACAGCGAATCGGGCGGGGGCGTGGGGCGGGTCGTCGGCGCGAGCATCGGCTTCAGGCGGGGACGGCGAGGGCGGTGCGTGCTTCGGCTTCGACCGCGTCCGCGAGCGCGGCGAGCGTCGGGAACGTGAAGGTCGGCGTGGTCACGGCTTGCGGCACTGGCGTCGCGCCGAAGCCCTTGTTGCCCTGGCGGCGTTCGATCCAGCAGGTGGCATAGCCGAGCTTCGTGGCTACGCCGATGTCGTGATACTGGCTTTGCGCGGTGTGCAGAATCTCGCCGAACTTGTAGCCGAAGGCCGCCTGACGGCCGCGGTTGTACGCGAAGAATTGCGGATCGGGTTTGGCCACGCCGGTTTCGTCGCAGCAGACGGTGTCGTCGAACGGATCGCCGAGCGTGTGCGCATACGCCGACAGCGCGACGCGATCCGCATTCGTCATCGCGACCAGCCGGTAGTGCTTGCGCAGACGCTTGAGCGCGGCGACCGAATCCGCGAACGCGGGCCATTCAAGCACGTCGCGCTGGAACGCGGCGGCCGATTGCGGGTCGTCGGGCAGGCCGAGTTCTTTCGCCAGCGACAGGTAGACGTTCGCCATTTCGTGGCTCGAGCGGCCGGGGAATGCCGCGCGGCCACGCATGTACGGCTCGAAGATCTGGTCGTCGCTCAGGTCCTGCGCCGCCGCGCCGCCGAGGCGCCGCACGGAGGCGAGCACGCCGCGCTCGAAGTCGATGAGTGTGCCGACGACGTCGAACGTCAGAACCTTGAAATCGGTGAGCTTCATGAAATCATCCTTTTGCGGTTTGCTGTGAATCGGGAGAGGAAGCGGCCCCTGCAAGGGCCCGGAAATCGAATCGGCACGCCGATCTACGACGACATCACGCGGGCACCACGATCGTGTCCTGGGGATCGAGCGTGACGCTCATCTGCGCGCCCGGCTGCGGAATCCGGCGGCGCGCGTCATGGCCGCCGGGTTGTCGCAGACTGATGGCGGTGCCGTCGGCGAGCGCGGCGAACACGCGCAGGCTCTCGCCCTGATACAGCACCTCGGTGACGCGGCACGACAGCCGGTTGACGCCGTCGTGTGCGCCGTCCCCGTCGATGACGAGTTTTTCGGTCTGCACCGCGAGCAGCAGCTTGTCGCCGCGCGGCAGCGGGTGAGCAGTGCGCAGCAGGGTCTCGCCGAGACGCACGGCGTCCGTGCCGGCGCGTGTCACGTCGAGCAGCGTCGCCTCGCCGATAAAGCTCGCGACGAACGCATCGCACGGGCGGTCATAGAGTCGCTCGGGCGTGTCGATCTGCACCAGCCGGCCGTTCTTCAGCACGGCGACGCGGTCGCTCATGGTGAGCGCCTCGCGCTGGTCGTGCGTGACGTAGACGATCGTCGCGCCGAGCTTGCGATGCAGTCTGCGCAGTTCGATCTGCATGGTTTCGCGCAACTGCTTGTCGAGCGCGGAGAGCGGTTCGTCCATCAGGATCAGTTGCGGCTCGAAGACCATCGCGCGGGCGAGCGCCACGCGCTGACGCTGGCCGCCCGACAACTGGGCGATGCCGCGATTCTCGTAGCCGGCCAGTTCGACCATCGCGAGCGCGTCGGCGACTTTCTTCGCCCACGTCGCTTTGGGTTGACGGCGCGCGCGCAAGGGAAACGCGACGTTCTCGCCGACGCTCATATGCGGAAACAGCGCGTAGTTCTGAAACACGATGCCGATGTCCCGCTTGTGCGGCGGCGCGAATGTAATGTCGCGCTCGCCGACCCAGACCGTGCCGGAGCTGGGCTGCACGAAGCCGCCGAGAATGCCGAGCAGCGTTGTCTTGCCCGATCCCGAGGGCCCGAGCAGCGAGACGAATTCTCCCGGCGCGATCTCGAGCGATACGTCGTCGAGGGCCACGACCGGGCCATAGCGCTTCGCTGCCGATCGGATCGAAACACCTGTTTTCGCTCGTGCGTCCATGACGTTCTGTCTCGCTGTAAAAGCCTGCGTTAGGGAAAATATAGGCCGCGTCATTTTTGGCGGCAATTCCCAAATTGTTGGAGAAGGCATAACATCAAGTCATGCCTAATCTCCGTAAAAAACTGCCGAGCGCCAATGCGCTGTTCGTGTTCGAAGCTGCAGCGCGTTGCGGCAACTTCACGCGCGCGGCGCAGGAACTTTACGTCAGTCAGCCGGCGGTGAGCCGCATGCTCGCGCGTATGGAAGACCATCTCGGCGTGCGTCTTTTCGAGCGGGTGCGCGGCGGTATCGAGTTGACCGAGAACGGCAGGATTCTTTACCGGAAGATCTCCGAGGGCTTCAACGGTATAGAAGGCGCGATCCGCGAGATCGAGGCGCGCGCAACCGGTGTCGAGTCGGTCACGCTGTCGGTGTCCACGGCCTTCACGACGCACTGGCTGATGCCGCGCATGAACCGGCTGAATCAGGCGTTTCCGAACGTCGACTTGCGGTATCAGCTGATCTCGGGGCGCATTGGCGGACCGCTCGTCGACGTCGATCTGGGCATGCGTTTTCTGCGCGAAGACGAGATCGGTGAGAACAGCGTGCTGGTCATGCCGGAGACGCTGTTGCCGGTGTGCAATCGCCACTACCACGACACGGCGGCGACCGAAGCGGGCCGCGAGCACGGCGACACCGTGATCGTGATGGACGACGGCGAACGCGGCTGGCATGACCGCTTCTCGGCCTTCGCGGTACATGGGCGGCATGCCGCGAGCATGTTGAGTTTCAACGACTACGCGATCGTCGTGCAGGCGGCCCTGCTTGGTCAGGGCGTCGCGCTCGGCTGGCTCAATGTGGTGTCGCATTGGCTGCTGGAGGGCGCGCTGCAGCCGGCCGAACAGGAATTGATCGTCACGAACCGGCGCTGCTGTCTGGTGTGGCCGGAGAACCGCGCGTTGCCGCCTGCGGCGGCGCAGGTGCGCGACTGGATCGTCGAGGAGACCCGCGCCGACGTGCGCAAGGTCGATCGCACGTATCCGCAATTGGGGCTGCGGCGTTCGCTCGCGGGCGCGGGACTCGCAATCTAGGGGCCGCAGTCGCGTCACGCATGCAACACCAGCTTCTGCACCCGCCAGTTCAATAGTTCGGCCACGAACAACACGTTCTCCGACGGGCACGCCATCTGATGAATCCAGCCGAACTGCTTCAACTGTTTGCCGGATTGACCGAGCACGCCGAGCACTTTCCCGTCGAGCGTCATCTTGTAGATACGGCCCGGATAACCGTCGGCGCTATACAGCACCTGATTCGGTCCCGGTGAAATGCAGATCGCCCACGGTGCGCCCGGCGCAAACGTGCCGGCCGCGAAGGTGGCTTCGTCCGGCATGTTGCCGATCGCCGGACGCGCGCCCGGCGGCACCGGCACGTCGATCGTGAATTGCCGCAGGAACGTGCCTTCGGTATCGAACACCTGAATGCGCCGGTTGCTGCGGTCGGCCACGTAGATGTTGTCGTGCGCGTCGAGCGCGATGCTGTGCGGCGTATGAAACTGTCCCGGACCGGTGCCGCGCTCGCCCCATGATTTGAGCCAGTTGCCGTCGCGATCCACTTTGGCGACGCGCGAGTTGATATAGCCGTCGCTGATGTACGTATTGCCCGCCACGTCCCACGCAACGTCCGTCACCTGGCGGAAGCGTCCGTCTTCGGCGGGCAGGGGCGGGTTAGGGTGTTTGAGCGGCGCGGTGTCTTCGTCGGCGGCTTCCTGCTTGCGGCCGAATACCATCGCGACGCGGCCGTCCGGAGTGAATTTGATCACCATGTCGGAGCCTTTGTCCGTCACCCAGATATTGTCTTGCCGGTCGATCTTGACCGTATGCGCGAACGACCACGCGTACAGATTGCGTCCTATCTCGCGAACGAAACGGCCGTCGGGCGCGAACTCCAGCAATTGCGCCGCTGCCGCGCCATAGGCTGGTCCGTGGGTGTTGCCGCGCGACAGCACGAAGATATGTCCATGCGAGTTGAGCGCGATGCCGGAGCATTCGCCGAAATACGTGTCTTTAGGCAAATGAACGGGATTGGCAATCGAGTCGTAAGGAATCGCGGGTGCGGATTGGGTGTCCGCGAAGGCGGATGGCATGGCGAGACCGGCAGCGGTGCCGGCGATCAGGTTCAGGAACGTACGGCGACTGATTGCGCGATGTTCCGCGCTGCCGCAGCAAGGGCACAACGACCCATATTGTTCGTTCATCTTCTGTCTCCGGTGGGCACGCTGATTCGGGTCCCATGCGCGATAGTCGTATCAGGCACACGTCATGTGCCGAACGTACAGAAGCAATCCTAGTTCACAAAGCGCTTAATGGCTAAGTCGTCTTTACGCCATGGCCCCCGCTTGCCGCGCGTCCTTGTTCTGCGCGACGATCAACGCCAGCGACGAAGCCAGAATCGCTTTCGCGAGCTTGTCTTCGTCGACCGCGCGCGCCAGCGTGACCGCGCCGACAATCGTCGCGACGATGCCGAGCGCCATGCTCTCGCTGGGACCCGCCAGGGTTTTGGCGATCTGCGACGTCAGCGAGTGGACGTACTGGGTCAAACGGTCCCGGACTTCCGGACTCGCATGGCGGGCTTCGCCGGCCAGCGAGCACAACGCGCAACCGTTGCCGGGATCCTTGACGTGGCGATCGCTGAGAAACAATTCCGCCACGGCCTGCAATGGGTCTTTCGCTTTGGCCCCGCCTTTACCCGACGCCGTGTTGAGTGCCGCGATGCGCTGCCGGCTCTGAGCGACCGCGTATTCCAGCGCCTCGACGATCAACGCGTCGCGCGAAGAAAAATGCCCGTAGAACGCGCCATGCGTGAGCCCGGCGCGCCGCATGCAATCCGCCACGCCGAGCGCCTCGATCCCGTCTTCACGGATTTGCCGCGACGCTGTTTCCAGCACACGCTGCCGGCTTTCCGCCTTCTGTGCCTGCGAGTAGCCCATTTCGTTCACCGCCTCTTGACAATCTGCATGACGAGCATAATACTGAAAATGTGCATGACGATCAACATGCAGAATGGTCTGATGAGACATCGTCGGGATGTCTGTTTATTTGCGGCGGTGTTCGGCCGCTTAACCGTTTTCGGGTGTCGCGCGGCCATCGCTCTGGCTGGGCCGGCGGCGCCATGAAGGAGAAAGATGATGCGTTTCACGGGAAAGACAGCGTTGGTCACGGGTGGCAATAGCGGCATTGGTTTCGTCACGGCAAAGCTGATGATTGCCGAAGGCGCACGCGTGGTGATTACCGGCCGCGATCGCGCGAAGCTGGACCAGGCGGTCGCCGAGCTAGGCGAAAACGCACTAGGCGTGCAGGCCAATCTCGACGACGAAGCGGCCATCGGCACGCTATTCGAACGGATCGGCAGCGCGTACGGTTCGCTCGACATTGTCTTCGCGAACGCCGGCATTTCAGGGCCGACGCCGCTCGGCGGCACATCGGCCGCCGCATTCGAGGCGATTCTGCGCACCAACCTGACCGCGGTCTTTCTGACGGTGCAGGCCGCGCTGCCGCTGATGAGCGCCGGCGGTGCGATCGTCCTGAACGGTTCGGTGATGCGCGAACTCGGCTCGCCGGGCTCGGCGGCTTATTCCGCGACCAAGGCGGGCATTACGGGCATGGCGAAAGTCTTCGCAACCGAACTGGTGCAACGCGGCATTCGCGTGAATACCGTGATTCCGGGCGGCACGCGCACACCGATCTGGACGCGCGGCGCGCGTGAGGGCGCCACGCTCGACGGTACTGAAGAGGCGCTCGCACCGCGTATTCCGTTTGGCCGCCTGGCCACGCCGGAAGAAGTCGCGGCGGCGGTGCTGTTCCTCGCGTCGAACGACGCTTCGGGAATGACGGGCGCGGAGATTGTCGTGGATGGTGGCACGACTGGCGCACCTTGGGGCTCGGCGCTGTTTCGTCAGGGGTGATGCGCGGCTAGCGGGTGCCGTTTCCCCACGCTAGCGGCTTCACTTCACGGCGCAGTTCTTCGAACAGCCAGTCGCGGAACACCTTCACCGTAGCGTTCCGGCTTTTCTCCGGCGTCGTGACGAAGTGAAAGAACAGCCCCGTTGCAACTTCGGGGCCGAACGGGATCATCAGGCGTTCGTTGCGCACGTCCGGCGCAGCCAGTACGCGCCGGCCCAACACGACGCCCGTGCCTTCGGCCGCGGCCTGGAGCGCGTGATCCGCGTGATTGAAAAACAGGCCGCGCGTGGCATCGCCTTTCAGGCCCGCCTGCTTGAACCACTCCGACCAGCCGGTAGCGGCCGGGTCGACCATTCGCAGCGACTCGTCGTGAATCAGGGGGACGTGCGCGAGATCGGCGGGGGTGAGGGGCTTGCCGTCCGCGTTACGCAACGCGGGGCTGCACATCGGCGCCACGGATTCCTCGATCAGGCGTTCGACATGCAAGCCCGCGGTGTCGATGCGGCCGAAGCGGATCGCCACGTCCACGCCTTCCTTGACGAAATCGCATAGCGCCAGCGAAGCCGACACGCGCGTCTTGATGCCGGGGTGCAATTCGGTGAAAGCCGACAGACGCGGCACGAGCCATTTGGTCGTGAAGGCCGGGCCCGCCGTAATGACCAGCCGCTGGGATTCCTGGCTCGTGTCGACCCAGGTCATGGCGCGCGTCAGATGCGTGAAGCCCAGCGTGACTTCCTGAAAACAGCGTTTGCCGTGTTCGGTCAATTCGATCGTGCGATTCGAGCGGCAAAACAGCTCGATGCCGAGGTATTCCTCGATGCTGCGGATCTGATGGCTGATCGCCGCGGGCGTGACGCACAGTTCTTCCGCGGCGTTCTTGAAGCTCATATGCCGTGCGGCGGCTTCGAAAGCGCGAAGTGCGTTCAACGGCGGCAAGCGATATTTCATCGAATTCGGACGGTGGCCAAAGTAAAGCGCGAACAGCGATTATTCACCGATTTGTCCGCATGACAAAGCGAAAAGCCTTTCGGGTATAGCGCGGCTCATGCCGGCTTATGCCGGCTCACCCGACACAAACAAAACTAATCCGAGCTTGCGAAATGCTCGCTTTTCGCGTTGACCGGCCGATGTCACAGTGCTGAGGTCCGGCGCCACCCGTGCGCCGTCTTCGATAAAGCGCTCTGATCATGTTCGGTTTCGCCTTCTTCATTGCCATGTATCTGGTCGGCAACGACCTGTCGACGCGTTTCGCGCTGCCGGTCCCCGGACCGATCATCGGACTGGGTCTGGTGTTCGCGCTGCTGGTCGTGCGCGGCAAGGTAGATGCCCCACTCAAAGGGCCGGCCGACACGTTGCTGCGCTACCTTGCATTGATGCTGGTGCCGACCTGCGTCGGCGTGGTCGAACTGATTCATCGTGTGCCGTCCGGCATCCCTGGACTCGCCTGCGTGCTGGTGCTCGCGCTGGTGGGCGGCAGTCTCGCCACGGCCTGGATCGCCAACGCACTGCTGGGTCACGGCGACGTTGGCGTTGGCGTTGACACCGCCGCCGATCCGCTTGCGTCATCCGTTCCACAACGCTAGAGGCTGGACATGACGACCGCCACGATTTCTCTGGGCTTCATCGCGCTAACCATTGCCGCCTATTCGGCCGGCAACTGGCTATATCTGCGCTCGGGAAAACTGCCCGTGCTGCAACCGGTGCTGATCGCCACCAGTGTACTGGTGGTCGCGCTGCTGAGCGCCGGGCTGCCGTATAGCCGGTATTTCGAGGCCACCGCGCCGTTGCACGACCTGCTCGGGTCAGCCGTGGTCGCGCTGGCCGTGCCGCTTTACGAGAACGTCCACAAGGCGCGAGGGGCGCTGTGGCGGATTGCGTTCGCGACCTTGCTTGGCGGCGTGACGGTGACGGGCAGCGCGTTGCTGCTCGGGCGCGGCTTCGGGTTGAGTCCGCTGATGGAGCGGGCGCTCAGCACCAAATCGCTGACCACGCCGATTGCTTTATCGGTGGCGGGCAAAATCGGCGGGTCCGTGCCGCTGACGATTCTCGGCGTGTTCGTCACGGGGCTGGTTGGTGTGACGTTGACGCCGTTCCTGCTCAAGACGCTTCGTATCGACGATCCGGCGGTGAAGGGCTTCACGCTGGGTTTGACGTCACACACCTTCGGTATTACGCGTGCGCTCGAGTTCGGCTCGGAAGCCGTGGCCTTCGCCACGCTCGGCATGGTGCTGATGGGCTGCGCGTCGGCGGTGCTGTTGCCGGTGATTTTCCGCTTGCTGTGAGCGGATCAGGACAGCAGCGCATGGGCGACGCACCGCGTCCGTCTTCGTCCCCGTTCAATAACTCCCCCGCACCAGATTACTCGGCGTCCCATCGACAAAGTTCTCGATGTTATCCATCAACTGATCGGCCAGCCGCTGCTGCGCCTCATCCGACGCCCACGCCACATGCGGCGTCAGAATCACATTCGGCCGACCGGCGGCGCGCAGCAGCGGGTTGTCGTCGTCCGGCGGCTCACCCGCCGTCACATCGAATCCCGCGCCGCTGATCAGCCCTTCATCGAGCGCCTGCACCAGCGCGTGTTCATCGACGAGTCCGCCGCGCGCCGTGTTGATCAGCAGCGGCCGCCGCTGCATCGCGCGAAACTCGGGCATGGCCAGCATGTTGCGCGTGTGCGGCGTGAGCGGACTGTGTACGGTGATGATGTCGCTGGTCGCCAGCACTTCGTCCCATGGCGTGTACAACGGGCCGAGCCCTTCGCGGCCTTTGTGCGCGGCGAACATCGGCTGCATGCCGAAGGCCTTGCCGATTTCCGCGACGCGCTGCCCCAATACCCCTTCGCCGATGATGCCGAGCCGCGCGCCGGCCAGATCGTGAATCGCGTGTGTGAAGAAACAGAATTGCCCGGACTTCTGCCACTCACCGGCGAGTACGTCCTCGCGATAGGCGATCAGATTGCGCCGCAGCGCGAGGATCAACGCGAAGGTGTGCTCGGGCACCGTGTTGATCGCATAGCCGCGAATATTGCTGACCGCGATGCCGAGTCGTTCGCACGCCGCTTTGTCGACGCAGTCCGTGCCGGTCGCGGCCACCGCGACGAGCTTCAGGTCGGGCAACTGCGCGAGCAGGTCGTCGGTTAACGCGACCTTGTTGGTAATCGCAATCGACGCCCCGGCCAGGCGCTTGAGCACCTGATCCGGCGCGGTGCGATCGTGCTCGATCAGTTGATGATCGAAGCGCGGCTCGCGCAACACGATTTGCGGCGCCAACGTCGTGCGGTCGAGAAAAACGATCTTATGCATGGTCATGTCCCCGATGATTTACAGGTGCCGCTTCGCTTCAGCGACGATATATTCCGCGGTGATGCCGAAGTGTTCATACAGCGTTTCCGCCGACGCCGACGCGCCGAATCCCGTCATACCCACGAACCCACCCCGCTCGCCGAGATAGCGGTCCCAGCCGAAACGCAAGGCCGCTTCGATGCCCACGCGCACGGTGCCTGCGCCGAGCACTGCTGAGCGGTAGGCGGCATCCTGTTCGTCGAAGATCTCCCAGCAGGGCATGGACACGACCGCCGTCGCAATGCCTTCGTCCTGCAAGCGGCGGCGCGCCTGCAGCGCGAGCGCCACTTCGGAACCCGTGGCGAGCAGGGTGACCGCGCGCGGTGCGTCGCTCGCTTCGGCGAGCACGTAAGCGCCGCGCTTCGACAACGACTCGATACTGTGTTCGCGGCGCACCAGCGGCAGCGCCTGGCGCGCAAACACCAGCGTGCTCGGACCATGCCGGTGTTCCAGTGCGAGCGCCCAGCATTCGGCGGCTTCCACGGCGTCGGCGGGACGCAGCACGCGCATGTTCGGCATCGCGCGCAGCGACGCGAGGATTTCGACGGGCTGATGCGTGGGCCCGTTTTTGCCGACGCCGATCGAGTCGTGGCTGAACACGAAATGCACCGGCAAGCCCATTAACGCGGCCATCCGCATGGCCGGCCGTTGATAGTCGGAGAACGCCAGATACGTGACGCTGGTCGCGATCACGCCGCCGTGCGCCGCCATGCCGTTGGCCATCGCGCCCATCAGATGTTCGCGCACGCCGCAGTGAACGTAGGCGCCGCTGCGGTCCGCAGCGGTGAACGCGTGCAATTGGCGCTTGTGTCCGGTGGGCGCTTCGAGATCGGCGCAACCGACCATGCGTTCCGGCAGCAACGGCGCGAGCAGGTCACTGATTTCACCGGATACGGCGATGCCGGGTTGCGCTTCGCCGCGCTCCACGGCGCGCTTGCGATAGTCGTCGAGCACGTCGCGCCAGCCTTGCGGCAGATGACCGGACTGCACCCGCTTGAACTCGGCGCGCTGCGCCTCCGGCAACGCGGCGACGCGCGCCTGCCATGCGCGATGTTGCGCGTCGTTGCGATGCCCGGCCGCGCGCCACGCGTTCAGAATCTCCGTGGGCACGTCGAACGGCGCGTGCGGCCAGCCGAGTTGTTCGCGTGCCGCGTCGGCGTCCGCCTGGAACAGCTTGCCGCTGTGGCCGCCGCGCTGCCCCTGCAAGCGCGCAATGCCGCGTCCGATCACGGTCTTGCACGCGATCATCGAAGGCCGCGGGTCCGCGCGCGCGATCGTCAATGCCGCCGACACCGCTTCGAGATCGTGCCCGTCCACTTCGATCACCTGCCAGCCGCCGACACGAAAGCGCGCGCAGACGTCTTCGCTGATCGACAGCGAGGTACTGCCGTCGTCGGTGATCTGGTTGTCGTCCCAGCAGAGAATCAGTTTGCCCAGTTGCAGATGCCCGGCCAGCGAAATCATTTCCTGACCGATGCCTTCCTGCAAACAGCCGTCGCCGACAAACGCGTACGTGGTGTGATCGACCAGATCGCTGCCGAATTTCGCCGCGAGATACGCTTCGGCGATCGCCATGCCGAACGCGTTGGCAATGCCCTGGCCGAGCGGGCCGGTGGTGGCTTCAATGCCGTGCGCCGGTTCGTATTCTGGGTGGCCCGCGCAATGCGAGCCGAGTTCGCGGAACGATTGGAGTTGCGCGAGGCTAATCGCGCCATAGCCGGTCAGATAGAGCAGCGCGTAAAGCAGCAGCGAGCCGTGTCCGTTGGACAGCACGAAGCGGTCGCGGTCGGGCCAGGTGGGATCGGCGGGATTGAACTTGAGGTGCTGCGTAAATAGCGCGGTGGCGATTTCGGCCATGCCGAGCGGCACGCCTTGATGGCCTTCGCCGGCGCGCAGGATCGCGTCGATGGAGAGGAAGCGGATCGCATCGGCGAGGGGCAACGTGGGCTGCGCTTGCGGTTGCGCGTTTGGTTGCGCGAGCGTCGAAGCGGCAGGCGCTGGAGAGGCCGAAGGCGCAATGGAAGCGGGCGAAGCGTTAATCGCAGCAGGTTGGGCTTCGGTGGTGGACATGGCAACAGGCTCCTCTACGCCAGCCCGCGAAGCGGGCGGCGGCAATCTGACAGATTGGAACAAACGGAATGATTCGGTTGTGAAGGGCGAAGCGAGTGCAGCGGGCGAAACAAGAACCAAGGTTGCGCGAAGCCGGGTTGCGTCGTGCTCAGGGCAACCCGACGCAACCTCGCGCATCAGCAACTTAATGCAGGAACCCGATCGAAATCCACGGCACCGCGGCCACCACGATCAGCCCGACCATCAACGCGGCGATATAACCCAGAATCGGCTTCATGCCTTCGTCCGGATGAATACGGCTCACGGCGCACGCCGAGTAATAACCCACGCCGAACGGCGGCGCGAACAGGCCCACACCCATCGACAGAATCACGACCATCGCGTAGTGCACGTCGTGAATGTGCATAGCGCGCGCGATCGGAAACATCAGCGGGCCGAACAGCACGATGGCCGGAATCCCTTCGAGCACGCTGCCGAGAATCACGAACACGCAGATCGACGCCGCCATGAACATTGCCGCGCCGCCGGGCAACGCGCCGAGCGTTTGCGCGAGCTGGCCCGAGAAGCCGGACTGGGTCAGCGCCCACGCCATCGCGGTGGCCGCGCCGATGATCAGCAGGATCGCGCCGGACAGCGACGCGGTATCGATCAGCATCGGCTTGAGCCGTTTCCACTCGAAGCGGCGATAGATCAGCAGGCCCGCCAGCACCGCATACGCAATGCCGATGGTGGACACTTCGGTCGCCGTCGCGATGCCTTCGACAACGGCCGCGCGAATCACGAACGGCAATGCAAGCGCCGGGAACGCGATCACGAGCTTGCGCAGAATCTCGCCGCGCGTCGCACGCTTCACTCCGGACATATCCTCGCGCCGGTAACGCCACTGCACGACAAGGCACAACGTGAACGCCAGCACGATGCCAGGCAGCATGCCGCCCGTGAACAGCGCCGAGATCGACACACCCGTTACCGAACCGAGTGTGATCAGCACGAGGCTCGGTGGAATCGTTTCGGTCTGTGCGCCGGTCGCGGCGAGCAGCGCGACCAGATCGCCGGGTTTCGCGCCGCGCGCTTTCATCTCCGGAAACAGCACTGGCGCGACGGCGGCCATGTCGGCGGCTTTGGAACCCGAGATCCCGGACACCAGATACATCGCGCCGACCAGCACATACGACAAACCGCCGCGCACATGGCCGAGCAGACTGGCGAGAAACGCGATCATCGCGGCGGCCATGCCGGTCATTTCGATCAACTGGCCGAGAAACACGAACAGCGGCACGGAAAGCAGAATCAGATGCGACATGCCTTCGTCCATCCGGCCGACTACCACCGGCATCGGCGTGTTGGTGGTGAGCGCGAGGTAGCCGAAGGTGGCGAGTCCGAACGAGAACGCGATCGGCACGCCGCTCAACACGCCGAGCGCGACCAGCCCGACGAAAAAGATCAGCAGGTTCAAATTGCCGAGATCGCGCAACATCGGTCCGAGCAGAACGAAGACGCCGACCAGCGCGCCGACGGTGGCCAGCGCGGCCAGAATCAGCCGCCAGTTACCCATGCGCGCGAGCCGCACCACGGCGACCAGCAGCATCAACGCCGAGCCGATCGGCAACGCGGCCGCGCGCCACGAATTCGACAGTTCGAGCGCGGGCGTGGTGATGAACGACTCGTCCTGCGCGAAGCTGATCGCGGGGCCGACCACCATCGCCAGAAACGCGATCGGCGCGGCGATCGCCACCACGTCGAGAAACGCCCGCACGCCCGGGGACGCCATGCCGACCAGCGCCGTCATCCGCATATGCTCGCCGCGCCGCAACGCGATCACGGCGCCGAGCATGGCGAGCCACAGGAACAGCATCGACGCGAGTTCGTCGGACCAGACGAGCGGCGCATGCAGCACGTAGCGGCTCGTCACACCGGCCAGCAGCACGCCGATTTCCGCCAGCACCAGCAACGCGGCGGGAATCTCCACCAGATGCCCGAGCGCGGAATCGAGCGCGCAGGCGAAGCGGTGCTGCGCGTCGTGCGAATAGAAGATCGTGGTCATCGCATTACCCCAGTTTTCCGACGGACTTCTCCAGCAGGCCCCAGGCTTCGTCGCCATATTTGCCTTTCCAGTCGCGATAGAAGCTCGTCTTGGCCAGCGCGACGCGGAACGTTTCGCGATCCACGTCGACGAAGGTGATGCCCTTCGACTTCAGATCGTCGCGCAGCGAGTTGCTGAGTTTCGCGATGTCCGCGCGTTGCAGCATCGCGGCCTTCTCGAACTCACGCGTGACGATCGCGCGGATGTCGGCCGGCAGACGTTCCCACGCGGCTCGGTTGCCGAGAATCCAGTAACCGTCCCACACGTGCGAGGTCAGGCTGATGTACTTCTGCACTTCATAGAGCTTGGCGGTGGCGATGATCGGCAGCGGATTCTCCTGGCCTTCCACCACGCCCGTCTGCAGCGCCGAATACAGTTCGTTGAAGTTGATCGGCGCGGGGCCCGCGTCGAGCGCCTTGAACAGCGAGGTCAGCATCGGCGCCTGCGGCACGCGGATCTTGAAGCCCTTCAGATCGGCCGGCGTGCGCAGTGCACGCGTGGAGGAACTGATTTGCCGGAAGCCGTTGTCCCACACCTTGCTGACCGACACGATGCCGGATTTGGCGATCTGCGCGCGGATGTAATTGCCGAGGTCGCCGTCCATCGCTTTCCAGACCGCGTCGTAATCCTTGAACGCGAAACCGGTATTGACGATGCCGGCGGCCGGCGTGAGCGTCGCCAGAATCGACGAGGCCTGGTTGAAGAACTCCACGCCGCCGTTGCGCACCTGCGAGAGCAGATCGGTGTCGGAGCCAAGCTGATTCTGCGGAAACAGCTTGATGTCGAGGCGGCCGTTGGTCGCGTCGCGAATGTGATTGATCGCTTCCTGCGCGCGGATGTTGACCGGATGCGTGGGGTCCTGGCCGGTGGCGAGCTTGTACGAAAACTCGGGCGCGGCCAGCGCGCGGCGCGACACGCTCCATAACGGCGCGGCGGCGGTCAAGGTCGCGCCGGCCTTCAGAAAGGTGCGGCGACTGATGCCCTGCGGGGCGTTCGAACGGGTAGTCATGGTGTCTTCCTCCAATTCCGGATCGCGCGTCGTTATGGTTTTTTGCTTTCGAGGCGCGGTGGCTGCACGTATGGCTCGCCGCGCCCGTCTTGTCTATCGCTTGCGTAACGTAAATCAGCCGTGCATTAGCCGTGAATCAGCATCCCGCCGTTCACGTCGATCACCGCGCCCGTGATATACGACGACAGCGGCGACGCGAGAAACAGGAATGCGCCGGCCACGTCGTCGGGCACGCCGAGACGATCGAGCGGAATGCCGGCGAGAATCTCGCCGCGTTTGTCGTCGCTGATCTTGCCGGCGTTGATGTCGGTTTGAATCAGACCCGGCGTTACGCAGTTCACCCGAATACCGTCGATGCCGAGTTCGCGCGCCATCGCCTTCGCGAGACCGAGCACGCCCGCCTTGGCCGCCGAATAGTGCGGCCCGCCGAGAATGCCGCCGCCGCGCTGCGCCGACACCGACGACATGCAGCCGATCGAGCCGCTCTTCTGTTTCTTCATTTGCGGCACGACCGCTTGCGACAGGTACAGCACGCCGCGCAGATTGACGTCGAGAATCCGGTCCCAGCCCGCCGCATCGATATCGAGCAACTTGGCGGCCTGGGTAATCCCGGCGTTGTTGATCAGCACGTCGATCGCGCCGAAGTCGGCAACAGTGCGTTCGACGGCGGCCTGACACGCGTCGCGATCGGTGACGTCGCAGGCATAGCCGCGATGCGCGCTGTCGATCGATGCGGCGGCTTCCACCGCGGCGTTTTCGTCGAGATCGAAAATCGCGACGCGCGCGCCGTGCGCCGCGAACATGCGGGCGGTCGCCATACCGATACCGCGCGGCGACGCTCCGCCGGAAATAACAGCGACTTTGCCGTCGAGAAGACGTGATTCGGACATGATGCGGATCTCCTGAATGGAATGCTTATGGATTGCTACGTTGCTGGCTATTGGTGACTACGCGGTGACTACGCGGTGCCTACGCTTGCTGGTTTTCAAGGCGGTTCAGCGCAGCCAGCCTTTGATCGTGTCGCACATGGCCAGGGTGGAAATCCCGTAGCGGTCGTGTAGCGTGGGCAGCGCGCCCGCGTCGAGAAACGCGTCGGGCAGGCCGATCTGGCGGAACGGCGGGGTGACGCCGTTGGTCAGCAGAACATTGGCCACCGCTTCGCCGAGCCCGCCGATCACCGTATGGTTCTCCGCGACGACCACCAGCCGCCCCGGCCGGCGCGCTTCGCGCAGCAGCGTGACGGAGTCGAGCGGTTTGATGGTCGGCACATGCAGCACGCCCACGTCGATGCGGTCGGCGGCGAGTTCTTTCGCGGTTTCCAGCGCGCGCATCGTCATGATTCCGGACGAGACGATCAGCACTTCGTCGCCGTCGCGCAGCAGCTTTGCTTTGCCGAGCTCGAACCGATAGCCGTATTCGTCGAGCACGACGGGCACGTTGCCGCGCAACAAGCGCGCGTAGACCGGGCCGCGATGATCGGCGATGGCGGGCACCATCTGTTCGATTTCCAGCGCGTCGCACGGATCGATCACCGTGAGATTCGGCATCGCGCGGAACAGCGCGAGGTCTTCGGCCGCCTGGTGGCTTGGGCCGTAACCGGTCGTCAGGCCCGGCAGCGCGCAGACTAGCTTGACGTCGAGATTGTCTTCGGCGATTGCCTGGTGGATGAAGTCGTAAGCCCGGCGCGCGGCGAATACCGCGTAGGTGGTGACGAACGGCTGCGCGCCTTCGTGCGCCATGCCGGCCGCGGCGCCCATCAGCAGTTGCTCGGCCATGCCCATCTGATAGAAGCGGTCGGGGTATTCCTTGGCGAATAGATGCAGGTCGGTGTATTTGCCGAGATCGGCGGTCATGCCGACCACCTCGGGCCGGTTGCGCGCCAGTTCGACCAGCGCGTGACCGAACGGCGCCGAGCGCGTGATCTGGCCTTCACCGGCAATCGACGCGATCATCGCCGAGGTTTTCAAACGCGCTTTCGGGGCGGCGGCGCTCATACGTTTCTCCCGGCTTCCAGCGCCTGCAGCGCGAGTTGCCACTCGTGCGCGTCGACGCGGATAAAGTGGTTTTTCTCGCGCGCTTCGAGGAACGGCACGCCACAGCCCATCCGCGTATCGCAGACGATAATGCGCGGCTGCGCCTCAGGGTGCGCGCGCGCCGCGTCGAAGGCGGCGACCACGGCGGCGAGGTCGTTGCCGTCCACGCGCTGAACGAACCAGCCGAACGCCTGCAGCTTGTCGACCAGCGGCTCGAACGCCATCACGTTCGACGACGGCCCATCGGCTTGCTGGTTGTTCACGTCGACCATCGCGATCAGGTTGTCCAATTGCCAGTGCGCGGCGGACATCAGGCCTTCCCATACCGCGCCTTCGTCGAGTTCGCCGTCGGAGAACAGCGTGTAGACGAACGCGTCCGATTGCTTGCGCTTCAGGCCGAGGCAGCGGCCCACCGCGATCGTCAGGCCCTGGCCGAGCGAGCCGCCGGACATCTCCATGCCGGGCGTGTAGCTCGCCATACCGGACATCGGCAGACGGCTGTCGTCGCTGCCGTAGGTCTCCAGTTCTTCATCGGCGATGATGCCGGCCTCGATCAGCGCCGCGTAGAGCGCGATCGCGTAGTGGCCGTTGGACAGCAGGAAGCGGTCGCGGCCTTCCCAGTCGGGGTCGTCGGCGCGATAACGCAGGGCGCGGAAGTAGGCGACCGCCAGCACGTCGGCGATGTCGAGCGCCTGGCCGATATAGCCCTGGCCTTGCACTTCGCCCATTCGCAGCGCGTTGCGGCGGATCTGATACGCGTGCTCGGCGAGCTCGGTGTAAGGGGCGGTTTCGCTGGGATTCACTGGGCGTCTCCTTGGTTTTTTGTGGTCCGCATCGACACCGCGGCCAGTGATTCAAGCGTAATCTCGCGCCCGTTTGCGCTCAAACGAATTAAGATGGCCAATAGATGAATTGAATTCACCTGGGTGCTGCCATGCACAATCGCGTCACGCTCAAGTCGATACAAGCGTTCGAAGCCGCCGCGCGGCTTTCGTCGTTTGCGCTTGCAGCAGAAGAACTGTTCGTGACGCCGTCCGCGATCAGCCATCAAATCAAGCTGCTCGAAGAGCAATTGAGCATTCGTCTGTTCCATCGGCTGCATCGCACGGTGCTGCTGACCGACTCGGGGCGGCAATACGCCGAGGAAATCACCTCGGCGTTCGGGCGGATCGACGCGGCCACCCGCGAGATCGGCCGCGTGGCGAAAAGCGACATCTTGACGATTCACTGCACGCCGAGCTTCGCGACGCAATGGCTGATGCCGCGTATCGCGCGGTTCAGCGCTACACATACCGATATCGATGTGCGCTTGAATGCGTCGTCGGAAGCGGCGGATTTGATTTCAGGCGCGGTCGATATCGACATTCGCTATGGGCCGCGCAAGCTGCAACCGGCCGGCACGCTGGTGCTCGAATTACCGCCGGAGACGATCGTGCCGCTCTGTTCGCCCGCGCTGATGAGCGGCGACTATCCGCTGCTGGGCGTCGCGGATCTGCAGCACCATCCGCTGATTCATAGCGAAGGCTGTCTGGTGAGCTGGCGTGACTGGATGCGTTTGCATCGAAAGACGCGGGTCGATATTGGACGTGGGCCGCGTTTCGATCGCTCGTTCATGGCGTTGAGCGCCGCCGTCGACGGGCTCGGCGTGTGCCTCGAAAGCCTGCTGCTCGCGCAACGCGAACTGGAAACGGGGCGGCTTGTCGCGCCGTTCGGGCTGGAGGGACTGGAGGTGCGGGGGTATACGCTGAATCTGCTGAAGTCGCGCACCGACTTGCCGAAGCTGCATAGCTTTCAGGACTGGTTGTTTGCGGAACTGGAGCGGTGAGTGGGTGTTTTGACGGGCCGTATGCCGGTGATTCGACTGAGCCGGCGCGCCGTGAGGCCGTGGTCCGTTCGCCACGACCGAGAGCATTTTTAACCAAGACGCCCACCCCTGAGACTCAGTATGCTTAGCCTCATTCGTCATCTCATACGGGAACCTCACCGTGGCGCACTACCTTTGCCATGAACAGCCGGATCTGCTGGATTTCGACACGACGGTACTCGCCGCGCGACCCGGCGCGGTCGTACTGGGACGTTCCGCGCTGCATCCGGGCGGTGGCGGCCAGGTCTCGGACGCGGCCACGCTGACGCACGCGCGAGGCGCCGCGCGCATTACCGGCATCGCGGCGGAAGGCGGTCTGCTGTGGCATCTGCTCGACGAACCGCTCGAACTGAGCGGCGACGTGCATGTCGCGATCGACGCCGCGCGCCGCGCCACCGTCGCGCAACTGCATACCGGCACGCATATTCTCAACGCGCTGGTGTACCAGCGTTTCGCCGGCGCGCTCGTGACCGGCGCGCAGATCAATGCCGACGGCACGGCGCGCATGGACTTCGATCTGCCCGACGCGGACAACGACGCGCTGCGCGCGCTCGAAGAACCCGTCAATGAGGTGATCCGCCGTGCCATGGACGTGCGCATCTATTACGTCAGCGCAACCGAAGCGCAGTCGACCGAAGGCTTGATTCGTAGCTTGTCGGTCGCGCCGCCACCCACGTCGGACGGCCGCGTGCGGATCGTCGAGATCGGCGATCTGGACCGGCAGGCTTGCGGCGGTACGCATCTGAGCAACACCGCTCAGTCGCGTCAGATCCGTATCGGCAAGATCGAGAACAAGGGCCGCCGCAATCGCCGTGTCAGAATCGAACTGGTTGGATGAACACCGTGAGGACCCGTCATGCAAACGTCGGATAAAAGCGAACCGGAAGTGGTCTGCTGGCGCGATGGCGCGCTCGACGGCGCGTGTCTCGCGACCGCCCGTTATGGCGATCACAAGTTCGACCGGCATCTGCACGACGAACTCGTCATCGTCATGACAGAGAGCGGCGCGGGGCAATGCCATACGCGCGCGGGTAGCGACGTCGCCGGACCGGGCAGCGTGCTGGTGTTCGGACCGGGCGAGTATCACAGCGGCGAAGTGTGGGAAGGCCGCGAATGGATTTACCGGGCCATTTATCTCGACATGGAAGGGCTGGGCGCGCTGAGCGCCGTGTTTTCGCCAGAGTCGCGCGCCGACAGTCCGTTGCTGATCCCGCCAGGGCTCTATCAGGATCCGCACCTTGCGGGTCTGCTGGTGAAAGCACATGCGAGCCTCGACGAACAGCGCGCGGTGTCGCTGCTGGAGCGTCAGGCGAACTGGTGGGGCGCGATGGGCATGCTGGTCGGCCGATATGGCGAATCCGCGCAGAGCTACGGCGAGGCGCGCCGTGAAGCGCACAAGATGGCCCAGGTGCGTGAATATCTCGAGGCCAACTACGAGCGCGATATCTCAGTTGATGAACTCGCGGAACTGGTGGGATTGAGCCGCTACTATCTGACGCGAGCGTTCTGCAAGGAGTTTGGTTTGCCGCCGCACGCTTATGCGACGCAAGTGCGGCTGCTGGCCGCAAAACGGCTGCTCGCGACCGGGCACAACGCGGCGAGCGCCGCCGCGGCTGTCGGGTTTTACGACCAGAGCCATCTGAATCGTTTGTTCAAGCGAGCGTACGGGATCACGCCGGGGAAGTACGCGGCGATGAAGCCGGGGCATTAGTTTTCTTGCGGGCGCGTGGGAGCGCTAAGGCGCGTACTGCACCGCATGCCCTAAAAACTCACGCCGGTAGCGGCACATCTTCGATCAACGCCGCCTGCAGCAAGCGCATACGCCGATCGACAAAATATCCACCGCCCTCGGTGTAACGCAAATAAATGCGGCTGCACAGCGAGCATTGCCAGACCGCACAACGGTTATACGGAAAGTAACGCGGCGCAATCGGCGCGTCGGCTGCCCAGTAATTCGTCTTGCCCGGTAGATACTCGCTAAAGGTCGGCTCCGGATCGTCCTCCGGCATCAGCGTGCCGACTTCTTCGAACTGCGTTTCGTCGATCGACAACGGCTGCGATTGCCAGCCGTCGAGCGGCGTTTTCGTGCATGAGCAAGGCGTAGCAACGTGCGCTTCCGCTTCACGCGCGAGGTCGAACAGCGTCGCCGCGTTCAGATAGTCCGCCATAACGGAGATGATTCCTGCAGGGTTGTGGGAAGACGCGTGCGAGCGCGGACCATGAAGCCGCGCGCCGTACCGCCGCTATCATGCCCGCGCTCGCGCCGCAGGGAAAGTCAGTTGTTCATCATCCGTTCCCGTTGCGGCACGACCCACGAGCGGTCGAAGCGTCCTTCGGCGATGGCTTTGAGCGACGCCGTTTCCTTCGCGTGCTGGCGGCGCGCGCCTTCAATGACGGCTTCCACGTCGGCGGGCGCGATTGCTAAAAGGCCATCCTCATCGCCGACGATGATGTCGCCCGGATGCACCGCCATGCCGCCCACCGTCACCGGCACGTTGATCTCGCCCGGCCCGTTTTTGTACGGCCCACGGTGCGTCACGCCCCGTGCGTACACTGGAAAATCGCGCAGCCGAAGTGCACCGACGTCGCGAATCGCGCCGTCGATCACGAGGCCTTGCACGCCGAGACTTTCCGCGAAGCTCGCCATGATTTCGCCCATCAGCGCCTGCGTGAGATCACCGGCACCGTCGATCACCAGCACGTCGCCAGGCCGGCAAAAATCGAACGCGCGATGAATCGCCAGGTTGTCGCCCGGCCGCGTATGGACCGTGACCGCGGTGCCGGCCATTGGCCGTGGTTGATGGTAAGGGCGCAAGCCGACCATGCCGCTTGAGCGCGCCATGTTGTCGCTGAGCAGCGACACCGCCAGTTCCCGCAACGCGTCGAGTGTGGCCGCTTGGGCCTGAGGCGCGGACTCGTATTCGCGCCAGCCGATTGGATTCATACCGTTGCCCCTTGTGTGGCGAATTGACGATCGAGTTGCCGCGACAGACGCGGATAGACGCTGCGGGCGTTGTCTTCGTAGATACATTGGCGGTCCGCCGCGCTCAACCAGTCGATCGCGTCGATATAGCGGCGCGTGTCGTCGTAGTAGTGGCCGGTTTCCGGATCGATACCCTGCACGGCGCCGATCGTTTCCGACGCGAACAGAATGTTCCCGACCGGAATCACCTTGGCGAGCAATTCGGCGCCGGGCTGGTGATAGACGCAGGTGTCGAAGAACACGTTGTTCAGCAGATACTCGCTGAGCAGTGGGCGTTTCATGTCTTGCGCGAGGCCGCGATAGCGTCCCCAGTGATACGGCACCGCGCCGCCGCCGTGCGGAATGATCAGACGCAGCGTGGGGAAGTCGGCGAACAGATCGCCTTGCAGCAACTGCATGAACGCCGACGTATCGCCGTTGATGTAATGCGCGCCCGTGGCGTGGAAATTCGCATTGCACGACGACGACACGTGAATCATGGCCGGCACATCGAGTTCGACCATCGCTTCATAGAGCGGATACCAGCTTCGATCGGTGATCGGCAGACCCGACCAGTGACCGCCGGACGGATCCGGATTCAGATTGCAGCCGATAAACCCGAGCTCTTCGACACAGCGCCGCAATTCGGCAATGCAGTTGGCGGGCGGCACACCCGGCGCCTGCGGCAACTGGCACACGCCGACAAAGTTGCGCGGAAACAGTTCGCATACGCGGTGCACGAGGTCGTTGGACTCGCTGGACCAGACCGCGTTGGCTTCGGCAGAGGCGAGGTGATGACCCATGCCGGCGGCGCGCGGCGAGAAAATCGTCAGATCGGTGCCGCGTTCGCGCTGAATTCGCAGTTGACCGTTTTCGATGCTGTCGCGAATCTCGTCGTCGCTAATCGTGGGGCGGGGTGGCGGCGTGCCGCCGTCTTTCAGCGCGGCGATCTGCTGCGCGCGCCAGGCTTCGTGCTGGGGAGGCGCGGTCGTGTAGTGACCGTGGCAATCGATGATCATGGTGTGCAATACCCTTCAGTTGTGCTCATGCGTGTGCCTGCGTGTGCCGGATTCAATGCGCTGATCCGGCGCGCGGTCCTCAGGTTCGTGGCGCCGCATCGCCATGGGCGAGCGAGGTTGATTCGTCTTCAGGTGGCGTGACGCGCATCACTAGCGCGATGATCGTCGCGACGATCAGGAACGCCGCGATGGTCAGCAGCGCCAGCTTGAAATTGCCGGTCGCGTTGCGCACGAGCCCGATGCTCCACGGACCGACCAGCCCGCCGAACTGCGCAATCGTGTTGATCAGCGCGATAGTCGCCGCGCCCGCCGCGCCGGTTCTGAACGACGACGCCAGGCTCCAGAACAGCGGGTTGCCCGCATAGATGAACAGGCCGGTCACGCACAGCAGCGCATAAGCAATCACGGGACTCGGCGCATACGCGCTACCGGCGATAGCCAGCGCGCTCATGCCGTACACGAACGCGAGGTGTTTCTTGCGGTCGCCGGTGCGGTCCGAACTGCGGCTGATCAGGAAGGTGCCCAACACGCCGAACAAGGGCGGCGCGGCCGAAAGAAAACCGACTTCGAGATTGGTCAGATGGCCGAGGCTTTTGACGATCTGCGGCAGCCACAGAAACAGGCCGTAAATGCCGACCAGCGCGCAACCGAACAGACACGCAAGGCTCCACACACGAATATCGCTCGCTACGCGCAGCAGCGGAAAATGCGTGTTGCCGCCCAGCGCTTCGCGTTCCGTGGCGAGCGTGGTTTCGAGCCAGCGTTTTTCATCGACGGAAAGCCAGTCGGCGTCGGCGGGGCGCTCGGTCATGATGCGCAGCGTCACCAGGCCGAGCAGCATGGCGGGCACGCCTTCGAGAATGAACATCCATTGCCAGCCCTGCAAACCGAGCACGCCGTTCGCGTAGGTCATCAACGCGGTCGAGATCGGACCGCCCAGCACCGCCGAAAACGACCCCGCGATGATGTAGCCGCCCACCGCGCGCGCCCGGTAGCGCACCGGAAACCATTTGGTCAGATACACCGCGACGCCCGGCAGAAAACCCGCTTCCATCACGCCGAGCGTAAAGCGCAGCACGTAGAAGCTCGAATCGTTGAACACGAACGCGGTGGCCGCCGCGACCGCGCCCCACGTGAGCAGAATGCGCGCGATCCAGCGGCGTGCGCCGACGCGATGCAACAGAAGATTGCTCGGCACTTCCAGCAGCATGTAGCCGAAGAAAAAGATGCTGCCGGCGAAGCCGAACACGGCCGGGCTGAAGCCCAGCTGTTTGTTCATGTCGAGCGCGGCGAAACCGATGTTGATCCGGTCGAGGTAGTTGAAGAACATCATCGCGAAGAGCAGGGGCATCAGGCGCCCATACACTTTGCGCATGGTTGCGGCTTCATCGATTGAGGGCATTGACGTGTCTCCGTGTGGCGACAGTCATTGCTGCCGCTGCGTTCTTTATCATGTGTGAGCCCATGATAAGAACGCGCGGATCAGCCGTCCAAGACCGCTTACTTATGCTTGTATAGGTTTTTGCTTATAGTGCCGCGTCGGCGAGCGGCGGCGGCAGGCAGTCGAGAAACGCACGCAGATGCGGCGATGCATCATCGGTGCGGAAAGTGGCCGCGAGGGTAGAACGATACGACGAACCCGGTCCCGCGAGATGGCGGAACACGACGTCGTTGCGCCCATGCCGCGCCACCGATTCGCCAATGAACGTAACGCCCAGTCCCGCGGCGACCAGCGCGATGGCGGTTTGAATTTCATACGCCTCGTGCGCAACGAACGGCGTGACGCCCGCATCGCGATACAGCGAGAGCACCGAGCGTTTGAACTGCGCGTTCTGGTGCTTCGGATACAGAATCAACGGCGTATCGGCGAGTTCCGTGATCTGCACGGTTTGTTGCGCCGCCAGAGGATGATTCGGTTCGAGCGCGGCCATGACGCGTTCGCGCATCAGCGGATACGACGTGCAGCCTTCCACGGCAACAGGCTGCCGGCCGATGCCGATATGAATGCGCAGATCGCGCAACGCATCGGTCTGTTCCTCGGTGAGCATCTCGAAGAGCTTCAGTTCGACTTGCGGATACGCGTGATGAAACGCCTTGAGCGCGGGCGGCAAAACGCTGTACATCGACGAACGCGTGAAGCCGACACTGAGCCAGCCGCGCCGGCCCACGCCGATTTCCTGCGCCGCGCGCGTTACCTGTTCCACCGAGCCGAGAATCTGCCGCGCTTCGCTACACAGATAATGGCCGGCCTCGGTCAGCACCAGCGGACGCCTGGCTCGGTCCACCAGTTGTGTTCCGAGCCGTTCTTCGAGTGAACGGATCTGCTGGCTCAGCGCCGGTTGCGCGATATGCAGGCGCTCGGCGGCGCGGCTGAAATTGAGTTCCTCGGCAAGAATCACAAAGCACTGCAGGGCCCTAAGGTTCATCACGCTCGTCCTGATACCTGATTTCCGGTAGGCACAGGATAACGGGTCGGCGACGGTCGGGCGGGTTTCGTCGGATAGAACTTCGCCCGATCGTCGCGGATGAACCAGGCCGCTTATCGATCGAAGCCGCCCTGGCACAGGTACTTGATCGACAGGTAATCGTCGAGTCCGTACTTCGATCCTTCGCGGCCGTAGCCCGATTCCTTCACGCCGCCGAAGGGCGCCGCTTCGCTGGAGACGGCGCCTTCGTTGATGCCGATCACGCCCGCTTCCAACTGGCTGGCCACGCGGTCGATACGCCGCACGTCCTGCGTGTAGAAGTAGGCGGCGAGGCCGAACGGCGTGTCGTTGGCCAGACGCAGCGCTTCGGCTTCGTCGGTGAAACGGAACAGCGGCGCCACCGGGCCGAAGGTCTCCTCGCAGCACACCAGCATGGTGTCCTGCGCGCCGGTCAGGACGGTCGGCGCGTAGTAGTTCGGGCCGAGTTCGGTCAGGCGCTTGCCGCCCGTCAGCACTTTCGCGCCGTGCGCGACGGCGTCTTCCACGTGACGTGCGATCTTGTCGATGGCGCGCGCGTTGATCATCGGGCCGATCTGCGCGTCCGGGTCGGTTGCGGGTGCAACCTTCAGAGCCGCGACGCGCGTCGCGAGCAGATCGGCGAAGCGTTCATAAACGCCGGCCTGCACGTAGACGCGGTTCGGACACACGCAGGTCTGTCCGCCATTGCGGAATTTCGACGCCATCAGGCCGGTGACGGCGGCGTCGAGATCGGCGTCGTCGAACACGATGAAGGGCGCGTTGCCGCCTAATTCCAGCGAGAGTTTTTTCAACGTCCCGGCCGATTCACGCGCCAGATGCTTACCGACCGGCGTCGAGCCGGTGAACGTGATCTTGCGCACGCGCGCATCGGCGAGCCAGTCGGCGACCGCCGCAATGCCCTGTTCACGCGACGCCGACAGCATGTTCAGCACGCCATTCGGCAGACCCGCTTCCTGAGCGAGCGCGGCGAGGGCGAGTGCGGTGAGCGGGGTATCTTCGGCGGGCTTGGCGACCACCGTGCAACCGGCCGCGAGCGCGGGCGCGATCTTGCGGGCGATCATCGCGAGCGGGAAATTCCACGGCGTGATCGCCGCGACCACGCCGAGCGGTTCCTTCACCGCGCTCATGCGCTTGCCGCGCTGCTGCTGCGGAATCAGATCGCCGTAGATGCGGGTCGCCTCGTCGGCGAACCACGCAACGTACGACGCGCCGTACGCGACTTCGCCACGGCTTTCGGCGAGCGGCTTGCCTTGCTCCATCGACATCAGTTTCGCGAGGTCGTCGGTATTGGCGACGATCAATGCGTGCCAGCGGCGCAGCAACTCGGCGCGCTCGCGCGGCAGCTTGTCGCGCCAGGCGGGGAAGGCGCGGGCGGCGGCGTCGGTGGCGGCGCGCGCGTCTGCTGCGCCGCTGTTCGCGACCTCGGCGATCTGCTCGCCGGTGGCCGGATTGGTGACCGGGAAGCGCGCGCCGTCGGCGGCCTCCGTCCATTGGCCGTCGATCAGATTGTGCGTGCGGATCAGTTCATCGCGCGTCAAGGCGAGAGACATGGGGTGACTCCTTGAGGGTTGCCCGGGATGAGATCAAGGCATGCGGCAGCGCGCTCGCGTACCTTCGATCGATGCTTCGATGCTACGCGCGAGTGGCCGTGGATGACGTCGCCAATAACGGCGCTGACGGCGTAGCGCGCGTTTTTTTCGGAGCGTGACAGCATTTTCTGCTGAATCGGCCCGACGTGGCGCACCGCAGACCAGGCCGCCGCGAACTCAGCGCGTTCGTCGTGGCCCGGTCGATGCGCGTACCACCAGTTCGGGCGGCGGCGCGAGCACCATCGACGGTTGCTGGTGCGGCGTCTGGATCAGCCGGATCAAACTCGCGATCGACAACTCCGCGATCGCCGCCGTCTGGATCGCGACCGTGGTCAGCGCGGGATGCACCTGATGCGCGAGCTGAATGTCGGTGATGCCGATCACCGAGACGTCCGCCGGCACCGCGCGGCCCAGCGTGATCAACGCCTGCGCCGCGCCGATCGCGAGCAGGTCGTTGGTGGCGAAAATCGCGGTGAGCTGCGGCCGGTTCGACATCAACTGCATGCAGGCGGCGTAACCGGCGTCGATCGAATCGCGAATCTGCAGCACCGCGGCCGCATCGGCCTCGATGCCGGCCGCCCGCATCGCCGCGCGAAAGCCGTTCGAGCGCGCGTCTTGCAAACCGCCGCACCCGTCGCCGATCAACAGGCCGATATCGCGATGCCCCAGTTCGAGCAGATGCCGCGCGGCCAACTCGCCTGCGCGGGCGAAGTCCACCGCGATGCACGGCAGCGCGGGCGGCGACTCCGGGTGTTCCCACATGGCGAGCAGAATCGGCGCGCTGTGCGTGGCGGACGCGCAGAGGTCGTTGATCGTGATGTCCGTGTTCATGACGAGCACGCCGTCCGCCAGCGTGCCCGCGATCTGGTTCAGATACGCGCGGCCGATTTCGGCGTCGTCGTCGGTATTGCAGACCATCAGGAAGTGGCCGGCTTTGCGCGCCGCGCGTTCGGCGGCCAGCACGAACTCGGGGTAGAACGGGTTCGAGATGTTCGACAGCATCAACGCCAACGTCGACGAGCGGCCCTCGGCCAGCGCGCGGGCATTCAGATTCGGCCGGTAGCCGAGATCGGCAATTGCCTTCAGCACGCGCTCAGCGGTTTCCGGGCGGACTTTGTCGCGATTGCGCAGCACGTTGGAAACGGTGGCGGCGGTAACGTGCGCGCGCTTCGCCACTTCGGACAGGGTGACCATAGTCTTGTTATCCCAAATTCAGGGAATGCGATTCAAATGTTGCAGGCCGAGGGCGACGTTGATAACTTTGCAAAAAACACAGCGGAGACACTCATCATGGCTTTTTCCCTCGAACACGAATTTAAGCGATTAAATGCCTGCCGCACAAGGTCTGGCCGTTTATTTTTTACAAAAATTTAAGCGGTTAAATCCACGGAGGGCAGCATGGCGGCAATTCGTTTGACGAACGTGCAGAAGTCGTACGGTGAGCATCCGCCGGTGATCCGGCGCGTGAATCTGGACATCGCGCAGCACGAGTTTTGTGTGTTTCTCGGGCCTTCGGGCTGCGGCAAGTCGACCTTGCTGAGAATGATCGCCGGTCTCGAAGATTTGAGCGAAGGCGAGTTGCATATCGGCGGGCGTCTGATGAACGACGTGCCTTCTGCGGCACGCGGTGTGGCGATGGTGTTTCAGAGCTACGCGCTGTTTCCGCACATGACCGTGTTCGACAACATGGCGTTCGGCCTGAAGCTCGCGAAGCAACCGAAGGATGTGATCGACAGCAAGGTGCGGGAGGCCGCGCGCATTCTGCAACTGGACGCGTTTCTGGAGCGCTATCCGAAAGCGTTGTCGGGCGGGCAACGTCAGCGTGTTGCGATCGGCCGCGCGATCGTGCGCGAGCCCGGCGTGTTCCTGTTCGACGAACCGTTGTCGAATCTCGACGCCGCGTTGCGAGGTCAGACGCGGGTCGAAATCGCCCGTTTGCATCAGCGCTTTGCCAATGCGAGCGTGGTCTATGTGACGCACGATCAGGTCGAGGCCATGACGCTCGCCGACCGCATTGTGTTGCTGCACGCCGGCGCCGATGCGGAGCGCTTCGGGAGCGTCGCGCAAAGCGGCGCGCCGCTCGAGTTGTATCACCATCCGAAGTCGCGCTTCGTGGCGGGATTCATCGGCTCGCCGCGAATGAATTTCATCGACGCCGTAGTCGAGTCGATCGAGCCGGGCCGTGTGAGCGTCACGCTCGCGCAAAGCGGCGAGACGTTGATCGCGCAAGTAGACGGCCAGCGCTTGCAGCGCGGCCAACCGGTCACGCTCGGCGTGCGGCCCGAGCATGTGTGCCTCGACGGCGACGAACAATCGATCCAATGCACGACCGTCCTGTCGGAACGCCTCGGCGAGCACAGCTATATTCACGCGGATCACGCGGGCGGCTCGCTTGTCGCGAAGGCCGCGGGCGACACGCCGATCGGCTCGGGCGAACGCATTCGCATTCACGTTCCGTCCGCCGCGTGTCATCTGTTCGACGCGGATGGCGTCGCCTTGCGGCGCAGTCGCTTCGAACCCGAACGGGTCGCCGCCTGAAGCCGCGCTAACGAAGCGCGCGTTTATACCGAACCAGATTCCGCCACAGAGCGGGTTACATCGCTGCCAGCCGCGGGCTGTCAGCCAACAAGGTAGTCAAGGAGACACAAGATGATTGCTCTACGCCTTCGCCGTCTTGCGCAACTGTCGGTCGCAGCCGCTCTGGTTGCCGGCACACTCTGTTGCGCCACAGCCGACGCCGCCACGCTCAACGTCAACGTATCGGCGCGCGGCAACCAGCGTTCGACCTGGCAGGACGCGTTCGACAAGTTCAAGAAAGCGAACCCCGACGTCGACCTCAAGGTGACCTACATCACCGAGGAAGCGTACAAGGTGCAGATGGGCGGCTGGCTCGCCACCGATCCGCCCGACGTCGTGTCGTGGCACGACGGCGAACGGATGGCCTATTACGCGCAACGTGGCCTGCTCGAAGACCTGTCGCCAGACTGGACGAAGAACGGCTGGTCGCAGCAATACGCGTCGGTCAAGGAAGCGTCGACGTATAAGGGCAAGCAGTACGCGGCGCCGCTCGGCTACGACGCGTACGGGTTCTTCTATCGCAAGGATCTGTTCGACAAAGCCGGCATCAAGGGCGAGCCGAAAACCTGGGACGAGTTTCTCGACGCCTGCAAGAAGCTGAAAGCGAGCGGCGTGGCGCCGATCGCGGTGGCCGCGCGCGATAGCTGGACACTCGCCGCCTGGTTCGATTACCTCGATCTGCGGATCAACGGCAACGCGTTCCATCAGCAATTGATGGCGGGCGAAATTCCGTACACCGACGTGCGCGTGAAGAAGGTCTACGCCGCGTGGAAAACGCTGATCGACGATCACTATTTCATCGACAACGCGCTCTCGTACGACCTCGATTCGATCGCGCCGTTTCTCGTGAACGGCAAGGCGTCGATGATGCTGATGGGCACCTTCTTCTCCGCGAGCATTCCGCCGTCGATCAAACCGCAAACCGGTTTCTTCCGCTTCCCGGTGATCGACGCCAACGTGCCGATGGCCGAAGACGGTCCGGTCAACGTGCTGCTGATCCCTGCCAAAGCGAAGAACAAGGCCGACGCCCGCAAGCTGCTGGCCTTCATGGAACAGCCGCAGATCAATGCGGATCTCGCGAAGGGCTGGGGGCAACTGCCGTCGAACAGTCAGTCGGCTGAACCGGAAGACGCGATCTCCAAGGTCGGCTTCCAGACGCTCGCGAACACGAAGGGCGGCATCGCGCAGTTCTACGACCGCGACATGCAGAAGGAAATGGCCGACGAAGGCATGAAAGCAATGCAGCAGTTCTACAGCGATCCGTCGCAACTCGACGCCGTGCTCGTGCGCCTCGAAGCGACTCGCAAACGCATCTACCAGAAGTAAGTCCCTAAGCGCCGGCGGCGTAGCAACCGCCAGCGCTTGCCTTCGATCTTCGACGAGGCCCGATCCATGTCTCAATCCGCAGCGCGCCGCTTACCCGCGGCGCAGCACCGTCACGTCTCGACGACGCGCCGTCATCAGCATCGCGCCGCGTTTTTCTTCCTGTTGCCGGGTTGCGCGTTGTTTTGCCTATGCGTGGTTTATCCGATCTTCAGCAGCATCTCGCTCAGCTTTTATCACTGGGACGGCATGACGCCGAAGACCTTCGCGGGTCTGGACAACTACATCGAACTGTTCCAGTCCGACACGTTCTACACGGCGCTTAAAAACAATCTGATCTGGCTCGCGCTGTTCCTGCTTGCGCCGCCGCTCGGCCTGCTGTTCGCGTTGTATCTGAACCAGCACATGCGCGGCATGCGGGTCGTGAAGTCGTTGTTCTTCGCGCCGTTCGTGCTCTCCGGCGTGGTGGTGGGGCTCGTGTTCAGCTGGTTCTACGATCCGGGTTTCGGCCTGCTGCGGCTGATTGTCGGCCACGGCATTCCGGTGCTCGGCGATCCGCACACGGTGACGTTCGGGATCATCTTCGCCGCGCTGTGGCCGCAAACGCCGTTCTGCATGGTGCTGTATCTCACCGGTCTCACCGGCATCAATCCGGAAGTGGTCGAGGCGGCGCGCATGGAAGGCGCGAAGGGCGTGCGTTTGCTCTGGCACGTGATCCTGCCGCAATTGCGGCCCGCCACCTTCATGGCGGTTGTGCTGACCGTGATCGGCGCGCTGCGCAGCTTCGACCTGATCGCGGTGATGAGCGGCGGCGGCCCGTTCGACAGCTCCACGGTGCTCGCCTATTACATGTACGACCAGGCGATCAAGTACTACCGCGAAGGCTATTCCGCGGCGATTGCCGTCGTGCTGTTCGCCATCATGCTCGTCTACATCGTGTTCCATCTGCGCCGCATGCTGCGCGAAGAACGCTGATTTTCAGGAGGTTCGTGTCATGTATCCGCTTCCCGTCGAACGCTGGAAACCGCTCAATCGCACGCTTTATAAAGTGTCGTTGCCGATCGCGTTGCTGATCTGGCTGCTGCCCATGCTGGCTGTGCTCGTCACGTCGATCCGCTCGTCCGATGAATTGTCGCAAGGCGATTATTGGGGCTGGCCGAAACATTTTGCGTTAATCGAAAACTACGGCACGGCGCTCACGCAAACGCCGATGCTGCATTACTTCGCCAATAGCGTGTTGATTACCGTGCCGTCGGTACTCGGCGCGATCGTGCTGGCGTCGATGGCGGGCTTTGCGTTGGCGACCTATCGCTTTCCCGGCAATACGGCGGTGTTGTTCGCGTTCGTCGCGGGCAATTTCGTGCCGATCCAGATTCTGATGATCCCGGTGCGCGACATGGCGTTGAAAGTCGGCCTGTTCAATAGCGTGTGGGCGCTGGTGATTTTTCATGTGTCGTTTCAGACCGGTTTTTGCACGCTGTTTCTGCGCAATTTCATCAAGCAGTTGCCCTTCGAAATGATCGAAGCCGCGCGCGTGGAAGGCGCGAGCGAATGGACCATCTACTGGCGCATCGTGCTGCCGCTGATCCGGCCGGCGCTCGCCGCGCTCGGCATTCTCGTCTTCACGTTCGTCTGGAACGACTACTTCTGGGCGTTGTGTCTCACGCAAGGCGACGACGCCGCGCCGATCACCGTGGGCGTCGCCGCGCTCAAGGGGCAATGGACGACGGCATGGAATCTGGTCGCCGCGGGTTCGGTACTAGCCGCGCTGCCTTCCGTGCTGATGTTCTTCCTGATGCAGAAGCACTTCGTCGCCGGCTTGACGTTCGGTGCGAGCAAAGGCTGAACGCCTGCCCGTCTTCAACTACTCACGAGATACGTTCATGCAACTAGGTGTTTGCTATTACCCGGAACAATGGCCCCGTTCGATGTGGGCCGACGACGCAAAGCGGATGGTCGAACTCGGCATCACGCACGTGCGGATCGCCGAATTCGCGTGGAGCCGGATGGAACCGCGCGCCGGCGAATTCGTGTGGGAATGGCTCGACGAAGCGGTCGCCGTGCTGGCCGCGGCGGGACTGAAGCTGGTGCTCGGCACGCCGACCGCCTCGCCGCCGAAGTGGCTGGTCGACGCGCATCCGGACGTGCTGCCGGTGCGCGCCGACGGCACGCGCTGGAACTTCGGCTCGCGCCGTCACTACGATATTTCAAGCGACACGTACCGGCGCGAATGCGTGCGGATCGTCAGCGCGATGGCGGCGCGCTATGGGCGTCATCCCTCTATCGTGGCGTGGCAAACCGATAATGAACTCGGCTGTCACGATACCGTGCCGAGTTATTCCGCCGCCGCGCTGGCGCGTTTTCATCGCTGGCTGCATCTGCGCTATGGCACCGTCGGCGCATTGAACGACGCCTGGGGCAATGTGTTCTGGAGCATGGAGTATCCGTCGTTCGACGCGATCGGCCTGCCGAACCTCACGCCCACCGACGCTAATCCGATCCACCTGCTCGAATTCCGCCGCTTCATGTCCGACGAAGTGGCGAGCTTCCATTGCGAGCAGATCGACGTGTTGCGGCAGCATGCGCCCGACGCGGATCTGCTGCACAACTTCATGGGTTTTTTCACGACCTTCGATCACTACCGTTTCGCCGAAGGCGATGCGCTCGACGTTGCCGCGTGGGACAGCTATCCGATCGCCCGCACGGAGTCGATCGCGCTGCCCGACGAGCAGAAGGCACGCTACGCACGGACCGCGCATCCCGATGTGTCGGCATTCGATCACGACCGCTACCGCGCCATCGGCCGTGGACGTTTCTGGGTGATGGAGCAGCAGGCGGGGCCGGTCAACTGGGCGCCGTGGAATCCGGTGCCCGCGAAAGGCATGGTCCGACTCTGGGCCTATGAGGCGTTCGCGCACGGCGCGGAACTGGTGTCGTATTTCCGCTGGCGTCAGTGTCCGTATGCGCAGGAGCAGATGCATTCGGGCCTCAATCTGCCGAACGACGAATTGTCGCCGGGTGGCCTGGAAGTGCAACAGGCGGCGCGCGAGATTGCGGCGAGCCCGGCGTTGTCGGCACTGGGTGCGGCTGAGCGCGCGGCCGTTGCCGTGGTCTTCGACTACGAGACGCAATGGATGTTCGAGATTCAGCGTCATGGCAGAAGCTTCGATTACCAGACGCTGGCGTTCGACTACTACGAGTCGCTGCGTGAATTGGGACTCGACGTCGATATCGTGCCGCGCAACGCGGATCTTTCGGCGTATCGGCTGGTGGTCGTGCCGAGCGTCGCCGTGATGGATGACGCACTGGTCGATCAGATCGAACGCAGTACCGCGCAATGGGTCTTCGGGCCGCGCAGCGGCTCGAAAACGAATCTGTTCGCGATTCCGTCGACCCTGCCGCCCGGTGCCCTGCAACGCGTGCTGCCGATCCAGGTGCTGGAAGTGGAAACGCTGCGTCCCACGCTCGCGCCCGCGCTGTCGATCGGCGATACCGATGGCGTGGCGCTGCATTGGCGTGAGCATGTTCGCGCCAACGGCGAGACCCGCATCGAAGCGCAATTCGACGACGCATGGCCGGCGATTCTCTCGCACGGCAACGTGCGCTACGTAGCGGGCTGGTTATCGCACGCGTTGCATCGCGAGGTGCTGGCCCAGGCGGCGCGGCAAGCCGGTATCGCAACACAACGGCTACCCGACGGCGTGCGGATTCGCCGGCGTGGCGAGCTGACCTTCGCGTTCAACTTCGGCCCCGAACTCGCGCAAGCGCCCGCACCGGCCCATGCGGACTTCGTACTTGGCCACGCGCAGTTAAATACCGGCGACGTCTGTGCATGGCGAACCGTCGGCGACTGAGATTCAAGCGCTTCAACCTGGAGCAGGCGGCCTTCATAAGAACCGCCGTTCAATCAATGGAGGGTGACAGATGAACCGAAGAGAAATGCTCGGCTGGTTGGCGTCGGCAGCAGCGGCGACCGGTGTGGGTGCAACGGTCGGCGTGCCGGCCTTCGCGGCCGAAGCGGCCGACGTAGATTTGACCGCGCGTGGCAGCCGTTTTGCGAAAGGCGCGGACGTATCGACGCTGCTCGAACTGGAAGCCAACGGCGCGAAGTTCTACGAACATGGCAAGCCGCTCGATTGTCTGTTCATGTTGCGGAGCCACGGCGTCGACGCGATTCGAATCAAGGTCTGGAACGATCCCGGCAATCCGAACTTTTTCCCGGCGGATCAAAGCCCAGCAGCGGGTTATAACAATGCCGAGCATGTGCGCGTACTGGCACGCCGCGCCGCCGCACTCGGCATGCGGGTGTTGATCGACTTCCACTACAGCGACTGGTGGGCGGATCCGGGCAAGCAGTATCCGCCGCATGCGTGGGTCGGCAAGGATCTCGCGCAGACCTGCGCGCTGCTATCCGATTACACCTCGCACGTGTTGAACCTGCTCAAACGAGACGGTGTGCGTCCCGAGTGGGTGCAAGTGGGCAATGAGATCACCGGCGGCATGCTGTGGCCGCTCGGCAAGTACGACCAGTGGGACAACCTCGCGCAATTGCTGAAGGCGGGGCATGACGCCGTCAAATCCGTCGACGACCGGATCAAGGTCATGCTGCATCTCGATAGCGGCGGCAACAATGCAACCAGCCGCTGGTGGTTCGACAGCGCGACGCAGCGGGGTGTGACGTTCGATGTGATCGGCCTGTCTTACTACCCGCAATGGCAAGGTTCGCTCAGCGATCTGCAGAACAATGCGAACGATATGGCGGCACGCTACGACAAGGATGTGATGGTGGTCGAGACCGCATACCCGTGGACCACTAGCGACGGCGATTCCGAACCCAACTCGATGACCAACACCGGCTCCACGACGTTCCCGCAGACGCCTGCGGGCCAGGCGCAGTTTCTCGGCGCGGTGACGGATATCGTCAAGGCGATACCGGGCGGCCGCGGCAAAGGCGTGTTCTGGTGGGAGCCGGAGTGGATCCCGACGCCGAATGTCGGATGGAAAGTCGGCGCGGGCGATCAGTGGGACAACAACACGTTGTTCGATTTCCACGGCAACGCGCTGAGTTCGCTGGATGCGTTTCGCAGGCGTTAGTCCAAACGCTTGCACAAACACGTAGCCGCATGAACAGCAGGCGCTATTTCGCGGGCGCCTGCGCTTTCTGCTGGTTCGCGCAATCCGACGTGAACACCATGCTCGCCTGATCCGGCGTCATATGCGGTGCGTTCGGCGCGTAGATTTTTTCGATGATCGCGTCGACCGCTTGCCGGTCGGACGGATCCTTGTAGTACTTGGCCGCCTGATCGAGTGCTTGCGCCTTGGTCTTTTTATGCGAGCGCCACGACGCGACCTGGCCGGCGATATCGCCGAGCGCGAAACATTGGTTGCTGACCGTCTGGGCGACGGCCTGGGCCGCCGGTTGGGCCAGGCACGCCGCTGCCAGCAGGGCGGATACGACTACGCGTTTCATGACCGGAATCCTGTCATTAAATGAGCGCGGTATCAAAGCGATGGCATGCGCCACCGCAGCGACCGCGCGAATAAAGAACCGCGTAGTTTATCGGTAAGTGGCTTGCGACGTTTTTTTGCGCACGCGGATCAATGCCCAAACGACTCCGCATTCGAACCCGCCGGCGTCGCGACATGCGGCCGCACGGCCTGCTTGAGCAGCAGCGCCACGCACGCAATCAGCCCCGCAATCGCGACCATCGCGAAGATTCCACCGAACGAGAAATGACGCCGCGTGAGTTCCGCGACCAGGAACGACCCGGCGATTCCGCCAAAGCGTCCGATCCCAAGCATCCATGCCACGCCCGTACCGCGTCCTTCGGTCGGATAGAACGCGGCGGCGAGTGCGGGCATCGACGATTGCGCGGTATTCATCAGCACGCCCGCCACGAACACGATAAACACCAGCGCACCGACATTGCCCACCGCCTGACCGATGAAGTACACGCTCACGGCCGTCAACGCATAGCACGCGGCGATGATCCGGTTCGCGTTGAACTTGTCCATCAGCACGCCGCACAGCACCGCGCCCACGCCGCCGAGCGGGAACAGCGCCGAAATCAACGTCGCGCGTTGCGGCGTGAGGCCGGCGTCTTTCAGCAGAATCGGCATCCAGTTGATCGACGCGTAGAAGATCACCAGACCCATGAAGTACGCGACCCACAACATCACCGAGCCGACGATATACGAACGCGACAGCACCACGCCCAACCCCTTGCTACCGGTTTGCGGCGCGGTTTCGGTCATGGTGAACGAGCCCGCTTGCGCGGCTTCGCTCGAAATACGTGCGAGCGCCGCGCGAATCCGCTCGACCGGCGCGCTATTGGCGACCATGTAGCGGACCGACTCCGGCATCTTGATCAGCAGCAGGACCAGCAGCAACAGCGGCGTGATACCGCCGAGCAGCAACACGCTACGCCAGCCGACATGCGGAATCATCCACGCAGCGAGAAAACCGCCGAACGCGGCGCCGAGCGGAAAGCCGCAGAACATCAGATTGATCAGTGTCGCGCGACGGCGATCCGGGCAGTATTCGCCCATCATCGTCACGGCATTCGGCATGGCCGCGCCGAGTCCGACGCCGGTCACGAAGCGCAGCACCGTGAGTTGTTCAATGTTGCTCGAGAAGGCCGACGCGAGGCACGCCACACCGAACAGCAGCACCGAGCCGAGCAGCAGCGAGCGTCGCCCGAGACGGTCGGACAGCGGTCCCGAGCCGAGCGCACCGCAGGCGAGCCCAAACAGCGCGGCGCTCAGCACCGGCGCGAGCGCCGGTTTCGTGATGCCCCATTCCGCGATCAGTGAAGGCGCAATGAAGCCGATCGCCGCCGTGTCGAAACCGTCCAGCAGCACGATCACGAAACACATGAAGAAAATGAGCCACTGGAACGGCGAGAAGGGATGTTCGTTGATGAAGGTTTGAACGTTCACAGCGGTACTGCGGCTCATGATGGTCTCCTGACTGCGAAAAAGCGCGAAGGCTCGTGATCACGAGCCTTTCTTTCTTCTACGATCGCGTGCCGTTTAGAAGCGGTGCACGATGCCGACGCCCGCGGCGAACTGGCTGCGCGACGACGAGGGCGCGCTCTGGAAACCGTCGCCGATCGTGGCCGTGGCGCTGATGATATGCCCCGAGCCGGCCGTGCCGAGCGTGTTGCCGTTCGTGCGCTGGAACGCCTGCAACGCGTAGAGGCCGGTGCGCTTCGACAAGGCATAGTACTCGGACAGGTTGACCTGCTGGTACTGCGCCGAACTCGTGATGCCGTTCGCCTTGGTCGCGCGCGTGTAGCTGTAGCCGGTGGCGAAGTCCCACGCGACGCTCGGCTTCCAGTGCAGCACCGCGCCGGCCGTGTTGAAGATGGCGGTGTCGCGGAAGCTCGAACCGACGCCCGGAATGTACTGCACGTTCGAGTAAGCCGCCGACACGTCCCAGCCGTTGCCGAAGTTATACCCGCCGGTCACGGCAAAGCGCTGCTGCGCCTGGGCGGTCTGATAACCGTTGGTCACCGCCGACACGCCCGGCTGCGCGCCGTTGTTCGACACGGTCGAATCCGCGCCATACGCGCCGCCGCCCACCGTCGAATTGTTGATTCGCATGAAGCCGACCGCGATGCCGACCGGGCCGTTGAGGTACTGCACCGCGCCGCTCCACGTCGAGCCGCGATTGAGGCTGCCCGGCACGCCGCCGACCGCGTAGGAGCCGCTGAACGTGAAGCCGTACAGTTTCGGCGACGTGTAGACCAGCGAGTTGTTGGCGCGGTAGATCGTGTCGAGTGCGTCGACGTCGCCCGGATGCGCGCCGTAGTAGCCGGTGAGCCACGTGGTCGGGCTATACGGCGACAGCAGCGAGTAGTACGCGGTGTACTGGCGGCCGGCCTGGAACGTACCGTAGGTCGGGTTCGTCACGCCGACCCAGGCCTGGCGGCCGAACATCGCGTTCGTGTATTGCTGGCCGCCGGTGGCGGAATTGAAGCCGGACTCCAGCTGGAAGATCGCCTTGGTGTTGCCGCCCAGGTCTTCCGTGCCCTTCAGGCCGAAGCGGCTGCCGGCCCACACGCCGTTGATCATCTTGACGTTCGACTTGCCGCCCGAGGTCGAGCCGAGCGAGGGCGCCTGGCTGCTCTGATAGCCGATACCCGTGTCGACGATACCGTATAGCGTGACGCTGCTTTGTGCGAAAGCGGGCGCGCTAGCCAATGCCGCCATCGCGCAGGCGAGCCGGGTCAGGGTGATGTTGCGATTCATGAGGGTGTTCTCCAAGGCGACCTGCTCCGGCTTGCTGGCAAGCCGGGCAATCCGGTCGTCGATCAATTTTTGTGATTTGTTCGTATATAGAACTGTGATTCTTTATGCGAACAGGCGTCACTGTAAGTAAATCGACAACGAAGGGTCAACGCGGGATTACCCGAGCGTGTTGCAGCGGTGCGTCGAAAAGGAGAGGGCACTGGACAGCGGGGAGAACTGCTGAGGCCGCGGCGCGCGTCGGCGTGCCGGGAAAAGACAGGGGAGGCCGCGCCGGCCTTAAAGGCCTGACGCGGCGTTCAATGCAACACGTAACGCGGCATTCAGAAGATCACGTAGACCTTGCGCATGGTCTCTTCGACTTCCCAGAGGCCTTCCGTGTTGGCTTCGAAGAACAGCGTGTCGCCGCTCGCGAAATGGATGGTCTCCTCGTTGTCCGGCGTGAAGCGCCCACGGCCGGCGATGAAGTGCATGACCTCGGCCTGCTTGATCGAACGGCGGTAAGTGCCCGCCGTGCATTCGAAAATGCCGGTATCGACCGCCTCGCTGCCTTCAATCACGCGCTGCACGCCGGACACCTGAATCGGCGTCGTGCCGGGCAAGCCGACCGTGCCCCAGTCCTCCAGATTCCGCAGATTCACGCTTTGTTTGAGCTGCTGTACCTTCATCTTCGCTTTACCTTTTGAATGTGCTGAAACGGATCACAAGCCCGCGGTGTCGGAACGCGTGACGGTCTGTTCGATCTTGCCGAGCCGCACGACCGTGACGCCTGGCCGCAGTTGCCGCAGCGAAGGCATGACGAGCATGCAGTTGTCGTAAGGTGTGACGACCGCCTCGCCGTTCGACCAGCCGATCACGGCGCCGGCCTTCTCGAAGATTTCCAGACCCGTGTACGGCGCGGCGAAACGGAAGTCCATGCTGCTCGCCACGACCGGTTGCGTCACGCGCACGATGTGCTGCGCAGCCGGCAACGGCGCGAGCCAGCCCGCCGGCAGATCCGTTTCGTCGACCACACCGGCCAGCAGCAGAAAACGCGCGGTGGTGTCGCGCGCCACGCCGACCGCGCCGTGTTCCCAGTGCTGTCCGCATTCGATCAGCAACGCGTTCTTCGTGCTGGCGGGGTCGCCGAAGCCCTCGTAATCGCGCATACGGCGGCCTTCGGGATGGCCTTCGTCGCAGATCACCGTGGCGGGCGTGCCGAGCTTCACGGCCAGTTCGCTGCCTTTTTGCAGCGGTCCCGCGACGATCAGCGGCTTGCTCTTCTCGTGCATGGAATGCAGATCGAGCAGGGCGTCGACCGTGTCGATCACCGGCCGCATCTCGCGGGCGCGCGTCAATTCGCTGGAGGTGCGCGAGGTGTCGTCGAGCGTCGCGGCGGTCCACACGCGGTTGAAGTCCTGGTCGACGAAACGCGCGGCGTCGGGCTTCGCGGGATCGAAGCTCAGGTAAGCGGCGACGTTCGCGAACGCCAGCGTCAGGCGTCCGCGCCGCGGCCGCAGTTGGCGGCGCAGCAGGTCGTCGACGACGATCGCGCCGCACACTTCGTTGCCGTGCGTGAGCGCATTGATCATCACATGCGGTCCGGGCAGGCCGGAGTCGAACGTATGGACGTAGGCAATCCCGGACGGCGATGCTTCATGCACCGAGATGTCGGGGAAGTCGACTTCGATCGGATAGGCTTCGATGCTCATGCGTAAGTGTCCTGGCAGAGAGTTGACGGGCCGACTCGGGTGGGCTTAGTTGAGTTTAGCCGCGATCGCCTCGCCGACTTCGGTGGTGTTCGCCTTGCCGCCCAGGTCGCCGGTATGCGGGCCGGCCACCAGCGTCGCCTCAATGGCCGCGAGAATCGCGTCGTGCGCCTCGCGCTCCCTGCCTGCGTGATTGCCGAGGAAGTCGAGCATCATCGCCGCCGACCAGATCATCGCAATCGGATTGGCGATGTTCTTGCCGGCAATGTCGGGTGCCGAGCCATGCACCGGTTCGAACAGCGACGGAAACTTGCGGTCGGGATTCAGATTGGCCGAGGGCGCGAGGCCGATCGTGCCGGTACAGGCGGGGCCGAGATCGGACAGAATGTCGCCGAACAGGTTGGTGGCGACCACCACGTCGAAGCGATCCGGGTTCAGCACGAAGCGCGCGCAGAGAATGTCGATATGCTGCTTGTCCCACGTCACGTCGGGATACTGCGCTGCGATGCCGGCCGCGCATTTGTCCCACCACGGCATGCTGATCGCGATGCCGTTGCTCTTGGTGGCGACCGTGATCTTCTTGCGCTCGCGCCGCTGTGCGAGGTCGAACGCGAACTTCAGCACGCGCTCGCTGCCGTGCCGCGTGAACACTGATTCCTGCAGCACGAATTCGCGCTCGGTGCCTTCGAACATCACGCCACCCACCGACGAATACTCGCCCTCGGTGTTTTCGCGCACGATCCAGAAGTCGATGTCGCCGGCCTTACGGCCCGCGAGCGGCGACGGCACGCCGGCAAACAGACGCGCGGGCCGCAGGTTGATGTACTGATCGAATTCGCGGCGGAATTTCAGCAGCGAGCCCCACAGCGAAATATGGTCGGGCACCGTGTCGGGCCAGCCCACCGCGCCGAACAGAATCGCGTCGGCGGATTGCAGTTGCGCTTTCCAGTCGTCCGGCATCATCTTGCCGTGTTTCGCGTAGTAGTCGCAGCTCGCCCATTCAATGTGCTGATACTCGAAGTCGAGTCCGAAGCGGGTTTTCACCGCGTCCAGCACGCGTAGCGCTTCGGGCATCACTTCGACACCAATGCCGTCGCCGGGAATGACCGCGATCCGATATTTCTTCGACATGTTGCTGCTCCTCCATTAGGACGTTCGACGCTTCAATCGGGTTTATTTTATTCCTGCTGTTTGAGCCTAAAATGGTTGCTTTAGTTAAGCCACTGTGCACGATTCGTGTACAAACGCATGGACCGCCGAGCGACCTATGAACTCCGTCCCTTCACCCGATCTCGGCGATTTGCGCGTGTTCTGCGAAGTAGCGCGCAAGTCCAGTTTCAGCGCGGCAGCGGAGGCCTTGTCGGTGTCGGCGGCATACGTCAGCAAACGGATCAATGTGCTCGAGACTACGCTCGGTACGCGGTTATTGCATCGGTCCACGCGCCGGGTCGCGATTACGGAAGCCGGCGAACGCGTCTATGCGTGGGCCGAGAAGATTCTCGACGACGTCGATCAACTGGTGGAAGACGTCTCCACCACGCGCCGCATTCCCGGCGGCAAGCTGCGTATTTCCAGCAGCTTCGGTTTCGGACGACGTTTCGTGGCGCCCGCGTTGGCGCGTTTTTCGGAGCGTTATCCGCAACTGAGCGTGCGGCTCGATCTGTTCGATCGTCTCGTCGATGTAGCCGGCGAAGGCTTCGACCTCGACATTCGCATCGGCGACGAGATCGCGCCGCATCTGATCGCGCGGCGGCTCGCGTCGAATCATCGGGTGCTGTGCGCGTCGCCGGGGTATATCGCGCGGCATGGCGCGCCGCGTCAACTCGCCGAGCTGTCCTCGCATGCGTGTCTGGCGATCAAGGAGCGCGATCATCCGTTCGGTTTGTGGCGCTTGACGGTGCGCGGCGAAGCGGTGTCGATCAAGGTCACCGGACCGTTGTCGACCAATCACGGCGAAGTGGCGGTGCAATGGGCGCTGGCCGGGCGCGGCATCGTGTTGCGTTCCATGTGGGACGTGCGGCCGCTGCTCGACAGCGGCCAGTTGCAGCAGGTGCTGCCCGAGGTCACGCAACCGGCGAATCTGTGGGCGGTGTATCCGGCGAGGCTCGCGCAGTCGGCGAAGGTGCGGGTGTGTGTGGACTTTCTGAGCGAGGAGTTCGCGCAATGGAGTCCGCCGGCTGAAGGCGCGGCGCTGGAGCAAGCCGCCGAACCCTGACTTGATGGCTCGGCGCTATCGGCACGCCTAGTTGTGGTTCTGCGAGAACAGCGTTTCGAGCGGGTAATGGCTCTTCACGAACGGCGACTTGATGATCACGTAGCTGAAGTACTTCTCGATGCCGATATCGCGTTCGAGCAAGCCTTCGACAATGCTCTGATAGTGGCTCACGCTGCGCGTGATGAACTTCAGCAGGTAGTCGTAGCCGCCGCTGGCAAGGTGGCATTCGACGATCTCGTCGACGTCGCGGATCGCATTCACGAACTTGATGAAGTCTTCCCGCCGATGATCGGCGAGCGTGACTTCAGTGAACACGATCTGTACGTCGCCGAGCTTTTCGAGCTGGATCTGCGCACCGTAGCCGATGATGTAGCCGGCCTTCTCCAGACGTTTGACGCGAATCAGGCAAGGGCTGGGCGAAAGGCCGACCGCGTCGGCAAGCTCGACGTTGGTGATGCGGCCTTTCTTCTGCAGCTGTGAAAGTATCCGCAGGTCGATCCGGTCAAGCTTGCAGTCGCTGCTCATCGTAACGTTGTCGCTCCGGCGGTTGTGGGACAGGCTGAGTGTGCCTCTACTCTAGCATGCAGCGGCGTGAGTTTTGACCTTCAGCGCGGCCCGCACGTCGGCTTGCGCGAGCACGTCGTCGAGGGTCTTTTCGAGCCGTTCGAACATCAGGTCGAAGTCGGCCTCGGTGTACGACAAGGCCGGCGCGAAGCCGAGAATGTTGTCGCCGAACGCGCGGAAAATCAGGCGGTTTTCATACGCGGCGGCGGCGATCCGCTCGGACAGTTTCAGCGCCGGGTCGAAGCCCGCCTTGCTGTCTTTGTCGGCGACCAGTTCGAGTGCGCCGAGCAGGCCGCGATGGCGCGAGTCGCCCACCAGCGGATGCGCGAGCAACGCATCGAGACCGCGCGCGAAGCGCGGCGCGCGCGCCACGCCGTTCGCCAGCAACCCGCCTTCGTGATACAGGCGCAGCACTTCGAGGCCGATCGCCGCGCTCACCGGATGCGCCGAATACGTGTGACCGTGGCCAACCACCGCTTCGGCGTCGCCATCGGCAATGCCCTGATAAATTTCATCGGACATCAGCACCGCGCCCATCGGCGCGTAGCCGGCGGTCAAACCTTTCGCTACTGTCATCAGATCCGGCTCGACGTCTTCGCCCTGGCAGGCGAACAGCGGACCGGTGCGGCCGAAACCGGTGATGACTTCATCGGCGACGAACAGGATGCCGAGCTTACGGCAACTTTCACGCATGGCTTTGAGCCAGCCGACCGGCGGCACGATCACGCCGCCCGACCCCTGGATCGGTTCGCAGAAGAACGCCGCGACGTTGTCGGCGCCGAGTTCGGCGACCTTCGCTTCAAGCGCGGCGACCGAGGCGGCGATTAACGCGGCGTCGTCGGCGAAATCGTTGCGGTAGGCATACGGCGACGGCAGATGATGCTGGTTCGGCAGCGGCAGATCGAAGTTGCGATGGAACGCGGGCAAGGCCGTGAGACCTGCGCCCGTGGTCGACGAACCGTGATAGCCGCGTTTCAGCGCGATGACGTGCTTCTTCGACGGATGGCCCGTGGCGTTGAAGTAGTGCGTGATGAAGCGCAGCGCGGAGTCGACCGCGTCGGAGCCGCCGAGCGTGAAATACACGTGCTGCAATGAAGCGGGCGATACCTCGACGAGCTTCTGCGCCAGCTCGATAGCCGGCTCCGAGCCGAAGTGGAAATAGCCGGTCGCGTAGGGCAGCTTTTGCATCTGCGCGGTCGCCGCGTCGACGATGCTCTGCTGGCCGTAGCCGGTGTTCACGCACCACAGGCCGGAGAAGGCGTCGAGCAGTTCGTTGCCGGCCGCGTCGCGCAGAAACGCTCCGCTGGCCGATTCGAGGATGGTGACGCCACGGGCTTCGTGCGCGCGGTAGTTGATGACCGGATGGATCAGATGCTTACGGTCGGCTTCAATGAGCGAATGAATCGGCATGATGGGTTCTCGTCGCGGGAAAAGGCTGTTGACCGTTCCATACTACTGACGAGCGACGATTCACCGCTTGCCTAAACAAATGCCGGAAAAGCGCGCGCGACGCGTTTTGATGCATGAACTCGGCATTTTCTGCTGCGGGTGTTCAAAAGCGGCTTGGCGTGCCCGTTTTGCGTCCGGCGCCGTGTTCAATAACCTTGGGTCCGGTCGATCTGACCGAGCATCGGCAAGCCTTCGCGATGACGGCGCAGATTGTCGAGCACCACGTCGACGGCGGTGTCCGGTCGCGTCGCGCTGGCGATATGCGGCGTGATGCGCACGCGCGGATGCATCCACAGCGGATGACCTGCTGGCAGCGGTTCGGGATCGGTGACGTCGAGAATCGCGTTGTGCAACTGGCCGCTCTCCAGCGCGGCGAGCAAGTCGTGCTGATTCAGATGGGGTCCACGCCCCGTTTGAATCAGCGACGCGCCGCGCGGCAGCTTCGCGAACAATGCCGCGTCGAGCAGGCCGCGGGTCGCGGGCGTCAGCGGCAGCAGGCAGATCAGGATGTCGGTGCGAGCGAGAAACCTGTCTAGCGCGCCTTCGCCCGCATAACAGTCGACGCCCTCGATCTCGCGTGCCGAGCGGCTCCACCCTGCGCAGTCGAAGCCAAACAGCCGCAAGCGCTCCAGTACGGCCGTGCCGAGCACGCCGAGTCCGAGCACGCCGATGCGCCGCTGGCCGGCGGGCATAAGCGGCAACTCGCGCCACGCCTGCTGCTGTTGCTGCAAACCATAGTCGAACAGATCGCGATGAATCGTCAGCACGGCCTGCGTGACGTATTCAACCATGCCTTCGACGATCCCCGGTTCGATCATGCGCACCACCGGCACATGCGCCGGTACGCTCGACAGGTCGAACTGATCGATACCGGCGCCGACCGAGAACACGACTTCCAGATTCGGAAAGGTGCGGGTGGGATTGTCAGGCGGCTGCCAGGCGGCGAGATAACGGATCGCGGCCGGATCGCCGTGGTCGGGCCAGATATGAAAGGGCAGGTCCGGCGCTTTCTGCGCGAAGAGTTTCGCCCACTGGGCGCCGCGCGCCGGGTCGGCTTTGTAGAGAAAGGCCATGGTCGGTCAGAGGATTGCCTGGTTGATGATGCCGTATTGAAGGCAGGCGGCGTGTCCGGCGGTAGCAGTGCTTGCGGACGCAACGTCATTTGCCTGTGCGGGTTCGTTAGTGACGCCAGCCTCGGCCCGCACCATCTTCACCACCGTATCCACGCGCGGCAGCCCCAACTGTTCCAGCCATTCAGTCAGACCGCTGTCGCCCGGCGTGTCGATCCGCACGAACACGCCTTCATTCAGCGCGAGCCAGTGGCTGATCAGCGCCTTGGCGCGGCTCGCGTCGTCGGATGCGGGCGCAACCACCGGCCCGATCGCGAAGCCTCGCCCGAAGCGCCGAAACAGCGCGAAGCCAACCAGTTCGCCATCGCGGTCGAGCGCGATGCCGTCGGCGGCGCTCATCAACGCGGGTAGCACCTCGCCGCGATCCAGGCCGCTGGCCCGCGAAGCCAGTTCAACCAGCCGTGCCGTATCGCGGGAGCCGAGCGGGCGCAGCCGCTCGCCCGGCGGCAGGGACACCAGCGGCGGCTGGAACGCCGCGCCCTGATGTTGATCGAGCGTGCCGGCCGCGCGAAAGCCGAGCTTTTCATAGAGCGGCTGACCGGCGGGTGTCGCGTGTAGAAACGTGACGCGGCCGCCGAGTTCTTCGAGCACGCATTCCATCAGCTTTCTGCCGATGCCGTGCCCCTGCCGCGCCGGCGACACGATCACCATACCGAGCGACGCGCGATTCGCGCCGTACTTCCAGCACAGCGCGGTGCCGATCACGCCGCTCGCGTCTTCCGCGACGAAACCCACGCCCAGTTGCGCGACGAAGCGCCAGTCGTCCGCGCGATGCGGCCACTTGAGCTCGACGGTCAGCGCGTGCGCGGCGGCGATGTCGTCGAGGGTGAAGCGTCTATAGGTAATCGAATCGGTCTTCGAATCGGACACGCCGGACTCCCTGAATGGCTGAAGGCTTACGCCGTCACTGTGTCATCCGCTGCGCGGTGTGACTAGGACGATCTTTTTATCCGGGGCGCCGGAACGGGCCGCCGTGCAAATCGATGCAAAACGCCCAGTCTGGACCTGTATTACCAGCGCGTTCTGCTGTGCGGCGATTTTTGTCGGCGACATATGCCAGGCACGCGGCTCTACGATTTTGTCATGGCGGCGGCGTGGTGAAGGCCGGCCGCGCGGATCCTCCAGCCAGTCACACAGGACCTCTCTCATGCACAGCTTCAATCCGAACGACGTCGCGATTCGCAGTGGGCATTTCATCGGCGGCGAGTATGTGGATGGCAACGAGCACGACGGCGCGCGTCGCCTCGACGTGTTGCGTCCGTCGGACGGCGTGATCTACGCGTCCATTCCGCTCGCCGATCCCGCGATGGTGGACCGCGCGGTCGAGAATGCATGGCAGGCCTTCCGCCACAGCGGCTGGGCGCGCATGGCGCCGCGCGAGCGCGCAAAGATCCTGCGCCGTTTCGCCGACCTGGTCGAAGCCGACGCGCCCACGCTCGGCCGCCTCGAAGCGCTCGGCTCGACGCGTCCGATCGCTCAGGCGGTCGGCTGGGACGTGCCGTTCACCGCCGAGGGCATCCGCTTCTACGCGGAGTTCGCCGACAAGCTGGGCGGCGAAGTCGCGGCAACCGATCACGATCATCTGGGCATGATGATCGCCGAACCTTATGGCGTGATCGGCGCGATCGCGCCGTGGAATTTCCCGCTGGTGATGGCGTCGTGGAAGATCGCCCCCGCGCTGGCGGCGGGCAACGCGGTGGTGCTGAAACCGTCGGAGATGACGCCGTTCTCGGTGCTACGGCTGGCCGAACTGGCGGTCAAGGCGGGCGTGCCCGCCGGCATCTTCAACGTGATTCAGGGCGACGGCCGTGTGACCGGCGACGAACTCGTGCGTCATCCGAGGATCAGCAAGGTCACCTTCACGGGCTCCACGCGCACCGGCGCCGCGATCATGACAGCCTGTGCCCAAAGCGGCACCAAGCCGGTCACGCTCGAACTGGGCGGCAAGAGCCCGCAAGTCGTCTTCGCCGACGCCCCGCGTCTGGACGACGTGGCGCGCCGCATTGCCGGCTCGATCACGGGCAATGCCGGCCAGGTGTGCGTGACGGGCTCGCGGTTACTGGTTCAACGAGGCCTTGCCGATGAGCTGAGCGAGCGCATCGGCAAACTCTTCGCCGAACTGAAACCCGGCGCGACGTGGGCCGCGGATACGACGCTCTCGCCGATCATCTCCGCGCCGCAGGCGGCACGTATCGAGGCAATCGTCGGACGTACTCTCGAAGCGGGCGCGACGCTGCGTTATGGCGGTACGCGCGTCGACGGCGGCGCGCATGGCGCGTTCTACTCGCCGACCCTGCTCGCGGACGTCACGCCTCAGTCGGAGGCCGTGCGCGAGGAAATCTTCGGTCCGGTGCTGACGCTGCAAACCTTCGATACTGAAGAAGAAGCGCTCGCGCTCGCCCAGCATCCCGACTACGGGCTCGCGGCGGGCGTGCATACAGCCGACCTCGGCCGGGCGCTGCGCTTCGTGCGCGGCCTCGAAGCCGGCACGGTGTGGGTCAACCGTTACGGGCGCAGTTCCGATTTCATGATTCCGACGGGCGGCTACAAGCGCTCGGGCATCGGCAAGGATCTCGGCCGTCAGGCCTATGAGGCCAACCTGCGTTTCAAAAGCGTGCTGATCGATCTGCGACCTTGAGCGCGCGTTGGTCGGCTGATTGCGGCAAAAGCCTGTCTCACCGCGGTACGCCGACCGCAAACCCATAACCAGCAAGCCTTTCGGCCCGATCGCCGCATTCTGTGCTGTCTAGCGGCCCCAAAACGCATGGTTTGTGTCACCAGCAGCACCCGAATCAGGAACATCTATGTTTTTGCGCTGATTAAATCTTCTACAGCGCTGAGCTTTCCGCTGTTTTCGTCAATGAGCTCGCTGCGAGTTCACCACCTCGATAGGACTGCATCATCATGATCGAATTCGAACCGAAGTACATCACCTTCGACTGCTACGGCACGCTGACCAAATTCCGCATGGCCGACATGACGCGCGAAATGTTCGGCCACCTGCTGAGCGGCGACGACCTCGAAAAACTCGTCGCGTTCTACGCCGGTTATCGCCGCGACGAAGTGCTCGGCGCATGGAAGCCGTATCGCGACGTGGTGGTCAACGCGTTGCGCCGTGCCTGCCAGCGCATGAACGTCGATTTCAACGAAGTGGAAGCCGAGAAGATCTACACGGCCGTGCCGACCTGGGGCCCGCATCCCGACGTGCCGGAAGGCCTCGCGCGTCTGGCGAAGAAGTACAAGCTGGTGATTCTGTCGAACGCCTCGAACAACCAGATTCAAAGCAACGTCGACAAGCTCGGCGCGCCGTTCCATAAAGTCTTCACGGCAGAGCAGGCGCAATCGTACAAGCCGCGCATGCAAGGCTTCGAATACATGTTCGATCAACTGGACTGCAATCCGGAAGACGTGCTGCACGTGTCGTCGAGCCTGCGCTACGACCTGATGACCGCGCACGACATGGGCATCAAGCACAAGGTTTTCGTGAACCGCGGTCACGAACCGTCGACGCCGTACTACCAGTACTACGAGGTCGCCGGCATGCCGCAACTGGCCACGGAACTCGGTCTGTAAGCGCTGTTTGCCCGCGCTGAAGACAACACGCCGCCTCGCTCATTGCCCCTCTCAAGGACAGACCGGATGAAGCTCGATTCCTATTGGCTCGACACCGCACCGCCGCTGTTGTCGGCGTGTGAAGGCCCGGTCGACGGCCAGGCCGATGTGCTGGTGATCGGCGGCGGCTTCACTGGACTGTCGGCGGCACAGGCGCTGGGCAAGCGCGGCGCGGCGGTGACCGTGGTGGACGCGGGACGGATTGGCGGCGGCGCGTCCGGGCGTAACGGCGGGCAGGTCAATACCGGCGTTGCGCAGGACTTCGTCGCGCTGGTCGCGCAACTCGGGGTGGAGCGGGCCAGCGCGTGTTATCGCGCGTTTTCGGATGCGGTCGACACGGTCGAGCGGCTGATTCGCGAAGAAAACATCGACTGCAATTACGTCGCGACCGGCAAGCTGAAGCTGGCATCGAAACCGCACCATCTCGCGCATCTTGAGAAGACGGCGGAGCTGATTCGCCGCGAAGTCGATACGGATATCGAACTGATCGGCCGCGAACGGATTCGCAGCGAGGTCCAGTCGGACAGTTTTCATGGCGGCCTGTTGCAGCGGCACGGCGGCCAGATGCATATGGGCAAGTTCACCGTCGGTCTCGCCGATGCCGCCGTGCGGCGTGGCGCGAAGCTGTATGAGAACGCGGCGGTCAGCGCGATCGTGAAGGACGGCAGCGGCTATCGCGTCACCACCGCACGCGGCGAAGTGCGCGCGAAGCAGGTGCTGATTGCGACGGGGCCGTCACGGCATGGTCCGTTCGGCTGGTACCGGCGTCGTATCGCGCCGATCGGTTCGTTCATCGTCGTGACGGAGCCGTTGCCGCCCGCCTTGCTTCAGCAGGTGTTGCCGAAGCAGCGCGCGTACACCACCTCGCGGCTGATGCATAACTACTTCCGCGTGACGCCCGACTCGCGTCTGCTGTTCGGCGGCCGCGCGCGTTTCACGGCGTCCGAACAGCCGTCGGATGCGAAGAGCGGACGGATTCTGCGAGACGGTCTCGTCGCGATGTTTCCGCAACTGGCGAGCGCGCGCATCGACTATTGCTGGGGCGGTCTCGTCGACATGAGCGCCGACCGTCTGCCGCATGCCGGCCAGCATGACGGCGTCTATTTTTCGATGGGCTATAGCGGTCACGGTACGCAGATGTCGACTCATATGGGCCAGGTGATGGCCGACGTGATGGACGGCCACGAAGAACAGAACCCGTGGCGCGAGTCCGAATGGCCCGCGATTCCGGGCCACACCGGCAAGCCTTGGTTTCTGCCGCTGGTGGGCACGTACTACCGCATCAAAGATATTTTTTACTGAATTCCCGTCGTCGTATCAGGCAATCACAACCACACAGCCGCACCCACAACTCAACCTCGCTTACCCTCGCGGAGATGTTCGATGAATAAGGAAAACTCGCAACACGGCGTGCTTCAACTCGATACGAGTCTGGAGCGATTGACCGCCAGGGGGGCATCGCGGCGCGATGTGCTGCGCGCGATGGCCGCGGCCGGCATGATGTCCGTGACGGGCGCCGGCCTGTTGTCCGCGAGCGGCGCGGCCTTCGCGCAAGCGAAGCCGAAGCAGGGCGGCAAGATCCGGGTGGCGACGCAATCGGCCTCCGCCGCCGACACGCTCGATCCCGCGAAGGGTGCGCTCGGCACCGACTATGTTCGTGGCTTCATGTTCTACAACGGGCTGACCGAACTCGATTCGCACCTCGGCGCGAAGATGGCGCTGGCCACCTCGCTGGATACGAAAGACGCGATCGTGTGGGTCGTAAAGCTGCGCACGGGTGTGCAGTTCCATGACGGCAAGGCGCTCGCGCCGGCCGATGTCGTCTACTCGATCCTGCGTCATAAGGACCCGGCCACGGCTTCAAAAGCCAAGACGCTCGCCGACCAGATCAAGGACGTGAAGGCCACCGGCCCGAACGAAGTGACGATCACGCTGGAAGGCGCTAATGCCGACCTGCCGGTGATTCTCGCGACCTCGCATTTCCTGATCATCAAGGACGGCACCAAAGATTTCAAAACCGCGATCGGCACTGGCCCGTTCAAGGTCAAGGAGTTCTCGCCGGGCGTGCGAACGGTCGGCGCCAGGAACGAGAAGTACTGGAAACCCGGCATGCCGCATCTGGACGAAATCGAGCTGATCGGTATCGGCGACGAATCGGCGCGCGTGAATGCGCTGCTTTCAGGCGACGTGCAACTGATCAACTCGGTGAGCCCGCGTTCGACCGCGCAGATCAAGAGCGCCGGCGGCCACTCGGTGCTGGAAACAAAGACCGGCGAGTACACCGATCTGATCGTGCGCGACGAAAACGGCATTACCGGTAACGACGATTTTCGGCGGGGCATGATGTACCTGCAGAATCGCGATCAGATTCGTCAGGCGATTTTCCAGGGCTACGGCGCGATCGGCAACGATCAGCCGATCGATCCGACCAACAAGTACTACCTGGCCGGCTTGCCGCAGCGCGGCTTCGATCCGGACAAGGCGAAGTTCCACTTTCAGAAGGCGAAGGTAGGCAGCGCGCCGATCCAGATTTTCGCGTCGCCGGCCGCCGAGGGCTCGGTGGAAATGGCCATGCTGCTTCAGCAGGTTGCGCCGCAGGCGGGCCTGAATCTGCAGGTGACGCGCGTGCCGGCGGATGGCTACTGGTCGAACCACTGGATGAAGCATCCGCTCGGTTACGGCTCGGTCAATGCGCGTCCGAGCGCCGACGTGATCTTCACGCAGTTTTTCAAGTCCGACGCACCGTGGAACGAAGCGAACTGGAAGAGTCCGAAGTTCGATCAGATGCTGGTTGCCGCGCGCGGCGAACCCGACGACGCGAAGCGCAAGAAGATTTACGGCGACATGCAGGTGCTGGTGCATGACAACGGCGGCATCGGTATTCCGCTGTTTCAGAGTTCGATCGATGCGTACACGAACAAGCTCAAGGGCCTCGGTTCGATTCCGCTGGCCGGCTTGATGGGTTTCATGTTTGCGGAAAACGTCTGGCTCGAAAGCTGAGTGCGTTAGACGAGCGGTCAGTCCCGGCAATACGCACGCCGTACCCCACAGCGGCGTGCTGCTTCAATTGCATTGGAGGCGATTTCGATGAAATCTCATGCGCAACGTCTTATCGCCGCGCGCCTCGGCCTTGCGCTGCTCACGCTGCTGCTGGTCTCGGCGGTCGTATTCGCCGTCACCGGGTTGCTGCCGGGCGACGCGGCCCAGCAGGCGCTCGGCCAGGCGGCGACACCCGAAGCCGTCGCCGCCCTGCGGCATCAGTTCGGGCTCGATCAGCCCGCGCTGCAGCGCTACGTCGAGTGGCTGGTGCAGGTGGTGACCGGCAACTTCGGCATCTCGATGTCGAACAATCTGCCCGTCAGCCAACTGATCGCGACGCGCCTGCCGAACTCGCTGGTGCTCGCCGGTCTCACGGCGCTGGTCTCGGTGCCGCTCGCGCTGACGATCGGCATTGTGTCGGCCATGTTTCGCGGCTCGCTGCTCGACCGCACGCTCAACGTGCTGACGTTGTCGACGGTGGCGGTGCCGGAGTTCCTGATCGCGACCGTCGCGGTGCTGATCTTCGCCGTGAAGCTGCGCTGGCTGCCGGCGCTGTCGTATCTGTCGGAAGTGGATTCGTTCGGCGCATTGCTGCGTATCTACGCGATGCCGGTCATGACGCTGTGCTGCGTGCTGGTTGCGCAGATGGCGCGCATGACGCGCGCCGCGGTGCTCGATCAGCTCAATTCGTCGTACGTGGAAATGGCGGTGCTCAAGGGCGCCTCGCCGGTTCGGGTGGTGTGGCGGCACGTGTTGCCGAACACCGTCGGGCCGATTGCCAACGCGGTGGCGCTGAGCCTGTCGTATCTGTTCGGCGGCGTGGTGATCGTCGAGTCGATCTTCAACTATCCCGGTCTCGCGAGCCTGATGGTCGATGCGGTCACGAATCGCGACATGCCGCTCGTGCAGGGCTGCGTGATGGTGTTCTGCGCGGCGTATCTCGCCCTCGTGCTGATCGCCGATCTGTGCCAAATCGTCTCCAACCCGAGGCTACGTCGATGATGAGCCAACCTACCAATCCCCACCACGTTCCCCACGCCGGCACGGAGCTGTACGACGTGCAGCGCGACGAACTGGTCGCCGAGCCCGCGCCTGTCGAAACGGCCGCGTTGAAGCAGGGCGTGTTCAAACGGCTCGTGCAGCGTTTTTCCGTGCTCGGGCTGATCGGCCTGACGATGGTCGCGTTCTGGCTGCTGGTCGCGTTCGTCGGACCGCTGGTCGCGCCGTATAAAGGCGGCGCGCTGACGTCGACGGAAATATTCGGCCGGTATAGCGCGGCGTATCCGCTCGGCACCGACTATCTCGGCCGCGACATGCTGAGCCGGATTCTCTACGGTGCGCGTTATACGGTCGGCCTCGCGCTGGCCGCCGCCGTGCTGGCCAGCGTGATCGGCACGTTCTTCGGTTTGCTGGCCGCGGTGTCCGGCCGCTGGGTCGATGAAATTATCAGCCGTCTGTTCGACGCGCTGATTTCGATTCCGAGCAAGGTGCTCGCGCTGGTGGTGATCGCCGCGTTCGGTTCGTCGATCACGATGCTGACCACGGTCGCAGCATTGGCCTACATTCCCGGCGCGTTCCGCATTTCGCGCTCGCTCGCGGTGAACCTGATGGGCCTCGAATACGTGCAGGTGGCGCGGGCTCGCGGCGAAGGCATCTTCTATATCGCGCGGGTCGAGGTGCTGCCGAACATGATTCATCCGATGCTCGCGGATTTCGGCTTGCGCTTCGTGTTTATCGTGCTGCTGCTCAGCGGGCTCAGTTTTCTCGGGCTCGGCGTGCAGCCGCCGAATGCCGATTGGGGATCGCTGGTGCGCGAGAACATCGGCGGCTTGTCGGAGGGTGCGCCCGCCGTGTTGATGCCCGCCGTCGCGATTGCGACGCTGACGATCGGGATGAATCTGCTGATCGACAATTTGCGGCGTCGCGGCCGTAGTCATGGAGGTGCGTGATGGCCGAGCGGGACATGATTGAAGTAAGAGGCCTGCGCGTCGTCGCCGGTGCGGCGCCGGGGGCGGTGACGGAGATCGTCAAGGGCGTCGATTTTTCGGTGAAGCAGGGCGAGGTGCTGGCGCTGATCGGCGAGTCGGGCTCGGGCAAGACGACCATTGCGCTGGCGCTGCTCGGCTATGCGCGAGCCGGATGCTCGATCAGCGGCGGCTCGGTGTGTATCGGCGGACTCGACGTGTTGTCGCTCGACGCGAAAGGACGCCGCGCATTGCGCGCGCGCACCGTGGCGTATGTCGCGCAGAGCGCGGCGGCCGGTTTCAACCCGGCGCGCACGATCATGGATCAGGTCACTGAGCCGGCACTGCTGCATCGGTTGATGACGAAAGAGGCGGCGTGTGTCAAAGCGATCGACCTGTTCCGTGCGCTGGCGTTGCCCGCGCCGGAGACGATCGGCGAGCGTTATCCGCACCAGGTGTCGGGTGGGCAGTTGCAGCGCTTGATGGCCGCCATGGCGCTAATCACCGATCCGGCCGTGGTGGTGTTCGACGAACCGACTACCGCGCTGGACGTGACCACGCAGATCGAAGTGCTCGCGGCCTTCAAGAAGGTGGTGCGTGAGTTGGGCACGACGGCCGTGTATGTGTCGCACGATCTGGCGGTGGTCGCGCAGATGGCGGATCGCATCGTCGTGCTGAACGGCGGCGCGGTGAAGGAAAACGGCGCGGTCGCGCAAGTGCTCGACGCGCCCGTGGATGCGTACACGCGTCAACTGCTGGCCGCGACACGCCGCCCGGAACTCGAACTGGAAGCGCCGCTCGACCTCGGCAAACATGTGCCGCCGTTGCTGGAGATTCGCGGGCTGTCGGCGGGTTATGGCCGCATCGACCGGTTCGGATCGCCCGCCGTGCGCGTGCTCGACGATGTCAGCCTGTCGATTCCGCGCGGCAGTACGCTCGGCGTGATCGGCGAGTCAGGCTCTGGCAAAACGACGCTGGCGCGTGTGGTGGCCGGGTTAGTGGACCGTGCGAGCGGCGAGGTGCTGTTCAACGGCAAGCCGTTGCCCGCGCAACTGTCGCGCCGCACGCCGGAGCAGTACCGGCAGATTCAGATCGTGTTCCAGAACGCCGACACGGCGCTGAACCCGAGTCATTCGATCGCCGATATTCTCGGCCGGCCGCTCGCGTTTTATCACCACCTGCGCGGCTCGGACGCGAAGAAGCGGATGCTGGCGCTGCTCGATCTGGTGAAGCTGCCGGCTTCGATCGCCACGCGCACGCCGGCCGGTTTGTCCGGCGGTCAGAAGCAGCGCGTGAATCTGGCGCGCGCGCTCGCCGCCGATCCCGCGTTGATTCTGTGCGACGAAGTGACCTCCGCGCTCGACACGGTGGTCGGTGCGGCGATCCTCGATCTGCTGGCTGAATTGCGGCGCGAGCTGGGCGTGTCGTACATGTTTATCAGCCACGATATTTCGACAGTGCGCGCGATCTGCGACGAAGTGATCGTGCTGTATGCCGGGCATCGCGTGGAAGCGGGGCAGCGCGACATGCTCGCGGCGCCGCCGTATCACCCGTACACGGGCCTGCTGGTCGATTCGGTGCCGGTGTTGAAGCCGGGTTGGCTCGACGCGCGTCGTGGGATCGTCGCCAGCGCTTTACCGGCAATGGGCGAGAGCGCCGATATCGCCGAGCTGTGTGCGTTCCGCGCGCGTTGTCCGGTGCGGATCGACGGCATGTGCAACATGACGCCGCCGTCCATGAAGAAGCTGCCTTCCGGCGCGGAGATTCTTTGCCACCATCCCGCCGCGGAACTGAACCGCTTGCAAACCCTGGAGACGATCCCGGCATGAACGGACGATTTGTACGGCTAGCGGAAACGGGCCGCCGGACCTTCGCCATCACGGTGGACGGCGTGGCGCGCGAAGCCGCCGAGGGTGACACGCTGATGGTCGCGCTGCTGACCGGCGCGACCACCTTGCGCGATTCCGAATTCGGCGACGGACGTCGCGCCGGTTTCTGTCTGATGGGCGCGTGCCAGGATTGTTGGGTGTGGACCGCGCAAGGCGAGCGCGTGCGCGCGTGCAGCACGCCCGCCGCGCCCGGCATGTCGATCGTCACGAAGCTGGCGGAAGCCGGGGAGGGTGTATGGCCGCGCGGATAGTGGTGATAGGCAGCGGGCCGGCGGGCGTGCGTGCCGCGCAGGCGCTGGTCGAAGCGGGGCTGCGGCCGACCGTGATCGATGAAGGACGGCGCGACGGCGGGCAGATTTATCGGCGGCAACCGGAAGGGTTTTCGCGCAGCTACGAGACGTTGTACGGCACCGAGGCCGAGCGTGCCGCCTCGCTGCATCAGAGTTTCGATGCGTTGAAGAGCAAGCTCGACTATCTGCCGGACACGCTGGTGTGGAATATCTCGCCGAATACCTTGCATCTGGTGAGCGGCACGCGCTACCGGACGTTGCCGTTCGACGCGCTGATCGTTTGCAGCGGCGCGACCGATCGGCTGATGCCGGTGAAGGGTTGGCATCAGGCGGGCACGTATAGCCTCGGCGGCGCGCAGGTTGCGTTGAAATCGCAGGGCTGCGCGATCGGTTCGCGTGTCGTGATGATGGGCAGCGGGCCGTTGCTGTATCTCGTGGCCGCGCAGTACGTGAAGGCGGGCGCGCAGGTGGAGGCGGTGCTCGATACGTCGACGTTCATGCAGCGCGTGGCTGCATTGCCGAAGTTGCTGGCGATTCCCGCTGCGTTGAAAAAAGGCATTGCGTTGACGCGTGTGCTCGCCCATGCACGCGTGCCGGTTCATCGCGGCGTGCAGCCGGTCGAGATCAAAGGCTCGCCGCAACACGGCGTGAGCGGTGTGGAAGTCGCGCTGCCCGGCGGCGCGCACCTCGAGTTCGCGTGCGATGCCGTCGCGCTCGGTTATCACTTGCGTCCCGAGACGCAACTCGCGGATCTCGCGGGCTGCCGCTTCATATTCGACGACGCCGCGCAACAGTGGCTTCCGCATATCGATGCCGACGGCCGCAGCAGCATCAAAGGCATCTATCTGGCTGGCGATGGCGCAAGAGTGCGCGGCGCCGATGCGGCCGAACGCTCGGGCCGCCTGGCTGCGCTGGCGGCGTTGCAGGATTTCGGCACGCCGGTCGAGGGTGTGGAGCGCTTGCGCGCCGAACTCGCGGGCTTCACGCGCTTCGCTGCGGGGTTGAGAGAAGCGTTTCCGTGGCCCGCGAAGTTCGCCGCTTCGTTGCCGGACGAAACGATCGTCTGCCGTTGCGAAGCGATCACGGCGGGCGAATTGCGCCGCGTCGTGCACGCGAGCGGCGCGCAGGAAGCCAATCGCGCGAAGGCGTTTTCGCGGGTCGGCATGGGTCGTTGCCAGGGGCGTTATTGCGGCCACGCGGGCGCCGAAATTATCGCGGCGGCGGCCTGCGTGCCGTTGTCTTCCGTGGGACGGTTGCGCGGCCAGGCGCCGGTCAAACCGCTGCCCGTGGCGTTGGTCGAAGAGGTGAGCGAATGAGCGCGACTTCCTCTGTTAAGGGCGGCGAGGCCGACGTCATCGTGATCGGCGGCGGCATCGTGGGGACCACGACGGCGTTCTTTCTGCGCCAGCGCAACCGTTCGGTGATTCTGCTCGAACGCGGTCTCACGGGACAGCAGGCGAGCGGTGTGAACTTCGGCGGAATTCGCCGGCAAGGCCGCTCGTTGCCGCAACTGGCTATGTCGAACCGCGCGCTGCGTACGTGGCAGCGGTCGGCGGAACTGCTCGGTGAAGACGTCGAGTTTCTGCCGGTAGGCCATACGCGGGTCTGCTATCACCAGAAAGACGTTGAGAATTTCGATCAGTACGCGATCGATGCACGCGCCCATGGTCTCGACCTCGAAGTGCTGCACGGCGAGGCCCTGTTCAAGCGTTATCCGTTTCTCGGCCGCGAAGTGCTGGCGGCCTCGATTTCGCCGCTCGACGGTCACGCGAATCCGCGACTCGCGACGCCCGCATTCGGCCGCGCGGCGGCGCGACTCGGCGCGCAGATCGTCGAGAACACGGAGATTGTTCGCGTCGAGAAAGACGGGGGACGGTTTCGCGTGGAGAGCGCGCGCGGCGACGTGTATTGGGCGGCGCAACTCGTGATTTGCGCGGGTGCATGGGCCACCCGTCTCACGGAGCAATTCGGCGAAACGGTGCCGCTCATTGCGAGCGGCCCGCAAATGTGCGTGACCGAGCCGGTGCCGTATGTGTTCAAGTCGTCGATCGGCGTGTTCACGTCGATCAAGGAGGAGAGCATTTACTTCCGGCAGATTCCGCGCGGCAACATCATCGTGGGCGGCGGGCCGCCTGGGCCTGCGGATGCCGTAACGAGCCGCGCGTCGGTGCTGCCGGCCAACACCGTGCGTCAGCTCGCGCAAATGCGCCGGATCGTGCCCGCGCTCGCGCCGCTGCATATCATCCGCGTGTGGAGCGGCGTGGAAAGCTATCTGCCCGACAGCGAGCCGGTGATCGGTCCGAGCAGCAAGGTCGATGGCTTGTTTTACGCGTTCGGTTTTTGCGGTTCGGGTTTCCAGATCGGTCCGGGTGTGGGTGAGACGATGGCGGAGCTTGTTGGAACGGGTAGCACGGAGATTCCGCTCGACGTGTTCTCGATTCAGCGATTCGCTACCCGACAGGCGGCGGTCCATTCAAGCACGGTGATGTCATGAGGCAGTCGCTTGGGCTTAACGCCGCGCGAGCGTTTATCGAAGCGCACTTCGACGAACCGGTGACGCTCGCGCAGCTCGCGGCGCTGTCCGCGTTGAGCGTGTCGCGCTTCGCGACGGTGTTCCGGCAGGAATACGGGTCGTCGCCGTACCGGTATCTGTGCGGTTTACGGATTCAGCGCGCGCAGACGTTGTTGCTTGAAGGCGTGCCGGGTTCGGTGGTGGCGACCGAGGTCGGCTTTTTCGATCAAAGCCATTTCGGCCGGCATTTCAAGCGATGCTGCGGGATGACGCCGAGCATGTTTATCGAGCGCGCAGGGGAGAGCGCGGCGAAGTGTGCCGGCGGCCGTGCTGTGACCGTTACTGCGCCGCGTTCAGCTTCCGCCATAACGTCGTCTTGCTGATGCCGAGCGCGGCGCACACCGCGTCGCGGTCGCCGCCGTGCGTGACGAGCGCCGCGCGGATCTCATCGGCTTCCACGTGACGGCTGCGTTCGCGTAGCGTGAGCGCCGATTTTTTCGCGCGCGGTTGAGGTTCGAGTGTGATTTCGGGCGCGACGGTGCGCAGTATTTCGCGGGAGAGGGCGGCGCCGCTTGTGCCGTTTTGAATCGCGTCTGTGCCTGTCTCCGTGTCGGCATCGGCGAGTTCCACCGCGAGCCGCTCGATCACGTTCTGCAATTCACGCACGTTGCCTGGCCACGGGTAGTGCCGCAATGCGTCGCCGAGCCCTTCCAGAACCCGTTCCGCCGCCGCTGCATCCGGCAGACGCGCCGCGAGCCTCGGTTCACGTGCGGCGGCCTGCAAGAGCAACTCGACAGCAAGCGGCAGCAGGTCGGAGGGACGCTCCCGCAGCGGTGGCAGCGCGATGCTCAGAATGTTCAGACGGTAGTAGAGGTCCGCACGAAAACGCCCTGCTGCGATGCCCTCCGTCAACGCACGATGCGTGGCCGCGACCACACGGATATCGACCCGCGTCGGCTCCGTCGAACCCAGCCGCACCACCTCACGCTCCTGCAGCACGCGCAACAATCGGCTCTGCAACGACAACGGCATTTCGCCGATCTCGTCGAGAAACAGCGTGCCACGGTGCGCCACCTCGATCAGCCCCGCCTTGCCGCCTTTGCGCGCCCCGGTGAACGCACCTTCCTCATAGCCGAACAATTCGCTTTCCAGCAACGCCTCGGGAAACGCGCCGCAATTGATCGCGACGAACGCGAAATCGCGCCGCGCGCTCAACTGATGCATGCTCTGCGCGACCATTTCCTTACCCGTGCCGCTTTCGCCGAGAATCAGAACGGTGGCGTCGGAGCGCGCGTAACGCCGGACCAGCGTGCGTACCCGTTCGATCGAGTCGGACGCGCCGACGATATCGTCGAGCCGGTAACGCGCGCTGAACTGCTGCACGCGCTGCCGCGAGCGCAACGTGCGGTCGAGCCGTTCGACCGCACGCGATTCCTGAAACGTCAGCACCGTGCCGGCCGCCGCGCCGCTGCTCGCCAGCGGCCCGCGATGCACGACGTAACTCGCGCCGCGCACAGTGCAGAACGCGTCGCCGTCCGCCTCCGGCAGACTGCCGGCGAGATCCGGCGCGAGTTCGAGCAACACGCGGCCTACCGCGCGCGCCGCGTCGATGCCGAGCAGGCTGGCGAGGCGCTGATTCATTGCTTCGACTTGTCCTTGCGCGTCGAGCGCGACCACGCCATCGCGCAGATGTTGCAGCAGATTGTCGAGCCGTTGACGACGCACCGTTTCGCGGCGGGTGGCTTGCGCGACTTCGAGCGCCGTGTCGAAGGCGGCGCGTATCGACGCGCGTGAATAGAGAAATACCGCGCCCATGCCGGCGTTCGCCGCCAGATCGGTGGCGAGGCCGGGACCGACCAGCATGTCGATGCCGCGATCGCGCAGATCGAGCACGACGCTTTCCGCGTCCTGCGCGGATTGATACGACGCTAAGGTGACGTCGAGTGCGAAGGCGGCGACGAAGCGCCGTACTTCATCCGGCGTATTGCCGTGCGTGACGAGGGCCACATTCGCGCCGTCGCGCCGCGCGCGGGCGAGCGCATGCATCACGTCGAAACCGGTCGGGCTGATCTGCACGACCGGAACGGACACGCGAGTTTTCAGATACGCGCCGTTGGAGCCGCCCGCGATCACGACATCGGGACGGCTCGCGCCTGCGGCTTCGATCTCGCGCACGGCGTCTTCGAAACCGTGCGACACGATGCGCAAATCCGCGCGTTCCACGTATTCACCGGCGATGTCGAAAAACAGATCGCGCAGGCGGCTAATGCTGAGCGCCCAGATACGAGGGCGCTGGCCGGGTTCGAAAAGCGGTGTGCTCAAGATGGGGTGCTCGACATGGCGGGCTCGCGGCGGGCGTAGGAGGTCCGGCTATTATGCGCCTCTCGATTTCCAATTTGAAATTTTCATTTCAATTATGAAATCGTTTGTGGACGGTGCCGGGCAGCGGTCTTTTGTTAAATCAGTCACTTAGCTCGGCCAGCCACGCCTGGCCCGTTCTTTGCGTTTCAGGCTGCAGTCAAAAGTACCCCCAATGCATCTGGAGACAAACCCATGAGCGAAGCAGACAACAGCACGCCGGCCGCAGGCGCATTCAAACCGAAGAAGTCCGTGGCGCTGTCGGGCGTGACGGCGGGCAATACGGCGCTGTGCACGGTCGGCAAGACCGGCAACGACCTGCATTACCGTGGCTACGACATTCTCGACATCGCCAGCGCGTGCGAATTCGAAGAGATCGCGTATCTGCTGGTCCACGAAAAGCTGCCGACCCAGGCCGAGCTGGCCGCATACAAGACCAAGCTCAAAGGCATGCGCGGCCTGCCCGCGAACGTGAAAGCCGCGCTTGAATGGATTCCGGCCGCCGCCCACCCGATGGACGTGATGCGCACCGGCGTCTCGGTGCTCGGCACCGTGCTGCCGGAGAAGGACGACCACAACCTGCCGGGCGCACGCGACATCGCCGATAAGCTGATGGCCTCGCTCGGTTCGATGCTGCTCTACTGGTATCACTACTCGCACAACGGCAAACGCATCGAAGTGGAAACCGACGACGATTCGATCGGCGGCCATTTCCTGCATCTGCTGCATGGCGTGGAGCCGTCGAAGTCGTGGGTCGACGCCATGCATGTGTCGCTGAACCTGTACGCCGAGCACGAATTCAACGCATCGACCTTTACCGGCCGCGTGATCGCGGGCACGGGCTCGGACATCTACTCGGCGATCACCGGCGCGATCGGCGCGCTGCGCGGCCCGAAACACGGCGGCGCCAATGAGGTCGCGTTCGAAATCCAATCGCGCTATCAGACGCCGGACGAAGCCGAAGCGGACATCCGCCGTCGCGTGGAAAACAAGGAAGTGGTGATCGGTTTCGGTCACCCGGTGTACACGATTTCGGACCCGCGCAACAAGGTCATCAAGGAAATCGCGAAGAAGCTCTCGAAAGAAGCGGGTAACAACAAGCTGTTCAGCATCGCCGAGCGTCTCGAATCGGTCATGTGGGAAGCGAAGAAGATGTTCCCGAATCTCGACTGGTTCAGCGCGGTCTCGTATCACATGATGGGCGTGCCGACGGCGATGTTCACGCCGCTGTTCGTGATTGCCCGTACGGCCGGCTGGAGCGCGCACATCATCGAGCAACGGATCGACAACAAGATCATCCGCCCGAGCGCGAACTACACGGGTCCGGACGATCTGCCGTTCGTGCCGCTCGCGAAGCGCGTGTAACACCGTCTGCGTTTTCTCCTCCATTGCGTCTCTAGAGCGCGATGCAATGAAGTTAGGCCTTGGCTCGCTGGAACCCCGAGCCAAGGTCATTTTTTGCAGCGGCATGCCACGACGCGTTTACCCGGCCAGCAACAAACCAGCGCGCGACAGCGAGCTAAACTACTCACACTGTCTGACTGATCCGCCGGCCAAGCGCCGCTAACAAAGGATCAGCGGATGGCGACCGGCACCAGCCGTCGTCCCCGGATCATTACTGTTCGTCCCCTACGCCATGAATACTGCCAACCGCAAACGCCTTCCCGGCACCCAGCTGGACTTCTTCGACACGCGCGCCGCGGTCGACGCGATCCAGCCCGGCGCTTACGACACCTTGCCGTACACCTCGCGCGTGCTGGCCGAAAACCTCGTGCGGCGCTGCGATCCGGTGACGCTGGTCGCGTCGCTGAAACAGATCATCGAACGCAAACGCGAGCTGGATTTTCCGTGGTTTCCGGCGCGCGTGGTGTGTCACGACATTCTCGGCCAGACCGCGCTAGTCGACCTCGCCGGTCTGCGCGATGCGATTGCCGCGCAAGGCGGTGATCCCGCGATGGTCAACCCGGTGGTGCCGACGCAACTCGTGGTGGACCATTCGCTCGCCGTCGAATGCGGCGGTTTCGATCCGGACGCGTTCGCCAAGAACCGCGCGATCGAAGACCGTCGTAACGAAGACCGCTTCGACTTCATCAACTGGACCAAGCGCGCGTTCAAGAACGTCGACGTGATTCCGCCGGGCAACGGCATCCTGCACCAGATCAATCTCGAGCGGATGAGCCCGGTGGTACAGGTGAAAGACGGCGTCGCGTTTCCCGATACGCTGGTCGGCACGGATTCCCATACACCGATGGTGGACGCGCTCGGCGTCATCGCGATCGGTGTGGGCGGACTCGAAGCGGAGAGCGTGATGCTGGGCCGCGCTTCGTATATGCGCTTGCCGGATATGGTCGGTGTGGAACTGACGGGCAAGCCGGCCGAAGGCATTACGGCAACCGACGTGGTGCTCTCGTTGACCGAATTCCTGCGCAAGGAAAAAGTGGTCGGCGCGTACCTCGAATTTTACGGCGCGGGTACGGCGAGTCTGACGCTCGGCGACCGCGCGACGATCGCCAACATGGCGCCGGAATTCGGCGCGACCGCGGCGATGTTTTATATCGATGAGCAGACCATCAAGTATCTGAAGCTCACCGGCCGCGATGACGAACTCGTCAAGCTGGTGGAGACGTATGCGAAGGAAACCGGCTTGTGGGCCGATAGCCTGAAGAACGCCGAGTACGAACGCGTGCTCAAGTTCGATCTGTCGACGGTGGTGCGTACGTTGGCTGGGCCGTCGAATCCGCATCGGCGTTTGCCGGTGTCGGAACTGGCGGCGCGCGGCATTAGCGGCAAGGTGGAGAACGAGCCGGGCTTGATGCCGGACGGCGCGGTGATTATCGCCGCGATCACCAGCTGCACGAATACGAACAATCCGCGCAACATGATCGCTGCGGGCCTGCTCGCGCGTAATGCGAACCGGCGCGGCCTGACCCGCAAGCCGTGGGCGAAGACATCGCTCGCGCCGGGCTCGAAGGCCGTCACGTTGTATCTGGAAGAGGCCGGCCTGCTCCCGGAACTGGAGCAACTCGGCTTCGGCGTGGTCGCGTATGCGTGCACGTCGTGCAACGGGATGTCCGGTGCGCTGGATCCGGTGATTCAGAAGGAAGTGGTCGAGCGCGATCTGTATGCGACCGCTGTGCTGTCGGGTAACCGGAATTTCGATGGCCGGATTCATCCGTACGCGAAGCAGGCGTTTCTCGCTTCGCCGCCGTTGGTGGTGGCGTATGCGATTGCGGGCACGATTCGTTTCGACATCGAGAAAGATGTACTCGGTATCGATGCCGACGGTCACGCTGTCACGCTGAAGGACATCTGGCCGACCGATGCGGAGATCGATGCGATCGTGGCGTCGAGCGTGAAGCCGGAGCAATTCCGCAAGGTGTACGAGCCGATGTTCGCGGTGTCCGTGGATACGGGCGCGCCGGCGAATCCGCTGTACGACTGGCGTGAGATGAGTACTTACATTCGACGTCCGCCGTATTGGGAAGGCGCGCTTGCGGGTGAGCGCACGCTTACGGGCATGCGTCCGCTGGCCGTGCTGGGCGACAACATCACGACGGATCACCTGTCGCCTTCCAACGCGATTCTGCTGGATAGCGCGTCGGGCGAATACCTCGCGAAAATGGGCCTGCCGGAAGAGGATTTCAATTCGTACGCGACGCATCGCGGCGATCACTTGACTGCACAACGCGCCACCTTTGCAAATCCGACGCTGAAGAACGAGATGGTGGTCGAGGACGGCAAGGTGAAGGCCGGTTCGTTGGCGCGTATCGAGCCTGATGGCAAGGTCACGCGCATGTGGGAAGCCATCGAAACATATATGGAGCGCAAGCAGCCGCTGATCGTGATTGCTGGGGCCGATTATGGCCAGGGCTCGTCGCGCGATTGGGCGGCCAAGGGCGTGCGGCTTGCCGGTGCGGAAGCGATCGTGGCGGAAGGCTTCGAACGGATTCACCGGACGAACCTCGTCGGTATGGGCGTGCTGCCGCTGGAGTTCAAGCCGGGCGTGAACCGGCTTACGCTGGCGATCGACGGGACCGAGACCTTCGACGTAATCGGTGAACGCAAGCCGCGCGCGGATTTGACGCTGGTGATTCATCGCAGGAACGGGGAGCGTGTCGACGTGCCGGTGACATGCCGGCTCGATACCGCGGAAGAGGTGTCCATTTACGAAGCCGGCGGTGTGTTGCAACGCTTCGCGCAGGACTTTCTGGAGTCGTCGAAGGCGGCGGCTTAAGGCTGTTTGACGAGCCTTTCTGTTGGATTGGTTCGATTGGTTGGATTGGTTGCGCTGCGGGAACTGCAAGGGGCTTTATTGCTTCATGCAGGCTCCCGGCGGCGAACGTAACGCAGGTGCGAGCGGCAGAGTTTGTTAATGCTGCTCGCCCATATCAGGACACTTTCATGGCCCACTCACCTCAGATCAAGATTCCGGCTACCTACATGCGTGGCGGCACCAGCAAAGGTGTGTTCTTTCGCCTGCAGGATTTGCCCGAGTCGGCGCAAGTACCCGGCGCCGCGCGCGACACTTTGCTGATGCGCGTGATCGGCAGCCCCGATCCGTATGGCAAGCAGACTGACGGTATGGGCGGCGCGACGTCGAGCACGAGCAAGACCGTGATCATCGCCAAAAGCAGCAAGCCCGATCACGATGTGGATTACCTGTTCGGGCAGGTGTCGATCGATCAGGCTTTTGTCGATTGGAGCGGGAATTGCGGCAATCTTTCCGCTGCGGTCGGGCCGTTCGCTATTAGCGCAGGGCTCGTCGATCCGAGCCGGATTCCGCGAGATGGTGTGGCTATCGTGCGGATCTGGCAGGCCAATATCGGTAAGACGATCATCGGCCATGTGCCGATGACGGATGGCGCTGTGCAGGAGACCGGCGATTTCGAACTGGACGGCGTGACCTTTCCGGCGGCCGAGGTTCAGCTTGAATTCATGGACCCGGCGGCGGAAGAAGAGGGCGGCGGTGGGTCGATGTTCCCGACCGGCAATCTGGTGGATGACCTTGAAGTGCCGGGCGTCGGTACGTTGAAGGCGACCATGATCAATGCAGGTATTCCGACGATTTTCATCGAGGCGGAAGCGATCGGGTACAAGGGCACGGAGTTGCAGGACGCGATCAATAGCGACGAGAAAGCACTCGCGATGTTCGAGACGATTCGTGCGCATGGCGCGTTGCGGATGGGGCTGATCAAGCAGCTCGATGAAATCGCGACGCGGCAGCATACGCCGAAGGTCGCGTTTGTTGCGAAGCCGGCCGAGTACGTGGCTTCCAGTGGCAAGCGCATTGCGGCGGCGGATGTTGATTTGCTGGTGCGGGCGATGTCGATGGGCAAGCTGCATCACGCGATGATGGGAACGGCTGCGGTGGCGATCGGCACGGCGGCTGCGATCTCCGGGACGTTGGTGAATCTTGCGGCCGGTGGTGGCGAGCGCGAGGCGGTGCGATTCGGTCATCCGTCGGGGACGTTGCGGGTAGGGGCGGAGGCGCGGGAGAGCGGTGGGGAGTGGACCGTTACCAAGGCCATCATGAGCCGTAGTGCGAGGGTGTTGATGGAAGGGTGGGTGCGGGTGCCGCGTGTGGGAGATTGATTGAGGGTTCACGTTGCGCTCTTTCTTTGATTGAAGGACGTCGAGATGCGGACAGATCCTGTCAGGCTCAAGCTGGAAGAACTTCTGGATGCAAACGCCCGATTTGACCTGGCGGCCAGAGGCACAACCAACCATTGTCCGATGGCGCTTGTCGCGCTGGCCGAGATGGGAGCATCCGCAGAAAGACTGCAGGTGTTCTTCGATAGGTGGGAGCGAGAGTACGCATTGAGCGCGCCTCCGGTCGAAATGGTCATTGCCCGCGAAGATTGGTCCAGGCAATTGGGCAATGCCGCTGCATTCGGCGCTTTGCGTCTATTGTTTCTGGAATGGATTAGGGAAGTCGGATCCGTTCCGGTCATCGTGGCTGTGCTGGACGAGGTGCCGTTTGCACCGGCAACGCAGGCCTTTCACGCGCTCATCAGGCTGGCGTATGGCATTGAGGCGGCGCATTCCGGTGAGATCGCTTCGGGCCTGGCGGCGTTAGTTTCTTCGCATCTACCTGTTGCCGTGCAGTTTGATGAAAGGCGTCCCGCGGGAAGTGTTGAGGCAGGGTTTGAACATGTCGTCGACGCAATGGGCGGTAGTGCTGTCGAAGCGAGTTCGATTACGTCACGCTTGCGCGTTGTTGCAAGCGACGCGCGATTCAGGCAGGCCATCCTTTCACCGCCGGCCTCGGCGTGTTTACTCGACGATCTGGCGCAGGCGACGATTGCCGCTTACTGGCGCTCGCGAAATTTCACGATCCTCCACATGGTGACCGCCACACACGCGGCACGAATTCTTTTCGCGCAATTGCCGCAGGCGATGGCGGAGCGATTGTTGCCTGGATTGTGGGTCGCGTTGTGCGCGGCTTATGTGACGGTGGGAAGGAGGGCGAGCGGGGAAGTGGATGTTCCTGATCTCGCCGTGAGCTGGAGTGACGTGCGTCGTCTGGCCGTGGCCTCGGACGACGATCATGTGATCAAGATGGCGTACACATGCCTTTGTGAATATCGTCGGCAGCCATCGGCGGTTTATCTTGCGGCGGCGGTACGACCGTTGCTGTCGAACACAGGCGAACGCTTACGCAAATCCGTGTAACCGGGCTCCTCGGTAGCAAGGGCTATACGTTGAGCGACGTTGTCGCTGTGCAGGCGATCTTTGTCGATGATCCAGCTAACGACGACAAACCCGATCGCGAAGGCTTTCCGAGTGTATATCTCGATTATTTCGGCTCGAAAACATAACCGAACCTACCCACTCGCACTCGCTCGCAAGTCGTTGGATTGGTCGAGCCTGGCTGGTTTGTTGAAATAACAGTGACCGCAGCCAAAACAGCGTAACGGCTCGTCACCATGTCGGTCCGTTGATCTGTCCGTCGATTGAACGATCTGAGACACCGTGTGGACCGGTGATAAAACTGCGCCGTAGGTTACCGCTTGCAGATTCTGCGAGAGACCGCTGTTGTTAAGGCTTGTTCGATGCCTGCCCTTGTCTGCTGCCGCGTGAGTGCACGACGACGCATGCGGGCGAAACCCAGTCCGAGATATACCTCAATGGTTACGCCGACGGCAACGTTTATGCGAACGGCCGAAATCGATCATAAGGGAGAGTCTGCGTTCTCAATAGCGACCACTCGTCCATCGAACCGAGACCGTGAGCATTTGGCGTGTTAAGTTTTTCTATCGTCAAACCGGATGCCCGTATGCGAGTTCTAGTCATGGGCGGCACACTATTCCTCGGTCGGCACATCGTGGAGGTCGCCTTGGGGCGCGGACATGACGTCACGATATTCAACCGGGGCCAAGAGAATCCAACGCTATTTCCCGAGATCGAACGTCTTGTCGGAGACAGGAATTCGAATCTATCCAGCTTGGCTGGCCGCGAGTTCGAGGCGGCGATCGATCCTTCCGCCTATAACCCCGAGCAGATTCATCTCCTACTTTCTGCCCTCAAGGGTCCTCCCAGGCACTACACGTTCATCTCGAGCATTTCCGTGTATCGCGGCTTTGCGCCCGGCATCCAATATGATGAAGATGCTGACCTGCTTGCCGGGAGCGAAGGCTATGGTGCGCTGAAAGCGAGAACGGAAGCAGCGATTTGGTCCGCAATGCCGGAGCGCGTCGCGATTCTAAGGCCAGGATTGATCGCTGGTCCTTACGATCCCACGGGACGGTTCACCTACTGGATTCGGCGCATCGAAGCGGGTGGCCGTGTGCTCGCACCGGGACGTCGCGAGCGTCCAGTCCAGTTCATTGACGCGCGAGACCTTGCTGAATGGGCCATGCTATTGGCCGAAGATCAGGTGAGCGCGGTCTATAACGCGGCCGGCCCACATTCAACGTTGACTATGGGACAGTTCCTCGACCACTGTCTGGAAGCATCACAAAGCGACGCGCGGCTTGAGTGGCTCACAGATGAGCAAATACTAGCTAGCGGTATCGAAGGATGGACTGAACTGCCACTGTGGATCGCCGAGAACGACACCGAGGCGGGAGGTATTTTTCACGCCGACAATCGCCGTGCAAGAGGGCTAGAGCTTGGCTTCAGACCCGTCGCTGAAACGATCAGAGATACTCGGGACTGGATCCGTGCGGCCGGCGAGGTTAAATGTTCGCCGTTGTTGGTCAAAACTCTAAGCACGGTCAAGGAGCAATCAACAATCAACGCTTGCCAGCCTTGACGAACGTCCGCGCTTCGCCTCCCATGCACCGCCCGCCTGCGGGTATCTCAACCGACAACCTTCTACGCAGCAGCAGCCTCCTCGCGCATGCGACGGGCTTCGTCGCGCAGGAACTGCTGGTAATCGTCCAGATCGCCGTCGAAGGGCTCGACGCCGCCCTTGGTGACCAGCCAGAACTCATCGCATACGGCGCGCAGCAGAGCCCGGTCGTGACTGACCAGCATCACAGTGCCTTCGAATTCGTTGAGCGCCACGGCTAGCGCTTCGCGTGTGGCCAAATCGAGGTGATTGGTCGGCTCGTCGAGCAGCAGCAGGTTGGGGCGCTGCCACACGATCATGCACAACACGAGCCGCGCTTTTTCGCCACCGCTCATTGTGTGAACCGCCTGATGGACCATGTCGCCACTGAAGTTGAACGTGCCGAGGAAGGTGCGAAGCGATTGTTCGGTGCTGCTCTGGCCAGGGGCGCGCATTTGCGGCGGCGTGTCCTTGGCAAGGCGGATCATGTGTTCCATCGGCGTGTCGAACGGGCGCAGCACGTCGAGTTCCTGCTGGGCGAAGTAGCCGATGTTCAGGCCCTTGCCTTCGCTGATTTCGCCGGCAATCGGCGCCAGCGAATGCGCCACCGTCTTCACCAGCGTGGACTTGCCCTGGCCGTTGGCACCGAGAATACCGATGCGCTGCCCGGCCAGCACGGAACGGTTGATGCCCCGCACGATGACCGTGGGCGGTGTGTCCGGCGGCGCGTCGGCCGGCGCGGGGTAGCCGAAGCTCGCTTCCAGCATCGACAACAGCGGGTTCGGGACGTTGAGGGGCTCCTTGAACTCGAAAGTGAACTCGGCATCGGCAAGCACCGGTGCGATCTTTTCCATGCGTTCGAGCGCCTTGACCCGGCTCTGCGCCTGTTTCGCCTTCGAGGCCGTGGCCTTGAAACGGTCGATGAATTTCTGCAGGTGAGCAATCTTGTCCGCCTGCTTGGCCACCGAGGCTTGCTGCAACACGAGTTGCTCAGCGCGCATCTCTTCGAACTTGCTGTAGTTGCCGCCATAACGCACGAGCTTGGCGTTGTCGACGTGCACCGTCACCTGCGTCACCCCGTCGAGGAATTCGCGGTCGTGGCTGATCACGACCAGGGTTCCTTGATAGCGCTTGAGCCACGCTTCCAGCCAGACCAGCGCGTCGAGGTCAAGGTGATTGGTCGGTTCGTCGAGCAGCAGCAAGTCGGACGGGCACATGAGCGCGCGCGCCAGTTGCAGCCGCATGCGCCAGCCGCCGGAGAAACTGTTGACCGGCTGGCTAAGCTGCTCAGAGGTGAAGCCAAGACCCTGGATCAGCGCCTGGGCACGTGCGGGCGCATCGTGGGCACCGGCGTCATGCAGGTCCATATAGGCGTGCGCCATGCGCATGCCGTCGTCGCTGGCCTCGGCGGCGGCGACTTCGGCCTGCGCGGCCAGCAGCACGGTGTCACCCTCGACGACGAAGTCGGTCGCGTTCTGCTCGGTTTCCGGCATGTCCTGCGCGACCTGGCCCATCCGGTAGGCAGCTGGAATCGAGAATTCGCCGCTATCTTCGTGCAACGTGCCGTTAAGCAGGCCGAAGAAGGACGACTTGCCGGCGCCATTGCGGCCGACAAGACCAATTTTTTCGCCGGGGGTGAAGGTGATGGACGCGTTGTCGAGTACGACGTTAATGCCACGGCGCAGGGTGAGATTACGGACGGAAATCATAAGGAGCTACTTCGGAGAGGAGTCGCATGATAGCCGACTGGACGGGTGGGGCTGGTTATTGTCTGAGTGGGCTGGCGGTTTGGGGCGTCTCTTGGAGACAAAGCGAGGCGGGGACTGGCGTAGCGGGGGACGGTTGTGGGCCAGTGAATAGGGCGGTGAATGATGGCGCCTGGCCGCACTTTTTGCGCGATGACGATCGGCTGGGCGCTCCTGGCCGAACCCCTTCGGAATCTCCGCCTCCTGGGCCCGCTTGCCGCAACCTGCGAGAGGGACAGTCCTGAAGTAAAGACAACTATTTCCCAATACCGAGAAGGAATTCGCGATCGGACTCGGGCATTGAATTGAGCCATTCCGATTCGGCTCCAGGTGCGGGCAACACCTTACCGTACTCAACCATCTGGGACGGCGATAACTCCGAGAGATACACCCAAACGGAGCGCTTTTCGGCCCCCGTCGCGTTTGCGACAAGCGTGACGAGAGCTTCGAGCAAACCTTTCTTCTGATCCGCGCTTCTGCCCGCACGGATCTGTCCCTGGACGAATAACAGATCCGACACGAGCGGTGCTCCGCCGAGGAAGTGATCGCCAGCCGGAATGGCCTGAAAAATCACCTGCGCGAAAAAACCTTGCGCGCCGGTCGCCTCACTGTGTACGCGTGTAATGTCTCGCGCGATCTCCCGCTTCTGCGGATCGGTAAGCCGCCCAGCGGCCGCCATCACGGTATAAGTTGGCATGCTGTTCTCCTGTCGCGATTGCTCGCTACGATTAATACGCCTTGCTATCGACAGATTGTGACCCATTCAGCGTTACCGATCCATCGATCGAGACGCGTTGATCCCGGTCTCCGTAGAGCGCCGCGTGCATCATCGACCGATCGAGTTCCCCCTCCCACGCCGATACTACGCCAACCGCTACTGCATTACCCATGACGTTCACCGACGGCGTGACTGTGCCGACACGGCCGCCGGCAATGCAAAGGCAGTGGCCATCGCGAGCGCAGCGGCGCGGAACCTAAGGAGGTTCATGATTAATCTCTTTCGCAAGATGGGTTGGCGGACTTACTGGGCGGTCGTGGCGCTCGGCGTGTAGCGCGGCGCGGCCTCGGCGTTCGCGAACCGGGGAGCCAGCGCGCGACGGTCGGCTTCCCACTTCGTCCAGTCGTCACCATCGTGCAGCGTTGGGATGGTCACGAGTTCGCCCTGATCGAGGCCCGCGAGCGCGGCATCCACCAGATCGTCGGCTGTCATCGTGCTCGCGGCTTCCTTTTGCTTCGAATAGCCGGGACGTCCCAGAACTCGGTTGCCGTCGCTGCCGGCAGCACGGTCTGCACACGCACGCCCTTGCCTGCGAGGTCACGCTGAAGCGCATGGCCGAAGCTCAGCACGTACGATTTCGAGGCGCTGTACACACCGTTCAACAGCTCGACTGCAATGCCGACCACCGAACTGATGTTGATGATCGTGCCCGAGCCCTTGGCGACGAACGTAGGCGCAACCGCGTAGGTGAGACGCGTCAGCGCCGTGATGTTCAGGTTGATCATCGACTCCATGGAGTCGACGTGGCCGTCGAGAACCGATGCAACCGAGCCGATACCCGCGTTGTTCACCAGCATCGTGATACGCGGGTCTTCGCGAAGCAGGGTCTCGATTTTCGCGAGCGCAGCCTTGTCGTTGAGATCCGCGGCAATCGTTTCGATCGAGCGGCCCGTCTCTTTCGTGAGGCGCTCTGCGAGAGCGTTCAGGCGGCTCTGGTTGCGTGCCACCAGAATAAGGTTGAAGCCGCGCTTGGCGAGACGGTCGGCGTAGATGGCGCCAATGCCAGCCGACGCACCGGTGATCAGCGCGAAACCGTTTGTAGAGGAAGTCATTTTCAGTCCTTGAGTGAATTGTTGAACCAGCAAGGCGTTGGTTCATGGAGCGAATTCTGAACTCGGCCGTCCACGACCTCAATGCCATATATGCAATGATTCCAGACACACCCTTCTCCACATTGATGTCCGTTATGTGCTACCTTCAACGAATCAAGCCATGACTCGCGAGGCATCAATGCATTCCGTCGGACTTGTCGTCTATCCCAACTTCCAGTCGCTCGCGCTTGCAGTGGCGAGCGTCTTCGAATATGCCAATCTGCTGCGCGGTGAAGCAGCTTACGAATTCAGCATCGTGTCCGAGCACGGTGGACCTGTCGCTTCGTCCCAGGGTTTTTCGGTTCATAGCGAACCACTTGCCAAAGGGGGCTACGACACCCTCATCGTGGCAGGCGACAACGATTGCCGCCTTCCTTCGGCTGCGTTGGTGGATTACCTTCGAAAAGCGCCGCGCCAATCGCGACGAATTGCGTCGATCTGTACCGGTGCATTTGTTCTGGCTGCTGCAGGTCTGCTGGAAGGAAAGCGCGCAACGACACACTGGTTCCACGCGCGCGACTTCGAGAAGCAGTATCCGAACGTACAACTCGAAAAAGACCGCATCTTCGTCGTGGATGGACAGGTCTGGACGTCGGCCGGCATGAGCGCCGGCGTGGATCTCGCGCTTGCGATCGTCGAAAACGACTTCGGGCTGGACACCTCGCGCATGGTTGCGCGCAAGCTGGTGCTTTATCAGCGTCGCGGTGGCGGTCAGTCGCAGTTTTCGGCGCTGCTGGAGATGGGCGCGCGCTCAGACCGCGTTCAGATGGCACTCGCTTACGCGAGCGAAAACCTGGCGAGCGATTTGTCGGTCGAGCGGCTGGCCGAAGCGGCACGGCTCAGTCCGCGTCAGTTCAGCCGCGTGTTTCGTGAGGAAACGGGTCAATCGCCCGCGAAGGCAGTCGAGCGGCTTCGCGTTGAAGCCGCTCGACTGATGATGGAGACGACTCGTCACCCGATCGAGATCGTTGCGAGAGAGACAGGCTTTGGTGACCGGGAGCGGATGCGTCAAGCGTTCCTGCGTGCATTCGGTCAGCCACCGCAAACCATACAGCGGGCGTCGGGTGTCACACCCCTTGCGCTTTAAGCGTAGTTCGGTTTACTGCCCGCCCGGCGTCCACTCCGGGCTATAACGCGGTTGGCGGCGCGCGCGAAATTGGCCGTGCGACGGTTGGTCTGTCTACATCGCAGCCTTCGGCAGTTGCCAGCCGTGTGTGACGGCAAGCATCCGCAGCACGAAGCAGACCGCGCCGCTGAGCAGCGCAGTTGCGACCGGTGGCACCTCGAAGCGTCGCGCGGCGACGAGCGCAACACCGCCGACGAATGCCGCACTCGCATAGATATCGGTGACCAGAACGCTCGGCACGCGCGCGAGCAGCAGGTCGCGGATCACCCCACCGCCCACGCCAGTCACAGTGCCCATCAGCGTCGCGATGAACGGTCCGATTCCGAAGTTGAGCGCCTTCTGGGCGCCCGCCACCGCGAACAGCGCGAGCCCTGCCGCATCGAGCGTTGTGACGAGCAGCGGAGGAAGTTCGCGCGCGGCGCCGTGAAAGACGAAGGTCAGCAGTCCCGTCGCGAACGCGAGCACGGGATAACGCCAGTCGCGTACCGCATTCGGCGGCGTCGCGCCAATCAGCAGATCGCGTATCACGCCGCCACCCAACGCGACTACGAACGACAGCACCATCACGCCGAGCAGATCGAGGCCGCCGTGCATCGCGGCGAGCGCACCTTCGAACGCGAATACAGCGGTGCCTGCAAGGTCGGCAGCAAGCACGACCGATTCGATTCTTTTCATAGACGTCGGGAGCGGATTAAAGATGAGGACTGGCGGAATGCCGCCCGGTAACTGACCGCGATGATAACCGCGACTGGGCCTTTCATTACCTACACCCGTTAGCGAACCCGGGCCAAACGAGCAAGCAATGCCATGACGTTCGCATTCGGGGAGCGCACCCACAAAGGCACATGCTCAGAAGAAGTGGCGTCCCCAGAGCGCCTCGTCGCGGTCATGCCGTCGATCTGGCAGGCCGACGGCTGTGGGCCGAACCAAGACGGCTGGTGAGTGCCTCAATTCGACCCAACTCGGAAGTTGAGAGCCGCTAGATCAATGGCCGCTTTCGCGCGGCTGCGCCTTTGAGCCCAATCGAGAACTGGCACTGCAGATATCGGAAAATCTCTGTGGCATTGGTCGGTTGTCGCTACGTTAGCCAATCAAGTTCTTCATGAAGTTGATGCACATATCTGAATGACGATTTCTTTAGTAAATCTTTTTTTGCACTGTATGTGCTCGACAACTTAATAGAAGAAACGGCAGCCAAGCCCAGAGATGACATAAATTCGTTTGTACTTTTGAGATGGTATGCAGCAGAAACAACGCCTGCAATCACCCCTCCATTACTTTGAATTCCAACTGACAAGTCGGCAATGCGAACCGACATTCTGACTTCGCGGGCTACGGTTAGCAGATCTCTGCATGCGGCGTCAATGCGATCCAATTGTGCTGCGAGTGCTTCGGCACGATCCGTGGAGCCGGTGATCAACCGTTTGGATTCGCCCAATTCTGCACGTAGTGCCATAATCTCAGGCGCTCGCTTCAGCTTAAATTCGAGCAAATCATTCAGCGGCGTATCACCTGTGGGAATGGGGATGGCTCTATGCAGAGACACGGTGACGCCGCGATCCGATACTATCCGGTCGCCTAAGAAACACTTCATGTCGAACTCAGATTCTGCTGACAAGCTCCATCGTCCAGGCTCCTGCGCATCGAGCTCTTGGTATGCCCGAAAATAAGCGTCGGCAAGACTTCTTCCAACAGACATCGAGGTCGGTTGTAGTTGAATTTCCGGCCTGCGCAGAACTCCAGCACTGCCTAGGAAAGCTATGTCGTCGTTCGCTTCACTTTTAAAGTGAGACACGGATGGCCAAGCGATGTGCTCCCAAAAGCACAGTGCAAACCTTAACTGCTCTGCCGAAAGATTCGCATGCGTTTGCATCACTCCGTCTTTGCCTTCGGAAAAAAAAGGCACAAGCATGATGCCACTCCCGCCTTTTGCCCGTATCCCATAGCCCGGGTCTGATAATTTTCGTTGCCTACTCTCGCTCATTGCGCGGTCCTGTTCAGAAAAATGTGATTATTCTGCATCCTTCGACATCGTGTACGGCGGTATTTTCCAAAAGCGGCCACTCAATGTGCGAAGTTCGTCGTCCGCTCTTGGCCGAGGCTGTGTGGAAACTCAACTTTTGCCGCAGATGGCAAGGTTGCCAGCCAGGTCGATCAAGTTTAATGCATCGGGTTCAGGCTAATCGAACATCGCAGGCGCAAATAAGCCCCTCGGGGCGTCAGCTTCCAGCTATCTTCATGGCTTTCATCGTTCGTTCAACACCGAGTATGTTGATGGCGCGCCTGATGTTGTACGCCAATACCTGAAGGCTCATTTCGGTACTCACCCGCGCCAGCGTGCGCGTGAGGAAGTGTGTGGACCCCATCCAGTGTTTGAGCGTGCCGAAGACATGTTCGACGGTGCTTCTGCGGATGGTCATTGCATCAGACTTGCGTTCCAGCCGACGCTGCATGGCTTCCAGTACATGTTCATGCTCCCAACGTCGGATGCGGCGATAGGCGCTGGTAGAACATCGCTCCTTCAGATGGCATTCCGGGCAGGCACTGGGCCAGTACACCTGCAGATTCATACCGTGCTCAACTGTCGTGAACCGTCGAATGGCGCGCTCGCCTGCCGGGCACCGGTACTCATCGTCCTTTTTGGCGTAGATGAAGTCGCGCTTCGTAAAGAGACCTTTCTTCCGTGAGCCCGAGGTGAGCGGTTTGGGCACATAGGCGGTAATGCCAGCCTGCTCGCACGCACGAATCTCAGGACCGCTGTAGTAGCCCCGATCGGCTAGCACCTTCAGTCCCGTCCTGCCCATCGCCTTGCTGGCCGACACGCCCATCCTGCTGAGTTGTCCGCGATCGTTTCCGACATTCGTCACCTCGTGTTCAACGATCAGGTGATGCTTTGTGTCTACAGCCGCCTGCACGTTGTAGCCCACCGTTCCGGTCCCTTTGCCACTACTGGTCATGGAGCGGGAATCCGGATCTGTGAGCGACAGTTGCTGGTCCGGCTGCTTCTTCAACTCCTTTCTGATCTGTTCGAGTTCGCGCATCTGCTGACGCAAACGGGCGATCTTCCCGTACAGGTCTACGGTCTTCACATCGAAGCCCGTCGGATTGATCCGGTCCGCGGTTTCAATCGCGTCGAGATATCGCTGTACGCTTTCCTCGATCTGCTGCTGGCGCTTATCGATCTTGCCCGCCGTGTAATTCCTGTCCCGACTGTTCACTGCCTTGAACTTGCTGCCGTCGATGGCCACGGTGTCACTGGTCAGCAACTTCATCCCGCGACACAATTCGACGAAGCGCTTGCAGACGTTGCGAATAGCCGCACCGTTATCACGGCGAAAGTCGGCAATCGTCTTGAAGTCAGGTGCCAGCCGACCTGTCAACCACATCATCTCGACATTGCGCTGACATTCGCGCTCAAGACGCCGGCTTGAAGGTACACGGTTCAGATAGCCGTAGATGTAGAGCTTGAGCATCACGCCCGGATGATACGAGGGGCGACCTGTGGTGGCCGGCGTGGCGCCGTTGAAGCCGAGTTCCGCAAGATCCAGTTCATCGACGAAGACGTCTATGATCCTGACCGGGTTGTCCTGTTCGATGTAGTCATCGACGCATTCGGGAAGTAATGCGACCTGCTTGCGGTCATCGCCTTCAACGAATCGCTTCATGAGTCACCCGGTCTCAACGCGTTAATTCAGTTTAGGCGATAAGGTCGTTTTCACACAGCCTCGGCCGAACTCTAACGGATGACGACCAGCTCAGTTCGCGCCTCAGCGGCCTTTCGCAGCGGCCCGCCAATGGAGAGTCCTCGCCCCGAAAGAGGCCGTGGGCCAGTCTGCAACGACCACTGCGCTACAATTGTGAAAGTATGCTTGGCGTAACGGCCATGGCATTTCGCTGCTCAGCAGTCAGTTCGCCGAGGCGAAGCCCAGTCAGGCAGCACTGCCTTTTCCGATCGACGACTGGAGCCTTCGGTCAGAAAGGAATATACGCGATGGCTAATCAGGTGATTTTCCGCGGAGCGCCGTCGCAGGTCTGCAACCTTCCCGCGCTCCTGAAGGGGGGCGCTGTCATGGTTATGATTGGCGGTGTGCATCTCTCGACGACGAACTCTTTCCCGTTTCAGTGGAATGTGCTGCTCGCACAAGCCGGCGCGGTTTTGATCGGAGTCGGTTTGCCCTTCGTTAAGACCGCGTTCACCCGAATCGTCATCGATACCACACGAATTACTTGGACGCAGGGCATTTTGCATCGCCATGCGTCGACTCTCGATCTTTCCCGGATTCAGTGCATCACCTCGATCCATCCATGGTGGCAACGCCTATTCGGCACCGGCACAATCATCCTGACGACCAACGATGCAGTTCATCCCGTGAGGCGTTTGCCGGCCATCAGCAACGCGGATCAGCTCTGCCAGAGGCTCGACGAGGCTATGCATCAGGAACGCCGTATTCCCGTATAGACGAATGATCCGCACGCACCTGATTACTCTCAGGTGCACAGTATTTGAACGGCGACATTAGTTCGCAAATGCGAGATCTTTGCTGACAGTTCAATTCAGGCCAAGCTCAGCCTGCCGGCCGGCTGAATCCAAGACCTGACAAAGACACTCAGCCTTTTTCATAAGAGGCATTTGTAGGCCGTTTCGTCTCTTACATACAGCGGAATTGCAACGAAGCGCTGGCGGGTTTGGCGAACCCGGAATCGCTCATTTGCAATGACACGGTTTGGACCTTTTTACCTTGTTTCCCGCAGAAGTCGTTTGTCTCGCGGTATATGTCCGCTTTCAGCCCGTCAGCGGGACCGAATCCGACTTGCGCACTTCGCCTGGATACTGTGTATGTATCACCGTCCATCGGCACGACACCCTTGCTCGAACACGCTGTGGTTAAACAAGCGAGAACGAGCATCGCCGTGCAGGTCTTTTTCATTGTTCTGTTTTCGGGGAGATCAGCTACTTCTATTGGATTTCGATACGCTGATTCGCTTCGGCCCTGAACTTCGGGCGTTGAAGCTGCGGGTCGTCGGGCCTTAGGCAATAGAAAGTGATTTCAGCTTCGCCGCAACCGCCGTGCAACGCGCATTCGCTTGACTGTTCATGATCGAGCAGGATTTCCCGGGTCTTCGACTCACAAAAGGCATTCGCCTCCGTCAGGGCTTGACCCTTGGCCGAAGCAGGACCGCCGAACGGAACACGCGTGGAAATCGTGTAAGTGTCAGGACCGACTTTTATCGGTCCCGTGTCAGTGCAACCGGCAAGTGCGAGCACTGCGCCGCATGGGACTAGCAGTTTCATTGCGTCCCCTCGCTATTATTATCGGCACCTCGGCTTAACGACATTTCGCCGCCCGAAGTTTAGCCCGTACCGGCTGATCGTTCCTTGCACCCGGTTGTGACTGGAAAACGGCGTTGATTGTCGACCGTCTGAGAGCCGATGTCGAATGACCGTTCCTCGCCGAACCAAGACGGCTGGTGAGTGCCTCAATTCGACCCGGATCAGCCTTCCGCTTCGCCAGAAAGCGGTCGCTGAGGCGCACATCGCGGACCTATTCAAGCATTATTCTGGCCGAATTCTCGATTGAAAAGTTAGTCGAAATCGATCCTAAAGGCGCACTCATCTTCATACTGCAGCTTTGATTCGATCAGGACTGAATTCGAGAGTGCGGTTGTCAATGCAACCCTCAACTCCGGGATGACGCCATCGAGGTGAAAGGAAAACCACCACCCAAGTGACGCATCGACCCAGGACACAAATAGGTCTTCGCTGCTAGTGCTCCAAAACTGAACGTTCTTCGGAGTCGACATAGAAGCTTGGTTAGTGATCATGTCGCGGGGTATCGCGATTTGTTCGCCGTCATCGCTCCAGTGCGTTACTCGCCCACTTCCTGGATTGGCAAGCGAAAACCCAAGAGGCAGGAGCAACGCCTCGACAAAGCGAAAAACGTCCAGAAATGAACCTTTCAGTAAGACTGTCAAAATAGGCTTTGCCATGGCGCTTGCGAACTTCGGTATTGGTTGATCGTAGCTGTAGTTGTAACGGTGAGGTCGCGTGGCGATCTTCCGTCGTGGACGATTGTTGACGATTCCTGTGAGGATGTCGAACGGCCGATCTTGACCGACTACTGCCCCACGCCCGAGCGCGGCAATCGCCTCGGGTGTGCAGCTCTCATGTACAAGGCATTATTCAACCATTCGAGTTGCTGGCAAAATCTACTCCATCGACAATGAGAAATAGCCATGAACCCGATACTGCTGAGCGATTTCCATCATGAAGGTCGTGGACCAGAACTCATGAAGGTCCACTACCGCGGAGCCAGCGGTCGAGCTATCGTCGCGGTAGACTATTTTTTATCCGAAGACTCCTACACACCGGAAAACCTTCGGCATCTGCGTTTTTTTAAGCCGCAGGTATTCATGTTCACGCCAGAAGAAGTTGAGCCCTATACGCCCGAATTCAATCCGTGGGAAGGGGAAACTAGATTCGCAGCAGTCGACTTTGGCAAGTCCGCCTGGCTGCAGCGATTCAGCTCGCGGCACCTCGGAAACTGCAGCCACTACCGCTTCATGTTCTACGACGAGTTTCTCGATGTGATCTGTGAGGGTGTTGAGGCCGGCCATGGCGCGTATCCATGTTGACGCGCTGGATCGTCAACGATCTAGCAGGATGCGGCGAACGGCTCAAACTGGCCGACTATCGCCTCATGCGATTCGCATAGAAGGCCGGCGCCTGCAGCAGCAAGGGTCGGTAGCAGGCGACTTGATCCTGCGTCGACGGTCCTCATGAGCGCTCGCTCGCCCGCAGAGGCCGTAATTCACTGCGTTGGAGTCCGGCCAGTAACGACAAACACCACGAACAACGAACACTCTCGCAAGGAATGCAAATAATCCCGCGCTACAGCGATTCCCTCTTCGACGTTGCTTCCCTCGTAAAACCAATTTTCATGCGCGGGCGCAAGGAATTGCTTGTCTGACGATGCGCGATAAATGTCCCCGCCAAGGATCAGCCACTTTTGGCCAGCAAACAGGTCCAACGCTTGTTCTGCTTCCGACAGACCTAACGCGGCTTCGTTTAAACCGACATCTTGAAGGGACCGCCCGCTTCGAGCATAAAGTTCGAGAATCTTCGATATGGTCATTGGCACCCTTGTGGCAGTTTCTGTCGAAAGACCGGCTTGAAAGACGACTCGACGATCCGAACCAGAAGCGGGATTGTCAGCAATCTGGGACCGGTCGTCAAATGACTGTTTGTGGCCGCGTGATGCCCGACAGACTTAGCTGCATTGAACAGTTTCAGGTCCACCGATCCAAAGCGATCACGAGCGGTCACAAGCCGCCTCAGGCCCGGCTTGTCTTCCGCGGCCACTCTTCGCGACTCAGCGAAACGACAGTTGTATTCCAGGTTCGACCTTTAAACGTTCGATCAGCGATACGCTCCGCCATTGCAGTCATCCCAATGGATCTGCATAACCTGATCGCGGCGACGTTTTCCGAGATGGTTTCTGCGTAGATCCGCGTCACGTCCAATGTCGAAAATCCAAATTCCAGAAGGGCAGAAGCTGCTTCGCGTGCTACACCTGATCCATGCCATTGACGACCAATTTCGCAACCGATCGATGCTTCGCCAGGCGATTCGATCCGAATCCCACACGTTCCCATCAGCTCACCACTCGCTGATTCCACGGCAAGTTGGAATTTTGTGCGTGGCCGACTTGTGGATTGCTCTATGAACATCTCTAGCAACTGGCCCGCGCGCGCATCCGACGAGTCCTCTTCGCTGTAAAACCTATGCATCTTGGGATCACTTCGAAGTCGCTGATACTGAATCAGGTCTCCGGCGCGAAAATCTCGAAGCGCTACGCTGCCAGCCATTATGCAAACTTCTTTATCGTCGACGCGGTTCATGTCTTCTGCAGCTCGCGGAGGTTGCGATGCCGCATATTGTCAACGATGTTGACAGGCGTGTCGAACGGCCGAAAATGGCCGACTACCGCGCAACACGGCGCGGACGGCGACCCGAATTGGCCACGTAGCTTAGCGATAGGCCACGCCGCGCTCAGAGAAAATTCCTGATCAGGATCGTCACCCACCGCCAGGCACCGCCGCAGCCGGCGGCCCGGCAGCGCGCATCGGGATCCGCCAGAAGGCGGCCATTGGCGTCGCTCACCGAACTTGAGTTGCGCAGGAAGTACGCCACGCTGTCGTGCAAAGGATCGAGCCCGTCCTCAGGGATATCTATCCACAGACCGTTTTCGGTATTCAAGTGGGCCGACAGCGAATCGAAATTGAAACTGCCGAGATAGTATCGATGGCCGTCGATGAGAACCAGTTTGGCGTGCATCATGCGGTTCTCTCGGTCGGAGTATTCGCGCACCTCGATCCCGGCATTCACCAAGGCGGGCAGATCGTTGGCATAGGCGCGTCCGACTGCGGGGAATTCCTGCGTGATGCTCGCCAGCGAGGCGCTCACCAGGATCACGTGGACACCTTCGCGCCGCTTGCGCTCAAGCGCCTCGCGCAGTTCCGGCACCAGGATCAGGTAGGGGTTGATGATCAGGATCTCGTGCTGCGCCGTATCGAACGCTTGCAGCATGTCCTGCAACGTGCCTGGCGAGCGCTTGTCGGGCCAGTCGTGGGTATAGCGCAGGCGCTCGCAGGCGATCGGCATCCAGGCAGGATCAAAATCCGTCCCGGAAGCGGGCAGAGCGGCGGGATCATTGGGCGTATCGGAGGCAGTTGGAGTATCGGTAACGGCCAGGTCCGTCGCCCGGGCTGCGGCGTCGAGCGGAGCCAGCAGCCATTCGCGCCAATAATGGATGCGCGCCGGGTCCAGCGTCGCATAACCCTGTGAGACGCGATAAGGAGTTGCGACTTTGAGGAATTTTTCCGGCTCGGGGCGAACCACTTCCGGGCTATTCCAGAACAAGGCGAAATGCTGGTACATGGCGTGCAGGGAGGAAGCATCCTGGCCGGCGTCGCCCGACACCATCAGATCGCGCTCGCTGAGCCAGTTGAGGAAGCTCGCATCCCAGATCGAGGTACTGCCGATCACGGCCGTGTCGCCAACCAGGAACAGCTTGTCGTGCATGCGATGCGAAATCTCGACGAGATCTGATCGTGGATGGAAGATTCGGAGTTCGATGCCGGGAGCCACCTCGTGCAGGGCAACGATGAACTCGTCCTCGAACGGGAAGTGCGGCTCGGGGCCGATGCCGTCGATCAACAGCTTGACCGGCACGCCTCGGCGCGCGGCCTCGACCAGATGATGCAACAGCAGGCCGCCGGTCTGATCGATTTCGAAGATGTAGGCGAGGATGCGGATCTGCTCGGTAGGCGTGGCACGGTCGACCAGTGCAATCCGCGACTGCATCAACTGACCGTCGTCAAGACCGGCGACCAGGTCGACACATTGCGCGTGGCCGTACTGAGAAGAGGCAAACACGCATGCCAGAATGAGCGCCAGGCTTCTCGTTGTGGTCATGATGTGGCGTTCGATGTGTCTCGGGCCCTACGTCCTTGAAGGTCTGGAAGGCTTTGACGCGTTAATGCGGTCAAGTAGCTCGCTGTTACTTCGAGAAGGTGAACAGAACGGCGAACGCGAGATAGTTACCGTGGACAAGAGCAGCGCGAATCCGGCTGCACTTTAAGCACTCAGTGGACAGGACATCAGCGCAGTTGAAAGAATGGCTTTCCGGAATGTCCGATTGTCGCCGATTTACGAGCACTGTTCCAACGACCGTTCCTGGGCCGCAAACGGCCATTCCCTCATCGAGCGCCAGCGACACCTCATCAGCCGTTTGTTGAAATTGGAATGATGCGTGTACTCGCACACACCTTCATTTCGGTACCCAAGAACCGGCGAACACGATCCAGTTTGGCCGGAACAAGACAGCGCAGATTCCACATCCGGGTTTTCACTGAGTCGAATCATTGTCGATTTACCATCGCATCGCGCGTCGCCTGAATGAAAGCCAAACTATCATCTGGCTTCGAAGCCACATCACTTAAAACTCCAACGGAGAGGTAAATGACTAAGGTAAAAGTTGCCGGGTTCTGTGTCTCGCTTGACGGCTTTGGTGCGGGAACCGCTCAAAGTCTAGATCAACCGCTTGGCGTCCGAGGCGAGGAAATCTTTCAATGGTTTTTCCCAACGCGGACTTTTCTTCAGATGCTGGGCAAAGAAGGTGGCGACACCGGCCTGGACGACAAATTCGCGCAACGAGCCATGGACGGTTTCGGTGCCTTCATCCTCGGTCGCAACATGTTCGGCCCGATTCGTGGGGAATGGCCGGACGATCAATGGAAGGGCTGGTGGGGCGACAATCCGCCGTACCATGCGCCAACCTTCGTACTCACGCATCATCCGCGACCGTCCATTGAGATGCTAGGCGGAACGACATTTCATTTCGTTTCTGGCGGCATTGAGGATGCGCTAGAAAAGGCGCGCGAAGCGGCAGGCGGAAAGGACGTCAAGATTGGCGGCGGTGTCGAGACTGTGCGGCAATACATTCAGGCCGGCTACGTGGATGAGATTCATCTCGCCGTTGCTCCGGTTGCGCTCGGTCAGGGCGAGTCGCTCTTTAGCGGCCTGGATCTTCGCGCCCTTGGATATCGGACAGTCGAGCATGTAGCGACGGACCGAGCCACGCACATTGTCCTCGCGAAGTAGCGTTGGCGATCAATTGGAAGTGCGAGTTTGCTGACTCAGGAAGCCGCAGGTCAACTGCCAAACGGGGTCATGGTCAGCAATACGCACATCCTCAGCAAAAAAACGCTCTAAACAATACTGGCCAGCGCTTTCGTAAACCTGGCCACCGCACCTTCAACGTCATGCAGTTTGTCCAGGCCGAATAACCCAATGCGGAAGGTTTTGAAGTCTTCAGGTTCGTCGCACTGAAGCGGAACGCCTGCCGCGATCTGCAAGCCGGCATCGGCGAACTTCTTGCCGGATCGTATTCCGTCATCGTCCGTGTAGCTGACGACCACGCCTGGCGCCTCAAAACCTTCGGCCGCCACGCTTTTGAAACCGTTCTCCGCGAGGAGTGAGCGAACGCGCTTGCCGAGCTCAAGTTGCTCCGCTCTCACTTTCTCGAAGCCATAGGCCTCGGTTTCCTTCATGACGTTACGCAACGTCGCGAGGCCGTCGGTGGGCATCGTCGCGTGGTACGCGAACCCGCCGTTCTCATAAGCTTCCATGACCTGCAGCCATTTGCGAAGATCGCAAGCGAAACTGGTGCTGGCTGTCGCATCGATTCTTTCGCGGGCAAGCGGGCTAAGCATGACCAGCCCGCAGCACGGTGACGCACTCCATCCTTTTTGCGGGGCGCTAATCAGAACGTCGACGCCGCTCGCTTTCATATCGACCCAGACCGTGCCGGAGGCAATGCAATCCAGTACAAACATGCCGCCGACGTCATGCACAGCATCGGCCACCGCACGCAAATAGGCGTCTGGCAGCATGATCCCGGATGCGGTTTCGACATGCGGTGCAAACACCAGATCTGGCTTGTTTTCGCGGATCGCAGCGACCACGTCTTCGATCGGGGGCGGTGCGTAGGCAGCCTGTCTCCCTTGTTCGACTGGACGCGCCTTCAGCACGATCGATTCGGACGGTATGCCGCCCATGTCGAAAATTTGCGACCAGCGAAAACTGAACCAGCCATTGCGGATGACCAGACACTTTTTGTTCGTCGCGAACTGCCGGGCAACGGCTTCCATGCCGAAAGTCCCGCTACCCGGGACAACAACGGCCGACTTCGCGTTGTAGACTTTTTTCAGGGAAACGGAAATGTTGCGCATGACTCCCTGGAAGAGTTGCGACATGTGATTGATTGATCGGTCGGTGTAAACGACTGAATATTCGAGGAGCCCCTCGCGGTCGACATCGGGAAGTAAGCCTGGCACGTTTGTCTCCGTTTATAGACGAATAGTTGGATCGAAAACTGATTCTAGCTAAACCACCTGTGGCTGAGGCAAAGAGCATTTTGGCACGATTGGATCCGTCCTCGTACTTTGCTCCAAACCGGCCTTTCACAAGAGACCCTGCTCCCTATCGCCTTCCGCGATCTCTGCCGCCAGCTCATCGATTTGCGACTCCGCAAACACGCGGATGCCATGCTCCCGCAGCAACGCGACAGTCACGCCGACTCCAGGATGCGCTTCCCCACTAAATGCGCCGTCGTAAATGAAGGTACTACCGCAAGAGGGGCTACCGTCCGCAAGTAGCGCATAGCGGCAGTTTTCAGCCTTGGCGCGGTCGAGCGCATGGCGGGCACCCACGATAAAGAGCGCGGTCACGTTTGCGCCGGTGTTGTCCTCAATCGTCGCGTTGCTCGCCAGAACATCCACACCTGTGCGGCGCAGTTGTATTTCCGCCGGTGGGCGCGGAGTCGGGAAGCCGGCTGCCACTTCGGGGCAGACGGTAACGAGGCGGCCTTCGTCGCGCCAGCGGGACAACCACGCGTCGCGCGTGAGTTTGGCCTGGCCGTTATAGCGGACTGGGTGGCCGACGAGGCAGGCGCTGACCAGGATCTTCAACATAAGCGGTGACTATGAGTCCCGTGGGGCGTGGGTTTGAGGTGTGTTGATTGTAGCCTCGCCAGCCGTTGTTTCAGGCTGACGCGCGATCCGCGCCCGCACCTCAGGCGTCGCCAGACAAGTAGCAACCGCTTCATAACCCGGCGCGCCGGGATACGGCGCCACACGAACCGGCGCACTATGATTCGCGGGACAGAGAATAATCGCTTCGTCGGGCCCGATCGCCGCCAAGTCCAGAATCGCTGAAGAGCGTGTCATCAGGAAAAAAGGTCGCACACCGGCACTCGCACGGAGGCGAAGAAACGTGATCAACGCTTCCTGTGTGACCCCATCGAGGTCCTGTTCGACCATATCGACAACCAATGCAGCGGGGCCATCTGCTTCAAAAGCTACCAGCAAGATTGTCAGTGCTTCAGATTCAGTTGCGCCCTCATCGACAAGCCATTCCACCGCCCGATCGACGCGCGACTTTAAAGTCGCATCGGCCTTCAGCAAGTCGAGCGCCGCGACGCCTTTATCCTGCAACCGATCCAGCCCGAGGAATACAGCGTCAGGCAACGTCTCCGCGAGACGAAGCGCCAGCCTGGTCTTGCCGCTGCCCAGAGAACCGATGATGTAGTTAAGCGGACGAATGTCGCGAACTTCGAAATGTTCACCGCCCCAAGGCCACGGAAGCGCAAATTCCACGCTAATCCCTGTTCGATCGATGAGTCGGGTCAACTCTCCATCAACCGGCATCTGACCACGCGCAAGATCGGAGCGGACCCGCCGGATTCTGTCCAGCTTCTGAACAAGATCCTGCAGTTCATTATTCAATGCGGTTTCATGCGCCGCCAAGGCGGTTGCCAGGCTTTGGGGATCGCCATCCAACACTCGCGCTACTTGGGCAAGACTGAGGCCTAGAGCACGCAGAGCCACAATCTCGCCGGCGCGATCCATTTCGTTCGGACCATACACGCGGTATCCGGCTGCCGTTCGGCCTGGCGTGACCAGTCCCTGCTGCTCATATAACCGCAATGCTTTGATCGACACACCGAGCTGACTGGCCGCTTCTGATGCGTTAAAACACGGGGCGGAAGAGCTCATTTAGTCACCTCGTTCTGTTGACCGGTTGCGGTAAGCATGAGGGCGGCCCTTGGGGCCGGGTCAACTAAATTTTAGAGCACTGCCGTGGCTTGCGCGTGAAGCGAGTTTGCACCTTGCCGTTACGACACGAATCCGAAACCCGCCAGCACATCCCACGCCACGTGCATTAGAAGCCCCGCGCGAATAGCCACGCGAAAGCCCGTGTTGATGCCGGGCCAGTCGGGTTTTCGATTCGTAAAGCAGACGCCCGTAAGGAACGCTGTTCGGATGCGTGGCTGCCCAACGCCAATCCCCCTTAATGTCATTTAAGAAGATTTAACCGCTCGCCCCGCGCGAGACCCGTTTCAAGTTGTTATTCTTTTTTGCCGGCTACTTCGCCAGGTGGCTTTTTTGTTTGACGCAAAGAAACTCGCTTATCGAGTCGAAACGAAGCACGAAGGAACACGCATGAAAGCGACGATTTCCACCGGCATCGCCCTGGCGGGCTGGATGCTGGCGCTGACCTCGTCCAGCAATACGTTTGCGCAGAGCACGGTGAGCTTGCAGGGCGTTATCGACAGCGGCGTGACCTACGTCAACAACCAGCGCGGCGGCGCGGTTACGTTGTTCGATAGCGGCATCTTGACGCCCACCACGTTGACCTTGAAAGGCAGTGAGGATCTCGGCCGCGGCAACAAGGCGTTGTTCGAGTTGACGTCGCAATTCGATTTCGGGAGTGGTGCGTCTGTGCCGGGCGCCGGGCAGATATTCAATCGCACCGCCCTGGTCGGACTCGCGAATGACCGGCTCGGCTCGCTGACCTTCGGCAACCAGTACGACTTCATGTTCGACACGCTATCGCTAGGTCAGTATGACGGCGCGTTGCTGTTCGGCGGTCTCTATGATTTTCGTCAGGGTCCCTTCGCGGCGCTAGGCGTACCCGGCAATCCGACCGGCTCGTTCGATTTCGACCGCATGGCGGGTGGCACGCGTGTGCCGAATGCCATCAAATATCGCGGCCCGGAAATAGCCGGCCTGACTGTCGGCGCGCTTTATGGGTTCGGTGGCGTGCCCGGGTCTTTTTCGGCCGACTCGACTATCAGCTTCGGCGCGAACTATGTGAACGGCCAGTTGGGTGTTGGCGCGGCGTATGTGGAAGTGAAGTACCCGCAGCTTGGCAACGGTCATGACGGTATCCGCAATTTCGGTTCCGGTGTGCACTACAAGTTCGCGCGTGTCCTTGCGATGCTGCTCTACACGAACACCAAAAATACCGCGAGCGGCGCGAAGATCGATGTTTATAAAGGCGGCGTGCTGTGGAACGTAGCAGGGCCGTGGGCGTGGGGTCTGGACTACCAGTATATGAAGGGCAATGAGGTCCTTCAGGACAACCGCGCGCAGCAGGTCACGACGGCTCTGCAATACAACTTCTCGAAGCGCACGACGGCGTACGTCGAGGCCGTGTTTCAGCGGGCGAGTGGGGACGCCGCCGAAACCGGGGCCTGGATCAATGGTTTACTGCAGCCGGGAGGCGCGTCGAGTAGCCGTTCGCAGACACTCGCGCGCGTCGGTATGCAGACCAGGTTTTGACGACGTCGGCTCGCACTTACCGTGGATGGAACGTGCTTTATTGCGGCGCTTTTCCATCCACGCTCAACGGCTCGACGTTAGCGGTGCCATCTGCTGCCACCGTCGCGTTGAGCCGGCGCTTGCCAGTGTTGTCCACCAATACGACGCCGGACCCGCCCGCGTTATTGAGGAACAGATAACTCGACGCGCCACCTGGCCGGTCGAACTTCACATGCGCGCCCTTGTCGTCGACGGCGAGCGCGGCCGTCGGCCATGCCGGATTCGGATTGGCAAGCGTGACGGACGGTCTGCCCGCGGCATCGAGTGCGACAGTCGCACCGACCGTGCCGGATTCGCTGAGTAGAACCAAGGTCGGCACACCGTTGCTCGCCGACAGCACGATGCGCGGACGGCCTTGTTGATCGACGATGCGTACTTCCTGAGTGACGAAGGGCTCGGGTGGCAACGAAACAGGCATGGTCTTTTCCCTCGAATGATGGTTTGCGGCGGCAGCAACGTTAATGATCAGGCCATCGTCCGCAGCAGATATTTATGCTGCCCAGACAACACCAGCTCGCCGCGCTGATTGTGAACGGTGACAGCGGTCGTCACTTGACCTTTGTCGCCCACGGGTTCGAGAGCGACGATCTCCAGTGCCGAGAAAAGCGTGTCGCCGGAGTGAACCTCGGCGAGAAACTTTGCCGACAATTCGGTGAAGGCCACGAAGATCGCGCCGAAGTTGTGCGGCAGCAGCGTCGCGCCGGGCGCAGTGAACGCGAGCACCTGGAGGCCATGCACCACGGGCGCCGAATGACCGTAACGCTGGGCGTAACCTACGTCGTAGTGGATCGGATGGTTGTCGCAGGAAACGGTTTGGAACGCGGAGGCATGAGCGTCGGTCAGCGTGCGGCTCGGCGCACGAAAGATCTCGCCGATTCGCAGCTCGGCAAACGTGCGCGCGGGGACGATCTGCCAGTCGGTTGGGTCAAAGCTGAAAGCCATACGTTCTCTCCTTGAGTTCTGCGATCAATGGAATTGAGCGTATCGGCCTGAAGCCTGAAAAGCTTTGTGATTTTATTAATTGACCTTAACCGGACAAGGTGCCGGCAAAGCTTTGACGATCGAGGTACTCCATTGTCTTGCGCAATTGCCGGATCAAAGCAACGGCAACGTCACGCGAATGTGCTCCGCAAACGCGGTGGTCAAATGCGAGGGCCGATCCCGCTCGAACTTCAGCGTGATGCCGATAGCCGGCAAAGCGGGCAACTGCGGATCATCGCTGATTACGCAGAGATCCGAAGCTACCGCCGTCTGCGTAATCACCGCGAAAGCCTGCCCTGAGCGCACCAAAGCCGTGAGCCCGGCAAGACTGCTACTCGCATAGGCAATGCGATAACGCCTCCCCACACGCTGCAGCGCCTCGCATGCCGCCACATGATCGAGCGTATCCGGATCCGAAAGCGCTAACGGCAGCGGATCGAAGTGCGCGGAATCCATTCCCGGACAGCCCACCCAAACCAGCGGTTCCCGGCGAATGATGTTCGCATCGGTCGCGTCTTCCGGCAGTGAGATCATCGCCAGATCCAGCGCATGCATCTCCAGTTGTTCGCGCAAGCGCGGAGTAGGAGCGCAAATAACCTCCACCAAAGCCTGCGGATGCTGACTGGAAAACTGCCGCAATAAATGCGGCAGAAAGACGGCCGCGTAGTCGTCCGGACACCCGAAGCGGATCGTCCCCGACAAGCCTTTTCCAGAAAGATCCGCCATCGCTTCATCGTGCAGCCGCAGAATGCGCTGAGCGTGGACCAATAACCGTTCACCGGGATTCGTCAGCACGACCCCGCGACCGGTGCGCTGGAACAGCGGCTGATCGACGATTTCTTCGAGGCGCTTCATCTGCTGACTCAGCGCCGACTGGGTCCGACCGATCCGATTGGCCGCACGACTCAGCGCGCGGACTTCGGCAATCACGACAAACGAACGCAGCAGATCGATTTCGAGTGAGAGGCTCAAGATATTAGACTCGCTTCTAGCTTCCATTAGAACTATTCGTTTCTATGAAACCAGAGAGCCCTCTAGACTGCAAGCTATTCCCGCTACCCGGCCAAGGAGAAGCACAGTGTCCCGCAACGACGACGCAACGTTCTGGCGCAACGCCAGGCAGCACCTGATCCGCTACGGCGGCACCTTCGAGCCGTTGATCATCGAGCGCGCTCAGGGCAGCTTTGTTTATGACGCGGACGGCCGTGCGATTCTCGACTTCACGTCGGGGCAAATGAGCGCGGTGCTTGGGCACAGTCATCCGGACATCGTGTCCGTCATCAACGAATACGCCGGCAAGCTCGACCACCTGTTCAGCGGCATGCTGTCACGCCCGGTGGTCGACCTCGCAACGCGCCTCGCCGACATCACGCCCGACGGACTCGACCGCGCGCTGTTGCTCAGCACCGGCGCGGAGTCGAACGAGGCCGCTATTCGCATGGCGAAGCTGGTCACCGGCAAATATGAAATTGTCGGATTTGCGCAGTCGTGGCACGGCATGACGGGGAACGCTGCGTCCGCAACCTATAGCGCGGGTCGTAAGGGCGTCGGTCCCGCGGCGGTTGGCTCTTACGCGATTCCCGCGCCGTTTCCGTATCGGCCGCGTTTCGAGCGTCACGGTGAATACGATTACCTGGCGGAATTGGACTACGCATTCGATCTCATCGACCGTCAATCCAGCGGCAATCTGGCTGCCTTTATTGCAGAGCCGATTCTCAGCTCCGGCGGCATCATCGAATTGCCGGAAGGCTACATGGCCGCGTTGAAGCGCAAATGCGAGGAACGCGGCATGCTGCTGATCCTCGACGAAGCGCAAACCGGAGTGGGGCGTACAGGCACGATGTTCGCCTGTCAGCGCGACGGCGTCACGCCCGACATTCTCACTCTGTCGAAAACACTGGGCGCGGGTTTACCACTCGCGGCGGTCGTGACTTCCGCGCAGATCGAAGAGCGGGCTCACGAATTGGGTTATCTGTTCTATACGACTCACGTGTCCGATCCGCTGCCGGCCGCCGTCGGTCTGCGTGTGTTGGACGTGGTCGAGCGCGACGGGTTGGTCGAGCGTGCGAACGTGATGGGTGCGCGACTCAAACGCGGTTTGCTGGATCTGATGGAAAGCTTCGAATGCATCGGCGACATTCGCGGACGCGGGTTGCTGCTGGGCATGGAGATCGTCAAGGATCGTCGCACGAAAGAACCGGCGGATGGGCTCGGTGCAAAGATTACCCGCGAGTGCATGAACCTGGGGCTCAGCATGAACATCGTGCAGTTGCCGGGCATGGGCGGTGTGTTCCGGATCGCGCCGCCGCTGACCGTCAGCGAAGAAGAGATCGATCTGGGTCTGGCACTGCTGCGGCAGGCGATCGAACGCTCTCTCTGACCTGCCGCTTGTTTGGGCTCGTTCTAGTTATGTGGCCACAGGTAGCAGTATTGCTGACTGTCTTCGAAACTGGGGCCGACGGTGCCGTCGGCCGCGATCTCTTTCAGCCATCCATTCGGATCTTGCGAGGTGGGTGTGTCGCCGCAATTGGTGTGAACCCAATGAATCCCGCCTTGAAAGGGAAGGCCGCATAGTTCGAGTCTGTCGCCCACTGCAATGCTGTTCAACGGCGGCGGCACAACGGCTGCATCTTGCTGATAGCCCGACGCGAAGACATTGTCGATTGCGACGTCGTAATCCGCTCCGTCCGCTTCGCCCTTCAGCGTTAAATGCGTGTGCGACAGCTCGACGCCTTTGCGGAACATTCCGTGTTTGAAGGTGGGTGGGGACACGACCTGACCGACAAGCAGCGTTCCCGCATTGGCGGCGCATTGCTGTGCGTCGTCGGCAAATGCACGGGTGGATAGCAAAGCAAGCACGAAACATAAACTGGCCGACGACCGGACGCGTCGTCGGATGCTGCGGCCCTCGTGAAAGGTTAAAGACGACATGGCAGAAGCTCCCTCAGTGTTTTGATTTGATCATGCAGCCCGCGCAGTAGAACAATCCATGCGAAAGGAATTGCCTTCACGCCGACTCGCGTAATGCGCCTATCTTCGTCACCGAAACGCTGCGGCAGTTTATCAGCCTGGTGTGCGCGAATTATGCGCAAGCGTTCTTTTGCCGGTGGACAGATAAAGCATGATCAATCGATATCTTTCTGGCGAGACCGAAGCCTGTGCTCCTAGGTGAAAACCGCCGCAGCAAGCGTAACAAGCGCTCAGGGTAACGCGTCAGAACGACTCGCCCACCATCTCTTCGCTTTTGCGCCAGAGCGCGGCCGCGTGATCCGTGTCGAGCGCATAACGCCGAACGCCTTCGCTGATGGGCGTAATGACCACGTCATCCGCAACGATTTCGCTCACATGGCAGTTTTCGCAGTATTTGCCGCCTACCTCGTCGGCTGCCGCTACCGCCGCTGTCCATACCGAGGTGGCCGCGCCTTGCGGAACCGTCTTGAACTGGAACGGCCCCTTGCCCTCCGACGCAAGCTGACTGTTGATGTTTTCCAGCATCGCGGTCATCTGGCCTTGGTCCATATGGCGTGCCAGTTCCGTCATGATTCCGCCCGGATGAACGGCCGCCGCTCGCACACCGCGTGCCTTGTGGCGCTGGTCGAAGGCCACCGCAAAGAGGATATTCGCGGTCTTGGCGCGACCGTATGCAACGAATGGATCGTAGGGCGTGTGCTCGAAGTTGGGATCGTTGAGATCCACGTCCGCGAAACGATGTCCTGACGACGCCAGCATGACCACCCGACCACCCGGGCGGATCAGCGACGCCACGCGATTCACGAACACGAAATGCCCGAGATGATTCGTGCCGAACTGCGTCTCGAAGCCGTCCGCTGTTTTGCCGAACGGCGTGGCCATCACGCCCGCATTGGCGATGATCACGTCGAGCGGTTGGCCTTGCGCGAGCAGCTTGTCGGCGCAAGCGCGAACGCTCGCGAGGCTCGCGAGATCGAGTTCGATCAGCTCGATACTGCCGCCTGCCGCAGTGGCTTCGCGTTGTGCTTCAACGGTCGCCTGCTGCGCTTTTTTCAGGTCCCGGGCCGCGCCGATCACGTTCGCCCCGCGCGCGGCGAGTGCCCGCGCCGTCTCCACGCCCAGCCCCGCGGAGACACCCGTGACGAGAATTCGCTTGCCGTGAAGGTCAACGCTCGCGAGTACCTGGTCGGTCGTTGTGGTTGCACCCAATTTCTCAGTCATCTTCGCTGCTCCATCACAATAGAGTTGACGTCATTCCCTGTCCGGGATAAAACGGAGTGAGCCTCCGCTTTTAACTATACTAAACGGAGCTAGCCTCCGTTTGCAAGCACTCAAACGTATCGATGAACGAACCGACACCCAAAGAACGAAAACCCAGGGCGGACGCGCTGCGCAATCGCGAGCGCATTCTCGAGGTAGCGAAAACGGCGTTTACCCACGCGCAAGGCGAGATCAGCCTGGAGGAGGTCGCCCGCCAGGCCGGCGTTGGCGTCGGCACGCTCTACCGGCACTTTCCGACGCGCGACGCGCTGCTTGAGAGTGTCTATCGTGCCGAGGTGGAGAGGCTGGCCGAGGAGGCGCGCAAGCTGACCGATTCGCTGCCGCCGCTCGAAGCGCTGCGCGCCTGGATGACGCTTTTCATCGACTACATCGCGACGAAGAAGATCATTGCGCCTGCATTGAATTCGATTGTCGGCGGATCGACCAAACTGTTCGAATCGTCCGGGGCGCAGATCATGGACGCGATCCACTCGCTGGTTGCGCGCGCCGTCGCGAGTGGTGATATCCGGGCGGATCTCGATCCGCTGGATCTGCTTCGCGCACTCGTAGGCGTTTCAAATGTCGCGTCCGCGCCGGACTGGCAGCAGAGTGCCAAGAGGCTGGTCGATATCCTGTTGCTCGGATCGCGACCGCAGGACTAGTGCGGGTTTTCAGATCGATGCGCGGACAACCAACGCGCTGATAACGTCATGCGATGCGACGCCTTCACTCTGCGCGTCGTGGCGCATGGCTCGCATTGCCCAATAGCGTCGGTAGTCCGGACACGCTATGCTTTCTCGCCACCCTCCAAGTGCGCAGGGGTGGCCTTCCGACCCGGCAGGCAAACGCGCCCGCTCAGGTGGAACGCAACTGGACCCAACCAGCAGTGCGCACCAACGAGCCAGCGATCCGCCGCCCGCCTGTATGCCATTGAGCCACCTGTTGTTAGCGGCCGAGCCGCCCCAGCTTGCGCCGGGCATCGTACACAGCAATTTCAGCGTGCAGGGCGACGCCCGTCATAGCTTCCTCTCGTGGCAGGAACGCATGAGTCCGGTCTACGACATTCAGCCTGCCTCAAAGCACGCCGACGAAACCTTCGACGCCGCGATGTCCCGCTACTCGATCGACGATCTCAGCTTTTTCCATTTCCGCACTGGCCCGAATCTGGCCGTGCGCTCACTGGGACGCGTCTCGACGGAGAACATTCGCGACGTTTCATTTAGCGTGTTTCTGGAAGGCCGGCCTGGTGAATTCGTGAGCGGCAAGCAAGGGCGGGACGCATCGCCCATCGCATCCATGCCGACTATTCTTGCGCTGGATATGGATCAGCCGTGCGCCGTACGGAGCTTTCATGGCCGGATATTGTTGTTCTTCGTGCCGCGCGCGCTGGTCGAAAAAGCCTTTCCCGACGCGGCGTCGCTGCATGGCCGCCGGGTCGAAGCGACAACACCGTTGACCCGCACGCTGATAGCGCATCTGATCGCGCTCAATCGGCAAATCGTCGGCCTGAGCAAAGACGACGCGCGTCAGTCCTTTCTTACCGCGGTCGAATTGCTGGCCGCTGCATTCAGCCGGCAAGCGGGCCTATCCGGCAACGCGCGCGCGGCGGTGCGCGCCGCGGTGTACGGACAGGTGCGGCGCTATGTCGAGGCGCATCTGCACGACCCGGAGTTGTCGACGGAGCGCGTATTGGCGTCGCTGCATGTGTCGCGTGCCAGCGCGTACCGTCTGTTCGAGCATGAAGGCGGTCTGGCGACTTATATCGCCAGTCGCAGGTTGCGAATGGCCGCCGATGAACTGGTCCGCTTTCCGCATCTCGAAGTGCGGGACATCGCGGCGGGACTCGGCTTCAACAGCGCATCGAGTTTCAACCGCGCGTTTCGTCGCGCGTTCGATATCGCACCGCGCGATTTGCACGGGTATGCGCCATTACTCCGGCGAGAGAGGGAAGGGTTCGCGCGTCATACGAACTGGCCGACGACGAGCCAGTCGGCACAGGCTACACATGTAGCACACGCGGCGCACGTTCACGCGTAAGCTCAACGTTTGACGCTCGCTGCGGCGGTGCTTAAATCGTGGTTCGCGAGATCGATCGCTGCATCGAGTTGCTGTCGCTCCTGCTCTGTACGATGAAATCCGTTGCCTGAAGCGCAACGGTGTCCGAACCGGCGACTGAACGCTTGATGCCGGCTCGCGCCAGAATGCGTTTCAAGAACTTGTAGAAGAGTTCGAGTTGTCTTGCGTCCGTGGCTTTCGGCTCGAGATCGAACACATGCTCGAGCACACGGCGTGACACGTAGAAACGTTGCAGTCCGTGAACAATACGAACCTGGAAGACGACGCCGTCGCTGTTGTGCGGCACCGCTGCCCAAATGAGTGAATGACTACTCATGGAGCCCCCGTGGATCACAGTCTTAAGTTCTGAAGCTGGTCAATCCATACTCGCACATCCAAATGGCGGGGCATTATTTTTCAAAATTGTGACACCACAATATTTGACATTTTCACCACAGTTTTTTATTGCAATGCAGCAAACAGTCTATAGACTCAATGATGAGCGCCCGCATTGGTGCGCGCGCAGTTTTGCCACGACGGGAGAATGCGCCATGACGACGCTTCAGTCTTTACCCACTCCGACCGTTCCTGTACTGCATGTCTTCGAACAAGCCGGTGGCTGGCACTGGGGCATTACGATTCCGCGCGGTGTGGGAAGCGGATTCAAAGTGATTGCGTTCAGTGAGAGTACTTTTCCGGTTGAAGACGCTGCACGCACTGACGGGAGTCAGGTACTCGCCAGCCTTGAGGACACGGCGGCTCACAACTGACTCGTTCCGATACCTGTTCATTGGGAACGCCCGATCCGGACCTAACCCGCGATCTCCCGGTATCTGGAAAATTTCGACGTCTGTCCGATCCCGGGGTTGAAGCAGTTGCACGGATCGAGCTGCTGATAAAACGCCGCAAGCTGCGGTTTCGCGCGATACAGGTGGCCCACGTTGTGTTCCGCCGGATATTCGGCGCCACGCCGGTCCAGCAGTGCCCACATCTTATGTTCGACTTCCAGGCAGTCGTTGCCCTTCCTGACGATGTAATCCTGGTGGAAAACGTGGCACAGGAAGTGCCCGTAATACAGCTTGATGGCGATCGCTGCCTCGATCTCGGGCGGCAGCGTCTCGATCCAGTCGCGATCGTTACGGCGTAGCGCGATGTCGAGCGCGACGATGTTCTCGACCTCGCGGGTATGCACGGCACGATAACGGACGGCTGCGCCGGCGGCGGCGAAGCGATGCAGAAATGCTTTCGTGCCTTCCTCGTCGGTACATTCGAAAAATCCGCCGGTCGCCTTGGCGAAAAAGCTCGCGAGAAACTCGCGCGTTTCGTCGACGTTGTCGGCCGCGACTTTCAGCATCAGATGATGCTCGTATCTGTCGCGGTACTGTTTCATCCGTTGCGGCAGATGACTCGGGAACAGCCGGCTCGCGGCCTGCAACACACGGTCGGTGAGATGCGAAGGCAGAAAGCCGAGCCGATCGAATAGCGCGTCGAAGCGGCTTTTGAGTCCGAACAGCGCGGGCAACCGCGACGTGCCGAGATAGTGGATCGCCAGAAACATATCTTTGCCGTATTTCTCGGCAATGTCGAAGGCGTCCCGATGGAGATATTCGCCCGAGATCGGCACGGCTTTAAAGTCGTGCAACGCGTGACGGCGAATTTCGGTGAGTTCGTCGGGGCGATTCGTGCCGATATAGAAAACCTTCGCGTTCTGTTCGATCGGGAAGGTATCGAGCCGCACGGCAAACACCATCAGCTTGCCGGCCGAGCCTGACGCTTCATGAAGACGCTGCGGGTCGGCATTGAAACGCGCGGGTGTGTCGGCATCGATCTCGCGGACGTGGCTCGCATAGCCATGGTCGGATCCGGCGCCTGCGTCGTGCCGGACGTCGGCGTCCGAGAATGCGCCGCGTTCCAGTCGGCCGAGGATATCCTCGGGCATGTCGCCGAGTTCAATCCCGAGATGGTTCACGAATTGCAGCTTGCCTGCGGCATCCACCTGCGCGAATGCCGCCATTTCCGTATAGGCCGGACCCCGCTGCACCAGCGCGCCCCCCGAGTTGTTGCAGACACCACCAAACACCGACGCCCCGATACAGCTCGAACCAATCACCGAATGCGGTTCGCGGCCAAGGGGTTTCAGCGTCTTTTCCAGTTGATCGAGCGTGGCGCCTGGCAGGCAGACCACCTGCTTGCCGCCGTCGATCACCATCACCTTTTTCATGCGGCTCGTGCTGACAATCACGATGTCGCGATCATAGTCATCGCCGTCGGGTGTCGAGCCGCCGGTGAGTCCCGTGTTCGATGCCTGCGCGATCACGATCACGTTCGCCGCGATGCACGCCTGCAGGATTTTCCATTGCTCGACGATCGTGCCGGGCCGGACCACCGCGAGCGCCTTGCCTGCGCCAAAACGGAAGCCCGTGCGAAAGCGCCGGGTTGCGGCGTCGTCGGTCAAGGTGTGCTTTTTGCCGACGATGGCGCGCAGCTCCGCGATCAACGTATGGGCCACGTCGTCCCGATCGGCGACTAGCGGTGTTTGCGCTGCAGACATCGAATTCTCCTCATAAGCGTTGGGTGTGACGCGCGTCGATTTCGTCCGATGGTTTGGGCTGCGACCTTTGAGCGCATCAGGTTGACACGAAGGTTAAAATCAGCCAGGTCATTAGTCCAATATCTTGAAGTCGTCATTTGGAGACGAAAAACATATGGAATTTCGCCAACTGCGTTACTTCCTCGCCGTCGCCGAGCATCTGCATTTCACCGACGCCGCGACCCATCTGGGGATTGCGCAACCCCCTTTGAGCCAGCAGATCCTGAAGCTCGAACGGGAAATCGGCGCGCCGCTGTTTATCCGGCATCCGCGCCGTGTCGAACTGACTGAAGCGGGGCGGCTCTTTCGCGAACGCGCACGGCGCATCATCGAAGATACGCAGCAGGCCTTCGTCGAAGTGCAGAACGCGGGACGTGGGGAGACGGGGCGGCTTTCGCTCGGCTTCGCGGGGTCGACGGTGTTTCATCCGACCGTTGCAATAACCATGCAGCGTTATCGGCATGCGTACGAACGCGTATCGATCAGTTGCGAGGAGAGCAACAGTTCGCTGCTGCTGGATAAAGTCGCCGAGCGGCAACTCGACGCCGCGCTCGTGCGCATGCCGCTGAACTGCCGGGATCTGGTGGTCGAGCCGCTCGTGGACGAAGACATGCTGGCCGTGTTGCCGGCGAACCACCGTTTGAGCCGGCGGCGGCGCATCAATCTTGCCGACCTGGCGGATGACCCGTTCATTCTCTTTCCGCGACCCATCGGCCCGGATCTCTACGATTCCATCATTGCCGCCTGCCAGGAAGCCGGCTTCGCGCCGTCGATCGGCATGGAGTCGCCGCAGATTTCATCGGCGGCGAATCTGGTGGCGGCGGGCTTCGGCGTTGCCGTGGTTCCCGCGTCGATCCGGCAAATTCAGGTGGAAAACGTGTCGTATCACGCGCTGCAGGGTAATCCGCTTTCGACGGGTATTGCGTTGATTCACCGGCCGCGCGAAAAGTCGCCTACCGTGCTGAATTTCGTCAGGATTTTGCGGCAACAGCGAGCCGTTGCGCGGACGCGGTGAGGGACATGTAAGCGGAGAATTTTTGCTTCGTAAGCATGCGGCGTTCTGATCGCGTGTTGCCCGGATTCTCCCAGTGCAGGTTCGGATATTCCCTGGTGCGTTTTACCCCGTTTTACCCTTTAGGACCTCGCGCAAAGCGTCGATAACGTAGAGACACGCCGGCATCGAAATCCCGTCTATCAGAGGACCGGAGTCGGTCTTCGTCGATCACATGCCCGTTGTCGCGTTGCATATCGAGGTGAAACTATGGGAACGAAATTGCTGCTGGGTATTTCAGTGGCGGTGGTGTCTTTTGCCGGACTGCTGCATCCCGTTTCTGCGCGCGCCGACGGCCCGGCATCGGCTTATGGAAAGGGCGCTGCCGATGCCTCGCTCGATCCGGGTGAAGAGCGCTTGACGGCCGACGAAGAAAACAACGCGCGCCTGAAAGATCTGAGCGATGCCTATCACAATGGCTACAACGCGCGGGCCAAGGAAGACGCCGAGACGTACACATCGTTGCGCGAGCAATTGAAGCGTCCGCCGAAGGCTGCTGCGGCGCAGGTCATGCCGCCGCTCCCCGAAGGCATGCCGGGCGATGAGGAGGCGCAGGTGACCTCCGTACAGAAGCCGCAGATAGCGCAGCGCGCGTTGCCGCCGCAACCACAACCGCAACTGCAACCCCAGCCGCAGTACCGCCAAGCGTACCAGCAGCCGCAATATGCGCCGCCTCGGCCAATGCAGTACCAACCGGCGCCGGAATACGCGGAAGCGCAGAACTATGCGGAAGCGCCCGCATACGCTGAAGCCGAGGACGAATATCCGCAGTATCAGCAGCCCGCGTATGTAGCGCAAGCCTACGGTCCGCCGCCTCAAGCGCCGCAGCGCGTCGAGTATGTGGCGATGGTCGGCCAACAACAGGCTTACGTGCCGCAACCGCCTCCCCAGGTGTTGGTGCAGCCGGTCATGATGGTGCGCCGCCCCCAGGCCTACGCGGGATATCGGCGAGCTTATTGGGCGCGTCCTTATCGGCAGCCGCGTCCGGTTCGATACGGCTATTCGGTGCAGGCCGCCGACTATAGCGGATGGCAGTAAGCACCTGCTTCACGTTATGCCCCCTTACACATGGAGGTGTCAGGACGTGAAGCACACCCTCGTTAAAACTCGCCGTCTCGCGAATCGGAACGACCGGATTCGTCGGCAAGTGAAGGATGGCCTGATGTCGAAGAGTGAGCCTTCCGTCACTCGCCCGACAAACCTTCGTCGCGTAGAACCCGCTGCACAGCGGTCCGGTTCCGCACGCGCTCGTACCAGGCTTGCAGATGCACGAGTGGGGTGAAATCGATGTCGGCGTTGTACACCGATTTCATCCACGTGGCCTTGCCCCAACCGGTTAGCGCGAACAGATAAGCGTCGGCGATCGTGAACACCTCGCCCATCAGAAATGGCTTGTCCGACAGTTGTTTATCGAGCCACGCAAACCGGCTTTCGAGCTTCGGTTTCGCGGTGTCGACATACTTGCCCGCCGCAACGGCGTAGAGCAACGGAATGAAGCCCTTGTGGATTTCTGACGTCAAAAAATTGAGCCACTCCAGAAGCCGGTATCGCTCCATGGTGCCGTGGCTCGGCGTCAAAAAGGATGCCGGCCGTTGATCGGCCAGATACTGTGCAATCACCGGCCCTTCACGCAGATAACTGCCGTCGTCCAGTTGGAGTAGCGGCACGTAGCCCAACTCGTTCACGTCGTAATAGTCGGCGCCGCCTTCGATCCGATGCTTGCGTGCATCGACCTTGATCACTTCCGCGTGGAGTCCCGTTTCCTGCAAGACGATATGAATCGCCTGCGAGCAACTGCCGGGCGCGTGATAGAGCTTCATCGGGTTTTCTCTTCCAGGTAAATAGCGTGTTCTGCGCGCTGTCGCGGCAACGCGGCTAATATCCGGCAAGCGGGATAAAAAAGGAAGAAGGCAGAATAGTGTGGTGAAGGTACAAAAAATATACTTACCGAGGACGGGCGAATGAAGAGCAGTGCAACCGGATGTTCGGTCGAGGAAGCCATGCGTCTGCTGGGCGGACGTTGGCGTTTGTTGCTGGTTTCCTATCTTCTGGATGGCCCCAAACGCTTCACCGATTTACGCAGGGACGTGCCCGGCATTTCGCAACGCATGCTGACCCTGGACCTGCGCGCGCTTGAAGAAGCCGGTCTCGTACTGCGCACGGTATTTGCTCAAGTACCGGTTAAGGTCGAGTATCAGCTTACCGAAGACGGCGAACGTCTAAGGCCCGTTGTCGAGGTGATGCGTGATTTTGGCCTTTGGCTCAAGGCGCGGTCCGCGCTGCTGGTGTGACACGCTCGGCCGCTGTTCCGGCGCCGGTTTTGTCGGACTCTCTTGCCGCGAAATTTAAAACGGGCGTACTTTTCTTTTGGTGACGCGGAGACGGTTTTGCGAGCGTGCGAGGTCTCGCACCACGCGTGAAAACACGCACCGGCAGAGTGCACCGTGTCGCCGGCATTGATTGCCACCGCACGAACGATCGGCGCCAAACATGGCACAGTGAGACATGGGTGACCCGTCGGGGCATGACGATGAAATCGACTGTTTTCAACACGCTGGCGGCCATTGCGTCGCTAGGGGTCACTTTTGCTCCGCTGCCGTGCTACGCCGACGAGCTCGATCGGCAGATGGACTGCACGTCGAGCCCGCATGAGTTCATCGGCGCGCTTCTGGACAACCAGTCCATCGACCCGAAGCCCATGCGTATCGAAGCCAACTCGGTCAACTCGTTTCGCCCGACGCGAGGGACCAAATTGAGCGCGTTCGGCTTTCATGTCTACGCGGTGTTCGGCTACGAGCAGGACGAGCCGATGTTCAAACGGGGAAGCGGTCAACCCGTCAAACCCTGGACGTACGGCGTGGTGGTGACCGCGCCCGCGGCGTCGGTCGAAGCGAGCGTGCGCCGTGCAGGAAGCGAGGCGACCGTTCACGAGGTCATTCCGTTTCTTCTCACGGCCGTCTATTGCAACGGGCATTGAGGTATTGGCCTTATTGATGGGACGCCGCGTTCTCCGAGCGGGTCTGGCGGCGCTCCATGCACAATGCCAACGTGGCGTATGTGCGAAGATAGCCATTGGAAACACCGCCTCGGATCAGTTTTTTTGCGAGGTGTGGTTTCACCCGGCGCAAACGATCAATGACTGAGCATGGCCAATGAACTCCACTACCCTGCCTCGCGCTGACGGACCCGCGTGGATGCCTGTTGCGGTTGCCGAAATCGGCGTCGCGCGTTTCCCGATTGGCGAGACAAATCCGCGCATTGTCGAGTACAACAATCACACCAACCTGGTCGGCTACGACGACAAGGTGTCCTGGTGTTCCTCTTTTATCAACTGGTGTCTGGCAGGCGTGGGCGTTGATGGCACGCGCTCGGCGTTAGCACGGTCGTGGCTCGATTGGGGCGCGCCGCTTGAAAATCCCGTCTATGGCTGCATCGCTGTATTGACACGGGACGATCCCACCAGTTGGAAAGGACATGTTGGTTTTTATGTTCGCCACGACGCTGAGTCGATCTATCTGTTCGGTGGAAACCAACTGAACGAGGTTCGCGAGTTGGCTTATCCGCTGGCTTCGGTGCTTGGATACCGATGGCCGACGTAGATCCGGAGGGTGGGCTATGCCTTCCCAGAGCGCGAGCTTCGCCCACCTCCCCGACTCAAACCCCACTCAACCGCAAGCCGGCTTCGCCTTCTTGCACGCATCCGCAAGCTGCGGCGGCGGATCTTTCTTGAACACCGTCTTATAAGATTCAAGCACGTTCGACTGCACCACCGGCAACGACTGCACACCGATCCACGCAGGCGGCGTCTGTCCGATCAGCGCTTTCATCATGGCCAATGCTTCGGCGACGCCCTGGTCATAAGGACGTTGCGAACCCGTCGCCTTGAGCGGTCCGCCCTTGGCGATCTCGATCGCGGATTGCAGACCCAGGTCGACCGTCGTCACGGGAATATTCACACCCTGCGCGCGCATCGACGTCAGCGTGTCGAGCGCCGGCTGATCCCAAACGGCGAACAAGCCCTTCACGTCTGGATTCCCCGTCAGAAAGTCGCCCGCGATCTGCCCGACTTTCGACGGATCGGTGAAGTCGACCTGCTTGATCTTGAGGTCCGGACGGTTCTTCTTCATCCAGTCGTTGACGGCCTTGGTGCGTTCTTTCGTGCTGAAGTAATCCACACCGAAATTCACGAGCCCGATAGTCGACCCTTTCGGCACGCACGAAGCCAGCACCTTCGCCGCGATCTGGCCGTTGCCTTCGCTGTCCGCCGAAATCATCGACGCGTATTGCTCCGGATGCTTCAACCCCGTCGGCACGTTGTCCATGAACACGAGCTTGATACCGGCTTCCGACACCTTCTTGTAGGTGGCGGCCGTCGCGGTGCCGTCGACCGGAATGGAAATGATCCCGTCCGGATGGCGCTGAATGGTGTTCTCGATATCGGCGATCTGCTTGTCGACCTGGTATTCGGCGGATGCCGTGCCGATCACTTCCACGCCGTATTTCTTGAGCGTGTCGGTAATGCCTTGCACCTGCAATTGCGACCAGTCGAGGTTCATGGTCTGCATCGAAATGCCGACCTTGAATTTACCGGCCTTGATCTTGGCGACGTCGGCGGCGCTCAGTTGCACGGCGTCCACTGAAGCTGCTTTTTCGCCATTCGGCCCCTGGCCGACAATCGTCTTCGGACCGATCGAACCGACCGGCAGGCTGGTCACGCATTGCGCGTAAGCCCCCGACGAAACCAGCGTTGCAACGGCGGCCGCTGCGAGGACGCCACCTAATACCCTGTTCGAGCCACGACGATGTTGCTTCATGATTCTCCTCCGTTGGTCTTCACGTTTGTATTACGGCTTAACCTGTCTCCTGCCATTCGCGGACAACACGCGGGCACATCGCGCGGTTTCCGCCCATCACGAGTGGTCGACGTGCCCTCGTCACTTCCTGGTAAATGCCACCGCCGCGACGATGATCGCCCCCTTGATCACCAGTTGCAGCGACGAACTGACGCCAAGCAGCACCAGCCCGTTATTCAGCGTCCCGATGATGAGACTCCCGAGCAGCGTGCCGAGCACGAAGCCGCGCCCGCCGAACAGGCTGCAACCGCCGAGCGTGACCGAGGCGATCACGTCGAGTTCGAGTCCTTGCACCACGTCGGGCCGCGCCGCATGCGAGCGCGCGGACAGCACGAGCGCGGCGAGTCCGGCCAGCATGCCGGTGAGAATGAACGCCAGCGTGGTCACGCGGCGCGTGTTGATGCCGGAGTAGAGCGCGGCCGTCGGGTTGCCGCCGGCGGCATAGATCTGCCGCCCGAACACGCTGTAATGAAGCAGCAGAATGCCGGCGATTACCGCCAGCACCGTCCAGATGATCGGCACCGGTACGCCGAAAATATCGCCTTCGCCGAAGATCGCAATGAACGAGTCGTTGCTGATGATCACCGGATGGGTCGTCGTCACCATCAGTGCGAGACCGCGTGCGGCGCTCAAGGTGCCGAGCGTGACCAGAAACGAGGGGATGTTTAGCCGCGTGGTCAACACGCCGTTGAGTGCGCCGACTATTGCACCGGTGCCGATGCCCGCGATCGCGCCGATGATCCAGTTGTCGCCCACATACGCCATGGCCAGCGCCGCCGACATGCCCGACAACGCGAGCGTGGAGCCCACCGACAAATCGATCTGCCGCGCAATGATCACGAAGGTCATGCCGATCGCAATGATCGACACGAGCGCAGTTTGCCGGCCGATATTGAGGAAGTTGTCGATGGAGAGAAACCACGGCGACGCGAAACTGAAGACGACCAGCAGGATCGCGAACGCGCCATACAGCGCGTAGGGACGGTCGCCTTGCAAGAGAAGTTGCGCGATGCGCCGTGCGCGGCTTTTCTGCGGCAGAGAGGCCTGCCGTTCGGCCGTCAGCGGCGAGACAGATTCATTCATGTTGCGTGCGCTCCGGCGGAAGTCCCTGCGTGGGACTCGAAAGAAGAACGGGAAAGTTGAATCAGGTGATGCAACGCTTCGGCGTTGGCGAGTTCGGCGCGCGCAAGGGTCTTGACGATGCGGCCGTCCGCGACGATCGAAATCCGGTCGCACAGGCGCAATAACTCGTCGAGATCGGACGACACGATGAGCACGCCGGTGCCGGCCTGCGCGGCGTCGTGGACCACGCCGTAGATTTCCTCGCGCGCGCCGACGTCGACGCCGACAGTCGGTTCGTCGAGCAGCAGCAACTTCGGGCGCGGATGATTCCACTTGGCGAAGACCACTTTCTGCTGATTGCCTCCGGACAGAAACTTGACCGGCGTCGACGAGCCCGGCGCTTTAACGGCGAGTTCTTTCATCGAGCGTTTCGCCTGCTGCTCGGCTGCTTGACTGCGCAACCATCCCCAGCGGGAAAACTGCGGCAGTCGCGGCAAGGTCAGGTTGCGTTCGATCGAATGCTCCAGCACGAGTCCTTCGAGATGTCGGTCTTCCGGCACTAGCGCCACGCCGAGCTGGATCGCGTCGGCGGGTGAGACGCGGGAACGTGCAACACCGTCGATTTCGACCGTCCCGGTCTCCACGCTTCTCAGTCCAAAGATGGTTTGCAGAATCTCGGTACGTCCACTACCGATCAATCCCGCGAGCCCATGAATCTCGCCGCGTTCAACGACGAGGTCGACATGGCGGAGCCGGTCGTTGCTCACATTGGAGAGCTTGAGCACTGCGGGGGGCGGAGCGGTAGACGCCGTAGCAGATGTAGCAATAGAAACTTCATCACCAGCAACCGCCGCCTTTGCCTGCAACGCAGCATGCTTCGGACCGACAATCGCCGCGACCAGTTGCTTCATATCGGTCTGCGCGGTCGAGAACATGCCGGCATTCGCACCGTCGCGAAAGACGGTGACGCGCTGCGAAATCCGGAACACCTCATTCAACCGATGCGTCACATAGATCACGCCCACGCCACGATCCGTCACCGCGCGAATCGCGTCGAACAGAATCTGTTCTTCGCCACCGGTGAGCGCCGACGTGGGCTCATCGAGAATCAGCACCCGCACGCGACCCATCAACGCCTTGCAGATTTCGGTCATTTGCCGGTACGCGAACGGCAATGCGCCGACCGGTGTCTTCGGATCGAGCGGAATGCCATGCGAGCGGAGAAATTCGCCGACCTCGGCCATCAACTGGCGGTTCTTCACAAAGCCGAGCCGCGTGCGAGGCTCGCGCCCCAGCATCAGATTGGCGCCAACCGATAACGACTCGACCAGACTCAGGTCCTGATAGACCACGGCCACCCCCGCCTCGCGCGATCGCGCCGGCGAGTCGAACGCCACCTTCTGCCCATCGATTTCGATGACGCCTTCGTCATAAGCGTGCACGCCGCTGAGGATCTTGATCAGCGTGGATTTGCCCGCGCCGTTCTCGCCGAGCAACGCATGGACCTCGCCGGGCAACACATCAAGGTTGACGCCGCGCAGCGCCTGCACGCCGCCAAATCGTTTGGTGACGCCCGCTACACGGATCAATGGAACCTGAGGCGATGACGCGGCCGCGACCGCTACCGGTTCACTCATCTGGCATGTCTCCTTCGTCAATGTCGACGATTTTCTTTTCTTTGTGTCGTGCGCTCGGAAAACTCCGAGTTGTGATGCTCGCACCATGATTTTGGTGCGCCAATAACATTCGTCGCAGGAAAACGGGCCTTCTGACCCGCTCATGTGAAGATTTGCTCGTAATGCTTGTTATGATTCTATCAATCGTTGTAGCATAAGTGCGAACAAATTGTCAGCGGCCGTTGTGCGCTGCGCCAAATTTCCGGATGTCTTATGCCTGAAGCTCCTTCGTTGTCTTCATCGGTCGTCGCGCTGCGCGGCGGGCCGCTCGTTCATCCCGTGCGCAATCCCGGCACGCCGTTCGACGCGTCGTGGCTGGACGGCTTGCGCGTCAATCAGTCCGCGGTCGAGCGGCGCACGGCGACGCTGGCCACGCGCCGCACGGTCAAGAAAGACGCGCAGGCGGCGTGGTTGTTAAAGGCCGTGACCTGCATCGACCTGACCACGCTCAATGGCGACGACACCGAGGGCCGCGTGCGGCGTCTCTGTGCGAAAGCGCGTCAGCCGGTGCGCGCCGATCTTCTGGAAGCGCTCGGTATCGCGCCGCAGGGCATCACGACCGGCGCGGTCTGCGTGTATCACCGCTTCGTGGCGGCCGCCGTGGACGCGTTGCAAGGCAGCGGCATTCCGGTCGCGGCAGTGTCGACCGGTTTTCCGGCGGGCCTGATTCCTCATCCGCTGAAGCTGAAGGAGATCGAGGCGTCGGTCGCGGACGGCTCGATGGAAATCGACATCGTGGTAACGCGCGAATACGTGCTCACCGGCAACTGGCAGGCGCTGTACGACGAAGTGCGCGACTTCCGCGCCGCTTGCGGTCCCGCGCATCTGAAGACGATCCTCGCGACCGGCGACATTAAAACGCTCTCCAACGTGGCGCGCGCGTCGATGGTCTGCATGATGGCCGGCGCCGATTTCATCAAGACGTCCACGGGTAAAGAAGGTGTCAACGCGACGCTCGACGTGTCGCTCGTCATGGTGCGGATGATCCGCGAATACCAGGAGCGCACCGGCGTGCCGATCGGCTTCAAGCCGGCGGGCGGTGTGTCGAACGCGAAGACCGTGCTGTCGTATCAGATCCTGATGAAGGAAGAGCTGGGCCGCGCCTGGCTCGAGCCGGAGCTGTTCCGTATCGGCGCATCGAGTTTGCTCGCCGATATCGAACGCCAACTCGAACATCACGTGAGCGGCCGTTATTCCGCTTTCAACCGTCACCCCGTAGCCTGAACAGAAGACCGATCCCATGAGCGTAGCCGAGTATTTTTCATCGATGGAGTACGGTCCCGCACCCGAGGACGATCAAGCCGCGCGCGCCTGGCTCGCGCGCCATGAGGCAGGCTTCGGGCACTTCATCAACGGCGCATGGCATGCGCCCGCAGCCGGTGAACGTTTCGTTTCGCACGCGCCCGCTAGCGGCGAAATGCTCGCCGAAGTCGCTCAAGGAGACGCCGCCGACATCGACGCGGCCGTCGCCGCCGCGCGCGCCGCGCAGCCGGGCTGGCTCGCATTGGGCGGCGCGGGGCGCGCACGGCATCTGTATGCGCTGTCGCGCATGGTGCAACGTCATAGCCGCCTGTTCGCCGTGCTCGAAGCGCTCGACAACGGCAAGCCGATCCGCGAAACGCGCGATATCGATGTGCCGCTGGTCGCGCGGCACTTCCTGCATCACGCGGGTTGGGCGCAACTGCAGGACAGCGAGTTCGCCGACTATGCGCCGCTGGGCGTGGTCGGTCAGATCGTGCCGTGGAATTTTCCATTGTTGATGCTCGCATGGAAGATCGCGCCGGCGATTGCAACGGGCAACTGCGTGGTGTTGAAGCCCGCTGAATACACCCCGCTAACAGCGTTGCTGTTTGCCGAACTCGCGCATCAGGCCGGCTTGCCGGCGGGCGTGCTGAACGTCGTCACCGGCGACGGCAGCACCGGCGCGGCGCTGGTCGAGCATCCGCAAGTCGACAAGATCGCGTTCACCGGGTCGACGGAAGTGGGTCGCCTGATCCGTGCGGCCACCGCGGGCACGGGCAAATCGCTGACGCTGGAATTGGGCGGCAAGTCGCCCTTCATCGTATTCGACGATGCGGATCTGGACGGCGCGGTGGAAGGTGTCGTCGACGCGATCTGGTTCAACCAGGGCCAGGTGTGTTGCGCGGGCTCGCGGCTGCTCGTGCAGGAAGGGATCGAAGCGCGCTTCATCGCGAAGCTGAAGCGGCGCATGGAGACCTTGCGCGTCGGCACGTCGCTGGACAAGAGCATCGATATCGGCGCGATCGTCGATCCGGTGCAACTCGAACGGATTCAGTCGCTGGTGGAAGCCGGGCGGCGCGAAGGCTGTGCGATCTGGCAAGCGGCCGATACGACGATGCCTGCAAACGGCTGCTTCTATCCGCCGACGCTGGTCACGGGTGTTGCGCCGGCTTCGACGCTCGCGCAGGAAGAGATCTTCGGGCCGGTGCTGGTGACTATGAGCTTTCGCACGCCCGACGAAGCCGTGGCACTCGCCAACAACTCACGCTACGGATTGGCCGCGAGCGTGTGGAGCGAAACGATCGGACGTGCGCTCGATATCGCGCCGCGCCTTGCTTGCGGGGTGGTGTGGATCAACGCGACGAACCTGTTCGACGCGGCGGTCGGTTTCGGCGGTTATCGCGAGTCGGGTTACGGACGTGAAGGCGGCCGTGAGGGCATCTACGAATATCTGAAACTGCGTGACTGGCTCAACCTTGCCAAGCGTCAACCGCTTGTTCGCAAGGCCGGTGCAGGCCGCTTCGAGCCGACCTCGAATGTCGCGCTGATCGACCGTACCGCGAAGCTCTTTATCGGCGGCAAGCAGGTGCGTCCGGACAGCGGATATTCGCTGCCGGTCCATGCACCGGACGGAACGGCTGTCGGCGAAGTGGGCGAGGGCAATCGCAAAGACATTCGCAACGCGGTCGAAGCAGCGCGAGCCGCGCAGAAGTGGTCGCAGGCAAGCGCGCATAACCGCGCTCAGGTGTTGTTCTATCTGGCGGAGAACCTCGCGGTTCGCGCGGACGAGTTTGTGCGGCAGCTCATGGTGCGCAATGGCGCGACGGAAAACGCGGCGCGTGCCGAAGTCGACGCGTCGGTCACGCGCCTCTTCACTTACGCAGCGTGGGCCGACAAGTTCGACGGTGCCGTGCACACGCCGCCGTTGCGCGGTGTCGCACTGGCAATGCATGAACCGCTCGGCGTGATCGGCATTGCGTGTCCGGACGAAGCGCCGTTGCTCGGCTTCGTTTCTCTGATGGCGCCCGCGCTGGCAATGGGCAATCGCGTGGTGGTGTTGCCGAGCGTAGCCTGCCCGCTGACGGTGACCGACTTCTATCAGGTGGCCGAGACGTCGGACATCCCCGGTGGTGTGCTGAACATCGTGACGGGTGAACGCGCCGCGCTGTTGCCGGCTCTTGCCCGCCATGACGACATCGACGCGGTCTGGTGTTTCGGCAGCGCGGAGGACTCCACGCTGGTCGAGCGTGAATCGGTCGGCAATCTGAAACGGACCTTCGTCGATCATGGCCGGCAGTTCGACTGGTACGACCGTTCGAGCGAAGGCCGACCGGTTCTGCGTCAGGCCGTGCAGGTGAAGAACATCTGGATACCTTATGGCGATTGACGGACAGCCTCGTTAAATAGCGTCCGTCAAGCGTCTGAACGACCTGCACGCCAACCAGAAAATGGAGGAGACAACGTGCTGAAGAATCTGGAACTGCTACTCGATGCCGACGTGCCGTGCGCACGTCAGGTATCCGCCTTCGTGTCCCCGAGCCGAGCCATGCAAGGGGAGCGCGTATGAGCCACAACAACTCGATCGAACGACGCGGCCGCGTCGTGATTCTGGGCATCTACGTCACCGACCTGACGTTTCGCGCCGAGCGTATGCCGTTGATCGGCGAGACGATCGCCGGCTCCGCGTTCGCGATGGGGCCGGGCGGCAAGGGCTCGAATCAGGCAGTGGCCGCCGCGCGCGCCGGCGCCGACGTGGTGTTCTGCACGCGGCTCGGCAACGACGCGTTCGGTGAAATCGCCCGTGCGACGTGGGTCAGGGAGGGCATCACGGCGCGTGCATCGGTGATCGACGGCGTGTCGACCGGTGCGGCACATATCTTCGTCGACGACACGAGCGGCATGAACGCGATCATCGTCGCGTCCGGTGCGGCCGGCACGATGAATGCGGCCGACGTCGACGCGATTGAAGCCGACATTGCCGGTGCGCGTGTCTTCGTCACGCAACTGGAGCAGCCGCTGCCGGCCGCACGTCGCGGACTCGAAGTGGCGCGGCGCCATGGCGTCATTACCGTGTTCAACCCCGCGCCCGCGCTGCCCCTCGATGACGACATCTTTCCGTTGTGCGACTACATCACCCCGAACGAAACCGAAGCCACTGCGCTAACCGGCGTGCCGATCGCGAACGCCGACGACGCTCGCCGTGCCGCCGACGTACTGCTTGCCAAAGGCGTCGGCACGGTGATCGTGACGCTCGGCGAGGCCGGCGCGCTGCTGCATTCGGCGACTCAATCCGTGCTCGTGCCGGCTTATCACTGTGGCCGCGTGGTGGAAACGGCGGGCGCCGGCGACGGCTTCACCGGTGGCTTTGCCGCAGCGCTCGCGCGTGGCGACGATCCGATCGCGGCACTGCGTTTTGGTTGCGCGTTGGCCGGCATTTCCGTCACGCGTCCGGGCACGGCGCCTTCCATGCCGACGCTGGATGAAGTGAATCGCGTATTGAACCAGTCGGCCAGCGCATCGCAGGCATCCTGACCGGCCCGTTGTGAACTTCGGCCAGCGCGTGAAGTTCATGAAGCATGAGGAGAGTGTTGTCATCATGAAGTCCTCGTTCACCGCAGGAAAACTGTTCGGCGATCGGCAACTGAATTTCCTGCTGATCGTCAACGTGCTCGTCGTGCTGGTCGCGACGTGGCTCTCGCATGGCCAGTTCGTCGATATCGACAATCTGCAGTCGATGGGCGGGCAACTCCCCGAACTCGGCCTGCTCGCGCTCGGCATCATGCTCTCGATGGTGTCGGGCAACGGCGGTATCGATCTGTCCGGCGTCGGTCTGGCGAACCTGTCCGGTATGGTCGCGGCGCTGATCGTGCCGCATTTTGTTAATGGCGACGATTCGCCCGCGCTCTACACGTCGCTGTTCTGTGTGATCGTCGTGGTGATGGGATTGCTCGGCGGATTGCTGAACGGCGTGGTGATCGCGCGGCTCAGGCTCACGCCGATTCTCTGTACGCTCGGCACGCAACTGCTGTTCACGGGTTTCGCGGTGGTGCTCAGCAATGGCGCCTCGGTGCATGTGGACTATGTGGACCCCCTGTCGAATATCGGCAACGGCACGGTATTTCAGGTGCCCATCGCGTTCTGCATCTTCGTCGCCGCGGTGATCGTGCTCGGCTGGTTGCTCAAACGCAGTCCATTTGGCTTGCGTCTCTATCTGATGGGCACCAATCCCAAAGCCGCGTTCTACGCCGGCATTCCGCGCGCGCGGATGCTGATCACCACGTATGCCATGTGCGGCGTGCTCGCGTCGCTGGCCGGACTGATCAGCGCGGCGCACACGTCCAGCGCGAAATGGGACTACGGCAATTCCTATCTGCTGATCGCGATTCTGATCGCGGTGATGGGCGGCGTGAATCCCGCCGGCGGTCATGGCCGCATCATCTGCGTTTTTTTTGCCGCGACCGTGCTGCAGTTTCTGTCGAGCCTGTTCAATCTCATGGGCGTATCGCAGTTCTTCGGCGATTGCGCGTGGGGCTTTCTGTTGTTGCTGTCGCTCGCGTTTGCGGGTGGCGAGCGGGTGCGGACGATTTTCGGATTCGGCGGCAGCGGGACGGGCGCAACGGGTTCAGGCCCGAGCCCAGGCGCCGGCGCCGCGCAGAAACGTTAGCGAGCGCCGACGCGCGCTCGATCAGAGTTTCAGTACACAGCGGACAACGAGCCCTGGCTGTCCGTCATGATTAAGTGGGCGACATCGAACGAATAAAGGAGACTTGGCATGAAACTGACTCGACTGAGCGCCGCGTTGACAGCCGGCGCGCTTGCGGTAGGCGTGATCGCGGCGGCGCATGCGGCGACCAATGAGACGATCGTTACCGTCGTGAAGGTGACCGGGATCAACTGGTTCAACCGGATGGACGACGGCGTCAAGCAATTCGCTAAAGACAATCCGGGCGTGACCGCGTATCAGACCGGTCCGGGACGCGCGGATGCGGCACAGCAACTCAAGATCATCGAAGACCTGATCGCGAAGAAGGTCACGGCCATCGCCGTGGTGCCCTACGATCCACCCACGCTCGAACCGGCGCTGAAGAAAGCGATGGATCGCGGCATCAAGGTGGTGACGCATGAGGCCGACAACGAAAAGAACACGATGGTCGACATCGAAGCGTTCGACAACACCGCGTATGGCGCAGGCCTGAACGAACGGCTCGCTTCATGCATGCACGACGACGGCAAGTGGGCCGTGCTGGTCGGCTCGCTCGGCAGCCGTTCGCAGGTGCAGTGGGCCGACGGCGGGATCGGCAACGCGAAGGCCAAGTATCCGAAGATGGATCTGGTCGAGCCGAAGCTCGAAACCAATAACGACGGCGAGCGCGCCTATGAAGTCGCGAAAGAAGTGCTGCGCAAGCATCCGGATCTGAAGGGCTTCCAGGGTTCGTCGTCGCTCGACGTGATCGGCATTGGCCGCGCGGTTGAGGAAGCCGGCATGCAGGGCAAGATCTGCGTGTACGGCACGGGCCTGCCGACGGAAGCGGGCAAGTTCCTCGAAAGCGGTGCGATCAACGGCATTGCGTTCTGGGACCCGAAACTGGCGGGCATTGCAATGAACAAGATCGCGCAGATGCTGATCGACGGCAAGACGGTCGAGAACGGCGCCGACCTCGGTATTCCGGGCTACACGAAGGTGACCGTCGCGAAAGGGCCGGGTAAGGGCATTATCGTGCGCGGCCAAGGCTGGGTGAACGTCGACAAGTCGAACTACAAGCAGTATCCGTTCTGATCGCGTTGCGTAGTTTGCTTTGTCGGTCACGGCGTCCCCAAAGGACTTCTTGCGGGGACGCCGCCACAGTTTCACGTCACGATGAATCGCACCATGAATCAAGACGTATCTTCAGCTAGTTCCGACGCAACGCAGCCGTTTCTGCAAGTGGTCGGCGTACACAAGCGTTTTACCGGCGTGCATGCTTTGCGCGGTGTGAGCCTGTCGTTCGAGCGTGGCCAGATCTATCACCTGCTTGGTGAAAACGGCTGCGGCAAGAGCACGCTCATCAAGATCATCTCCGGCGCGCAGCCGCCTGACGAAGGCGAACTCGTGATCGAGGGCGTGCGTCATGCGCGGCTCTCGGCGCTCGAATCGCTCGCGGCCGGTATCGAAACCGTCTATCAGGATCTCTCGCTACTGCCCAATATGAGCGTGGCGGAAAACGTCGCGCTGACCGCCGAACTGGCCGGGCACGCAGGCAAGCTCGCTCGCACGTTCGACCGCCGCGCGCTCGCGCGCACGGCAGCGCGTGCGCTCGAATCGGTCGGCCTGCCTGGCGACGCCGGGTTCCAGGCGACGCTCATCGAACAACTGCCGCTTGCCACGCGGCAACTCGTGGCGATCGCTCGCGCAATTGCCAGCGAGGCGAAGTTCGTCATCATGGACGAGCCGACTACGTCGCTGACGCAAAAGGAAGTCGACAACCTGATCGCGGTGCTCGCCAATCTGCGCGCACAGGACGTGACGGTGCTGTTCGTGAGTCACAAGCTCGACGAGTGCTATGCGATCGGCGGTGAAGTGATCGTGCTGCGCGACGGGCAAACCATGGCGCAAGGGCCGATCGCGCAATTCACCAAGGCGCAGATCAGCGAACTGATGACGGGCCGCCATTTATCCACCGAGCGTTATCGCGAGGGTGCGGTAGGGCAGGACGTTGTGCTGGAGGTACGTGGTCTTACGCGTAGCGGCCAGTTCAACGATGTCTCGTTCGCGCTGCATGCCGGTGAAATTCTCGGCGTGACCGGTCTGCTCGACTCCGGGCGCAATGAACTCGCGCGCGCACTCGCGGGCGTGGCGCCGGCGCAAACGGGGCAGGTGGTGCTCGACGGTAAGAACATCACGTTGCGCACGCCGTCGGACGCGAAAGATCATCGCATCGGCTATGTGCCGGAAGACCGCCTGAATGAAGGGCTATTTCTCGACAAGCCGATCCGCGACAACGTGATCACCGCAATGATCTCCAGCTTGCGCGACCGCTTTGGTCAGATCGACCGAGCACGCGCGATGGCGCTCGCGGAACAGACGGTGAAGGATTTGCAGATATCGACACCCGGTGTCGACAAACCCGTGCAGTCGCTGTCGGGCGGCAACCAGCAGCGGGTGCTGATCGGCCGCTGGCTCGCCATCGATCCACGCGTGCTGATCCTGCATGGGCCGACGGTCGGTGTCGACGTCGGGTCGAAAGACATCATCTATCGCATCATGCAGCGTTTGTCGCAACGCGGGATCGGCATTATTCTGATCAGCGACGACTTGCCCGAACTGCTGCAGAACTGCGACCGCATCCTGATGATGAAGAAGGGCCGCGTGGCGAACGAATATCAGGCCGATACGTTGAGCGAAGCCGACCTGTACCACGCGCTGCTGTCGGAAGCGGCATAAGCACACAAGCTGCAGAAAGGACGTCCTACTCATGAACTCGCGCATCCATTCGCGCATGAACCAGACCATGACCACACCGACCGTCGTCGAAGTCGCACCGGAGGTCAAGCCGCCGAGCTTGCGAGCCAAACTCGCGCGTAATCCCGAGTGGTTCACCGTCGGGCTGATCGTGGTGACGTGCGTGATCGTCGGCGCGATCAATCCGCGCTTCTTTCAACTGGCCACGCTGTTCGATCTGCTGCATTCGGCTACCACGACATCGCTGTTTGCGCTGGGCACGCTGGTCGTGCTCGCGTCCGGCGGGATCGACGTGTCGTTCACCGCCATCGCCGCACTGACCATGTACGGCATCACGAAAGCGGTGTTCGCGTGGTGGCCCGACGCGCCGTTTGCGCTGATCCTGATGACCGGCGCGATTGGCGGTGTCATGCTGGGCGTGATCAACGGCTTGCTGGTGCATCGGTTGAAAGCGCCTTCGCTGATCGTCACGATCGGCACGCAGTACCTGTATCGCGGGCTGTTGCTGACGTTCATCGGCACGTCGTTCTTCATGAACATTCCGCACAGCATGGATCGCTTCGGCCGCATTCCGCTGGTGTCTTTCCAAACGGCGGATGGTTTGCGCGCCGTGTTGCCCGTGTCAGTCGTGGCGCTGGTGGCGGCCGCACTCGTGACGTGGTGGCTGCTGAACCGGACGATGATGGGACGCGGCGTTTACGCGATGGGCGGCAGCCTGGCGATTGCCGAGCGGCTCGGCTACAACCTGCGCGCGATCCATCTGTTCGTGTTCGGCTATACCGGCTTGCTGGCCGGCATTGCGGGCATTCTGCACGTATCGAACAACCGGCTCGCGAATCCGTTCGATCTGGTGGGCTCGGAACTCGATGTGATTGCCGCGGTGATTCTGGGCGGCGCGCGCATTACCGGCGGCACGGGGACGGTGGCGGGCACGCTGCTCGGCGTGGTGCTCGTGACGTTGATCAACAACGTGCTGATTCTGGTGGGCGTGCCGAGTACCTGGCAGAAGGTGATTATCGGCGCGTTCATTCTGATTGCCGGCACGCTGTTCGCGTTTCAGCGGAAGAATTGAATGTGGCGGTGTTGAGCGCGGCTTGCCGCGCGACGCGTTGCGCTGTGCGGCAAGCCGGTTTATTTACGCTTGCGCGGCGTTTGACCGGCTTCGGTGATGATCGAATCGAAGTCGTCGACCTGCGAGAAACGCACGGCCTTGACGACGCCGAACTTGCTCTTGTCCACCACCAGATGACGCTCCACGGCGCTCGCCATCGCGGCCTGTTTGAGCGCGACTTCATGGAAATTCCAGCAGGTGACGCCGCGCGCGGTGTCTACGCCGCCCGCCGAAATAAACGCCTTGTTGATGCCCATGCGGCGCAGCATTTCCAGACTTTCTTCGCCTGCGAATGAATCCGAAGAGGGAATGTAGACGCCGCCTAGCAGGATCATTCGCACATTCGGTTTGCGCCGCAAAATCTCCGCGACGTTCAGCGAATAACACACCACGGTCACGTGGCGTTCAATGGGAATCAGCCGGGCCAAGGTGGTGAGCGTTGTACCGCAATCGATAAACAACGTTTCGTTATCGCCAATCAGACCTGCCGCCACGGCAGACGCTTCCGCTTTGGCCTGCGCGAAATGATCTTTCTCTTCTTCGAGCGAATAGCCGGCGTTATTCGGCACATCCGTCGCGCTGACGATGTAACCGCCGAGATAGGTGAATCGTTCGGGACTGCCGGCGATGTCGCGGCGGACAGTCATCTCCGAGACGTTCAGCAGGCTTGCGGCGTCGCGCAAGCGCATGACGTTCTGCTTGGCCAGCGCTTCGGCGAGGGCGCGGAGGCGATCGGGTTTCAGCATGGAGGTCCTGTCGCGCGATGTGGGAGGTCGTTATGTTTTGTACGGTTTGATGGGAGAATTATAACAAGGTGTGTGGGTCGCGGCGAGGGCGATTATCGGATTCCCGACTGTTAAATGCAGGGCGATTCTGAATGAATAAACCTTCAACGCCAAACGGCCGGAATGGGCCGATTGACGATGACGGTTCGGTAAAACGACGTGACGCTTATTTTGCTGCGGCTGCGCGTTCTATTGCGGCGATGTCGATTTTTTTCATGGTCATCATGGATTCCATCGCACGCTTTCCGGCTTCGCGATCGGACCCGGTGACGAGTTCGAGCAAGCGCCTGGGCGTGATCTGCCACGAAAAGCCCCAGCGGTCTTTGCACCATCCGCAAGGCGCTTCCGCTCCGCCATTGCCGACAATGGCGTTCCAATAGCGGTCGGTTTCTTCCTGGGTATCGGTCTCAACCATGAAACTGATCGCCTCGTTCGGCTTGTAGTTGGGGCCGCCGTTCAGCCCCACGAAGCGCCGCCCGAGCACGGTGAACTCGACCGTCAGATCCGGGCCTTGGCCCACTCCCGGTATCGGGGAGGGATGGCCTGCATCGACATGACTATCGGGGAAGGTCGCGGCGTAAAACTCCGCGGCCTCACGTGCTCTGCCTTGATCGAACCACAAGCATGTTACTAGCTCGGCCATTGCACTCTCCTTGTAGAAACTCGCACTATCGACTGGTTTCGAAGCAAGCGCCAAGAGTCCACATTGTCGAGACAGTTGGCACTCTTGCTGACACGATCCCGGTTGTCGAGTTCCTGATTTACGGAAAGCCGAGTCCCGCCGGGTCCCGCTTGATCGCGACGCACTTTATCTCGACCAGCAAGCCCGCACCGGCGAGTTCCGATACGCCGATGGCGGTCCATGCGTAGGTGCCTCGTGGGAACACGCGATTCTTGACCTCGCGGAATACAGGCATATGCGTGCTCATTTGCACGTGGTACGTCGTCATGTCGACAACGTCCTCGAACGTACAACCGGCCGCTTGCAGTACTACGCGCAGGTTCTCCCAGCAGGCCATGAATTGCGCCTCGGGATCGGCAATGACGTCGAGATCCGCCGTGCGACCGACCTGGCCGGCGCAGAAAACGGTGGCGCCGACTTTCACGGCGGGGACATAGCCTGCACGCTCGACAATGAGTTGCATCGTCGGAGGGATGATCAATTCGCGGTCTGTCATGGGGTTTTCCGTTGCCGGGTTGAGGCGGTGACTTGCAGTGTTTCGAATTTCGGTTCGTTAGTCTCGGGCGACCATCACTTTGTTCTCGTGTTTGACGCCGCCAAGCTCAAAGTACGTTACGCCGTGCTGCAGCATCCCGCGGGAATGGTAAAAAGAAATGGCCTTCTCATTGTGTGAGTTGACCATCAGCCAGATGGCTCGATTGCCGGTTCTCTCCATGGCAATGCCTCTGGCTTGAGCCAGCAATGCGGACCCGATACCACAGCCCGCGAAAGAGTCCTGGATGTAGAGCGTTTCGATCTCGGTGGAAACATCGGCATGGGGAGAACCTAAGCGCATGACGATATAGCCGGCGAGATTGCCTTCTGCCTCGGCGATTAACAGAACGACTTGTGGGTCGTTCATTAGCGCGAGAACTTTCTCTGGCGTGAATGTCGTCAGGACATAGCGCGCGATGATTTCGGACACGCCACCCGCTGCGTAGGTATGCACCCACACCTGCGCGCCAAGTACCGCGATACGTGCTGCGTCGGCCGGCTCGGCCGCTCTTATTGAATGCGTCGCTATCATCTTTGTTCTTTTCGGGGGAGTTGGCCGGGCCGCGCGGAATTGGCGCGTGCGGAAATCTGACGGCTGGTCAAATTTCCACGTGCTTGGAACTCGGCACCACCGCCTTACCTCCCGCCATCAACCGCGAAATTCCGCAGTCGGAAATTTCAAGGTTCACGTTGATGACGCTCGGCGACGCGGGTTGCATCAATCGTCCCTGTTCTATGGTTATGTGCCGATCTTCGATTCCCATCCGGTCGTGCAGAAAACACGCTAACGGTCCTGCGGCCGTGCCGGTCGCCGACTCTTCGTTAATGCCGAATCTTGGGGCAAACATGCGTGTTCCCGCGTGACGTCCCGCGACTTTTGTCGAGGTGCAGTAAAGGTAATAACCGATCAGGTCGAGTTCATCGCTGATTGCCTTGATGGCCGGAAAATCCGGGCGTGCTTCGGCGACACAGCGTTCGTCGGGCAATGCGATGATGAGGAACCGGTTGCCGGTGCTGACCACGGTGGGCATGACATGGAAATCCGCCGGCAGCGTTCCTATCGACTGCGCGATTCTCGTGACGAGAGCGGATTTTCCATCGATTTCGCTATACGTAGGCGAGCGCTGCTCCATAAGTACCTCGCCGCCTTCAACCAGAACGCTGCGGCAACCATCGACGGTCTCTTTCGTTAGCCATCCATCAGCCACCTTTCCAAGTTGGCGGAGGAGAGAGAACGTAGCAATGGTTGCGTGTCCGCAATGCGCAATCTGGCGTGTCGGCGTGAAGAACTCCAGCTTGATTGTGGCTATCTCCGACCTCGAGACGAAAGCGGTTTCGGACAATCCGACCTGCCGTGCCACCTCAAGCTTCTGAGTGTCATTCAGCGCATCGCCTTCGGTCACCACGCCGGCAGGGTTGCCGCCTGCTTCGTTATCGGTCAAGGAGTTGACGAAGTGCACGTCAATTCGCATAAGTTCTCCAGGAAATGCAAGCGCGGCGGCCAAGAGAACCGGCGCCGGGGTTTGGGGAAGGCTCAGATTGTCGACGTTCTGACGCAGTCGCGCGAGTACTGATCGCGGGCAACTGCGTTTGCTGACATTCCGTAATGTTGAATTCTATAAATGGACGACTGTCAAGCCGATTATTTTTCCCGGCCTGTGAGACAGATCGACACAGAACATGTATTAATGACGTCGGCACAACAGTAGCGAAGTCGGCTTGCAGGCTTGAGCCGCCAGTTGAGACATGCAACTCGAGAGGGAACCATGAAGATGGTTTTGAGTATAGCGGTCCGCACTTTTGTCACGACCAGCCTGGCGGGTGGTGCATCGGTCATCCAGGCACAAAACGTCCTGCCACCGCCGGCTCAGCCCTTCAAGGGCAAAATCGAACTGCGCGCCAAAGACTCCAAGGTCGACTTTCCGCGCCAGACCACCGCGCCGGCCGGTGCCCCGAATATCCTGCTGGTCCTGCTCGACGACGTAGGCTTCGGCGCGGCCAGCACGTTCGGCGGCCCAGTCGATACGCCCACGCTCGAACAGCTCGCGCAGCATGGTTTGCGCTACAACGAATTCCACACCACGGCCATGTGTTCGCCGACACGCGCTGCGCTGCTATCCGGTCGCAACCATCATTCGGTCCACACCGGCCAGATCATGGAAATGGCGACGGGCTACCCGGGCTACGACTCGCTGGTAGGCCGCGATACGGCAGGGATCGGCGAAATCCTCCGGCAGAACGGCTGGAATACGGCCTGGTTCGGCAAGGATCACAACGTGCCCGATTGGGAAACGAGCCAGGCGGGGCCCTTCGACCGTTGGCCGACGGGCCTCGGCTTCGAGAAGTTCTACGGCTTCATTGGCGGCGACATGAACCAGTGGCGCCCGCTCCTCTTCGACAACACCACACCGATTGAACCGTATGTCGGCAAACCCGACTACAACCTCGACTACGACCTCGCCGATCAGGCTATCAAGTACGTCCAGACCCAGCATTCGATGGCGCCGGACAAACCGTTCTTCATCTACTACGCGCCGGGCGCCACGCACGCGCCGCATCATCCGCGCAAGGAGTGGGTGGACATGTACCGTGGCAAATTCGATCAGGGATGGGACGTGTTACGTGAGCAGACGCTCGCACGTCAGAAGCAACTCGGTATCGTGCCGCAAGATACCGATCTGACGAAGCGTTCGCCCGGCATTCCAGCATGGGACAGTCTGTCCGCGGACGACCGGAAGCTCTATTCCCGCATGATGGAAATCTATGCGGGCTATCTGGAACAGACGGACTACAACGTGGGCCGCGTGATCAAGGCGATCGACGACATGGGGCTGTCGGACAATACGCTGGTGATCTACATCGTGGGCGACAACGGGGCGAGTGGGGAAGGCGGCGTGGGTGGTTCGACCAACCTCGAAGGCGCGATGAACGGTGTCGTGCCGACCACCGCGCAAATGCTGCCGAAGATCGACGATCTCGGCACCTGGAAAACCTATAACCATTTCCCGGTTGGCTGGGCGCACGCGCTCGACACGCCGTTCCAATGGACCAAGCAGATTGCGAGTCACTTCGGCGGGACGCGTAACGGCATGGTTATTTCGTGGCCGGCGCATATCAAGGAAGATGGGCAGATTCGCTCGCAGTGGCATCACGTGATCGATATTCTGCCCACCGTGCTGGATGTTTCTCACGTGCCGCAGCCGGTCGAAGTCAATGGTGTCAAACAACGGCCGATCGAAGGCGTCAGCATGGCCATACGTTCGATCAGCCGAACGCGCCTTCAACACGTCGCACGCAGTATTTCGAGCTGTTCGGCAATCGCGCGATCTATCACGACGGCTGGATCGCGGCGACCACGCCGATCGCGCCGCCGTGGGCGACCGAGGTGCCGAATGTCGACGTGATCGACGGTTATAAATGGGAGCTGTACGACGTCGACAAGGACTTCAGCGAAGCGCACGATCTCGCGGCGAGCGATCCCGCGAAACTGAAGCAGATGCAGAAGCTCTTCTACAGCGAAGCGCGCAAATACAACGTGCTGCCGCTCGATAACGACCGCGTGATGCGCCTCAATCCGTCGAACCGTCCGAGTCTGACGGCGGGCCGCACGTCCTACACCTACTATGCGGGCACCAAACGCATTCCCGAAGGGGTTGCGCCGGACATGAAGAACCGTTCGTGGAGCATCACCGCCAAAGTGGAGATTCCGAAGGAGGGCGCGCAAGGCATGATCGTGACGCTCGGCGGCCTGTTCGACGGCTGGGCGCTGTACCTCGACGAAGGCAAACCGGTCTTCCACTACAACTTTGCCAACGCGGCGCATTACAACATCGAGGGCGCTGAGGCGCTGACGCCGGGGTCGCATACGATCGTCTTCGATTTCAACTATGACGGCGGCGGGATTGGTAAAGGCGGCTTGGGAACCTTGACGGTGGATGGCAAACAGGTCGCGCAAGGACGTATCGAACACACCGTGGCGGTGCGCTTCACCATGAGCGTAGAGACACTCGATATCGGCGAAGACACGGGCACGCCGGTGAATCTCAGCTACGACGTGCCATTTACCTTTACCGGCAAGATCGACACCGTCACGATCGATCTCAAGCCGCACGACGCGGCGTCGGCTTCGATGCAGAAGGAAGTCGAGCGCAAGGCGGCCGAAGCAGCCCTGTCGCGCGAATAGAACCCGCCATGATCGACTCGCACGCAGCAGACACACACGCATCGTCCGCCTTTTCCGACGCCGCGAAGCAGAGCTTTCACGCCATGTCGAAGCCAAGCGGCTCCGATTGCAATCTCGATTGCGAGTACTGCTTCTACCTCGAGAAAGAGGCGCTTTATCCGAGCGAGCGCAAGCGTCGCATGAGTGACGACGTGCTCAGCGACTACGTGCGCAACTACATCGCGTCGCAGCCGCCCGGCCATGAGGTAGCGTTCACGTGGCAAGGCGGCGAGCCCACCTTGCTCGGGATCGACTTCTACAAACGCGCCATAGCGCTGCAAAAGCACTTTGGCGCCGGCCGCACCATCACCAATAGTTTCCAGACCAACGGACTGCTGCTGGACGATACGTGGTGCCAGTTCTTCGCCGATGAGGACTTTCTGATCGGACTATCGATCGACGGTCCCGCGGACATTCACGACGAGTACCGGATCACGAAGGGCGGCAAGCCGAGTCACGCGCTGGTGGTGAGTGCGCTGGAACGGCTCAGGAAACATGGCGCTCGTTTCAACGTGCTGGCCTGCGTCAATCGACGCAGTTCGCGAGAGCCGCTACGGGTCTACGAATTCCTGCGCTCGCTGGGCGTGGAATATGTGCAGTTCATTCCGGTGGTCGAACGGCGCGCGGATCCGGCCAGCGAAGCGATTGGACTCACGCTGCAGGGTCCCGGCGGGAAGGTGTTGCTGAAGGCGCGACCGGACACGGCTGAGCGCCTCACAGACTGGTCCGTCTTGCCTGAGGACTACGGCAACTTTCTGAATGCGATTTTCGACGTATGGGTGCGTCGCGACGTCGGCCAATGCTATGTGATGAACTTCGAATGGGCGCTGGCCAATTACATGGGCGAACCCGGCGCCGCGTGCCACCATCAGCCGACCTGCGGCAACGCGGTCGTGGTCGAACACAATGGCGACGTCTATGCCTGCGATCATTTCGTTTATCCGGAATATCGCCTGGGCAATCTCTCCGAGGCGTCGCTGTCCAGCATGCTGGATTCACCGCAGCAAACCCAATTCGGCGAAGACAAACTCACGACGTTGCCGCAGCAATGCCGACAATGCAGCATGTTGCGCGGCTGCTGGGGCGGCTGCCCGAAGCATCGTTTTGCCGTGACGCGCGACGGCGAAGCGGGACTGAATTTTCTCTGCGCAGGGTATTACCGTTTTTTCTCGCACGTCGCGCCTTATCTGCGCGTGCTGGCGGACCTGATTCGCAGCGATCGGCCTGCCAGTGACATCGTGAAGGCGACGCTGATGGTGGTTGGCGATTCCGTTGTGGGGAACACCTCCCGCGCTTAGCGTGGCTATCTGGACGGCCCATTAAACCCGCGAATCCCTCGGCCTATTCTCGCAAGTCCGCACGCTCACCCTCGCATTCGAGCCATGCGCGAAACAGCGCGACCAGTTCATCGGCCGACTTCTCATCCGGCACGTACGTGCAATAGCTCCGCGACGCGAGTCGAGGACCGGCGAACGGTGTGACAAGCCGGCCGGCCGCGAGATCGTCGGCGATCAGCGCGGTCGGTCCCATCGCGATACCGATTCCGTCGACGGCGGCTTGCAACGTCAGATAGAAGTGGTCGAAGGTCAGCGCCGCAGCCGGGGTGAGTGCGGCAATCTCTGCCCTCGCCAGCCAGTCCGGCCAAAGCCGCGGCAGACTCGACGTATGCAGCAACGTGTGCTGCCGGATGTCTTCGGGTGTTGGCAGCGGCAGTCGCTGCAACAACGCCGGACTGCAGACCGGGATCCGCTCTTCGGCCAGGAATGGCCGCATCGAATAGCCGTAGAAAGTATCCGGACCACCCCGGATGATGACCTCATAACTCCCCGGCAGACTTTCCACCGGTTCGTTCGACGTTTCTACGTTGACGTCCACACCGGGATGCGCGGCGCGGAATGTGGCCAGTCGCGGCACCAGCCACCGCAACGTGAAGGTGGCGGGCGCGTTCACGGAGAGGGTCCGCGAAACCGGTTGAGGCAGACCGTATTTCGCGGTGGCTTGCGAGATGTGCTCGAACAGCGGACCGATTTCCGCCAGGTAGGCTCTGGCCGCCGGTGTCAGCGCCACGCGCCGGTTGTGCCGTTCAAACAGCAATGCGCCAAGCCATTCCTCGAGCAGGCGCACCTGCTGGCTGACCGCGCCGTGCGTGACGTGCAATTCGGCAGCGGCGTCCTTGAAGCTGCCGAGCCGGCCCGCGGCTTCGAAAGCGCGCAGTGCATTGAGCGGAGGCAATAGCCGTTTCATTCGGAGTAGTTTATCTAACGCGAATTGAAAATTTATCTGAGTTGTTCGCGGGTCACAAGATAGATATTCTATTTACTCCATTGAATTGATCCCTTCTTTTGTGGCCCGAATTCCGCATGCTGAGTTATACCGGCGGCTTCGTCCTCTTTGCCGCCGTGCTCCACGCGAGCTGGAACGCGATGCTGCACGGCAATCGCGACCGCTTCCTTTCCATGACGTGGATGAGTATCGCGATCGCGACGGTCGCCACGCTCGCGGTGGTGTTCGTCACGCCGCGGCCGGCCAGCGCGGCGTGGCCATACATCGTCGCATCGGGCCTCGTGCATACCTTTTACAACGTCACCCTCGTGCGCTCGTATCGCAGCAACGATCTCGCGCTGGCCTATCCGATTGCGCGCGGTTCGTCGCCGCTGCTCGTCACGCTCGGCGCGGCGCTGTTCGCGCATGAAGCGATCGGCCCCTTGCGTGTGCTGGGGATTGTGATGATATCGGGCGGCATCGTCGCGATTGCGCTGGACGGGAGTCGCGTTTCGCGCGCTGGTGTGCTGGCCGCATTGACGACCGGCGCGACCATTGCTGTCTATACCGTGATCGACGGTATTGGCGTGCGCCTGTCCGACGGCCAGGCACTCGCCTACACCGCGTGGATGTTTCTGTTCTATTGGCTGATGCCGCTGCTGTTCGTCGCGATGCGTGGGCGCGCGGCGTTGTGGGCGCCGCTGAGGGCGGAGCCTTGGGTGGCGAGCTCGTCGCTGGTGGGTGGCGTCGTGTCGATCGCGGCGTACGGCATCGTGATCTGGGCGCTGCAGTCGGGTGCGATGGGCGCGGTATCGGCATTGCGCGAAACCAGCGTGGTCTTCGCGGTGCTGATCGGTCGACTGTTTTTGCGGGAGACGGTCAGCGCAAAGCGCTGGCTCGCGTGTGTGGTTGTCGCGGCCGGGGCGGTGTGTCTGGGACTCTGACAACGCCTGAAGCGCCAGAAGTGTTCGCCGGCGCGGTGCTTGATAACAACGCCTGGGCCGATTGAGCCGCCGGCATTCGCTCAGTCTCAGCCTGAATCGCTATTTCATCGTCACGTGGAGGTTCGCTAAATGAATGCTGTTCCGCAGGCTCCGTTGATTCTGATAACCGGTGGCGCTCGTGGCGTAGGCGCGGCGACTGCGCGGCTTGCTGCCGCGCGGGGCTACGATGTGGCGATAAGCTTCGTTTCCAACGAATCGGCCGCCCTTGCTGTGGCAGCCGATGTGGAAGCCGCCGGGCGGCGCGCTTTAGCCATGCGCGCGGACAGCGCGGATCCGGAGCAGGTCGCTCAGCTATTCGCCGCGATCGACCGGAAGTTCGGCCGGATCGATGTGTTGGTGAATAACGCCGCGGTCATTGCGCAGCAGTCGCGGCTGGAGGATCTCGAATTCGCGCGAATGCAGCGTATATTCGCGGTCAATTCGATCGGCCCGATGCTCTGTGCACAGCAGGCGGTGAAGCGGATGTCGCGTCGTCACCATGGTCGAGGCGGTGTCGTGATCAACGTCTCGTCGGCATCGGCCCGGCTCGGTAGTCCAAACGAGTATGTCGACTATGCTGCGTCGAAAGGCGCGCTTGAGACATTCACGATCGGCTTCGCCAAAGAAGTCGCGCGGGATGGAATACGCGTCAACTGTATTCGCCCTGGACACATTTACACCGAGATGCATGCGAGCGGCGGAGAGCCGGGCCGGGTGGATCGCGTCAAAGACTCGATCCCCATGGGACGTGGCGGTCAACCCGAAGAGGTTGCGCAGGCGATTCTGTGGCTGGCGAGCACCGAGGCTTCGTTTATCACCGGCACGTTCCTCGATGTCACCGGTGGCAAGTGAAGTCAACGACAACGTGCGACGTGGGGAGCTTCCATTGACGCACGGTGTCAGGCATCTGAGCTTGGGTGCTCACGCGCGTTCCGCCACCCTTAGCAGTTGATCGACAACCGGCGTGAGAAAATGCACGCTCGCGGCGTTGCCCTGTTCGATCGCGGCGGCTAGAAAGCCGATAACCCACAGCGACGCGTAGAAGCCCGTCGCGCGCCTGCGCTCGCCTTGCGGCGCCCAACAGCGCAGCAGCGCTTCGGCGTAGCGGCGGCCACGTTCCCCGACCAGCGTGTCGATGTGCGCGAGCGTCGTGCCCAGCACGAGCAGCGGATCGCCGTAGCACACTGAGTCGAAGTCGATCAGTCCGCTCAGTTCGTTGTCGTCCACCAGGACGTTCTTGATGGTCAGGTCGTGGAGAAAGCAGACCGGGCGCAGTGTGTCGAAGTAGTCTTCGAGCGAGGCGCGCACAAGGCCGAGTCGCGCTCGGAAGCGATCGAGCGGCGTGGCATCCGCGCGCGCGAGTGTCGCGACGTGAGATGCAATCGGCGTAGGCTCGTCGAAGATTTCCGTCCAGCGGGCACGGGGCGCACGAGCGCCGATTGCGGTCCAGCCGAAACTGCCCTGCGCGGTGGCCGGCAGTTGTTGCGCCACCCGGCACTGGATTTCGATCACGGCTTCGGCAATCCGTTCGGTTTGCCTGGCATCGAGCGAGTCGAAGACGTAGAAGAGATCGCGGCCGGGCAGCCAGTCGAGCACGACGAAATCGCCACCGGCGGGCGTGGTGCCTTGCGAGAGCACGGTCTGCACCGGCAGGCCGAGGCCATGCAGTGTGGCGAGATTCGCACCGGTGTGCAAAAACGTTTGCGCTTTGGGGCTGACGCGCACCGCCAGTGAACGACCGCCGGGCATATGAGCGCGGTACACCGCGTTGCCGCTATGGGCGAACGCCTGGCGCTCGAGTCGCAGCGGCCGTTCACCGTGTACGTCTGCTACGCATTGGGCGATCGCTGCATCGTCGTTGCCCGGCTGATCGTCCATCTTGCCGCCCGGTGTGCCTTGGTAGGGGCGTATTACAGCAGGCGAGGGCGGGGCGCGACAATTGACTGATTATTGGGGAATGTTTCGGGCGTAACGGGAGAGGTAAGGTGGGTGGGCGGGTGCCGTTGGTGCTGTCATGGGGCGTAACCCGTCGAAATATTCCGGCTGTGTTTGTGGGGTTGTTGGTGAGGTTAAGTGGGGGCGGCAGGTGAGCATGACTGTTCCAGTTCGGTTGCGGAGACCGCGGTACGAGTGCCCTTTTCTCGATCATTTCGTACATCGTAACCGCTGACGTTCTGCACGTGTATTACGCAGCGGCTCTGATTTTCGCCGCGTTGGTTTTCGATATTCTTGACGGAAGAATCGCCCGCTGGCGACAGAAGTCGTCGGCGTTGGGACGGGAGCTGGACTCGCTTGCCGATGTGATCTCGTTCGGCGTAGCGCCCGCCATCATCGGTTATGGGGGCGGCATGAGAGGGCTGTACGACCGATACCTGCTCGTCTATTTCGTGGCCTGCGGCGTGTCGAGACTGGCCCGTTATAACGTGACGGCGGAAGAGCTATCGCTCGAAACCGGCAAAGTATCCTACTTCGAGGGAACGCCTATCGCCACGTCGATTGTTCTCGTGCTGATGTTGGTGATTGCTGCTTGGTTCAATGCGATCGGCTCGAACATGTGGTTTGGCGAAGTTCAGTTGCGAGGCGGCACGCTCCATCCGTTGACGCTGCTGTTCGGTCTTTCGGGTTCGTCGATGATCAGTCGTATCCGGGTGCCGAAATCTTGATTGCGCCCTGTTGACGGGTGAAGGTGCCATTTTTTTTGCCGACCGGTGGTGGCCCGGACAACGGGCAATAGCGATAAGCGGCGAGGTTCAATCCTGCGTTTTACACATCGAGCGCCGCGCGAGGCACCGAGTGCATTTTCTAAGCAAGGGTTACGCTGACCTGAAAGGACTCCGACGCAGTCATTTCGATCTGATCAACCTGCCCGGCACTACACAAGTCGTGCTGGACGGATTGTAAAAGCGCTAACCGCTGCGCGGAATCGCTGACGATTAAGCGGGCGATACCCGCTTTCATCGACAGCTTCGATTCCGATTTGACGCGGCGAATCTCCCGCAAAACATCGGAGACAACGTCGACCGTCGCAATGGTCTCCTCCGGTCCGGCAAGCGCTTCGATCGAGCGGACGTCCGGCCACGGAGCGCGATGAATAGACAGTCCGTTCCACCATGACCAGCATTCCTCCGCAGCAAACGGTAGAAACGGCGCGAACAGCCTCTGGAGGACCGAAAGGGATTCCGCGAGCGCCCGATGAGCGGACGCCGCACCGCTTCCTGTGCCATGTGCCCGGCTCTTCACCAGTTCCACATAGTCGTCGCAATACCACCAGAAAAAGGCTTCCGTTTGCTCGATTGCCTTGCTGTAGTCGAGCGAGGCAAGCGCCGTGGTAGCGAGTTCGACGATCTTCGCGAGACGCCCAATCATGGCGCGGTCTAACGACTCGGTGAGAATGCCGTCGGGAGCACGCGCAAAGCCTAGCGCGAACTTCGACACATTCAACAGCTTCAACGCCAGCCGCCGGCCGTTCTTCATCTGCGTTTCGTCGAAGACAGCGTCCATGCCCGGACGTCCCAATGCCGCCCAGTAGCGAACGCCGTCGGATCCGTGTGCGTCGAGCAGCGCGGTTGGCGTCACCACGTTTCCCTTCGACTTCGCCATTTTCTTCCGGTCAGGATCCAGGATCCAACCGGACAGCATCGCGCTTTTCCACGGCAACTGCTTCGTTTCCAGATGCGACCTGACGACAGTCGAGAACAGCCAGGTCCGGATGATGTCGTGCCCCTGCGGGCGAAGATCCATAGGAAACACATGCTCGAAGCAGTCGTCCGTCTCTTCCCAGCGCGCTGCGATCTGGGGTGTCAGCGAGCTTGTCGCCCACGTGTCCATGATGTCGGTTTCGCCGATGAATCCGCCGGGTTGCCCCCGCTGATGTTCAGCGAATCCCGGTGGAACGTGTGACTGCGGGTCGATCGGCAGCGTCGACTCGTCCGGGCGGATTGGTGCGCCAAAGTCAGGCTGACCTTGCGAATCGAGCGGATACCACAAGGGAATCGGCACGCCGAAAACCCGTTGACGGCTGATGAGCCAGTCTCCGTTCAGACCGCCGACCCAGTTCGCGTAGCGGCTCCCCATGAAACCGGGATACCAGCGAAGCGCTTCACCTGACCTCAGCAGTTCATCGCGTAGCGCCGGGTCACGGCCGCCGTTGCGCAGATACCATTGGCGCGTCGCGATAATCTCAAGCGGACGGTCACCCTTCTCGAAGAACTTGACGGCGTGCGTAAGCGGACGTGGCAAACCGATCAGGTCGCCGCTTGCTGCCAGCATCCCGACGATCCGGCGACGTGCTTCCTCGACGGTACAGCCTGCGATTTGCAGGTACGACGAGCGACCCTCCGGCCATTCAATCCAGTCCGGCGCGCCGCGCTCCATGCGACCCTCCTTGCCGATAACGGCGCGAGTCGGCAGATTCAGTTCCCGCCACCAGATCACGTCCGTGAGATCGCCAAACGTGCAGATCATCGCGAGCCCCGTTCCTTTGGCCGGGTCGGCGAGTGGATGCGTCATCACGGGCACGTCCATGCCGAATAACGGACAGCGGACCCGCCCGCCGATCAATGGACGAAAACGCTCGTCGTCGGGATGCGCAACCAGCGCGACGCAAGACGGTAGCAATTCCGGCCGGGTGGTCGACACCATCACGCCGCTGCCGTCGGCGTCGACAAAACGAAGATCATGATAGGCGCTCGCGATATCGCGATCTTCGAGTTCGGCTTGTGCAATGGCCGTCTGAAATGTCACGTCCCAAAGACACGGAGCCTGCTGGCTATAGAGTTCGCCGCGTTGCAGATTCCGCAGCAACGCACGCTGACTGGTGCGCTGCGCACGTTCGTCGATCGTCGCATAGGCGAGGCTCCAGTCAACTGAAATGCCGAGGCGAATGAACAGATCGCGGAACGCAATCTCATCGATCTTCGTCAACTGATGACATAGTTCAAGGAAGTTGCGCCGGCTAATCCGGGCAAACGATGATCGCTCGGACGGCGCGACATGAGACGCGCGATAGTCCTGATCGTAAGCAGCTTCTGGATCACAAACCACGCCGTAGTAGTTCTCCACACGCCGTTCCGTCGGCAGGCCGTTATCGTCCCAACCCATCGGATAAAAAACCGTCTTGCCCCTCATGCGCTGGAAGCGCGCGATGATGTCGGTATGCGTATAGCTGAACACGTGGCCGACATGCAGCGAACCTGAAACAGTGGGGGGCGGCGTGTCGATCGAAAAAACGGCGTCACGTTCGGCATGGCGATCGAACGCGTACGTGCGTTGGCTTTCCCACTGCAGGGTCCACCGCGTTTCGAGCCCTTCGAGTTTCGGCTTGTCGGGAATACGGTGGGTTGGTGGCCGCGGCGATTCTGGAGAAAATGGTTGGCTCTTCATGGTGCGTCCGAACAGATAGGGGAAACGACGCGTCCACGTTTGCGCAATGACATGGCAACCCTCAACGCGAGCGAGTGCAGTGCAGGTCAAAAGGGCAAACGGGGCGAACGATATTCAGGAACGTGGAGCGGATCGCACGCGGTCACATCCGTCGTCAGCAGGATTTGAACTGGCTAACGGAAACGGCGTGCAATGACGCGAGCGGCGGCCATATCGGGCGACGGAGGGAAGAGCCAGCAACGAAGACCGGCGACGAACAGACCTGATGATAGTGCGGAGGCGGTCGGATAAAGCTGTGCGCAATGACACATGCGCTTGAGGCGGGAACGATTGGTAGACAGGGACGCCGTTGCGGCGGTCAGAGCATCGTTACGTTTAACGGTGACATAGCATCCTCCTAAGGTAGATGGGAGAAAACGACTGTTCCAGCTTGTGGCCCGGAGATATTTTTATAACCGATTCCTGGAATTCCAGCAACACCGCTGCGTATCGGAGGGCCTTGCGGGACTTGCGATTCCCGAACGGATCCTGTCGATTGGCGACGATTCAAAAATATTCACAGCGCGCAAATGGACGCGGACAAATTAATGCAGCGAAAAAAGTGATCCTGAGTAGGCTTTTGGTAAACAAATATTGAGCATCAGTTTCCTTTTCGTTTCTTGTATTCATATTTTTGTCGAAAGAGTCGAACGTCGCCTTCTGGCCGCCCCCGGAGTCCGACGACAGACCGCATGCGGCCCACAAGGGGTGGTCTTGACCGTCTGAAACGGCCATTTATAGCCTCGGCCCTTGCCCGCGAGTGTCGCGGCCAGGCAGGCGATGCAGAGCGATCCAATATGCGATGGCCGACCTCCCTGCCCAGATTGTGCGATCATTGCGCCCAAAGTCGACAATTGACGCGACGGAAGAGTCTTTGGCCCATGATCGCACCCCCAATCGGGCCCCCGGCATTAGACTGACCACCGTTGCGCGTTGCCCGTCGAGTCACCGGTTACCGAGGAGTATTTGCAACATGGCAGTCCCAATTTCGCAGGCCTGGACGGTCGCTACCTACGTCCTGAAACAGAAGCTGATGCGGCGTCGGCGCTATCCGCTCGTCCTCATGCTCGAGCCGCTGATGCGCTGCAATCTCGCGTGTGCGGGATGCGGGAAGATTCAATATCCGGCGCACGTCCTGAAGTCGGAGCTTACGCCGGAGCAATGCTTCAAGGCAGTCGAGGAATGCGGCACGCCGATGGTCGCCATTCCGGGCGGCGAACCGCTTTTGCATCCGCAGATGCCCGAGATCGTCGCCGGCCTCGTCGCGCGTAAGAAGTACGTCTATATGTGTACGAACGCGCTGCTGCTCGCGAAGAACCTGCACCTGTTCAAGCCGAGCAAGTACCTGTCGTTCTCGGTTCACGTCGACGGCCAGCGCGAGCATCACGATTTTGCCGTGTGCCGCGAAGGCGGCTATGACATCGCGATGGAAGGCGTGCGTGCGGCCGTGGCGGCGGGTTTCCGCGTCACGACTAATACCACCCTGTTCGACGGCGCCGATCCGAACAGCGTGCGCCTGCACTTCGACGAAATGATGGAAGCGGGCGTCGAAAGCATGATGGTGTCGCCCGGCTACACGTACGACAAGGCACCGGACCAGAAGCACTTCCTCGGCCGCGCACGTTCGAAAAAGCTGTTCCGCTCGATCCTGTCGAACCGGAAGAAAAGCTGGCGCTTCAACGCGTCGCCGATGTTCATGGAATTCCTGATGGGCAAGAAGGAGCTGACCTGCACGCCGTGGGGCATGCCGACGTACAGCATCTTCGGTTGGCAAAAGCCGTGTTACCTGCTTCAGGACGGCTACGCCGACACCTTCGACGAACTGATGGAAAGCGTGAAGTGGTCCGAATACGGCACCGAAAGCGGCAATCCTAAATGCGCGAACTGCATGGTGCATTCGGGTTACGAGGCGAGCGGCGTGAACTACACGTTCGGTTCGTTCAAGGGCATGTTCCAGACGGTCAAGGCCATGCTGTTCGATCGCTATGAAGATCGCGAGGCGACCGAGATTCTCGCCGGCTGGAAGAAAACCACGCACGAAATGCCGATTACGTTCATCCCGAAGGCGCAGCGCGCCGACGCCGCGAAGAGTGAAGAAGTCCAGGCCGTCGCGCAACCGGTCAAGGCAATCGCTCCGGATGAGATGGAGAACGCCCCCGGCACGGCACACGAGAAACTCGAAGGCTGGACGCCTGAACTGACGACCGAAGCGGAAGTGCGCGAGGCGATGGAAAAGGCCTTCGACTACCGTGGCGACGTCACGATCACCCGCAAGGACGGCTCGGCTGTCGCGGGCTATCTGTACGACCGCCAGTACGGCGCGGCCTTCAAGGACTGCTTCGTGCGGATCATTCCGACCGGCAAGCAGACCAAGGAAACCATCCCGTACGCGCAAATCGGCTCCATTACGTTCACGGGCAAGGACACGGCCGCCGGCAAGACCTTCGAGAATTGGGTCAAGCGATACTGGGAGAAGAAAGCTGCCGGGGAGAAGAACATCCAGATCGAGCCGGAATATCTGGGCGACTAATCGGTACGGACGGCCAGCCGGAATTCAAACGAATGCCCGGCTGGCGTCTTGCGAGCCCCAATCCTGTCGAAGGCGGGTGGGCAATGTGGATTCCAGGCTTAGCGCCCCGGGTTCACTCGCGTAGTGGGAACCGAGCTTCAACCACGGACCGCCACAGTCACCACCACGAGCGCCGAGAAGAGCAGCGCCGGGGCGAGATGCCGGAACGGTTCCCGATTTCGCACCAACGTGAAAAGCGCGCCGACCATGATCGCGCCGGCCAACGCCAGGCCTAAGACTCGGGTTTGTTGTCCAGCGAGAAGCGCCGCACTCAACAGTTCGAGAGTGCCACAGAGCAAATGAAACCATGCCGGGTAACCCCAGCGTGCGAAATCGCGCTTCACCGCGCCGCGTCCCGCGAGATTGACCACCCCAGCCACCGCGAACAGAACCGCTAGGATCGTCGCGAGAATCGAGCCGAAAGATGCAGTGTTTAATGCCATCGTCATGCTCCGTTGCCTTGCTGAAAGTGCGTCTGTACCGAGAGGTCCGCAATCAGGCCAGGGCCGACAGGTTCCCAGGAAAGAACTCGCCGAGCTTGCTGGCCGCTTACCGTCTGGTCGAGCGCCAGTGCGTCGGCAAATGGCCCAAAGGATTGGCGAGCATCGTCGAGCGGCCAGAATTCGACGCGATCGGCACCGACTGAGACCCGAATCGCTTCGCCCATTTCGGCGACGGCAACGGCATCTTCCGAAACTACGTTGAAGATCTGTCCCGTGACTCGAGCGTCTCCGCTTGCCGCCCGTTCCACCGCGCTCAGATAGGCCGTGGCGAGATCGTCGACGTGCACGGCAGGCCAGTGGTTGCGACCATCGCCGACGACTCTCACACTGCCGGCCTGACGGGCCATACCGGCAAGCATGCCGAAGACACCACCACCGTAGCCGTGCACCATCGCCGGCCTGAGAACCACCGCGGCAATCGAGCGGCGTGCTGCGAGCGCCAGCACGTGTTGCTCCACGGCCGGCCGCCAGGCAACTAGCGGTGTCGGGTTCAGCGCCGTTGCTTCAGTCGCGCATTCGCCTTCCGTATTGCCGTAGACCCACGTGCCCGACGTATAGACAAACGCCGCGCCCGGACGCAAATGCGACAGCATCGCCTCAACGGCGGCCTTGTCGGCAGTAGCGGCCGAGGCGTCGTTGGTCGAGGCGGCGTGCACCACGCCATCAGCGGCACCGGCAACCGCCGCGAAAGACTGTGGCTCACGCAAGTCGCCACCATGCAGTTTCACGCCGAGACGTGCCAGCGCGCTGGCGGCCGCCGAGCGCTCCTGACGCACCAGCGCCGTCACCTGATGGCCGAGGCCGATTGCCTTGCGCGCGACCGCTTGCCCGATGTAGCCCGTGCCACCTGTCATGAACAGTTCCATAGCGTTTTCCTCGATGAGTGTCTGCGAAGTCGATAAGTCATAAGAACGAGACTCATGAGTCTCGTTTCCGCAAATCTAAACGAGACTGGCCAGTCTTGTCAACTGCCCGGCGATCTGTTATTTATCGGGGGATGAACACGTCCTCTCTCCCAGACCTGAGCCCGCTGCAACGCCGTAAGCGGTCCGCCATCCTCGACGGTGCGAAAACCGTTTTCTTACGCCAGGGTTTCGGCCTCGCAACGATGGACGATGTCGCCGCGGCCGCTGGCGTCGGCAAGCAGACGGTCTACCGCCACTTCAAGTCGAAGGAGGCGCTCTTCGTTGGTCTGGTGAGCTCGATGTGCGCTCAGGTGGGGGGCGTGCTTGTCAGCGCTCAGGGCGAGCGATCCGACGAGTCACCCGAAGTCGAGCTGCGCGAGTTGGGATGGGTGTTGGCACAAAGCCTTATCGTGCCGGATTACCTGCGGCTTTACCGGGCCATCGTTGCTGAGGCCGAGCGTCTTCCGGAACTCGGTCAGGTGTTTTACGAAAACGGTGCAAAGGTCGTGCGCGCCTTCGCCGCTAAAATTCTGCGAAAGCAATTTGATGAATCGACTGCTGCATTGCGGGCAGCGACATTCGTTCAGTTGGTGCTAGGTGACGCGTATCTGGAACTGTCGATTGGCTTCACGGTGCCCGATGTTGAAGCGCGCTTTGCGCTGCAAATTGACGAGGCGGTGGCGGCTGCGCTTCGCTAACGATCGCCGCATAGATGTCGAGCCACCGCATGGGCGGCGCAATAGCATGTAGCGTGGGAAGCAGGAACTGCAACCGTCATCCGCCGCGCGACGACTGCGCACCGCAACGGGGGCGCTTAGCCGTTCCCGCCGTGCCACAAGGTCAGCTTGTTCGACACGACCAGTACGCCCGGGACGGTTCGCGCAATTTGCTCGGCCTGGCGGATCTGATCGGCGCTATGCACCGTCCCGCTCAGGAAGACCGCGCCGTCGCGAGCACGGACAAACACACCCGCTACATTGAAACCGGGCGCCCGAGCCAGCGCTTGCCGAACTGCTCTCGACAGAACACTGCCTATGAACACAGTGCAATGATTGGCATGAACAGCCCGTCCGGTGTCCCGGCTGTCGTTCCCCACGGTCTGAATTGTGGTGTGCCAGAAGGCGTGCCGGAACCGATTTCTCTCGTCTAAAGAATCAGCCGCATCCATCACAACCTGGGCATAGGCGCGTTGGAAAGACGCTCACGATCAGGTAGGCGTTCTTTGCCTTTCGGTCAGCTTGTTCTTGCCGCGTTCGGTAATGCGCTCAACGCAGAAACCATCTGTTCACGCATCCAGCCGTGCGCTGGCGAACCGGCGTGTCGCTTATGAAAGAACACCTTGAGTACGTAGCGGGTTAGGTCACTATGTTAAGCGGCCACGCGGCCGGATTGAGAACCGCGCTGAAGGCATGCGCTCTTCGCTCATGGCGTGAGGTCGATAGCAATGGGTTTTTTTGCGGCATCTGGACCGCTTCACACTTGTCGGGTCATGCCTGTGTTCGGTACATGCTGTCGCGGATGGCGAATCGTTGCCACCAGCGGTTCAGTTTTTCGCATCCTTCCATTAACGAAACAGCTTCAAACGCCTGGGTGAAGCAGGCGAAGATTGGAGCGGCGTACAGGTCGGCCACGGTTACGCTATTGCCGATCAGGAACTCACTGTCATCGGACAGCCGGGTCAATTCCGACAAACATACGGCGGCACGCGGCAGCGCCGCGGCGATCTTCTGTTCATCCGCGAGTCGGCCTTCACGAATCGAAACGACGCTTTCGACGTATATTTCCCAAACGAGCGTTCGATACGCATAGGCGTCGAGTATCCCAACGATCTGGTTTGCCCTCGCGCGGGCTTTCGGATCTGCCGGTAGGAGCGCGCATCCGGGGAAAGCCTCGTCGACGTAGTGGACAATCGCCGCCGTCTCGTAGAGACGGAAATCGCCATGCTCGAAAGCTGGAATGCGGCCAAACGGGTGGCGCTTCAAATACTCTTGCGGAACACCGGTCTCGGCGAATACATCTATCTCTATCAAGCCGTAATTGACTCGCTTCTCTTCCAGTGCAAGCCGGGCAATCCGCGTATAGACACTCCACGCGGCTCCGTATAGTTTCACTTCTTCGGTTATCGGCACAGGATTGCCCCCGTCGCGAATGAAACGCGAGGATACGATAGTTCGCTGTCACGCAATCGTCCCACGAGCGTTCGACATTGCCTGACAGCGATTCTATAGATATCCACTAACCCTCTCCGCCTCCGCTCTTTCCCACCCCGCAACGAACGATTGCGCCAGATCCAGTACTTTCGGCCTGTCCGGTTCTCCGTCCATATACGGCGCCTCCGTCAATCGGCCGACGGTCTTCAGGCTGCGGATCATCACCTTGCCGCTGTCCGGATAGGTGCAGACCTCATGCGGATCATTCAAACCGACCGCGAAGTAGACAAGGTCCTCGTCGAATGGATTCGCCAATTGGTGAGCGACGCCGGTGCCCGCCGGGCAAGAAATGCAGTCGCCCGTCCGGATTTCCTGCACGGTATCGCCGTGGCGGAAGATGCCTCGACCGGACAGCACGAAGAACACCTCGTCCTCTCGTGCATGCGTGTGAAAAGGGCACGCCGTCCTGCCCGGTGGCACGCGTGACAGGTTGGCGCCGAGACGCCCCGGGCTCGCGTCGAGAGCCGGCGTTAGGGGCTTCCATGCGCCTCCCCAGTGATCGCCTTCCATTTGCTCGATTTCCTTAACGTCGGCGACGTTGACGACAAGCGGTGGCGTCAACGGACACCCAGACTCTTCTCCCATTTTCATCTCCGTCATTGATATCAGGTTCGGACACGACAGACACGACAAGCGTCGCGATCCATTCTTTTGCCTTACGAGTCCTCAAATAGAGCCTTTCAACAAGCTTTATCCGAAGTAATCTCCGGCTCGTCGTTTACCCGCCCGCTTATCGCTCGGCGTCTTGCCTGGCGGTCGCCATAACGATCCCGCGAATCTCACTATATCGCTCGCGTGTATTGCGCCTCGACTCGTGCGGGAATATTTTTCGGCAGCCGCTAGAACCCGATGGCGAACGATCAGCGTCGCGGCGAAAAGTGCAGTGGCGACCCACGATACGGTCCAACACGATTGTCCGGTCCGCCATCGCAATGACAATCAAGGAGACGATCAGTGCTTTCCGGAACGATGCCGATCAACGTCGGCAATACTGCATTCATGTTGCTCTGCGCGAGCCTGGTCATGTTGATGACGCCAGGGCTTGCGTTCTTCTACGGCGGTCTGGTTGAACGCAAGAACGTGCTGTCGATCATGATGCAGAGCTTCATCTCGCTCGCATGGACTACCGTGCTCTGGTTTGCGTTCGGCTACTCCATGTGTTTCGGTCCGAGCTGGCACGGCATCATCGGCGACCCGACTCACTACGCCTTCCTGCGCGGCATTACCTTGCAGACAATGTACACGGGCAACGACGCCGGTATTCCGCTCGTGGTTCACGTTGCCTATCAGATGATGTTCGCCATCATCACACCCGCGCTGATCACCGGCGCATTTACCAACCGTGTAACTTTCAAGGCCTATTTCCTGTTCCTCACCGGCTGGCTCGTGCTCGTGTACTTTCCGTTCGTGCACATGGTCTGGAGTCCGGATGGCCTGTTCGCGAAGTGGGGCGTTCTCGACTATGCGGGCGGTATCGTGGTGCACAACACCGCCGGTTTCGCCGCGCTGGCTTCAGTGCTCTACGTGGGCCGCCGCCACGTGATGACGCACAAACCCCATAACGTACCGCTCATTGCATTGGGCACGGGCCTCCTGTGGTTCGGCTGGTACGGATTCAACGCCGGCTCCGAACTTCGCGTCGACGCCATTACGGCCTCGTCGTTTCTTAATACCGACGTCGCCGCGTCGTTTGCCGCCGTCACCTGGTTGGTGATCGAATGGCTGAACGCCCGGCAACCGAAGTTCATCGGCTTGCTGACCGGCTCGGTGGCGGGTCTTGCGACGATCACGCCCGCAGCCGGCTATGTGTCGCTCGGCACAGCGTCGATCATCGGGATTATCGCGGGACTGGTCTGCTATTACGCCGTCGCCCTGAAAAACCGGCTCGGCCTCGACGACGCGCTCGACGTGTGGGGCGTGCACGGCGTCGGCGGCTTGATCGGCACGATCATGCTCGGGGTATTCGCATCGAAGGCGTGGAATCCGAACGGTGCCGACGGACTCTTGCTCGGCGGCGTCGATTTCTTCTTTAAACAGTGCGTGGCGGTAGTCGTATCCGGTGTCTGGGCGTTCGTGTTTACCTGGGCCATGCTGTGGTTGATCGATCGCGCGACGCCGGTCAAGGTCCATGCCGCAGCCGAGGAGCGCGGACTCGATACCGAGTTGCACGGCGAAGCCGCCTATCTCGACTGACGTTCCGCCGAAACGGAGAGACGACTGCCGCTTGCTCGAGAGGTAACCTGTGTACGCCAGGACCTGCTATCTCGAGCAGGCTGCACCAAGCGTCGGCGTCGTCTCTACTTCGACGCGTTGACCGTTGACTTGAATGTCTCGCAGTCGCGGTTCAACGAGCTGAAACGTCCCCTTCGCCAACGCATCGCGAAACGCGGCGCAGTCCGGAGCAATCGAGAACTTGCCCAGCAACGCCCAACCTCCGTCGCTGGCCTGGTCGAACACGAATCCAATATTTCCGCCGTTCTGGAAGAGCACGACATTGGTTTTATGATCGCCGGTCAGGTCGACGAGGTAAGCGTCACACTTTATCGCGCCAAAGTTCAGGCAGGTTGGGAGCATCCACTTTCGCGTGACCCGCCCCCAGTCCGTCGAGAGAAATGACGCGGGAACCGACTGCCCCGGCGTACGTGACACGATGGTAAGGGCGAGCGTCGCGGCATCCGGTTGGGCTACGCCCAACGTGCTTCGAGCAGGCTGACGTGCGGCCTGCGTGCTCAGTTCACGAATGGTCGCGGCATTCGGTGTATTTGTCTCCCCTTGCAGGCGCACGAGCGCCTGCACGCCGTATCTCGTCGATCGGTACCGCAAGAAGTCGTAATCGAATTTCTCGGCCGCGATCTTGTTCGCGAGGAGACGGTCGATCTGGCTGTCGACTGACAGACGTGCCGGGTCCGCCAACGGCGTGAATACAGCAATGAGAACAGCGACCGATATCCACGCCGTGATTACATTCACGGGCGCGATTCTGGCGAGCGTGTCGTCGCGAGAAAACGCCGCCCATGCATAGCCGATCGCGTAGAAGTAAGCCACGAACGTTCCTGCACAGGCCAGAATGCGCGGCGGCGTGAGTCCATACTGGTCGATACGCAGCGCGAGTGCGTAAGTTGCCAGTACCACGAGCACCGGAAGCATCAGACACGCGATTCTCATGCAGACGCGCAGCACGCGCGGTGCGGGATTGGACCCTGGGCCACCCTTGAAAACAACGTTGACGAGGACGATTTTCAACGCCGCGACGCCGAGCAGGATCCAGGTGGCGGATCGCGTGGCCCATAACAATCCGAGCCCGGTGAACGGCAGGGACGCGAGGAATCCGCCGACGATGACCACAAGGACCAGCAGCAGCCACGAGAGCAGCGACAGAACAAGCGTACGCGAGCCGCGAATGATGTCCGGCCGCACATCGGTAATGTGCAGCGCCGACGCGAACGCCATCGCGCTGACGGGAATGTTGAACCACGATTCGCGCAGCAGTCGCTCGAGAAAATGCAGCTTCAGCAACAGGAAGAGCGCGGCGCCCAGCCAGAGCACCAGAAAGAGCGCACAGACGAACAATCCGGACAGGCAAACCTGAAGCCCGAGTTTCCAGCTGAATTCGAAGTAAGACTCGTACGGAGCAAACCACGACCTCGCGGTCTCGCCGGTGAGCACGAGGCAATAAGCGATGAATACAATCATGCCGCTATGGAAGGTCACTGTCATTGACGGCAGCGAGCCTCCGGTGCGGCCGTACGGCTGCATGCCGACCAGCTCGACGCCTGCCGATCGCCACGCGTCGTGATAGCCAAGGATCGCGACAACTGCGGCGAACACGGCGAGCCACAACACGAGCCGAGCACGCCGAATTTGTTGCAGGCCGAGGATAAACGCCGGCGGAGTGAAGAGCGTAACGAGAAGCAGCGGGAAGAACAGAAGCGGGATCGTTGCGATGCCGCTGCGATTGTGCGCAGCGTTCATGAGCAGATACAGTACTAATCCCTGGAAAATGCCGATAAGGAGTCGCGGCACGAAAAGCTCTCGACCTGGAGCCGCTTGCAGTGTCCCCCGCTGGTTATCTTGCATCTTTACCCCTCATTCCCGAGTCTGTTTTCTTTTACGGTTGCGCCGGTCTGATGACCTTGTGCGCGAACGCCTTATTCGAGTGCGAGGTCATTATAGGCATTGATCGAGGAGGTAAAGAGAAGCCGGCTTGATGCCGGCCTGGGTCTAGTAATTGCTCTTTATCACGCCCAGCAGGTTCAAGTCCGGGTAATCGATGCACCGCCATCGACGAGTGAAGCCGTACCGGTCACGAAAGACGAGTCGTCCGACGCGAGATAAAGAACCGAGCGTGCCAGTTCTTCCGGCTTCGCCACCCGCTTGAGCGCATGCAGTCCAGTCACGAAGGCTTGCGATTCGTGGGTATCGTTCATGCCGCGATACATCTCCGTGTCCACGGCGCCCGGCAATACCGCGTTGACGCGCACACCTTGCGCGCCGTACTCGGCGGCGAGCGCCTGGGTCAAGCCGATCAATCCGGCTTTGCTCGCCGCGTAGGCGGCGGTGCCGGGAAACGCAAACGAGTAACCGACGAACGTCGACGTGAAGATGATCGAGCCGCCGCCTTGCTTCAGCATTTCGGGAATCTGATGCTTCGCGCCCAGGAAGGCACTGGTCAGATTGGTGGCCAGCGCGGCATTCCAGCCGGCTTCGGAAATACCGGTGGTGGGCCCCATTTCGCCGAGCGTACCGGCGTTGTTGTAGGCGATATCCAGATGGCCGAAACGGCTCACGGTGAACGCGACCAGTGCCTTTGCGAAGTCCTCAGATTGCACGTCGCCGGCCAGATACGCCGCTTCGCCGCCTTCGCTGACGATCTCCGCGACGAGCGCTTCAAGTTCCGTCGCACGGCGCGCCGCGATGACCACCTTGGCGCCTTCCTTGGCGAACAGCTTTGCCGTAGCACGGCCAATTCCCGCACTGGCGCCCGTGACGATGGCGACTTTTCCTGTCAAGCGTTGCATGTTTAATCTCCGGTGTCTTTCGTTGGTCAGTGCCTTGTGCGTTGACCGTGAAAGGAATATAGGCTTCAGTCCTGATTGTCGAAAGGCCTAAAACATGGTCCTATCGTTCAGCTTTTGTGAATGATAGGAGAAGGGTATGGACCGCCTGCGCGCTTTCGAAGTCTTCGTGACGGTGGTGAGCCGCGGTGGTTTCGCGCGCGCAGCGGACGCGCTCGGCACCTCGCCCGCCAACGTCACCCGTTATGTGAGTGAACTGGAAGCGCACCTGGGCACGCGCTTGCTGAATCGCACGTCACGCACGCTTTCTCTTACCGATGGCGGCGAGACGCTTTACGCCCGCTGCAAGTCCATTCTCGACGATGTCGCGGACACGGAGGGGCTGGTATCGTCCGCGTCGGTCGAACCGCGTGGACGGTTGCGCATCAATGCGCCGGTGAGCTTTGGCATTCAGTATCTCGCGCCGCTCTGGCCGGAGTTCATGCGCCGACACCCTGGCATCGAACTCGACGTGGGGCTGATCGACCGTGTCGTCGATATCGTCGATGAAGGCTACGATCTCGCCATTCGCATCTCACGCGCCGGCTCGACCAGCCACGCTGCGCGCAAGCTGGCGACGTCGCAAAACATTCTGTGCGCGTCGCCGGATTATCTGGCTCGCGTCGGCTATCCGACCTCGCCCGCGGATCTGATCGGGCATCGCTGCATCGGCTACACCTATGCGGCCACCGGCGACGAGTGGCAACTGATCGACGGTCACGGCAAGACTCACGCGGTGAAGGTCGACTGTCACATGCATACCAACAACGGCGATACGGCACGCGCCGCTGCGCTCGCCGGGCAGGGCGTGATCTGGCAACCCACGTTCCTGATCGGCAACGATCTGCGTGCCGGCAAACTCGTTCACGTGTTGCCTGAGTATCGTCTGCCCGAGATCGACATACTCGCTATGTATCCGAGTCGGCGGCACTTGAGCGCGAGAGTGCGCGTCATGATCGATTTTCTGGTTGAAGCGTTTGGCGGAGTGCCTCCCTGGGATCGGGATGATGGAGGTTGAGTGGGTGTCACAGCAGGGGTGAGTTAGAACCCGCCGACATGACGTCCCCGCCAATTGAGCCTTCGTTCAGCGCAGAAGCCGGCAACCTAAGGTAGTCTTTCGCAAGCGATCCAGCAGCAGCGACCTTACGGATCGATTCCGACTTGATGGCAACGTTTTCAGTGACCAGATGGAGGGTACTTACTGTGGCTACGAAGAATGGCGGTACGCTGTATGTCCTGCAGGCACGTCCGCCTGCGATCATCGCTTTGTCGCCCGACGGTTCGCACGAAGTCGTTCTCGCGAATCTGACGCGCACACCCGACGGCATCAAGGTCGATGCTGAAGACCAGGTGGTCTATTGGACCAATATGGGAACCGGCATACATCTGATCGATGGCGACCCGGCTTCCGGCGCGGTTCCCCCGAACGACGGCACGATCGAAAGCGCGAATCTCGACGGCAGCGAGCATCGCGTGCTGGTGCCGTCCGGTCAGGCCGGCACACCGAAAGAACTCGTGCTCGACAAGGAAAGTGGCCACCTGTACTGGTGCGATCGCGAAGGCATGCGCGTGATGCGCGCGCGGTTGGATGGTACTGAGGTGACGGAACTCGTTCGCACGGGGAATTTCCCCGACGACACGGCCGACGCGACCCGCCATTGTGTCGGCATCGTCCTGGATAAGGCCAATGGGCATGTCTATTGGACGCAGAAAGGACCGCCGGATGCCGGCGAGGGCCGCATCTTCCGAGCGGGCATCGAGCTGCCTGCCGGTGCGCGACCCGACCAGCGTCCGGATGTGGAATGTCTGTTGGCCGATCTACCCGAGCCGATCGACCTCGATCTCGATCACCACGACGGCGTGCTGTACTGGACCGACCGTGGCGACGATGCGCATGATGGCAATACACTCAATCGCGCCAGAATCACGGCTACGGGATTGGTCGATCGCGAAGTACTGGCCCGTGAATTGAAAGAAGGCATTGGTGTGTCGCTGGACCCACAGGGGCGGCGCGCATTCGTGACCGATCTGGGCGGCAACGTGCGCGAGTTGGACATCGATACGAAGCATGAGTCGCACTTCACCACAGTGGCTCATCTGGGGCCGCTGACGGGTATCGATTACGCTGAAATCTAGGTTGAATCCGTCAAAACTGCCCGGCACATCGCCGGGCAGTTTTGTCATGACGATGCGATGGTCACGGTGGCGGCCAGAGCGCTTGAGGAGTTTTAACGTTGATGCATGATGTCGTGATTGCTGGAGCCGGCCCCGTCGGCTGTTTTCTTGCCTGTGAGTTGCGCCTTGCGGGTCTCTCGGTGTTAGTGCTGGAGCAAGCCGACAACCCCAGCTCTCCGTTGAAGCGGTTGCCGTTCGGATTGCGCGGTCTGTCTGCGCCCACGCTCGAAGCTTTCTATCGTCGCGGCTTATTGAGCGAGATCGAAGCGCCGCAACGCGCGAAAGATAGCTCGGGCAACAGCGCGCCGAATGCCGCGCATTGGATGCAACAGGCGCGCCGACCGGGCGGCCATTTCGCCGGCATTCAGTTCTTTCACGACAACATCGACACGTCGACATGGCAGTATCGTCTGCCGACGCCAGCCGGCACGAGCACGGCGGTCGAGATGGAGTACCTCGAATCCGTGTTGGCCGCTCGCGCGATTGCGTTGGGAGCGGAAACCAGACGCGGCCTCGGCGTCGACGGCTTCGACCAGTCGGAAGAGAGCGTAACCGTTCGCGCGGGCGATGAAGTTTTTCGCGGACGATGGCTCGTGGGTTGTGACGGCGGCCGCAGCACGGTGCGCAAGGTGGGCGGCTTTGAATTCGTCGGCACCGACCCCGAGTTCACGGGATATTCCGTTCAGGTCGAGATGGCCGATCCGGATCAGCTCAAGGCAGGGCGTCAATACACGCCGACCGGCATGTACACCTACCAGAAGCCCGGCACCATCGCGATGGTCGATTTCGACGGCGGCGCTTTCCATCGAACCGAACTGATCACGCTCGAGCATGTGCAGGCGGTGTTGCGCAGTGTCTCTAACACGGATGTCACCGTGACGGCTCTTCAACTCGCCACGACCTGGACGGACCGCGCTTATCACGCGACGACTTACCGCAAAGGGCGCGTGCTGCTCGCGGGCGACGCTGCGCATATCCATTCGCCGTTAGGCGGCCAGGGCCTCAATCTCGGTCTCGGCGATGCGATGAATCTTGCGTGGAAGCTTGCCGCTACGCTTCGTGGCGACGCGCCGGCGGGTCTGCTCGACAGCTACACGAACGAAAGGCATCCGGTGGGCGTGCAGGTTCTCGACTGGTCACGCGCCCAGGTTGCGCTCATGCGGCCGAGCCGCAGTTCGCGTGCGCTCGAAGCCATCATTCGCGATCTCATCGACACGCGCGATGGCGCCACCTACTTCGCCGAGCGCGTTTGGGGCACGGCGCTGCGCTACGACCTCGGCGGTAGTCATCCGCTCGTGGGCCGCAGCGCGCCCGATTTCGAGTTGATCGACGGGACGAAGCTCGGCCCGCTTCTCTTGAATGGAGGCGGCGTGTTGCTGGACTTTGATTCGCGTCCTTCGCTTCGGGCATTGGCGAACCGCTGGAGCGACCGGATCGCGTACGTCGGCAGTGACGTTAAGGAGCGGCTCGGCTTGAGCGCGGTGCTCGTGCGTCCTGATGGATTCGTCGCCTGGGTTGGTGAGGCGTCTCCGGATCATGACGAGGCCGCGCTGGCTGCGTCGCGATGGTTCGGCGAACCAGCGAGCCGTGAGTCCGCCTGAGGGGCGTGCGCCGCCGCTGAAACAAAAGATTTTCGAAGTCAGCCAAAATATTTGTTCTCCTGAAACGTCTCCCCATGTTCCGGATACTTCATCCGCCAGGTTGAGCCCAAGGAGAACCTATGACTTCGACCACCACGGCACTTCTGCAACGACTTCACGAACAGAGCCTGACGGAAGTCATGGCCCGCGCGCGGGCGCAGTTCCACGGCACGAGCGAGGAGTTCACGACACTCGCTGACGAATACGACATGCTTGCGCCTCGACTGCGCGGCCGATTTCTCGAATCGCATGGTCTGACTAGTGAAGATTTCGAATCCTCGCAAGGCACTGCGCTGTCGTTAGCCGTCACGCCGGAAATGGGCGAGTTTTTACGCAACATGGTGCTGGCACACAGGCCGGCCCGGATTCTTGAGCTCGGCAGTTCCTGCGGCGTGTCCACGCTGTATTTCGCCGACGCTCTGTGCACGATAGGCAGCGGCATCGTTGTAGCGACCGAGCTTGACCCCGGAAAGTGCGCACAGCTTCGAGCCCACGTGAGCGCGGCGGGTGTGGACGCTTACGTCGATCTGAGGGACGGCGACGTGTTCCAGACCGTTGCTGAACTGGGCGGCACATTCGACATGGTGTTTATGGACGTATGGGCCGATGCGTATCTGGATCTGTTCCGGGACATCGAGCGTCTGCTACGTCCGGGCTCGATCGTTCTTGCCGACAACATGTACACCGCCGAGGACGCCGTCTGGTACTACAAGCAGTACCTTGAAGGCAACCCGCGCTTTTCGACCACGACGCTGGGCTTTGAGTCAGGGGTTGAATTTACAGTCGTTGCTGCCTAGTTCGAGGTTCAATCCCTCCCGGGAAATTTTGCTTTCCAGACCGCTCGCCGGTATTGTGTTGGGCATCGCCGGACAGCCGGCTCGACAATCTACGGGGGCCGATAGCGGCACCCGTGCAACGAACGAGCACCAAGACGTGAGTGAGCGGGAAGCGAGTTCCATCGATGCGATTAATTACACTTTCGGCTATTGCGACGAGCTGAATCCACTACGCCTGAAACTTCCTTTGCTCCAGGCAGGGCTTGCGTTGCCGAGCGTGCATACCGCTTGCGAGCTGGGCTTTGGCCACGGTGTGAGTGTGAATATTCACGCGGCAGGGTCGGCGACGCGATGGTATGGCACCGACTTCAATCCGTCTCACGCAAACTTCGCACGGCAACTCGTGGACAGTGCCGAATCGCCTGCGCAATTGTTCGGCGAGTCTTTTTCGGAGTTCTGCCGGCGCGACGATTTGCCGGACTTCGATTTCATCGGTATGCACGGCATCTGGAGCTGGATTGCCGCAGAGAATCGTGCGCTGATTGTCGAGTTCATCCGCCGCAAGCTCAAAGCCGGTGGCGTGCTGTATTTGAGCTACAACACCCAGCCAGGGTGGACTGCGATGGTGCCCGTGCGCGAATTGATGCAGCGGCATTTTCAGGTCGATCCCGCAGCCGAACCGGGCAACCGCGCGGACGCCGAAGCGCCTGTGCCGGCACGCATTAGCGCCGCCGTCGATTTTGCGCGGGCTGTATTTGCGACGCAGCCGGGCTACGCGTTGGTTAACCCCCTGCTTGCCGAGCGCGTCGACGCGTTGTCCCAGGCGAACCCAAATTATCTCGCGCATGAGTATTTCGCTCGCGACTGGCACCCCATGTCATTCCTGCAAGTTGCCTCGTCGCTAGAGGCGGCGGGTTTGACTTACGCGGGATCAGCCGACTATCGCGATCATATTGATGAGATCAATCTCACGCCGGTGCAACGCGATCTGTTAGCGACTATTGCAGATACGGGCTTGCGAGAAACCACTCGCGACTTTTGTGTTAACCGATCGTTGCGGCGCGATTACTGGGTTAAGGAACCACGCACGCTCTCTGACGATGAGCGTGACGCGGCATTGCGCGCACATCGTGTGATCCTGGCGCTGCCGAGAGATGCGGTGGCGCTGAAGGTGCGCGGCGCGCTCGGTGAGACGACGCTGCCGGAAGCTTTATACGGCCCTATTCTGGACGCGCTGTCCAGCCATCGCCCTACGACGCTCTCCGAGATCGAACACGGCGTCCGCGCGCGGGGCGTCACATTTGCGCAGCTCGTCAAGGCTGTGACGCTGCTGGTCAGCATGGGCGCATTGCTGAACGTCCAGGACGACGTGCGTATCAGTGCCGCGCGGCCGTTGTCGGCGAGGCTGAATGCGGCGATTTGCGAGCAGGCGCGCCATGGTGAGGACGTTCAGTTTCTGGTGAGCCCGATTTCGGGATCGGGCATCTTTATGCCGCGTGTGGCCCAACTCTTTTTATTGGCGAGATTGCACCACCTGCAGCAGCCGGAGCAATGGGCCGAATTCGCCGAGGCTGTGCTGCGTGCGGATCGTGCGGATTCACAGGCTGGGCGCGAACCAGCGGCGCTGCAGTCTGCCACGGTTCCATCTGGCGCCGACATGATCGCGAAAGCGAACCGCTTTGCTCAGGTTCATCTACCGATATTGCAGGCGCTGGGTATCGCTTGACATGAGATTGCGGTCTAGTCCTTTACTCGGATGCCGCCGAAAACCCGAGGTATTCGAATCCCACCGGACTGTTTGCCTCGACGAGAGAACCGAGCGCGCCCACCGACACCAGTGCGTCGACAGTCGTTTGACGATTGGACACGAAACGCCACGTCGGCGGCTGCGTCAGCGCCGTGCGTTCGTTACTGGCCAGAAGCAACGCCGCGAGCAGATCGATGGGATCGGGCGAATGCGCAACAAAGCCTTCATTCGACACCGCAGCCTGATCAATACCCAGCAACGCACACACCTGCTGCTTGATGGCGAGGTCGTTCTCATCGGACTCGCGCGACTGCTGGATCAACGCGAACGTGTCCGCGTCGATCAGCTTGCCTGCGCGCAGTAGCGGCGGTAATCCAGGCGTCCACGCTTCGGGCGGACAGGCTTTGTGCGTTGGCGTCAGTTCGATGAAGGGATTGATCTCCGCCGGGTAGATGCGGCACACCAACGGCCTTTGTTCATAGATACCGCAACGCATATCGGGCTGGAGATTGGGGCAGGGTCCCGCATGCGTGGCCGCCAGAATGGCCACGACCCGTGTTGGCAGTGACCCGCTCATCGCGGCAAACGAACGACGACGTTTGTGCGCCGCCTGAAGATTGTCCGCAGGCGGCTCCTCAAGCCACGGCAACGCCTCGCACATAATCTGCACGTTGTCGCCGCGCTCCAGCCAGGCGAAGGCTTCCTTGACCGTCAACGGCAAACGTAGATCGTGACAGCATTTGCCGCACATCGTGCACTCGAAATCGATATCCATACCTGATTGCCCTTGCGTCGCGCGACGCGGTCCGGTTGTCCAGCAGTCGGATTTAGTCGCGCAACGGCGGCCGATCTGACAGGCGGCTCGTCATTTTTTTGCAAACGCCGGCCGGATTCTGCGGGATCGGTTCCTCACGTGCGTATGCCCTGCGGGAATAGCTGTTATGTGTCCGCGGGGACTACTGCGTGGAAGGCGATTGCCTGACCATGGTTTCCGCGACGTGCCACCCGGCACTCAACTACATGGCTTACGCAAGGAGCAGTCAACATGTCACTGCAAGACAAACTCGACGCCTTCAAGGCAGACTTCAAAGCGGGCAAGGCGCCTTATTTCGCTCCGCCCGAGATCCATCCGGTGATGGAGCGCGCCACGGCCGAACTGATCGCATCAGGACAGGCCGAACGCGCATTGAGAGCCGGCGACAAGGCACCGGCTTTCACGCTAACCGATCCGGACGGCACGCTGGTTTCCTCAACCGAACTGCTGGAGAAAGGCCCGGTCGTGATCAGCTTCTAT